>NZ_JACB01000001.1 GCF_000520975.1 Aquimarina megaterium XH134
AGACGCTAGCGGGAGCGGGGGCCAAAAAAGACAAATTAATTATGAAAAAAATAGTTGTAATAATTATAATTCTACCATTTCTTAGGTATTTTCCATTAAATTTTAATGAATCATTAAACGATTTTTTTGTTAATAACTCTTTCTATTTATCAATTATAGCAATATTCGCACTAACATTTTTTGCTTTTAAGATTAGAAAAAGAATTACTTATATTGGCTTAGGAATAGTTTTATTTCAAATAGTATTAGGTAATCAAATTCAAAACATTTGCAATTATACAGTTATCGAAATCAATAAAGGGAAACAAGTAAAGGATTTTAACAATCCATTTTTAGGAATGAAAATGAAACTAGGAGAAAATAACGCTGTTTTCGATTATGAAAATTATTTCTCCTCATACAAATCGTTGTTATTTGAAAAATCGCACGGCATAAAAGATGAAGACTTAAAAAATGATGAATTAAATTTTGAACTAACCGATGTTATTAAAATATATAATAATGATTGGTATTTAATAAGAGTAGATTGAAGGTAGTGTCAGTAATAGGTCAAACTAGTGCCCCGCCCCTGATGGCGCGGATTTGCAATCCGTGAAACATACCATAACAAAAAACAGTCACTTAATAATGTGACTGTTTTTATCTAAAGAATATAGTATACTTATTCTTTACCATTAATGGATAGCCATTGCTGCATACATTATATTTAGCACATAACATTGCGGGCATAAAAAAAACGGAACGGGTTCTGGTTGTCTGTCATCACCTCCCCCATTGATTTTGGATAATTCTTTTCTATCTAACTTCTTGAAATTTTTAAGATTGTTCATAATCAATTTGTTTTTGTTTACACATTTTTATAGAACGCTTAACCTGCATTTCTAAGCATAGTATAAACCTAATAACAAAATGTTTTTTGAATGTCCGAAATGTTTGAATTTCAAAAAATTCGGACTTTTTAGCGAGCGCTTCTATAGATATCAATTATAATTCTTGCGAAGTTGCGTAGCTTTGACAGCAGATTTAAGGTACAGATCCGTGCTATTTTTTTAACTCCATAATCTTTTTATCAAAGATCGGTTTACGTAAGAAGTACCATTTTAGCCTAAAACCAAATTCTTTATATTCAAAACCTGCTGCTGTAGCCGAAGCAATATTACTATACTTGCCATATATACCTGCTTTAAATCGTTCTGAAAACCGATATCCAAATTTTCCTTCTGCTCTAAAAGTAGATGAACCCGGGTCGTCTTCTACAAATTGTCGACCCAAAGCTGCACTTGCATTATAAAACCACTTTTTTTGTGGGTCACTTACCACTTCTGCAAATAGCTCTCCTAAATTAAATCGTGCAGGACTAAAATAAATTACAGGCACTTGATTCTTAAAAGAAAGGTATTGATAATTAATACCTACTTTTAAAACAGGTCGTTGCAGTACCGTATAGTATAAAGAGGTAAAAAGTAGATTTCTGCTATTATCATCGGTTTGAGAAGTATAGATATACTGGGTATACCACCCCAAATTAAAATTGGTCCCCAGGTTATAATTCAAAAAGTAATTGTTCATTACAATCTCCCGGTTTAATAAATCTGCATTAAAATTTTGCAACTCTCTTTTATATCCAACATCTAAGTTTTGAAGTTTAAAAGGTTTTGTCTTTACTATCGCCTCGGCAACTAATTCTGTATATTCGGTTGTAAATCCATCGGCATTAGTGATTCCTATTTTGGATTGTAGAGAAACTTTTCCATTAAATTTATATACTCCCCCCAGCCAAAAATCATGAGAAGTGGCTTCATTTTTGGTTACTGTATTTTTTGTAGTTCTATAATCGTATTGAATCTCTGATTTGAATTTGGCAGACAGAGGAATCTCGGTCTTTACTGTAATATTTACAGCTTCATTATCTCCGTTATCAAAAGTGAACGCTGTTTTCTCTTCGATAAATGGGGTATGTGATTTCTTTAACGTCTTTATCAATTTTTCTGCATCTTGTTGCTTTGGGTAGTATTCTAATGTTTTAAAGGCATATGTATAGGACTTCATATCCTCCCCCACAGCTCTATATGCATTTGCTATTCCTAAATTACCATCAAAAGATCCCTTATCTTTTTCTAATATCGTATCGTATTTTTGAAGACTGGTTTTAAAATTACTGGTATACATCCCATGAGTAGCCTGTAAAGCCAGTACTCTTGGGTGATCTGGATATAACTGCTGTAATCGGGCTATATCTTCTTTTGCTACGGCAAATTTCCTGTTCCATAATAGCGCTTGTATATATCGTTCTCGTGTAGATAAGTAGAGTTCTTTATCTTCTTTAAACTTTTTTACTTTATGCATCGCCATACCAGCTATAGTTAATGCTTTTTTCTCTTTATGTCTTTTATGCGCTACAAGAGCCAGGCCATTTAGCGATATAATACTATCCTTAGGATTAACTGCCAAAGCAGTATATGCTTTTTCTGCATGATCTAAGTCATTAGTCATGAGATACAGGTTTGCTTTGTTTAACTGGGTATCCTTATCATTAGGAAAATCAATTAGGTTTTGATCTAATAATGCAATGGCCTCATCATATTTTTTGTCTTGTGCAATGGTATTGGCATACCCAAGACGAATATATTTGCGCGATAACAGAGCATTGGGATTTCCTTCTTGTAATTGTAATGCATTGTTAACCATCTTTAATGCATTTTCATATTTTTTGAGATTAGAAAGTGTATTTGCGTACCCCAATACTGCAGGAAAGCTTTTACTATCTTCTTTAATCAATTTTTCATAAAACGTTTCAGCTTTGGCAAACTCGCTATTCCAGAGTAGTGATTCGGCATAATTTAGTTTAATTTCGAAATCATCTGGATATTCTTTTTTTAGCCCTGTAAAAATAGATACCGCCTGTTGCGAATCTCCTAGTAACCCCACTGCTCTTCCGTAACACAAACGTGCTGTTTTGTTATCGGGATATTGTTTTAGAATTTTATCAAAAAAAGATTTTGCCTTATCATATTTACCGGTTTCTAAATACGTAAACCCTTCTTGCATATCTTGTGCAAATAGAAGTGAAAATGAAAACAAAAATATAAGGCTAATAAAAAATGACTTTAGGTGCATTATTTTGTGTAATAGTTGATTAACATCGTTAAAGTAAGAATAACTAAAAAAACAGCAGTCAAAAACTTAATAAGTTTTATAAAAATAATATCTCTACCCTGGATTCATTTAACAAAAAATGTATCGACGTTAACATAATTTTAAATAATTAAGGAGTAAAACAGGGGAAAAACCCCCTTTTTTTAACATTAAAATAATCGAAAAATCATTTTTTTCTTTAACATTTGTAGTATTTTACCTTCTTTTTTAAATCAAAAAATGTTAAAATTTCAGTAAAAAATGTCGATTAATCGACGAAATACACTGTTTTTGGCATTTGCGTAAATATTTTGTGGTTTTACCATAACCAAATTTCAAAAACCAGTATTACTTTTACAACGAGTTGATAACTAGCGCTTAGCATCAATTCGAGATTACAGTAAATTCGTCAAAATGTAAAATAGTCTTCAAAAATCCCCAGAAGAATGTTTAACATGTTTTAAAAGATTAAGGTCTAAAAAAATAATAAAGACCAGTATTAAAAAACCAATACTTCTACTACCCCGGAAGTATGTCCCAAAATCTAAAAAAAATGACGAAAATTACCGGAATTATTATCCCATGCTATAATGAATATAATAGACTGGATCAAAAAAAGTTTTGCGATTTCTTAAGCAAAAATTCTAACTACCACTTATGTTTTGTAAATGACGGCAGTTCTGATGACACTTTAAAAATGTTGTGCGAGCTCAAAGAGTTTGATCCACAAAGGATAGCAGTACTTGATCTCGAACATAACCAAGGTAAGGCTACCGCAGTACAAACCGGAGCAAACTACCTGGCAGATATAGACATTATAGAAAATATTGCTTTTCTTGATGCCGACCTTTCTACATCATTAGAAGAAATGGACAACTTAGTAAAGAAACTAAATAGTGATCCAAAACTAACCATGGTTTTTGGTTCTAGAAAAGCAGCCGAAGCAAACAATATTGAAAGAAATATAATTAGAAAGCTCTTATCAAACTTTGTTGGATTCTTTATCCGATTTATTCTTCAGCTTCCTATTAAAGATACACAGTGTGGTGCAAAAGTATTTAAGAAAAGTATCATCGAAAATGTATATAGCCAACGATTTATAAGCAGATGGCTATTTGATATCGAAATCTTTCTTCGATTAAAAAAACATGTAGGGTTAAAAGATCTGTTAAACTGTATTAGTGAAGAACCACTAGATAGTTGGATTGAAGTAGAAGGCTCTAAAATAACATTAAAAGATTCTTTTCTTATCCCGATCAATCTATTAATGATTTGGTTTAGCTACTTCAAAATTAAAACAAATAGCAAAAGTGCCTCAGATATTTTCAACCTTAAAACAAACTACTATATGGTAAGATAACTACTTTTCTTCTTTAGCAAAATTTAATTCAAAATCTATTTTAACTATCAAAAAAACGTCTGTATTAGTTTTAATACATACGACCAGTATATACTATGAAAAAGATCATTATCCTTTTGATAATTCTCCTAGCGAATATTACGTATGCCCAACAATCTTTTGATTGTAACGAGGGAAAATTTTATCAGGTAATTTCTGGAGCATTACGATCATACGACCCGATAACAGGAACATACTCAGACCCTCTTCATACGCATACAGCGTACAATGCGGGAGGATATAACCCTGTAGATAACTTTTTATATGCAATTAGAAATAGCGATAAGCATTTATTACGTATCGGAACAGACATGGTAGTAGATCTAGGCGCTGTGGCCCAAAACGGAGGTGTTTCTTTTGGTGGTGGTTATGCTGCCGATGTAGATAGCGAAGGAAATCTATGGGTTTTTCAAAACGCACTCGACAAACAATCTTTTCATAAGATTACCAATCTTCAAAGCTATGATGGTTCTTCATCTCCTACATTTGAGATTGTAGTATCTGATCAGGCTTCACCAAGTACTTGTGCAGATATCGTATTTATAGATGGTAATCTATATGGCGGTAGCAAAGGAAATGTGTATAAATGGGATCTTACAACAGCTACACCTGCTTTTAGCTATAAGTCTGTTACAGATTTACCTAGTCATACATTTGGTGCGTGTTATACCGACACCAGTAACCGATTATATGTATCTAGTAATAAAGGTGGATTGTATTTAGTAAATGACTATGAGTCTGCTACTCCTTATGCTACATTATTAAACAATACAGAAGTAACAAATTCTAATGATGGCTTTAAATGTGCAGTTGGAGTATCTCCTATAGACGCTGATAAAGATGAAGTATTAGATCCTTTTGATAAAGATACCGATGGTGACGGAATCCCTGATGTTGTAGAAGGTGGTGGAATAGACCCATATGGAGACGATGACTCTGATGGAATTTTTAATTACCTGGATCCGGATTTTGGTAACACCTGTAATAGTGGAGTGTCTTTGGCTTTTGATACTGATCGTGACGGAGTTCCTAATGCATTGGATCTTGATAGTGATAACGATGGGATATTTGATATCGTTGAAGCCGGACTAGGAAGTTATGACACCAATGGAGATGGTTTTTTTAATTCTGAAGATGATAATTTTGTGGATTCTGATCTTGATGGAATTGCAGACATAGTAGACGTTGATCAAACCGGAGTTGCCTTCTACCCTACCGATACCGATGGTGACTTAATTTATGATCCATACGATATTGATGCAGATCAAGACGGTATTATTGATCTTATCGAAGGGCAAAACAGCGCAAGTTTCGTAACCCTTTCTGGTTCTGATCAGGATAGAGATGGTATGGACGATGCTTTTGATCCAGATCATGGTGGTACTCCCCAAGGATATGTAAATACTGATGGTACTGATAATCCAGACTTTATGGATACCGATTCTAATAATGATGGAACTTTGGATACTGTAGATGGGTATGATACTAACAGTGATGGTACTGCTGATACAGTTGCCGCAGGAAATGATTTTGATCAGGATGGCTTAGATGATAATTTTGATTTAAAAGAAACTGTATTTGATTCTGATAACGGAAACCAAACTCCAAGCAGTTTTCCTGTACTAAGTATCGGTCAGCGATACCAATATCCAGGAACATACAATAGTAACGGAACGCCAGACTATCTGGGAACAAACGAAACACTCGCTTCTGATTATCTCACACGAATCGATAACGCATTACCAGAAGGAAACTCTGTACCAAATCTTAACCCGAATTATATCTACTCGGGATATGACACCAATGTTATTATTGAAAGTACAACGAATGTTTCTGTAACTTTTATTGGTGAAAACACAAATTATAAAAATACACTAGGTTTTTATACCTATGATATCAATAGTCCTTCTGCTGCGGCTCCTAGCCCAGAAGATATAACTATTGTATTTCCTAATGCTTCTAAAACAGGTAGTAATGGTGAATTAAATGCTGGTAACACTGTAAACATAGGAAGTTTTGCAGCAGATACTGGTATTGGCTGGGTATTACTTGTAAACGGTTGGAATGGTAGCACCGTAGACTCTGGGTTATGGCAAATCTATTCTAATCCTGATTACAATCCAGAATGTGATGAAGCCCTACGACCACATAATATCTTGCTTGCTGATACGGCAAATGAGAGTATCGTACTTGGTTTTGAAGATATTAGAAGAGATTATCCGGGAGCAGATCACGATTTTAATGATGTTCTTTTTCATATCAAAGCTGATCAATACTCCTCCTTAAAAACTACAAACATCCCAGAATTAACAGAAGAAGGTGTTGTAACTTCTGGAAACGACGGTGGATTAGAAAGTAATGGTGACCTGGCTAGTTTAATTGCCAAAAGAAATTTTTTAAGATCAAAAACGAACAACGTATACAATCAAAAGAAATTACAGAAACGTTTCGCTCCAGGTCAAAAATCATACAAGTCTGGTAATAACCAAGATTTAAGTATTTATTTCCCAACAACCGGTGCTACAGGAACAGAAACATCTTTTGTTTCTAGCCCAGACGATCTAATTGGTATAACCAATGCTACAGCGGTATTTTCGATAGACTACTACAATCAAAATAAGAGAGTTGGAGCTGCCCTGGCTATGGCAACCAAAGGATCTGTTTATGATCATTCTAAAACGATCTGTGACAGACTTAATGGTTCTGTATTAGAAGATATAAGAACATTAACGATTCGAAATCATACTTTGGTAAATACCAAAATCAGAAGAGTTACCGGAGAAGTTGAACAAGCCTTACATTTTTCTGTAAGAATAGATGAGTTTCAAAATGAATTATATAGCTTATGGAATATCGATCAATATCCAGAAGGCGACTACCTTAACTTCCAGATTTGGGGTGGTTCTATCCCACAGGTAGCAACTATCGCAAATACGATTATCGATAAATTGATCGAACAAAAATCATTAGGTAAAACTTTTATCCCCAATAATATCCCATCTGTATTTGTACAAAAAGGATTTTATAGAGATGGTAAACTTGTTCTGGATATTGTAAATAAATCAGAAGTAAGTCAGTTCAATTTCAGAGGAAACAAAAGAATTACCGAACTTTCTAAAGAAGAACTAATTACCAAAACGATATCCTTATCTGGTAAATATCAAGAAACTATTACTGTAGAAACCGGATACTTATTTGATATTGGATTTGCAATTACGGGAGATAATCCCAATACAGCAGATGTATTATACCTGGCAGATGGTCCATGGGGTATCGATTTTCTTGAGCAGGGAGCTACTGTATTTAATTTTGAAATCATAAAAAATAAAAACAGTGACACGCAAGAAGGGCATTATCAAGTAGAACGAGATGCCAAAGTAAGTGGTAACCTTAAAGAAACCGTGAACTTGTTTAGAAATATTCTTGGTGGTGATCTAACCCTAAATGTTTCTGAGTATGATGCAGTTGAGTTTGAATTATATACAGATAGAGATGTAGAAGTAATTTTAGTAACCAAAGATCTTGTAAACTGGAATGACAGACTTAGATATACCATAAAAGCAAGTGATACAAAAGAAACATATACCATTCCTTTTTCAGAGTTTTCGAGTAAAGCAAAACAAAGTGTTTCTATCGATGAGTTAAGAAGTGTGGTATTTTCTATTCAGGGTGATTACCAAAGCTTTGTTCTTTTTAATCTAGAAGTTGCTAAACTTGCTTTTACCAAGGAGAAAGAAAATACCGATGACACTACCGATGAGGAAGATAGTGATGCTACAATTATTAATAATGATGATATCGAGGACATTGCGCTAACCACAGATAATAATACTGTTATACATAATTCTCCTAACCCATTCAGGACACAAACAACGATCAAAATGCCTACAGTAAATCAAAAAATTACAATTTCTGTAATCGATATGCTGGGTAGAGTTGTACAAAAAGAAGAGTTAGGAAGTGTAGCAGCCCCATCGGATACTTTTACGTTTACTGCCAAGAATTTACAGCAAGGAGTGTATAAGTATATTATTAGAGGAGATGACTTTAAGAAAAGATACGAGGGAAGTTTTTTAATACAATAGCAATAGTTAATAAAAACCACTATACTACCTAAAAAAACAGGTGGTATAGTGGCTTTATAAAAAAGAGATTTTTTTTAGAATAAAATGTAAAGGTTGGAAAATTAAAAACTAACTTTATGAATATGATTCTTAATACTGCTTTAAAAAAATTGAGTGCTGAACAAAAATTTATGATCAGCGTTATCATTGTTAATGGAGGAAACTATCTATATAACCTGATATTAGGAAGAATCTTAGGTCCCGAACAATTTGCAGATGCAGCATTATTAATTACTTTTCTTTTGGTTTTATCGTTTATAGCGATGACATTTCAGCTATCTACCGCCAAATTCTCTGTTCTTTTTGAGGATTCAATATTTAAAAGTTTTATTAATATTATTTATAAATATTCAAGTAGTATCGGGGTTGTCTTTGGTGCACTCTTAGTTATTTTTTCCAAACAACTTCAGTTACTTTTTAATACTCAATCTTCTGCTATGTTTACCATTTTTGGGATTGGTGTCCCTATTTATTTTATAATGAGTGTTAACAGAGGAGTGTTTCAGGGCAGTAAAAAGTTTGACAGCCTTGCAATTACCTACCAGGGAGAGATGCTAAGCAGATTGGTTATTACTCTTATTTTAATTTACACCTTAGGTTTACAATCTTCTATTTTAGTTGCTTTGGGTATTGCAATTTCTTTTTTGTTTGGGTTGCTACCCTTTCGTTCTCAAGATATAGAGATCACAAAAAAACATAAACTACCATCTGCAGAATCTAAATATATCATTAAGTTTTTCTTACTAACAGCTTTCTATGAGCTTACTCAAATCATAATCAACAATAGTGACATCCTGATGGTTAAACATTATTTTGAAACTTATGAGGCAGGTCTATATGCATCCTTAGCATTGATTGGCAGAGTCGTTTATTTTGTTGCCTGGATGTTTGTAATGTTACTATTACCCAAAGTGGTAGAAAAACAAAAAGAAGGAGAATCTCATGCTCCTATCTTGTTTAAGTATGTGTTCTATATCACATTGCTTTCGGCTTCAATTGTTCTGGGGTGTTACCTATTTCCCGAATTCGTGATCAATATCATGTTTGGCTCAGAATATTTAAGTGTTGCGCCACTACTGTGGAAATATGCAATCGCAACTTCGCTTTTTGCTATTTCTAACATTTTTGCCTATTATTTTTTATCCTTAGATCAATATATACCAGTTGTATTATCGGCGTTACTTGGGGTTTCGCAAGTGGTACTTATCATATTCTTTCACGACACATTATCTGATATTGTTATTATGCAAATAATAGCAATGGCTATTCTTCTCATATTTCAGGTCTTCTTTTTTTTAAGCTATCAGAAGATATCTAAAAAAGGCTCAACGAACAATTAAATCAATTCATCGAAGGATACTTGCAACTCAACAGATTTAGCGTAGAGATGCAAAAAAAATGATCCATCTTTGAAATAATAACAACCTACAAAACAAGAAGTTATGGCTTTACAAATTACTAAAAACCAAGGGATTTTTGAAATTAAAGGAAGTATTGTGGCAGAAAATACCAAATCGCTACAGCATCATTTTGAGAAGTTATTATTCAATTCTGATAAAGTGATATTGTGTATTGATAAGGTTAAAAAAATTGATGCTTCAGGTGTTAGAGTATTGACCAAATTATTTAGAAGTGCTATGGAAAGTAACAAGATTTTTTACATCATTGGAAAAGAAAACAAAAAAATAAGTAATGCTTTTGGTAAAGTAAGTTACATACTAAGAAGTGATTTCGTATAAAACATAACCCCCAAATATAAAATATCATGAAACTACAAATAATAAATACCTCAGGAACATTTGAAATCGTAGGAAACTTTACTTTGGATAATACAGAATTAGTAAAAGATCATTTTAACTACTTATTAGATCATTATGAAGAAGTAGTCATGTCTTTAAAAAAAGTAAAAAAAATCGACAAAAAAGCAATAAAAGTTTTAAAAGAAATCTATGCAAAAGCCAATAGAAGAAGTAAAATACTTTTTGTTTTAGGAAAAGAAAATAATGTAATAGCAAACGCTTTCAAAAAAAATAAAGCAGATCATATTTTTAGAGAAAATTACTAACCTCTAGTTATATAAGTTTTGTATCTGTAACACACACAAAACTCTTTCTAATCGACAACATTATAGTTATTCTTCTTATGTTTCAGTTGTTTTTGTTGTCAGGTTATTATAAATTGTAGTTTATTATATTAAAAAAGTAAAGACGTACCCCATTCGTCCTAAAATCTTGAAACCTGTTAACCAACAAGATTTCTACTCGATTTTAATTCGTCTCTGTCTGTTTCTAAAAAAGAATACAAAATTCAACAGATGAAATTAGCAATTGTAACGGCGTATCCGCCTAGTAAGGTGACTTTAAATGAATATGCATACCACCTGGTAAAACATTTTAGACAACATGCCGAGGTATCTGAGCTTGTTTTATTAACCGATGTATCTCCCAAAGATGCCGATACCGTTTTTGAAGAACAAGGATGTAATGTAGTCGTTAAACAATGTTGGAAATTTAATAGTTATAGTAATATCTTCTCTGTTATGAAAGCTATTAAACAAACGCGTCCAGATGCAGTATTGTTCAATCTTCAGTTTATGAAATTTGGTGACAAAAAAATAGCTGCAGCGCTTGGTTTATTATTACCCAAACGTTGTGTCTTTAACAACATACCCACAATAGTTCTATTACATAATATTATGGAGCAAGTAGATCTTGAAAGCTCTGGGTTTACAAAAAATAAAGTTTTACAAAAAATCTATAATGTTATAGGAACAACACTCACCCGGTTTATTTTATCTGCCGATATTGTTGCTGTTACCATTGACAAGTATGTTCACATCTTAAAAGCAAAATATAAAACCGAAAATGTAGTACAGATTCCTCATGGGACGTTTGAGTTACCTGAAGAACCAAAATACACGCTTCCCGAAGGCCCACTGCAGATTATGACTTTTGGTAAATTTGGCACCTACAAGAAAGTAGAAATTATGATTGAAGCGATAGAAAAAATACGATCCAGAACAAATATTGATTTAGAGATTGTAATTGCCGGAACAGACAATCCTAATGTTATTGGGTATTTGCAATCGATGAAAGAAAAATATGCAGATGTACCTCAACTCACTTTTACCGGTTATGTAGAAGAAGCAGATGTACCTCGAATCTTTGCAGAAAGTGCAATGGTCGTATTTCCTTATACCTCTACAACAGGAAGTTCTGGAGTATTACATCAGGCAGGAAGTTACGGCAAAGCAGTGGTTATGCCAGATTTGGGAGATCTAAGTTTATTAGTAAAAGACGAAGGCTACCAGGGGGAGTTCTTTAATCCAGAAAGTGTAGACAGTCTGGCTGATGCAATAGAAAAAATAGTATTGGATCCTGCATATCGCACTGCTTTGGGGCAAGCAAATTATAAGGCAGCAACTGCCCTACCAATGAGTAAAATCACAGCAATGTATTTAGAGCAGTTTAATGCTATCAAAAAAAGTAAAGCACGCAAAATTGAAAAGACATACAAAGGGGCTTCTTTATAAAAATACTTCTGCCGATATACTGGCAGGATTGCCCCAAACTTAATGATTTGTCATAACTGTAAAAACACTTGTACGAGATACAAGTGTTTTTTTATTTATTTATGTACTCAAAAGCAGGTTTCTTGTTGCCATCACGATCTATAAATCCAAAGTGTTTTTGCTTATGTTTTCGCCAGGGCAGCTTGCCTACCACAGTACTAGGCACCTCATCAAAATCATATAAGGTCCAGGAGAGATAATGGATATTATCTTGCTTAATAATCTCTTGAAATTGTTTATAATAATTAGCTTGCCCTTTTTCTGAGGGACCGAAAGGGCTCCAAAACCCTCTATTAGAGGATAATCCAAATTCTTGTAAAACCATAGGTTTCTCAATTTTTGCTCTCATTGCAGTATACGCTTCAGAAAAGGTATCGATATCCAGATAATAATGAAAAGAAATAATATCTACTTCATTTTGTAGTAAGTCAGCAGATGCTGTATCAGACCACCCGATTGTTACCAAATGATTAGGGTCAAATTGTTTGATCTGGTAGATCATTTCTTTTAGCCAGGCCAATACATTTTCTTTTCCTCTGGTATCAAAATCCAGATTAGGTTCGTTCTTTATATCCCAGGCAAGGATAGCATTATGATTTGTAAAAACACTTACAATTTGTTCTGCATGACGATGAGTTAATGTCCAATCCAATACAGAGTAATCTCCATAAAAGTCAAATAGTGTAACAATAACTTTAAGGTTTTTGGCTTCTGCTTTATCTAATACTTGTTTAAGTTTTTCTAATTTTTCAGCTTCTACTTTAGCTTTGCCAAAAACTTCATAGGGTATAAAAATTCGTATCGTATTTAAGCCTGCGTTCTTAATAATATCGAAATCTGTAGCAATCACATTAATATCATAATCATCACCAAACATATCCCATGGTGTTTTCTGTGGGTAATAATTAATCCCTTTGATCTGGTATTCTTCATCTTCAACAAATATTTTGTTTCCCATAACTTTAACCGACCTATTGGTTTGTGTTACTGGATCTGGTGAATGATTTTTTTCTTTTACCATATGGCGTATTCGCCAAAAACCGTCTTCTAGCATTAACAATACTTGATAGTCAGATTGTAATTTTGTTTCTAATAACAGTTCATGATCATGATAAACCCTTTGATATTCTTTTACACCAGTATCTGTTATAACTGCTAATTGGCCATCTGCACTATAAAAATCTAGTGCTACATTATGAGTAGTTGTTGTGCTATGTATAGCAATATTTTTTTCTTTGTTTGATATTAGTGATGCAAAAATGTGTTTTCGTGCACTTTTGGTATAATAATCGTCTATTCCTTTTGGGGTATTAGTTTGATATGCTGTATTACGTATATACCATGCGTTAAGGTAATCTTGTTCTATTTCTAGCAGTGTTTGTTTTTCTATAGGTCGCCCGGGATTGATAGTATCTTTCCATTTTAATTTAGGTAAATACACTTGTTCTTTATGCAAAGCCAGATGTAGCATCGAGCTTCGATCTGCTCCCGTAGTAAGATAGGATAATGTCTGACTGATACCAAAAAGCATTAGTATAATAACTCCAACAAAGGAAATAATGATGAATGACCTATATATATTTCTATTCCAACCCATCATTTTAGTGTTATATTCTTAAATTCTTTTTGTATTCCTAAAGCTTTGATCTGCATATCGTAATTTCCTGAAGCATAGAACCCATCTTGTAACAGGAATCTAACCAACCCATGTGAAGAAGTTTTAACTTTGGTATCTATTTTTTGATTATCCTTAAAAATATCCATCTTTACTATGGTACCGTCGGGGATTAATTGTTCCATAAAACTTATCAGGGGTCCAATAGTAATCTCTCTATTATTGTTGTCAAATTTCACTTCAAAATCATCCAAAACCTGGGTATACGCTATGGTTAGTATATTGCTCTCTGCCATGCCCGGCACATAGGCTTTAATCTGCCACGTATCTTTATGATCGGGATGCAAAATTTTACCTACTGCCTGACCATTAACTGTACTTCCCTGTGTATGTAATAGCTGCCCTTTTTCATCTTTAATTACAAATTTTACAAGAGAACCATCACTTACTATATTACCATATTCATCCTTTATGATAGATGTAATAATCTCGGTAATTTGATTACCATCTGCATATGCATGTTTTCGATTACTTCTAATCTCAAAATTTTGTGGCAGTGAAGGATATACCTCAACAGAAAATTCCTTAGAAACTGTTTCGCCAACCTTCGAAAACAACAATATTCGCCCTGATTGATCATAAGAAAATATGTTTGCCCAACCGATCATATCTTTGCTCTGTAATATCCTTTCTTTTTCTATATCTAAAAATTGATGCCTAATCAATACTGCAGTACTATCCGGCAATGGATTATCAAAAGAATCTGTAGGAACGATAATTTGCATGGTATAATCTTCTCCCCCCGCTATGATACTAGGAGGTCCTATATAGGATTCTAAATGTACTTTTGTTTTGGTATTAGATATAATACGTATTTCGCCTTCATATAAACTCCCCGACTCACCAAGTAAGGTATACGATACTAACCCTTTTTTCTTAGCCATAAACTCTGGAACGGTAAAACGAGCTGTATCATGTGTATCGGGATCGATCACATTGCTGCCAAAAGAGGAATGTATAAAAAGTTGAGTTCGAACAGATGTATTAAGCTTAAAATCTAACACAATAGGATTTCCTGCTTCAAATACTCTTTCTTTGGTTACTAACACTGTAGAAATTCCATCTTGTGTTTTTAGAACAGTCGTAAAAGCAATACTTATAGCACAAATTAATGCTCCCAAAAACAATAGAATGATATGTTTCTTTTTTAGCTTCATTAGTTTGGTGCTCCGATATAGGTATTAATTTCAAACTTAATATAACTAAATCCTTTTCCTTCTATTGGTATAAATTGTACCGATTGGTGTTCAACTTTTCTGCTAGGAACTACTTTATTACTAATTAAAGTATTTAATAACCCATTTACAAAAACGTTCTTCAAATCTTTACTAATAGTTTGTACGCCTGATAAATCCAATAACTGATAATCAAAATATTGTTTGCGTTGTGGGCGAATACCTTCTGGTAAATATTGATGATCGACCCACACTAGCTCATGATCTTTATTGTAATAGGAAACTAATAGTAAAGGAACGGTAACCTCTTCTAGCCCGGAGTTAAACAAGACTCCTTCTACATGATCATTTTTTATAGAAAGCTCATTTATGGCAACGCCTTTATATAAATCTACTGTGGTTACATTTCCTGCACATTGCAAATTAAATTTAGCAGGCTTTTCATCAAATTTCATTGCTGTGAACTGATCGGGGTCAAACGTTTTTGGTTTATGATCTTCTTTATTTATCCAGGCAATTCCTTCAAAATTAATACGGAAACTCGTAATTTCCTTAGGCATTAATTTATGTTTCATTTGGTGTTTGGCATTATACCTAGCTAACTTTTCATCTTTACTATTATACAATGTACCAGTGATTACAACATCGGCTGGTATATTATCAACATTTTGTATTTCGCCTATCAGGCTATATTGATCACTACATTCAACAATTTTTGCTGATAGTACCTCTAATACAGGTTGTTTAAGAACATCTTCATGATAGGTCTGTTCTGAACTAATTCTACGTCTTCCATGATTATAAAAAGCCGTGATGTTTTCTGCAAACAACTGATCAGGAGGAATATCTAAATCATATGGCAATGGTTTTACATACCACTTATTATGATATTTCACCAACTCATGATAGAATGTTTTATCTATTATTTCTAATGGAGTGATCCAATGTGTAATGGCTTTAACTCTGGCAGTACTATCTGTTTGAGTAGTAATACTTACATTAATTGCATCCATTTTGGCATACGAACTCAATAAACCATCTGTTACGGCAACCTCTAACATATATTGATCGACCGTCTTATCACTTTTTGGATCCAGATAAGAATATGCTCTTTTAAATTCTTTAAAATCTAATGCATCATAATATGCTTCTGTTACATTAACGGGACTTATTTGTTTTACATTTTTTATATATATCAAATAAGAACCATACCCTATAATAATTAACATTAGGAACCCCCATAGGTAAGATGCTTTAAAAACTGATTTTTGAAATTCCTTATAGTGTACTCCAAACTTAAAATATACAGGAAAACTCTTATGCTTAGCTTTTAAAGCGTGTATCCATATCAACTGTACATTAATAATAAATGCTAGTAATACAGTGCATATCGGAATCAAACCCCACATTAATTTTTGAAACATAGGAACATCCTCTTTGGGTAAAATACTGGATAGCGGAGGAACATTTAACTTTTCCCAAACCATAATCCCATTTTCTAATTGCCGCAACCTCTGCCAACCACAGAAATACAAAATAGGGTCATAAAACTTATCGTTAGAAAACACATATTTTAAATTATATTTCTCGGGAACCGTAAGAAATTGTTGCAGAGAACCAATGCCTTCTACACCTCTAAATTTTGAATTTTCTAGTCGTTCTACTGCCCTGGTCGTTAGCTCGGGTAATCTCCTTGCAGAGTGATAATTGCCATCAACCGTCATTGCATTAGTTTGAGCAGAAAGCCACGCCATCTGATCTCCAAACCCCAAAGGAAGGTATCTCCAGTGATCGTGTTGATCCTGGCTTAAAAAATTTAAGATGGGTAACATTTTGATTTTTTGTGGCTGCGAAGGTCTAAAATACCCAAGACTCATGGTAAAAAGTGTCATAAAAACAAGAACTGCGGTAAATAGCCCCCCCAAAATCCTATGATAGACACCTCCGTATTTTTCTTGAATCTTTTCTTTTAAATCACCTTCTATAAATCGATAACCAAATTCGCCAAACATGGGTAAAGCCATAATAGAAGCCCATAGGGTAAACCTGTCTAATGTAAGAATATTAAACGCATTGTCTCCCAACATCATTCTGGGGATTGGCGTTGTCCCCCCTGTTCCTAATATCGTTAAAAGCGTTATCGATAATCCAAAAAACAAATATCGTTTACTGTAAAATCGATACCATATATAGGGTAATAAGAATAGCAAAACGCCCCACGGTATCAAAAAGAACACTAATCCCGATGAAGTGACTTCGAGAAAATTATCTCTAGATCCATGTGGTATGGGGACTTGAGTAATTGGGTTATTCTTAGTATTAATCCAATACGGAAGAATACAAACAATGATAAGTAGTAGTGATCCAAAACCAAAACCTACAATTCTTTTAAAAAGTGAAAGAAAGCTTTGTAAAAACAGTAAAAACCTAATTTCTTTATACGAACCTACCTTTTCTCTAGAAACATCCATGATTACCATACCAATTAACGGAAAAATGAAAAATACCATTCCAAAAATTGGGGTTACATGATGAGAAGTCACTGTAACTGCTATTAGACTCAAAGCATTTAATAAATATTTATATTTTCCGATTTTAAGCCATAGATAAATTTCGGGTAACGCATGCAACAGGATAGACAATCCTATAATACTGGGTAATTGTCCAAAAATATGTAGTGTTTCTATAAAAGCGGAAGAGAACACTGCAAGTATAGCTGTGTATCCTGCAACTTTTCTATTAGAGGTAAGCACTAAGGCAAAACGATATATTCCTGTAATAAAAAGAATGATAGCTATAATAGCTACAGTAAACAAACCAAATTTAAGCCCACCAATATAAGAGAACAATCCAATACTTTGATGCACTAATGGTGGATATCCCATTACTGTAAACCCCGTATACCAACTATAGTTCCAGGGTTCGAACCAATTATTGGCATAATGATTTCCAAAAAATAGATGAATTAATGCATCATATGTAGACTCTAGCGTAAAAAAAATGGTGGTACCATGAAAAACCACTCCGATGAGTAATGCACTTATCAAATACTTATTTGTGGTTTTATCCATAAAGACTCGCCATAGTTTTCGATTTAAATATACGATAAAGGTTTCGGTTTAGAACAAGTCTGAAAAGAATGCAAATTAAAAATTAGCAGTTTACGGTTCTGATTGACTACAAATCAGACTTCTATTGAAATCTACAACCTTTTCAAAGTAATCTCACAATCCTCAAAACATTGGTTTTCAAGAATCCCAGCATTCTAATATAGCTATAGACGAATGGTATGTCTTTCGATAAAAACCATTCACCGACAGCAATATTCTACTCATCGAAATACCTTCTCGTACAGCGCAAATCGTGACTACTTTTGGAGTATAAACCTCAAAATACTACCATTATGAAAACAGGAATTATCATACCATGCTATAACGAAGAAAACAGATTAAATGTAACTGCTTTTTTAAACTTTATACAAAAGGAAAACGATTTCCACTTATGTTTTGTAAATGATGGAAGTAAGGATAACACTGTAGAAGTATTAAAGAAGATTCAATCTCACAACCCTCTTAAAGTAAGTGTTATTGATATCAAAAAAAATTCTGGAAAAGCTGCAGCAGTAAGAGCAGGTGCCAGATACTTACACAGTAGAGGTGATATAGAATTTATTGGTTTTATTGATGCTGATTTATCTACAGATTTTGAAGATTTTGACGGACTTTTAAAAACATTAAAAACAAATAAAAGATTAAGTTTTGTTTTTGGATCGAGAGCTAAAAACGCTTCAGATGATATCAAAAAAGATGGTATTAGAGCAATGATTTCAAAACTTATTAATATTCTTATTGTATTCATTTTGGGATTATCTATTCAAGATACACAATGTGGAGCCAAAGTGTTCAAAGCAGACCTGGTTCCTGTGATTTTTAACAAAAGTTTCTTTAGCAGATGGTTATTTGATGTAGAAATGTTTATAAAAATGAAAAAACACTTCGGTAAAACTGAAATTATGAATAAGATTTATGAACAACCTCTTAAAAGATGGGTTCATATGGAAGATTCTAAATTAGGATTAAAAGATTCATTAGAAATTCCTTACAGATTATTATCGATATGGTTTAACTATAATATACTTCAATCTTTACAGGTTTCATTTTCTAAAGAAATTACCGAACCTACAATAGAAGTATACGGAATGGCTACTCCGGCTTTAGCTGCCTAAGGTATAAGAATACCTTACAAAATTTGACTCGAAATTGCCCCTAAATATATCTATCAATAAAGAGAACATACTTTATACAAGTATGTTCTCTCTTTTTTTGCATCGGCTAATATAGTTACTTAGTAAATTTTACGATTGTATATTCTCTATTCACCATATCTCCCGATTTACTTTCGACAGTTTCTATTTTATCAATAATTTCGATTGATCTGAATGGTATTTTATTTGCCAAAGTTTTGACTTTATTAGCATCATACAATTCAAACCTTGAATCTACAAAAGGTAGTGTTTTCATGAAATCCATGCTAGCAAATGCTATAGAACACACCCCATCTTTTTTTAAAACTCTATAAATTTCTGCTAATAAAAAGAGTGGTTTTTCCCAAAAGTAAATTGTGTTTACCGACAGTATTTTATCAAAATAATGATCTAAAAAAGGAATCGTATTCCCATCGTAAAGTGAAAATATAGATTGGTTATTTTTCACAAACTTTTTGTTGAGCTTCTCAGATTCAGATTTCATTGATTCTGATATTTCTAAACCAACATACGATATGTCGTTTGCTTGCTTTAGAATTTCAGTAAGATGAATAGCATTACCATGTCCTAATTCTAAAACATGATTCTCTTTTTCGAGCTTTAAACTCTCAATCGTATTAAGGATCATCCCTAAATTAGACTGATTCATTTTTTTTGCTATTTCCAGACCAGAATCTCCACTAGGGCAACTTAATTGGGATGCTATTGCTTTCAACTCTTTTTCGGTCATAGCTTTTTCTAATATAAATTAATTGATAGTATATACTGCACAATGCCAGGTAAATTGATATGCTACGCTATCATATGTTCCTGGTTGTTTATCTTCGTGTGTTGCTTCAATCACATATCGGGTTTCAAAAGGCAAACCAAATGTTATCATTCCGTTCTTATCGGTTTTTACTTTTTTTGACCAATCCTCTTTTATGAATACTGTAACTTCTGCTTCTGCCAGAGGTTTATCTTTAAAAAGTATTTGAAGTTTAGCCTGTTTAGATGTTGTAGAAAGATCAACTATCGCTATACTTTCGGGATTTATGGCAACCGTTTTATGTGTCGTATTTTTTCCTACTTCTACCTTAGCAACCGAATGGTATTGTGGTCTAAAAATACCATAATCATATTGAGTATAATCTAAAACCTTATATTTCTTATTATCTAAAACGATAGAATATGTACCTTCGGATTTTGGAGTAAAATTAGCTACATGATAAGCTGATTTTGCTTTGGTCTCTAGTTTTATCTTATTCCCTTGTTGATCCACAACCCAAAGTGTAAAATGTTGTGCGTTTTGAAATACTTCACCATCTGTTTTTTCTGCTACTCCGCTAGCAAATTCTCCAAAATACACACGTATTTCGTGCTCTTGGTTTATCATTCCATTAGGATTGGTTTCTATCCAAAAGAAGTGTGCAAAAGTTTTTGTAGTACATAGTAATAATAGAATTACTAATCCTGTTATTTTTCTCATTTCTTATTGCTTTATACTTTGATTAAAAATGTAAAACACTCCTAAACCAAATTGTTCAGGAGTGTTTCTTCTCACAAAGATTAGATTAGTTAGTTACTTTAAAAATTCCTTTAAGTGCTAATCCTTGTACTTTAGCACCTTTGGTGGCTGTAGCTGTTTTAGGATCTACAATATACACATGTGTTTCTGTCCCTGCATAACTACTAAGGTATGCTTTACCATCTTCTACATACATCGGTGATGTATATCGGTTTGCATGGGTTGGCATTCCTTGTACATCGGTAACGGTTTTATTTTCTAAATCAATAATAACCAGCTTGAAAAAATCTCCTGTTTCTTTAAATACGCCCCAAGGCCCAACAGTATCGTCTATAATTATTCTAGCGATTGCTTTACCGTCTCCCACATAATCCATCCAGAATAATTTTCCTCCATTAGGTGCAGATTCTACATCAAAGAAATAACTTTTATCAAATTCTGTAGCTCCGTTTTTTATTCTTAAAATACCTGAAGGTTTTGTAGCAGAAGTAAAACCAGCACTTAATGCTGAAGTAGAAAACGAATAAATATCTCCATTTTCTGTTTTTTCGATCCCTGTGCTATGCCCATTAACTCCTATCGGACTAGTTCTATCATCATAAATTATTTTTTCTAATTCGAATTCGGGATATTTAAAAACTGCAACATAAGCTCTATTCACATCTGGTGTCACATAAGAACCATCGGCCATCCATTTATGATAAGAAACAAACAGTTTTCCGTCTCTTAAAACCATACCTGTTACCCAAGGAATCGTTCCTGGATTTTTTGCAGTACCATCTCCTTTATCAATATCAATAGGATGCTCAACAATTTTTTCTAGTTTACCTGTTTCTGCATTTATAATATGAAATCTCTTATCAGATAATCCACTATAAGTAAGTTCTACAGCCAATAGTGTTTTATCATCTATCGCTGAATAGTTATCTAAAGTTGATTGAAATGCAAAATTTCCTTTTTCTATTAATTTACCGTCTTTGTCTAATCCATAGGCAATACATTTGTCATCATCAGAATATCCTGCAGTAAAAACTGTATTTTTTACGTTATGAAAAAACCTCCAACCTTTTAGTGGTGTTCCTTGTCCTTCTACAGAGATTTCACCAGTTGTAAGTGATGCCAATGATGGCAATTCTAAGATATAGTCTACCGGAGATGCGTCCCCTACAGGAAGTGCCTGAAAACCAACTACATATTTTGAAGTAGAAGTTGGGGTTGGATCTATAACAGGCCCTCCGTCGTCGTCACTACTACAAGAAGTAGCTAGTATTGATATTGCTGCTAGCAACATCAAATATTTAATACAATTTATTATTTTCATTATGATATGATTTTATAGTTATTACTAGTTTTTGTTTGTTAAATAGTATCTTAATTTTACATAGAAAGCTCTTCCTGGCTGTTGTATTTCAAAATTGTCATACACTTTCTCGTCTGTTATATTTCGTGCCTGTACAGATATATTATAGGTTCCCTTTTTAAAAGAGTATCCTAGCTGTACATTATGTGACAGTTGTTCTGGTATAATATCTCTCTCATTTGGATCTCCCTCTACAAAAGAGGTAAGTGGATAATCGTGTACGTAGTAAGAACCCCAGGAGAATGTTACTTGATCGTTTGTAGAAAAAATATCTTTTAAATTACATCCTATTCTGGCATTACCAAATAGATATGGGATATTAGCAATTCGTTGATTTTTTAGAAAATCAACACCAGAATTCCCTCCTACATTACGATCTATAATATTTTGATAGGTTGCATTAAGATCCAGAAATAGAATATCATTATATAATGTTCTAATTTCTCCTTCCACCCCTGTACTTCTTGCTGCTGCAGTATTATAAAATCTAGAAAAAATCCCTTCAGATCGAATTGCAACAAAATTCTCTGATTCTCTAAGGAAAACGTTAGTATCAAAACGCAATTTGAACTTATTAATATCTGTATTTAAAAGAACTCCAAGATTTGCATTATAGCTTTCTTCTGGTAATAATTCGGGGTTTGATTTCAATAGAAACCCATCTCCAAATACCTCATAGCCATCAGGAATTCTAAATGTTTTCTCAAACGAGCCTTTTACCTGAACGTGATCAGAAAATTTATAGGTCGATGCAAATCCGTATCCCAGTTCTTCGAATGTATTCTCAATCTTTGTAAAACGATCTGCTTCTACAGTAGTAAATGAATCTTCAATAATACCTTCTGAGTTTAATAAATATCCTTTAGCGAATAGTGTGGTATTCCAGGTATCATCAAACAAGCCTAAATCATAGGATACACCAAATATATTTTTATCTATAATATGGGGGTCATTAAAAGGTATTCTTCCCACCCTGGCAGGATCTTCACCTCTTCTTTTAATATAATTCTTGGTAAAATTAATATTGAACTTGCTCCAGTCATTGATCTTATACCTTCCAAAAGCATTAATCAAATGTGTATTATCCTTAAATTCAAATAAAGTTTTACTAAATTCAAGTTCTCCTAAGTTTTGGTCTCCCCTTTCTATAAAATTACCAAACCAATCATATTTTCGTGCAGAAGTATCTACTACCTTATCATTATTTTGACCAATAGAAGCATATAACTTTACTTTTAACTTTTCCTTGAGTAGATTTGCTTTTTCATAAATGACAAAAGCCTTAGTTACATCATTCTCTGTAAAAACTTCGCCAAAAGGGTTCTGAGGATCAATAGGGTGCTGAATCTCATTTTTATTGGCTGATGCGGTAATCCCAACCAGTAATTTATCTGCAAATTTTTTATCTACAAAACCGGTTTCAACACTGATCATTTGTGAATTATATGCGTCATGAAATCGTCTTACATTATCACGTCTGATTCCTGTATCATTACCCAGTTCATCTCTTATTTCAATACCATCTATCTTATAATCATTATCAGAATAATTATAAAACGAAGAAACTTTTACAGCAAAGCCTTTTTTGCTATAATATTGTCCATTTATTGTAGCACGATGCGTATTAAAAGACCCCGTATCATAAGATACATCCAGGAAATTATTCTTGCGTTGGTTTGTAATAATATTTACTGCTCCTCCCAAGGCATCTGCTCCTAAATATATAGGAACAACACCTTTATAGACCTCAGCTCTCTCTACCAAAGTTGCTGGGAAATTATTTAGCGATAATGAGCTCCCAAAATTTTCTAAAGGAATACCATCGATAAAAAATTTAACCTGCTTACCAGATAAACCGTTTAATGAAAAGTCAAAACCAGAGCCTAAACCACCTCTCTGCCTTACATTTACACCAGGAATAGTCATTAAAATCGAGTTGACATCTACACTTACATTTTTAAGTCCTTTGGTCTGTACAACTTCAACTTCAAATGCCTTTTCTCTTGTATTTCGAGCGTTAGATTTTGCTTTTACAATCACATCACTTAACTCCTTAATATCTTCTTGTAGAACAATTGTTAAGGATGCAGTTGTTGAATTATCTACTACGATCTTCTTGATGTAGTTCTTAAAACCTACAAAACTAGCTTTTAGAGTATAGGATCCCGGAGGTATTTCTAAACTAAAGTTACCATCAAAATCACTTACAGTCCCTCTATCTTGATGTTCTAAAACCTGTATAGATGCTTCGGGAATCGGATTAGAATTCTGATCCAAAACCACGCCTGTTACCTTACTCTGAGCGTTACAGACCATTGCGTATAAAAACAGAAAAAAAAGAGCGCTGTTTTTTCTTAAAATAATCACTGACATTACAATTTTTTTTAAACAATTTAGTTTAGACTTTATATTATTATTTATATTTGGTCTAAATAAATTTAATTGCAAAATTAGTATCTAGGGAAAGAGAAAAATGACGCATTATGGATAAAAAAAGACGCAATATAGAGTCGTCAAAAACAACAAACTCAAACAATCAAAAAAAATGCACATTACTTACTGTTACAGAACTAATTAATACCCAGGAACACTGTGGTATACTTACAAAAAAATTTCAATTCCTACCTGAATATGGAGATGGTTATATAGAGTATATCCATTTTGATGGATTACATATAGCAATTTTTGATGTATCCTTAAACAAGGATTTCGATATTCATGGTACGTATGCGATAAATGCACTAGAGCTTTCTTACCTAATTGATGGTGAACAAATCATTAAAATTAATGAGAAAAATTATGATCTGATTTATGAAAGCCAGGAAAGTTATCTCGTATATATATCCCAAACTTCTGGGTCTATTAAATATCATAAAAACAAATATTTTAAAGAGATTAAGATCAGAATGAGTCTGGATTTTATCAAAAAACATAAACTCGACTCGGCATATGGAATTCGTGAAAAATATGAATTAGAAAAACAGGATAAAGAGTTTACAAAACCTCTATGTACCAAAACTCAGGAAATACTTGCAGAGCTATTAACCGATACTCGACAAGGCCTATTAAAACGTTTATTTCTCGAATCAAAAGTACTAGAACTACTATCTCTACAATTAGATATACAAAAGAATTCTAAAACTGAAATATTAAACACTGATAACCACCTAATTAAAAAGTTATATGAAGTCCAATTTATTATAAACTCTGATTTAACCATTCAATATTCTGTTCACGAATTAACCCGTATGGTTGGGCTCAATGACTTTATACTTAAAAAAGAATTTAAACGTGTTTTTGGTACAACAATCTTTGAGTATGCTTTGAATTTGAGAATGAGTAAAGCAAAAAAACTATTACAACACGGCAAAAAACCAATATATGAGATTTCAGAATTAGTAGGGTATAAAAATTCAACTCATTTTACTGCAGCTTTTAAAAAACTCGAGGGTATTACTCCTAAAAAATACAGACAAAGAGGATTAGAGACCATACGGTAAAACGACTTAATTATTCATATTAATGTTTCCTAACAAATTGACCTACTAACTTATCTTATTATTTTCTAGGATATCTTTATATTCTTTATGAAATAAAACTCCTAAGACTAATTCTTCTAATCCATCCAAAATTTCTGGAGTTAACTTAAAATTAATTTCTACTTGAGGAGTATTACATTTTATGGTTTTATAAGAGTTTTGATTATCGCAATTCTCACATTGACATCCTTTTCGGGCAGAGCGAATAACAGTAAGAAAAGTTTTTATTTCTTTATTATTCATCAAAACAGCAATATCACCTATTTGCAATTGTATTTTTTGTTGCGCTTCGTCGTCGTCTTCATTTTTTTTTACCGTATAAGCGGCACCAGTACTATTACAATATAATGGATCTAAAATATACATATCTATTAAATTTCGATATTCAAATTTATTGTATTATTTTTATTTAGAATAATTAAAAATAATATATTTTTGTAGAAATATTTAATGATAACCATTATGAAGAAAATAGGCTTGTTCTATGGATCAGATACCGGATGTACTGATGATATTACCAAAGATTTTGTTTCTCTTTGGGATAGTGAAGAGTTAGATGTAAGAGAAATTGATGATGTATCTAAAGAAGATTTTGATCAATTTAAAATCCTAATTTTAGGATTATCAACATGGTATGATGGTGATCTGCAAAGTGACTGGGAGACTTTCTTTGATGATTTTAAAGAAATTGATTTTACCGATAAAGTAGTGGCTATTTATGGTTTGGGAGATCAAATCGGGTATGGAGAATACTTTGTGGATGGTATTGGGATACTTGCCAAAGTCGTATTAGAAAATGGAGGAGAAATCATTGGGCATTGGCCCATCGAAGGATACCGATTTACAGATTCTGTAGCTGTCATAGAAGGAAAAGAAGATTATTTTTATGGTCTCGCATTAGATCATGATAACGAATCTCAATTAAGCGATGAACGTTTAGAAAAATGGATTCATCAATTAAAATTAGAATTAAAGCCTTATCTGGTACTAGAAGAAGCCATTTTAAGTTAATCTATTTTAGATTTCTACTTTAGCTTTTCTAGATTGTGCATTTATGAGAATTTCCATTTTACGAAGGTCAAATGTATTGATTTTCATACATGCCTCTACCCATAAATCTGTAACCTTCAAAAGTTCTTCTTTTTCTAGTGGAAAAACACTTTTCTTACATTGTATGTGATGGTATTCAAAATTGAAGTTCTCGGTTATTCTTTTAATAAAGAGATGTAAAGATACTAGAGCAGTTCCTTTTTCGGCCAATTCTTCAATTAATCCTAATGATTGTAAATATCTTGCTTTATAGATTCTTCCGCTTTTTATTATTGAATTGACATCTATTGCGTTTAATTTTCTATACAGTAAACTATAGGCTCCCATTCCTGGAAATAAATTAAATTTATTTTCGGGTAAACAAAACTGTACTTTTTCTTCCGTAATTATAAAATCATGTGCCAATGCACATTCAAACCCGCCTCCATACGCATTTCCTTCTACCAAAGCTACACTTATTACAGGCAGACCAAAAGAAGTGTAAATATTATAAATCGCATCTATACACAAATGCGCATAAGTCGTTAGGTTCTCTACATTTTTTGTTTTAATATTTTTTAAGAAAAAAGGAAGATCTCCACCCATATTATAGATTCCGTCATGTTCTGAAGCCGAAACAATAAATTTAAGAGGACGATCCGGGTGTGAAAAGTATTCTTTTACCCAAATTGCGAACTCCCTAAATTCCCGAAGACCATCCAGACAAAAATTTGGCATTCCCGTATCTTTGATTTTCCAAAATAAAAGTTCTTGCTCTTTGAAATATTCTATAGTAACACAATTAAATTGTCGCATGATATTAAGGTTTTTGTAGAGATATTGAATTTTTTGTGATATTATTTTGTTTTCTTGTTTTCTTCGACCAAAATGGTTTATCAAACAGTAATTTTTGGATTCCGAGTGTTAGCATTATATATAAAGGGATCAAAATCAGAACTGCTGTAATCCCAAATTGCTGGTATCCTAAAGCTCCCATTCCCCAACAAATAATTACCCATTGAATGATGTATATTGTAGTTACTCGTTTACTACAATAATATAGAAACTCAAAAACTCTGTTTGTCTTTATATAGGTAACTAAAATATGCGCTAACCACATTAGAACTAAATTGAATCCTGCCAGATAAATAGTTCCTCCTGGTCCTAAATGAAAATAATCTCCGAAATGATACTCAAAATTATAAAAACACAATCCGCCACCAATCAGCATCAAAAAAACACCTGCAATAAACATTCTTTTAAATATATGGGCATTACTTTTATTTTTCTCTTTATACCACATTCCGAAGAACATCCCAATAAGTATAAAAGAAAACCAAGGAAATACAGCAAAATATACATTCCACTTTGCTCCCCACATTAGGTCCAGGATATAATCCACACTTCCTATTCCTAATTGGAAACCGTGTACCTCCTTGGTTACTACAGCTATTATAAATGCAATAATTAATGGTACATATTTGTTTTTTGAAAATTTGTTTATAATTCCCATAAATAATAGAGAAACTCCTGCAAGTTGTAATATATCACCAGTAAGCAACATATAGATCATGTTATCTATAGTAGCAGGAACTGTCCAGCCATAGGCTTCTATAAAAGCATCTGGCATTGTCCCAATTAGAACTGGTAAGACAAATTTTAGAAAATTCATAATATACCCTGCAGCCAGAATATATAATGCCCGTTTTATAGACAATACTATGCTTTGATTTCTGGATAAGGTAAATGAAACTCCCATTGCAATTAAAAACATCGGAGTTCCTTTTCCTATAAAATGAACTACTCCTCCTAGCCAGGTATTTGATTGAGTAGGTATATCGCCATATATCCATAAGGTATGTACTATGATTACCATCAACACACTTACCCCTCTTGCCAAATCAATTGCTAAAATTCTATTACTATTATTATTCCTCATCTATATTTACGTTTGTGCTTCTTTTTGTGTTCGCTTTATTAACTCATCTCGTATCCACGCTTCAGATCTATAGTCACTTGCCTTTTTACCTCCATCAATATGGTTCCAACCAGGATACATAATCAAGTATTTTAATTTGTCTGATACTTTTTTTGCTGTTTTCATATCAGCCCAAAGTTCTTTCCATAGTAGCAATTGAATTTGCCATAAACTCTCACTATTTATACTATCTCCCATTAATCCATACACAGGTTTTTCGTCATCTAGTTCTACTTGTAGGGTTCCAAAAATTTTATCCCAAATAGAAAAAGTCTCTCCGTAGTTTGTATCTAAGTATTTATGATTTTTGGCATGATGTACTCTATGCAAAGAAGGAGTTATAAGGATCCACTCTAACCATGGCTGTCTACCGATTAGTTTTTCGCTCACATGTTCATAAAGTCCATACAAATTTGCTATTAACTCGATGATAAAAATCATAAAGGGGTCAAATCCTAATAGAGGAAGCCATAATATGGTATGCGGCATGTGCAAAAAAATAAGAAATGATCCTCGTACCGCTACCGTTAGCTTCATTTCTTCTGCGGTATGATGCACCCCATGGATACACCAAAAGAATCTAATTTTATGCCCTATAAAATGCAATACATAAAACATAAAATCATATAAAAAATAGGCCAGCACCCATATATACCATTCATATCCTAAGGTAAATAAGCGATATTCATATCCCCACATCATTATCCCCAAAATCACAATCTTACCCAAAAAAATGTACGGAATCGATTCTAATATATAGGATACTATATTTACTACACCTTCTTTATGGCTTTCTATTTTTCTGGTTATAAACAGAATAACCCATTCTATAACGACAAGAGTTATAATAACAATTCCAGAAATACTCTGAAACTTATCTAACCATATTTGAATTGTTTCGTTCATGCTTTGTTAGAATAAATAGGTTAAACTGATCTTCTTTTATGAGTTACTCATAGCCGGAATCCTTACTTTATTATTACGATACTCTGCAATAGGGTTTTTAAGGGTTCCTACTAATTGTAAACTCTCTATAGGGTCTGCCAGATTCAGCATTTGTTTTGTATTTTTCAATTGTAATCTATTGAGGCAACATCTATCAAATTCTGGCACAAAAAGGTCATATTTCTTGAATTGTGCTTCTAATTCGGGGTGTTTTTGTTGATATGTGTTAATGCAATCGGCAACCAACTCCCAGAATAGTCCTTCGGGATACTCACAATATTCTTCTAGTATATCTCCCATAAACCTAAAAAAGCAATCAAACACATCTGTAAAAATTGAAAGTATTTTCATTTTATCAGAGGTTTCGGTATACAAGCGTTTTACTTCTTCGGGTAAGTTTAATTCAGAATTAAAAACGATTACTTCTTCGGTAATATCTTTCATTAGCGCCTTTACAGGAGTATGATTTTCCATGACCATAATCAGATTTTCGCCATGTGGCATAAAAACCAACTCATAAGCATAGAAACAATGCAATAAAGGACTTAGATAACACTGTAGATATTTTTTCAACCAGGTTTCGGTATCAAATGAAGAAGCTTGTATCAATTCTGCTAACAATGAAGTATTATCATTATCTATATGTAAAAAGGCTGCCATGGTCATTACCTGTTGACTTTCTTTAATCTTAGACCCAGGAACTTCTCTCCATAAAGCAGAAAGCATCTTATTATGAGCATTTGTCTTACCTAAAACTTCGTAATCAAGGTTTTTATATCCAACAGTAGCAACTTCACCCAGCATGGTAAACCCTGTTTTTTTAAGGTATTTATCATCTTTAAGCAATTCGGTTATCCAAGCAGTGATATGGGGTGTACTTTGCATATAATATGGAGAAAGCCCCCTCATAAATCCCATATTTAAAATAGATAGTGCTGTTTTGGTGTATAATTTATCAGGAGCCGTTTTATTGTATAATGTTCTTATCGATTGTTGCGCAGAATATTGATCTTCTCCTTTTCCCAGAAACACGAGATCCATGTTTGCTATATCGGCTGCAAAAATATGAATGATCTTATTATGCCATTGCCAAGGGTGAACGGGTATAAAAATGTAAGACTCCATATCCAATCCTAAATCTTCTAATACATCATTAAATTTAGCTATAGTAGAAACTCCTAGTTCTCGCCTCATTAATAATTTATATTCAAACCCTTTTACCGCTGTAAATGTTGCTTTATCGCGATGGCCTGCCAGCCATATAATTTGAAACGTATTGTCGGTTTCGGGAGCATATTTAATGTAATCTTCGGCGTCAAAACCTATACGCCCATTATTAGCTACAAAACAGGGATGCCCTTCGGTCATTGCATGTTCGATTACCTGAAAACTACATTGAACCAATTCTCTTGAAGAGCATTTTTTATTATGATATTTATATGCTGCTCCGGATAAAGTACTGGTAATCTCTTCGAGGTAGGTGGGCAACATATCATCAGAAATTCCTAAAGTATATCTAAATTCTAAAATAAAATGTATGGCATCTACAGTCACCAGATTTCCATTTCGTCTTTTTACAAGGCTATTCTCATCGATATGCCAATGATCAAGACTTCGTTTTTTGGCTTTAAACTCATAGGTAATTCCTGGTAAATCTGAGACCAAAACAAAATGTCCCCAATATTTTTCCTGATACTGTGGTTTTGGTTGTAAAAGTAATTCGTGTGTAAATTCACTAATTGCTTTTTTAACAAGAGCTCGATTTACTTTTTTCCAAATATCGAGTCTTAGATGATCAAGATTAACTTCTGGTTGGATTACCATATCTAACTTAGTCATTGATTTTATTTTTATGTGCTATATTTTTATTGTCTTCTCGTAAGAGTGCTTTCTTGTAATCTTTCTTATTGCAAAAAGCTAATGCTGCTGTTTTATGAGGTAATTCAATCTCTTTATGATATTGAAACCCTGCTCGTTTATTGAGTACATGAATTTTTTCATTTCTCACATCTGGTTCTACAACAATGCGATTGGTTTGAGGATCACTAAACAGATATTCGAGAATTGTAGAAAATACATGCCAGGTAAAATTTGGAATCTTTTTTTTGATGGGGCTAACCAAAATATGCATTCCACAGTCTCCTTCCTTTGCTTCATAACAAGCTGAAATAGGATCTTTTACAGCAAGGTAACGTTCCATTAAAAAAATTGGTTGGTTATTTAGCACACCTATAAAAGCATCATGATGATCTGATTCGACTATTTCTTGATACGCAAGTCTTACTTCTTCTAAAGTATGCTCTTGCATACCCCAGTAAGTAGCATAAGGCCTGGTAACCCAATCGTGGATAGTTTCTATATCTTTTTCTATATCCAAAAGACGTAAATGTATATCTCCGAGCTCTTTAATAGTTCTAGAAAAAACTGTGGATGGTATGGTTGCTGCGTTATTCATAAAAAAGGATCTTATACTAGAGGGCTGGGTTTTTCTTTTCTAAAAGCAGCAATAGGGTTTTGTAATCGTCCTGCAAACTGAAGTAAAGCAACAGGATCATCCAGATCAATCATCTGTTTATTGTTGTTTAATTGTAGCCTGTTAAGACACGATAGATGAAATTCTGGCGCAAAAAGATCGTATTGTTTAAATTTGGCTGCTTTTTCTGGATAACGTTGCTGATATTGATGTATATTTTCTGCTACTAACTCCCAGAAATTCTCTTCAGAATATCCAGCATGTTCAACCAGGATATGGGACATGAATCTAAAAAATCCATCAAAAATATCTGTAAAAATAGATAACAATTTCACATCTTCGGGAACAGGAGCATACATACGTTTCAAGTGCTCGGGTAATTTAACTTCCGGACTAAGAATGCAGGCTTCTTCGGTAATATCTTTCATTAATATTTTCACCGGTATGTTATTTTCTAATACCATAATGATATTTTCGCCGTGAGGCATAAACACCAAATCGAAATGATAAAAACAGTGTATTAGCGGACTTAGATATGCTTTAAAATAATTCTGTAACCATTCTGAGATAGATAAGCCTGAGGCAGCAATAATTTTGGGTAGTAATGCTTCTCCGGTTTGATCAATATGTAGAAAAGCGGCCATTGTCATTGGTTTTTGGCCATCATCTATCATACCCATCGGGCTTTCTCTCCATAATGAGGCCAGCATTTTATTATAGTCATTATGTGGCCCAAACTCCTTGAAATATGGATTTACATAACTAACAGAACCTATTTCTCCCAGCATCTTAAATCCTGTTTCTTTAATATAAGAATCATTATATAATAATTCTTCTAACCAAACTGCCATTTTTGGAGCTGTACCCAAATAGTATAAAGGTAATCCTCTCATAAATCCCATGTTTAAGATAGAAAGGGCGGTTTTGGTATACAGTTTATGAGGGTTCGAAATATTAAACAATGTACGTATCGATTGTTGCGCCAGGTATTGATCAGGACCATAACCCAAACAAATCAAGTTTCCTTTGGCAACCTCTGGAGAGAATATATTGGCCAATTTATTAAACCATTGCCAGGGATGCATAGGAATGAAATAATACTCATCTGGATCAAAACCTTTATTCTTTATTATGGTATTAAAAGACAAAATAGTATCTGCTCCTAATTCTTGTTCAATTAAGGTTTCATACGGTAAATCCTCGATAGCAGCATATACGGCACTACTCTTATGGCCTGCTAACCATATGAGGTAAAAAGAATTTCCGGCTTCGGGAGCATATGATCTATAGTCGCTACTATCAAATCCTATTCGGCCATTATTAGCTACAAAACCAGGATGACCTTCCATCATTGATTGCTCGATAGTCTGAAAATCTGCAGAGACCAAATCTATAGCCAAAGGATTTTTTTTCACATGTTTAAAAGCGCTTCCGTACAGAGTGCTAATAATTTCTTCGAGATATACAGGCATTGTAGTAGTATCAATCCCTAATTTTTCTCTAAACTCTTTGATAAATAAAATAGCATCTAGCCTTACCGATTTTTCGGATTCATATTTCTGAATAGAAACTTCGCTAATCCATAAATGATGTAATGCCAATTGTTTTCCTCTAAATTCATATCGAATCTCTGGGTTATCGGCTTCCAAAGTATACCTATTCCAACCATCTCCCAGTTTTTCTACTATTCTGGGCTGTATAAGCAACTCATGGCTAAATTCGCATATTGCTTTTTTGATTAGTAAAGTATTTACTTTAACCCATAATTCTGGTTGTATATGGGATACAGATTGTTGGGGCGAAACGGCGTTGTCTAATGTATTCATTGCACTTCGTTTATGGATTTGTGGAAATAATTTAAGTTGGTTATGTTTTTGTCTGGTTAAGAAAGCGAGTTGTGCTGTTTTATGCGGAAGTTCGACAATAGTATCAAGCTGAAAACCTACACGTTGGCAAATCGAAAACATCTTTTTATTTCGTATATCGGGCTCTACTATAATTCGATGTATTTTTTCATCCTGAAAAACAAAATTCATGATCGTATCAAACATATACCATGTAAAGTTTTCAATTTTACCTTCGGATGGCGGTGCTACTATAATATGAATCCCGCAGTCATTGCTCTGGGCCGAATAATATTTTCCGATAAGATCTTGTTGTGGATGATAACGTTCTAAAACAAAAACAGGTTGTTCTCTATATACACCAACAAAAATATCGTAATGATCTGGTCGTATTAATTTGGCATATTCGGCTTTTACCTTTTCAACCGAACTTTGTTGCATACCCCAGAATAAAGCATAATCTCGATTTACCCAATCGTGTAATACAATACTGTCTGTTTCAACATCAAAATGTCGTATATGAATATCACCAAAGTTCTTATATGATGACGAAAACTCATATCCTTCTTTTGCAGATGTTACTAAACCTGTATGTTCTTGTACTGACATATAAAATCTTTATGTTTTTGCTAGATTCTTTGCTCTTGCTCTAATTGTTGTTCTGATAAACATGAAATAGTACATTGCTAGTGCAATGAAAAAACCTGCTAATGCTACTGTAAATGGAATTTGTAACCCGTGTTGATCTACCACAATCCCTACGGAAAAAGAAGCTAGTAATACTCCCAGGTTTTGAAAAAAATGGACCTTACTGTAATCGATAGCATAAGAATTTGGTGAACTAAACTCAAACAGTAATACATCAAAACGCACTACTCCCTGAAAAATCGCCCAACCATAAATAATTCTTCCTACAATCACAATGGCCTCAACAGGAAGTCCTTGAAGTATGAGTCCAATCATTCCTAGAAATAATGCTGATATGATACTCTTATTTTTATTTTTTGGACTATACTTTGTATTGATCCACAGTGCAATTAATGCTACAAAACCAGGTATCGCATATATGCTTCCAGAAATTAATTTACCATCATAATCAGAGAGGCTTTCCCAGTATAATGAGAAAAAAGGGCGGATTAGAAAATCACTAAAATATAAGATCATCGTTACTAACCCAATCTTAAGGATAAAACCTTGGGGAATAATTTTATCCTTAGCATCAAGAGTCGATTGAGTTTCAATAATTTTATTTGTATCATATTTTTTGCTACGCAGTACATACATACTTATTCCCATTTGCATAAAATCTCCAGCGGCCATCGCCAGAAAAATATAACTGGCATCAACAAAATCTACTGTCAATCCACCAATCACTGCTCCTAAAATCCCTCCTAGATGTACAACAACAGAGAGCACTCCTATCGTGCTTGTGTGCTCTTTTTTGGTAATAATTTTTAAGATATAAGGGTATACCAAAAGATAACTTCCTTTAAATAATACCATAACCAAGGATATGATCCAGAAATTAATATAAGAGGTGGTCCAATAACAGTATAATGCTAATATTCCTGCTACACATTGCGTATACACCAAAATATTTAACTCAGCTACTTTTTTGGATACATATGCCCAAAACGGAAATGCAATCATCACCATAAAGCAAATAGCGGCAAAATAATACCCTACATATTTGGGGTCTGTAACCCCAAAGCGAGCTTCAAAAAACTGTGGATAAAAGGGGTGTAGCAAATAATCGCTTACTACCGCTACCAGAGTCATGAGAATAAGGATTTTTTTTAGAGTCATTGTAGGGTTACAATTTATAGACCTCACAGGTCTTAAAGACCTGTGAGGTCTGTTTATGATTTACCTTAAAACAGGTTCCTCTATACTAATTTCTTCTTCCCGAGTCACTTCAAATTGTTGAAAAGCAATACGTTTTTCTATCGGATAATGCTCTTTTCCTGTTAGTTCTTTAATGATAAAAGAATTGCGATAGCAAGCCATTCCTAAATCTGGAGTTACGAACCCATGGGTGTGCAATTCTACATTTTGTACGTAGATGTCCTTACCTTGCTTATCGATACTATAATTGCGATGTACATCATATCGGTTTTTATCATCCCACTTAATCCGATCTGCTATACCTTCTATAAATTCTGGTTTCTGATAGGTATAGCCAGTTGCTAGTATCAATGCCTCTGTTTGGTGTCGGTATTGTTTATCTTGTTCAATTTGGTGTAATTCGAGATCAAAAGTATCGTGATTTTCATTATACGCTGCAGTGGTCAATTCAGAATTAGTACGCAATGATATCTTAACATCATTAGTCAACTGCTTGGTATAGATTAGATCATAGATATCTGCAATTAGATCTTGATTAATTCCTTTATAGAGATGTTTTTGATTTTGAATTAAATGATCCTTTTTATTCTGTGGCAGATTATAGAAGTAATCTACATACTCTGGCGAAGTCATCTCTAGAGTTAATTTAGAATACTCTAATGGAAAGAACCTTGGAGATCTGGTAATCCAGTTTAATTGATATCCTTTTGTTTCAATATCTTGTAAAAGGTCATAAAAAATTTCTGCTGCACTTTGCCCGCTACCTAAAATGGTAATAGATTTTTTGGATTGTACTACTGCTTTACTCTTTAGATATGATGAAGAGTGAAATGCTTTTCCTTCTAATTGCCTGCAACATCCCGGAACATAAGGTTGAGTCCCTGTACCTAAAACCAGTTTTCTTGCTTTGTATATTTTTAAGTCATCGGTCTGTGTACATTTTGAGGTAACAACATAATACTCTTCTTTTTCATTATATTGTATATGAGTTACTTCGGTATTAAAAAACAAGTTAGGCAGTTTTTCTATTACCCACTGGCAATATTGATTGTATTCATTTCGAAGTAGTAAGAAATTTTCTTTTATATAGAAGGAATACATGCGTCCTTGTTTTTTGATATAATTCAAAAAACTAAATGGGCTGGTAGGATCTGCCAGAGTTACCAAATCTGCCATAAACGGAATCTGTAATGTTGTATCTTGAAGTAACATCCCAGGGTGCCAGTCAAACTTAGAGCTTTTGTCTAAAAAAACCCCTTCTAACCCATCAATAGGTTCGGTTAAACAAGCTAGTCCCAGGTTAAAAGGACCAATTCCTACCGCTACAAAATCTATTATTTTAGTATCACTCATCATCGTATTATTTTAATTATTTGTGGCATAGATTAGCCCTTGTTCTTTGATCATTTTAACAACCTCTATAAGGTCTTCTTTTGTCGTTCTCGGATTTAACAAGGTAAATTTTAGGTAGGTTTTACCATTTAGTTTAGTGCTGGCTACAGAAGCTTTACCTGCATTAAAAAGCGTATTTTTAATATATAGATTCACAGTATCCAAGATTTTTTCATCAGATACACCAGGAATCTTAAACCGAAATACAAGAGTGCTTAGTTCTGGTTTGTGCGCTACTTCAAAATAGATATCATCCTTAATGATGTAATAAACTTCACGGGCTAGATGGTGTACTCTTTCTAGAAATCCTCCCAAATTTTTAGCTCCGGTTACTTTTAAAGTAAACCATAGTTTTAAAGCATCGAATCGCCGAGTAGTCTGAATAGATTTTTCAATCAAATCCGGATGTTCTTCATCCCTGTTTTCTATAGGATTAAGATAATCTGCATAGTAAGAAATATATTTAAAATACTTTGTATCTCTAACCAGGAAGGCACTAGAGCATACTGGTTGAAACAAAGTTTTATGAAAATCGACTGTCATCGAATCGGCATATTCTACGCCATTAAACATATGTTTATGGGTATCGGTTAGCACATAACATCCTCCGTATGCTCCATCTACATGAAACCAGATATTATACTCATTTGCAATTTTAGAGATCGTTTGCAAAGGATCAAAACTTCCAAAATCTGTTGTCCCAGCTGTAGCGACTATAGCAATTGGTATATTACCTCGTTGTTTTTCTTTTTCTATAGCCTGTACCAGAGCATCTACTTTCATTTTCATCTTATCGTCTGTTTCTACAGGTATTACAGCATCATATCCCATACCTAATAAAGCTGCATTTTTTTTGATACTGAAATGTGCTTTATTTGAACAAAAAATACGAAACTTACTAACCTCATCAGACCACCCATTCTCTTTTAGGTTGATTCCATAATGTGTAAATGCGTAATGATCTCGCGCCATCAAAAGTGCCTTAAAATTGGATTGTGTACCTCCGCTGGTAAAAACACCATCTGATTCTGCAGGAAAATTCATTTCATTACAAATCCAACGAATCATCTCTTTTTCTATTAAAGTAGCAGACGTACTTTGATCCCAGGTTTCAATCGCTGTGTTAACAGATGAAGCTATTAAATCTCCTACCAATGCCGGTAATAAAACGGGGCAATTAAGATGCGCTACATAATGAGGATGATGAAAAGAAATGGCATGATCAAGAAATACATCTTTAATCTCTCGCAATGCCTGATCCAAAGATAAATTAGTTTGTGAATTTACTGAAATTCCTTCTTTGCGAGACTTAAGCATTTCTGCAGATTCTCCACTATAAAAACAGTCATTATCTAAAAAGGTTTTAATATACTGAACAGCTTTTTGGATATATTCTTCGTATTCATATTTAGAATGAGCGTCAAAAAGATAGTCAATCGCGAGGTCAGGTTTAAGGGTAATTTGAGTATCCAACATTATTATTTTTATTTAATCTAAATAAATTATAACGCAAAATTAAGTATCAATTGAAATAACTAAATGACGGAAATTGGATAAAAAATGACGTGAATATTTAACTAGGTGTTACTTAACACATATCTTATATTATTTTAAAATTTTTCAAATAAATACTAAGACAGTTTAAACATTTTTAACTCTTAAATAATTATGGTTTGAATGCTAAAAAGCTCAACCTTTCACAATCTACACCTTTGATATTAACCCGTTTAAATAATCTTTAAAATTGTTTACACTTTACCTGTCTCTATATACTATTGCTTAGATCGAAGTATTCTAAAAACTGTATTTCGGTATATAACATGTAGTAATGACCTAGATTCTAAGCCACTCTCTAGTTTAAATAGTCAGAAATTTCAACATATCTAACATCTTCTCTATCCTCATAAAAATCTTTCAAAACTGCTCGATGAGCTCCTCCTATAATAACTAAAAGTCTATCATCTTTTTGAGTTTGCATATCAATATTAGCCATAATATGAAAATTACGTTCCCACCATTTTGAAACAAACTGTACTCCAATATAAGTCGAATCGGAAACAAACTGGGCGGTTCCTTTTAAATATTGATTCTTATTTTTTAAATCTTCTTCATTTGAGTTTTTATACGCAAAGTATTCTAATAGTGTTGACTTTTTTAAACGCTTAGAATCTTCTTGATCATTTTCTTTGATACTTGATAAGAAAGTTTCAAACTTTTGCTTTTCATATTCTTCTGCATATTTCGACAATGGCCCAAAAGGAAGTGATATTTTTTGATCTATACAATAAAGCTTTTGGTGTCCTAACTCTTTGGCAAGACGAAAACCTAATTGGTCAATTTCATTAATACTTAGCGTATATATACCATTGAGATATTCTTTATAATCATCATTGAGTTTATCTTCTTTTCTGTAAGGATATTCGACCATAATTTTTGTTGGCCTGTATGTTTTAAGTGCTTCTATTAACAAACGAATTTCTTTTTGCCTTTTAGTCGACCTAAAATCATCAAGATCCATCGATGAATAATCTGAAGTAGTGGCAAAATGGAATGTACCAAATAAAGCAATACTAGGTGATTTTATTTTTTCTTTAGACGATTCTAATCGTTTAGTTTTCTCACATGACAGAAATGATAAAATAACAGAGAATACTAGTACAGAAAACAGGTTTTTAGGATTCATTAGTAACACGTTTATAGTAAAGATGTTAATTTACTCAAGTTGTTACAAAAAAAGAGAAGAATGATAAATAGCAATCAAAGAATGATAAGTAATGACTGTTTTTTGAAAGAAAAATTTTGAATATTCCTTAAAACACAAGTAAGCTCTCACAAAATGCATTGATAATTATTCATTTGCTTATATAGGAATAAGTAACGAGCATTTTGTGAGAGTTTATCTACTATCTCTTTTGACCAAGAAATGATTATTTTTTTGATTTCACGATACTCTCAATTGGTTTCCCTGCATTTTTAACAGAATATACATTTCCCATAACCGCAGCAACAGTAGCTGCTATTTGGTTGCTATATAATTGTTCGGTATTTTTTACTTCTCCCAGAGTTGTTATTCCTTTTCCAAAAGCAACAATCCATACCTGCCCTGCATCTTTTATCTTTGTTCCATGGCTCTTCCAGGTATCCAGAGGATCTGTTCCTCGACCATGATCTGTAGAGATAATAAAGACGGTATTATCTTTATAATATGCATCCTGCTGTGTAAACTCCCATAATTCTTTTATCATACCATCTGTATTATGAGCAGCTTTTAGGTAGGCTTCATAATCTCCATCATGAGCAAAATCATCTGTTTCACCATATGCAATATACACCAAGTCGGGATGGTTTTTCTTCATATACTCTACTGCATAGTGATGTGTAAAAGCATCTAAACGAACCGTACCCCAAGGGCTCGGAATCTGATCCTGCAACTGGTTTAAAAATACTTCTCTTTGATTAAGGTCATTTCCTGTTGCAGCTTCAAAACCTGCATTAACAGGAACCCCAGAACGATCTTCATTTACGATATACGGAAATACATCCCAGCTTCCAAAGGCAGCTACTTTTCCTTTATAACCTGGTAGATTATTTGTTATTTCCAATACTGTTTTATTTGGGTTATTTATCTTTTTATTACTATTGATATTTTTATCATCAGCAACCCCGGTTAAAATCTCATTGTATCCCGGATATGAAAACCACATATTGTTTGTTAGATCAACTTTACTTCCTGCGTTTCTATTTCCGTGTAGTTGACCCATAGCAGTGATTTTTTTCCAAAAAAATGGCATCAGAGCTTCTCTTCGATCTTTTGCTTTTGATCTCCAAAAATCTGCTTTTAACTTTGTAGTATCATTTACATACGTCTTATTTGTTACTAATAGAGAATCGGCACCTGTATAAAGTTCTTGCCAACGTAACCCATCTAAAGTGATCAAGATTACTTTTGGCGAATTTTCTTTTTGCGCATTGCCATTAACTGCAAACAAATGCAAAGCAAGAAAAACTATAAAGATTATATTTTTTTTCATCTGTTTATATGTATTATTTTAGAAATCAGATGGAATCGCATACTAATCATTTTGACTGGTATTACCTCTCTTAGTTATGCTTATTCCATCTCTTATTTTCTTATTTACTATGCTTTAAACATGATATCATTACCTTAAAACCTGGTGATCATTAGTTTTCCCACCAGCCTTTTATATTAATATCATTGCCTCCCATTTGGGAAACTGCCTGCTCGTAGCTCTCATTATTAAGTGTTTGTTCGCTATCAGGATATAAAAAACGTACGGGTACACGATTACCATTTACATTGTCTGGTCCCGGAACAATTGCCGAGGGTAATCCCGTTCTTCTGAAATCATACCAGGCTTCAAAACCAACCAAAAATGATGCTAACCATTTTTGAGTGATTATGGTTTCTAACTTATCATCATATGCAACACCAATTTGTGCAAGATAAGTATTGATATCTTGATTAACCTCCCAATATTCAAAAGATAATCTCACACCATTTTCATATGATGTTTTAGCATCTGCAGTGATCCAACCTCGTTGTGCAGCTTCTGCAATGATAAAATGAACTTCGGCTGCTTGTATGATTGCTGCTTTTACACTATTTGGAGAATCATAAAAAAAGGATTGATTTATTCTGGATACGTTACTGGCTCCACCATTAAATGTTGATGCATTATCTTCACTTAATCCATTAGTTAACCCTACAAAAAGATTAGGATCATCATCTGGGTTATCTGTCGGCTGAAACCACTTTGATAGACGCTGGTCATTAAATTGTTTCAAAACGGCCTCACTGGTTTCACTAAGTCGGTGTTCATCAAATCCCCCAATTCTACCTGTACTTATAGGCCATGAATCTATTTGTGTTGTCGCTGGATAGGGTACTACAGCATTATCGGCATTGGTAGCTATAAAAATGCCGCTATCTACTATCTCTTTCATTTCTGAAGAAACATCTACTTTGTTCGAAATTCTTAATAGATAACGTAGCCTTAAAGAGTTTGCCAGCTTTCTCCATTTTTCGAGGTCGCCTCCATATAAAACATCGCCACCAAGAATAGGCTGTCCTATTGCCAATTGTTCTTCTGCTTTTTTTAAATCCAGAAGAATTGCAGTATAAATCTCTTGTTGACTATCATATTTAGGAGTAAAGTTATTATTTTGGCCATCTATCGCTTCTGAAAAAGGAACATTTCCCCAATTATCTGTTAGAATAGAAAAGACATAAGACCTAAGGATTAATGCCATCCCTTCATAACTTGTATTTCTGGTTTCTTTTTGTAGTGAAGTCTTCAAAATAAGGTCAATTTCTGGGAGAATCCCGTAGTATTCATTCCATAATCCAGATTCTGATCCCCATTCATAACGGTCAAAACCTGTAAAATTGATCTTTGCAGTTAACTGACCTACAATATTACCTCTATCCCATCCAGATTGTGCTGCTCTATTAGCTACAGTAGAGATAACTGTAGATATTAATAAATCTGAACTTACTTCTTCGGGTTGATTAGGGTTAGCGTTCGTTTCTTCAAAATCATTAGTACAGGATAGCACTGATACTAATATTGCTAGTGTTACTATTATATATTTTTTCATCTTTATTGCTTTAGAAAGTTACATTTAGATTAATCCCATAGCTTCTAGAGCTTGGTAATGCCATATCTTCAACTCCTGGTACGATGGTTCCTCCATTAAAAGAGATCGTCTCTGGGTCAAAATGAGGGTTTTCTGTCCATAATGCTAAATTTCTACCTACCAATGACAACGACAGGCTCTTAATTATCGTTTTCTTGAGGATTTTTTGAGGGAAATTATACCCCAAACGCACTTCTCGTAGTTTTAAGAAAGAGGCATCAAATATTCCTATTTCTTCGTTACCGCGATTATAGCGCCACCAATAATAATCTCGCCCAGAAAGCACTACATCATTTGGTCTATAACTTCCATCTGCATTTTGGATAACACCTTCAGAGATGATTCCTGTTTCTCTTCCTACAGCTGTAAAATCCATCATTCCCGAAGTACCGCCAATAAGGGTTGTTCTAGACATAATTTCTCCTCCCTGTCTCCAATCAAACAAGAACCCGAAATTAAATCCTTTATACGTAAAAGTATTCTGCCAACCCACAGTAAAATCGGGATTATAATTTCCTAATTTCTTTAAGTTTGGATCTCGTACAGAAAAGCCATCTTCATTATGCACTACCTGGCCAAAAAACTGACTGTTAGGATCATCTACTGTTACCAGACCTGTACCATAAATATCTCCCATTCTACCTCCGACCTGAGCTAATACATTAACATAATTAGAGGATATCTCATAAGTATCTAAATCATCAATTAAAGATTTTACTTCACCACGTGCACTAGTAAAGTTAACATTGGTTTCCCATGTAAACCCACCTTCACTTTTAATAGGTTTGGCATTCAATACAACCTCGAATCCTGTATTTTCAATTTCACCTGCATTAATAATCCTTGATCCAAATCCTGATGTATTCGATACAGGTAAGGTCAGAATTTGATTTTTTACAATAGATTTATAATAGGTTACATCAAATCCCAGGCGATTATTAAAAAATCGGATATCTGCCCCAACTTCGGTCGATGAAGCTTCTTCTGGTTTCAAATTTTCGTTGCGCAATATATCCGATGCACTCACTCGTTGAAAATTCCCAAAAGGCTCATTAAATGAGAATGTATTTCTAAGGGCATAGGGATCGGTATCATTACCAACGACAGCCCAACCACCACGAAGTTTTACAAAAGAAAACATCTCTGGCAACTCTACCATATCAGACACGATAGCACTAAGACCTACTGATGGATAGAAATATGAGTTATTGTCTTTTGGTAACGTACTGGACCAATCATTTCTACCTGTGATATCCAGAAAAAGGAAGTTTTTATACGAAAAATTCGCAAATGCATATAATGAATTGATTTTACGGGTATCGTTAAATTGTGTTTTTGACAATGGTTCTGCCGAATTTTCAAAATTATAAATCCCGGGAACTGATAACGAGTTTGCACTAATTCGTTTATATCGGTTTTCTTCTTCTCTGGTATTACCTCCCAATGATAATCCCATTGTAAAATCTTCATTTAGTGCTTTATTATACTGCAGGAGAAAATCGGTGTTCTGCTCTTTAAAGAAAATATCATCTTCACGATACTGCCCTTTTGCAAATCGTTGCGTACTATAGGCACGTCTACTGGCGCGTAGTTCACTAAAATAATCGACACCTGTACGCAACATAAGAGATAAACTAGGTGTGATATCTATATCTACTCTGGCATTACCAAAAATTCGATTTTTATCAAACCCATTAGTATTTTCATTCAATGTAAAAAATGGATTATCGTGCCAGTTATAGTTATAATTAAACTGCTGTCTCCCTTCTAAGCCGGGTTGCCAATAGTTTCGAAGAGAATTCATATCTATCTGACGCCCAAACCAAACCCATAAATACATGATATTCTCTGTACCATAAGAGTTATTTGGTCTATTATTACTTTTACTATTAACATAGTTAACCGATGAAGAAACCTTTAACCATTTTGTTAGATTATAAGAGCCATTTAATGCATATGTTCTTCTGTCATAATCTGTATTTGGAAGAATGCCTTCACTTTCTAAATTGGTTAAAGAAAGTCTTAAATTCCCAAATTCATTACCCCCAGTTAAAGCCAGGTTTGTAGTTATTGTTGATCCTGTTCTGAAAAAATCTTCGATATTATTGGGATTAGATTTCCATGGTGTAGCAATAATTTCATCTGCAAAAGTACCATCGGGATTTCTTGGTCTTACTGCAAAATCTCCTGCTCTAAAACCACTAGTTGTTGGACTATCATGTTGAGGAATTAATTGACCATTTAAACGCGGTCCCCAGCTCTCATCAATATTATCATTAACACCGCCTCCAAATCCATCAAGAAATGCAAATTCTCCTCCTGCTCCCTGACCGTATTGGTTTTGATATTTTGGTATTCGTAATGCATTTTCAAAAGTTACATTTTGAGTAAAACTAACCCCTAATCCTTTTGTTCTTTCGGCAGATTTCGTAGTAATTAAAACGACTCCGTTTAATCCACGAGATCCGTAAAGAGCTGTTGCATTAGGTCCTTTAAGAATAGAGATAGATTTAACATCATCGGGATTAATATCCTGTGCTCCATTACCATAATCTGTTTCGAGATTTCCTTCGGCTCGATTGCTAATAGTACGATTACTTATCGGAATACCATCTACCACAAACAAGGGAGAATTATTTCCCGGAATAAGAGAACCTTCTCCACGTATTGTAATTAATGAGGTTGATCCTACACCCGATCCTCCTCCTGTTATTTGAACCCCAGCTGCACGACCAGCTAATGAGTTCGTAACATTCGTTTCTCTAGCCGTTGTAAGTTGATCCCCCTGCACTTCTTGCACCGAGTACCCTAATCGTTTTTTTTCTTTCTCTATACCCAAAGCTGTGACTACAACTTCATCCAGTGCTTCTGCAGAAGCAACGAGTTCAATACTTCCTAAATTTTTAATTTCTCCTGGATGTATCGTTATTGAAATCATCTTATCTTCAAAACCAAGATAAGAAATAGCAATACTGTATTGTCCTTCCTGAATTCCAATGATTTCAAAATTACCATCAAAATCTGTTACCACCCCTTTTTGAGTTTCCTGAAGCATAACATTTGCTCCGGGAAGCGGGGTTTGACCGTCTGTAATTATTCCCTTAATACTAGATTCCTGACCGCTGACTACCGTAGAAAAAAAGTAAAATAATACTGAAAAAAGTGTTAATGAACTTTTCATTTGTTAAGTTTAAATTTTACTAATACTAAATTTACCAGCCAAAATTGTATATAAATTTTAATATTAGTAAAATAGAAACGTTATTTAATCATTACTATAATAATGACAAATCGTAAACCTAACGTTAAAAAGATTAACTTAATTTAACCTCGATTTCTAGTTTTAAGGAATGAAGTGTTCTTTCTTAAAAAATTACTTCAAAAAGAAATAGCTGTTTAGAATGAAGTATGAATCAATCTAAAGGAAGAGTCTTGGTTATTAATTGAAATTGTGCAGCGCTAAAAAAGGTGAAGTTTTACTTGGGAATGAATACGTTGTTGTAAAAGATCAATATTTTGTAGACAGGGTAGTTTTAAAAATTACAGGTATATAACATTTGTATACCTACTTCTTTAAAAAAGTTTATAATTATCGTCGATTTCTATGTCTTCTTACATCGACAACATTAAAAATTTTGGCAACGTCTTTTAGATGCACTTCAATATCATCATAATAATCATTTAAAGAATGAAGGGTTAGTATTCCTTTTTCAACATCATGCTCAATAATTCTTTTTAAAAGAATACCTTCTTCTTTATGCACGATTACAAAATCCCATTTATTAATATGCAATTTACTACTCCAAAAATCCTGTCTCACGTCTCGACAAAGGATAAGATCACCTTCAAGATAACTTTCATAACTACCATTATCCATCGAATCTCCTTTTACCTCAAAAAACACATAATTACCTTTATATTGCCTATCTGCCAGATAAGGCATTTTTGGTAATTCTCCTACATAACCTTCATTTTCAAAACCACTTAAATACCCTGCATATGCATATTGATTTACCAAAGGAACCATCATAACATTAATAGAGTTTGATTGGACCTGCCCGGTATCATTAGTAGGCTCCATACCATGAATCATTTCGGCTGCATCATTGTTAAGTTTAATATTTTGAACCACAGCCAATAATTCTAAAGGAGGAACTTTTAAAACATCCGATATTTTTAGAAAAGCTTCTAAAGTAATAGCTGTTTTTCCTTTCATATAATTGAAAAGAGTTCCTTTCTTAATCCCCGTTTCTTCAATCAAATCCTTGATTAACTTACCTTTTTCGTCTGCTATTTCCTTAATCTTTTGTAAATCCATATTCAAAAAGTTAATATTATAAACTTTACAATTTAAAAGTATATCATACATTTCAATTAAATCAAAATATTAAACCTTTAATTTGTTTAGTTCAATATTTTAAACTATATTTGTATTGCTCACAAACAAATATACAAAAAAATGAACAAAAAGAAATTCTCACCTCTATTAAGTCCTATCAAATTGAATTATACTCCATACTATTCCATTAAAGAAGTTGAAAATTTTGAATCTTAAGATAAGCTAAAAGCTTATCATAGATCAGAATAAAAGTGTATTAAAAACAGTAATCATAAAAGAAAAATAAGTTATGGGTATTATTATTAAACACATTAAAACTATAGAACGAATAGATCAACTCACTCGTTTACAAGCTACCGGATCACCAGAACAATTGGCATCTCGTCTGGGGATTTCAAAAACAAAACTATACCGTATTATAGATCTCATGAAAGAATTAAATGCGCCTATTAATTATGATGTTTCTATACAAAGTTATGTATATGTAGAAGACGTAGGTTTTAAGTTCGGGTTCTACTCAAAAGAACAAAATTCTAATACCCAATCCCATCTAACATCAGTTATGTGATCCTTGGGTAAGTAAGTCTCATGGCCACATAGATTGCATATTTTGACACATTTTAATAATGTATAATCAAACCCATTTTTTTCAACTTATCTTTTTCAGTTTATAAATGCCTAATTTTTGATGACAGATTGTTAATTTCTGTCATGATTATTTCACTTTTAAGAAAAGTACTCTCTCTTATCAAGTATAATTGTAAACTTTCTGATTTTAAGCAACAACCATCATTTTTTCCCTTCTTTTTTATGGTAAAACCCTTGCTGTAAACTTCAAAAACACCACTGTAAACTCCTAAAAAACACGGGTTTATACCTATAGGAAATGTTCTAGTTTAAAGGTATCTTAGTACAAGAGTACATTCATGCTCAATACACCAACTCACACACACAAATCAAAAAGTAAATAGCAATGCCAATAAATTTCAACTATTTCTTTAAACCGGGGCTTTACGGATTTACAACTAAGAGAATTATATCCTTATATATAGTTATACTCTTTTTATGTTTTCCTAATCAATCATCGTGCGTGTTAGCATCCTGTCCTGTAGTGAAATTTAACACCTCTAATATTAATCCTATTGCTTTGAAAGAATTTCAACCTCTTGCTGTAGCAATTGAAACGGCAAAACTCAATACTTGTAAGATTGAAATTACTAGTTTTACCGGGGAATCAATTACTGTAGCCTTTTCGGGACTTCCTGCTAATCAACCATCAACATACAAAAATTTTATAGCTATTTGGGAATCATCTGTTATTCCCTGGACAGTAGAGCCCTTAAAAATGATAGAAATAGGAGTTAATACTCAAAGTGGCACTGTTACTATTGATGGCCTTACTATTACATACAACAGCTATGTAGTGGGATACGGGGTAGGTTCTGGAACAGGAAATATTTGTGCTAGTGCGATTCTGGGTGCGGGGGGTATTAAAGCACCGTTGTCTAATGTACATATTGGAATTGAAAATTTAGGGCAAACTTCATTATCTGTTTTCTATCAAACTCTTTCAGGTTACCTGCCCAAAAAAAACGGAAATTGGGTTGGATTATGGAAAGGCTACGCTTCGCCATATAACCTACCTCCTGATGCTCTTATTAAAACAAAAATAGATAGTTACTCTAATCAAGGGATTGTAGCGTTAAACAACCTATCGTTAGGTAGGGATACAGAATATACTTTAATATACTTTATGGGGGCAGATAATACGACCGCTGCAGCCATCCTAAATTTTAACACAAGTGATCCGGCGTCGGATAAATAGATACATTTTTAAAACCTAAAATTAACATTTAAATCTAAACAATTATGAGTACTGCAACATTAGAAAAACAAGGAAAATCAACAACGGTATTAACAACAAAAATTGAGATTACTACCATTACGGCCAACTCTCTTGACATTACTTATGATACTCTTTCGGGGAATCAACCAAATACTTTTGGAAACCAAGTAGTATTATGGCAGAATAGTAACGAGATTCCATTTGGTACACCACCACTTCAAAGTAAGATCATACCTAGTAATACTCAGGCAGGATCGTTAAACTTTGATGGTCTGGATCTTAACAACAATAGCTACATTGTTGGGTATGCAGTTGGTCCTACATTAAACGACCCTGCACAGACCTATGGAAACATTTGTTCTTCTTCATTTATTCCTGCTGCTGGACAACCAAATCCTACTAATAATTTTGAAGGAACAATCGTTAACGTAAAACCTGGTACCACTAGCGTGTCTTTTGGTTTGGAAAACTTCCCAAATCAAATCGATCTTAAAGGTAATAGTGCCTGGGCAGCTATCTGGCAAGCTGGAGCTCCTTCTTTCTACGCTCGTCCGTTGTCTGCGGTTCAGATCACCAGTAATAATGGCGGAGCTTTTAATAATGTAAATATCGGTAGAGGTCTTACCTATACCATAGCTATTTTCATGAGTGGGTATAATCCTACTGGAAACAGTAATCAGGAAACTATGGCTGCTGCCTATACGTTTACTAATTAATAACTCAGGTTAATAATTAGTATCTCCTTTACACTATGATTAGGAGTAAGCATTAATTAATGTGTTCAGATAAGTAAAGGCCTATACACATAGGTCTTTACTCACCTGAATACCAACAACTTTACTCTAGTCATTTTCAATGCTTTTTTGTCTAAAAACAAATTAGTAGTGCTCTTATATTCTCTTAAAACAAGGAAAAGCTTATCGCTTTTATCCATCTTAATTAGTTAGACATGACAGTTTTCTCTAAGAAGTTTATCAATCAGTTATATATCGCTGAAAATGCAACAGATGACCGTGGTTTTATTGCTTTTGTTACACCAGAAGGAATAGATCCTCCCGATGGTACTATTTACTTAAAAGATGCTCTGAGCAATGCCTATTATAACGGAAATTTTGTGTTTTCTGCACAGGCACCTTCTATTGAAAATGAAGCAGATGCTGAAATTTTTGTAAAAAACATAAACGAGTTAATCTCCTCTAGCTCTGCCAATAGAGCTATGATATGGCTCGAACAGATTGATATTAATGAAATCGACAAATCTAACACATCTCTCATGGGGCTTAGTGCAGACGGTTCTAGTTTAAACACAGGACTACAGGCACCTCTTACCTCGAGCTTAAATCTTACCATACAAAACGGGATGGGACTCATCTTAGATGAGGCTTCTAGTGTAATTACTCTTAATGGCAACCCAGGTAATCTGGTTATCAATTTTTCGGGAACTTCGGCTCCAAAAACTATTCCTACCAAAATAGGATATATCGATTTCTCAGGAGAGTTACGTGGCTGTATACGCTTTTCTAATTTTTTTATTAACAGGCTTTCTCTTTTAAATGATCTAAAATGGGGATTTCAATACTTGTTTCCAGAAGAAGAAGGTGATGAAGATTCATTATCAGAATGGCTACCATTAGCCCAAAGCACTCCTGCAGGAGATTATCTTGGTTTTAGTGTTGCAATCGACCCTTCTGATGTTACAAATGAAGCCTTTGATCCTTGCCCGAATGATGATTCTTCTGTATGTAATATCAATACAGCATACAACTCAAGAAGAACCTATTTCAACTTTACCGGCAAAAATAGTGATCAAAGAGATACTACCCTAGACTCGTATTTTACTTCTAACTATGGAAATGAAATAATACTGCTACCTAAGCAAGAATCTAACAATATATACAATGCTCGCCTGGTAATTTCTACAGGTGCTATAAACGATAATAGTAATACAGAAGAATTTCATTTTACTCCCGAAGGAGATTTTGAAATTGAATTTCAAAAAGAAACAACTACTGGTGAATACTACATGATGTGCGGCCTACAGGGTACAGAATTTTTCACCTTAAGTCAAAAAGGAGATACCATTCGTTTTATTTCTAAAAATGCAGCATTGGCACCTAAATTCCCTTTTGAAGCTGCCTCCTCTGTAAAAGCACCAGAATCACCAACAGCTCCTTTATTATCTCATACAAAAGAAACCGCCTGGGCAACTATACTAAACACTTCTGGTAATACGGTCACCTACGTATCTCAACCAAAAGGATCTGCTCTTTTTGGAGAAGGGAGCTCTTCCTATAAATATCAGGACTTATTTATTCATAATAATTTAGGCTTTACCTATAATGCCGATAATACAACCTTATTTCCGATAGTTCCATACCTGGGATTAACTGTAGGAAACGGAATCACTTCTTTTTCCGAATCAGACACAGAAACATTTGAAAGTCAAATCATTAGTCAAACTCGAAGAAATAACATCGGAAAAGCAAGTACGAATACGTCATTACTATCTGCAAAACAAATGGTAAATAAAAACGGAGTAACTCCCACTACTTCTACTACTCCGTCAGGGCTTTTGGCCACTACAACACAAAGCGGAGGGCAAACCCTATGGAACGAAGTTTTCTTAGGCCAAAATACAGACCATAGTGAAGAGTACAAACTAGAGTTTTTAAATCCAGAAAACGAACTGGTCGAAGCACTACAAACCAGTGATCTCTTTTTAGTCACTGCAAATTCAAAATATTTAGGAACACTAGGCGAAGAAGACCCTCTAACAGCTACATTTAACAACATCATGAGTATTGATAGTTGGGAATTGCAGGCCAATGTAGGGCAAGGAAGTGAATACAATAACTACAAAAATATTATGATCATTAAAGGGCGTAAAGGCAAATTATATGATCCTAATCCTGACTCAGAAATCAGTGCTAAAGAAAGCCTGGTTGCTAATCCAAAAAAATGGACGCAACGCGATCAATTTGGTTCTCCGTCTACCATTAATTCTGAAGGAGTGCAACAAGATCCAGATGCTGATCAATTAATCATACTATCACAATGGTTGCAATCCTATTTTAAAGAAACATACGAACAGTCTGACAACGAATATTTCTCTAAGTTTAATGAAATTGCTACCGATGAAAACTGGACCGGTATTCTGGTACTACGAATGGATATTAAAGAAATTCCTACAAATCTTCAAGGTATTATGGCTGGGATTACTAATCCTGAAGCATTTAATGCACATCATTTTGCAGTAGAAATAAGCCCAGTAAAAAAAGGAGATGCCAAAAATACAGGGGCTGTTGTTGATCAATCCAGTACTATGTTTGGTTTGATCTATTATGTAGATCCAGACTTTAATGACACCGCCAATCCGCCAGAAACCATCTCTCCCACCACTGCAGACACTTATGATTTTAGGCTACTCTCGCTAAAAGTTTTATTTGAGAATACCGCTGTAAAAAACTTTGAAAGCTATTCTCAATTAACCATCAATAAACTTTTTGATAGTGATGTATTGAGTATGGGAAATCCCAAGAATATTTTCAAAAATATTTTGCTCAAAGGTAGTTTTCAAATTAATAACGGGAATGCAGTATATAGTATGGGTAGTGTTGAGGATAATATCTTTTTGTTTGACAGTAATATCTATAATAAAATAGAGATCACTAATGTATTATTAACTACACGAGACTCCCCTAAAGAAGGGTATGACGAGTCCTGGTTTAGTATGCAGGGATTCATTGATTACAAAATCATTGAGAATACAAGTGATGCGAAAAATGTAACCAATTTTGATATTTTCTCTTTCGGAAGCCCGGATAATGATAACCTCACTCCAAGAACCGGCCTTAATTTCAGCAATCTTGGGATTTCTATGATTTATGAAATTGAACATCCACAACAAAATAAATCTCTGAATTTTGATGCAGGAGAAATCACCTTTGATATCACTACCAGTACTGCTAGAAGCGAAAGTTTATTTATCAATTTTGCATTGGATCTAAAAGGTTTAATTATCGGAAACAGCGAAAAAAGCCCTCAGGACAAAGGTTTCTTAACTGTAATCCCCGACGTTAGATTATCTGGAGTCGATAACTCTGCCTGGTATGGCTTAGATTTTAAACTAAATATGGGAACTCCAGGAGAACTGGCAGGCAAAGTAAGTTTAGATTCTTTTCTACTATTAAGCTGGACACCTGATAGCACAGGAGATACTTATAATGCCAATATTGGTATTTCTCTACCAGGTACGGGCGGTGGAGCAAAATTGATTAGCCTACAATCGGTACTTAAACTCTCGATAGGACAGCTTCGATTAGCTTTTGACGATAGTCAGAAATCGTTCCTTCTTATGTTTACCCAAATTGCTTTAAAGTTTTTAGGCTTACTTAAAATTCCGCCTAATGGTTCTTCTTTATTTTATCTGTTTGGCAATCCTAATTCTGGAGGGAAATCATCTGGATTAGGCTGGTATGCTATGTATAACAAAGATGATCCAAGCACTGTAAAAAGCTTAAAAAGCAATAAGAAAATAGCGACACTAGCAGAGTAGTACAGACATGACATTTATAATCAACATATCATAATTCTGTAAAGAATTACACAAATCATAAAAATATTTTAAGATGGGCGACTTCAATGATCTTTTAACCAAATTAATGCAAGGGCAGGAAGCTAGTGAGTCTACTACCGATGCATCAATAAAGGACATGCTTGCACTTATAAAAAGTAAGGATGAACTACGATTCTATGTAGATGGGACTCCAAATTTTGGACATCAAGCCACTACAGTAAATATTATGAAAAGAATAGTTGATGCTACAGACTATTCTAAAAATATTCTAATGATCTATTCTGGAGCAGATACTCCAGATAAATTGGCTATATTACTTACCGATCTTATCCCAAATGATATATTGACAACCAGTATAACCTATGGTAAAGCCACCATTACCTTTTTAGAATATAAAGACACAAAACCAAACCTGGAACAAATTGATTTTGGTTTTACTGGTGGAGCCGATAACAGCGAAGTAAATTATGCAGATCTTTTTAATGTCACCTATTTTTTAAGACTACAGCCCTATTTGTGGGAAAAAGCACCTAATCAAATAGAGCGTAAAGGTAAAGATCCATACGATTTAACAAAAGAATCGGCTTCATTTGCAGAATTAGCGTTTAAATTTCCTGCAGATTCCCTAACAACTGTTCCAGAAACCTTATGGACATGGTATGCAAAAGATCAAACCTATAATGCCGATTTAAAAATAAGATCTATAAATGCCGAGTCGATTTATAATGCCCATACTACTAAAAAAGAACTTCGACTCTGGCCCATATATGGTTTGCATCAGTTTTCTAGTCCTGCAGAAATGACTTTAAACTTAATCCTTTCTGCTTTTACCGCACAAATGAGCAGTAATACACCCATCGCGCTTTTTATCCTAAGTGATATTGCCAAAATACAAAAAAAGTATCAGGAAATGCCTTTTGATTATGCCTCGGCATTTGCTTTGGATCTAAAAAACAAAAACAGTTCTTTACCCGCCCTTAAAACAAAAATTCAAGAAGTATACATCGATAATGATATGTTTGGAGCTTATGCTCAATTAAGTTTAGATAATTTTATTCTTAAACTGGGGCAACAAGTTAAACCATTAATGGATGGTGGATATACATTATCATTAGTAGAAGGTTATAAAAATGGCAGCTATGTAAAAATTGATGACCTAACCAGTACACTTACCGGGGCAGGAAATAAAGAAATAGTGGCTATCACTCTCGGGCCGGTCCCTCAGGAAGTTTATAATTATTACTATGCCAATTCGGGATTACCCGGAGTTTTTGAAGGTCAAGGATCTTCTAGTTTACCTATTAGTTTAGGACGACCCTTTCTACAAATTCCAAAAACAGGAGAAGAAGATAGGGCTAATTACCCTTCGACTTTATCTGCTGTAAATTATTCGCCCGTCGCAGAAGCAGCAAAAACTGCTGCATTAAACATCAGAAATCAAACTTTTGATACTTATCTAAAAAAAACAAATCCAGGTAAACCCGAAGAGTACTACAATGCACTAGCTGTTTCGGGAGCGTTTATGGTAAATTCGTATACCGAATCTAATGATGTACACACCTATTTCACGAATTTGGGAGTTTATTATCAACAAGATATTCATGATAAACTGATGCTTGGTCTGGTAGGAGTAAAATTGGTCTTACCTATTGTTACGCTATTAGCATCTTCAAAAGCTCGTACCAAAACCAGTTCTGACACTGATCTAATGGTTTTAGAAGAAGAAGCACTTACATTAGAAGGAGTATATAATAAACTTATCAATAATTATAGTAATGGTGGTGTAAATATCCTAAATGCATTACCAAATACATACTTATCCTCTTTTTTCAAACTCGTAACAGGTAATTTGTTTTTTATTACTGTAGCTAAAGAGGATATTACAGAACAAAAAGATGGGGATACGGTAACACAAGTTACTTTATCTAAAGGAACAACAACTGCCTTTGGTCCTGATTTTAATATTACGCTAAATTTCACCAGCCCAGAAGAGTCGGTTGTTACAGAGATTGAAACGGAAATAAATCAAAGTTGGAATATCGACGGAATCCCTTGGATAGGTTTCGAAAAGCCTGGTTTCAGTTTAAAAATTAACGAAGCCGGAAGCGCAGTAGAAGGAGGTTTGAAAGGGAATATTATTGGGTCTGGCAAAGATGCCAATAATGATCCTATAGTACTGGAAACAATGATTAAATACCCTGAAGAAGAGAACACCTGGCTTATTACTGGCGGTTTTAGCAGTCCTCTAAGTGTATCCAGTTTTTTCCAGATGGCCGGAGGTATTAATCTGGTTCAAGTACTTCAACCTCCTTTGAATGGAATGGCAGGTTTTGGTTTAAAAGACATTCAACTACATTATAACAATCAAACTCATGCATTTGATTATATGTCGTATGAAATGAGTACAGATACACCCTGGGAATTATCTGCAAATCCTCCTTTTCAAATTAATCCTAGTGTAGATGTACAAGTCTATAACGTACAGGACGTAGCAAACAGAAAAATTGAATTTACGGTAACAGGTGATTTTACAATAGGCAAAGGAACGGTTAGTGTTTTAGGTACTTATCCTGATTTCAAAGTCCACGGGGGGCTAAGTGATGGCGTTATCCAGCTTAGTGACTTACTAGAATTATTTGGTACAGGACCCTTAGATTTAGAAACTGCTGTAACCTTATTGGATTTTGACTTAAAACCTAATGAAAAATATTATCAATTAAATACGATTCTCGAAGCAGACAAACCCTTAGTTATAGGACCTCTTTTCACAATTAATAAACTAACCGCTAATATCATTCACAACACAGGTAATAATGAAGTGAGTATCGGTGGTGAATTTGTGGTATTACCCGAAAGTATGAAAATTGGGCTATCCCTACAATCTACTTATGCCACAGGAAGTGGTTGGACATTTACCGGCACACAGACCTCTGGAGCTTTAGAGATTGGGCAGTTACTTACTTTTTACATTGCACCGACCTGGAAACCCGAGGATGGATTTGATTATGCAATAGATGGTCTTGGTTTTAAAATCCAAACAAAAACTAAATATTGGGAATTTAGCGGTAAAACTGCTAAACCCTGGGATATTGATTTCCTGGATCTTAGTGTAGAAGGTAATGCTATGGTAGCATATGGTAAAAAAGATGAGGAAACAGAAGTAGGATACTATGGTAATATAAATGCTAATGTTACCTGGTTGGGTATTAATTTTCAGGCATTCTATGATTTTGATCCCAGTGTAAAATCCTTTGGGATTATCTGGGAGTTCTTAAAAGGTGAAGTAAAGGACATTGGCACCAATGGAAAACATCATTATATAGCAGAATTAAGTTTTACTGAGTCTACTACTATCGGTAGTATGGTAGAAAAAATGGTTTCCTGGGCAACAGGAACTCAATTTGGACTAGCTGCTCCCTGGAATCTCCTAGATAAGATACCACTTAACAACCTGAGCCTAAAATATGATTTCACATCAAAACAGGTTGGTTTCAGTCTCGGCATAGGCCCTATTTCACTAGGGTTCGCTACGATAGAATCTATTGGAGTTACTTACAAATCAAACCAACCTGATCCAAAAGATAATGGGGTGATGGTTACTTTAGATGGGAGTTTCTTATGGCAAGACAAACCAAAGGAGCCTTTAACCTGGGATGCCGCCAAACCAGAAACCACGCCTTCTCCTTCGGGGCAAGGTAACAAATATTTGGATTTACGCTTACTGGCATTAGGACAACATGTTGCAATACCTGGTTTCCAGAATGTAGAAAAAGTACAGGATGCTATAAAAATTATGGCTGATCTACCACCTACAGAACCCGGAGAAATTCCTGGTATTACTTTAGACCCTAACAGCAACTGGCTGGTAGGAATGAATTTTGGAGTACTTAAGCTTGAGGAAGATAAAAAATCTACATCGGCATTGGCGTTGGCAAATGGATCTGATACTAGCAGCAGTGATTACTTTATTACCATGCAGATTGTTTTTAACGATCCTAATCTATATGCATTACGCCTAGCTCTCGAAGGAGAGCCCGCTCGTATTTTTAAAGGTCTGGATTTTCAGATTTTATACAAAAAAATCAGTGATACAATAGGTCTCTATAAGGCAGAAATCGCTTTACCCACAGTAATGCGAAAAATACAGTTAGGCCAGGTTAACCTTACATTACCAATTTTTGGTATAGAATTGTTCACCAATGGTGATTTTCAGGTAGATATAGGATTTCCGTGGAAAGAAGATTTTTCTCGATCATTTACCTTCCAAACCCTGATTTGGACACCGATAGGTATCCCAATCCCTGTTATGGGTTCGGCCGGAGTTTATTTTGGTAAACTCAGTAGTGCTACAACCAATAAAGTACCAGATGCTACTAATGGTACTTTTAATCCTGTTTTGGTATTTGGTTTCGGTATGCAATTTGGATTTGGCTATGATTTTGATGCTGGTATTTTGAAAGCAGGATTTAGCCTTACTGCAGTAGCAATTTTAGAAGGAGTTCTAGCTAAGTTTAATCCGTATCAATTAACAACAACCTCTTCATCTAATGATGCCCAGGTAGCAGAAGCGTATTATTTCTGGTTTAGAGGTACAGTAGGTGTCATCGGAAAACTATATGGCACTATTGACTTTGCTATCATTAAAGCTGATCTTAATATTGACATCAGATTATTGGCTCAATTAACGTTTTCTCCTTATGATCCTATTGTAATTCAGCTATCAGCCTCGGTAAGTGTTTCACTAAGTGTAAGTATAAACCTAGGGTTATTCAAAATAAAGATGCACTTCAGTTTCTCTGCTAGCATCAGTCAAAGTATTACGATCAAAGCAATAGCAAGCAATCCACCTTGGCAAACTGCCCCATCTGGCATCGCTTTAAAAGCGTATGCGCAGAATGAATTACAAAACGCGAAACAACTTCGTATCGCTTTACATAACCCACTTACAGTAGCATTGACTCAGGTAACACCAAATTGGTCTAACCTGGAAAAAGCAGCAACAGTAGCCCCACTAACAGGATATCTGGGACTAGGGCTTACTATGGCTGGTGATAAAGCTACCGAACTAAGCGAGCAACAAGCATGTTATATTGCTATGCTTTTCTTAGAATCTATGACACCGCCACAAGAGGATCGTGTAGATGGATACCAAAAAGCTTTTAAAGATACTGCAGATTCTTCTTTTGAGTTGTTAAGTAAAGAAATCTTTAGATGGACAGTCGCTGCACTACAGAATGGTTCTATCACTAGTGAACAAGTAGATAATACTCCTGTCACCAGCTCGCAATTAACACAATTATTAGCGTATTTTAGTGATCCTTCTAATCCTAGTCCAATCCCGACAGAAGCTATAGATTCTTTTATGACAGATCAGTTTGATCTGCATATTCAGGAACAACCACAGCAAGAAACAGATGTCAACGCTACATTTTTCCCAATGGCATTGTCACTAGAATTATCGACACCAGATTATGGTACCGATTATAAAGGAGTGACCTATGATTTTGAAAGTTATAACACTATTTCTTCTACATATATAAGTGATCTTAGAAAATACTTCGATCAATTAGCAATCCAGATGCAAGAGAAAGACCCTTCAACTTTCGCTGCTTTTGCAGAAGGACAAGATATTTCTGTAGGTAACTTTGTATTTAGTGACTATTTCTTACTAATTGCCAAACAAATGGTCCAGAATGCGCAGGATTCCTTAAAAGATTTTAAATATTACACCAATAGCGGAGATAGCCCAGACAGTATTGTAAAATGGGTTAATGATAATGGCGACCTCTCTGGAGATATGGCGTATACTATTGCAGAACTTTTTAACGATAATTCTGGTATAGCATTAAATTCTGGGAAAACCATGTATATCTCTAACAGCACATATACCGTGCAACAGGGAGATACTTTTGACAGTATTGCTAATCAAGCTATTTATGGAAAGAGTTTTGATGGAAATAGCCTGGCAATGCTAAATAAAAAAGTTCAAAACATTCTGCAAGAAGGTATCGCTATTAGTTTTACCTATAACAATTATACATACGATTACACCACTTTACCTTCTCAATCTCTAACCGAAGTCGTTGATGCTATCAATGATACCGTACCAAAAGGAAATCAAATTGATATCAATATTTTGATTACTGATGGTGGTATCGCTTCTATAGCCAATTTATTACTTCCTGTTGCAACATTAAACATTGGATTAATTACATATACTACAGTCGAAGGTGATAACCTGAGAAGTGTAGCTTCCAAATTTAATGTTACTCCAGAAGATCTGGCTAATTCTGGTGATAAAGATCATAATAACGATAAGATTACAGATCTATTTGATTCTGCCACACTGGATATGGCAAATCTAGAGCAGTTTAAAGTAGGCGAATTACTTAAAGAAATTCAAGCTACTCAAGGAATCCAGCACTTGTCTGGTATGACTTCTCGATATTACCTGGCAGGTCTTAAACTTCCGGTAGATGGAGTTACTCCAAACTATAAAGGGATGTGGGTAGAAGATAATAAAGGTGTTTTATCATACGGGGATTTAGAATCTGCAGGACTATATGCACTAGATGGTCAGCAGTTTCCTATCCCCACTCTTACAGAAGGTAATAATTTTGAAATTACCTTTAGCAAACCAGATCCAGATGCATTAAAATGGTTATCATTTAACGGTGATGATCCTGCAAAAATGGTAATTACTATTAAACCCGATAGTGATGATGCTATACGCATAAATAAGGTTGCTGAATATGCTACCAAAAACAAATTAAATACTGGTCTTAGTTTCCTAGGTGTTAATGATTTGTTTACCAATAGCGAAGCCAGTTATCCATATACATCAGAGATTGTCTGGAATGCCGCTTCTTCTATTAATCTTCCGTACGGAGGTACTCCTTCTGGTGTACCGACATTAAGTTTATGGCCGTTACCAGATACATTACTTCAACTACCGGATCTAAGTACCCGAGCGGTTAATCCAAGAATGGAATTTTTAATAGGTCAATATGATGACGTCTCTAAAAAGATGATCAATCATGATGTTGCATATTATGGACTAGGATCCCTGGTAGAGGTTACTATAAAGAGGGTACCTATAGTTTCTGATAGCCCTTCTACACAGACCACTTATGAAGTAGTTGGAGCAAATAGTAACAACGCTAATATTCTTGAAAAAATAGTTAGTGAAATTGGTGATAACAATTCGCTAATTGCCAGTTTGATCCCTGCCTATGCTGTTGATTCTAATGGAAGTACTCCCGATGGTATCCAGACAGATGCACAAAATGCACTCACTATGGGATTAGCCCAGGTAAATCTTTCTACGGAAACCAGGCCTGATATGGCTTTTGATGCATTACTAAAAACTGCATCGATTCCTGAAGAAGAAAAAATGCGATTGCTCAATACGCAAACAGACTTCTTACGATTGCTATGGCAAGCCAGCATTACCAGAAACGGAGGATACTATTTATACTACTATAATACAGATAGTAAACAAGGGCTTCCGGATCGTATTTTTGATGATAACGGGGAGGCTACATTGTCATTTATTGTAATGTACAGCAAACCTTCTGAAGAAAGCCTTCAAAATACAATAACTTCGTATATGAATGTTTTTGCTAATGGAGAGGCCATTAATAAAGATAACTCTGTACTCTTTGCGCAATCCAATCCAAATACCATAAAATTAGCATCTGTCAATACACAAACATTAGGCGAACTGGCCTATACATACTACGGAAATATTGCTGATGTCGCTACTGATAATCAAAATCTAACCCTTAGATCAGGGATTAAATTAAATATCAATGAAGGCATCTACGAAGTTGGAGTTGGTGGTAATACACTTCAGGAAATTGCTAGTCGTTTTGAGACTACTGTTGCTGCTATACAGGAAATCAATAAACAGAAATCAGGTAGCGAATTACCAGATCAGCTGAACTTATTTGATTCTATTTTCTTACCGCAGCTTACCATCACTGTAGGTACCAGTCCTGGTGGCACTACCTTCGCTTCATTATCCGATTTTTATGGAGAAAATATTTCTTCTATAGCCAATTACAATCAAAATGTTATTGGAATATTTGCCGATAGTCAAGACGTTACAATCACTGGTGGTCCAAAAATCAGAACAGCCACTGTTGCTGCAGGCACTACTTCTATAGATGCAATACGACCTATACCTGCTCCTGTTCCCGATAATCCAAAAACAGCAGATTTTGGAGAACTATTCTTACAAAATGTGTATAGTTCGCTCACCTATCAGGTAGTAGCTAATGATTATTTTAACAGTAGTAACATTGGTTTACCTTCTGGCCCGACAACAGATGCAGAAGATCCAGAGAGTATCGATAAAATCCAGGTTCCAAAAACACTAACAGCCGATGATAACTGGAACTATCAGGTAAGCATACCTTATACTCGTTTTAGTAAAGAGGTAGTAGCTTCAGAAAATGATCTTCCTGATGGAAACGACAGTCCATATTTAGGATTAGGTGATATTCTTCAAGTTAATTTTGCATGGCAGGATATTTATGGTAACAGTATTATAAGCGAGTTATCAGATCCATCGGCAACCAGTAATGAACCATTAAATGAACCACCTGTATTAACAGGATATACAGATGCTATTCTTGGACTTAACCAGTGGCCTTCAGTTAGTTCCTCCTGGATGGTTACCGGAGAAGAAGGGGAAGCCAAACTAGATACGGGATTAAATTTTGATCCTAGTTATTATCAGGGGCTAATCTCTACAACAGCAAAAAGCAGTACTACCATTCTGGGACAATATACTGTAACTGTAGATGAGGCCAGTGCTGTAGACAAAGCTAACTATACAATCGATCAAAATGTTAATATCGAGTCTATTGTTCTTAATGCCGATAAAAAATCAGTCACTATTACGGTAGATAACATTCCTGAAAATGTAGAAATAACGGTTACCGTAAGTAACGTTAAAGCCGATATAACGAATCCTGAAGATACTAATGTTCTTGTTTTTAACGGCTGGTCAAAATTTAGCGCCGATAATGATAAAGATCTGGCTACCTCTACAGTGATAGAACAAGCCACCAGGGATCTACAAACCTATACTCAGATTTGGTACCAGTTAACCGATCCTAATGGTATCGCTTTTCAAATAGATACTACATTAACCTCTAATCCTTTTGTTCTAAGCAAAGATGATGTGAGCAAGCTGGTTCAGGAATGGATTGCTTCTATCTATCTATTCTTAGCTAATCGCAGTATGGGAGAAATTACTACTGCGACACCAGATAGTGATCATACCATATCTTTCGATATAGACACTGCACAGGTAAATACCGAGCAAATATTCAGATTAGAGTTAAGTTTTACCATCGAGCGTATCGGAGGTTCTATTTCTGGTGATTTTGAAACTACAGGAGGCATTAAATCTGCAAGTACCAGTATTCCTCCTTTATCAAAAGCAGAATCAGGAGTAACTACAGGTTTAGAAGATTTTGCTGCTGGATTTGAGACTGCTTTATCTAAAAATGATGTGTATCAACTTAAAGTTACTTCTGGTGTAGACCGTGATGAGAATCTAAGTAATGCCGGAGGCACAGAAATATGGGCTACTCGACTAGGTGTTGATTCGACTACCAGTATTGGATATGAGATCAATGATACCAGTAATCCGGTGATTTTTGCACCAAAACCAATATCTAATAAGCTAGAGACAAAAGATCACATTCCTATCTATTATTTTAATCCTAAGACAGGTATAGATTTTTCTACTCCTTCTACATATACCGATTTTAAAAATATTGATATGGATCTTTGGGGTAAACAGATCTTTTCGAGTATTGATGGTGTATTAACCCCAGAATTTACAGCTGCTATTCAATTAGTTGATGATTTCGGAAGTACAACATTCCTCACCGATATGTTGGCCAATAAAAAACGACTGGCAGAAATCCTTAAGCTATCAATGGTTCCTGTTTTTGCAGGGCAGACAGCAGATACATCAGATATTCAGGAAACCTTTTTACAGCAGTTATTAGTTAAACTTAGTAATGCATATACTACTCGCGCCGGAATTCAGTTTGCCGCGACAGTACAGGCAGATACTGTTCCGGAAGGTGCGGACACTCCTCAACTATATGGAAATATAAATCAGAACTTTGTCTTTATGGGGGTAGAATTAGATCAGGATGAAGCTACTATAGTGTATCTTTTCTTCTCTAATTTTATGAGTAAAGAAGAAGCCGAAAAAATAAGTAATTATACTGTTTCTGATGATATACAAGTTGTAAACGCTTCATTGCTTAGTGAAAATAATCGCATTGTACGTTTAAAATTAAGTGGAGATGCCGTAATCGACAAAACTGTAGTAACTATTGTAGATACATTGTTTGATGAAGTTGGAAACGTTATTACACCTCCGCTAAGCCATACTGTACAGAAAAACGTTGATGGCGGTAACTTTAGCACATCCTTTAGTCTAAGTTCGCCAAAATTAGCATTGAGTGAAAGTAAAGATGCCAAGCTGCCCTTCCTGCTTTCTTCTCCAGACATTATTAGAGGTACCGAAAATGAAGTGCTATCCTATGTAGACCTGGATATTACCTATGCTGGTTTTGCTATCGAACATCAAATTAGTTCGGTTCCGGGAATCGAAGATTATAAAGCATCATCATGGTTAAGTTTTATTTCAAAAAACAAAACCAATCCATTAGAAACTTCATTAGGGGTGTTTAAAGTTCCTTTGATCTTAAGGTCCTTCCCTACTGCACCAGCAATGGTTAAGCAAGAGGGTTCTTATCCTTATACTACCAGTACTAATAATGCGATAAATGATATCTTAAATTGGAACTATCAGATTACGTATTCTCAATCTTTCCACTATCCTCAGGATCAGGTTAATTTTGAGATTCTGTTTAATGTTCAGGAGAATATGGCTAAAGCTCTTGGCAGTTTTGAAGATGCATTTGCGCAGATGGCCGAGTTTATTTCTGTTTTCCCTAATATCAATCAGGTATTTAATGATACATTGATCAAGATCGATGCTACCACTACAGATGCATCTGAGTTCGAATCTGCAGCGGTAGCCTTATCGTCCTATAACCAGATGGTTTCAAGAATGGCAGATGCTGCAGAAACCAGTAATGGCTTTGCTCTTAATGCCTTTAATGAGCTATTAAAGCAAGGTTATACTGCAGATCCGTATTCTTTTTACATCAAAGAAAGTTCTACAACAATAGAAACTACTACAGGAGTATTATTAGTTAATATTTTTGGTGCAGTACCAGAAGGAATAGGTATTCCGGTTGTGAATATTCCTGATTACAATGCAATTAGTATTGATCCCGAAGATGGAGCTAGTTATAGTTATTATTATACTTCTAAAGATACAGGCAAAATCCTTGAAGCTTCTATTGGGCAATCTATAGCAGATCGTATGGTACTTATCCCTACGATGAATATTCTAAACAGACAGGATGCCGATACTACTGCAAACTTAAAGCGTAATGTAGAATTAGTCCCTGGTAAACCATCGGCAGATGATTTTGTATATACGACAGGTAATATTGGATTTTCGAATGCATTTCACCCAACTATAGATAGTAGTGAGCCGCTAAATATTGCGACGATCAATAATCCGTCCAGCCCTAACGTGGGAACATTAGAGCAACAGCTTACCATTTTGTTTGATACACTATTAGCAGAAAACTCTCAGGATACCATTAGTATTTTGATGAATGCTAATTATAGCTATCAGGCAAACAGCAAGCTAAGTGATATTTTCCTTCCGGTAATTATGCAACCATTACAGTCGATACAGGTACTGGGTGATGGATCGGATAAAGCATTAAAACAAATGATTTCTGATTGGGCCAATAGCATTAAAGAATGGTTTAGTACAAATCAGGTAGATGATACCGAAGCATCACTGTGGTTTGATCTTACTATATTTTCTAACCTAACTGCACAACCTAAACCATTAATTCGATTAAGAACATTAACATTATCATTAGATTATATTACAGACATGTAATACATATGTAAAAACAGGCGAGCCAACCAAAAACTCCATACGACTAGTCGTATGGGGTTTTTTCTTCTTTCAACTTGAGTTCGATATAAGGATTTAGTTTAAAAAAGCTGTCAAATTAAGTGATCTGATACTTCGGCATAACTCTGTACAGGCCCAGGAAGATTGTATCGAGAATAGTGATTTTCTATCCAAAAAAAGCTATTCTCGATACAATTTTTCTACATTTCATTCTGAAAAACCACTCGAATTGACACTTTTTATGACATTTTAGCTTAGGTCGAATTAAGTTTTTTTAATTAAGGTTTAAGAAAGAGCTTTACATTAGGAGCCATTGTTGTGTGTAGTGCTCTATTTATTATTGAGGTTTAGACTTTTTATATTCCATAATGCAATTGTTGATGCCGTAAAGAAGATAACCAATATAAGATTTAAATAACCTCCACAAATAATAATCCAAATATTACCAGACAAATTTTTACAAATAAAGCCTTGTATTAAAAAAGGTACCAGTGGAAAAAAAAGAATAATCCATCTTGGATATAAAGTTTTCCTTTTCCAGACTTGAATGATAAATATAATAGATAAAAGTCCAAAAATTGGATAAACAAATAGTCTCAATACATTATTTGCTTCAGTAGCTAAAGAGACTGCCTCATTTATATTAAGGTTATTTTCGGTAGCTAATCTCGCCGATGTGGCAATAGCAACATAAGCACCATGAATAACTCCATACGCAATTAAGATAGCAGCAAAACAAATTAAAATTGTATTCTTTATTATAGGTTTAGTTGGTTTAAAGGCATGATATATTTGAACCACTCCTAACATATAAAACCAAGCTGCCAACAGAGCAGTAACAGCACTAGAAATAATTCTGAAATCAGATGCATTCCCCATATTTTCTGTTAAATTGGTATTACCAGGATCATAGTAAAAAAGCATATCTCCAGAAAACAAAATTAGCCCGCCAAGCGCTCCTAGTATTCCTAAAATTCTAATACAAAATTTATTCATTTTCATCTATTACTTATTTTTTGCATTGTATACAACGTTTAGTGTATAGATCGTTGGAAATTCCTATCAGTACCAAGGTAACAAAATTGCAATGAATTCCGTTTAAGGAAATCAGATGCAATAAGCTACATATGTTGTTACTCAGCATTTTTTATCCTGCCTTTTATCTTTTCAATCCAATTTTTATCGGCAGGTTCAACAATAATTGCTTTGAAATTAAACCTCTCACTTTCAATCCCAACACCGTCTAAATCATCAATATGTAAATCAAAACCAAAAGCTGGCGGAAATTTAGACGAGTGAATATTCCGAGAGGTCAAAACTCGTCGATTTTCTGTTTGGTTTACAATTCGATTCACTTTTATTCCATAATATCCTAAAGTCAGTCTTATTTTTCTTTTAGATCTAAATGATGTGGTATAAATATGGATTTTATGACCTTGATTTTGTAAATCAGAAATTAATTTATTTGTCCCTTTTCGTATTTTTTCAATTCCGAGTAGTTTAGCAATTCCGTTACGCTTTTCTGTTTCAAACTCATTCCCATTTGGAATTAAAGTGCTGTCAAGATCAAAACTGATATTCATTTTTTAATATTGGGTAACGTTTAATGCAAACAGTCGTTTTAATACAGTTTATACATTGTTACCAGCTTTGTAATTTGTTTATAAAATGATCTCAATATTTTACTAGGTACGTTCTAAAATACTTTCCAATCCATAAATCCCTCTGTCAATTAAGGTCTTTATATCGTCCATAGCATTCCGTTTCAGCGGGTTTCCATCAAGTGAAATTCCTTTTAAAAATGGGTGATTTATAAGTGGACTTATATCCTGGATATGATTATCTTTAAGGTTAACATAACTTAAATGTTTAAGCTCATTTAAGAAACTGATATCTTTAATTCCTGTATTCCAAAGATGTAAATCTGTTAAATTAGGAAGGTGTTTTAGAACAGAAACATTTTTGATTTTATTATCGTTTAGACCTAAAACTTTTAACTTTTTCAATCCTTTAAGGGCTTCAATATCTTCAATTTCATTCTCTGCAAGCCAAAGTGTTTCTAAGTCTTTTAGTTTTGATAGTGATGAGATATCTATTATCTTATTTGAAGAGAGATTAAGTACTTCTAGTTTTATGCATTCTTTTAATGGACTAATATCATTAATTTCATTATCCGATAAGTTAATTAAATCTAATTGTTTCATGGATGCTAAAGGTTTAATACTACTTATTTTATTGTTATAAGCGTATAAACTACTGATAGTTGAACATAGTTCTAAGCCTTCCAATGAAGTAATTCCTGTGTTGTAGCAATCTAGTTCTGATACATTGATATTTTCAACATAAATATCTTCATCCTCATTTTTGTTGAAAAATGATTTGATGTGATTCTCTAGGGTTTTGTCCTTAAATTTTATTGCATTCATAACAAATTTTATCGTTGAAAGTTCTGATATATGTCTTAGATGTATTGCTGGTACGTTTAATACATGTATCGTAGTTAAGCAATTATTACCTAGTCATCGACATTTTCCGCGCATTGACTGCTAACTTTTCCATTCAGCAAGCATTGTGACTTACCAAAAATACAACAACCATTCGATTAATCACTTAGTTGCTATGATCACATATATCGTGTTGTAAACTGTTTTTAATCAAATTCAGTTTCGATTTTATTTAAACTTGCGATATCCTTATTTAAGTATTTAATACTAATTTTTGGTGGTATTGAAATCTCTATACAGGTTTCGCTAAAAATTAAATCCTCCGTTGAAATCTTGGATTGAAACTCATTTGACATCAACAGCCCTTTTAGAATCAATTTGAACATTTTTTTATTTGAATATTCGTCCATTAATTTTTGAATATGATGTTCATCAAATTCAGTAACTCTGCTAAAATGGATTTCTACCGATGGAGGAATTGATATTCCAACAATTAACCTGTTCGTTCTGAATCCGGCTTTTTCAATTAGGGGTAAAACATCAAAAATATCTTTTACATAATTAACAAATTTATCCTTAGTATTAGTTCCAAGATCACCAATTTTGGATAAACCACTTTTTAGTTGGTTTATTACATTGTCCATTTTATTATTGGATTTGGAAGAATCTGTTACAATTGATTTTTCAGGCATTAATTTGTCAATTTATAATTGTTTACAACAATGTATAAGAAACATAGGGCAGGTAATAAGCACTATGGTTTTGGTTTATTACTTAGCCAAATATAAATATTTTGCTGTTATCTTTTTTTTCTCATAAACGCCAAATTTTATATTTGGCGACTTTGCAAATAAACTCAGACTTTTCGATAAGTCTAAACTGCCCTATGTTTTTTATACATTGTTGTATACCGTTTTTCTTGACAATATATTAATTAGATGATTGAGCTTTTTGTAGAGGTGTTAATATCTTCATTGATACAGATCCCAATACTATCAATTCTAACAGATTTTTTAATGATTCTTTATCTGCCATTCTTTCATTTGAAAGATGAGCATTTTCTGTTGTATCCCAATAATATACGTCAAACCAAGTATCTTCTTCGTCTTTATATAAAGTTTGATTAATAAACCCTTCTAAGTTTTTTAAATCAGGAACCATTTTATTGACTGCATCAATCATTTGTTTATCCGAAACATCAGGTTTCGCCTTCCATTTTACAATTTCTACTACGTTCATTTTATATTTTTAATTTCGTTGTATCTAAAACATTCAGTTGTGTGGTCATTTACCATTCCTACCGCTTGCATAAAAGCATAACAAATAGTTGACCCTATGAACTTAAATCCCTTTTTCTTTAATACTTTACTCATTATGTCTGAGATTTCAGTTTTGGCAGGAATATCTTCAGCTTTTTTCCATTTATTTTGAATAGGTTTATTTTCTACAAAACCCCAAATAAAATTAGAGAAACTCCCATATTCTTTTTGAATTTCAAGAAAAGCTTTGGCATTGCTTACTACAGAATTGATTTTTAGCTTATTTCTAATAATTCCAGAATCATTCAGTAATTCATCTATTTTTTTCTGATCATAGGTTACAATTTTGTTTGCCTCAAAATTGTCAAATACGTTGCGATAATACTCTCTTTTAACCAAAACAGTTAACCAACTTAATCCGGCTTGAGCACCTTCAAGAATTAAAAATTCAAATAATAATCGGTCATCATAGATTGGAATACCCCATTCATTATCATGATAATCCTCTTCAATTTTATGTTTAACTGACCAAGAACATTTTTTCATTTTGTTTCAGTATCATTTTACTATTTATAATACCCAAAATTACTGATGATAAATTTTCAAAGCATTAATCTAGATTAAGATTTCGGTGAAATCATTTTTTTGGTTTCCCTTTAACTTTGCTAAGTGCCTCGGGTGTAATGCCTAGATATGAAGCAATCATTCGTTGTGGAACTCTTTGAATGATTTTAGGATAAGTTTTAATAAAGTGTTCATAACGTTCAAGCGCTGTTGAACACATCATCATTAGGACTCTGTTTTGAAGTGCTTCTAAACGATTAAGGATTTTTTGTAATTCTATTTTGTCTTCTTTTCCTTTTTCAAGAATATATACCTCTGAATTTTCAATGGCATCAATAAATAGTTTACAAGGGGTATTCCTAGCTGTGCTATCTGTCATAACCCAATTTTCAGGTGCAAAAAGAAAAATATGTTCTTTTCCCTTTTCATCTATTACGTAACTACGAAGCAAGCCAGATTTTACTATGTAAATCTTAGTGTTGTTTTCTCCTGCTCTTTGAAGTATTTGTCCTTTTTTTATTCTGATTTCGTTTGATTTTCAATGGTATACAATAATTGGATATATTTCTCTTTTACTCACAAATCTAGAGGATTTTAGATACACCTCAAATTATTTATTGCTACTTGTGTATAGATTTCTGTTGTTTTCGTACTACTCTATACCCCATAAGGTTTGGATATAGCCAGATGCATAGATTTGCACCTTAAATCTGTCATCGGGATGAAACTATTCGATTTATCAAAAATCTGTAGATTTGTCGATAGCTCGGTAACATTTCGTCCTACTTCGACACATACTTATAATGCTGAGACACATAAAAACTGAATGAAAATATATAAAACATTACATATTGGTGAATTTCATACAAATCACTGTGAAGACTTCTTGATTGAGGAACAAATCGGAACGAATGAAAAGCTATTAGCCGTTTTAGATGGCTGTACAATGGGAACAGAGTCTGTTTTTGCTTCAATTCTTTTCGGAAAGATTTTACGAAATATTGCTAAAAATAAATTTTATGAAGAGTTTGTAACAGGTAATCCAATACAATTAAAAGATAAACTTAAGGAAGTTGTTAAAACATTAATTCATGAGATTAAACTTTTCAAGAATCAGCTGGGACTTGAAACAAATGAGCTGCTATCAACTCTAATAATTGGAATTGTCGAAACTAAAGAATCAAAAGCTGAGTTTTTGACAATCGGAGATGGTCTAATTTGTAAGGATGGAGAACTAATTGAATACGAACAAAATGACAAACCTGATTATCTTGGGTATCATTTAGTTGATGACTTTGATAGTTGGTTTGACAGTCAAGAACAAAAAGTATCAATGTCTGATTTTAAAGATTTATCTATCTCTACAGATGGTATCTTTACATTTAGAAACCTGGAGGACAAGTCAAAACAAAAACCTGAAAACGAAATTATCGAATATTTACTGATTGATAATGAAGGCGCAGAATTCGATAATTTCCTGGATAGAAAAATTCGACTACTAAAAGATAAATGGAATCATCTGGTGACAGATGATTTAGCAATAATTAGAATAAAAAACAATACGACAACATCGTCTTAACTATTATGAAAAGAAAAAAATGAAATTTCAGTTTTACATCCTAACAATTATTTCTGTTTTTCTAACTAGTTATATAAGTGCCCAAACTAATGCAATAAAAAAAAATGAATCAACTAATTCGATTTTAAAAGTTGAAATGAGCTTGAGTGCGTTTGGTGTAGAATCGGATAGCTTCCCTTCAATAGATGTTTTCATCGATTTTGAAAAGGATTCGACTAATTGTGTAAAAACCTTTTACAATCCTGCATATAAAGGTTCTACATATACATTGACTAAAAGTGAAATGGAATCAATCATCGAGCTACTAAAAAATTCTGATCTTGAAAAACTTAAAAAAAGTTATACAACTAATATAACAGATCAGCCAAGTTCAAAAACTGTGATTCAAACTAATAAAGCTAAATATACCATTAATGATTATGGGCTAAAAGGGGAATATCCATTACAAGAACTATATAAAATCATATATAAATATTAGTAACTGCTAATAAACGTATAGTAAATTAAAACAAATGAATTCAAAACTAATCATCCTTTTAATTACAGTTCTAATTTTTGCATCTTTCAGCACTGCAAAGAAGAGTTTTGAAGGTGTCATAACTTATAAAGTTGAAACAAAATTCAAAAAAGATAATGTTCCTCATCGAGAATATTTAGAGCAAAAGTTTGGAGATACATTAAAGGTATATTATAATAAAAATGGTGATATTTTTAAAGAATATCTCAATACAGGAGAAAGAGGTTATGATTTCAATTTGTATCTAAACTCTAATAATCACTATTATGCAAAATGGAAAAATTTAGATACTATTTATCATTACGATGTTTCAGAACAAGCTTTAGAATTTCTCGATAAAACAAGTGGAAAATCAGAACAAATTTTAGGAAAAGCCTGTGATTATATCCAAATTGAAGGATTTGAGCCAAATGGAAAACAAAAAGTAATACAAAAATATTCTTATAGTGGTTTTCCGTATTTAGAACCTGAACTTTTTAAAAACTTCAATGATTTTTATACCTATGATTTGATTAAAGAAGCAAAATCACCTTTTATGAAAATGGAACTTGATTTAGGAGATTTTATTGTGACATATACTGCAATTCAGATTGAGCCGAAAGAATTAAATCAAAATATATTCGTAATCCCAAATGACATTCCTAAAAAAGAATATTAACCTAATACATTATAAAAACCAGAATAGTTTAATCCCAGATCAAAAGGTTTTTCTATTGCCAATAGCACTAATTTTTTATAAGTTTAACCAGAAGTAAAATAAATACAGAAACCAATGGATTCGGGTATATTTATCTTGCTTTGATTCATGTATCTAGGATTTACAACAATTAAAATGACACACCCTTTACGACAACATATCGAAGAAATAATCAGCCTTACCGATGAAGAATTCGATTTTGTGTTGAGTCATTTTGAACAAATCAAAAGGCGCAAACATCAATATATCGTTCAGGAAGGAGAAATTGTTAACAAAGAATACTGGATCATAAAAGGATGTTTAAAAAGCTATTTTATAGATCAGACAGGAAAAGAGCATATACTACAATTCGGGATGGAGAATTGGTGGATTACAGATTACGAATCATTTGTAAAACAAACCAAATCCAAAACCTCTATAGACTGTATAGAAGATAGCGAGTTACTCTATATAACTTTTGAAAATAGAGAAAAGCTAACGGCCAAAATGCATAAAATGGAACGTTTTTGGGCCAAAAAAAGTAAAATGGGTCGAATTGCGCTTCAGAATAGAATCTTATCATTATTGAAAAATTCGTCTAAAGAACGATACGAATTACTACTCGAGCACTATCCAAAACTTTTTCAACGTGTTCCCAAAAAAATGATTGCCGCCTATCTAGGGGTTTCCAGAGAAACGCTTAGCAGATTAAACTCTTAATTATTTTTACTCGTTTATTGCTTAAAGTGATATACATCACACCAAAGAAGTGACAATCCTCCTTCTTAATAATTTCATTCTACAACACCTTTGTATGACTATTAATTTAATAAAAAAGTCATGCCATACATTAACATTAAAGTTACCGATGAACAGGTAACAACAGACCAAAAACGTCAATTAATAGAAGGAGCTACACAGCTCGTTGTTGACATACTGAACAAAAACCCCAAAACAACTCATGTTGTTATTGAAGAAGTTCCTATCGAAAATTGGGGAGTGAACGGGAAACAGTATTTAGGAACTAAAAAATAAAGAACATGAAAAACAAAACAGTAATTATTACAGGAGCATCTACAGGAATTGGTAAAGAAATTGCAAAATACTTTATAGCAAAAGAGAGTAATGTTGTTATGAACTCTTCTAACGAAGAAAACCTGAAAAACGCTTATAAGGAACTCGGTTCTCCTTCTAACGTAATCTACCTGGTCGGTGATATCAGCAAACAAGAAACAGGACAAAAACTCGTAAGCCTTGCAATAGAAAAATTCAACACGGTTGATGTTTTAATTAATAATGCAGGCGTATTTTCTCCAAAACCTTTTTTAGATGTTGAGGAAAAAGATTTAGACCAGTATTGGAATGTAAATTTAAAAGGAACCTATTTTACATCGCAAGCTGCGATTCCTCATATGATAAAGCAACAAAATGGTTCGATTATAAACATCGGAACCGTTTTAGTCGACCATGCTATTGATGGCTTCCCGGCAACAGCTCCTCTAGCGAGTAAAGGTGCCATCCATGCCTTAACCAGACAACTAGCCGCCGAATTTGGTAAAAATAACATCAAAGTAAACACCATAGCTCCAGGAATAATTAGAAGTCCATTGCAAAGTAAAATCGGAATTGAAAATGCCGATAGCTTAGCAGGATTACATTTATTAAACCGAATTGGAGAAGCCAATGAAATTGCAGAAGCAGCATATTATTTGGCTACATCAAATTTTGTAACCGGAGAAACGATTAATGTGGCAGGAGGACATACAGTTGGACACGCCATCTAAAAAATAAATTATGTATAAAGAGCATATTAAAGAAATCGAAAACTTAATTACTAATTATTTTGAGGGAATTTTTTATGGAGATGCAACCAAACTCGAATCTTGTTTTCATAAAAACGTATATATCTATGGAGATATCAAAGGTGTAGATTACTTAAAAAGTGTAACCGAATATCTTGAAGGAGTTAAAAATAGACAAAGCCCTAAAGATTTAAACGAGAATCTAAAAATGAAAATTATAGGGATCGATATTATGGGTAAAATTGCTATGGCAAAATTACATCTTCCCATGTTAGGTTATAATTATTACGACTATTTATCATTAGCCAAAATCAATAACAATTGGAAAATTGTAAATAAACTATTCACTCATGTGCAATAAATAAAGTGTTCATATTTTAATAACCAAAAACCAGATTCTGACGAATCAGGATAAAAAAAAGATGAAGAGTTTCTTTTAGAAGACAAAGCCTATTATAGCTATGAATTCTAATAAATCCTTTGAAGGGTTAAAAAATAACCTCATATTTGCGTCATAATTTTGAACCAAAAAACAAGTTTTAAGCCTATGTTATTATTTTTCACATATAAAAAGGACGCCGTAAAGCCGTTTTTAAATCAAGAATATAGGTAGCAAACTATACATAAGATATAAAAAACATAAGCGTCCAATAAATTTGGACGCTTTTTTTATCATCTTTTTTGTATATCTATTTTATCAAATAAAAATGGTATTTGAGAGATAATCATCAGAACAGCAATTGGTTACCAAACAGGCTAGTATCCGTAAAAAAACGGACAGGGATTCTTATGCCTAAAATCAACATAAAATACTGATTATCAATAAATTAAATTTTAAATTTTAGTTGTATAATTAAAAAATAGATTACATATTTGCACCGCAGTTCATAAATTGCAAAACCATAATAGTTAATCTTTAATAACCGAAGTAATATGATTTTTACAAACATATATTGCCACACTCCAAAAGAACCAGGTTCTTTTAAGAGTATGCTTCGGGACTTCGCCAGTACATAATTTCCATTATATATGAGAAGAAGTCCGAAGCCATAAAGTTTCGGATTTTTTATTTTTCCTTTTAATCAGACTGCATTGTCACGCTAAGTCTTTGATACACTCAGGCAGGCTTTGTCAAAGTGTAATTGAAATCTCAATAAAATCTCTCGAAACATTTTATCAAGTTTATGTCAGTAATGAAAATTCATTACATCACTCATTATTGACAAATATCAAAACCTATACTAATGGGAAAGAAACTAAGCGGAAAGGATCTAATTAAATTAGGCTTTCCAAAGAATAATAGTATTAATGTGACTTTGGGTCAGATTAATCGATATCAAAAGAGAGTAAAAAAAGAACATATATTAATTGAAGCCAAAAAAGTATTACTTAATCCAGAAGCTTACCAGGGTGATGGTATCTGGGGAAAGATAGCAGAGAGTTTATTAAAACCCGTAGAGGTTAAAAGGCATGCCTTGAAAACAACTCGATCTCCTTTCCAAATCTATGGTGAGAATGAAATTGATGAACAGGCAAAATACCAGTTGTTTGATGCCTTAAAATTACCAGTTGCAACTGCAGGAGCTTTAATGCCAGATGCACATACCGGATATGGTCTTCCTATCGGAGGAGTACTGGCAACAAAGAATGCTGTGATTCCTTATGGAGTTGGAGTCGATATTGGATGTAGAATGTGTTTAACGGTCTATCCAATAGCAATCTCATATCTCAAAGGAAAAAAGCATCAATTAGAGAATATACTTTCTGAACATACCAAGTTCGGGATGTATGAAACTCATAAGGTAAAGCATGATCATGAGATCTTTGAACGAGATGAATTTAAAACCATCCCGTTAGTCAAAAGATTGAAAGACAAAGCGTATAAGCAGTTAGGTACTTCGGGTGGTGGTAATCACTTTGTAGAGTTTGGAGTAATTACAATTACCGATACAGCTAATGAGTGGGGGTTGAAGACTGGCGAATATTTAGGAGTGTTATCACATAGCGGCTCAAGAGGGTTAGGAGCCAATATCGCCAAACACTATACGTATTTAGCTACCAAGCAATGCCCGTTACCAAAGCATGTACAGCAATTGGCCTGGTTAGATTTAAATACTCACGATGGCCAGGAATATTGGTTGGCGATGAATCTTGCTGGTGATTATGCACAAGCTTGTCATGATGATATTCATGCCAGGATAGCAAAGTTATTAGGGTCAAAACCCATAGCAAAAATTGAAAATCATCACAATTTTGCCTGGAAACAAGAAGTAAATGGAGAGGAATGCATTGTACACCGAAAAGGAGCTACACCGGCCGCCAAAGGTGAATTAGGGATTATTCCCGGTTCTATGACAGCCCCAGGGTACATCGTAAGAGGATTAGGAAACGAAGCAAGTTTACAATCTGCATCACATGGCGCTGGTCGCTTACACTCACGTAGAAAGTGCAAAGAGAAATTTACAAGAAGTGAGATCAAAAAGCAGTTAAAAGCGCATGATGTAACACTTATAGGAGGAGGAATTGATGAAGCTCCAATGGCATATAAAAACATCGAAAAAGTAATGGCAAATCAACAAGAACTCGTAGAAATTGTTGGAACATTTACACCAAAAATTGTTCGAATGGATAAATAAAAGTTAGGGCGTTACCCAAAGGGTCGGGCTTTCGGCAGTCGCTCTCGGCGAGGAGCTTCAACAAAGCCTCAATCCCTAACGCAAAATTAAGACCTCACAGGTTTTAAAACCTGTGAGGTCTGTAAAAAACAATAAAATGAATCAAAAAATTATACAAATAACAGCAGGAAGAGGCCCCGCAGAATGTTGCTGGGTCGTAGCCCAGGTACTTAAGTATTTTTTGGATGATATACGACATACAGGAGTAACCTATAGCATCATACAGAGGATAAAAGGTTTAGAAAACGGCACATTGCAATCTGCTACACTAAAACTGCAGGGCGATCAAATAAACGATTTGGTAAGTTCCTGGTTAGGAACTGTACAGTGGATAGGAACCTCAACTTTTCGTAAATATCATAAACGAAAAAACTGGTTTATCGGGATCTACGAACTAGACCTTATATCAATAGAAAAAATAGCAGAAAAAGATATTGTATTTCAAATGATACGAAGTTCGGGCCCAGGTGGCCAGCATGTAAACAAAGTAAATTCTGCAGTTAGAGCAACACATAAACTTACGGCTACAAGTGTAGTGGTAATGGATAGTCGTTCACAACATCAAAATCGAAAAATTGCTGTCGAACGATTAAAAAACAAAGTACTTGAAGTGCAATTAGAACAATTAAAAAAATCGGTATCAGATGAATGGGAAAACCACTTAAATGTTCAACGTGGTAACCCGATTAGAGTGTTTAAAGGAACTGATTTCAAAAAGAAAAAAGTGACAAAAACCTTTAAAAATAAACGAAATCAATTAAAAACTGATTTATACAATCAATTAAAGAATTAGAAAATGAGTAATTTACTAGACAAATATTTATTTCAGGCATTAGACGCTTATCCTTATAACTTAGAGGAGGCTGTAGAATCTTTGAACTATGCATTGTCTTATGATGAAAAAAATCCAATTGCATTAAGTCTTTTGGGTCAGATATATGCAGAGAGTTTGAAAAACTATGAGGTTGCAAAAGAGTACTATCAGCAGGCTTTAGCAGAAGATATGTATGCATTAGATGTATATCCTAAATATATCAATGTCTTACTTTGGAATGAAGACTATGAAGAAGCCGAAAAACTAGTCGATTTTGCCCTAACCGTAAAAGGAACAGATAAGGCAATGTTATATCTAAAAAAAGGAATTCTTTTTGAACAAAAAAAGAACTATAAAAAAGCATTAAAATGTCTGAAGTTGGCAAAAGAAAATGCCTACAATAATCATTTCATTAATGATATAAAAGAAGAGGAAGAGCGAATTAAAAATAAAATGCCAAAGCAGAAAAAAGCTAAGGATAAGTCTTCTTCTAAAAAGAAAACGAAGAAATCATAAAGCACATCATTCCAGCAAAAACTGGAATGATGTATTGAAACTAAAAAAATGAAAACAACAAATACAATTATAATCATAGACCTAGAAGCTACCTGCTGGAATGGACCTATCCCTGCAGGTCAGGTTAATGAAATCATAGAAATAGGAATCTGCCTTTTGGATACGCAAACAGGAAGCATTTCTAAAAATAAAGGAATACTCATTACACCCGAGCAATCAGAAGTAAGTCCTTTCTGTACCGAGCTCACTACAATTACTCAAGAATTAGTAGATCAAGAAGGAGTTTCTTTTGAAACAGCCTGCGAAATGCTAAGAACTCAATACAAGGGTCATGAATACACCTGGGCAAGCTACGGGCAATATGATCTAAACATGATGAAGAAACAATGTGCTAACAGAGAAATGAAGTATCCTTTATCACAAAATCATATTAATGTGAAAGCACTTTTTTCTGAAACCAAAGGATTACGAAGAAAGGTTGGAATGAAAGGTGCATTAGGGATTTTAAAAATCCCTCTAGAAGGAACACATCACAGAGGAGTCGATGATGCCAAAAATATTGCTAAAATCTTACATTGGTGTATTCGGCAAAATAATGATTAGTTCTTTCATTTGGTCTTAATACAAAAAACGGCACACAAAATTTATGTGCCGTTTTCTTAAAACAAATTATAATTACATCTAAATCTTTATCAAAAAAATCATTTAATTAGTTGTAAAATTCCAAACTCGACCAATAGCCACTCCTTGTTTATCATCTTTGGCTACAACCCTCCAATAATATGTAGTATTTGGAGATACATTTACATCGAATTTTGATACCGAAATGTCCTGAGCTAGTAGTACAGGCGAATTTGTAGTTCCGAAATATAAATCATACAATAATGGATCTCCATCGCCATCAGTAGAATCCCAATCTAATGTTATTGTATTTCCTGATACTGCATCTCCCGGTTTAGGAGATATGACTGATGGCGAATAAGGAATATGATTAACTCCTGCATCGGGTTCGGTAAAAAATACCTGAACCGTAGAATATTCACTCTCACTCTGCTCACTATCTATGGCTTTTACCCTCCAATAATACACTGTTCCCTTTTCAAGGTTGAAAGCTCTTCTAGTCTCTGAGGTAATTATCGAAAATAAGATGTTTTCAAATGCATCATTCGTAGCAATATCGATCTGATAAGCAATAGCATCTCCATTACCGTCTGATGAAGCTTCCCAATCAAACTCAAGCTTGAAATTAGTACAAACCTGGTTATTAGCGGGGAACACCAGATTCGGTATTGTTGGAGTTTCATTTACAGGCTGTGGTTTGGGCTCTACTTCCGAAAATTCTTCGCGACTACATGATAGTAGTACACATAAACCTAATAGTATAATATATATGTTTTTCATTGTATTTATTTTTTAAATAATAATGCTCTCCTATTTTGTTAGATAGGAGAGCGTATTTTATTTATTCCTTTATAATTTTAAGTGTTTTTGAAGTTCCTTCTTTTATCGTCACAAAATATATCCCGGCAGGTAGGTTTTCCATAGGCAGTACTGCTTTACTACCCGCAACAGCATATCTTCTTGTCGAGACACTCACTCCAAGTGCATTATGAATCTCTATTGCTATTGTATCAATTCCTATATTAGGAAGTGTAAGTGTCACTCCTGCTCTAGTAGGGTTAGGATATGCGGTAACATCTGCAAATGCATCAATAGTTTTAGATAATTTACCTTCACACTCGAGGCTAGAAGAAACCTCAATTGTGTCTCCGCTTTGTGCTTCTACCATGAAGCTCTTGGCACTGTATTCTCCTATTATAGCATCATTAATTTTAACTATAAAAGGAGCAGTACCTGTTGCTATCTCGACAAATACTTCTTTTGTACTATTTCCATTTGCACTTATTGTTGTCTTACCATTTAATACCGGAGCTTCTTCAATAAGCAATTCAAAACACTGTTCACAATTAGTAAATCCAGCTATAGCAACACATACAGGGTAGGTTCCTGGTGCCAGATCTGTTACAGTAAGATCTGATGTAAAGTTATATGCTTGACTATTTATCGTTGCGATATAATTCTGAGCTTGACCGGCATTAATAGTAATAATTCCGTTATTTTTATCTGCACAGGTTTCACTAGAAGCTTGTACCTGTAAATTATCTGCAGGAAGATTCGCTAGTGGACAAGCCTCTATAACGGTTAAAGTTTGTATTACGTCTGTAGCTGCGTTCCAATTAACATCTCCTGCTTGTGAAGCGGTAATCGTTGTGGTTCCAATACCTACTATTGATATTGTACTTCCCGAAACCGTAGCCACGGCAGGATTCGAACTGTTATATACTACTCCCAATCCAGATGTCGCGGTTGCATTTAGGTTAAAATCAGGAGCTTCGACACTCACATCTGCCAAAGGAGCAAAGGTAATTGCCTGATCTCCTTTATTCACTGTTAAAGCCTGTTGAACATCTATTGCAGCAGCATAAGTAGCATTACCTGCTTGTGATGCTGTAATCGTGGTGGTCCCTACTCCAACAATAGTCACAGTATTTCCTGATATGGTAGCAACCGATGTATTTGAACTAGTATAGATAATTGGGTTACCAGAAGCGCCACCTGTTGCATTTAATATGAAATCAACATCTCCATAATTACGATCAGTTAACGAGTTAAACGTAATTACCTGTGGGATTAAATTAGTAATATTTAAAGTACCCGGCACAAAAGTTAAATTGTAATTACTATTTACATTTAATGTACCTTGATTAATGGCATAGTTGCCCAATGTTTCTCCTGCAACTCGTGTTAGACTACCTGTCACTACATCAGAGAATTGTAATGCACCATTGGTAATCTGATAGGTCAATGCCGGGTCGGAAGACCCGATAATTTTTATTTGATCATCAGCAGTAATTGTAATCGCTCTTTGCCCAATTGTTAAATCATCACCGACATAACTTAAGGTATAATTACTACCTGCACTTAGTGTACCTTGATTAATAGAATAGGTACCTACAGATTCTCCGGTTACACGGGTTAAGTTTCCTGAAAAGGTATCACTAAACTGTAAGGCACCATTAGTTACTTGATAGGTTAAAGTTGGATCGGTATCACCATAAGTTTTTGATTGTGCATCTGCACTTACTTCTATAGCACGAGCTGTGATTTGAAATCTTACAGAGCCTGCATTAGTGAAGGTTATAGCATAAGAAGATTGCCCTCCATTACTAGAAGTAAATTGAGCCGATAAACCTCTTATCTGATAAAACCCAACATTTTCGCCACTATCTCTAAATGATCCTGTTGTTTCGAGGGTATCGTCAAATGCTAATGATCCTTGAGTTATAATGTGCGACCAAGTTAAAGCAGGATCCGAATCTCCGTACGTTTTTTGAACGGTAGCTGTAGGCACTACTCGTATAAAACGATAATCAATATATAAATTACCTGGTACAAAAGTTAAGTTATAGTTTGCTCCAAGAGATAAAGTTCCTTGTTGGATGGCATAATTTCCTTGTGCTTGTCCAGCTACTCTATCTAAAGCTCCTGTAAAGGCATCACTAAAGGCTAATGATCCATTAGTGATCTGATACGTTAATGTAGGATCTGAATCTCCGTAAATTTTTGTTTTGCCATCGGCAGTTACCGTGATTGCTCTTTTTGTAATTTCTAAATCATTAGAAATAAATGATATTGCATAGTTTGAATTTATCCCTAAAGTTCCCTGATTAATAGCATAGGTTCCTATGTTTTCTCCAGTTGTTCTTTCCAAAACTCCAATAAAAGTGTCACTTCCTGCTAAACTACCACTAGTAATTTGATACGTAAGTGCTGGATCAGCATCTCCATAGGTTTTGGATTTGGCATCTGCAGTAACTTCAATAGCTTTTGCAATAATTTCAAAATCATTAGAAACAAAGTTTACATTATAATTTGCTATTGTAGCATCAAGCGTACCTTGATTAATAGCATAAGTCCCTACATTTTCTCCTGCTACTCTTACTAAATTACCGGATAAAGCAAATGTGTTAAAGTTATATAAGCTAGTTCCTGTTGTTGGTAATGGTGTAACTGTATATGCTAATGTCGGATCTGTATCTCCATAAGCTTTTGACTGTCCTGCATTCGCTGTAACCGTAACTTCACGTGGCACAATCTCTATTGCTGAAAAAGTATATACAAAATTATAATTAGAACTTAAGTATGGTACTGCTCCGGTAATATTAACTTTTGCTCCATTTACATAATTACCCACATTTCTTGGGGTAGTACTCCCGTCAAAATAATTAACATTAGCTAAACCTGTACCACTTAAATCATTCACCGTATCTCCGTTTACAAACCCAGAAACTATAACGGGTATACTAGCAGATGCATCAACTAACAATCCATACTCTATCGTAGTTACATCTGGTCTAATTGTTAGGTCTTTTTTATCAACATTTAAAACTTGTGATACATTTAAAGCTGCATTATAATTTGTATCTCCGGCCTGACTTGCTGTAATGGTTGTACTCCTCCCACCAACAATAGTTACTGTATTTCCAGATATAGTTGCTACCGAGGTGTTTGAACTTGTATAGGTAATTCCTAAACCAGAACTTGAGGTAGCTCCCAAGTTGAAGCTAGCATCTCCATAAGTTACATTAGCTAAAGACGCAAAAGTTATGGTTTGATCTGCTTTGTTAATGGTTAACGTTTCTGTAGTGCTACCTTGATAATTGGTGTCATTAATGGTTGCAATTACCGTATAATCACCTGCATTGGTTGGTACTGTTGTACTTCCGTTATAGGTAATATCGACCGATAATCCATTTGGAGTTGTTACCACTGAAACTGGCTTTGCAGTACCATTGTAGGTTTGTGTAAGATCATTAATTACAACTGCAGCCGTTGCTTTTGTAATCTCAAAATTGTTAGACACAAACGAAAGGTTATAATTACCATTTAAACCTAAAGTTCCCTGACTAATCGCATACGTTCCTACAGTTTCTCCTGTTGCTCTGGCCAATACTCCTGTAAAAGCATCACTACCTTGTATCGCTCCGGAAGTAATTTGATAAGTCAATGTCGGATCTGCATCTCCATATTCTTTTGTTTTGGCATCGGCAGTAACTTCAATTGCTCTTGCTGTAACACTTAAATCATCTGAAACAAATGTCAATGTATAGTTACTACTTAAAGCTAGAGATCCTTGATTGATCGCATACGTTCCTACGACTTCTCCAGCTACTCTTGTTACTACTCCTGTAAAGGCATCACTACCTTGTAACGCTCCAGATGTAATCTGATAAGTCAATGCAGGATCTGCATCTCCATATACTTTTGTTTTGGCATCGGCGGTAACTTCAATGGCTCTTGCGGTAACACTTAAATCATTTGAAACAAATGTCAATGTATAGTTACCACTTAAAACTAGAGATCCTTCATTGATCGCATACGTTGTTCCTACTGCTTCTCCGGCTACTCTTGTTAATGCTCCTGTAAAAGCATCACTAAACTGTAGAGCGCCAGAAGTAACCTGATAGGTCAATGCCGGATCTGCATCTCCATATTCTTTTGTTTTGGCATCGGCGGTAACTTCAATGGCTCTTTGAGTAATGGTAAGATCATTAGACACAAAGGTTATGTTATAACTACCACCGGCACTTAGGGTTCCTTGTTGTATCGCATAAGCTCCAACATCTTCTCCGGCTACTCTTGTTAATACTCCTGTAAAGGCATCGCCACTTACTAAACTACCCGAGGTAATTTGATAGGTTAGATTATCTGTATCTCCATATGCCCTTGAGACGGCATCTGCTGTGATTTCTATATTTCTTTTACTAACCGTTAGATCCTGTGCAACATCGATCGCAGGAGTATAGGTAGCATCTCCTGCTTGACTTGCTGTTATTGTAGTTGTACCTGCACCTACTATGGTTACTGTAGTACCCGAAATAGTTGCTACAGAGGTATCAGAACTTACATAACTAACGGGTAATCCAGAATCTGAAGTTGCCGTTAAATTAAAAGTAGCATCACCATAGCCTTTTGTTGCTAACGAATTAAACGTTATTGTTTGTGATTGTGTTGCAGAATGAGTGGCTGTTACCGTGTTGCTCATAGGCACAAATCCACAAACACTATCGGTAAACAAATCACTTATCCAATTTGTTGCATCTCCTGCTGCATTTTGTAAAGTCCCAGTAATTGTATTACCAGAAGTATCGGTTACACTTGTTCCAGAAGTTTGATCATAGTTATAGTTTAATACTAAGTTTCCTTGTGGAGTTGTAAACTGAGTATTCATATTAGATGTAATGTCTAACTGTGTACGAATCCCATTCCAAATTCTTGTTTGAGCTAAATCGCCACCGAACAGTTTACTACTATTTGAAGTACTTTCATAATTTCTCCCTAATCGAATATTTGAAGTTAATTGAAAAATTTCAAATCCAGAATAAGCTCCAGTTGAACCGATTAAGTTCCCATTAACATAAAAATTGATTGAAGCACCGTTCATTGTAGCCGCTACATGGAACCATGTGTCGACCGGATAAGTATACCCTGGTGTATTATAAGCTCCTCCATCATCAACATCATCATCATAATGACCTGCAAAAATAGTTCCTCCTGATATGTTGATATAAAAAGGAACCACTACTGATGCGATACCAAATCCTGTATAGCTTTCAAAAGAAATGATAGAAGCATTAACATCGGTAGCATCGGCAGCTGGGATTTTCACCCAGGTTTCGATAGTAGCTTGTTGAACATTGCTTAAATGAGAATTGATTGCTGGTACACTTACATAATCATCTACATTATCTAAACGTAATGTACCTCTCTCTCCATGATTAGCCGTTGCATCAGTTCCTACTACTTTATAAGTTCTATCTGCTGTTATTGTTTCTGACGTAAATGAAAGATCAACACCAGTACCTGTTAAAGGACCTTGTAGTACTTCATTAGTAGTATTATCTTGTAAATAATAACTTATTCCTAGTTGAGAACTGGCTACAGATACAACAGCCGAACCTCCATCTGGTTGTGTTAAGTTTACAGTTTTTCCATCTAGTGTTTGTACACTTACTATTGGTGTACTAGTCATTTGCAATGTATTAGTAGCAGATGGTAAGGTTTGATTACCTTGTACTGCCATGACATTATAAGTACGATTCGCCGTTAAAACCTCTGAAGCAAACGAAATTCCACTTCCAGTTCCTGCAACTGGACCTTCAATAATACTATTGTCGTTATTATTTCTTAAATAATAATTTACACTTGCTTGTGAATTATCTAATGATACTGTTGCTGTAGTATTACATAAACCAGAACCAGTAGTGTTTAAAATTACATTTTGGTTAACTAATGTAATAGGGTTTACTGTTAACGGTTGTACTACATTAGGAGCAGCATCATACACTCCATTTCCAGCCTGTGAAGCAGTAATGTTAATTGTTCCTTCTTTATGAATGGTAACAGTATTTCCAGAAATTGAAGCAATTGTAGGATCTGAGCTTGTATAAGTAACTGCTAAACCTGAAGAAGCTGTTGCTGTTAAATTAAAAGCAGCATCACCATAGGTAACATTACTTAATTCATTAAACGTAATTGTTTGTGGTGTACCAATTACGGTTACAGTTACATCTGTTGTTGTAGCATTATATAAGAAATTATCAGGTGTAAAAGCTCGTAAAGTTACGGTTCCTGCACCTCCTGCTGTAAACACATTTCCAATTAATGTGGATCCTGTCCCTCCATCATTTACAATACTATAAGTGGTAGTTTGACCAGAAAAATTTTGAGCTGTTATAATGGTATAACTTTCCCCCGGATTTAAAGAAAAGTCAAACAAATTGTGTGCTATGTCTGTTTTTGGAGAGAATCCAGTGTTATAAAATACTGTTGAATAATAGGCTACTGTTTCACTATAATTGGCATCTGCAGCTTGTGTTACTTTTATTACTATAGAACCCGCAACATTATTTAGATTTAATAAATTACCGTTGATGGTGTACCCTAATGTTTCTCCAATAATTTCAAAAGTATACGCCCCAGTAGAATTAGAACTTATAGTAGTAGTCATATCTAAAGTTGTTGGGCCAGAATTTACTTCATATGCAATACCCCCTCCTAAGGTTGCTAGTGGAGCATTAATCGTCATCGTCATCGTTTTAGAAGCAACCTGATGTGTTGCTGTTGCCGCTCGTAAAGCTTCTATAATTACTGTTCCTGCACTACCTACAGTAACTGTTTCATTATTAGTACCGCTTAATGTGGTTCCTGTACTTCCATCATTAATCATTCGATAGCTAATCCCTCCACTGGGATCAGAGGTTGCATTTAGATTGAAACTTGGATCACCAGCATTAACGGTTACATCATCAAATGTTATCATTGGCGTAAGTAAAGATCCGTTATTTACTACAGAAAACTCATATCCTGTTTGCTGATAGCTATTAAAAAAATAGGGCGTTCCTGAATCATTATGAGCATATATCGTAAAATAATAGGTAGTATCTGGTGTTAATCCTGTTATCACCTGATTAGGAGTTATAGAAGTTCCAAAATATACAACTTGCTCTCCTCCTTTATAATCTGCATCGGGTGTAGGTGTTGGCCCTCTAAAACTATGTGGTGTGAAGCTGTTTACAGTATTCATCTTTACAATATACCCCTTAGGTATCCCCAATCCGTTATCAGCAGCTGCGGCTGCGGTAAATGATGCTAAGGTAAATGCTGTTCCTGTATAATTATTGATTACCGCATTAGATGCTAGCTTATCCGTTACCCCTGGAGTATGTGTAGAAATAACATCAGAAGTATTCGAAAAATAATAGACTCCTGCACATTCAGTATATGAATAAATTTTAAAGAAATATTCTGTATTAGGTAACAAATCATAAGTTGTAAAAGCTTGCCCTTCTGGAAAAGCTCCTGCTAAAACTACTTGTTCTCCAGAGCCAGAATAGTTAATATTTGCGGTTGGTAATGTATTTATGGCTCCTGTAATATCCGTAAAAGTATTCACTGTATTAATTTTCACCACTTGTCCTTCTGCAGCTGCAGGCACATTTGAAATAATTGGCGAAAGTCTAAACTCCCAATGTAAATCCGTTCGAAAAGAATTTAACTCTGAATTTCCTGTTGGTGCTCCGCAAGTTGTTACAGAAACTACGGTACTTCCTGTTGTTTCAAAATAATCGGTACCTGCACAGGTGTTATACGCATATACTTTTACATAATACGTACCATTACTAACCAATCCTGAAACTGAAATATTAGGAGTAGCAGAGTTCCCCACATACATTACTTGCTCTCCTCCAGTAACTGCATTATATACTGCACTTGGCGAACCAGGTACTGATGTTGGTGCTGTAAATGAATTTACATCACTTACTTTAACTATATACGCTAATGTTCCTTGAGATGCGTTAGAGGGTGGTGTAAAAGAAGCTATATTTATCGTAGTTGCTCCTGTTATACTTGTAGCTACATTGGTCACTGCGGATGATGGTGCTGCACATACATAATTGGTAGTTACTACTGCAGAACCTGTGGTTTCAAAATTATATTTACCACCACATAAATCGTAGGTATATACCTTTACATAGTAGTTTGTGTTGATTTGTAAACCCGTAATCACCTGATTAATATCATCTGTGGTTCCTGCAACACCTCCTACTGCACCTGTATACACAACTTGTTCTCCTGTTTTACCAGAATAGTCTGCAGAAGCAGTTGGTATAGTTGTTCCGCTAGTAGGTGCCGTAAAACTATTGGTGTCGCTAAACTTTACTACATACCCTATAGATGTATCTGCTCCTGCCGGTCTTCCTAAGGTATTTATGGTTGCAGTAGTAGGCGATGTCGCTGACACTAAGTTTACTGACCCTGCACCAGGTACAGTACCAGGGCAGGTGGTTACCGCTACCGATGTTCCTGTATTATTATAATTTATATATCCCTGACAATCACTGTATGTGTATACTTTATAATAATAGGTCGTATTTCGTTGTAAATTGGTCATGGTCATAGCTGACTGAACAGCTCCATTATCGGTACCTACATACACAATATGTTCACCCGAGCCACTATACGAATTTGTAGCTGCTACTGTTGGTAATGCCTGATCCTGAATATAATGATCGGTAAAATCTGTAAAAGAATTAGTTGCTGAAAACTTAACTATATAATAACGATCGTCAATGGTATCTACTCTTAAATTAGGTAAAGTTACATCGGTATCGTTTACCTGAAAAGGAGTTGTAGCTGGTACAGTAAGTTCATAACAATAAGGGAAATCTGTTGACGGATTAAACGGTATTGAGTAATTAATAGGGGTTGCAGAAGTGGTAAACACTTCTAATGCATAATAGTTATTACTAATCCCACTTCCATTTAGGTTATTTTGATAATTGAGAGCCACTTCATAGTAAAAAACACCGGGGTTAGGAGATGATTTTAATGTACCTACTACAGAACCTGACACTCCCCAATTACCACCTGTATACTCCCATACCCTAAAATCTACGCTACCGGGGCTACCTACATAGTTTGTATGGACCAATAATTTTATTTGTGTTGCTTGAGTTGATTTTCTGGAAACTACCCAAAAATCAGAATCTGAAGAAGAAACAGTTCCTTCAAAATTCCCAGGGCCATATTTTCGAACTTGCGAACCTGCTAATGCACTACCGATAGTATTATTATTTTCTATCTCGGTAAAGGTCTGAGCCAGGACACCAGGTCCCAGCATTAAGAAGAAGAGCAGCATAATAGGCACTTTCTTCGTTAGGTTTAAAAATTGATTACATTGTTTCATAGGTAAGGGGTTTCATTAGTAATTAAAATTATTTTCATAAAACATTTGAAGGTTATGTACAAAAGCACAGTACCTTATGTATAGTATTTATAGTAAGGATTGTTAAAGAATAATATTGGGCAGATACACCCTCTTATTTAATAACCAGAAATGGTTAGACATCCATCCGACAAAAGTGGTTATATAGCTTAACCAAATTTTAGATTTTTCTGTGAGATAGTAATTGTATTTCATAGTATTTGGGTACTTGGTTATTTATAATTATTTATGGGTTCTTTATAGGTATACAGTTAAGTTATAGGATACCCTATTTTTAGTTGCACTTTTTTTAGAATTTAGGATGTAAAAAGAGAGTATATCTCAATATATTGGCAAGAAGTACGATCAAAAGAGATTCTGGTATCCATATAGTATTCGGTTTTAGATTTGGGATGATAAAAATATACTAGACGCTGTAATCTTACTAAAAACCTACCCCTACAAACACCTCTACAAAAGGTTATCAGTACTAATTGTTATTTGTATACCATAAAAAAACCACTCAATTTCTTGAGTGGTTTCTGCAAAAGTCAATTTGTTGATGAATTCAGACTATTTAGTTCTATAATTCTAAATCTGACTAATTGCAGCCCCTTATTTTTAGCTTTAACAACAACCCTCTACTAGTACATCTTGTTTACAGATACAGTCATTACTATAAATTATGTCTTTTCCTTTATAGCAAAGAGGGTTATTTTATCTATTGTTTGCTTATTCTTATCGTTTTGGATGTACCTTTTATACTCACAAAGTATATCCCTGAAGGTAATGAGTTCATCGATAATTCTACCTTGTCGGCCGTGATGTCATACATTCCAGAAGATACGATTATTCCCAATGCATTATGAATTTCAATGCTCACAGTATCACTACCGGTATTAGGTATATTAAGAGCTACATTATCACGGGTTGGATTAGGATATGCATTAATGTTTCCTAATTCGCTAATAGTTGTTGATAATTTACCCTGACAAGCAGCTTTGCTAGAGAATACTTCTACTACACCTCCATTTTTAGCATCAACCACAAAACTATTGGTATTGTATTCACCTACTACTTTATTATCAATAGTAACGGTATATGGAGGAGTACCAGATTGGATATCAACGAACACTTTGTTATTGATGTTATCCGTTGTTGTTTTTCCTTTTAGTACTGGAGCTTCTTCAATTACAAATTCATAACACTTTTCACAATCGGTAATCCCATCAATGGCAATACATAATGGGTAGGTTCCTGGTACTAAATCAGGTATAACAAGATTAGTGTTAAAAGAATAAACTTCACCATTGAGTGTTGCTATGTAATTAAGACTTTCTATTGCGTCAATACTTAGAATACCATTGTTTTTATCAGTACAAGCCTCGCTAGACGCTTGAATCTGGAAATTATTATCGGTTAAATTATCTATAAAACAATCTCCAGTTACATTTACTATAGCAGTTTGTTCAGCAACGTTACCATTAATATCAGTAATAGTAAGTGTTACGATATTGTCTCCAGTATTTCTGATATTAAAGGTATCAGGAGAAACTACCATAGTATCGATTCCACAGTTATCAAATGCTTCACTAGTAGGTACAAAAGCCACATAATCATTGGTAGTCGACCAAACTGCAGCATTACGTCCAGGAACCACAACTGCTGCAGTACCATCGATATTTTCTATTCCTTGTATTTTATCATTACCAGAATCAAAAGTACTGGTGGCATGTATTTCGATGCGATTAGTACCTTCAAATAACTTTATTTGGGTAGTCGTTGCATCTGGGGTGGTATCATAATAATGTACAGCATCAAAATCTATAATAACTATTCGATTAGGAGCTGTTCCTATGGTGGTATATCGTATGGTTCCACCTTCTGTAGGATTAAGATCAGTCATATCAAAAGCAATGAGGTTACTTGGTGTAGAGGCATCTGGAAGAGGGTTCCAACCACAACATCCATCTTCTCCTTCATCAGAAAAAGTGATAAATCCATTTGATGAGATATAAAACTCTGTATATAAATTTCCATAAAAACCAAACTCAAACCCTATAGGTAATGCTTCAGATACTTCGTCATCATCAAGCGTTACTTCGGTTCCTGTAGCACTAATATCTACACGATCAAATGTGCCCGAAGCTTCTACGGTATAGTCGCGAGCTATTGGATCTGCACCTATAATGTCTTGCGGAGTAACAGTAACAGTATCCTCAAAGTTTGCTAATGTAAGGGTTACATCTTTAGTATTAAACAAAGGTGCTCTGGTGTCAACCACATTAACATCATAACTACATTGCACTGTATTACCATCATTATCCAAAGTATCATAAGTAAACGTTGTTGTGCTTCCAACGGCTAACAGCGTTCCACTTGCAGGTCCTGCAGTAATATTGCTGGCGCATGGATAATTATATACAGCTCCGCAAGCATTTAAATCGGCATCTAAGATAATGTCCCCTGGACAAGAAGGCATAGTAACCGTAACGGTTGTCGTACAACTAACACGATTTCTATCATTATCAATTACTGTAATGGTTACCGAATTATCTCCTAAATCAGCACAACTAAAACTAGAAGGACTTATTCTTACACTACTGATGCCGCAATTATCACTAACACTTGTCAATACATCTTCTTGTGAAATAACCGCATTGCCTGTGGCATCTAGTACTACAGTAAAAGGAGCAGCGCATTGTACCACAGGATCTGTAACATCACCTATAAATATGGTAACATCTCTGGTACTTGTTACGCCACTACTAGTATCTGTAGCAGTTAGCTGAACACTATTTCGCCCTAGATTCTCACAGGTGAAATTTGTTTTACTTAGGCTTAAGGTTGCAGATCCACAATCATCGGCAACACTTGCATTTAAATCCGCCAGGGTAAGGGTAACTGTTCCTGTAATTGGGTCTAAATCAAGGTCAACAAAATTATTGGTTGTAATTACCGGTGGTGAATCTACTATGGTAACAGTTACATCGATGCTTGCTGTATTATTAGAAGCATCTGTAGCAATTAACTGAATTGGGTTGTTACCTATATGAGAACAATCAAAACTAGCTTGACTTAGACTTAAGTTATTAGTCCCGCAATTATCGGTAGCTATATAGCCAAAACTTGTAGGGTCTACAGTTGCATTTCCACTAGTGTCTAAGGTAACTGTTAGATTTGTAGTTATTGAGAAAGGAGATAAATCCCCTCGCACCCATACTCTATGGATGGTGCTATTTGTATTAATTGCAAAATCATCTACTTCCCAACGATTTCCTAACCCTCGAACACCCCAATGATTTGCTCCACCCACATAAAATGGAAAATCGGTAAGAGCAAAATCTCCTTTATTACTAAAATAACCATTAAGACTACTTCCAGGAATATTGGCAGTATGACCAGGAAGGGTATTGAATCTTCCACGTAGACCATTAAAGCTACCGGTTCCTGTTTTTATATAATTTACAGCATTAACATAATTTGTTTTAAAACTGATTACCCGACTATGCCCTGAAGTTTCTGCATAAAAACGCATTTCTTCAAAGTCAATGGCTGCTGCTAGTGTATTCCCTATATGTCCCCAATTGGCAGTTGCAGCCTCATTATCTCCTAGTGTTGAAGATCCTAATAAAGGGAGATCTGTGTTTCGCACTTGTAAAGCAGAATTATCTCCTGCCAGATGTACATAGTTAAGAATCATTAGCCAACCACCACCATCGGTATCGTTGTCCAATACTCCCTGAAAAGTGCTTCCGTTAAAATTAAAATAATAGGTCCCGCTAGGCACACTACCAACTGTTGCTTGTAGTAAATTTCTAAATGGATGGGCCATGGTTCCGTCTTGCGTATTATCTAAAACAGGAGGAGTAGTATCTTCTCCCGGACCACATTGTGCCTGTGTATTAAAAGTGGATATCGTAAATATCCATATAAATAGTAGTAGTTTTTTCATAGTAAGGGGTTTATAAAAATTAATATTCTTTCTAATAAGGAAATTTGCATCTATATATCCTTATTTTTATTCGATCTCTTATGTATGCTTGCTCTTATCTATAATCATACTTCCATCCAAAAATATTTTTTATAGATCATCACTAGTTTTGATAAAAACGAGAATGGGCCTTTTTTAATGAGTATAGTATTCATAAAATATGTTCCTTTTTTCATAGTGGCTAAAGAGTATATAATTTTATTAAAACAGTACATGTATAATTTTGCTATACACTATGTAATACAGCAAAGCGTTTCAATACCCTATTTTTAGTTGTAATTTTTTTGAAGAAATATCAAAAAGCAATGTACCAGTAGTCTTTTTGAGAGTAGAAATGTATAAAAAGTAGATATCATTAATAGATCAAACAATTTTGAAGTTTAAGAGAGGCAAAAGTATACCTAAGCTTATTTCTATATATAAAAACACCTCTACAAATACCCCTACAAAAAAAACAAAACACCTTAAAATCCAGTATTTTAAAAAACGACACTATTATAAAACCTGTAGATTTCCTCTTTTTTTAATAGTTTTGATTATCTTATTACTTTCAAGACCTCATGCCCGAAAAAAAGAAATCTGTTTGTGAAGAAAAGAATTTTGATTCTTTGTTTAATGCCCATTTTGAATCGGCAAGAAATTACCTGTACTATAAATGTGGTGATTTGCAACAAGCAGAAGATATTGCACAAGATGCATTTGTAAAATTGTGGAAGCGATGTGCCGATATTATCTTCGAAACAGCAAAGTCTTTAATTTTTACTATGTGCAATAATGCACTGTTAAATCAATTTGCACATCAAAAAGTAGTATTGCGTTATGAAGCCATACCACGAGATGACAGAAATAACGAAAGTCCCGATTTTATAATGGAAACTAATGAGTTTAAAGATAAACTTGAACGTGCTATCGCCAACCTGTCTACCAAAGAACGTGAGGTGTTTTTATTAAGTAGAATAGATAAAAAAACATATAAAGAAATAGCAGAGATTACTAATATTACAGTAAAAGCAGTCGAAAGAAGAATGAGTAATGCTTTTATTTCACTTAGGAAACTATTAGGAAATGATTTTAATATTTAAAAAATAGGGTAATCTTGTAGTTGTCTGTATTATAATTGTAAAGGAGAAATATTCTTGTAATGCAAACACTACAAATTTAACTTTTAAATACAGAAAGTTGTACTCTTTCTAAATGTTATGGAAAAATACGAATCAGATAAAACATTTTTAGCGCGATGGGTTGCCGGCGAATTGAGTGAAGAGGAATTATCTGAGTTCAAAAAATCAAAAGTATACCACGGATTTAATCGTATCAATAATGAAGCGCAAAAATTTAAAGCGCCTCCGGTTGACAAGAGAGAATCGCTTATAAAAACAAAAGAAAAAATAACCTTTGGTAAGAAAAAGAAACTTCCAAGCATAACACTATATGCTGTTGCAGCTTCTATAGCAATTGTATTAGGAGTTTTTGGAGTATTTAATGCTACCAAAAGTTATACTACCTCTTATGGAGAAAAACTAGCTATCACTTTACCAGATGGCTCCAAAATACAGCTCAATGCCGACTCCGAACTTAAACATAAACGTTTTTTCTGGATGAACAACCGTAACGTTAGTTTAAAAGGTGAAGGATATTTTGAAGTTGAAAAAGGAGATGGCTTTATAGTAGAAACTACATACGGTACGATTTCTGTTCTTGGTACCAAGTTTAATATTAAAACAAGGTCTAAAACTTTTGAATTAAATTGTTTTGAAGGTGTTGTTCGCTTCGACAAATACGCTACAGAAGAGCATCGTATCCTAAAAAAGGATGATCGGGTTATTATTTCTGAAGATGAATTAATAGATCAAAAAAACAAAGAAGTTCTTCCTAATTGGATGAATGGTATCAGTGTTTTCAAAGAAGCTCCTTTACATGAAGTTTTGGATGAGATACGTATGCAATACAATGTTACTTTTCAAGGCGAAGAAACTGATCTATCTCGATTATTTACTGGAAGTTTTTTACACAATGATATAGAAAAAGCATTAAAATCTACACTTGCTCCGATGGGTATTTCTTATACTCTTTCTAAAGACAAAACAGTTGTATCTTTACAATAATTGCACAACCAATACCAATGAACCAACGCTTACTATTTGTATTCCTATTCCTTATTACCTCGGTATGTTATACTCAGGAAAAATTAATAATTGCATATACCGATACTCCTTTAAAACAAGTATTGATCGATGTAGAATCAAAAATGCCTATACTTTTTTCGTATGCACAAGAAGTTATAACTGATAAAACGATTACAATACCTCAACAAGAAATCACAATTGATGACTTATTATCTCGATTAGCCGTACAAACGGGACTTGTTTTTGAAAAAGTATCATCGCAACAAGTTATTATTACACAAAAAAGAATAATTTGCGGTTATGTCGTTGATGCTACTACTAAGGAAGTACTTCCTTTTGCTACGGTAACCATTACACCCGATCGTGCTACTATAACCGATGATAATGGGTATTTCAGTTTTGAAGACATTAATCAGAATACAGAAAGCGTTCAAATAAGTTTTATTGGGTATAGCGAAAAAAATATCACGCTTACGGTTGGAAATCCCTGTACAACAATTGATCTTGATCCTCAATCCTCTATGCTTGATGAAGTCGTTGTATTAGGGTACGTTACTTCAGGAATTGACAGAAACAAGGATAGTTCGGTAAGTGTAGACACAGAAAAATTAGATATTTTACCCGGGTTGGTCAGTCCTGATATAGCACAGAGTATCCAATTAATCCCAGGTATTTCGACCTTAGATGAATCTGCAACGGGTATTCAGATTCGTGGAGGATCACCCGATCAAAATCTGGTGTTATATGATGATATCAAATTATACAATACAGGGTATTTTTATGGTATGTTCTCTTTGTTTAACCCTTTTGCTACAAAAAAAGCAACCATTTTCAGGTCTGGTACAAGCGCTAGTTATGGTGATCGTATTTCTGGCATTATTGATATTTCCAGCGGAGAGCTTATTCCGAAAAAAACAGAAGGTGGCTTTGAGATTGATGGTCTTTCTGTAAACGGATATGTAAAGGTTCCTTTATCAAAAAAAGCTGCTGTATATGCCTTTGCAAGAAGATCGTATTCTGATGTTGTAGAAACTCCTACTTATAACAGTTATGAAGATAAAATATTTACAAACTTCGGGGTGGCAAGAGATAGTAATGGAAATGTATTAAATCTTGAAACCGATGACGATTATAGTCCCGAAACAAGTAATAATGATTTTTCTTTTGCAGATGTTAATACCAAACTTATTCTAAAACCTAACACTAAAAACAGTATCTCTATTAGTGGGTTGTACACTAGAAATCGTTTGGATTTTGACTTCTCGGGAGGTGAAGAATTTGTTGTAGACTCATTAATAACACAAAACAAAGGGTTAAGCCTAAATTGGAAACATAAAACAAGCGAAAAACAACAAGAAAAAGTCACCGCATATTTTTCTGAATATAATTCTTTTTATCAAAATGATGAACTAAAAGACGAAACCGGGAATGGTGTACTAGATTTAGAAGAAATTAATATTCGCAAAAATGATATTATAGATCTGGGTGTAAAATTGATTTCTACTTCTACACTTAAAGAAACACAGCAGCTTACCTTGGGATATGAGCTTTCGTATACCGATTTAAATGTGACTATCAGTAAAGAAAAACCTATTGATGCCGAAATAGAAAACTCGAGACAAGATGATAGTAATCTTAAAAATGCTGTATTTGGTGAATACACCTTCAGTTTTAAAAATAAGGGATTTATAAATACCGGACTTCGGTTTGTGCATTATAGTTCTTTGGGTGAATTTTTAATCGAACCTCGTATCAATTTCGAATACCCTTTAAGCGATCGTTTTAGAGTGAAAACGGCGATTGAAAGAAGAAATCAACCAATTTCTCAATTGGTAGAATTTAATCATACCGAACTGCGTTTAGAAAATCAATTATGGCGTTTATCAGATGATGAACAATTTCCTTTATTAAGTAGCAATCAAGTTTCGGGAGGGATATTGTATCATTATAAAAGTTTAAATATTGATGTTGATGCGTATTACAAAGAATTAGATGGATTAACTACATTTACCAATGGGTTTAGTAATCCTTTGGAAAACTTAGAAGAAGGAAAAAGTACAATAAAAGGCTTAGATTTTTTATTAAAATACAGATGGCATAATTACAAAATATGGGCAGGATATACATATAATGATATTACGTTTCAGTTTCCTAATTTACAGGACACTCCATTTAAATTTCCGGGAAACAATGATATTACACATCATTTTAGGATTTCGAATACCTTAAAGTTCAAAAAATGGCAATTCTCTCTGGGGTGGCAATTTAGAACCGGAAAACCCAGTACTTCTGTAAATAGTTACGAAATTAAAATTGATGCCGATGGCGAAAACGCAGGAGTAGTAAATTTTGGAGCTGTTAATAGTGGTAGGTTACCCGATTTTCACAGGCTAGATGCCTCTGTATTGTACGATTTTAATATTAAATCAGGTAACAAAAAACTAAAAGGACAGTTAGGATTATCATTCTTGAATATTTATAACCGGGTAAAACCTTTAAACTTAATATACAAAGCAGAGCGAAAGCCTTTGGATGATGGCGGAATTGCTATTGAAGGTACAACAGGAGCAACACCAGAAGAACTTGAGTTAATCTTAGAGCAGGTAATTCAACGATTTTCTTTAGGTTTTACACCAAATGCTGTATTAAGGCTATCTTTCTAAGCAATTACAAGTTATAAAGCTTCAAGATATTCGAGAATAGGAGCTCCTTTGGGCGCATTAATCTTTTTACGCAAACGATAGCGACTCATAATTACACTTTCTTCAGAAATGGCAAGCATATTAGCGATCTGATTTGTATCTAACCCCAGCTTTTCCATAGCTACCAGGCGTTCTTCAGATTTGGTAAGATCATACCCTTTGTCTTTTATGGCACTAAAAAAACTAGGGTGTACAGTTGTGAATTTCTTTCTAAAAATATACCAATCTTCTTTGGTCAGAATTCTGGTAGAGGTTAATTCTTCCAGGTTTTTGATTGATTGTTGCTCTCCAAACTCAGATTTTAATTCTTCCAGTTCTTTCGTTAACGCTTCCTGAGCATTACTTTTTTCTATTAATTGTTTTGTGAAATCTGCCAACTCCTGTTTGTTCTTTTCTAGTTCGGTAGTAGCCATCAACACCCTGTTTTTATAGATTCTTCTAATTAAATATCCTATAATTATCCCTCCCAAAACAGTAATGATCAACAATATAAAATACAACTGCTTTTTTGCACTTTCAGATTCGGTTTTCAATCTCAATTCACTTTTTTCTTTGGCAAATTGTAAACTATCGGCCAGCTTTTCCTGATGAAAAGTATACCTAAGTTCTAACGCCTGTATCTTTTTGATACTTTCGATATTAAAAACAGAATCAGAATACTTTTTATAAGATCGATAATCCTCTAGAGCTTGTTTATAATCTCCAAGTTTGTTGTAGATAAAACTTCTTCTGCGATATGATTTTGCTATTCTTGATTTAGCATCTTCATCTTTGGCTATAGTTATAGCTTCATTAATATAATTCAAAGCTGTTTTGTATGCTTTTAATTGCATATAGCTTGAAGCAATATTATAATTTACACGCTGTAAAGAGAGCCTCTGATTTGTTTTGGTATCGTATGCAAGATTCTCTAGATACATATCTATAGCTTTTATATATTCCTTTTGTGTATGAAACCAGGACGCCAGATTAGAATTAACTCTATAAGTGTTTTCTTCGTCCTTTAATTTTATAAAACTAGCTTTAGCCTTTTGGTAACAATACAATGCAGAATCCATCTGTTTCGACTGCCTATACGCCACTCCCATCATATTATAACCTATGGCTACTCCCTTTTCTTCCTGCTGTTGTTCTTTGATTATAATTGTTTTCTTAAAATACTCAATTGATTTTTTATACTCTTTCTGATCTCTATATACCATAGCCATATTGTGGTAGATATCTCCAACATTTGATGAATCTTGTATCTTTTCATAAAAAGTTCTCGACTTCAGATAGTAGTTTACCGCTTCGGGATAATTACCTTTACGTTTGTTTACAACTCCCAAAGATTTATAAACAGTAGCTAATTGTTGTGCTTCATCTTGGTTTTCTTTTTTTTGTAGTAACCTTAATGCCTGTATCAAATGCTTTTCGGCTTCACTAAAATCGTGCGCTAATTGGTACGTCCCTAATGCTATAAGAGCATCTATTTTTGTAGCATCTTTGTCAGCAAGCTCAATCTCCTGATATAATCGAATTAAGAGTGTATCCTTTTCTTGTGAAAAAGAGTATAATGATGCAATTAGCGATATAAATAAAATTAAAAAGCGGCACATATCATGATAAAAGTATCGAATAAATTAAGATTACATCATGCTTTGATCAAAAAAACAATATCATTTTTCAAAAGAAGTGTAGAAATACTATTTTCTTATATGCTTACTACAGAAATTCTTTTCATCAGATTATTTAACTAATTTTGAAACCAATTCATTTCACACATAAGAATGACAAAATTACGGCCTATTATGTTTGTAGGAACAGGATCAGATGTTGGCAAAAGCATTCTAGTCACTGGTATTTGTAGACTATTGAAACAGAAAGGATATACTCCTGCTCCATTTAAAGCACAAAATATGTCTCTTAATAGTTTTGTAACCCCCGATGGATTAGAAATTGGGAGAGCACAAGCTGTACAAGCCGAAGCATGCAAAATTGATTGCGCTACAGATATGAATCCTATTTTATTAAAACCTTCCGGAGCTAATAAATCCCAGATCGTTTTACATGGAAAACCTATTGGCGACCAAACCATCAAAGAGTACTTTTTAGGAAATAATAAGCAGCAACTTTTTGAAGAAGCTAAAACTGCATTTTTTCGACTTCAGGAAAAATATAATCCTGTCGTTTTAGAAGGAGCAGGAAGCATCAGCGAGCTTAACCTAAAGCACCGAGATATTGTAAACATGCGTATGGCACAAGCAGCTGGTGCAGATGTATATCTTATTGCCGATATTGATAAAGGAGGTGTTTTTGCAAGTGTATATGGTTCAATAGCACTTCTCGAACCCTGGGAGAAGAAACTTTTGAAAGGGGTAATTATAAATAAATTTAGAGGAGATATTTCTTTATTTGAAGATGGAAAAAAGATGTTAGAAAAACTAACCGGAATTCCCGTTTTAGGGATTGTACCTTATGCCGGTGACATCTATATTGAAGAAGAAGACTCTGTAGCCTTACAGAAAAAAGAGAAAACCATAGTGAGCGGATTAGTGAATATCGCTGTAGTTCTACTACCTTATATTTCTAATTATACCGATTTTAATGTATTAGAAAAGGATGCAAGAACACATCTCTTTTATTCTAATGATCCCAAAAGTATATCTGAAGCCGATATTATTATACTTCCGGGGAGTAAAAACACTATCCAGGATCTTATATTTCTTAGAGAAAAAGGCATTGCTAAGGTGATATTAGACGCTCACAAATCACAAAAAACCATTATTGGTATTTGCGGTGGATATCAGATGTTAGGAAAAATGATAGAAGATCCTCTGGGAGTCGAAAGTGATATTAAAGCGCTTCCCGGATTAGGTATTTTACCTATAACCACGCAGTTGACTTCAGAAAAGACAACTATACAATGTAATTTTAAGTTTAAAGAGTATCCTGAAACCATTTCGGGATACGAAATCCATATGGGGGAAACTACGGTTGAAAATCATCAACCTCTAAATTATATCGATGGTCAACCTGAAGGATATATACTCGAAAATTGCTGGGGAACCTATATTCATGGAATTTTGGATCACTCTACTGTAATTGAAGATGTGTTACAAAATTTTACCAATACCAAAACATCTTTTGATTATAAAGCCTATAAAGAAGAAAATTATGATAAGTTAGCTGCTTTATTAGAAAAAAGCATTGATATCGATTCTATTATTTCTGAAATGCACATTATATCATGATATACGGACACGGTGATGACGGCTATCGTTACGCAATACCATTTAAAGCAAATTTTAGTTCTAATATTTGGCATGAAGGAACTTCAGAGCTGTTACTTTCATATCTTAGAGAGCAGCTACCTCTTATTGCGAATTACCCAACGCCGAGTGCAGATATATTAACACAACAAGTAGCAAATCATCATGGATTAAATTCATCACAGGTAATAATAACTAACGGAGCTACAGAAGCTTTTTATAATATAACTCCTCTTTTTTCTGGTAAAAAAGCAGCCATAGGCATTCCTACCTTTTCTGAGTATGAAGATGCTTGTTTAAGGAGTAGCATGAAAATTAAGTACTTTGATCGTTCTGAAGTACTACATACTTCTTTTGAAGAGGATCTCGTATTTCTTTGTAACCCTAACAATCCCAATGGGTATAGCAATACGGTTTTAGAAATAGAGAAATTAGTATCCGATTTCCCCGATACTACATTTGTTGTCGATGAAGCGTATATTGAGTTTACTCATAAGATCAAATCTTGTGTTGAGCTTCTCGAAAAATTCACCAATCTCATCATCGTAAAATCGTTAACCAAATTATTCTCGATACCAGGATTACGGTTAGGATACATGTTGTGTAGTACAGTAATAGGAGAAAAACTGCAGCCTACTAAAATACCATGGAATGTCAATACCATGGCAATCGAGGCTGGAAAACACATATTTAAAAACTTTAAGGCTTTATATCCAGATATGGCAACACTTCTAGGATATAGTAGCCAATTACAACAACAAATTGATACATTAGATGGATTTACTGTTACCCCATCAAATACTAATTATTTTGTAGTAAAACTAGAAACACCCAGTGCCCCTATTCTCAAAGATTATTTAGCACACACTCATCAATTATTGATAAGAGATGCATCAAACTTTAGAGGTTTAGATAGTCATTACATTCGTATTGCCAGTCAGAGTCCCGAAAAAAATGAGCTATTAATTAATGCTTTACAGCAATGGAGCATGCTACAGTAATCATTCCCTTGGTAATTGGGTATATTCTTGATTTGATATTGGGAGATCCCCGATGGCTTCCTCATCCTATACGATTATTCGGTAATAGTATTGCTTTTGGTGAAAAAAAACTAAACACAAACCCCTTTGCTTTTATAAAGGGAATGGCACTCACCATTGGATTACTCATAGGTACAATTGCATTCTTTTATTATACTCAAAAACTCATTTCCTCATATACAATTGCCTATTATACATTTACCTCTATATTCGTGTTCTACGCCTTAGCAAATAAAAGTTTGATAGATGAAGGCAAAGCCGTTTTTACAGCCTTACAAGAAGGAATAGCACAAGGTAGAAAACGACTGTCATGGATTGTGGGTCGAGAAACGGATCAATTAAATCCACAACAAATAAAAACGGCAGTATTCGAAACATTATCAGAGAACCTTAGTGATGGAGTCATTGCTCCTCTTTTCTACTATGCATTATTTGGTGTGGCCGGTGCTATGGGATATAAAATGATTAATACCCTTGATTCTATGATTGGTTATAAAAATGAGAGGTATATACATTTTGGCAAGTTTGCTGCAAAACTAGACGATGTGGTTAACTATATCCCGGCTAGACTTACGGCATTTCTAATGTTACTGGTTACTGGTAAACTTCATAAAATTCCTTTTGTAGTACAATATGGTAAACAACACTCTAGCCCTAATGCCGGATATCCCGAAGCTGCGCTGGCTGCGATTCTGGATTGCAAATTTGGCGGACCTAATTATTATCACGGAAAATTAGTTGATAAACCGTTTATAGGAACGAATGATCGAATCCTGAAAGACCAGGAAATAAAAACAGTAGCAAGGATCAATCAAAAAGTAACCTTTACATTTGTTCTTTTAATTTGTATGGTTTACTATTTTCTTTATTACATAGCAAGACAATAATTTTTCGATTTATTAGAAAAAGATCTAAAATCTAATAGTGAAACGGTCTAAATTCTAACATCTAAAAAAAATATGCCCAAAAGATATATCATTACCGGAGCACCGGGAACCGGAAAAACAAGTTTAATCCAGGCTTTACAAGCTAATGGATATCAATGTTTTCCTGAAATTTCGAGAAAAATAATACTTGAACAACAACAGATAAAAAGTAATAAAACTCCGTGGGGAGACCTTCCTTGCTTTGCAAGCCTCGTCTATCAACAAACGATTAAAGAGCTACAGCTTCCTATTAAAAAAAATACATTTGTAGATCGAGGATTACCTGATATTATTGCCTATCTAAAAGCAAAATCTCATCCTATTCCAGAATATCTGCTGGGCTTTCCGTTCAAAACACATTATGCATCTACTGTATTTTTAATGCCTCTATGGGAAGAAATTTATATCAACGATCCCCAACGTCCTCAATCTTATCAGGAAGCATTACAAATTCATCAATGTCTTATACAAGTCTATCAAAGCCTTAACTTTACAATAGAGATAGTGCCTAAAACAACTTTAACAAAACGTGTAGATTTTATCCAATCGTTTATTTAAACAAAAAAAGTATCTTCGCTGCTGATTTACGGTTCTTTTGGAAACAAAAGATGAAAAGGGAATTTGGTGAAAATCCAAAACTGTTCCCGCAACTGTAATACACATATAAAATTATGATCCGTATGCCACTGTAGTACAACTATGGGAAGGCGATCATAATTGTGTAAAGTCAGGAGACCTGCCATAAATCAAAATATAATATTAACTCTCGGGTAAAGAGTTGGTCCTGAATAGCTTTATGAGTATACCTAAAGCAATTCTATTTTTGACTTCTCTTCCTGTTTTTAATTTCTTTTAATTATGGGAAAAAATATAAGTAAAGTAAACACCACCTTTCAATTTTGTGATGGAGGGTCCTGCCGAAAAGCAAATAGTGAAATCGCAATACGAGAAGCCAGAGCATATTTGCGTAATAACGGGCTTTGGGATACTACACATACGATAAAAACAAGATGCAATGGTCGTTGTGAAGATGCACCGACCTGGATTGTACAACCTGGAAACTATTGGTATAAAAACCTGACTCCCGATAAAGCCGTTTCAATTCTGAAATCCCATTTAGAAGAAGATCAACCCGTCGAAGAGTATTTACTATATAAAGAAGGATGGCCAGAATTAGCCACAGAGAATGAGAAAACTATAGCACCAATTGTTTTTAAAGATAAAATAGATCCAGAACTCGGAGAAGCGTTAGTAGCGCGGTCTTTTGCTTCAGATCAACATCTCTATCCTCTATTTAAATACTTATTTCAAGAACCAAAACGTATTGTGGTTCAACAATACGACACAGCTACCGTTGAAATAAAATTACCTCACCATGTCGATTATACTGATGATTATGAGGTAAAAATTACGGGAGAAGAGCTTCAGTTACAATTAACGATTGCCGGAATCCCGAAAGACATTTCAGAAGAGATTGCCGATCGTAAAGTAAGTGTTGCAGAAGTGATCTGGCTTAAAAAATCTACTATCTTTACCAAGGCAATACGTCTAAAAAATAAAAAAGGAAAACACCTGGTCACATTTTGGATAAAAGAAGAGGATACAACCACCTGGGAACATATCCTTACGGTTTATCTGGGAATGTCACCAAACCATATTAGAATCAGTGAAGAAGTCTAAACACATAAGCATACTAGGTTGTGGATGGTTAGGATTACCATTGGCAATAAATCGAATTGCCAATGGGGATACGGTAAAAGGATCTACAACCACAGAAAGTAAAATCGAAAAGCTAAAATCCGAAGGGATTACACCTTATCTTTTTACACTTGGAAAATCTTCGGAAAAAGAATATTTGGATTTTCTATCAGGAAGTGAAATTGTCATTATTAATTTTCCTCCTAAACGAATTCCAAACATTATAGAAGTATACCAAAATCAAATAAAAAGTATACTTCCATCTATTTCTGATACTCAAAAAATAATCTTTATCAGTTCTACTTCGGTATATCAAAATACAAATGCAGAGGTAACCGAAACATTGAATATTGCACCAGAAAAAGAATCAGGAAAGGCTGTTGCCGCTGTAGAGCAATTATTGCAAGAACAATTCGAAAACCGAGTGAGTATTATTAGACTATCGGGTCTTATTGGTGATGATCGCTTACCAGGTCGATTTCTTGCCAATAAAAAAGAAGTGCAGAATGGAGATGTTCCCATTAATGTAATTCATAGAGAGGATTGTATTGGATTAATTAATGCGGTTATAGAAAAAGAAGCCTGGGGAGAAATTATAAATGGTTGTGCAGACCAACACCCGATACGAAAAGAATATTATACACTTGCTGCCCAAAAAATAGGACTTACCCCTCCTACCTTTATCAAACAAGAAAAACAAGCTTATAAGATTATCTCTAATACCAAAAGCAAAACACTTTTGAGGTATTCTTATATTCATCCCGATCCTTTAAAATTAATTTGACTATGAATATTGTAGCCATAGTAGGTGCTGGTCCCGGAGATCCAGAATTATTAACTGTAAAAGCATCTCGCTTTATCAAAGAAGCAGATATCATCCTTCATGATAATCTCGTTTCAGATGCTATTTTAGCGATCAATACAACTGGAGAAAAAGTATATGTAGGGCGTAAATTTGGAGATACGTCTGATCAAATAGAACGCCAGCAAAAGATCAATGAATTACTTTGTGTTCATTACCAGAAAGGTAAAAAAGTAGTTCGCCTTAAATCTGGTGATCCTTATGTCTACGGAAGAGCGGCTGAGGAAGCACGATATCTGACAGAAAAAAATGTTCCTTTTGAGGTGATTCCTGGTATTTCTGCAGCACTGGCAGCTGCTAATATTTTTAATATCCCTATTACCGAAAGGAAGAAGTCTAATGCCATGCTAATATGTACGGCACATACGGCAGATTATTCTTTTGAACAACTCACTGGTATTGCCCATATGCTTAAAGCAGGAAATACCATCTCGATATATATGGGGCTTAAAAGCCTGCATAGAATTATTCCAAAACTTTTAGAAGTGTGTGAGGATGATACTATCCCTGTGAATGCAGCCTCTAATGTATCGCGATCTAATCAGAAAATTATAACCGGTACGCTAGGGACTATACAGGAACAGATTAAAAACAGTACATTGCAAATGCCTGTAGTGTTATTAATTGGAGCCAATCCTATTTGATAAATCAATAGTTGTCTGCCTGAGCTTCTCGAAGATCAATAAAACCTTCTTTTTCAATTATAATTCGACAAGCTTAGTGAGACATTAGAGTACTATTTTTACTTATAGAATAATATTGACAACTGTAGATAAAAACAAAAACAATGAAATGAGCCATAACAATTGAGTTGATACCAACCGAGATGTTCAATGGCGAATTTTATCTGACAACTAAAAGACAATAAAAAAGAACAGATGAAAGAAGGAATATTACTTTGTGGACACGGAAGCCGTAGAGAAGCTGCCATTACTTCTTTTAAACGGCTGGTAAGTATCCTAAAAGAACGTTATGAAAATGACTATGAAGTAGATTATGGATTTTTAGAATTTAATCACCCTACTTACGAAGCTGCAGTAGAGCGTATGTACCTGAACGGAATCCGAAAAATATATGCGCTTCCTGTTATTTTATTTGCCGGATCTCATGCCAAAAATGATATCCCTTATGAATTGAACACCATTCAAAGTTATCATGAGGATCTAACCATTGCTATGGGAAAACATATCGGTGTTAATTCTTTTTTGTTAGATCTTGCTGTAAAGCGAATCGAGGAGACAGAAGCTACTTTATCTACTCTAGATCGAAAAGAAACATGTCTAGTGGTTGTGGGCAGAGGCACTACAGACCCCGATGCCAATAGCGATGTATGTAAGCTAACCAGCATGCTCTGGGAAGGAATGGGATTTGGATTTGCTACTACAGCATATAGCGGAACAGCTTATCCTAAAGTTGACGAATCTCTACAAATGATCGAAAAACTAGGATTTAAACGAACTATCGTTATTCCTTTTTTCTTTTTTACGGGAGTGTTACTAGAGCGTATTTATGGTCATGTTACCGATATGAATACATCTTCTACCCTAGAGTACATCTATACAGATCCTTTTGGTACCGATGAGTTATTGATGAAAGCTTTTGATGAACGCTTAGAAGAAGCTAAAAGCGGTACTGCCCATATGAATTGCCAACTTTGTAAATATCGAAAGCAAGTAGTAGGGTTTGAGCAGGATTATGGTAAAGAACAAGTTGGACACCACCTCAACGTAAAAGGTATCCTTTTTGAAGAAGATGAAAAACCAGGTGAAGTAAAAAACTCATTGGGTAGCAAAATCAAGAAGATGTTGGGGATTTAGATTTTTGAAATTCTATTCCTATAATCCTGGTAAAAATAAGATTCCGAGCTTAGCATACGTACAATACAAGTCTTACAGAATAGTATTAATTCGTTTTTACTAAGCCATTCTATGTGCACTGATATCGTTTTGAGACGATCCCATTCGTTTTTATATCTTCCCAAAGCTCCACCACCTCATTAGATATTGATTATCAGCAGTATAAACAAAAATATTCTTCCCTTATGCATTTATCATTATATGTAATTATGGTGTTATACATGCTATAAAAATATTTATAAAATATAATTTGTTAGTTAAGACTAACTTTTTTAGTTTTATACAACTAATAAATTATATATTTACACATGGACTACGTTATTGAACTATTGGAAATGAAGAAACGGCAGTTAAACCGTGAAGTCATGAATCAAAATCTTCTGCAGAAAGATATTAGAAAAGGAATTTCAGAATTATCAAAAATCACAGAAATAACCAAAGCAATAAAAGTTTTAAAATCAAAAAAATACAAATACAAAAATTAAAACATGAAGATCACACAACAATTACCAGACCTACCGTATGATAAAAAATCACTTGAACCCATACTCACCGAAGAAACTTTTGATTACCATTATGGAAAACATCATGCAGCTTATGTAAACAATTTAAATACATTGATAAAAGATACTCCATTAGTAGACGTCACAGTACAAGAAATAATTCAATACGGGTTTCAACATAATGACACTTTGCTTTTCAATAATGCTGCTCAACATTGGAATCATAGTTTTTTCTGGCATTGTTTATCTCCAGATGAAGGAAAAAAACCACACGGGAAGATCAAAAAACTTATCGAAAGAGATTTTGAGACATTCGAAAAATTTAAAAAGCAATTCTCTACCAGTGCCATTAAATTATTTGGCGCAGGCTGGACCTGGCTTGTACAAAACCAGGAAGGAAAATTAGAAATCTTATCCTTGAAAGATGCTCAAACACCCATAATTGAAAATAAAACTCCTATCCTAACACTTGATGTCTGGGAGCATGCATACTATATAGATTATCGTAATGCACGTCCAAGATTTGTAGAGAGTTTTTGGGAGATTGTAAACTGGAATTTTGCTAACCAAAATCTAAAATAAGATGAGCGAATTATGCACTAATCAAATTGAAAATTATTGGAAAGCCAAAATAACAACTTCTAACACTTTGTTTAATAAAGGTAAATTCGACCAAGCATTATTAGGATATAAAGATGCTCTATATCGAGCCGAAATATTAAACATAAATCAGTCGGATTGTATTCGGGATAACATTCCATTTATACAGATATATATCATTTCTTGTAATAACATTGCTAATACTTATAAGGAATTAAAACAGTATGAAGAGGTCGAAAACACACTTAAAAGAGTTGTTTACTACCTTTTACATTTATCCAGTAATATCGACTTAAACATAGATGAAATTAAAGCAGAACTAAAAAGAGCTACCATTGCTTATGTAAATTTTGTGAAGGAAAACGGAGGAGATAGAAAACAACAGGAAACATTATTTACTGTACTAAAAGAACAATTAATAGAAAGCTATTAATTATTACTAAAGCGGGCTATTTTTAGTATAGACCTCACAGGTTTTAAAAACCTGTGAGGTCTGTCTATACCTTATCAAGGTGATCTTTGTGACATATAAGGTAATTTGTGTAGATCAAAAAGCATTCCTAGTGATCAAAGAACTATCTCTAAGCAACTCACAAGGTAATTTGAAGGGTTATAAAAGTAGCTCGAAGAATTAATGGAATTCTTCAAACTACTTTTGGCTGGGCTCAATCCCTTATCGATATGAGGTACACCTCTGCTAACAAGGGGTATTACAAATGTGTTTGCTCGCTGTTTCACTTGATTTTTGTCATATACATATACCAATTCCATTCCCAGGTTTCTCCATTATCATCAGAGAATGCCTGACTCCAAACCGGCTTGTTTTCATCTCTTACATCCCATCGAAAAACGACTACAATAGGTTTACCTTCAAAAGTATCTTTGGTAAAAAAATAGCCGATATCATTTTCAAAAGATCCAACTACCGGGGGATCAAATTTTCCTCGATTAGAATCTGCCCAGTACATACTCCATAATCGTGTTTCAGGGTCAAAAAGCCGTACTGTCATTCCTTCAAATGGTTGCCCGTCTCTTATTGCAAGAAAATTGTCGATATTACCTAAACCATTTAATACTTTATACATTTCCTGAGTAGATTCGAACTCTGTCCATTCTTCACAATGATTAAGTATTGATTTAAGTTTTTTGTTACGAAGTCTAAATTTTCCTTCAAAGAAATCGAAATCATGTTTAGAAGATGTTGAAGTAGGTGTAATTATTAACTCATTATGAATATCAAAATTTACTTTTGGAATTTCAGAATCATGATTGTTTTTCATATTATTTCATGCTTTTATTGTTTATCTGGCACAAAAATAAATGGGGAGGGTGACAACATTATGTCAGTCAAAAAAGTGAACTCAAAAAATTTTCATATACTCCTGAATAGTGTATGAATGTTCTTTTTTAAAATCCTCTGAAGTGCGAACCAACCTATTGATTTTACTTACGATAAAGTCACGATATGCTTCTCTAAGAGAACACCAGGCTATAAGATGCCATTGATTGTTATAAAAAATAATCCCTATAGGCTCTATTGCTCTTTGAGTTTGATTGTTATTATTATCGGTATAATTTATATTGAGAATGTGTTTGTCAACAATAGCATTCTGAATTGCTGATAAATAATGATTCTGGTTATTAGAATCAGAAGGTAAGTAAACTTCAACTTTTGAAGAAAATTGTTCGAGTTTTTCCCAGTCCTGATATTTCAAAACAGCTTTTATTTTTTCGAGAGCAGTATCTGAGTTTTTCGTAATTGATTTGTCTGCAAATTTATAAGCAAGTGATTGCAATAAAAGAAGAGAATTTGCTTCTTCAATAGTGAATAGAAGAGGTGGTAAAAAATAGCCTTTCATGATACAATATCCTTTGCCAGGTTCAAAATACACAGGAATTCCCACTTCATTTAAAGCTTTGATATCTCTATACACTGTTCGTAAACTAAGCCTGTATTTTTTTGCAAAAGCCTCTGCAGAAACAAATTTTTTGGACTGCAATGTCCATAACATGCTCATCAACCGGTCTACTCTATTCATTTTTTAAAACTATATTTTACGTTTTTTAAAATTACACGAATAGTTTAAATAAGTTCGATGTACATTAAGAAAAATAGTGTAAAAAGAATACATCTTCATTTTTGCCAAGTACCTCTATACAAGCTCACTCCTTATGCATCGATGGGCATAACATTTTTGATTATATATCTTAACTATTTCGAATATTTACTATACAGACCTCACAGGTTTTAAAAACCTGTGAGGTCTCTTAATATATACACTTTTTGTAAATGAATTATTTATGTTTTCAGAAAGTTTATTTTGGTCTGGATACCCATTTTTTTATGACTTCCTCTTCTTTTCCAACACTATAGTATTTCATTTGTTTTCCCTGTATTACTTCTCCAAAGGCGATGTCATTTTTGGGATACCTGCTTTTGTATCCTTCTAGTTGATCAGATATCGTTTCGACCATAGGACGATTTACTAACCCTGCACTAATAGCTTTCTGAACATTAAAATAGTACGCCCCAACAGGTTTTGATCTCCATAAAGGCATTATTTTATAGGGAAGAATACCATTTTGTATAAGAAAATCTCCATCAATCCAATGCAATTTTTTAGGCATATCTGTAGCATGAATAAGACTAGATACATAATCTTTAAAAGGAGTTGGATTAGAAGCGACATTGAATGCTCCATATATTTTTGATGCTGAACAATGAACGATAAAGTTTGCCAAACTTTTTACATCTGTAACCTGCATGTGATGATTATGAACATTTGGCAAGAGTATTTCTCCTCCTCTGTAAAATCTAATCGGCCAGAAAGGCTCTGCATTTGGATCACCTGGGCGAGTAACTCTAAGACTTTTCATTCCATGAGACCTGTATATCGTAAAATTATCTATCCGTTCTCTAATGGTTTCTTCAGCAAATGTTTTTCTTATGGCATATCTAAAGTCTTCGCTTATCGTTTTTGGGAATTTTGGCAGAGGGTTTAAGGCTTCTGATTCTTCAATAAACTTTTTATCCCATTTGTCATAAACCGATATGGTAGATATGTAGTGATAATGCCCAAATTGCCCTTTAAACTCTTCAAGAAAATCTGAAACAGCTTTTGGAGATTTTTGCCATGTATCTACAACAATATCCCAATAGGTTTCTTTATATTTTTTATCAATATTTTTAAATCCTTCTTTATTTTCTTTCTCCCGGTCACAAATGATAACAGGTAAATATTTAAAAAGTTCGGGATTGGTTTTTCCTCTGTTTAATAATGTTACTTCATAACCTAATGCTAAAAATGTTTCGACAATAGTAGGTCCTAAAAATCCTCTACCTCCCAGGATAAGTACTTTTTTATTAATATCACCAAATATTTTAAATCCCGAAGCGGTTATTGGGCTTAAAAAAGTAGCAGTTGAAACAATCCCCAAAGTTTTAATAAAATCTCTTTTATTCATGTAATTCATCTTATGTTAGAATACAAATATGGGGGCAAGTAAGAGAATAACGGAACTCCTTAATTAATCAGTACTTATTTCTTTTTTGAATTGTCCCGGAGTTTTCCCTGTATGTTTTTTGAAATGATGAAAGAAAGTCGATTTAGAGTTAAATCCGCACTCATAGCCTATACCTTCTAAGGTTAACTTTAATTTATCCCCCTCTTTTATTCTGTCTATAGCATACGCTACTCTTTTGGTATTGACCAAATCATAAAAAGTAGTATTCATTTCAGAATTTATGATCTGCGAAAGATGGTGTTTAGGAATATTTACAGATTCTGACAAAATAGCTAATGAAAAATCGGGATATAAATATGTTTTATTTTCCCCAAAAAACCGATTAATAGAATCTATAAACATCATTATCTCATCGTTTTTAAGCGGGCTATGCTTATATTTCTTTTTATCAGTAACAGCATCAAAAGGTACTTCAGGGCGGTATACCATTCCATATTTCAACCCATAAAACCCGATCACGGTTACTAGAATAACATACCGTAAAACATCCCAAACTTGAAAATATGCTACTCCCACCAAAAGTTCTATTGCTAATCTTACAAGACTAATTCCTGTACTTATAAGAAATAAAATTGCTATAACTCTAACCCAGGAGAGCTCTAGCATACTACTATCGGCCTTATAGGTCTTAAAAAACTTATCTGTTTTATAATATGAATATAGTATGTATAATGGATAAAAAGTTAGAGAAATCAATTTTGCAATTAGAATTATTATTTCCCATAACAATTCTGATTCCTGCCTGATAAAAAAACTGAAAAAGGTAAAAATGACAAATGGTAAAAAATGTAAAAGATTGGTTTTGGCAATATATTGATTAAATAAGGATTTGGTATAAAACAGAAAAAAGGGGCCATGCAAAAAGCTAATTGTTGCTATTAATATCCCGGTTACATCAGTTAGGTATGAACTCTTACCTATCCCTAATAATAAATGGACAGAGAATACCAAAAACCAAGTCATCAAAATCAGATCTGATAGTTTTCTTTTCTTTTTCAATACAATGAGTATCGCAAATAAAATACTTTGAATAGATCCAATTCCTAAAATTACGACTAATACATTAGACATTTTATTATAGATTTTGACTTAAGTTGCCAGGTAGTATTAAAAATTAGTGGGAAGATAATATGATTTCTTCTTTAATTTCAAAAAATCTTTAACTCTAATATCTTAGTACAACATTTCTTTATGCCATAATAGGTATTTTAAAACGCTCTTAAAATCTTCATATTTTATCCATCATTTAGAAAATATACTACACTACTGTTTCCTAAGATTTTTTGTCGTTAGATCACTCAAATAAAAAATTATAACACGCCAAAAATCTTTAGGATGTTTAAAATTCGTTTCTATAAAACATAATTAGATGGTTTTATAGATTTTTTTTAAAAAAATCAACTGCAAGGTTTAGTGTTTTTTTGTGTATTTCTTTTCTATTTACTTTGGGGTGATCTATTGTAATTGCAGGAATAATTTTTTTTCCAAATTCTGTAGGCTCGTTTAAAAACACATAATGATCAACATTCTCATCAAACAAATGTACCTCACTAGTCGATATCAAATTATGATAATGAAGAGCATTTTGTTCAACAGGAGTATTGGTGTCTCCTTTACCTGCAACTATACATATAGGGGCCGTAATAGATTGCGTTTGTTTTTTAGAGTGAAATCCAAATCCAATAGCTGGAGACATCACAAAAAATGCTTTTATTCTTTTATCCTTAACCTGGTCTTTATATTTAATGTAAGATGAAACGATAAGACTATCTTTTTCAAAATCAATAACTTCATCTGTATTCGGAAATTCTGGTGGTGCTTTTCTATCAACCTCACTTGTGTTAGCTGTTTTTCTTTTATTTCTATCGACATACCCTCCTGCAAGAGCAATATTAGTATAACCTCCTAAAGAAAAACCAACGCCTCCTATTTTTGTAACATCTATCTTTTTTTTAAAAAATTCATCCTCTAAAACGGTATTAAGCACATACTGAATATCGATTGCTCTTTCCCACCATTTTACAAATTCTCTTGGTAATTTGTTATCGGTAGAATTTCCATAGTGATCTACAGATACAACTATATACCCTTCTTTCACCATTTTTTCAATAAACCAAGTTAATGAAAACCTATTACCTCCAGTTCCATGTGACACTAGCAATAAAGGACGCTTATCGCCAAGCAAACTTGCATTCGGAATCGTTTCAATAGTTTTGAAAAGTGTTTCTTTTTTAGAAACTGAATCTTTTTTCACAAAAGCATCATGAGTTGGATACCATATTTCTGTCACTAACGGGCGATTCCGTGATTTATCTATATAAGTTATTGATTTCTGTCCTACCTGAATACTTTTATATTTTTCTGAAGAACATGAAGTAAATAAGATTATAGTAATAATAGCTGTTGAAAAAATATTCATTTGCCTAGTTTTAATGATAATTAGTCTATAGATGACTAACCATTTTATTTGTTACACTTTCATCAGGCGTTTTATATTTTTATTGTTCATATAGCTTAAGAAAATAGTATCAAGAATCCTCTGTTCTCTAGTTTTTAATACAACGATATTTTACATATCCTCACAAACTTCATCTTTTCTTTCCTGCGTTAAATACATCACATAACATATCCGCAAAGATCCCAAAGTGAGCAGATACTTGTCGTTTTTCTACAGATAAGACTCCAGAACGTTGTGAAATAACGAATTTTACTTTTTCCATGGTACAACGTGGTTCAATCACAAATTTGATCAAACCAGTTACTTCAAAATCTTTTTGCGAGTTAATAATAAGTTTCTGGGTGTAGGTGGTATTACGTTTTACAAAGTTTACCCTTCCGTCGCTCCAGGGATCATACGTTTCTAACGACTTCGGAAATTCTATAATCGAATCTTTCATGGTAAGATGTTTAGTTTCGCCTAATGAAAGGTTAAAACGTCCCAGGAAATTACCATTAGAGTGTGGAGATACAAAATAGGATTTATCATATAAATCTATCGAAACAATAAGGCGCTGCTCACCCTTATCAGTAGTATCGGTTTTTAACGCTAACGCATAAGGATTATCCATTTTATTAATAGTTGCTGTTTTGGCTGTATCTGTCTGAGCAGTTTCTGTTACTACCTTGTCGTTTTGATTATTTTTAGTACAACCAATACTTAATAGTACTATGAGTATGATGATAGATTTGTTCATTTTTTGATTGTTTTAATGATTAGTAGAGATATACTTTCTTATGATTCTTCTTGTATTATTTTTTATTTTTAGTAAAACTAAATCGAACTGCGATTAAAAGTGTCAAAAAAGTGTCAAAGAAGTGTCAACCACTGTAAAATCTCGTAAGATTGTATGTTATTTGTAACACATGGAGAACAAAAAGATATATGCATTAGGAGCTCTGGCAGGAATTATTTTTCTCATTTTAGGTTTCTCTGATATAAAAGAGCAAACAGAAGAGTTTTCAGAAGTAGTAAAAATTGCATTACGCGATGTTGGTAATCAATTACTATTGGCTAATCAAGATAGTACTTCTTTGGTTTTGCCAGTAGTTAAACTAGAAAAGTCAAAGTATCAACTTTCTTTTGAAAATACACTTTCATTCGACCCAAGTGATTTGGTTTCTATTGTAAAAGAAAGTTTTCAAAAAGCCGGATTGCCAGAACAATATCGTGTTGAAGTCTTGCGATGTATAAATAAAGAAGTTCCGTATAGTTACCTAATAAGAAATGACGTTGCAAGAGATATTGTTCCTTGTGGTGGAAGGTTTTTACCAAAAAACTGCTATATTATTGAAGTGCGATTTACCGAAACCGCATCAAGTAGCTTTAATAATCAGACATTAATCTATGGTATACTTTTCATTGTATTTGCTCTCCTTTTGCTGGTTCTATATAGGCAAAAACGACTTCGGGGTACCAAAGAAAATGATGTAAGCTATATATCCATAGGTAGTTTTCAGTTTTATCCCAAGCAACATAAATTGATTAAACAAACTGTCGAAATTAGTCTTTCAAAAAAAGAATGTGAACTACTAGAGATTTTTGTTGCGCATCCCAATCAAATTGTCAAACGAGATGAATTAATTAAAAAAGTATGGGAAGACAATGGTGTAATCGTAGGGAGAAGCCTGGATACGTACATTTCTAAACTCCGTAAGAAATTAAAAGACGACCAGGCGATTAAATTAACAAATATTCATGGTATAGGTTATAAGTTAGAAATAGAACTTTAAGCAGTATCATTTTCACTTTTTAAAATTCAATTTTGGGTGGTTATAACAGGCTTTCTTCCCAAGAGTTTTAATCCGACAATGTTTTGATATAAAAGCCTTGTATTTCTACCAGGTCAATAACATCTCCCTCTGATAAATTCGTGGTAGCTTCAATTCTAAGTACATTGTCTATATCTTCTAGATCAATTGACCATTTAATAATATCTGAATGATTGTTAAGCACTGGTTTTAATGATCTAACTTTTTTCTTTGATTTAATATCTGTTCGAAATATTAGTAATTCCATATTAAAATGTATTGTTATTCTGAATCTGGTTTTGAAGTGTCTTCTTGCACTTGATTTGATTGTCGTTCGATATATTGTTTGTAATATTCATCACCTTCTTCTTTCCAAAATTTATCATAGTATTTCCATTTTGAGAAATCAGTCTTCGAATCTTTTTTACAGTTATCGTGTGAATCTTTTGATGATTTTTTACTGCTACCACTACCACAACCGCCAAGAAGTATTTTGAATAATATAAATACTCCCACAGCTTGCCAATAGGTAAGCGTTGTTAGTCCAAAAATCTCGGGCATAAGCCAATTCCACAACCACATAATGACAAAGCCAAATAAAATGGCTAATCCCGTTATCGCTATGGCACCAAAAATGATTATTCCTACAATCTCTACTGGTGACTTTTTTCTAAATTTATGAGTGAAAAAATTTGTCATAATATATTTTTATTTTTATTAATCTCTACTTCTATTTTTCTATATAATACTGCAATTGCTCTATGTCTTCTAGACATTAATGTTCCTATAGAAATTCCTGTTTTAGTTGAAATCTCTCTATATGTATACCCTTCAAAATCTACAGCTATAATAATATCTTTATATGCTGGTTTTAGCTGTTCGATGCATTTTTTTAATACTATTATCATCTGATCAGAAGTGTAATTATCGTTTGATTGGTGTAGTACTTCTGCCAGCTCTACTAAATCTTCATCAGCATCTACCGAATTCGTTTTTTTTGTAGTTCGCATCACATCAATGATTTTGTTTTTTATCGATCTGTAAACGAAACCAGCTACATTATTTATTGGAGCATATCGATCTGCTCCAGAAAATAATTTTAGAGCGACATCCTGGATGATATCTTCTGCATCACGATTGGCTGTGTCACTTATTTTAGTTTTCACATACCACTTGAGAGACTCATATTCTCTTCCAAAAAAGTCGGTAAGCTTTTTACTGTTTTCTGATTCCAAATTCATTAAAACCTTTTATGAAGGGTCTTCGATTAAAAAGACGATACTTTTTTAATCTATTGCATTTTTTAATATTTTTTTTGAAAAAAAATAAAATTTATGAAGGAGTGTTTCTTTTTACTAGCTACTATATAAGTCGTGCAGTAGAAAAAAGAGTTTAGACTAAAAGATAAGAATCTGTGTTTTAAACACCTAATTTAGTAAATACAAATTCATATGTCGTTGTCTTATTACTCGATTTATTTAATACATCGTATAGAAAAAGCATACGTTGGATGTTGTGAAGCTTTTCTGATTTTATTCTTACCTTTTTCCAAAATATATGTCCAAATAAAATGTTCCTCTTCTTTAGAATCTGACCAAAACAATGTGTTTTCTCCAAAATTATTTGGATGTTCTTTATTATTCCCTATTCCCGAAGGTCTTATAGAAAATCCACTGTCGTTTGAATTTATTTCTCCTTTCCAAAACTGTTTATCTTTATAATTGCCTGCTACATTATCTTTTGAAAAATTAAATAGTTTTTCCCAATCCTCATTATTTGGCAATCTCCACCCTTGAGGGCATACCTTGCATGCAGTTTCAAAATCATATAACAACCCATACAATTGAACATTACCTGAATTATTATCAGGGAAAAAATATTTTATATTATTTCCATTTATATCTCGTCTAACTTTAAGGTTTTCAGTCATCCAGAAAGTTTCTCCACACTTAGTTATCGAATATTGGTTCCCATCAATATCAGTCAATTTTGTTGTTTCACTTTTACAACTAATGATCATATAAAAAAGGAATATTCTATACAATAATTTATTCATATCTAAGCTTTTTATGATGCACAACATTATAAATAACAAATCGTAAAGAGATCAAATGTTATTAGACTCTATCTACAGCGTTGTATTGATACTAAGCCTGGTGTGAGTACAAGCATTATATCTTTTTCTTTCTAAAATCTCGTTCTACAACAAATATACAAGAAACCTTAGCTAATTATTTAACTACTATATCCTTTATACCTTACCAGATATAGTAGCCTTTTTTATGGGTAATAGTTCTTTATATGTTAAGCATCTCCAAATCCACTCTAATGGCCCAAATTGGTAATACGTTAACCAAATTTTGCTCAGTAATACCTGAAAAACAAAAACCACAATCGCTGTTAATAATGTCTGTGAAGGACTTAAAGTCTCATAAAGACTAAATCCTATTGAAGAAAATAAGATCAAACCTATAAAGCTTTGCATTATATAATTTGTAAGTGCCATTCTACCTACATATTTTAAGGGCGATACTATAAATTTATATCGTGTGTTATACCAAAACCAACCTATACCCCAAAGATAAAACAGCCCCATTGCTATGTCTGAAAACACCATTAATTTTATAAATACAGGTCGAAAAGTATCTGTAGAATAAATTGCATAGCTAGGTAGTACAAATAAAAATAATACTCTGTAGATATTAGTGATAACTGCAATAACCAACATTGGTTTTTTTATTCGTTGGATGAATGTATCTAAAGAATCATAAATTTTATTTTTACCAAGATAAAGCCCAAGAAGAAACATCGAAATAGCTACTGGTGCTAAAAAACCAAACAGCATAGGAATGTTTGACAGATATTCTAATAATCTCAACTGTATTCCTTCTACATAAGTTCCATTTTTTATGATTTGGTTGACCGTTTCTCCTGTATAATCACTCAAATAAATTTCTGGTCTAAAATTTAAAAGGTTGAATACATATTCAAAAAACTGGTCATAAAAAGGAAAGAAGAGGAAAACTACTGATAAGGTGAGAATTAATTTGTTAGACTTTTTTATCATAACCATGGTTATAAGTCCTAGTAATGCATAAAGATTTAAAACATCTCCCGACCATAAAAATACGATATGCAAAACTCCAAAAAGAAATAATATGAACATTCTTCTCGCAAAGAATGAAAACGAGAGTTTGCCTTTATCAAGCATTTTTAAAGCTTGCATTGAAATTCCTAAGCCAAAAAGCAAAGAGAAGATAGGAAAGAACTTTGTGTAAAAAAATAGTTGCAGGATTTTACCCGAAATTTGATCAATACTTGAAGTCCATTGCTTTGCAAATTCATCCTGATTAAGAAAAGTCGAATTCATTATCACAATATTGACTACAAAAATTCCGAGAATTGCAAACCCTCGGAAAACATCTAATACATCAATTCTTTTTTTTACTTTGATCGGTTGTTCATTCAATTTTACAGTATTTTTTTCGTGCTGTAGTATACAATGCTAAATATAACAAACTTCAATGTTCTGAAAAGGTATTATGAGTAGTAGCATTATCTTTTATTTAGAAACATTTTTGATTTTATGATAAACTCCTCTCTGGTTTCACCCTCATGGGCCCCATGAGAAACATTAGGTAATATCCAAAGATCAGAATTAGGTAGGTTTTCCTTCACACGTACTACTTCATTTAGATTCATCCCTTCATCATCATCTCCAATCATGATTAATACTTCTGGTTTTATGTTTTGTAATTCTTTGTCACTTAGTTTGACAATATAATGTTTAAACTGATCCATTATTGCTTTGATGTGTTCATCTCCATCATGAGATGTCTTGAGCCAAGGAAAATTGGCTCGATTTTCAAAAGTAAATGCTTCTAAATATTCGGGAAAGTCAAGAATTGTCCAAGTCCCTACTGCGCCAATTGTTATCATGCATTCTATCAAAGTTGGATTGATCAGGGCAAGTTGATAAAGTACATCTCCACCAAAACTGAATCCTATCGCTTTGATTTTTTCTAATTTTAAATATTTGATTAGAGAATTAAGATCTTCAGCCACAGATCTTATATTAAGATCTTGCTTAAAGGGTTCCGATCTTCCGTGGCCGGTTAAATCTACTAAGTACACTTCATACTCTTTTTCATAGTCTTTGACATATGATTTCCATGAATTAGAAGATTGTGTGTAACCATGTAAAAGAAACAAAGGTTTTCCTTCTCCATAAATTTCGTAATATATGTTTTTTCCATTTACCGAAACCGATTCGGCTTTCCTTGGTGATTGAGAGCGTATATTAGTTGACATTAATATTAAGGTTAAAAATATAGTAGTTCCTATCATTAAATTTAGTTGTTGGTTTTTAATTATTGCAGCAAACGTTATAAGAATGTCCTGTAGCAGAGTAAAATTACCTTGCCATAGATAGTTCTGTACTGATTACATGATTTCTCATCATAAAATCTTTGCGCTATCGCAAATATACAAGAACCTTTGATTAATCATATTACCGCTATGGTCACATACTTGATGTTGTACAATAGCTATTTTATAGCATTAATTAGATTTTCTTTCGCTAACTTTAAAATTTCATGTAATTCTTTTAGAGATATTTCTGCTGCATTATTAAAATCAACTAAAACATGATCATATTTTTTAGGATATTTTTCTTGTATAGCATCTCTAACATATTTTATCGCAGGCCTTAAATGACGATATTCTCCATCAATAACAATAGATGATTCATAGAGTGCACAAAATAAACTATAAGTATCATTTGATTCACATACTCTATTATCATTTTTATTCCAACTTTTCTTAGAATCTAGTAGTTTAATCGTGTTTTCTATAATTTTCACTTCAATTTCACTAGGCTTAAACCAGTTTCCTTGTAATTGTGCATCTTGAAAGTTAAATTTCTTAATGACTATAGGGAGTATTTTTGTCTCGTCTTCAAAGTTTCCCGCATAATAACCATCTGTATATTGAATAAGAGTTGCTATTCGTTTAGGCATATCGGGCCAAGAAATCTCTACAAACCTTTGAACTGTATCGTTTTTGATAACAGTGAATTGCATTTGAGGTCTTCCATATGGAGCGAGAATGATGCTAGTTAAAGCCCTACCCTCCTTGATTATGTTATACCTACCTTGATGTACTTTTCCGTTCTCATCTGTGTAAGTCCCAAACCAAAGCAGTTCTTTCTGTGCAAAAATAGTATTAGAGAAGAAAAATAGAAATAGCAAAAAAAGAAAGCTTGAATAAAATAGTGATTTGTTTTTTTTGATTGATGCTTGCATGGTTTTTATATTTAATTAGTTAAATATAAGAGCACAATTACATCAAAACGTTACAATTCAACAAGATAAGTTAGCTTACCCACCTCGCAAAATCTTATCCATCTTACGCCCTTTTGCCAATTCGTCTACTAGTTTGTCTAAGTACCTTACTTGTTGTGTTAACAAATTTTCGATGTCTTCTACTCGATAACCACAAATTACATCAGTAATAAGGGAAGTATTAGTGTATCATCCTTAATTAAAAGTTTATTCTTACCATCGTAATAAAAATTAGCAGCAATGTTACTATCCCAACAATAGTTGTAAACATTCCCACTTTTTTTGATTTGGTCCATCCTGATAATGAAATCATAACTGTTAGAGAAAAGAGTCCAATCATAAAAGTCAGCATCCCAATTATCCTAGGCATTAAAAAGTCATTTATAACAACATTTTTTACATATCCTCCTGGTGTAGTTATCATTGAGATTTGTATCATTGCAAATACAGTAACGAGAAAACAACCAGCAGATAACGTTGCAGACTTCAAAATTTTATTGGTTAGTTTATCTTTCTTATCAGAAACCAACAGATTAGCAACTACTGTAATAGAAAATCCGCTCAATAAAGAACTTATCAGAATAGTTTGATTAGCTAAAGTATTCCAATATTCTAATGTTATTTGCATATTCAGTTTGGTAATGGTTTGTAAAAGGCACTTCCTTTTATGTAGTAATATACCTATTTAAACACAAAATCGGTTCGAGTTTGTACCCGAACCGCTATTGTTACTATACCTTGTTTTGCGTTTGCTTTTTTCTGTAATCAATTTGGAGAATGTAACCCCATTTTATTTCCTTCAGAATCAAGAAACAATGCGAAATATCCACTTTCATCGGCATGAGGTGTTTTGGGAACAATGATTCTACCACTATTTTTCTCGACTTTATCAAGGATTACCTGAAGGTTGTCTCCTCCATTTAGATATATAGTCACACCATCTGCAGAGGGTTTAAAATCTTCTCCTTTCATAATAACACCAGTAACCATTTGTTCTTCATATGGAAATATACCCATTTCCATACCTGGCATTTCCATTTTCTCAATTTTAATATCCAAAATTGCCTGATAAAATTCGATTGCTCGTGAAATATCTGTTGCCGGAATTTCAAAAATTGAAATATAATTTTTCATGTCTTTTGCACTTTGATTTATGACTGAATCACTCTTTTGTCTCTCTAATTTGGGTTTATCTGTGCTATTACAAGCAGCAGAACCCAAGATTAATATTACTATAAAAAGACTACATATTATTCTCCTCATGCTTATTGATTAAAATATTGCGGCAAAGTTAAACTGTCTATGAGAAACAAAATTGTAAAAATGCGACAGATCTATTTCATTTGTAGAAAATGGAAGAAAGCGTCATGTTTTCATTTCCTAAAAACTCTTTCGGGCTAATTCCTGTAAACTCCTTGAAATCTTTAATAAAATGTGCCTGGTCATAGTATTCACTTTTATAAGCAATGTTAGTAAGACTTTCTCCTTCTTCATTAAGTAACATTTTTAGGGCACCTTGTAACCGAATTACTCTACCCAACTGTTTCGGGCTGATCCCTATTTGTTTTACAAACATTCTTTCAAGTTGTCTTCTTTTAGATACATCTTTTTTAAGAATATCACGTATAGATGTACTCCCCTTTGTTGATAAGAGGGTATTTATAGTTGTTTTAACAATATTGTCGACCGTGACCTGCTCACTGAGTTTATTAAGAAGAAAAAATTCGATGATCTCTATTCTTTGTTTTGTATCTGTGGCTTGAATTATGTCTTGCTCTAATTTTTTGGCGATTTTTTCTTCAAATAACATTTCAATTGGCGTTTCCTTGTTTGCCAATGTTTTGATTGGTGTAGTTACAAAATTGGCAAAACCATAAGGATAAAAACGGATTGCAAATGTGTTAACATATCCTGTTGGTTCTATATAAAAAGGGTCAATAATTTGCCCTAATACCATTGAACGAGGTTGTATAATAAAATTATCCTCGGTGGTATATCGTTTTATATCATCCCCAAGTATAAATGCCATTTCGATTGTGCCATCAGGAATTATTCGTTGTCTCTGCGTATCCTCTGTTACAGGAACTTCCAAAGTCCAATAACAACTAATTAACGATTCTAAATCTGGATGAGGCTGAAAAGTTTGATAGTTCATTAACTGTTTGTTTTTCTTAGGTGAAACATAATGTCTCAGTTATGGTTAGTAAGGAAATTAAAAATAGTAACCTTTTGGTTAAGTACTTAGCCAAAACCTGTATTAATTTAAACATTGTTGGTAGTCGTTTTTATCTTTTTAATTCCATATGTAAAACTGGGTAAGGTTTCCCAGAAGAATCTAATTCAGAGCGCCCTATTACTTCAAACCCGAAATGTTTGTAAAATCCAACTGCTTGTTCATTCTGTTCATTCACATCAACTTTCGTGACATTTAAGTTATCAATTGCATATTCCAATAATGTTTTACCAATTTTTTTTCCTCTATATTCAGGGTGAATGAATAGCATTTCTAAGTTTTGTTCAGCAATACCGACAAAACCAATTATTTTCTTCTTATTGTTCCTTATACAACGCAATTCAACTGCATCCAAGTATGTGTCTAAGATTAGAGGTTTAAAATATTCGATGTCTTCTTCTTTTAAAAAGTGATGAGTCGCTCTAACCGAAGATTCCCAAACATTTACTACTTCCTTGTATTCGGTTTTATTGATTGTATCTGTTTTTTGTTTCATTCTCTTAATTACTGTCAACAATGGAATAAAAGGTATATGTATTTACAAATCTACTGGTTTTTACCTGATCTACGACATTAACCTGTTAGCTTATACAAAGCTATACTTACTCCACCAATCCTTCACCTTCCATATACAGTTCCTCTAATTGTTTTTTAACCTCATCAGATGGATTTGCCCACATCCCTCGTTGTATGGCTTCCAACAAACGTTCACTCATATCTTTTAGTGCCCAGGGATTATTTTGGGTTATAAATTCTTTATTCTCGGGAGTTAACAAATAGCTTTCTGTAATACCTTCATACATAAAATCATCGATCAGATTTGTCGTGGCATCATAAGCAAACAGATAATCTAAGGTGGCTGCCATTTCGAATGCTCCTTTATATCCATGCCGTTGTACTCCTGCAATCCATTTGGGATTGATTACTCGTGATCGATATACTTTTAGCAATTCTTCTTTTAATGTTTTTACCTTAGGGGTTTCTGGTCGAGAATGATCTCCAAAATAGATTTCGGCTTCATTACCTTTTACTGTCTTTACGGCATTGGCCAATCCCCCGTGAAACTGATAATAATCATCACTATCCAAAATATCATGTTCTCTGTTATCCTGGTTTTGCATTACGATCTGCATTGCTTGCAATCGATACTGAAATGATTCATGTGCAGAAACTCCTTTTTTAGAATTACTGTAGGCATATCCACTCCAATTGATATATACTTTGGCAAGATCTTCCTGGGTTTGCCAGTTTTTTTCATCGATTACGGCTTGCAACCCTGCTCCATATGCTCCCGGTTTAGAGCCAAACACACGATACAAAGCGCGTTTCGAAGCTTCTTCTTGTGGTAATCCTTGCTCTTGCCACTGTGATTGTTCTGCTAAAAACCGTTTTCTGATAGGATTATCTTCTATGGATTCATCCAGATTCGCTAAACGTGTAACCACTGCATTAAACAGATTGATCACATCGGGAAATGCATCTCTAAAAAACCCTGAGATCCGTAATGTAACATCTACTCTGGGTCTTCCTAACTTTAGTAAAGGGATTACTTCAAAATCAGTAACTCTTCGATTAGCATTTTTCCATAACGGGCGTACTCCCATTAATGCAAATGCCTGTGCAATATCATCTCCTCCTGTACGCATGGTAGAGGTTCCCCATACCGAAATCCCAATAGTTTCGGGATAATCCCCGTTTTCCTGTAAATATCGATCAATAATGAGTTGTGCACTTTTCTCTCCCAAACGGTAGGCTGTTTCGGTTGGAATGGTACGTACATCAACAGAATAAAAATTCCTACCCGTAGGCAACAAATCCAATCGACCTCGTGTTGGTGCTCCCGAGGGGCCTGAAGGAACATAACACCCATTAAGGCCACCTAACAAATACCGTAGTTCATCTGTAGTCTGTTGTACCGCAACCAAAGTTGTAGATTTGATATATTGTAACATCTTGTTTAATACAGGATATTCTTCGGTTACAACATCGTTTTCAATATATGCTACCAGTTGTCTTTTTGCAATACTTTCTAATTGTTGAATCACATGTCCTGCCGTTTTACAAAAAACACCTTCAATAGTCAACTCCATAGATTCTGTATAGGCAACCTCAAGAATATTTTTGGTAATTCCCAAATCTTTGGCCAGTGCTTGTGTGATTCCTTCCTGATGATATCCCGGTACGCGATGCAAGGCAATTAACAAATCTATGAGTTGTTCATCTACAGGAGCTTTTCCAAAAACATGAAGTCCATCCCTAATCTGTGCTTCTTTTAATTCACATAAATACCCATCTAATTTAACTAATAACTCATCTACATCATCTGAAGCGATTCCCAAATCTACATTGAGTTTGGTTTGGGTAACCAGATCAGCTATTTCCTTTTCTAATACTCGCGATCGTTTGGGGTCTAGGGTAGAAGCTTCATAATATTCATCTACCAGATGTTCCAGTTTCATTAGACTACCGTAACTTTCTGCTCGGGTCATCGGCGGAATTAAATGATCTATGATCACGGCTTGATTACGTCGTTTTGCTTGTGTTCCTTCTCCCGGGTCATTAATGATAAACGGATAAAAATGCGGTAATGCCCCAAAAACAGCTGCAGGGAAACAAGTTTCGGGATCTAGTGAAACACTTTTCCCAGGCAACCACTCCAGATTCCCATGTTTTCCTAAATGAATCACAGCATCTGCCTGGTAGTTTTGTTGTAACCAAAAATAATAGGCCAGATATTGATAAGTAGGTGGTAAATCAGGAGAATGATAGATTGCCTGAGGATCCTGATTGTATCCTCGGGATGGTTGAATACTTACAAAAATATTTCCCAATAAAAATCCAGACACTATAAATCCATCACCGGTATAATACGGATCATCTTCTGGTTTCCCCCATTGCGTTATTACTTTATTTTGTAGTGTTGAAGACAATGCAGAAAAACATACATCAAAATCTGCTCGATCAAAAACTAATACATGTGGTCTGGTTATCGCGGTGGTAACGTCATTTGTAGTTACCTGTGTAATCCAATGCATTAACTCTGTACCACTTTTTGGTAGTTGCTCTCCTACATCATATCCTTCCGCTTTAAGCGTATCTAATAAAACAATGCAACTTTCGGGTGTATCGAGGCCTACTCCATTTGCGAGACGACTATCCTTATTAGGGTAATTCGGTAAAATGACCGCTACCTTTTTATCTATATTTTTTTTATACTGCAATGTTGCCCATCGCTGGGCTAATTCTGCCATAAAATCACAGGCAGGAATATGGGCTTCGTATTTTAAAATAGAACTATCGGTAAGTGTATCTTTACTAATTTCTTTTTTAAACGAAACCGCTCGACCGATAATCCGCCCATCAATTTCGGGCAAGGCAATATTCATAGCAATATCTGTAGGTGGTAAACCAAAGAGCCCTTCTTCCCATACTTCTTTATTCGCTGTAGAAAATATGGCTTGCAGGACAGGAGTTTTAAGTTTTTCGAAAATAAACGCTGAACCATCCATAGGCTTGATCGTAAACCCCGTAGTATTGATAATGGTGTGCACTACGCGCTTCCCATCATGAGTCATTAATGCTTGTACCTGATCTAATAATTTAGGATCTCGCAAGTTACTTGCAAAAACCACAAAAGCATTCATTCCTCGTTCCTGAAGCGCTGTACTCATCGCATGCAATGGCTCCATATTATCAGACAAGAAATGAGTACGATATCCTAGTAATGCCACATTAGGTTTAGAAATATCCATAGTATTTTCTAAAGCCTCTTGGGTCGTCATTCCTAATGTTTTGGTATATAAAAACACCTCTGAAATAGATATAGCAGGAGTAATGAGAAGTTTGGTATCAAAAAATTGAGTCCGCAAATAGTTCATTAATCCAATCGCATTTTCTTTTCCTCCTTCCTGTAAATATTGTCGGCACTGATGTACAATCTGTATATCGACCGATGACAATTGCATCAATTCAAAATCAGGTTCATGAGCTGGTAAAAACAATATTGTATTACCCGTTTGCTCTTGTAAACTCACCAGGGACTCAACTAAGTATTTGTAATAGCTGATTCCTCCTAGCATACTACAAACAATGACTTTGGCCTTACTTAATACTTCTTCAAGATAGGTATCTATAGTCAATTCTTGTTTGAGATATACCAGGTTAGTCATTCGTAGACTAGGCAACTTGTCACCTTCGGTTTTATATAGTTCCTTGTACGCCTCATTTAAAGTATGAATTTCGGTATCTCCTGCGCTCAGAAATACAATATCTCCCGGTTGCTGATCAATATAAAAAATACCATCATCATTGGGGTTCCACCCTCCGGGTATGGTTGCGATTAAATGCATAAGTCTACAGCTTCTTCTAACGCTGCCCAATACAAATGAATGTAGCTGGCGTATACGTTTTTATGTTGATATATTTTTGTGGTAACTTCTTTTTCTCTTGCCGAGAACACTTGGCCTACTATTGGTATGCTATCATCATTTAGCACTTTGGAATAATGAAATTCATGCCCCCAAATTTCTAATCCATTATACACTACTTTTCGATATCCTAAAGATAATTTTTTGTTTTGCATAGAGGTATTAAACGGAAATATTCCTACCATATCATATTCCTTACCTTTTTCATCAATAATGGTATTTCCCAGGTACATCATCCCACCACATTCTGCCAAGATTTTTACTCCTCGATCTGCAGCTTTTTTTAATTGATTTCGCATTGCGATATTATCAGATAACATTTCAAGATACAATTCGGGATATCCTCCTGCCAGATAAATCATATCTGCTTCGGGGAGTTCCTGACCATGAATCGGGCTAAAATATATGAGCTCTCCAATAGCTTCTAACCATTTTAGATTTTGGAGATAGGTAAATGTAAATGCCTCATCTTTTGCTATAGCTATCTTATATTTTTTTTCAGAAGTTATAATAGCTGATGCTTCCTGATCTATTTTAGGAACTATTTTTGCGCATTCTAAAAGTGTAGGTAATGATACATGAGCTGCAATATGTGATGCTGCTTTTTCGATACCGTTTTCAAAAGTACCATCGATATGTAACCCCAAATGGCGTGAGGGAATTGCAATTTCATCATTCGGCGGAATGTATCCTAACGATTGAATACCAACAGTGTCGCATGCTTCTTTAAGGAAAGCATAATGTGATTCTGTTTTTATAAAATTAAAAATAACACCAGCGATCTTAACTTTGGGGTCAAACGTTTTTAACCCGTGTAAGATTGGGGCAATCGTATATGCCATAGCACTGGCATTAACCACCAGAATCACCGGAATATCTAACAATTTAGCTATTGCTGCCGAGCTTCCCTGGTCTTTTACTGCTCCATCAAACAAGCCCATTACTCCTTCTACAATACTAATATCGGCAGATGCACTATACCGTTCGAAAACGGTTTTTACATGCTCCTCGGGCATCATCACAGTATCTAAATTTACAGCTGGTTTTCGAGCCGCAGTACTATGGTGAATCGTATCAATATAGTCGGGTCCGCATTTAAAAGTTTGCACAGTATTTCCCTGGTTACTATACCAACGAGACATTCCTAGGGTAAGTGTCGTTTTTCCCGAATTACTCCACGGGGCAGCTATTAAAAATGCTTTGGACATATAGTTTAAAAAGAATTGAGGTTTTAGATCGTTTCGCTGTTAGAGATTAGATTATAAAATTTGAATTGGTGTAATTTGGTCGATTCATTGTCATACTGATCTTGTCTAAGCAAATTATTGTATAAATGTCCTTCGACAAGCTCAGGGTGACATTCTTTTTTATACTTGTATATTTCTATATACATAATTATTTACATCATTAAAAATCAGAAACTGTAGTGTACTTCAGTTTTAGTCGTTGTGCTAATTGCCTGGCTTTACCTAATCGTACAAACCCTGTTTCTGTATCAATAACAATAGTTTTTTGAATCCTAGCCAGATATTTTTTATAGGTAGAAACCGCATATTGAAATGGGTTTTCTGCTCCTGCATTTATTTTTCCGTCTGTAAAAACAAACAATTGTACGGTTTGCGTATTTACAGATCGCAATAACTCATATACTTTAAAAAAAGCAGCTCCCAAATTTGTTTTTCCCCCTGTTTTTAATTGGTGATTTATATTCGAAATTTCTTGTGTGTTAGACGTAAATTCCTGAATAATTTTGGCTGTAGTATCCTGTAATCCAACAATAGCATACTGGATTTTTTGTAGAGGATATGACATAATTGTTTTCTCTATGATTCCCTTTAAATATGCCATTTGCTGATCTAGGGCCATAGAAGCACTGGTATCTACCAGGAATATAATTCGTGCTACTGCTTTCTGTGTTGCTTGTTTATATACTGTTGTAAATTTCCCTGTCTTTAGATATTGTTGTACCGATTTCAGTAGCGATATTTCTTGTTGTCGTTCTGCCGGATATGCTACTGAATATAATTTCTGTTGAGTATCTAAAAGGACTTCTTGTTTTTTAGTTGCCTTTGAAGCCGAAAATTTCAATCCTTGTTGTACAGCCTTTGGCAATTGAAATGCTGTATTATTTTGCTCGTTTTGAGGTGCCGTTTCTTCCTTGGGAGTATGATTTTCTGTATCAGAAGGGTTTTCTTTATTCTGATCTGTTGGAGGCGTATATTCTTTTGCACGGTGTTGCAATACAAAAGGTGCTATACTATCCACCATTTCTGTAGTTATCTGTTTCTCATTATAAAATGCTGCATACGCTCTTGCTGTTTTTAAAAGTAAGATATCTGCGCGCATTCCTTCTACCTGATTAGCTATAGTTAATGCAGCACACTGTTCTTGTATCGATTCTGGAATAATTACATCATTAAGTGTACGTCTGGCAGAAATCACCTGATTCTTAACTTGCTGTTCTTCTTCTTGAAACCGATTATAAAATGCTATCGGATCACTATCAAAACTAAGACGTTGCATTGCAATTTTGGTACGTGTCTTCATTTCTTTGGGAGTCTGGATAGTAACACTTAATCCAAATCGATCTAATAACTGTGGGCGCAGGGCTCCTTCTTCTGGATTCATAGTACCTACTAGACAAAAACGACTATCCATCCATTGAGAGATTCCTTCACGCTCTAGGTGATACCCTCCTGTTGCAGAAGCGTCTAATAATACATCCATTAGATAATCATTCAGAAGGTTTACCTCATCGATATACAAAAACCCTTGATGCGCCTGCGATAATAACCCCTTATCTACAATCGTAGTTTTCTGGTTAATCAATGCCTCTAGATTAATGCTCCCTAATACCCGATCTTCGGTAGCACCAATAGGTAAGTTAACAAACGGAAAATCTTCTCCCATCAACTGACTCAGTCCTCGTACCATAGTGGTTTTTGCAGTACCTTTATCTCCTGTTGCCAGCACTCCACCTATACTTGGATCTACCAGATTAAGTAACAAACATAATTTTAAATCTTCCTGATCGGGGATGGCAGTAAAAGGATAGGTATATTTTGGTTTCATCTGTATTTTTGTATGATTGGTAAAAATACGGAATTCTATAATGTAGCTAAGATCTATTTATTTAATATTTCTTATCCCCTCATAGACCACAATACTCACAGCATTAGCCAGGTTTAAACTTCTTACCTTATCACTGTATATTGGGATTTTATAGAGTTGATCTGGATATTTTTCTGTTATAGTTTTTGACAAACCAGTAGATTCTTTTCCAAAGACAAAAAATAGATCATCTTCATAAGGTATAGAACAATAGTCTTTTTCTGCATGACTCGATAGGTATACCATGTTTTTTCCTTTATGTATAGCATAAAACTCATCTATACTATCATACATATGTACCGAGATATGTTTCCAATAATCCAACCCGGCTCTTTTTAATCTCGAATCACTTAATTCAAACCCAAATGGTTTTACCAAATGTAGATTTGATCCCGAGGCTAAACTAAGTCTACCTATATTACCCGTATTCATAGGAATTTCTGGTTCTACAAGTACAATATTATATGCCATTCTTATTGTTTTTTAGGAATTAAATGGATTCTGGTCTTTGACGTATCCTGTGGTGAGTCGAAGGGCCGGAATGACAAAACCTCATAAAAATTATTCAAAAAGTACACTTTGTAATACGATGCAACCAACGATTATCGAAATGATACCAATAACACCATTCATCCATTTAAATATAGATATATTACGCTCTATAAAACGACTCATGGTAAAGATCAGCACATAACTATATACTGCCATAGAAAAGATAATGCCAATAGATTCTACTATTAATATCAGGATAGCATCAGAGATTGTGTCTGCACTAATAATTAATGCAGAAGTAAGGGCACCTCCTGTACCTGCCAACCCATGTAACATCCCTATCCAAAACGACCTGTTAATAGGATTCATAGCAATTTCTTCGCCTCTTTTTCCATGAAGATGAATAGGATTATTAGCTGCATGCTCATGCGCTTCTATTTTTTTATGATCTGCCATCATCTCATTAATCTTATGATTTCTTCGAATAGCCATTACGCCAAGCCAAATCATAATCGGACCAACAGAAAATTCTGCCCAAAAAGAGATACTCTCTACAAATGTAAGTAGGGCAGCTTTAAATGCTAAAGCAATCCCTCCAAACATTAACAAAGTCACAGAATGCCCTAATGCCCATTGAGATGCAGTAAACACAGTCTTAAAAGATACTTTCTTTTTCTGAATAGCATTTTCTGCTGCCAATACGGATACCGCAGACATGTGATCTGGTTCAAAAGAATGTAAAACCCCTGCGATCAGAGGGCGGACGAGGTTCATAATGTTCATATAGTGTATGATATGTGAGTTCCATCGTTATTAATCAAATACATAGCAATTGTTACATTTGGTGCTATTTTCTGACAATGATAATGGCATTCTTCTATTAATTTTTGATAAAAATTTTCTTGGGCTGTAAAAGTAAAAATTTCCCGAAGACGTCCTGCCATATTTAATGCTAAAACTTTGTTAGCAATTTCCTCTGGATATCCTGCTGATATAGCCAGCTGATATATAAAATCTTTGTCCCATGTTGCTTTTCCGCTATGTGTATTCGTTCTGCCTTGTGCTAATTTTGCTGCTTTTCCTAGCATAATCCCCATAGACACCTTGGTAATCTGGGGAGATTGATCAATTTTTTCAAAAGTTTCCTGTATCCAGTTTCCGTAATGTATACAAGATACTTCTGAAATGTTAGGAAATATAGACCTCAACATCTTCTCACTACGTGCTCCAGAGTTTATTAATAATTCTGTCATACCATTTGCAACAGCAACATCAATCCCTTGTTGAATACTAGCAATATAAGATGCCGCAGAAAACGGAGTAACAATACCCGTGGTTCCTAATATTGAAATTCCATGTAATATCCCTAAGCGACTATTCAATGTTTTTTTAGCAAGTTCTTCTCCGTTTTTCACCGATATTGTAATGGTTACTCCGTATCTCTCGAGCTGATAATCTGATATTATCTTTTTACAAACGATACGCATCATATCCCTGGGGACTGGATTAATGGCGGGCTCTCCTACAGGTATTTCTAAGCCTGGTAAAGTAATTAACCCCACTCCTTTTCCTCTTTTAAAAAGAATATCTCCTGTATTATTAAGAGATACAGTAGCCATGATCTCTGCATTATGAGTTACATCAGGATCATCACCTGCATCTTTTATTGTCGAATATGCAGCCTCCTTTTGTGTTAACGTATTGGATTGAACTCGAAATGTAGCGATTTCACCTATAGGTAATTGCACTTGTGTTTCGGTAATCTCCTGTTGGGTAACCAAACTCCATAACGCGGCTTTAACACAAGCAGTGGCACAAGCTCCTGTGGTATATCCTCTTCGTAAAGGCCTATCTGGTATGTCTTGTAGTTCGCTCAATATTTTTACTTAATAAATTTAATAAAACTGCATTTTCGATGAAGGCGCAGACCTCACAGGTCTTAGAGACCTATGAGGTCTATTGGCTTGGCTACTCATTAGTAATCATTTCAATTAACGCTGCTTTAGTATCTATACAAAGATATCGATTAGAAATTTTTGGTTTTTTAAGAATCACTATCGGGATATGTAAAGCTTGAGCCGCAGCTATTTTTTCTTCCAGTTTTCCATTACCTCCACTTTCTTTAGTAAAAATTATGTCTGGAGATAGTTTGGTAAACAACTCCATTTCGGCGGTCTTGGACTGTGGATATCCAAATAATAATTTTGTTTTTGGAAATCCAGCCTCATCGGCAATCGCTCTAGAGCTATCCCGATCCAAAATACGAAACCAGGTAAGGTGATTCTTCCAGTAGGTTCGTAATTTAGCAATAGTTTGCACTCCCGAAAGTGCCAGTAATGAACTATACTTATTTTTGTTAAAATAGCGTATCGCTTCTTCAAAGCTATCTACATAAGATACGTTTTGATCTAGTATTCTTGGAGAAAACTGTCTTTGAAAACGTATTAAAGGCAATGCCATCGAAATATCTGCAATCATTTGATGCAATTGCACCGCAAAAGGATGAGAAGCATTAATAATATGTGTAATCTCATGTTTCTTGCAAAAATTCTCTAAGAGAGAAGTTGTCATTACTCCATTTATAGAAATTCCTTTCCCTTCATAATCCACTTTTGTTTTGGTTGAATAGTAATACGGATATTCTAGTTCATCCAATATTTTGGCAACTTTTTTTCCTTCCGTAGTGCCTCCAAAAACGAGTATCATGAAGATTGAATTTCTTTTTCTTTTTTTCTAAAGATATGGTGCCATTTATCATCATATAACCACGATCTGTTTTTACGAGCGCCTACAGCTTCGCCAACTACAATAAGCACCGTACGAGTTAGCTTATTTTTTTTGATGATAGTAGTTAGTTCTGAGAGGGTACCTGTCCATACTTCTTCATCTTCCCAACTCACACGATATAGTACCGCCAATGGTGTATTTTCTGGATAATGTTCTAGAAGTTGTGCTTGTATTTTTTTAGCGATGCCTACACTTAAGAAAATACACATGGTAGTTCTTAATTTTGCCATATCTGCAATTTTTTCGTGTTCTGGCATTGGTGTATTTCCTTCTCCCCGGGTAAGAATAATAGTCTGTGCTACTTCGGGAATAGTAAATTCTGATTTGAGATATGCAGCTGCCGCCTGAAATGAGGAAATTCCCGGAACGATATAATAGTCGTATCCTTTTTCATCAAAAATAGTCATCTGCTCCTGTATTGCTCCATATATAGAAGGATCTCCAGAATGTAAGCGCACAATAGATTTTCCTTGTTCATAATATTGATCAATAATCATTATTTGCTCTTCTAAGGTCATCGATGCAGAATTACGCACTAATGCGCCTTCTTTTGCCATATGTGTCAAAGCTTCTGGCACCAAACTCCCTGCATATAAAATACAGTCAGCATTTTCCAAAATGTACTGCCCTTTTAAGGTTAATAGTTCTGGATCTCCCGATCCTGCACCTACAATTGCAATACTTGCTTTGCGCTCATATTTGGCCGACAAACTTAATGCATAGGTAAATTTCTTACCAGATGATGTGAGTGCTTTTGTTTTTTCGACCAACCATGTTGATTGACCTGCTATTAATGCCGCAGCGGCTTCAGAAACGCCATAAACACCTACTTTCTTCTTTACAACTTCTGAAGGGTTGGCAACTGTAATGGTATTAAGTTCTTCACCGGTATAGGTAATAAAAAGAATATTATAATACGCTGCAAAATCAAGATATGCCTGTTCCTCATTCTTAATAGTTGCAGATCCTATAGCGTAGATACTTTCTATCGCGATATGTTGTTCTTGTAATGCAGACTCTAATCCTTTCATTAGGAGTTGAGACTCTATATCTTTTGCACATCCACTACCTAATGCCACACAAGGAGGGTAGAAAGAAAGAACAGGAGTCTCTGTAGCCATAAGTTCATAACCCACATATAGTATTAATTCATAGTCGCTATGTTCAAAATCTTTCTGATCATAATAAACATCTACAAAATCCGGACAGGTTTTCTCCAAATATTGAACTCCTTTATTCTTAACTTTTAGAATTAATGCGGTAGACTTCCTGTTTACAAACAATGATATGATCTTATTTATAGGAATAGAGCTTTTCATTTTCCATCCATAGGTTTCTGCCAACGTATCCAGTGCCCATAGGTTTTGTAAATCACTAGATGTAGATAATACGGCTTGAGCATTAAGAATTCTACTAATTTGGGCTGTGAGTGTATTGGCTTTACCAATATGACCGCTAAGTACAGCTTGTACAAATTTTCCCTGATCATCAACATTAATCACAGCAGGATCACTTGCTTTATCCTTGATATGTGGGGCGATACTACGCACACAAATCCCTAATGCACCTACAAAAACCCATGCATCATAGTTATGAAAGGAATCTTCTATCAACTCTGTTACCGAATTGATTTGTTTTATATCTTTACTAACTTCTACTGTTCTTGTTGTAAACAACTTAGAGCGGTAAAATTCTTTTTGCAAGGTTTTAGCAATAGACAATCCCTGATCTGTAAAACAGAGTATTGCAACTTTTATAGTGTGTTCTGACATGTGTTTTTTTTGAAAAAGCTATTAAATTCTCCTACAACGCAAAGATATTAGGTTATTAACGTCTTAAAAAATGTTTATTAAGATTATGCATATCTGTTATGCAAAAAACCAAAAATCAACAACAGGCTTTTTATTCCATAAGAGGAGTAATTCTTCTATTTCTTTTTTCCCTGTTGGAGATGCGACTACAATAATGATTTGTGTATCCTCGAGTGTTTTAATATCATCATAATGCTCTAATCGTACCTCATAAATATCCTTTCCTATTTTTCTCTCATTATCACATACCCAATGAAATTTATCGTTATAAGATTGCAAGAGCTTGGCCATATCTTTTCCGTTTTTTCCTGCGCCCCATAGTACCAAAGGTCGTGTTTTATCTCTATCCAATTCATAGAAAAAGCGTAGCTTAAGATCAAAATATCGATTGTCTTTGTATTCGTCCCAGGTACGTGAAATCCTATTAGATCGGTCTCTCCAGTGATGTAGAATTTTATCAATCCCAACAACTGTTAAACCCAGTCTGTAAAATCGAAAACAGAGGTCGTAATCTTCTGGATATATAATCGGATCAAAAGCTCCTGCCGCATCAAAATCCTCTTTGTGTAGTAACCAACAATGAGATGGGATCACACATTCTCTATAAATCTCTTGATAATGAGTACTTGTTCTAGCAACTTCATTAAGCCATTTTTCATATTTAAGAAACCCATCACCTACAACTCCCTCGTCAACAAAATGCTCAGTTCCTCCTGCAATCACAGTTCCTTTTCCGTGTTTACTCCATTCTTCTACAAGTACTTCTATTTTATACGCTGGCATTTTATCATCAGAATCCATTCTGTTAATCAACGTTCCTCTGGTTTCTGCATATCCTACTTGTAGTGTTGGGATTAATTTAGGTCTATCACTATTAAAAAATCGAATTCTGGAGTCTTTTTCAGCATATTCCTGCAAAATTTTCGGACTATCATCAGATGAGTGATCATTTACCGCAATAAGTTCCCAATTTTGATACGTTTGTGCCAAAATAGAATCTAAGCAATCCCTCAAATAGGAAGCCGTATCTTTAACGGCCATTATAATAGTAACTAGTGGTTGATCTGTCATTGCTTTAAAGGTTTTCTCCAGGAACTCGGTAGCTTTTTTGTTATTTCAATGTTTTGGAATTCTTTACTAGAACGCGCCCCATGAGTTTTTACCCATTTGGCCATTTCTAAAAGCCCTTTCTCTAAATCTATATGTTTTTTGGGGTTAAAAACAGTATCAAATTTTGAATGATTAGCATAGGCATGAGTCACTTCTTCCCGTTTTTCTAATTGCTCTATATTCAGTTCTGATTGCATTGCATTACTAACTGCTATTGCCAGTTCTTTTACAGAGTAAACTGTATCACTTCCTATATTAAAAACTGTATTATATGCTTCGGGTACTGTTACCGAATTAGCAATATAAGGTGCAATATCATCAATATATGTAAAAGCTCTGGTTTGCTTACCATCTCCAAAAATAGTTAACGGTTTATTTTCTAGAATCTGATTCATAAATATCCCTACAACATTACGATACTTATCTCCTATATTTTGATGTCTTCCGTATACATTATGAGGCCTAAAAATGATATAATCCATACCAAACATCTTATGTGCATTTATTAAATCTAATTCTACGGCATACTTTGCTATTCCGTACGGATCTTCTGGTTGCGGAAATTGTGTTTCTACCAATGGCAATGTATTTGTTCCATAGACTGCAATAGAAGAGGTGAAAACAAAACATTTTACCTCATGAGCTACCGATGCATTAATCAGATTAACACTACCGATCAGATTATTCTGATAATTGAAATTTCTAATAAAATGACTTAACCCTTCTGCCGCATAGGCAGCCAAATGATAAACATAAGTGAACTTATACTCGTCAAAAAGAGTATGTATTAAGGTAACGTCTAGTATCGACCCTTCATAAAATAGTGCGGCCGAGTTTATATTCTCTTTATCTCCTCCAGAAAGATCATCTAAAACTATAACCTGGTGATTTTGTTTTAGTAAATGATTGACCACATGCGAACCTATAAATCCTGCTCCGCCAGTTACAAGTGAAGTTATTTTCACACGTTTAAATTTTTAATGCTCGTTTCATTTGGCAAACCTACATAAATTGATCATATATGGGACAGATTTTGTTTAAAATGAATTATTTTCAAGATCTATTATAGAGCTTGAAACAAACTTCCTGTTATTTACACTCTTATATAACAGGCTTTACAACCAAACGTTAATGATTCTAGAGTCTATAACGATAATCCAATATGAGAAATGGTGTTATGCGGGTATTTGTGAGTGATTCGATCAAGTCTTCTGTGTTTGATCCTGGGCAATAACTTTCATTCAATAAAATGTTGTCGTAAGTGACACACCTATTATCATCGTTAGTTTTTGTTGCTTCATCAATAATAATTTCAACATTCTGTAATGGAATGTTCTTTGTATCTAGATCTTCTAAAATAAGATTATTGGTAAGGAATTTTTCAGAAGAAATAGTACTTATAACGCTGTTGGTTTCTTCTACCTCTATTTCTATCTTTTTGATGTCAAATTTGGACATATCAACATCCTTTCTATAAGAATATAGAACAGCAACACCTATCATTAGTAAACTAAGTAGTTTATTTTTTTTCATAATCATGTTCTTTTCCTAATACTTAGGCACAAAAGTATACACTATATGAAGTGAAGAACACACTGGAAACCGTGAATTTTATTAAAAACGAGCAAACCAGATACTGTATAAAAAATTAAATTTCTATTTGGTTTTAGGCCTTAATTTTATTGCTTTAAGTAACGTAATTGGATTGTATTCATCAAGTGATAGTACGGATTCTTCTATGATAGTATACCCTATTTTGTCGCAGCCCGATTTAAAAGCTTGTACCGAACTTTCTTTTACAGCATTAATTACTATACAGGTTTCAAGTTTTAAAACCGGAGTTATCTTTAGAAAAAGTTCTTCTAATCTACCTCCATGACCTCCAATAAAAATTGCTTCAGGCTTTACAAATTGAGTAAGATCCTGCTCAAAAAAATCTCCCATTACAATTTGAATCCCAGGAACTCCAAAGCGTTTTTGGTTTTCTTCTAAAATAACTTTACACTCTGGTCTCTTTTCAAAAGCAATAATATCTAAATCCCTATTTTTTAATTTAGCCTCGACACTAACAGATCCGGTACAAAAACCAATATCCCATAATGTATCAATATTAAGAACATTTAAGTAATGTAGAGTTGTTAATCGAACAGGCATTTTGGTAATCATCTTAGGTCTTCCTGGCAAACCTTTAAAATCAGCATCCTTTATCCCAAAATCAATGTGGCGATGTCTTGTTTTTTTAAGTATAACACAATTCAGTGAGTGAAACTTCATTATTGAAGCTTTTTGTAACGCTAGTTCCTGAAACTTTTCCTGTTCTCCTTCTATATCCTCTCCTACTAGCATGACATAATTATCATATCCATACTCCAAAAGTCTTTTTGCAATGATAGCTGGTTTTTTTTCTGCATCTGTAAGTACCCCGATACTTTCTTTTTGTTGGATTAAGATAGCATCTAATGCTTTCCAGCTTCTTCCGTGTACACTTATAGTTTGTAAGTGATTACTGTTCAAATTCATGGCATTAGCCAATAATTGAATTGAACTAAAATAGGGTGCTGTTATAATTTCTGCATCAGGATATTTATTTTTTAATGTATTCGAAAACCCATAAAACAGCGGATTGCCAGAAGCAAAAACAATAATTGGTACTGTTGCTTTTTCATATGCCTCGAATACTTGAGACATCGGAGATTGAATAGTTATCCATTCATGATTTTCTGGAAGGTAGTCTTTAACTAATTCATAATGACGTTTTCCTCCACTAAAAATAAGGGTATCCAGAATACTTTGTTGTTGTTCTGTTGTGAAATCCGGGGTTTTATTTCCGATACCTATAATATGGAAGGTCATAGTGTTTTTGATATTATATATGTTCTGATAGTATTAACAAAGCTACAAAGTTAAAGTATATAGAAATGAAAACATTTATCACTTCTCTCTAAAGCTCCATTCTTTCTATCATTTACAATTGTTTAGTGTTAAAGCAAAATATATTCAGTTATTTTAAATGAAAAAACAACCTTTCAACTTAATCCAACAGCAAAAAAACTATATTTGCGCCCGATAAATGGTTTTTCACCTATGGTGAAAATTAAAAGGGAATTTGGTGAGAATCCAAAACTGTTCCCGCAACTGTAAGATTCACAAAAAAGTAGTACCATAAAACCACTGTAGCAAAGGCTATGGGAAGGAGGTATTTACCGAATTAAGTCAGGAGACCTGCCATAAAATCCAAATAATTATTAACTCTCGGGTAAAGAGTGAAAATAATAATAACTGCCTTTAACCTATAATGGTAGTCTTTATTTATTTCTGCATTTTTCCCTGCTTAATCTCAATTTAAAAAATGAAAAAATTAGTATTATGCAGTGTCTTATTGTTATGGGGTTTCATTACCTATGCACAATCAAACATTACAATTACTGGAACTGTAAAAAGTCAAACTTCCGGAAAAGGAATTTCTAATGTTTCTGTTTTTATACAACAGACAAATCACGAAACAATTACAGATGAAAAAGGAAAATATTCGATCTCATTAGAAAAAGGAAATTATAATATTTTGTTCTCTGCCATTAGCTATCAACAAACTATTAAAAATATTATTGTGGATAGGGAATCTCTCATTTTGGATGTAACACTTAAAAAAAACATTACTGGATTAGAAGAAGTGTTTATTAATGGAGGAAACAATAAAACCAATAAGAAAATACTAAGTGTTAACAAATTAGGAATCAAAAATATAGACATTCCTGTAACCACAAATAGTATTAATGGAGAAATTATGCAACAACGTAATGTTTCTGATATCGGAGATGCAGTTAAAAGTGTTACCGGTGTAAGGCCTATAAACAGGTATGGAGGTTTCCAAACTTTTAGAATTAGGGGATTTAATAATTTTGTTATGTTAGTTGATGGTGTTAGAGATGAAAGGCACAACATATCTACAAGTGCACCTTCTACGAATCTGGTAAATGTAGAAAGAATAGAGGTACTCAAAGGCCCGGCAGGGGTTCTATATGGTCATTCGGCATTAGGAGGAATTATAAATATAGTCCGTAAAAAACCTACACACAACCAAAAAGCCAATTTTAAAGCTACTTATGGTAGTTATGACACTTATAATACTGAAGGCGGTGTTAGTGGTCCAGTTTCGGATAAATTACGCTATAGAGTAGATATAGGAATGACACGTACCCAAGGGTGGAGAGATTATGGCATAGCGACTAATAACGGATCCTTAATGTTAGATTATACCCCTTCTGCAAATGACAAGTTAGCTTTCTACTTTCAGACCAATAAAGATGTATATGATACAGACACGGGTATTCCTGTAGATGAAGATAGCTCTATTATTTCTGGAATGGATCCGGAGACCAGGTACAACGACCCTCAGGATTATCTAAAACACAAGCGCCTTGATTATCAAATAAAATACTCACATGATTTTGATCCTAATTTAAAGTTATCTAATCTCTTATCGTATTCGAATGATGATATAGATTACCTTTCTACAGAATTTCTAGAGTTAAATCCAACTAAAGATTCTATCACCAGAGCTTTCCCGTTTTATTTTAATCATCAAACCAAAACTTTGCAAAATCAATTAGATTTAAGCTATACATTCAAAACAAGTACTATAGAACATAAGGCATTACTAGGGAATTCTATCAGTATTTTAGATCGTAAGACTTTTAGAGGAGAAGTAATTGGCCCTGGAACTTTTACAACTATTTCTGTTCAAAACCCTACTTTAAACCAAGGACACATTGAGACAATAGATAATAAAGTTGATATAAAAAAGGAGGTAGTATACGCGTTTTATTTGCAAGATTGGATTAAATTTTCAGATAAATTTAAAGCACTAATAGGACTACGTTATGATACATTTACCGGAACTTATTATAGAGATATTATTAATAATAACAGGGCCTTAATTACTTCTGGAGTTCGTACAAAAATTCCTTCATCTTCATTCTCATATCGCGCTGGTATTGTTTACCAACCAGTTAAAGATATGATTAGCATTTTTGCTTCATATTCAAACTATTTTAAACCATCTAGAAGAGTAACTCCGAATGGAAAAGTATTTGACCCTGAAACAGGTTTTCAAAATGAATTAGGAATCAAGTTTCAAAAAAATGAGCTGTTTACTGCTACACTTTCGGCTTATTATATGTTAAAAAATAATATCGTAGAGAAAACAAATGTCGACGATTACCAGCAAATAGGTTCTGCAGATTCTAAAGGCATAGAATTAGATATTGAATCAAAACCTTTTGAAGGATTTTATATTAAGGCAGGATATGCTTTTGTAGATGCCAAAATTAGAGATTATAACAAAACGCTACAAACTGTACCTGCAGGAAACAGGTTACCATATGCCCCTAAAAATTCTATTAATTTTTGGGGAAATTATGAATTTCAAAAAGGGTATTTACACGGTTTGGGAATCGGTTTAGGACTAAATTACGTTGGTAAAAACTATACCAATTCGAGTAACACATACACATTACCTTCGTATACTACTATAGATGGATCCCTTTATTATCAAGCGAAAAAAGTTAGAATAGGATTAAACATAAATAATATAGCTGATACACTTTATTTTACCGACGCGATCTATTCAAATCAGTTTTTTCCTGGCCAGGGAAGAAACTACAAATTAAGTTTGGCATATAAGTTTTAAACAAATTTAAACGGAGAATGTATCGATGTAATCTAACTATCGATGCATTTTCCATTACTTTAATAAAATCTACAATTACATACTCTGAAATATTATAAAAACAGATGAAAAAGATTATTTCTTTACATCATTGGCTTGGCACCTTTTTTTGTGTATTATTCTTAATTTGGTTTTTATCAGGCTTTGTTATGATGTATCAAAGTTTTCCACATTTAAATCAAACTGAAAGAATAGAAATGCTTTCTAATTCAGTAAATACCGAGGTATTATCTCCTAAAACCGTTTTTAAAAACGATACTATTCGCGAGATATCCCAACTTAGACTGAACTATATTCTCGATAGACCTGTTTTTCATTTGATTACAGGTCAGGGAAAACTTTTTTCCAAATATGCAGATACTGGTCAAAAAGTGACCTTAACAAAAGAGAGAGCACTAAAAATTGCAATAAAAAATACAAGAATAACGGCTAGTTCTACTATCCAAGCATTAACAGAGTTAGACCAGTGGATTCCAAGAACAAAGTATATACCTCATATGCCTATTTTCAAAATTGAATTTGAGGATGAAAACAATACGTTGGTTTATATCTCATCAGTAACGGGAGAGCTACTTGCTATAAATACCAGTTCTGAAAGATTTTGGTCGTGGTTGGGAGCTATTCCTCATTGGATTTATTTTAAGGATATTAGAATTCATAATACTTTATGGGCACAACTGGTATCATGGTTAGCTGCATTAGGGTTCATCATGGTAATTACAGGCATAATAACGGGATTGGTGAGATACAAAAAGAAACCAAAGGCTAAATTTAAAAGATTCAAAAACAAATGGTACAATTATCATTATTATTTTGGATTGGTTTTTGGGATATTTGTATGTACCTGGATTTTTAGCGGATGGATGAGTATGACACCTTTTGATTGGACTCCCAGTACACAATTACAAAAAGAAGAAGTTCTAAAATGGCAAATCCAAAAACATACTATAAATCATTATAATGAAGATAGTTGGAGTGGTTTTTTAAATCAGCTAAAGCAAAAGAAATTTAAAGAAATAAGTTTTAATTTTTTTCAAAATAATGTTTATGGTCGAGTTTTTTTTCAAAATTCAAGTTCTTTATATAGTTTATATAACACTAACTCTTCTTTAAGTATAGATAGCTATCAAAAAGTTGTAAATTCTTTTTCTTCCAAAAATGAAGTGAAAGAAAGTATTCTCTTAAAAGAATATGACAATTATTACTATAGTCGACATAATGATAAAGATTTACCCATAATTAGAATTAAAACCACTAAAAATATAACCTATTATATCAACCCAAAAACAACTAGGGTAGTATATAAATGTGCTACAAAAAACAAAATTCAACGTTGGATTTATAACGGCTTACATAGTTTAGATTTCTCATTTCTAGCATGGAACAGGCCCTTATGGGATATCGTTCTTTTTATTTTATTAACAGGAGGTGCAGTACTTAGTTTTTCGGCAACTGGATTAGGGATTAAATTCATCAGAAGAAAAAATAGACGAAGGATAAAAAGAAAAGAGAAAAAATAAAGCTTTACAATAGAATATCATTACTAAACTATTACTTTACAATTTGGTTACAGCAATTTTTGTGTAATAAAAATCACAAACCTTAACCAAAGCAATTTATTTTGTTAAAAGTGAAAAATAGTAGCATACCAGATTATTTATATTTTTCTTCAATCACCACCTCTTTTTGAAATTTTTTACGATCCCATTTTTTTAATTCTAATTCGGGTTGGTTGTAAAACATGTCTGTATACCCAAAGCATAAATACCCTATCAATTGGTTTTGTTCTGGAGCCTCAAGTACTTGTTTTACTTTTTCAGGATCCAAAATACTCACCCATCCCATTCCTATATTTAAGGACCGTGCCATAAGCCACATATTTTGTATCGCACAAACTACACTGTATTTTCCCATATTAGGCATACTTGTTTGACCCAAAACAGGACCTTCTGCAGGTTTATAAAATACGGCCATATTTAAAGGAGATTCTAAAATCCCTTCTAGTTTAAGCTTGATATATTCTTTTTGTTTTTCGTCTGTAAACTGCATTGCAGCACGTGCCGTTTCTTCAGAAAAAGTTTCTTTTACCGCTTGCTTTGTTTTTTGGTCCCGGATCAATACAAATTCCCAAGGCTGTGAAAACCCTACCGAAGGAGCAGCTAATGCCGCTTCTATAATCTTATTAATTGACTCTTGAGATATAGGAGTATCTAAAAAGTGATTCCCTCGAACATCTCTACGGTGGATCATGATCTCTTCAAGCAATGCTTGTTCTTTATCGTTAAATATACGTTGTGGATGCTCTTTCATATATTCTATAATTTAGCTTCTTCTAGCGTAAATGCTGCATTAACAATGGCCGCTGCAAAATTACTACCTCCTCGCTTTTTGGTAATTAATGCATACGGAATATGGGATATTGTTTTTAGTCGTTCTTTGGATTCTATTACATTGATAAATCCTACTGGCGCTCCAATAACTCCTGTAGGAGATAATATTCCTTCTTGAATCTGATCTGCAATCTCAATTAATGCCGTAGGTGCATTTCCGATAACAAATAATGCGTTGGGATATTTTTTTGCAGCGAGTTTTATTCCCGCCTGTGTTCGCGTTAACCCTTCTTTTTCTGCAAGTTGAAGAGATTCCTTATCGTTTAATAAACAAACTACTTGGTTACCATATTTGGCAGTATATGCTTTTGTAATACCTGCAGCCACCATAGTTACATCGGTAACGATTGTACCTCCATTTTTAAGATAATCATGCCAGGTAGCAATCGCATGCTTAGAAGTCTCCAGATAGTTTATATATTCAAAATCACCAGAGGTATGTATACATCGTATTGCTGCCCATAAAGTATCGTTTGCTAATGTATTTGATGGGATATCATCTAATATTTCTTTAAAGCTGGCTTGTTGTATTTCTTCACCGGTTTCAGGTTTTCTATTCAAATACCCTCTTGGTGTGATTAGATGATCTTTATATCTAAAGGTCTGACTATTTCCTATTAGCACCACACAAAACATATCTACCTCATCGACATCTAACTGTGCCAAAGTGGTAATTTTAATCTCTTCTTCTGTTCTTCCTAATTGTTTGCATATCGCTACAGGTGTAGTTTTGGGTCTATACTTCAGGTAAATAGTTTTTAACGCTCCCAATTGCCAATACCGTTTTTTACTTTTAGGATTATACAGCCCTGTTACAAAATCTCCCATTGCCGCAGCATGGATGCGCTTCTCTATTGTGGTCCATGGAGTCATTAAATCAGATAAAGAAATACAACAGAAATCATGACCTAATATAGCTCCTAATTTACTTCCTGCTGTAACAAAGGCAGAAATGCCTGGTACAGTCTCTACAGGAATATCTAATTTTTGCTCTGCAACTTTTTGATATACTATAGATGCCATTGCATATACACTAGCATCACCAGAACCAATAACGACAACCTGTTCCCCTTCTAAAGCATGTTGTATTGCGATTTCTGCTCTTTTTTCTTCTTCACTTAATTCTTTACCAATACATAAAGCATCAGGACGCACTAGATGTTGAATAAATTGAAAATAATAGTGATATCCTATGATTACTGAGGCTTCTGAAATTGCCTGTGTAGCCATTGGAATGATATAATCTGAATGCCCGGGACCTAGTCCTACAACTTTGATCATTGTTTGATAATTAATAAAGAGAAATATGGAATTTCTCTATTGGTCAGAGTGGTTAAATCTGTTGTTATATATTCTTGATTGGTTCCTAAACGTTCACAATAATAACATTTCCAATCTTTCTGTACTAATTCTGAGTGAAAATCATTCCAACCAGAGCGTATTTTCATTAATATCACGGTATCAAATTCTAAAAAGTATTTAGAGATTTCTGCGATATTTTTTACTCTTGGAACAATTGCAATTTTATCATTAAGCAAACTTAATGGTATTTGGTGTTGCGATGCTCCCAGCGAAAAAGAATTGATTCCCGGCACCAAAGACACTGGTAATTGCAATTCTTGAAGCCCTGTTAATATATACGAAAAAGAAGCATATAAGCTAATATCTCCTTCACATACAATCGCTATTTTTTTTCCTGCCTGATAAGCTTTTTCTATGTCTTTTACCGTTGCTGCATATGTTTCTGAAGCCTCTTGGCGATCGTATGACATATTTAGGAAAAACCCTTTTAGCTCTTTATGCTCTAATCCATGATATTGTAATATCGGATATACAAAGCTCTTTTTTTGATCTTTGGTAATAGATCCCGGATAAAAGATAAGATCGACTTCTTTTAGTATTCGTAACGCTTTAAGTGTAAGAAGTTCTGGATCTCCAGGTCCTAAAGCTATTCCATAAATTGTATGCAAAATCGTTATGTTCTTTTCTTTTTTCTTTTATACAAAAACAATTGCCATTTTTCTTCTGCTACTCCGGCTTTATCCATTTCTGCTCTGGCCATGGTGAAGAATAAATCTGATAATCTATTAATATAGGCAACTACATATTCTTCTACAGATTTAGGATCTTCATGCATTAAGGTAACCAATCTACGTTCACCTCTTCTTATTTGTGTTCTACACACATGACATAGTGCTGAAATTTCATTCCCTCCTGGTAATAAAAAATAGTCAGATGGAGAACTAATATTGGCTTCCATCTCATCCATCCATTGTTCACAAAAATCTGCTCCGTCTTTGGGTTTGGGATTAGGGTTTTCTTTTTTAGAATCTGATGGTCTTGCGAGGTGTGACATCATATCCATAAGATCTTTTTGAATTTTATGAAGATTTGGCTGCCACTCGTGGTCATTACCTAACTTTGCACGTAGCAATCCAATAGTAGAATTCGCCTCGTCCAAAGCTCCATTACATTCTATACGTGCAGAATCTTTAAATTCTCTTTTTCCTCCAAAGACTCCAGTTTTACCTGTATCTCCTTTACGTGTGTATATTTTCAAGGGATTAAAAATTTTAAATTAATACTGAAATTATGTCAATGAATGGTTATACTCCTTCTCCTACCAGCAATTTTTCTTCTAATACCTCCTGAATCTTTTGCTCTTCAAGTTCTTCACCAATAATTACTAATCGAGTAGCCTTGATTTCTCCATCAATCCACTTTCTATCAAAATAGTTTTCAAATCGATCTGCCACTCCCTGAACAATCATACGCATTGGTTTACCAGGCACATGGATAATTCCTTTAATCCTGTAAATATGGTATTCTGCTACTAGTGTTTTTAAATTTTTGATTAACGTTTCTGGAGTATGAGGTACTTTAATTTCTATTACAATAGAATTGATTGAATCATCATGATCGTGGTCATGATGGTGATGACCATGTTCATCATGATCATGGTGGTGGTGTTCTTCGTGATGAGAATGTTTGTCATCTACATGATCTTCGGCTTTAGCATCAATTCCTAATAGTACATCGGCAGGAATATTACCTTTTACTGCAGAAATCAACTTGATGTTGTTGCCAACACGATTCTGGATAATATCTCTCACTTGATTATATTCTTCTGTATTGATTAAATCTGATTTGGTCATTATAATCAAATCTGCACAAGAAAGTTGATCTTCGAATAACTCTTCGATAGAAGATTCGTGATCCAGGTTTTCATCGTCTAATCGCTGAGATTGTACTTTATCACGGTCACAAATTTCACCTGTGGCCTGTCCTACACAATCGACAACAGTAATTACAGCATCTACAGTGATTTGTGGTTTCAAATCAGGCCAGTTAAACGCTTTTAATAACGGTTTAGGCAATGCTAATCCCGAAGTTTCGATAATAATATGATCAATATCCTGTTTACGTTCCATCAATTGAAGCATGGTGGGCAAAAACTCTTCCTGTACTGTACAACAAAGGCATCCATTACTCAATTCTAATATATTTTCTTCTTCACACCCACAGTCGTTACCTTTTAGAATTTCTCCATCCATTCCTAATTCTCCAAATTCGTTAACAATTATTGCTAATCGTCTACCATTTGCATTTTTAGCAATTTGATGTATCAAAGTCGTTTTTCCAGATCCCAGAAACCCTGTAATAATCGTTACAGGTATTTTTTGTGTGTTTAAAGCCATATGTTCTTATCAAAAATGATTCTAAGCAAAACTATCTATTATTGCTTAAAGGAAAAAACAAATTATGATATGTTTATATTAGATTGTGCACATGTTTTTATAATGATCTACTAATAGAAATATATTAGATCGTTTTATTGCGATTTTGCCTCATTATTAATCTTTAAACATACATTCATTTCTATTGACAATCTATAAATAAAAAAAGCTGTCTAAAAATCACTTTTCAGACAGCTTACTTTTAATATTTTGATGATCGGTTATTCTTATTCTGGTAATATCCGGATCCAAATCTGGCATAGGGGTGTTACCTCTATTTAGTATTTCCTCTCATCATCAGCATTTTTAGTTATCCAGTATAAGAACTGGCACATTTGTTTTATTTATAGTTTGTTGAATTTTAGTATCAAAACCAATTGATTTACTCAGTGTTTGTTTGGCTTCTCTTTTTACACAAAGCAATCCTAATTTATTTTTTTCAATATATTTTGAGAGACCACTACTGGTATCCATTCCTTCTTCAAACTCAAAGATTACTGTATTTTCTACAATAGATTGCTCTTCAGGTTGTGAAAATGCCGTTGGTGTTTTAATTTGAGATCCTGTTTTCTTAATTTTAAACAATTTAAAAGGTATATCAGTACACTTTTTTAAATCCTGCACAATCCCGACTTCATTATGGATAGAGGTATCATCAAGAAAACCAAGAGATACATTATGGCCAGAAATAAGATGCTTATCATTTCCAGAAATAAGAATTCCTCCTTTATAATTCTTCAATAAATAAGAAGTTAATCCACCTCTCAAAAAGTTCACTCGTTTAGGTTTTCGTTTACCAATAACAACGATATCCGGATTTGTTTTAGCAATATGGCTTTGTACTTCGGCAATAACATTCCCGAAAGCAAAACTGTAAATAATAGGAATATTTTCGTTGTCTGATACAGTATCGACCAATTTTTGCATTGCCTTTTTTGAAGCAATTCTTTCTTCGTCTAATGTTCGTAATGCTGCTATTTGATTATCATACTGAACAACCTGCATAGGTGATTTTACATAAAAAACCTCTATTCCTGCATCTATAACCTTTGCCAAATTCACAGCATTTCGTAAAGCTGTGTATGAAGATTTGGTTTGATCAATTAATACTAATAATCTGTATTTTGTTTTTAATATACGTTTTTTCATAAGTTTTTATTTTAAGCGCTTTTAGGGCGTAATCTGAAAAATTTAATAAAACTGTCTGGATTTTCTATAGTACCTCTTTCTGAAATAAGTTGAATGTCGATATTCCTATTTCTTGCTTTTTCAGAAAAGTCTTCAAGAATTTCGACAATATCATTGTCTAAATATCTCGTTTTTCGAACATCAAGTTCTAGATAGGTATCTCTGGGAAGACTGTCTAATTCTTTAAGAATAGCACCTTTATTAAAAAATGTTACTTCTTCTGCTAATGTCATCTTTATTTTATGTTTTCCGTTACTCTTATCTTCGATATGCAAGAAATGTGAATTTTGAAAACTCTTTATCAGAATAACTACAACACCTACTAATAAGCCTAGTCCTATCCCTACCAAAAGATCTGTAAATACAATACCTGTAACTGTAACTATAAACGGAACAAATTGTTTCCAACCTAATTGATACATGGTTTTAAATAATCCTGGCTTTGCAAGCTTATACCCAACAATAAAAAGAATTGCAGCTAATACAGATAACGGAATCTTATTTAAAAGTCTTGGTATTAAAATTATAGAAATTAACAACAAAAACCCATGTAAGATTGCTGCCATTTTGGACTTACCTCCTGATTGGATATTTGCCGAACTACGTACAATTACCTGGGTAACAGGTAATCCTCCGATGAGTCCAGAAATAATATTTCCTGTTCCCTGAGCCAATAATTCTCGATTGGTTGGTGTTACTCGCTTACGAGGATCTAGCTTATCGGTAGCCTCTACACACAATAAAGTTTCTAGACTAGCTACCAGAGCAATAGTAAATGCAGTTACCCATATTTGAGGGTTAGTAATGGCTCCAAAATTCGGAAAACTAAATTGCGCTAAGAACGAAGATGCATCTTCTGGTACAGGTACACTTACCAGGTGTTCTGAAGAGATTCCCCAGGTGCTATTTCCTGCGGTAACTATAAAGTATATAATACCGGCAGCAACTGCTACCAAAGGTCCTTGAATAAGCTGAAATATTTTTCCTTTTTTAGAGAGTACTTTACTCCATAATATAAGAACTCCAAGGCCGATAACTGCAATTAAAGTAGCTCCAGGGCTAATAGCATTAATTGCATTTAAAATTTCTGAAAACGTATTTTCTCCATCTACCTGAAAGAATGCAAAATCACCTTCTGGATCTGCATCATATCCAAAGAAATGCGGTATTTGTTTAAGTATAATGATAATACCTATTCCTGTAAGCATTCCTTTAATTACTGATGATGGAAAATAATATCCAATAATTCCTGCTTTCAAAAAACCAAATGCCAATTGTATCACACCACCCAAAACAACGGCCAAAAGGAAGTTTTGATAACCTCCCAATGCACCAATAGCGGTTAATACAATTGCTGCTAGCCCAGCTGCTGGGCCGCTAACACCAATTTGAGATCCACTCATGGCTCCTACTACGATACCTCCTACAATACCTGCTATCAGGCCAGAAAACAGAGGAGCTCCACTTGCTAAAGCGATACCTAAACATAAAGGTAGCGCCACAAAAAACACGACAATACTGGCCGGAATATCGGCCTTTAAATTTTTAAATAAATTTGAATTATTCATAGCTATTTAGATTTGAAAATGCCATACCCATTAGGTACAAAAACATTGAGCAATTAATAAGTTATTATGTAAATGATAAGTCCCATAATAATGGAACCAAATTGAAATATGATAAGGATTCGGATTAAGAAGTAGAATCCTAATTTAATAATTACACCTGTTCGGGAGGTGGGATGGGAATTTCGAGATCAAAATCATAATGAGGTTGTAGTACCTGATAACAAGAATGTTCTGAAGCATAGATAAAATGACGATCGTAAGAATTTAAAATTTTTAATTCATTTTTTTCATACTTACAATCATCTTCCTGTTTTTCTTCTTCATCAGAATCTTCTTCCCAATCTACTTCAACTAATTCGATATCATCATTAGTAAAAAGTGTAATAGTCTGCACTATTGGCTGTAACAACATACCTACAAGCACAATGATAAATGAACCATACTTTATAAAACTAAATATGTTATGACAAAATAACTTCATTTAGCAATAATTTTTTGTACTAAATCCGTATAAAATCTCACTATATTATTTTTTCCTTCTTCAACATCGGTTAATGAAGGAAGATGTTGAGAAAAATAACGTTGATGGTGTGCTCCCTCAATTACTGTTGAGATAAGCATATGTGGAAACTCAAATTTTGGATTTATCTCCAAAACCATATCGCTTACTCTTTGTACAACTCTTTTATAAGTTTTATAGAATCCTTTTTTATTTTCTTCATCTACATCCTTTGTATGATATGCTTTAGCAGATTCTGAAATGATAATTTTATTAAGTAGTACTTTATTAATAAAAGTAAAAGAGTTGTCTTCTTTTACTTCTTGAGTAAATAGTGTGATAGCAATGTTCAATTTATCTTTTGCAGAGGTAATATTTGTCGTTGCAAAAACCAGTTTATACTCAATCCAACTCCAATACCAATTGATCAAGTATACCAATAACGCATGCTTACTTTCAAAATAACGATAAATCGAACTTTCATTAGATCCTATAGCGACCCCTAGCTTCCTAAATGTGAAAGATTCAAAGCCTAAATCATTTATCATCTCGATACTAGTCTGTACTATTTTCTTTCCTAAATCAGAGGATTCAGGATTTTTGGTGTATAACTCCGGATTAATTGTTATATGTATTGATAAACTTTCCATACTAGAAAGGCAAAGATATGAAAGTATTACTATTAAATTGAGGTCGTTTAACTATTTTTTATGAAAGTATAATATTTATAAACCTCTGATATAAGCTAACATACTGCCTTTAGCTCATTATACATTGGATCTTTTTCGATCATGTTTAACAGTTTCTTTTTGGCTTCAAATTTCTTTTTTCTGGTATACCCTTCAGAATGTCCTATGATTTTCGAAATCTCTTTCATTGATTTTCCTTCAAAGAAAAGAGATAATAGTTTCTTATTCTCTATACTTAGTTTTTGAAAGTGTTTTCTATAAAGATGTTCGCGTTCTTGATTTTCGATATCAGCTACTAAAGAGTTATTGGTTCCTTCTTCAAAATGATACCACCCATCATCGATAACGAGTTTTTTCTTTTTCTTTAATCGATTCCTCCACAGGTTTTTACAAATCCCATAAAAATAGGTTTTTATTGGTACTCGTAGCTCTAAAAGACCTGATCGTAACTTCTGATATAGCACAACTAAGGCATCCTGAAAGACATCTTCTACATCTTCAAGATTTCCATTATTGCGAAGAATATATCCCTGAATGTATCGTATATTTTCTTTATAAAAACAGGTTAGTATTTTCTCGTCCCCATCAATGATTCCCGCTATGATTATTTGATCGTTATTCATCATTATTGTGAGTTTGTATCTTTTAGGGTTTAGGTAATACCATCTATCTTTTGAATTTACTTAGATAAAATATTCTTTTTTCACTTCAGTTTCAGAATGAAAATAAACCGTTCCCCAACTATGCTTGATTTTCATTCATCACTGAAGCAAAAAAAATCTTAATTTTCTTTTCCGGTAAATTCAAACAACAAATGGTATAAGCTCATTGTCATTTATCGCTCACTTGCCTTTATGATACAAACATAAATCGACTACATTAGATGTCCTTACAGATTTCTGTAATGGGGTCTATTTTTTACAAAAAAAAGTTATTACGCTGCTTTTGAAGATATCTAATACTTTTTCTGTATCAGTTGAAATTCGGATAGTGTTTTATGCGACAATAAACCAAAATTTGATATAAGAAAATAACTTCAATTCGAATGATTCGGCATAGATCAGGGCAGGCTAAAGTCGAGGAGCATTCTGAAAAATTACTCGAATTGACGCTTTTTAAATATTTTAACTTACCTCGAAACTCAAATCATAATATTCCTAAATCCTTTACAATAGCTACCAGATGAGTGGTGTTTTTTGCTTTGAAGTCATCAAAAAGTTTACTTACTCTTTTATCAATCGCACTCTCACTGTTTGGAGATATATTTTGTTTTTTAAGCTTGATTCTGATTTCTTTTTTGGTAAATCCTTGTGATAATTCTTCTAGCAGTATGATATCCAAATCATCTAGATGAATCATAGTATTTGCGGCAGAATTATTGGTTAATTCTGGTGGCCATACTGTATTACCTTGATAAACACCATCTACGCATGCTACTAATTCTTTTATGGCATGCTGACCTTTACAAACGTATCCATCGATGTTAAGTTTTTCGAACAACATTTTGATTTTATCTGGTCTGTTTTCCTGAGAATATACAATCACTTTAATATCCGGTTGTATACTTTTGATATCTTTTATGAGCTCGATACCCGAGGTTCTGGTCTGGACCTTATGATCTTCTCTAAATGAAAGATCTGTGATCAATAGCTCAAATACTTCCCTGTCATTATGCGCCTTTCTGAATTTTAGATAGGCATCATCACAATATTTAGCTTCCTCAATATTATGGATTCCAATTTTATCATTTAGTACTTTTATAATGCCTTGATTGGCAATTTCATAGTCTTCTGCTACCAATACTTTAGAAAACATCTTGCTGACTTTTTAATTAGGGATTTGTATTTCGGCTTTAAAGCCTTTGCCTTTTTCTGAGTCAAAGATAAGAGTTCCTTGTATAGCTCGAATACGGTTTTCTGTATTTCGGAGTCCATTTTTGGATTGTACATGTTCTTCTGTTACCCCTACACCATTATCAGAGTAGTTAATTGTGAGGGTATCATTAGCATTAGAAAACCTTAATTTAACCAGGTTGGCCTGACTATGTTTCTGCATATTGGTCATTAGCTCCTGCAATACTCTGTATACCGTTATTTTTATGGTTTTATCCATCTCATCCCAATCAATTCTATCAAACCCTATAGCAATTAACTGAATCCCATTTTGGGTATAGTTTTTTAGCATATTATTCAATTCTTCTGGATAGGTCTCACCAGTTTCGAACTCATTATTTTCGCGCGAGATATCGCGTGCTTTGAGATAGGTCGTATTCAGTTTATCTTTAATATGAGGATCGTGAGGGTCGCTTTGATATTGCATCATCACCTGAAAAATATCATTCCCCAGCTCATCATGCAATTGTTTAGAAATACGGGTTTCGGTTTCATAGCTGGCTTCAAACTGTATTATTTTATTTTGCTGGTTGAGATGATGCATTTGTTGTTTAAAAAAATAGATTATAAACCCAATACCTGTAATTAATAGCAACATCCCGAGAAGGTAGATTGTATTTTCGTTACGAACCTCAGATATTTTTCTGTTTTTTTCTGCGTTCTCTTTTAGTAAGTTTTCATTCTCGAATCGCGTAGGTGCATAGATTTCTCGAGTCTTTTTTCGAAGTTGCATGAGTTTAAGACTAGCTTCTTTAAAGCGTTTATGATCTTCTAAGGAATTTGGATCCAATTCGGTAATCAAAGTTAGTACTTCCAGTAATGCCTCATAATCGCCAAAATCTTTTAAGCTTTGGTAGGCTTCCCGAGCATGATATTTTGCTTTTCCTAAGTCTTTATTTCTATAATACTTAGTAAGATGTATGTTGCTTGCAAATAAACCGAATATACTTTTTTCTTGTTGCCTGATACTGAATGCTTCTAATAGCATCGTTTCGCTTTCTACATTCTTAGGATTTTGAAGGAATTTAATATGCCCCAGATTACTTAAGATTTGGGCATATCGTGTTTGTTTTTTTATTACGTTCTTATCTTTTAATAAGGACTGCAAAATATCAATACTTTCCCGGTATTTTTTTTGCTTTGCCAAAATATTTGCTCGAGTATTTTTAAAAATAGGTAAGTTGCTTATTCCTATTTCCTTTCTTGCTGTAGAATCTTTAATCACGCCCATAATTTTATTATTCCATAAAAGAGCTTGATTATAGTTTCCCAATTCTTTAAATGCTAAAGAAATGTTTTGATACAACCCGTAGATAGTTTTATATTGATCAGAATTTTCTACATATTTTAAACCGTCTGTAGCGGTTGTTTTACAGGCATTATGATCTCCTAATCTTCTTTGAATATTAGACATATTCATTAGAGATTTTCCAGCGTTGATACTATCTTTAAGGTTTCTGTAAATCTTAAACGATTGGTTATAATACCCAAAAGCTTCTAGATAATTATCAAGTTTTTTGTTATAAAATCCTAATCTATAATATGCTTTTCCTATATAAATACTATCCTGATTTTGTTGCGCAAGCTGTAATAATAAATAAGATTGATCCATTGCTTTTTCTGGGCCTTTATACTTGTTAAGCAACTTTGCATATAACGAGAGTCCTTTATGCCGTAACGAATCAATTTTCAGCTTTCTGGTTCCCTGTAAAAAGTTACTTATAGCCTCTAACCTCTTTTCTTCAGCTTTCGAACTACTAGAGGCAATATCATAATAGATATGTAAAGAATCGATTTTTTTGATTACCAGAGAAGAAATCGGATCATTGGTAACATTATGATTACAGGAATTGAAAAAAACACCTATTACTATACCTAAAAAAAAGAGGGATGTAAACGTGTATCGTTTCATCCCCCAAAAGTACTAAATTATAATGATTAAGATTAACTCTCATCATCTCCTATTTCTTCATCTTCTCCGGTAGTACTTAACACTTCAGTTTTTAGGATTTCGTTTTCTTTAACGCTATCATCTGGCGTACAAGAAGCAAAGTTGACTCCTAGAAGTATGGCTATTAGTATGTATTTTAAAGTTCTCATTGTTGCTAAATTTTTTGTTTTCCAAAGTTTAGGGTACGCCCATAGGTGTCAACCCCAGATCGGTATGTTGTTACATACCCATTACCTATGGGAATCATCAATTGGTTTTTGGGAAAGTGTAATCCAATACAGTTGCGATACCCTACTTTCCCCTTTTGGGTAGCAGCAAACTGTAATTTGGATGTTTTTGATGGGTCAGTTTTCTGTATTTTCTATGCAATCCGTTTGTAGCCCCAACAATTTGTTAAGTATACACGCTGTGGATATTGATTTTTTAGATATACTTGGTTTTCAGGCTTTTTACACCAAAAACTATATATAGTCCTAAAAATCCTATAGTGTTATAGAAAATACTGGTTGGTAGTGTTAGTAACAGTTAGAGTATGTAATTAATGTATTAGAGATCTTACATTGTTAGATACTTGATCGATCATCCTGTTCGGTTTTTCATATTAGCACTTGCTAATACGGTGTGTTCATTGCTCGAATGGAAATCGATTTTTTTCTTACTATTGCTTAGCTTGCCTCGAGAGGCAAACTCAATCACTTATACGAATTATCATTACTCTTATAAAGTTTACGAAACGAATACTTTACAAGAAACATAACTGCCTTTGATTACTACTTCATGGAAGTTTTTACTTATAATTTGAAGTGTTTCTTCCAATCTTTCGCCATCTAATGATTCGGATATCACTTTTGGAAGAGGATTAACAACCGAAGTATATAAACCCATCCCAAGGACACTTCCGAATGCATCGGTTAACAGATGGTTTCTGTCCTCCTGTCCTTTTTTAGAATTTTGATTATACTTCATTGTTTTATTTTTTAGTTAATTAATTAGCATATAAATATTCAGTATGAATACGCATTCTTTTTACGTAGTCAATTAGTATTATTTTTTCTAAAACTGAACAAATAATATAATGCTTGTATTGAGATACAAAGATACGGATATTTTTAAGATCCTACAACTATTTTTAAATATTAATTTGTTGATTGTCAGTTACTTAAAATAAAAATTAAGCAAAGAAATCCCTGTCCGTTTTATAACAGATTTTGGATATTTTGGCAATCACCTAACTACCTGATACTTGCTTTCCAATCACTTACTCTTTATGTACTATTTAGCTTTTACGCATTCCTTTAAAATTTTACTTATTTTCTTTTAAATTGTTTTATAACATATTACTATTTAAGTGTGTTTTACTATTTCTCTCTATTGGTTTTATGATTACGATCAGGTTTTATGTTTTTGAATTTGGTTTATACCAAAAAACCTGAATAAAAAAAGCGTCCAATTTCTTGGACGCTTGCTATATTATATCGTTTTCTAATTTATATCATCTCAAAAAACAATTACAATAGTCACATAGCGTCCTCTCTTGTAGAAAGACTTCATTAATCCATCGATAATCGCACTGATTAAGCCGCAATATTAATGCCATATGTATACTATTCTGTTTCATTTTGTTATACAAAAAATAACGATTTTAGTCTTATTTTCCAAATTAATGCGCAAATATATGTATTTGAATATGAATTCGATCCAGGTGATAATCAAAATTTAATAAAGTATCTTATTTTATTCTAATTAAGACCGGTAAATGATCTGAAAGCAATAGGTTATTCTTTCTTCTATCATCAACATTGGTATAGCTACTCACTATTATATTTCTGGTCAGGATGTAATCTATTCTTGAAGTTATCTTTTTTTCTGAATTGAAACCATTAAAAGTTCCCTTTGGACCGTATGGAGGAGTTTTACTAATCTCAAATGAATCTTCTAACTTGGTTTTTAATATTTGAATAGGTTTTGCTTTTGGCAAACAGTTTAAATCTCCAATTACTGCAATGCGTTCGTCTTCTATTTTCATTTTTTTAATTAGACCGAGTACTAATGTAGAAGAATTTTCCCTTGCTACTTCTCCAAGGTGATCATAATGACAATTAAAAACATGAATAGTATCATTAGTAGATTTATCTTTAAATTTACCGTAGGTCACAATTCGCTCCATTGCGGCATCCCAACCAATAGATACTGTATCTATTTTTTCTGAAAGCCAAAATGTTTTAGTTGCTATCAGCTCAATAGTATTAGTATTAAAAAATAAAGCAGCATATTCTCCTTTTTGGTTACCATCTCCTCTACCTACACCAACAAAACTGTAATTTGTTAACAGGCTGTCTAAATATGTTACCTGGTCATTTAACCCTTCTTGAATTCCTAAAATATCGGGAGAGTAATATTTTATCATCTGTACTACGTCTAGCTTTCTATTCTCCCACCAATTTTCGTTATCATTAGGATTGTTATACCTTATGTTATAAGACATTATAGATTTTTGAGCGCTAAGGTTTAAAGTAACTAATACGAATAGAGCGATCAGCTTTATATTTTTTTGTTTTATTATCATTAACAAGAATCTATATATTGTTTAGTTACTTAAAAATAATACCTTTTAAAAGCTTCGATCCCAGCATAATCTGTTAATCCCAATTCATGATATTTCTTTGCGGTATCTTTATTACGTTCTTCTGCTCTTACCCAAAATTCTCTGGTATCATCTCCCTGAAACATCACATTATCTTTTTGAGATTGATGAAAAAATATTGCTTTTCGTTTTTTAAGTACCTCATCAGGACTTAGAGGAACGGCCATTTCGATATCATGGATATCCCATTCCTGCCATGCCCCACGATATAACCATACCCAACAATCTTTCATGAACTCCTCTTCCTTACTATTTTCTATTACTTTAAACAATATATCCAAACAGACTTTATGGGTTCCGTGAGGATCTGCCAAATCTCCTGCAGCATATATTTGATGCGGTTTTATATCTCGTATTAACTTGGTAAGAATGGTTATATCTTTCTTATCATAAGGCTTCTTTTTTACCGTTCCGGTTTCATAGAATGGTAAATCCAAAAAACTCACATGAGTATCAGGCAATCCCAAAAAACGAGTCGCTCCTAATGATTCTACTCTTCTTATCTGCCCTTTAAGGGTTCTAATCGCCATAGCATCAATAGCATTCTCCTTTTTCTTTTTAAGTTCGGTAATGATAGCATCAATATTTACACTTCCTACATTTTCTAATGACATGCTTTTAGCAACCTCTGCATATTTAATGGCTTCTTCGTCAGATACTGCTATATTCCCCGAGGTTTGATACGCTACATGTACCTCATGTTTTTGTTCGATCAAGCGAAGAAAAGTACCTCCCATTGATATTACATCATCATCTGGATGAGGGCTAAGGATTAAAACTCTTTTTTTATGAGGTGTATTACGTTCTGGCCGGTTAGTGTCATCTGCATTTGGCTTACCTCCTGGCCACCCTGTAATAGTAGATTGTAGTTTATTAAACATATCGATATTAAGATCATAGGCCGATCCTTTTTCTGCCAACAATCCAGACATTCCATTGTCATTATAATCTTTATCAGTAAGTTTCAGTATTGGTTTTTGTACTTTCTGGCTTAACCAGACGATTGACTTATTTTTGATTTTTTCATCCCAAATACAAGACGCTACTATCCAAGGGGTTTTAATTCTGGTTAATTCTCCGGTTGCTTCCTGATCTAAAACAAAAGTGGTGTTTTTATGTTCTTGTAGATACGATGCAGGAATATCAGATTTTATAGCTCCTTCTATTGCTTCTTTTACGACAGGTGCTTTTTTATGCCCGAAGGCCATGATTACTATTCGCTTAGCTTTCTTTATGGTTCCTATTCCCATAGTAATGGCTCTTTTGGGGACATTTTCTAAGCCCAAAAAAGCTTCAGCAGCATCAGATCGGGTTATGTGATTTAACGTGATAATTCGTGTTCCCGAATTTGGATGTGAACCAGGTTCATTAAATCCAATATGCCCTGTTCTTCCGATTCCTAATAACTGAAAATCTAAACCTCCTACTGCATTTATTTTTAGCTCATAATCTATACAATATTGATGAAGATCTTTTTGTGACACCGTGCCATCTGGTATATGAATATTTTCTGGCAAAATATCTATATGATTAAATAGGTGTTCATGCATGAAGTAATGATAGCTTTGCACATTTGTTTTTTCCATAGGGTAGTATTCATCTAAATTGAATACTATAACATTAGCAAAGCTTAGATTGTCTTCTTTATGAAGTCGAACTAATTCTTCGTAAACCTTAATAGGGGACGAACCTGTTGCTAGTCCTAAAACACAATAGTTCTCTTTTGTTTGTTTTTCTTTTATTAATGCAGCTATTTCCTGAGCAATTACTATAGATGCATAATCTGAGTTTTTGAATATAACATTGTGAATTTTTTCAAACTTGGTGTTTTCATAAATTCCGGCTTCCCTATAACTAATATCTTCAAACCCTTTTAATTCAACTTTAGTAATCATAATCATTTTCAATTGCTATTAGATTTCACGGTAAGAGTAATTGTACTTACTCTTCTTCAGGTTTACTATGACTTATAGTTTATGTAATGAAATCTATTTGTATTAATTTTTAAATTGCTTAATATTTCTAAAATGTACTGCTACCCTTATACATCGGTACTTTATTACCGTTATAACTCATTAAAAAAATCATTATCTATTAATCTGGCCGCACCTATAAGAGCTGCACTCTCTCTAAGTGTACTTTTATAAATCGGTATGGTAATATTTAGTTTGTTAAGTGTTTGGATTAAGCTTTCAATAAAAAACGTCCAGGCGTTACTAATATTACCTCCAATTACTATAGCTTCTGCCTCAAAATCTCGTAGCCAGGGAGCTAGAAAAACTGCTAAATTCTCTGAGAATTCTTTAAAAATTTGTACGGTTACCGTATTATCTTTTTCATACCTAATGAGTTCTTTTACTCCACTTATTTCTTTATTAGTAATTTCTTTATAACGTTTTTGAAACCACACAGTAGAAAAATTAGTATCTGCTATGTCATTTCCGAATGGTAAATGATACAACTCTCCGTATAACGGAACTCCTTTTCCTTCTAATGTAGGAATTCCTTTTTCTAAAAAAGTAGCTCCCAGACCTGTTCCTAAAGTAATTGCAATAGCTTTATTAAAAGAAATCAACTCTCCTACCCAGGCTTCTCCTATTCCGAAACAGGCTGCATCATTATAAAACCGAACAGAAACAGAAGGTTTTAGGCTTAATTTTTTGATAATATGATCTTTAAGATTAAGATTACTTAGCTTCTGAAACTTATTTTCTCCTTTACCAGGAAAAACTCCTTTCACATAATCAAAAGGGCCTGGCATAGCTATACCTATTCCCTTTAATTTTTGATTTCCTAAATTATCAATCGCCATTTCTATAACACCGATCCAGCTATCTAATATCAGATCTGAATCAGATGTATTACTAATTTTCATTGTATAGATGTTTTGTACTTGATTTGGTACGTTTTCATCTATAATAGCTACGGAAATATGACTACCTCCGATATCTACTCCTAGAACCATTTTTATATTTTTAAAGTGTATGTTTTATCTTGTATCCAACCAGACCATAGAAAATTAAATACCCATAGCATGCTAGAGGTATAAAAAAGGATAGTTTAATACCTATATAATCTGCTACTACTCCCTGTAATAGGGGTATTAGCGCTCCTCCGACTATCATCATTACTAATAATGAGGATGCTTGACTTGTATATTTTCCTAAATCTTTTATCGCTAGTGTAAATATATTTGACCACAAGATTGAATTAAATGCTCCAATCGCTATAGCGCTCCAAAAGGCTAGCTCTCCATTATATAAGATCATGATTAATAATAATACTATAATTATTCCTGCAAATAAGGTTAATACTTTTGAAGGTTTGGTGCCTCCTATAAGGAAAAACAAATAGTTACTAATTAAGAAAACTACAAATAACCAAATTTTAGAAAATGATAAAAATTGTAGTGAAAATGTACCATCCTCAATCTTTATCGCAGTAATAAAATAAAGAACAAAAAAGAACAGAATCGATAACGAAGCCATAAGGAGATATTTTTTCGTTTTGCTGGTAATTTCGCTCATAGATACTGACCCCAAAAACCTACCAATCATTGCACCTCCCCAATAATATGACAAAAATACTCCTGCCTCTGCTTCTTCCATTCCCATAATGGTTTCCAGGCCAAAGAAATTTATCAAAAAACTACCAATAGATACTTCACCACCTACATAAAAAAAGATAGCAAACATACCCAAAACAACATGCCTGAATTTTAATACTCCAAGCCCTTTCTCAATTTTTTCGTTATTGATAAAAGATGGTAGCCTAACAAATTTTATGATAATAGCTAATATAAAAAACAGGCTTCCATATATTAGATATGGCATCTTTAAAGAAGCTACTGTAATTTCACCATCAGAGAACACTTTATATAACAGTATTGCTCCTACAATCGGGGCCAATGTAGTGCCAAAAGAATTGAACCCTTGTGCGAGATTAAGTCTACTTGATGCAGTTTCTGGCTTTCCTAATATGGCCGCATATGGGTTGGCAGTAATTTGTAAAATTGTTACTCCAGAAGCAAGAACAAACAAAGCTCCCAAAAACACAGGGTATCGTTGATAAATAGCTGCAGGGTAAAAAAGGCAACAGCCAATCCCACACAATATAAGCCCTATAATAATTCCATTTTTATATCCTATCTTAGAAATGGGGTCTCCTATACTTATCGAAGTGATAAAATAAATAAGAGAAATGATAAAAAAGGCTCCAAAAAAAGCAAACTGTATTAATGCCGCCTGAAAATAACTAAGTTCGAAAACAGCTTTTAAATGAGGAATTAACACATCATTCATAACCGTAATAAAACCCCATAAAAAAAACAAAAAGATAATCGCAAAAAAGGGCTTATTGTAGTTGTTTTGCTTTTCTGACTTTGTAAGCAAAGAGTTGGTTATATCTGACATATTATTCTTAAGTTATTTTAATTATTTTTTAGAATAAAGGACTGAAGTATCCCATCATTATTTGCTATTAATACTTTCTTACTATTCTTATCATTAAGTATTTCAATTTTTTTAGCATCTTTTCTAGTAAAAAAACCGCTTTCTTTTCCTAATAAAGCAGAAAAATTGCCCTTACCATCTCCCAACATTAATACTCCTGTCCCTGCATCATTTCTTGGCGTTTCTATTTCTGACACAAATAAATTTCCAACCATTAATGCATCCAGATGACCATCTTTATTGAAATCTTCAACCATGATATCATTAATACTCGAAAACTGCGCCTGGTATGGTAAAGGTGAAATCTTATACTCTCCTTTACCTAAGTTTTCGATATAAGAAGAAGCAAAAGTTTCTGTTTTATAGTGTAATGCCCCTTGTAATTTTTTTTCACCATAAACTTGGTTTATCTCTAAAGACGCAAATAAATCATACTTGCCAATCTCCTTTTTAAGAAGAGGTATTTGTTCTGCCGAACATGAAAATCCCCTTAATGGATAGTGCTTATTTTTATTGTAATATCCCAAAACTATGTCATTGCTACCATTATTATCAAAATCATCATAATAGATATCAAAAGGAGCTTTTTTGGATGTTTTATATTTATAATTTAGACCTATATTACCTGCTATAAAATCTATATCACCATCATTATCAAAATCTCCTTTTTCGATACTAAACCACCATCCTGATGAGTTTTTTAAACTCTCATTAGTCTCTTTATAAAATTTACCATCTTCATTTTTAAATAAAGTAATGGGCATCCATTCTCCTACGAGTATAAGATCGATATCATTGTCATTATCATAATCGGCCCATACTGCATCTGTTACCATCCCAATGTTCTTTAATTCTGGAGCTATCTTATCTGTAACGTTTATCAACTGACCATTTTCATTATTTAAAAGCATGCTTGTGGCTGGCATAGGATATTGATGAGGTATAACTCTTCCTCCTATAAAAAAATCTATATCACCGTCTTTATCATAATCTTCGGCTATTACTTTTGATCCACTATGACGATTTACATTAAGAATTGCTCCTTTAGAGAAATTTCCTTTTCCGTCATTAAGATATAATCGATCTATATAATGAGGATCATTTTTTGGATATTCATTACCACCACTTACCACATATAAATCCAGAAATTTATCTCCATTTACATCTGCAAAAATTGCATCTACATCTTCGTAAGCATTTTCTTTTTTCCAGAAATTTTTATCACTTCTAACAAATGTCTTTTCTTTATTTTGAATATAAAGCTCTGCATCAAACCCTGTAGCTCCTCCTAGAAATACATCTTCTAAACCATCATTATTAACATCTCCCACTGCCATAGCTGGCCCGAACTGAGATAGTTTATGTGGTAATAGTAATTGATTCGTATAATCATTAAATACATTTTCCTCATGCTTAAAATCAATCCCAAACGATGAGGTGTTTTCGGTAAATAAAAAATTCTCTTTATGCATATCTACTCTACTAATATCCTTAGCAGAAGCATTGTTCATTTCTAATTGTAATACTGTATTTGCTGAAATATTTTTTTGTATCGTTTTACGACCATTTGGCCAGGTAACGATTAGGCTATCTATTTTTTCATGATTACCCACTCCAAAATGCACTAAAGGATCACTGGTCGAATAAATTCCTCTAACATTAGTGGTCTCCTGGGTTTGCACATTACCATCACAATATAATTGTATCCTGGTTCCAAAAACAGGTTTTCCTTCTTTGTCTGACAATTGAATTCTAAGGAAATTAGATGTTGGTATTTTCTCAGAATTATTGCGATATATAAATGCTTCTTCATTGATATTATTCACCACAATATCTAAGTCACCATCGTTATCAAAATCGGCATAAGCGGCTCCATTTGAAAAAGATTCTTGATCTAGCCCCCATTCATTTATAACTTTTTTAAATTTTAGATCTCCATAGTTTTTAAATACATAATTTTGTAATGGTTGTGATGGTATTAGGGATAGCGCCTTATCCAAATCCAGTATTTCCCAAATACTAATTTCTCCTGCATTTGGGTTTTTCTTTATCCATTCATTTGCTGTTTCAATAACAAATTCTCCAACTTTTTTATCTGCATCGGTATTACGAATGTCACGTAGCAATCCATTTGTAACATATACATCTTTTAGTCCGTCGTTATCAAAATCTGCAATAAGATTGGCCCAACTCCAATCTGTAGCTGCCATATTTGTTAGCTGAGCAACATCACTAAAAGTTGAATTCCCGTTATTGAGTTGAACAGTATTGTACATATACTGGTAGTGTCCTCCATTTTTTACTACTTTCTGAAAAGCTTTTGGATTCATCCCGCTCATATTTGATTTAGATCGAAAATTATCCTCAGACACCATATCTACTACAAAAACATCTAATAAGCCATCATTATTAATATCTGCAATATCTACCCCCATACTATAATAAGACATATGATTTAAGGCATAATCAGCCTGATTAGTAAAAGTGCCATCCTTATTATTTACAAAAAGAAAATCTGGTGCGTAAAAATCGTTTGCTATGTAAATATCTGTCCATCCATCATTATTGATATCACTGGCAGATACAGCATTGGGGAAACCTGTTCGCATGAGTCCTGCCGCTTCTGTTACCTCTACAAAGGCTTCTTTTCCTGTATTCTTTAGTAATTTGATATGATACTCTGGTCGAAGTAGCTTTGTTCCAAAATAATCTGAATAACTCCCTGGATTAGGAGGTTGTGTTAATAAAAGTAAATCTAGTAGACCATCTTTATCATAATCTAAAAACGTAGCGTGTCTGGTTCGTTGAGAATCTGCAATACCATATTTAGTCGCAGATTCTATAAAAGTTCCATCTCCATTATTAATATACAATAAATTAGTTCTCCATTCTGGTTTATCATCATAGAGTTCTCTACTTACATAAACATCAACATATCCATCATTATTAACATCTGCAATAGTTACTCCTGTAGACCAACCACCATCATCTTTTACTCCTACTTGTTGGGTTACATCTTTAAAAACAAGATTTCCTTGATTAAAATATACTTTATCAGGGACCATATTTCCTGCAAAATATAAATCCTGTAAGCCATCATTATTAAAATCGCCAACTCCAACTCCAGCACCTCCATAAAAATTAGCATATTTCAATATATTTCTTTCTTTGGTATCTTTTATCGTATTTGAAAAAGTCACTCCACTATGAGAAGAATCTAGTATCGAGAATCTTTTCTGTATACTATTATCTTTCACTTCTTTTTTCCCATAAAAAAGAAGAAACACTATTATAATAACAGGTACACAATACAAGTATAAATTACCATTTTTCATTTCATCATAAGTATATTTCTCAAAAAAATGAAGGGGAAATTAATTTCCCCCTCATCGATTTTGGGCGACAAAAGGGTTCAAAAAAAACACATAAACTATTCCTTATCCCACCACACTCTTGTGGTTAATACATCTGGCCCTTGTCTTGATATTGCTGCGTTGTAATTTTCGGTATTATTACTTTGTTCACTAACAGCGTATGTTAATCTTCTAGGTATTGTTCCATTGGTAACATTTCCAGGGTAATTAACCGGAGTTAATACGGGATACCCTGTTCTTCTCCAGTTTGCAAATGCTTCATATTCATTTAAAAATGTTGCTGCCCAATATTGTGTATTGATTTGCTCTAAGGCATTGGCCACAACAAAAGGATTATCAATTAAATATTGATCTATATCTGCATCTGCAATTGCTCCTGCTGTACCATATAATTCTAACATTTTCATAGCTGCTCTTACTCCTGCATTATAATGGGATTCGGGATCACCTCCTGCAAGACCCCATCGATGTGCTGCTTCTGCTAACATAAATTCAACTTCTGCATAAGTTTGGAAAAACATTGGGGCATCTTCTCCTGTAATAATATTTCTATTAGGTTCTGTATAAGCATCTGTGTCTTCTTCTCCTGTTAATGCCATTAGCAAGCTAGCATCTAATCCATTAGGTAGTCCTTTTTGGTCTGCCGGATCTGTACTTTCATCACTTCTTCGTGCTCCAAGAATTGGTAATCTCGGGTCTCCGGTTAAGAAATCTACAAATGTTTTACTCAAACGAGGGTTTCCATCTGCAGTAAAAACCTCTCCGATTCCATTTTTGTTAATACCTTCGGGACCTGTTGTATGCTGAATATAAGCGATATCAGCATTAGATGTCATAACACCTCCTGCAATAGCCTTTGTGACCCATTCTTGAGAAGCTGCAGGGTCTGCTTTAATCAATCGTAATCCTAAACGTAACATCATAGAATAAGCAAATTTTTTCCACTTTTCCTGATCCCCGTTAAACATTAAATCTCCTGATCCAAAACCTGAAGTACCAGTGCCCAAAGCAGCAGCAGACTCTTCCAGTTCTTTTAACATATCAGCATAAATTTCACTTTGCGCATCATATTTTGGTTTCAGTATTCCTTCTAAAAAAGCTTTACCAGCTTCACTATATGGAATATCTCCGTGCAAATCTGTTAATCGATGAAATACAAAAACACGCTGTATCCTGGTGATCGCTTTCATCTCTTCGGGATGTCCTTCCTCTTCTAATTGGATTAACATATCTTCTAATGTTTTTACAGCATTCCCATAAATCCTGTCAATCATTGAAGAGGCATACCCTTCGTTTAAAGTGTATTTATCTCCAGCCCAGTAACTCGCAGTTGTAGACATATGCTGCATCATGGTAGAGCAGTAAATTAGGTTTGCTCTCCAATTCTCATATCTTTCTCCAGATGTGTATAGTTGTGTAGCAGATAATTTATTTACTACACTTACTTGTGTTGGTTTAGTAGGGTCAACATTTAATTCCTCAAAACCTTGATCACATGAACCCAATAGTATTGTCAAGAATATTATATAAATTGATTTTTTCATGATTCTTTTTTTTAAAACTTTAAATTCACATTTAATCCGTAGCTTCTGGTAGAAGGAAGTCCAAAATATTCAAGACCTTGTGCATTACCTACATTATAAGCACTTTCTGGATCTATATTATCTACTGTTCGCATGATATAGAATAGGTTAGAACCTATCACAGAAATCGTAGCACTATCTAAAAAAGTATTATCTAGCAACTTATCAGGAAAACTATATCCTAAACTCAATTGTCTGAATTTTATATAATCTGAATCCTCAACAAATTCTTCTGCTATTTGACTAATTCTACCGTAATAGGTTTGTAAATCCTCTGGAGCCACTGTGGTGGTAAATTGCTCTCCGGTTTCTGCATTTACACCTGTAACGGTCAATCCATTTTCTCTACCAGCCAGAGTACCTTTATGTAATCCGTTTCCATAAGTAACTGTATTAGTTCCGGAAAAAATCTGCCCACCGAACTTACCATCGATCAAAAAGTTCAATATTAGATTCTTATAGGTAATTGTATTTGTAAACCCTAGTGTTAAAGGAGGAACTCCTTCTCCAAGAATTTTTCGCTCTCCTCTTTGTGCTAGTGGAACACCATCACCATCAATTTCATACACTATGTTTCCATTATCATCTCTCACATAGGATACGCCAAAAATGGTTCCATATGCTTCTCCTACGATTTGTTTGATTTCGACATTTCTCGACCTGGGTTCTCCCAGGCTAATTTCTCCCTCATCCTCGTTGGTTGCTATTACTTTTCCTGAGTTATGGGCTCCATTGATACTAGTTTCCCAACTGAAATTTTCCGTTTTTATAGGTGTTCCTGATATTAAAAATTCAATTCCTTTATTTTCTACTTCTCCAATATTTGCCAAAGCTCTTGAATATCCTGAAAATACAGAAGTACCTACCGGAACTATATCATTGGTTGTTTCATTATTATAATATGCAATATCAAATGACAGTCTATTATTAAAGAATCTTGCGTCTAGACCTACTTCAAATTCACTTTTATTAAATGCTACCAGATTAGCATTTGGCACCTGATCTCCTGCTATGGCTCCCAGAGGTTGTCCCTGATGCCCTTGTCCAAAAATCTCATATGTCAAGGCCAATTGATATGGATCTTGTGCTCCTCCTGCTACTTTTGAATACCCTGCTCTTAGCTTTAAGAAATTAATTTTTTCGGGTAACTCTAATGCTTCCGATAAGATAAAACTTGCACTTACAGAAGAATAGAAATCATCATTTGGAGTTGTTTTTCCTGGAAATGATAATGTAGAAAACCAATCATTTCTTCCTGTAAAAGTTAAGTAAGCAAAGCTATCGTAAGAGAATTCAACAGATCCATATAACGATCCTATTTTCCGTTTTCCATTACCAGGATTGTCCCTGTTGGCCCCAAAAATATTTTCCGAGGATTGATTAACGGTATTCCCAAATTGCTCTAATCCTGGTACTATAAAATCATTACCTCTAAGTATTTTTGTTTCCTGAGAGACACTATTCCCATTTGCCCCGATAAAAATATTTGTAGCTAGCCTGTCTGTTATATTTTTTTCTACTCCAAGTATTAAATCTGCATCAATTTGACTATATCTAATTTCTCTCTCTTCTATACCTCCTAATGGTTTATATGCGGTTCCGAAAGGCTCTACTGCAGTTCTTCTAATTGTGTAGTGATCTACTCCTGCTCTACCAGAAACATAGAACCAATCAAGAATATCATATCGTAACGATGTAGAAGCTATAATTCTATTTTTTGTGTCTTCATTTCTAAAATTATAAGCGGCAAAGTATGGGTTTTGAGAAAACGTATTTGACGAATATTGTCGTTCTGTTAAATCTTCATTTGCTCCTGGATTCATAAACCTAACATCTACATTTGGAGATAAATTAGATACTGTAAAGTTTCCATTTCCTGGGGCATCAGACAAACGAGGCCTATTCATTACTTTCTCTACAACATACTTTACATTTACCTGAGTCGTAAGTTTTTCAGCCATAACCGCACCAGAATTCAATGAAAACGTTTTTCTATTCAATCCAGAATTTGGAGTGATATCATTATTAGATAGGTCAGAAGCAGAAAATCTATAATTGAAATTATCTCCTCCATTTGTTAATGCAACAGAATTAATATATGTCGTTCCTGTTCTGTAAAAATGATCTAAATTATTACCGACATATGAATATGGTCTAGATACACCATCCCATTGTATAACACTAGAACCATCTAATCGTTCTCCCCATGAAGATAGACCTACATCCAATGCCTCTTCCTGATTTACTGGTTTGGCTGCTCGCCTACCCTGGCCATATTCGGTCTGAAAATCCTGTAATGAGGTATCTACTTTATCAAATGTTACAGAGCTACTAATTTCTACTCCAAAACCTTTTTGCTCTTTCCCTGATTTTGTTGTCACTATAATAACTCCTCCTGCGGCTCTCGAGCCATATAAAGCTGAAGCAGCTCCTCCTTTTAATACACTTACAGATTCAATATCGTCGGGATTGATACTAGAAATACCGTCTCCTCCATCCGAACCTCCCCATAAACCAGCAGATCCATTATTATTATTACTAATCGGAATACCATCAACAACGTATAAAGGTTGATTATTTCCAGTTAATGAACTTGAACCTCGAATGATTACTCTACTCGAACCGGCTGCACCAGTTGAGTTTTGAGTAACATTAACTCCGGCAACTTTTCCTTGTAATGAATTAACCGCATTGGTAAATTTAATTGTAGATAACTCTTCTCCTCCAACCTCGGTTAAAGAATACCCTAGAGCTTTAGTGGTTTTCTTTATTCCTAAAGCTGTTACTACTACTTCTCCTAGTTGTTCAGAATCTGTGGCTAATGTTACGTTTATATTTGCTTTCCCATTTATAGCAATTTCTTTTCCTTCAAATCCAAGAGAAGAAAATATTAGAATACCCGATGAGTCTGAAACTACAACAGTATAATTTCCATCAAAATCTGTTGATGTACCATTAGATGTTCCTTTTTCAATTACATTCACCCCAACCAGAGGTATCCCGTCTTCACCCGTTACAATACCAGAAACGGTTTTTTTATTTTGCGCTAATGTTACACTACTTGATAAACACAACACAATTGTTAAAAAAATCAGTAATTTATCAATCATACTATCTTCTTTTAGTTAATTTATTTCTATATCGACAGTACAAATGTTACTCTAATGTTAATTTTTTATATAAATTTTTCGATCAATGACAACTCAAAAAGGTTAAATAACATCGAATTGATTTATAAAAGAAGTGGCTTAACACGGCATGTTTTTTAAAAATTATAGCGCCAAACGAGTTACTTTATTCGTTAATCTTTACTACAAAAGCGAGGGTATTCAAAAGTTTGGTTTTCATTTTTTTGGGAATGTCTATTTCTATGGTATTACCTTTCCTTATCCATTTTAAAGGAATATCGAACCCAAGTAGTTTTAGTTTCGCTTTATCTGAAGGTACATATCCAGAGAATATAATTTTGGAAGGTATCTCGGTTTTAGTCTCTTCTATTAGGTAGATGAGGTAGACTGTTCCATCTCTTTTCTTTGTGATGCAAATGTTCTCAAATTTGTAGGGAGGTATAGATCTTGTATTGTAAATGGCTTCATTATTTACGTTCATCCATTTGCCAATTTCTTCAAGTAGTGTGTAAGCACCTTCATCCCATTCTCCCATAGCATTGGGAGCTATATTTAATAATAGATTTCCTCCTTTTGCTACAATATTTACCAATGTATGTATTGCTTCTCTCCCTGTCATATATTTTGCATCTGGTGTCCAGGACCACCCACCACCCGATATGATACAAGACTCCCATGGGTATGGAAGTGGACTTTTAGGAACTCTATTCTCGGGAGTCAAATAATTTTGGTTTTTTCCGTGAACAGCCCGATCAACGACTATTAATCCAGGTTGTTTTTTTCTGGCTTTAACCACTAGTTCGTCCATTTTGATATCCTGATTTACTATACGATGTTTTAAGTAGCCATTTTTTTTATTGACTAATTGTTTGTCGTACCAACTTGTAATTTCTGATTTTGAGGTTTTAGCTACCCATCCACCATCTAGCCACAAAATATCTACTTTTCCATAGTCTGTAAGCAATTCTAAAATTTGATTATGTGTAAAATCAATATACTTGCTCCATTTTTTGGGATATGCTTCGGGCTCATAATTTACATTTCTGTCTTTTGGCGGAAAATATGGATCCCAATAATTCTCATGGTTCCAATCTGGTTTTGAAAAATAAGCTCCCGTCCAGAATGTCTCTTTTCTAAAAGCATCAAAAATCTCCCTGGTAATATTAGCTTTAGGGTTTTTAGAAAAAGGAGTTTTAGAATCTGTTATTTTATAATTGGTATACTTCGAGTCAAACATTGAGAATCCGTCATGATGTTTTGTAGTAAAAATCACATATTTCATCCCCGCATTCTTAGCTGCTTTTGCCCACTTCTCAGGATCGAAATTAATAGGGTTAAATGTTTCTTTTAGTCCTTCGTATTCTTTTTTATAACTATTGTAATCATTGGGATTAGTTCCTTTTTTACGCTCACACCATTCATATTCTTCGGGGCATAACGACCATGATTCTACAATTCCCCATTGACTGTATGTTCCCCAATGCATTAGCAGCCCAAATTTGAGATCTTGCCATTCTTCCAGTTTTTTAAGCACTACAGTATCTGTTTCAGGAACATAACGTTCTTCCTCATAAATCGCTTGAGCCATGCTATTCTGTACAAAAATCAAAACTACCCAAACTACTAAAAAACTTGAATTAATATCTTTCATGTATTAGAATTTATAATAAATGGTCAATCTTATTTATTTCAAAATAAACTGCAGTCTTCCTCGATTAATTAATTCCTGATGTGAGATAAAATAACTCTCATGTGCTTTTTCATTCACTAATATGGTATTAATAAAAGCTTCTTTTTTGGGAGTATTAGAAGTGATTACGATCTTATCATTGTTATAATATTCTCTATTTAAATGAATTGTGATTTTATCAAATTTTGGAGTACAAAACGTATATATCGGTTGCGCTGGTGAAACTGGGTATATCCCTATCATCGAAAATATAGCCCAGGCCGACATAGTACCTGTATCATCATTTCCTGGTAACCCACCCGGAGTATTTTTATAATACGTTTCTAAGAGCTCATTAACTGTTTTTTGTGTTTTCCATTCTTCTCCTCTTATATAATTAAACAAAAAAGGGTATGCTATATCTGGCTCATTTGCCATGTCGTATTGCTTATTATCAAAAACTTTCTGTAATTGCTCTAAAAATGGTTGATCACCCCCCATAAGTTTTTTTAATCCAGAGATATCGTGTGGAACCATAAAAGTATATTGCCATGCATTTCCTTCTATAAACCCAGGGTTTTTTACAAAATTAGCTCCGGTATCAGGATTATATGGAGATAGCCAGCTTCCATCATCATTTTTAGGTCGTAATAAATTGAATTCTTTATCAAATAGACTCTTGTATGTTAATGATCGTTTTGAAAAACGCAGGTAATCTTCTTCTTTTCCCAGTTCTTTGGCTAGCTGTGCTATGGCAAAATCTGTGATATTATATTCTTGTGTTGTAGATACCGATCCGCTATTAGTTGTTTTTGTGGTAAGATATCCCTTTTCGATATAATCTTTGATACCGGGACGTAGTGGGTTATCATCCAATTGATCTGCACTTTTGAGCATAGCTTCATATGCTTTTTCAATATTAAAATCCTTAATTCCTTTTAGATAAGTATCTGCAATAATAATTCCTGCCGGATCTCCAACCATGGTTGTTGTTTCTGTTGCATTTAATTCCCACTTAGGCAGCCATCCTGTTTCATCATAAATCTGCAACATGCTCTTGATCATATCTGATTGTTGTTTTGGATATACTAGACTCATCAATTGATGTAAATTTCGATAGGTATCCCAAAGTGAAAAAACAGTATATCGCGTTCCTTCTGTTTTTAAAGTCTCCCTGGTTTTCATTTTAGGGTATTCTCCATTTACATCATTCAGAGTATTTGGATGTATAAGCGTATGATATAGGGCTGTATAGAATTTTACTTTATCCTCTTTTTTTCCTCCTTCTACTTCAATTTTTGACAAGTATTGATTCCAGTTTTCCCTGGTTTCTTGTCTAATTTGATCAAAAGTCTTATCTGAAGTTTCTTTTTCCAGGTTTTCTCTGGCATTCGCTATACTTACATACGAGATTCCTACTTTCATTTCTACCTGTGTTGGGGCTTCAAAATGATATTTCATATACCCTCCAATACTATCTCCTACTGCTTCTTTTGTGTATCCTTTCTTTATTCTTTCTTTTCCATTATACCCCATCCACTGCGCTTCAACCCCCTTGTATTTCTTTGGTTTTTTCCATACTCCAAATTCATCTGCTGGTCTAGAAAATCGAGCTACAAAATACACTGGATATGCTTCTTCTGGTTTATAATAACAAAATGACCCTACAGTACGTATTCCTTCTATTTCTGTTGAAGATACTATTTTGATCATTCCACCTTGTTCATTGGTAAGCCCTAATCCCAAATTGAGTATTATATTAGATTCTCCCTTTGGAAAAGTATATTTGCTTACCCCTGTTCTGGTCGTAGCTGTTGTCTCTACTTTAATAGTATACTTATCCAGCATATTAGAATAATAGCCTACTTCTGCAACTTCATTAGAATAAGTACTACCATATAAAGAATGATCAGTTTTAATTGCTCCTGTGGTTGGCATTGTGAGAATCACACCCAATTCAGGGCATCCTACTCCGCTAAGATTTACGTGACTAAAACCTGTTAAATACTTATTTTCGTGAACATAAGGTGTAGAAAACCAACGGCTATCTTTTTCTAAAGGAAGATTTTGTTTTCCTGCTACATTAAAAGGGGATACACTTGCCATTCCTCGTACAGCAATTGGCCCCGGATTGGTTGTTCCAAAATTTGAGGTTCCGATAAACGGGTTTACATACTTTGTCACATCAATTGACAGTTTTTCAGTACTATTATTTTCTGTTGTCTTTTCTACTTTAGTTTCCTTTTGACAAGAGAAAAACAATAGGGTAATTATTATCCATAGTTTCAAAAAATATATCTTTTTAAAAATAATACTATTCATCTTCTCTTATTTTTATGTAATACCTGAAGGTCTATTTTAAATTAATCTATTCCTTACTTAAAGAATAGGGAACTTCTTCATTTGAGTTGGCCCAATCTTTATTTGGAGTATTGGTCATTTTGAAATCTAAACGGCCTCCCTGCTGAATTACTTCATAATCCAAATAACTATTATGATATGTTTCTCCGTTTAACAAAGCTGATTGGATGTAAACATTCTCCTGATTATTTTCTGGAGCATTAATTACAAATTCATTTCCATTTTCTAATGTAATTGTAGCTTTCTTAAACAATGGACTTCCTATTACATATTGATTCACTCCCGGAGTAACCGGATAAAACCCTAAAGCACTAAAAACATACCAGGCAGAGGTTTGACCATTATCCTCATCTCCACAGTATCCATCTGGTGTTGCAGAATACAGTTTAGTTAATACTTCTCGTATTTTTTCCTGAGTTTTATACGCAACATTAGCATAATTATAGAGGTAAATCATATGCTGGATAGGTTGATTTCCGTGGGCATAGTTTCCCATATTTACAATTTGCATTTCTCTAATTTCATGGATTGTAAATCCATAGTAGGAAGCATCGAATTCTGGCGGCATATTAAACACATGATCCAATTGCTTTTCGAATTCAGGTTTCCCTCCCATCAATTGAATCAGACCTTCTATATCATGAAAAACAGACCATGTATAATGCAAACTATTGCCCTCGGTAAAGGCATCTCCCCATTTTAAAGGGTTAAAAGGGGATTGAAAACTACCATCTTCGTTCTTACCTCTCATTAATTTAGTAGTAGGGTCAAACAAATTTTTATAGTTTTTAGATCGCTCATAGAATGTTTTTGCGATCTCTTTTTTTCCTAGTTTTTCTGCCATTTTAGCAATGGTAAAATCTGCATATGCATATTCTAATGTTCTTGCTGCATTTTCGTTGATATTAACATCATAAGGGACATATCCCAATTTGTTATAATAATCAATCCCTTCTCTTCCTACAGAACGTATTTCTTTACCATTAGATAAGGGACGCCCTTCTGATGTTGTTGCATTTTTGAGGATCGCTTCGAATAAGGTTTCTACATCCATATTAGGAATTTCTTTTAAAAATGCGTCTGCTATTATGGGTGCAGAGTTAGAACCAATCATGCAATCTCTATGTCCCGGACTAGCCCATTCGGGGAGCCACCCTGATTCTTTATAGGTATTTGCTAACCCTTCCATTATCTGGCTATTCAATTCGGGATACATCATGTTGAAAAAAGGAAATACTGCTCTGAAAGTATCCCAAAACCCATTATCTGTAAACATATAACCTGGCAACACTTTCCCATTATATGGGCTATAATGTACTACTTCATTCTTTTCATTGAATTCATAGAACTTCCTTGGAAAGAGCAACACTCTATATAGACAGGAATAAAAAGTTTTGATATGATCAGAATTATCATCTTCGATCTTAATTTTACGTAATTCTTTTTCCCAGGCTTTTTTTGCCTTTATTTGAGTTTGTTGGAATGTATCGTTTCCTACTTCTCTGTTTAAATTTAATTGTGCTTGTTCTGGGCTAATAAAGGATGATGCTACTTTTACATGTACCGTTTCTCCTTTTTTAGTTTCAAAACCTATTATAGCCCCTACATGCTCTCCTTCATTTTCTTTTGAATTTTCTACCAATTTCCAATCCTCTCCCCAGGTATGATTGATGTTAAAATCTTTATCAAATTCGGCCACAAAATAATTATGAAAATTATCTGGAACCCCTCCACTATTATTTCTACAATATCCTATTATCTTACGTTCTTCTGGGATAATTTTTACCATAGAACCTTTAAAAAAGGCATCCAACATAATATAGGATTGATCTGCTTTGGGGAAAGTGAATTTAAAATGTGCTGCTCTTTCGGTAGGAGCAACTTCTGCCACCACATCATAATCTGCCAAATATACCTTATAGTAATATGGTTTTACGGTTTCTGCTTTATGAGAAAACCATGAGGCTCTTTCATCTTCTTTATACTTAAGATCTCCTGTTATGGCCATTACTGAAAATGCTGCATAATCATTGATCCAGGGACTTGGCTGATGCGTCTGTTTTATTCCTCTTAATTTATTCTCATCATATTTATAGGTCCATCCATCGCCCATTTTTGAAGTCATGGGTGTCCAGAAATTCATCGCCCAAGGAGTAGCAATTGCAGGGTAGGTATTACCATTAGATAAGTCAAAAGCTGAGTCAGTTCCCATTAATGGGTTCACATAATCTACCAAACTCTGTGCTAGAACGGTTTCTTTACTTTCTGTCTTTTCTATATTTTGTTCTTTACAGGATAGTATTGATATCACTATCAGGCAACTCCATATTCGTCTAGCTTTCATCTTTTATTTCTTTTATATATTAATCTGCTATATCATCTATTGTTAATTTAATTCTACAGCATTTCCATGACCTCGATACAGTTTTAATTCTCCTTCTAATTCTACTTCCAAAACAGTTACATAGGTATCTAAGTTTTCTTTTTTAGGAACTTCTATTCTTACAATTCCCGGAATATTGTTCCAGGATGCTCCTCCGTTTCGAACAAAAGTTAATTCTTGATTTTTTCCGACTACTTTAATTGATTTTATTTTATTCTGAATTCCTTTTAAAGAGATATAGTTTTTAGGCTCATTAAACAGACATAAATACAATTTTGTAGTATCCTTACTTAGGAGTGTGGGACCATAAAAGTGACCATATGGCAATCCTGCTTTAGTATCAAAAACAACTTTTTTATGGGTATTAATCCAGTTTCCCAGTGCTTCTAATCGTTCTTCTTGTTCTTTAGGAATTGTTCCGTCTGGTTTCATTCCAATATTAAGCAGTAAGTTTCCTCCTGTGGCTATTACCTCAACAAAAGTTCTAATAATCTGCGAAAATGGCTTGTAGTTCGTATCGGAAGGAAAATACCCCCAATTATCATTCATGGTCATACAAAATTCCCATGGACCTTTTGGCCTTACCACAGGAATTCCTTGTTCTGGAGTACTATAATCTCCATATGTTTTTAATCTAGAATTCACAATGGTTTTAGGGTTCCAGGATAGTAATGAGTCTTTTAAGGATTGTGCTCTCCATTCTTCACTTGATTTTTCCCAATCTCCATCAAACCAATACAAATCGGGTTGATATCGATTACTGAGTTCTTTTAATTGTCCTTTATAAAATCTAACAAAACGTTCCCATCTTGTTAAATTCTCCAATCCTTTTTGAGGGTAATCATTTTTAGTGTCTGGTCTGGGAAATACAACATCATAATCTGGATGCGACCAATCACATAAAGAATAGTATAATCCTACTTTTAATCCTTCTTTTCGTAGTGCTTCGACATATGGCCCTATCAAATCTCTATTTGCAGGTGTTTTTTCTTTAACATTTAGAGTACTGTATTGGGTGTCCCACAGAGAAACTCCATCATGATGTTTGGTCGTCATTACAGCATATTTTGCTCCTATTTTTTTAAACAGTTTAGCCCATTTTACCGGATCATAATGTTTTGCAGTAAACCCTTCGCCTTGTTTCATATATTCTTCATAGGAGATTTTTTTATGGTATAAGGACCATGATTCTGCTATTCCGTTTACACCATAATATCCCCAGTGGATGAATATACCCAGTTTGGCATCTTCAAACCAGGATAATCGTTCTTCTTCCGTCGGTTTTTCGTTTTGCGCAACCATCAAATTTCCAATACTCAACAAAACAAGCATGCAAATTGTTCTTATGTATTTCATCTGATTTATTTTAAACTAATATCTATCAGTTAATTAAAATTTCATCTACAAATAACCAGGTATCTCCTCCTCTTGGGTTTTCTTTTAAGTTTGCTATTTTCACTTTAATAAATCTTGCAGTATGCTCTTCAACATTAATTTTAAAATCTTTTAATTCAATAGTAGCATTATCAGCATAGGATCGTTTTACTTCTCCTGCTTTTTTAAAATCTTTTCTATCTATTCCTGTAAACACTTCTATTGCAACAGGAAAATATATTCCCGGGCCTTGATGTTCCATTGATCCAACAATTACCTGATTTATGGTATCTTCTTTTTTAAGATCTATGATAACTTCCATATCATCCTTTAACCATGCCTGCCATTGCCCATCCTGAAAATTTTTGGTTCCTCTTAAGGTATTTACTAATGTAGATTTTCCTGTTCCTGTATATCGATCACTATAAGGAATAGTATATGCTACAGTACTGGCTACTCCTTTATGAAATACAATAGTGTCCTGAAATACTTTACCAATCGGTTTGTTCTCTTTAAATATTGACGCTTTAACTATTGTGGTCTGGTCTAATACAATAGGATCCATATATTTAACAGGAGTATCCTCTAGTCTACTATCGTTTAACACATATCGTATATCTGCATCAGTATATTCGCTTTGTAGTGTTAATGAAACTGATTTCTTTTCTAAATTTGTCTCGACTTCTGGTCGTATTAGATACGAGCTTTTTGCATAGTTAATTCCTAAAAATTCATACCGTTGAAACATATTGATCATTCTATTTGAAAAATCATCCCAATCTTTCTGGTTTTTGGCGCTCCATACCGCTTCTGATAAGGCAGCTAATCTTGGGTAAATCATATACTGGGAGTGTTCTTTTGTAGGGATATACTCTGACCATAAGTTTGCTTGTCCACCAAGCACATGCTCAGCTTCTTCTGCAGTCATTGAATCTACTATAGGATCAAATTGATATACTTTACTTAATGGTGTATATCCGCCTATTGCCAAAGGTTCTTCATTTTGTGGTCCTTGGTAATGATCAAAATAGCAATGAGTTCCGGGTGTCATAACCACATCATGTCCTTGCGCTGCGGCTTCTAGTCCACCTTTTACGCCTCTCCAACTCATCACAGTTGCATCTGGAGCTAATCCTCCTTCTAAAATCTCATCCCAACCTACTAATTTTTTTCCATGAGAGTTTATAAATTTCTCCATTCGTTTTACAAAATAACTTTGTAATTCTTCTTCATTTTGCAATCCTTCTTCTACTATTCGTTTCTGGCAGTGCTGGCATTTCTTCCAATTGGTTTTGGTCGCTTCATCTCCCCCTATATGTATATATTTTGAAGGAAATATTTCCATAACCTCGACTAATACATCTTCTAAAAAAGTAAACGTACTTTCTTTTCCTGCGCAGTATATATCTGTAATTGGCCAAACTCCACCAGAAGGCACTCCTATTGGTTTTTCAAAACATGATAAATGTGGGTATGCTGCAATCGCACTAGATATGTGAGCGGGCATTTCTATTTCGGGTATAACCTCTACATTTCTAGATTGTGCATAGGTAACTATTTCTTTTAATTCTTCTTGAGTTAAAAAACCTCCATAAGTCCCTTTATCTTCTGGTTTTACAGGTAGTCTGGCATTCCAATGTAAGCTCTCCTGATCTACTCTCCATGCTCCTACCTTTGTAAGTTTTGGGTATTTTTTTATTTCTATTCGCCACCCCTGATCATCAACCAGATGCAGATGTAACACATTCATCTTATGCATAGCTAAACCATCAATTACCTCCTTGATGTATTCTTTATCAAAAAAATGACGAGAAATATCCAACATTAAGCCCCTCCACTTAAATCGGGGACCGTCTTTAATTTCTACATTCGGAATTTCCCAGGTTCTATTTTCTAATTTAGTTTTGCTGTCTATCTTGGGAGGTAGCAATTGACGTATTGTTTGTATTGCATATGAAAAACCTGATGGGCTACTTGCCGTAATTTCTATATGATTATTATCTACTTTAAGATCATATGTTTCTGGTTTACTGGTTTTGTCAATCGTAAAGGCTACATAATTCTTTTTTGGCTGTTCTTCTGTTATTATTAAATCCCATCCTGCTACTGTTTTAAAATTATCTTTTAAGACATGAATTGGTTCTTTGGATATGTCATTTGAAATAAAAAACTTAGTATTTTCATTAAATTCGAATACTCCAGGATTAATTTTAACCATCTCCGGCTTAGGAATGATTTTAATATCCTCTTCTGTATATATTCTCTTTTCATTGGTTTTACAACCTAATACCAATAGAATGGTGATCAATATTGTGAGTTGTTTCATCATAATATGGTTTTTGTGTTGATTTAATCTGAACACCTTGTTATACTTATTTTTGATAGACCTAAGCTAGTATTATCTATAAAACCACCTTCATTTCTAGTTTTCCCAAGCCATTTTAAACGTTGCATCTTCTAGTCTGTTTCCTTTCTCTATATCATTTATAGCATAATTAAAGCCTGATCTTAAGCTATAGCCTCCGTATTCTCCATTTTTATTTAAAGCTATGAATCCCACCTGAAGGTATTCCATATCTTTATGGTTCTTATGTTTATTATAGATTCGTTCTACGATTTCTTTACAAGCTTCGGCAGGAGATTTTCCCTGACGCATTAATTCTACAACCATGGCACTTCCTGCTGTACGAATAACAGCTTCTCCTAAGCCGGTCGCTGCTGCTGCTCCAACCTCATTATCCAGAAATAATCCGGCTCCAATTATTGGAGAATCTCCCACTCTTCCATGCATTTTCCAGGCTGCACCGCTGGTTGTACAAGCTCCTGATATATTTCCATCCTCATCTAAAGCCAGCATACTTATCGTATCATGGTTTTCGATATTTATTACGGGTTTATAATTAGATTTCTGTAACCACTCTTCATACGCTTTTTTGGTTTCTGGAGTTAATAAATTTTCTTTTTCAAATCCCTGGTCTAAAGCAAATTGCAATGCTCCCTGACCGGTTAACATAACATGGGGTGTTTCCTCCATTACTTTTCGAGCTACAGAAATAGGGTGTTTGATATGTTGCAAAAAGGATACGGCTCCGCAATTGCTATTATGATCCATTATACAAGCATCCAAAGTAACATTACCTTCTCTATCAGGAAATCCTCCTATCCCAACACTTTGATTTTTTGGATCTGCTTCTGTTACTCGTACTCCTTGTTCTACTGCATCTAATGCATTGCCTCCTTTACTTAATATTTTCCATGCCTCGTCATTGGCTGCAATACCATGATTCCAGGTAGAAATAACAATGGGCTTTACACTCTTTTTAATTTCTTTTTCTTCTTTAATAACAGCTGTTACCTCTTCTTTTTCATTTGTTTTACAACCAAAAGTTGTTAGTATTAAAAAAAGTGATACGTAGCAATACTTAGTGTTAATTTTCATCTGTTCTTTTTTTATTGTTCTTTTAATTGTCAGATGGAATTCACCATTGATCATATCGGTTGGTATTAACCTAATAATTATGGCTCATTTCATAATCAATATATTTTATTTACTTCTGGTAATGATGAGTTTTTAAAGGCTTCGTCATTTGGAGAATTACTCATTTCAAATTCGAGAAATCCTCCATTTACAATTTCTTTATGCGTTATGTACATACGGTTAAGTGGTTCTCCATTTAATCGTATGCTCTTGATATATGTATTCTCTTTAGATAGGTTTTTAGCCGTGATCAAAAATATTTTTCCGTCTGATAGATGTATTTCGGTTTCTTTAAATATTGGTGCTGTAATATGATATACTCCTTGCGCCGGGTTTACAGGGTAAAGCCCAAGAGAACTAAATATGTACCAGGATGACATCTGCCCGCAATCTTCATTCCCGCAATGTCCATTGGGTTCATTTTTGTATTGTCCTTTTAAAATTTTGTGAGTTAATTTTTGTGTTTTTGAAGGTTGATTTACGTAATTATACAGATATGCTACATGATGACTTGGTTCATTACCATGTGCATATTGCCCAATCATTCCTGTACTAAAAATAGGTAGTTTATCTCCTGGTTTGGGGTCATAAGAAAACATTGAATCCAGTTTTTGGATAAATCGCTCTTTTCCTCCTGTATTTTTTATCAACCCTTCTATATGTTGAGGTACAAACCAGTAATATTGCCAGGCATTACTTTCACAATAAAAAGGTGTATATTCTTTTGGTTTAAAAGGAACTACAAATTCTCCCAGCATGTCTTTGGGTTGAATCCAGTTATTCTTATGGTTATACAATTTTTTCCAGTTCTCAGAACGTTTCATAAAATATATATAATCCTCTTCTTTACCCAGGTCTTTTGCAAACATAGCGATACACCAGTCATCATAGGCATATTCAAGAGTTTTAGAAACAGACCAATTTTCATGATGCTCTCCTATCGGGATATACCCTAAACGCTTATAAATATCTATTTCTCTATCCTCTACCATGGCACTTTCCTTACACGCTTTGTAAGCAAATTCTGCATCAAATTGAAAACCTTTAAAATATGCATCAACTATAACCGGAACGGCATGATACCCTATCATCATATTGGTTTCATTTCCTTGCATAGACCATACAGGTAATACTCCAGTTTCTCTATAATGAGCCAGTATAGATTGGATCATATCAGGAACTCTTTCTTGCTGAATTATTGTATATAAAGGATGTGCTGCTCTAAAGGTGTCCCATAACGAAAATGTATCATAGCGATTAAACCCTTTGGCATTTACAATAGAATCGTTAGCTCCTTTATAATTTCCGTTAGGATCACTTAATAATGTTGGGGCCAACATAGATTGATACATCATTGTATAAAAAATACTCTTCTTATCATCATCTGCAGTTGTAATTTGAATCTTTTGTAATTCACGTTCCCAAATGGCTTGTGCTTTTCTAACATAGTGATCAAAATCGAAGTCAGGAGCTTCTGTATTTAATGATTCTTGGGCCCCTTTAATACTAGCTGTAGACAACCCGGTTTTAATAGTAATCTGTTCATTTTCTTCTGTATTATAATACAGTATAATTTTTGTATTTGTTCCTTGAACAGGAAGTGTAGTTGGTTCTTCATCTTTAAACACTTGATATGTCGTAAAAGGTTTTGAAAACTGCATTACAAAAAAGACTCGTTGATCTTTTGCCCACCCGGTAGACATTCGATATCCCTGAATCGTTTTGTCATTTACTTTTTCTATGTAAGTATCTGTAGGTTTATCCCAGTTTATAGCATATCCCAGATCCACATGTATTGCAGTTGCAGTATCTTTAGGAAAGGTATATCTATGTATACCTACTCTATTGGTTGCTGTAAGCTCTGCTTTAATCCCATAATCCAATAAATCTACGGTATAATATCCTGGTGTAGCAAATTCTTTATCATGACTATATGTAGAGAATGGTTTATAATTGTTTTCTTTTATTTTTTTTGAAAACCTGCTATTGGTGGGCATTACCAAAATATCATATAAATCTCCTGCTCCGGTCCCGGTAAGATGTGTATGAGAAAAACCACTAATGATAGAATCTTTATAGTAATATCCTGCAATTCTATCCCATCCCGGAATTCCTATATCCGGACTTAACTGTACCATCCCAAATGGAAGTGTTGCTCCTGGATATGTATTACCAGGACCATCTGTTCCTATAAATGTATTTACATAAGAAGTTAATGATTGTTCTGGTAGATTTACTGAAACCTTCTCTTGATTGCATGACCAAAGCAATAGTAAAAGAACGATATGTGAATAGAATATTTTTTTCATTTTTGGTATGAATAAGATCTCACAAATTTTAAAAACTTATTAAGCTAGCACATCGGATTATTTTTTTGATTTTTTAATTACCTCTAGTTGTTCTTCTGTTATTGCATTGCCGTCAAAAAATGAAATCCCTGACGCTCCATTATCTTTTGCCAATTGTATGGCTTTTGATACATCATTTGCACTCATAGGAGGAAGATATATTCCTGTATGCAATTTAGTTTGCTTTCCTTGCAGATCATTAACTCCTTGTTTGGTAGCAAAACCAATCCAATCTACCTCTTCGTTATAAAAGTTGTGATAAATCATGGGTAATACTTCATCTACATTCCATTTATCCCATCGTTGTCTAACCATATGATCTGCCATTTCGGGATATGGAAATACGGCTGCGGTTAACTTTTTATCATATTTATGAGCAATTTCATAAGCCTCATCTACTACTCTTTTTATCTGATTTAATCTGAATTGTTTCCACTCCATATCTATTGCAATATTTTTAGCTTCTTTTGGATTTTTATGATGCTTTTGCTCAAATGTTTTTATACATACATCGCAATAACAAAAATCGAACTCTGGTAATTCTTCATCTTGTACTAAGTTATATTTTGGTAATAACCCAATCGGTAGATAGATATCTGGATATCGAATATAATCGAGATGTACACTGGTTACTCCTTCAACCTTTGCCAGTTGTTCTACTAACCCCAAAATATGTGCTCTAGATTCTTTTCTGGTAGGGCATAACCACTGATAATAATCTACATATGGTCGTGTATCGTAACACGATTTACCTTCTCTACTCACAGCATACCATTCTGGATGTTGTAAAGCCGCTTCATCACCTGGTCGATTCATGGTAAACATCCAGGCATGAACTTCTAATCCTTCTTTTGTAGCTATAGGTGTTAGTTTTTTTAACACTTCGGGATCAGCCAATGTATTTATTAATACTGCATCTATGCCATATTCTTTATATTTTTTGAACTCCTCTCTATATTCGTCATTTGATTTTGAAGGGTTCGCAGTAATCCAGGTCCAGTACTTAAATGGTGCTGTCTTCTCTTCTGAAACATCTTCTTTTATAATTACTTCTTCTTTTTCAGTTTCGGTTTTACAACTAACACTGACTAGTATACTACATAAGAGTATAATTTTGAGCATCTTCATATTAATCTTCTTTTTGGATAATTTTACCATCTTCTTTAATAATAAACAGGTGTTTTGTATATGGGCTTACCACTGTTATATTCCAACCTGTTTGATGACTTTCTAAGGTTTTAACAACTTTATTTCCGTCAACCAACAGATCATCTGCTTCTAGTTCTTTAAAGGTTTTTGCCCAACGGGTATTCTTTTTAAAATATTCCTTTTGTTTTCTATACAATTGATACAACAATCGTTTTACTTTTTCATCTTCAGGAATTCTGAAATCATCATTCTCTTCTACTTCTTTTGAGGAAAAATATACATATCCCCAATCTTCGGGTTGGTGCATATTAATTACACCGATAGGAGACCACACCCAATTGTATTCTGGTTTAAATTTTCCGTTATCATCTCGCTTTCTGGAGTATTTATTATTCTGAAGTTCAAAATCCCAATTCACCCTGGAAAAATTTACTCTCCAAAATTTATCTTTAGGAATGTTTTTGTGATAATATGAGGTTCTAAATACTTTAAACGGAATAGCTATTTCTAGTATCCATCCTTTATCGATATCGTTTGGATTATTTATGGTTCCGTTTACTTTAACTGAAGATTTAAATCCATTCGCATCCCAATCGTTTAATACCGGGGTCCCTTCTCTATATGGTTTTGTAATAAACAAATCCCACAATGTATTTAATGCATTAACTTCAAATTCATAATAATTATGAGTGTCGTTATCTGGATCGATAAAAATTTCGAAGTCATTATCATAAAAGATAATAGTATCCCTTTGCTTTAGATTTCCCCATACATGAGGTTCTTCCATTTCTGCTAGAAAATAGAAATACTCGTCATCCCAAAGCATTTTTACTGTAGTCTTATATTTTGGGATTTTGCTTCCTTCAATATCTATAAACAACTCGGTAGATTTTGCTTTACTCCATGAAGATTCTAGGGCAGATCCATCAATATCTATTGATTCTTTGGTATAATGTGCGACATAAGATTTTGGAGAAATTTTACTTTCATTACTTTGCCCATACACACTAATTGCATTACTAAGCACAAATACTATAACGCAAAATATTTTGTTGATTCGAGCTTGAAAAAATTTCAATTTCATTGTAAACATTTCTATAATGAATTTTCTTTAGTAAACTTAATAATTTCACTTATCCTTCCAAAAGCTAATGCAACTACAGTATCTGCGGCTCCATAATAAATAGCGACTTTATCCTGCTCTATATCTTGTAGAGTTGCACAAGGAAATATCACATTAGGGACATCTCCTATTTGTTCATAAGTCACAGAAGGTGTTAAGAGGTATGGTTTTGTCCTGTACTTTACCTTATCCGGGCTATTCTTATCCAAAATAGCAGCTCCCATAGCATATCTAAATCCATTACATGTATTTATGACTCCATGATAAAACATCAACCACCCTTCTTCTGTAAGAAAAGGCACGGATCCAGCTCCTATCTTAGTACATTGCCAGGCACTTTCCTCGAAAGGAGTTGCCTGCATTACATTTCTATGTTCTCCCCAATATTTCATATCAGGGCTATAACTAATAAATATATCACCAAAGGGAGTATGCCCGTTATCACTTGGGCGGCTTAACATTGCATACTTGCCATTGATCTTTTCTGGAAATAATACTCCGTTTCTGTTGAAAGGTAAAAATGCATTTTCGCATTGAAAAAACTCTTTAAAATCAAAAGTATATGCAATTCCTATGGTAGGCCCATAATACCCATTACACCATGTAATCCAATATCTATCTTCAATAAAAGTAACGCGAGGGTCATACTTATAATCAGAAGCTATCATTTTGGTATTTCCTGCCTCCATGACAATGGGCTCTTCATTAATTTGCCAATCAATCCCGTTATGACTGAATCCTGCAAAAATATTCATCTGTACAGCTTTATTATCACATCTAAATACTCCGGCAAACCCATCATTATATGATACAACTGCACTATTGAATATGCTATTAGAAGTGGGTATAGCATCTCTAGAGATGATGGGATTTGCAGAATACCTCCAAATAGCATCAGTGCATCCTTTAGGTTTATCCTGCCATGGTATTTCTTTTTTCATCATATTTCTAGTATAAATATTACTACTTTTCAAAAAGTATTATTTTGTCTTAAGTTTATCATACCATGTTTTCTTTAATATTATCGATGTAATAATCATTAATACTATCGCGAAAGCCATACTATAATATTCTTTTATTATTAAATACATCGGAACCAAAACAAAAGTCATTTGCCAAATAATCCCTATGCAACAATTAAACATGTCTTTCCAGAAATTTTTATTAGGTAAAAAATCAGGATTTTCTTTTTGTATTGCATTAACTACAGGTTGCCACCATCCCCAGGGCTTGGTGGTTCTATAAAAGTTTTTTAACACCTCTATATCATCTTGTTTCCCTAATATGACTCCTATAAAGCACCCAATAAAAGACACCAATAAGATAACTGGAAATAGGTAAATGGCCGTTGTGTCGGGAAAAATTATAGGGACTATTGTTGCTGCAATAAGTCCTGCCAGCATTCCTCCAAAATACCCATAAGAATTAAATCTCCACCATATCCACTTTAATACATTTGCTGCTGCATATCCTCCGTACAAAGCTGAGGTTAACCATATGGTTAGTTCATTAATAGATGATGCAAAAAAACCACCAATCACTCCTATTAATACAATAAGAACAGATGATAAATAACTATACTTAATATATGTTTTATCTGATGCTTTTGGGTTGATATATTTCTTGTAAATATCATTAACTATATATGCCGGTGCGGCGTTTATAAATGCTGCAAATGTTCCCATAAAAGCGGCTAATAAACCTGCCAACAATAGCCCTTTAAAACCTATTGGAACAAATCGATGAATAGCTACTGGTAATATGGTTTCGAAATCTACATCTATACCTCCTTGTTGTAATTCTGGTCCTAAATATACCAAACCAAGTACGGCAAAACCTGTGATCATTAAATACCTGGGTACGAAAAGAACAATAATTGTAAAAGCACTCATTTTTGAGGCTTCGGCTTCATTTTTTGTAGATAAAACACGCTGCATATCATAGCTAGGAACAGGGCCAGCCAGGCTGGCAAAAATGCCTTTAAAAATCATCATCATAAATAGGAAACCAAACAAAGAGAATCCGTCTTTCTCTATCTTTTCGTTCACACTATCGATATATCCGGTCCAATCCAAATCTAATTTCATATCAAAGAACAAATTATTCCAGTTTTCTGGGGTAGCGACTGCGATTTGCTCTGCTGTAACAGTGGTAAAAGCAATATATCCGATAACTAAACATGAAACGGTCATGATTACAAACTGGATGACTTCTGTTCCTACCACACTATACATTCCTCCTTTTAGAGTATATAAAGTAGTTATACCAATAATTATCAAAGCATAAGATTGTTCTGAGGCCACTGTAAATAATCCCAGATCTATAGATAAGTCCCAGGGGAAAAATATAATTGCAAATTTGCCAATCCCTTCAAAAAAGTAGGCTATAAACCCTAATGTACTGATAACAGCAAAGATTGTTACTATGATATGAGACAGTTTTGCTCCCATTGCAGATCCGAATCTATAGGTTATCCATTGTGCTCCTGTTATCACATTTGACCTTCGTAACCATGCGGCCATAAAAATCATAATAAAAACCTGATTCCATACGGGCCATAACCAGGGGAGCCAGGCACTTTTCATCCCGTAAACAAAAAGAATAGTAACTGTCCACATCGTACCAGAAACATCAAACATCCCAGAAGCATTTGATAATCCGAGGTAATACCAGGGTATTTCATTTCCGCCCAGGAAATAGGATTTTATATCTTTTGATGCCTTTTTAGAAACATAAAATCCAAAAAGAAGAGTAATAATAATATAACATAGAATTATTACAATATCTACGGTAGCTAGGTTCATTTAGAGTTGGTTATTTCTGTACACCCCAGTTTTTGTTAGGAGATGCTCCCATTACAAAATGTAATGTTCCTCCTTCTGTTATTTCCTGATGAGTAATATATGATCGATTAAATTCTTTTCCGTTTAGAGTTGCAGATTGGATATATATATTTTTATCTGAAACGTTTTCGGCTTCTATACTAAAGCTAAGATCGTCTGATAGTTTTAAAGTAGCTTTTTCAAAAACCGGACTTCCAATTTGATATTCTCCTGATGCAGGATTCATAGGATAAATCCCTATAGAACTAAATATATACCAAGCTGACATTTGTCCGCAATCCTCATTACCACTTAATCCATTAGGTGTTGTATTATATTGTGTTTTTAATATTTGACTTACCCAGTATTGAGTTTTCCAGGGGGCATTAGCTTTATTAAACATATAGGCAATATGATGACTGGGTTCATTACCGTGTGCATATTGCCCTATAAGGCCTGTAATATCTGCAGAAATATTATCTCCTGTAATTTTAGAATCTTCAGTAAATAACTGTTCGAGCTTTGCTACAAAAGTGGTTTCATCTCCAAACAATTGTATCAGCCCCTTAACATCATGAGGTACAAACCAACTATGTTGCCATGCATTTCCTTCTGTATAATCAGCATGCACTCTATGTGCAGAGTATTTGGGATCAAATGGCTCATGCCATTTTTTTCCATCTTCAGATTTTCCTCTCATGAATCCTGTTTTAGTATCAAAGAGATGTACAAATGCTTTGGATCGTTCTAGGAAATACTTATAATCTTCTTCTTTCCCCAGAGCCTTGGCAACTTGTGCAACACACCAGTCATTATAGGCATATTCTAATGTAATGGTAACCGATTCATCTAGTAAAGTATATGGAATGTATCCATATTTTTTATAATATTCTAACCCTCTTTCATCTTGCATCATAGTGGTTTTCATCGCCTCATATGCCTTCTCAATATCGAATCCTTTGATGCCTTTTAAGTATGCTTCGGCAATCACAGAAACAGAGTGATACCCGGTCATCGTATTAGTTTCATTAGCATATAAAGTCCATACAGGTAAAATCTTACTATTTTCATAATATACCAACATAGAATTTACGATATCAGAAACTTTATCTGGTTCTAAGAATATCAATAATGGGTGTTCTGCTCTAAAGGTATCCCATAGCGAGAGTGTAGAATATGCAGTAAAGTTCTTTGCAAAAACGATACTATCATTTTCTTTTCTAAATGCACCATCCTGATCACTATACGTAACCGGTGCTACTTGAGCATGGTATAATGCGGTATAAAAAATGGTTTTTAATGAATCATTTTTAGTATCTACTTCTATTTTAGATAATACATTTTGCCATGATGCCTTGCTATTTTCAGCAATTTTATCAAATTCAAATTTATTTTTATTTGCAGAAATATTATTTTTTGCATTTTCAACACTTACCGAAGAGATTCCAACCTTAACTTGTAATTGATTTTTATTTCCTTTATTAAAAAACAACTGTGCAGATGACTTGACACCTTTAATGATATTACTGTCTTCAGCATTTTTGGTATCTGTATATAAATCATAGTTATTAATGGCTTTAGAAAATTTTATCACAAAAAATACTTTTTGATTTTTTGCCCATCCGGTACTATTTCTATATCCCGAAACTGTAAATTTATCTTCAATATGTATTTGCGATTCTAGGGTTTTATCCCAATTAATAGCATATCCTAAATCTAATACTACAGATTGTGTATCTCCCTCTTTATATTCGTATCTATGAAAAGCTGTTCTAACGGTAGACGTTAATTCGGCATTAATATCAAAATCTTCTAAAAATACACTATAATATCCAGGTGTAGCTTTTTCTTTATTATGGGAATATTTGGATTTAAAAGGTATTTCATCTCTTGTTTTAAAAGAAGTAGATAAATCAACTTTTTTATTAATTGGCATCAATCTAATATCATTAAGATCTCCAATCCCTGTGCCACTAAGGTGTAAATGACTAAAACCTATAGTTAATGAATCAGAATAGTGGTATCCTGAGCACCAATCCCATTCTGAAATACCATTATCCGGACTTACTTGTACCATACCAAATGGCATTGTCGCTCCTGGGTAGGTATGACCATGACCTCCTGTCCCTATAAAAGGGTTTACATACTTAATAACATTACTATCTTTATGCGTTATGCTACTCTTATTCCTATGCTCTTTCTTACACGAAAAAGTACTCAATATTACTATTATCAATAATTTAATATTACGAGGTATTTTCATCTATTTATATTTATTTTTTTATCATTGTTCTACAGAAAGAGCAAGTAAAGACATAAATATTTACAAAACTTATGGTTAAAAGAATAATTTTAGATCAATAACAAAGCAACTCAGTTAAACGTCATAAAATTTGGGGAAATATGCTGCAAAAAATTAAAAATGCACTTAATATAACATCTGGGAATAATTATACTATAACGGTAAAACATCATGTTATATTCTGGCTGGTATATTTTCTATTTACCACTTTTAAATGGGGTAGTTACTTTAACGATTATGCTTATTCTTTAAAAACCACTATTCTAGGGTTTATTATACATATGTCTTTAAGTTATTTCAACATCTATTACTTAATGCCAAAATTTGTAGAAAAACGTAAATACTTGATATACATATTTTTATTACTCGCATCTCTTTTTACAATGGTCCTAGCAAAATTTTATTTTACTTATTTTCTTGTTAACCAAAATGTTTGGCCAGAAGGTCCAGAAGTAACCAATAAATTGTCCCTGAATTATACTATAGAAATGATGTTGGGAGAACTTTATGTGGTGTCTTTTGTTTCTGCTATTAAAGTAACTTTAGATCGGTTAAGAGAGCACAAAAAATTAATTGATGTAGAAAAATTACAATTAGAAACAGAGTTGCGCTTTCTTAGGGCTCAAATGTCTCCTCATTTCTTTTTTAATACCTTAAATAATATTTACTCTCTTTCTGTAGAAAAATCAGACAAAACTCCAAAAACCATATTAAAGTTGTCCGAATTAATGCGGTATTTATTGCATGAGACTAATCAAAAAAGACAATGTCTTAGTAAAGAAATTATGTGCCTTCAAAATTATTTGGATTTAGAAAGAATTCGATATGGAGATTCTTTAAAAATACATGTAAATATTTCTGGAGAAATCGAAGGTAAAAAAATTGCTCCTATGCTTCTTTTATCCTTTATAGAAAATGCTTTTAAACATGGGGCAAATAAAAATGTTGGAGAAATCGAAATTGATATTTCTTTCAACATAATAGATGACTTTCTGTATTTTCAGATTACTAATCCGATTCCTGCTAAAAACAATAAAAACAAAATTGATTCTTTTTCTGGTGGTATTGGGATAGGAAACGTAAAAAAAAGACTTGAACTGGGGTATAAACCTGATGAGTATAATCTAACGATTAGTGAAAATAACAATCAATATATTGTTGAATTAAAAATTAAAGTATAATGGATTTAAAATGTGTTATAATAGATGATGAACCATTGGCTATTAATGTTATAAAAAACTATGTTGACCAAACGAAAGGATTGACTTTTTTAGCTTCATTCAACGACGCAACCGAGAGTATTGATTATTTAAGAAATAACGAGATCGATCTTCTTTTTTTAGACATTAATATGCCTCTTTTAGATGGATTGAATCTGTTAAAAAGTATACATCAAAAACCACTTACCATAATTACTACAGCACATGAGGAATTTGCAGTAGAAAGTTATGAGTTAGAGGTAGTAGATTATTTGGTAAAACCTATCTCTTTTCATAGGTTTATTATGGCCGTAAATAAAGCTTTCAAAATAAAAGAGTATCAACAAAAAGATAACTTTACTACTCCTAACAAACGAGCATATATCTTTTTGAAAATCGACAAAAAAAAGATGCAAAAAATATATCTGGATGAAATATTATCTATCGAAAGTCTTGGAGATTATATTAAAGTAAATACGTCATCGAGCAACTATATTGCTCATCAAACATTAAGTAATTTTACAGATGACTTACCCTCTGATAAGTTTATTAGAATTCATAGATCTTATACCATATCAATTGATAAAATAGAATCTATTGAAGGTAATAGTATAGAAATTGCAAATAATCGATATCCAATTGGAAGAAGCTATTTAAATGAAGTAAGAAGTGTTATTTTTAAGGTGTAATCACTTGATTAAATCTCATATATAAAATGGTAAAACACGGTCATTTTTCATACCCTAACCTTAATTTCTTGAAATTTTATTTATAGTACCCCGCATCATTTTTTAAAGTTGTCGTCTTAAGAGATGAATACAAATTTTAAAAATGATGCAAAACAATAATTTACCCATAGCAATAATAGGTGCTGGCCCAGTAGGATTAGCTGCAGCTGCACATTTACTAGCACAAAACCTCCCTTACATTGTATTTGAATCGGGAAGCTCTGTCGGGCAAAATATACGTTCCTGGAGCCACGTTCGTGTGTTTTCTCCCTGGAAATATAATATAGATCGAGTTGCAAAAGAATTATTAGAACAAACCGATTGGATAGCTCCTGATGAAAATGAATTACCTACAGGACAAGAGTTAGTAGAACACTATTTTCGACCATTAGCAAATTTACCTCAGATTAAACCACACATTCATTTGAATAGTAAAGTTCTTTCTATCGGAAGAAAAGGTTTGGATAAAATGAAAACCTGGGGACGTGAGAGTAAACCTTTCTCTATTAAGGTTCAAGAAAATGGAAACATTAATTATTATGAAGCAAAAGCGGTAATTGATGCTACAGGAACCTGGAATCAACCCAACCCTATTGGTTCTGGCGGTGTGTTTGCAGAAGGAGAACAAGAACTAAATGAGCATATCTTTTATGGTATCCCTAATGTAAAAGCAGAACATCTAGAACGTTATAAAAACAAAAATGTAGTTGTTGTAGGAGGAGGACATTCTGCGATTAATGCTTTATTAGATTTAGGAGGCATTCAAAAAGAATACCCAGAAACACAACTTAATTGGGTATTAAGAAAAGATAATATGAACAAGGTGTATGGTGGGAAACAAGAAGATGCGCTAGAAGCCAGAGGTGCTCTTGGTATTCGTATTGAGCAATTGGTCAATAGTGGAAAATTAAATGTCTATACGCCTTTCCATATCTTAAAACTGACCAAAAAAGAAGACGGTATCCAAATCATCGGTGACCTAAATGGCGAAATAGAAGCTATCAATCAAATAGATGAAATAATCAGTAATACAGGTTCACGACCAAATTTGGAAATGATTCGAGAGGTACGAACAGATCTAGATGCCTCACTAGAATCGGTTTTTGATCTTGCCGAATTAATTGATCCAAATGTTCATAGTTGTGGAACAGTAAGACCCCACGGAGAAAAAGAGCTTCGCCATCCCGAAAAAGATTTTTACATCGTGGGTTCTAAAAGTTATGGTAGAGCTCCAACATTTTTAATGGCCACAGGATATGAGCAGGTACGCTCTATAGTAGCTCATATGGCTGGTGATATTGAAGCTGCAAAACGAGTTGAACTTAATTTACCAGAAACAGGAGTGTGTAGTACCGATTTTGCAACCGACAAAAAAAGTGACAGTGTAGCTTGCTGCTCTTCAGAACTAACCATAGAAGGAGTAGAAACTACAAGTTCTGGTTGCAGAACGTCGGGATGCAATTAAAAAAATAAAAAATGATGCATCACTATAAAAGTCTTGCGTCTTAAAGAGTGAAAACAATACATAACAACATAGAAGTATTAAAAATTAATAATTATGAAAAAGAGAAATACAAATAAGCAGGTAGAAATAGCTGAACAAGGTAGTGTATGCTGTGGGTCTACAACGGTACAAGCACAATCTGCACAAAGCTCTTGTTGTGAGCAACCTACAGATGGATCATCGTGTTGTGATAAAGAAGAGAGTAAAGAAATTAATATTGAAAAAACTGGATGTTGCTAACCAAAAGCTCTCCTATCTCCAAAGAACAAAGCTCCTCATTTCGAGGAGCTTTGCGTGCTAGTGGAGTGATGGCTTTTGCAGGATTAGGGGATGCCGTTTTATACCCTGTACTTCCCATTTATGGTAAAGAATTAGGTTTTTCTGTATTTTTTATTGGTATGTTATTATCGGTAAATCGTTTCGTAAGAATTATTGCAAACACACCTATTGCAAATTGGATACATCGAATCGGAATCCGAAAAATGTTAATTATCGCCGCAACACTGGCTACACTAACTACTTTTATATATGGACTGAAATTAGGTTTAATTTCTTTTTTAATAGCAAGAATTTTTTGGGGACTTAGCTATTCTGGATTAAAAATATCTACTTTATCTTATGCTTCACAAGCTAAAGAAAAGTCTGGTTTAGCATTCGGATTATCACAAAGCATCAAATCATTAGGAGCTTTATTTGTACTTTGGTTTGGGCCAATCGTCATTAGTGAATTTGGTATTCAAAATGGGTTATTTAGCATAGCATTAATCAGTTCGTTAGGTATACTTTTAGCGTATTCATTACCAAAAATTGAATCTGAAACAAAAGACGATGTCGTAAAAACAAATCTTACTTTTTATCCAAATGCTATCAATTTATTAGTATTTATAGTATCTGTTTCAATAGATGGAATTTTAGTCGTATCTCTATCACATTTATTATCAGAAAACATAATCAATTCGAGTAAGTTACTTGGTTATGTGGCGTTTTATTTGTTATTAAAACGATTATTTGTTTTGTTGTTTTCTATAATCGGAGGCATGCTCACCATACATTTTCGACCACTATTCTTATTTTCAATTTCAATTAGTATTTGTTTATTAGCAATGGCATTGATTGCATTCGACAGTACCATTTTGGGTATTATTCTAGCTTTTTTATTCAATACAATTGTGGTTACTTTTTCGCCACTTATTGCCATCAAGAATTCACAAAACAAAGATAATTCTTTACAGGCAATTTCTAGTGTAAGTACATGGTGGGATATAGGTGCTGCCGTTGGTGCATTTATCGGAATCTACGCCATCGAATTTCTTGGAATACAAAACCTATATTTATCTTTGTGTATAATAGGAACAATTTTATTCATCAATTTCTCTATAAAAAATGCAAAATCAAGTCGTTCAACTATATAATCCTTTATTGGGCTATGTTAAAAAGCGTGTCCGCAATCAGGAAGATGCTGAAGATTTAACCCAAGATGTATTTTTGAAATTATCCAAATCGAATGGTAATGGTGTCGATAACCTTAAAAGCTGGGTGTATACCATTGCCAAAAATACAATTACCGATTATTATCGTAAAAAACAATTGCATACAAATACCATTAAAGATGATGCATTTTTTGATTATGACACCGATAATGATGCTGGTATAGAGCTGGGTAAATGTGTACATTCTTTTGTTAATCAATTACCAGAAGAGTATCGAGAATTAATGATCTTATCTGAAATAAAGGAAATACCACAAAAAGAAATAGCCGAACAGCTTAATATAAACTATGTTACGGTGCGTTCTAAAATTCAGCGGGGAAGAAAAAAACTTAAGGAACTGTTTGAAGGTTGTTGTACTATTTTACAAGGTGGAAAAGGAAGTATTTTGGACTTCAAATCAAAAACAGGAAGTAATAAGAAATCATCCTGTTAATAATTATCATTGGCATCATTTCTCACATACTACGTCTACAGAAATAAACTAATTATATGAATTTATTTGATATACTTCACAATAATTATGTGCATCACTTTGCTGAGAGTAATCTTTGCATGTTAATACCTATGTGTCAAAATTCGGGAAGTATCCTACCAAATAAAAATAGCTATAAATGAAAATATACGATACTCTTGTAATTGGTGGTGGACAAGCAGGGCTTTCGGTAGCTTATTTTTTGCGCAGACAAAAATTAAACTATCTAATTCTGGATGATAAAGATAAACCCGGAGGCTCTTGGTTACAAACCTGGGATAGCCTCAAATTATTTTCACCAACAGAATACAGCTCATTATCTGGTTGGGCTATGCCCAAAAGTAAACATGAATATCCAACCAAAAAAGAGTTCATCTATTATCTCGATGCCTACGAAAAACGTTATGAGTTTCCGATTCTGCGAAATACACAAGTAATTTCGGTAGCTAAAAACAATGATCTTTTCACAGTCGAAACTAATCAAGGAATTTTTCACAGTAAAACTTTGGTTAGTGCAACAGGTACAGCACAACAACCTTTTATCCCGCAATACCCAAATCAGGAGTTATTTCAAGGAGAACAACTACACTCTTTACATTATAAAAATTCTGAAGGTCTTATCGGTAAAAAGGTGTTGATCATTGGTGGAGGGAATTCTGGTGCTCAAATTTTAGCCGAAGTTTCAAAAATAGCGCAAACACAATGGATAACATTAGAAGAGCCTCATTTTTTGCCTGATAATATAGATGGGCGTTATCTATTTAATGCTGCCACTCAACAATTTTTAGGAAAATCTAGCCAAGAAAAAGGCAAAAGTACTAATGTCTCTTTAGCAAATATTGTTATGGTAGAAAGCGTAAAAGAAGCCCGAAACAGGAATGTATTACATGCCAAACGTCCTTTTGCTTCCTTTTATGAAAAAGGAGTCATTTGGGAAAATAAAACCAAAGAAGAGTTTGATACTGTGATTTGGTGTACAGGTTTTAAAGCAAATTTAGATCATTTACAATCCCTTAATATCATCGAGAACAATCGTATTAAAACCCAATACACACGTTCTATAAAGGAACCTATGCTTTGGTTAGTAGGTTATGGCAGTTGGACCGGTTTTGCATCAGCAACCATTTACGGTGTAGGTAAAACAGCAAGGCAGACAGTTAAAGAAATATCGGCAGTTATACATCAAAAATAGATTTCCTGCCATTCTGTTATTTAAAAAAAAGAGAGAGAACCTCTACCGACCTTGCCTATATTCAATTGAGTTGGAGTGACTGCATACAAACTTATGTCTAAGATCAAGATTGGAGAATGAAAATGATGGATTGTTACTCATTATAACCCCTTCTTGTTTATTAAGTTTGAAAGTGAAATTATTTCTAAACTTTTCATCTCTATTTCAATAGAAATACCTCCGAACTATCAATTAAAATAAAATTTTTAATTGATATGATCATAAATTTTAGTTTACTAACTTTTGACATACAATACGCATTAAACTCTTAAAACTAGTTTGATGTAATTCTACTTTGAATGAATCCGCAATACATTCGAAAGTGCTATCATGAAAACCAAAAAAGAAGTGCTTGGCACTTTTCCAATTATCTGCATTGTGGTTGGTATGTATACTATTTATTTTCTTAATCTCTTTTATCCAATTCGAGTTGATAATTTGTAGAGGAGCATAAAACTCAAGACCTTTACCGTATAATGGATGTCCTTCGAATACTTCATCATTTGGAGAACCCAACTTGGCTGATGTGCAATGCTCAAATTCTACTAAAGCTAAAGAGGTAACTTTATCGCTAGCAGTGTCGACTATGGTTGTGTAAGTTCCATCCCAGTTTGGATCTACTGATTTTACATAAAATAATAAATATGCCTTATGATCATTAAGGAATACATGAGGTAGTGGAGCTCCTACATCCCATGCAACTGGAAAGTCAATAACGTCGGCATATTCTTCGTTTTTTGAAACAGCGAGTTGGCGTTCGCATATGAGGAGGTTCTTAGAAGCTTCATCAAACTCTGGCCATTCAATACCAGTATTTTTTGTAGAAACAGCAATACTTGCTTTTTTAAGTCTTGCCTTGGCTTCATTCAATTTATTCTCATAGTGTTTAATAATTGTTGACATAGTTTGATCTTCAATTTTTATTGTCTTGCTCCGATATTTTGATCAGTAATTTTTATTTTGGTAATGTTGTTTAGATCTATATCAATAATTGTCCCTGTATCTCCATAGCAGACTAAATGTGTACCTATGACTTCTACTTTATGGATTGGGTTTGAAAACGTAAAAAAGATGGCCCAATTTAATTCTCCGTTTACTGTTGTTGATGCGACATAACCTTCATTCCCCATAGCGCCATCGCCAAATACAAATTTTTGATTTTCATATTCAAAAGCTCCATGAAAAATACTAACTTCTGTCCAGATATCATCATCATATTTTTCAATTCCCTCTAATGTTGTGTCACATAGAGGTGACCAATATTGTTTGGTTTCTCCATTATTCGGATCGTAGGTACTGTATACATTTCCTATTACAAAATCTCCCTCTCCCATGACGATACAATCAAAACCTGGCAAATAGCCTTGTTTCCATTTTTCTTGTATTTTAGGATGCAACATATATTCTAATTCATCAAAATTTATTTTTTCTATTTCTTGTAAAAAATGGTTAGGTAAATCTTCTAAAAATTGTCTTACCTGGTTTAGTTTATCTGTTACTAAATCGACGTCATTAAGTCTTCTAATTTCTATTGTTTCTGTTTCCTTTGGTTCTAACAACTCATTGAAAGAACTGCACAATTGGCACTTAAAATGAATGTATTCTGTACCTACACTTAAATAAACCAATGCATTTAAAAAATGTGGTTTTACGGTTTCGTTTGACCATTGATACTCATCAAAATCTAATTCTAATCGCCATTGCTTATTTAATCCCCAAGCGGCATATTCAAACTGGCAAATAATAGGCAAAGGATGATTAAACTGTTTTTCTTTTAAAATTTGCTCGTATGCAGGATCTATATTTTGTTTTATTTTGGTTAACCGTTCTCTTAAAATTGCATTGAGTTCTGTATAAAATTTACTTTTTTTTACACTTTCTAAATCATCCATATTCCTAAATCAATTTTGTCCAGTTTTTATAATACCAATCGTCTTCGGCAGGTAGTTGATGTTCTGAGCAATCAAAGGTTTCTTGTACAGAAAAAATGTCTCCTTTGTCTACTGCTTCGGGTGTCCATAAATCCAACAAATCATGTTTATCTTTAACTTCTTTAAGTTTTTCTTTTACCTTTTTAAAACAATATATATTACCAAACATACCATTTCCAAAAGGGCTATAATTAGAATACTTACAGCTTAAACAGGTTTTTAAATAGATGTTTTCTGGTAATTGATTCTGTAAAGCTATTAAGGCATCTTCGATCCATTCTAGTTTCTTTTTAATCATAAATTCACCAAAAGAAGTGATCAACGTCAAACTGTTAAGTTCACTATCTAAACCATCTATGGTCGTGGTTTCGCCCACTTCAATATTAGCGGTTAGGTTTTCTATAAAGATTTTATCTGTTTTAGTGTTAAAGAGTTGTATTGGGATCGTTATGGTTAGTTTAAAATTGGTTACATCTCCAGAGCCGTCTTGAAACATTTCATAATCAAATTTGGTATCATCAATTTTATTTGCTGTTAATTGATCAAAATCCGGACCTTCAAAATCAATACCTCTCAAATTAAAAGACATATCACTACCATCAGACTTTATATAGATAGTTTCTGCTCCTCTTTTATCTTGATATGTTGCTAAGTATTTTCGCATAGGTTGTTTATTTTTCTATCAAGTAAGAAAATCCAATGTCAGTAACCTTACTTTGCATTTTATTTGAAACTCGATTAATTTGAAACTCGAATGTAGCTTCTTCAATATCATCTTGAGAAACAAATCCTCCTAAAATATTTACAGTATACCAACCATTTTTCACTCCTATTTTTTGCCTGACACCTGCTTTAGCGGCTTCATTTAAACGATGTATTCCTTTATTTTCGGTCCAGTTTTTTAAATAAGGTACTGTTACTAAACAAATTTCATCATTAATTACATGTAATACATAACCTGTTTTTTCGAACAATAGCAAACTTGTATCTTTCTTGAATACAGATGTTTGACCATTGGTATTAAAAAAGATGGTATATGGTTGGTTTTTAATATTACTCATAGGAATCATGATTCCTTCTTGTATGGCCAATTCTGCACTATCATTTGTAGTAAACTCACTTATTAAATCGTCTGATAAATTATTCTCTTTCTTAAACTGCAATAAATTAGCCGGGTCTGTTAAAAAGAAATAATCCCAGGTATCATTTAAACATTCTGTAAATTTTATCATTTTCTAAAAAAGCTTTTTGGGTTGCATCTTTTATTTGTTGTTTAATACTTCGAAATCATAAACGCTATTTATTAACAGGTTCTATCCCCTTTTCGGGGTTGTAATCAGGAAAAATATAGTAGTTCTTTAATCCTACATTTGCACTGTCTTTTACCAAGGTTAGCATTGATTTTTCTGGAAATTCTTTTGGTTCATAAACTATAGAGTAGGCAATATTAAGGGTATCTTCTTCTAGTGTGATGAGCTTTGTAATAGGTTCTAAAAATTTGTATTGTACTATTTGTATTTTACTGCCTCCTACTCTTTTTATGAATTTAGCAATTACTTTTATAGTATCTTGTTTATGAGTGTAAGGGTTAAAACTACCTCTAGCTTTTTGCTCTTGTTTTATGTTGTATTGCAACGTACTATTGGTATTAAAATAATCGTCGATTATTTTTCGGTGGCTACTCGTATGCTTATCAGGAGTTATCGTATAGTTTGAACCTCGATAACCTTCTCTCGTATCAAAATAAACACTACCTATTTCCTTTTTGTACGAAAACAAATCATGAATGGTATAATCGGTATCATATTCGTGTTGAGTATGTTCATCAATTCCGTCACCATATTTAAAAAAAGTCAATCTCCAATTCACATTTTTGTTTTGAATCAAAAAGAAGTCCTTCTTTACATGATTAACTACAAAACTGTCTATTTTAATTTTGTGATGCTCGTTATTTATATCATAATTTTTCACTACAAAAAAATCATTTCTTCTTTTAGAGAATTTTCCATTAACTGCAGTTGTATCTATATAGACTCTATTGGGTTTTAAATGGAATATTTTAAAGGTTTTATCTGTTACTTCTTTTTTACAAGAAATAAAGTTAATAAGAAATAGTATGCAGATTAATCGGGTGGTTTTCATAGAATTTAGTTAATGATTTTTTCAAATGCTACTAATATCTCTTTTATATCGTTTAGCGTTTCTTTTTACTCTTTCCCTACATCTAAACCGTCATCTGAAACAAATTCTTGATGTATATGCTTTTTAGCTTCTTCAATTCTCATCTTTTGTTTTTTTTGTTGACTGTCTTTCTATTTTTTTCCAGTGATGTAATTCTTTTGCAGGAATATCATTAAATCGTTTTATACGACCATCACAATAATGTTGGTAGGTTGCATTTTCTATAGCTTCTAGTTCTTCTAGTTCCTTGTCGTCAATCAAAGCATCATTACAGAAAGGAACCCCTAACTCTCTTCTAAGAAAGTATTCTCTTTCTTCTCTATTTTTAAATTTTCCTTTTCCTGATTTTAATTCAATAGTAAGTTTTGTGTCTGTAGTAATTGTATATGATCTTTCAAAAGGTTTATAGTTCATTCCGAATACACTAATCTTAATGTTATGGTTCACTATTTTTTTAGAGCATACTTCCCAAATACCTATTCCATCATAATCTGTATCAATTACATCAATCCTTTTATTTCCTGAATTAATCACGATAACCGCTATAGGAACTTCGGTATGTGAATCTGCATCGATAACTTTAAAAAAAGTATGTAGTATTTTGTTTTTACTATTTGTGGATTGAGCCCTACAATTCAAAAAAAGTAATAGTGCTGATAGATATATTAGTCCTACTATTTTCATCTTATATTATTTAAGAATAATCATTTGGGTCGTTTCTGTACTCTACTAGTTTTCGTACATAATTCTTTAAAAATCGTTCCTTTTCAATGACATCTAATTTTCCACAATTTTCTACGTCTTCATAGGTTTTGGACCATTCTAGTGCTTTTAGCAATGACCAAATGATATGAATTCCTGCTTTATAGGCTTCGTTTGTGATTTCTGGGTATATTTCTTTTATGTTTTCTGGTATTTCTTCACTTTCGGTTATCAAACCAAACAGATCGGATAACAATAATTCAGAATCTTTTAGGCCTAACCCTTGCTTTTTTACTTCATCATCTCCTTGTTCTATATCGGGCCTTTGTTCTACCCATGTTAATTGTTCTACCGTTGGCCACATAAATTTTGCAGTAGAGCCATGCATGAGCAAACCTGATTTGATACGGTTTGTAACTTTTTCTAACTGCTGCTTTGTTGTCTTTTTTTGAGAATATTCACTTAATAAAGACAATAGTATTTGTTTTCCGCTTGCCATAGTATAAATGGATTAGTATCCTGAAATATCTATAATTTTAAGATTTTGCTCTACAATTTGTTTGTAGGTTCTTCTAGCATTCCTATTTGATCCGTATACATTGTCCCGTTTTGCTAATTTCTCTGTTAAATCATTTTCGTTTTCTTGCGAAACGATTAATTGAATTGATTTTTCACCTTTTTTTAGATCATCCAATCGTTCAATTAAAATTTTAATGGTTCTTTCTACATAGCCTACTTCTTTAGGGTTGATTTGATCTAATTCATCTATTATCATCAAACAACTATTATCCTCTTTACGTAATATATCATGGTGCGAATACACCAATTGTAATGCTGGAAAAGGCGGGTATCCTGCTGTTTTGTAATCGGGGTTATACATTTTTACTTTTTTAATAAAATCTGCATAATCGTCTAATCTTGTTATTCCTCTTGGTGTTCTAACCACTTCTCTATTAACATCTTCTATCAGATTGTTAATAAATAGCCTTCTATCGATTTCAGATCTCCCAATAATTAGCAGGTGCTTATTACGATATAATTCCTTTTTGGCTTCTTCTAGCATCCTTGATTATTATTTAATTCTGACTCATGACGAATTCCTTTTTTGTCAATACGTATATTCCATTTACAGCTGGTAAATGCACCGCTGTTATTGGGTTCTACTGTTCCACAGGCAATTAAATTATCTGGTTTTCCAAATTCGTCTTCATCTTCCATATATACGCAGATTTTCATTCCTTCTTTGAGTTCTATTGTATTTCCGTTTGCGTCTTTTTTGAAATCGGTTTTTGATAACAGTACCAAATCACATGTTATCATTGCATTGAAATCAATATATATTTTTCCTTCTTTTTGCATTTTATGATTATATCCTTACACCTTGAAATTCCCATTCGAATGGTTTGCCTAATGATTTTAAGGATTTAAGTTGTTGTATTTCAATTTTTTTCTGAAGATCTTCTTCGCTTTTTTCATCCGTCTCATCATCGAAATACATCCTTGAGGTATTCATTTTTTTAGTGATAAAATTAACCTTGTAATCAGTTTCTTCGCCAGAACCTCTATGCCGTTCACTTGATTCATAAGTTATTAATTCAAAAGCCTCATTTTGATATCTAAATGTATATTGATGGTCTGACATTTGCCAACTACCCGCGCTGTACCAAAAATGAAAATCAATCTGTAAATCTCCATTATCAAGGATTTTTACACCATCAAAGGGTTCATCCATTGTTGGTGAATCTCGTAATATGATGAATTCATTTGATTGTAGTTTCTTTTCAAAAATATGATCTGATTTTCCAAAATATATCCCCAAGACTCTTGGATTGAGATCAAGTGTGTCGATTCCGGGGCCATCATTAAATTCTAAATTTTCTGGTAATGTATTTTGTATTGCAAAAACTATATCATCTATATCATCATTATTTAAATCCCCAGATGAAGTAGATAAAACTTTCCACCCCTGGGGTATAAGATCACTTAATTTTGTGCCTGACCTAGGTAATTCTACAGGATAGTCTTTTATTTCTGTTTTAAAAAAAACATCATCGCCTTTGTGATTAATTATCTTATAGATAAATGTAGTTTCATTTATCCAATAAAACTCTTTGAAGGTGCAGATATCGTAATTATTATCAAACTGGGTTAAATACGTAAACTCATCATTTATCTTTTTTTGCAAAAAATAAGTAATACATTCATGCCCTCCAAAAATACCATTTAAACGATGTGTATTTTGGGGTGATGGAATTATATACTCGGGATTGCCTATAGTTAATTGTGTTTCTCCAGTTTGGATTGAAAAACAGACATCGATAGTATGTCCTCCTTCTAAAACTAAAATATCATATTCTGGATAATATCCTGACCAACCTGCAGCAAATACATAATCCTCTGCACTATTTTGATTTACGCTTAGTTTTTGTCCATTTTTTGTTTTAATGCTTTTAATTAAATCCTCTCTTTTATGTTCTTCACTTTCAAATTTAGTAGTCCATTCTATGTGATTTTTCAGAATCTTTTTAATAGAATCCAGGCTACTTATTTTCTTTGGCTTATGAATTTGTCTGGATGATTTCTGTTTTAATTCATTAAATTCGACACTACTTATTTGAGATCTATTTATGATGCTATTATTATTTGTTTTTTTTAAGTACCCATCAAATACATATCCTTCTTTTTCGAATGGTTCGGTTTCTTTTGATACTAAATACAAATAGTTGTTATATTTTATTTTTACCCAGTTTCCTGTGATTATTTTTCCATTATCATTAATGGTCATTTTTTTGTTGGTATCGAATATTTTTTCTACTAAAACTCCATATGGAATTTTAGCAACTTTTGCCGATAACAAATCACTGCCAGAACGTACATTTAAGCCGTTTTTAGCATTTATAAAATAATACTCTTGACTATATATGTTCAGAGAAATAAAAGTTGTAAAAATGATGGTAATTATTTTCAATTGTTTTTCTTTATCTGTTTATATATGAGTGTTCCTGTAAGAAACACTCCTAAAAGTGCTAAAATGCCATATACTTGTTTTGCTTGCTCGTGATAAACAACACCATCTGGGGATAAAAACCTGCCATTAGCATTGTATTCGATATTTGCTCTTTGCAAAAACATCCCTATACAGAAAATGGTTATTAACCCTAGTATTATAGTTAGTATAGACAGTACATGTTTCATTTGTTTAGTTTAAATTAGTTAGTAGGTTATATGTCCTTTGTCTTCACCCCACCGTCTGTTACTGTCTAGGTAGATTAAAGTTCCTTTATCGTCATATTGGTAACTCCCTATTAGTTCTCCATTCATTTTTTTTTGAGTTAAGTTTCCATTAGTATCATATACAAAATCCCAGTCTTCAAAGGGGAAATCTGGATAATGTGTGTATGTACTAATTTTAATAATTCTATTTTGAGGGTTGTAGTGATAGATTAAACGCGTGTTTTTGAATGTTTTATTTCGCCATGTTTTTACGTCACTAACTTTGATTATTTTATTGTGCTTATTGTATTCTAATACAATTTTACTTCGCTTATTTTTTATGATTTCTGATAGTAGTCCTTTGTTATTGTATCTATAATCCAGATCGTTTTTACCATCTTTTGTGGTGGTGGTTGCAGATGCAATCAATTTATCATCCTGGTACTTGTACTTTCTGGAACAGGATATTTTTTTGGATTTCGCATTGCGATAACACTTTTCAATTAACTGCCCCTTGTTATTATATCTAAATACACTATTTTCTTTTTCTATCAACAACCCATATTTATTGTATTTATAGAGGTTTTCACCTCCAAAATGATAGTCATCTCCATCTGCAATATCGTTTGGACAAATTTCTTTATATCCTGTTTGTAAGCCTAAATCATTGTAAAAATAACGTACCGAGCAAAGAACTATTCCAGCATCAACATATCGTTGTGTATATAAATAGGTAGGAAATGTTTCTTCTGAAATTTCTATGTGCTTCGGAATTTTCCCATCGTAGATAATATCTTGTACTTCCTTTGGTAATCCATAAGGAGTAGATTTTTTACTGTTTAAATTAACGATCTTTCTTAACTCACCTAAACTAGTATAAAAGTAAATAGAATCGTTTTGCTTTTTTATGGCTATGGTGTCGTTTTCAAAACGAACAATTCCATTTTGCTGCGCATAACTATTGAATTTAAAAAATAATAGTAATGCAATGATAAAATTTACTCTATATATTAAACAGTACCTCATGATCATATTAAGGTTTATACATATGTATGGTTTTGAACGCTTTTTGTTCGTCAAGAGTTAATTCAAGCCCCATGAAATCCCATATTTCTCTAGAATTCACTTCATATTTCTTTGGATATAGGACATAATAATATTCTTTACTATGGTCACTATAGCCAATTTTTTCGTTAAGATCAAACTCCTTTTTTAGTTCTGTTTTTAGCTTATTGACATGCACACCACCACTTCTTCCAATTGCATTAACTACTTTTTTGTAATTCGTAATTGTTAATTCTCTATCTTTAATTACTTTGGCACTAAAATTTGCTTCCAAATAGTACCAGTATGCTAATCCTCCAAGCAGTATTGTTGAAATTGCAAGTAAGATGGTTAGTAGTTTTAGTTTCATTTTGATTTTAAAGGTTTATACCATTTTTAGTATGTAACTAATTTAAGCTTATTTATGTTACTGTACTATAGTTAACCTATATTCGTAGAGGAAGAATTAATATTTGCAAAAAATCGATTCTTAAAAAGTTTTCTTGTTATTAAATACGAGAAGATTGTTCTAAATCTGAAGTTATCATTTGATCGAAATCAATATACTTATGATCATTTCAATACTTATTCGATTTCAAAATTATGTATCCAACAGTTTAATGCTTCTTGCAATTGCATATAGTCCTTGTTGTATTTAACTGCTGTAGGTAATAAACCTAGTTCTTTTGCATCATTACTTTTATAATACATTTCTAATTCACTCAATTTAAACTCAAGGAATTTTATAATGCATTTTAATTGCTTGCCAGAAAATAATGAAAATGGTTTGGTATATAATTGTTGGTACCCTAATGAATCTTGAGCGTAATCGGTAATCGTTTGTAACCTATTTTCAATATCAGGGTCAGAACAGTCATTCAAAAGTCCTTCCTTTTGCAATTGTTGTTGTTCTTTTTGAAAAACTCCTATGGCATATAGTAAAAACATGGGCGTATGAAAACGCATTCCTTTGGCATCAAAAAATGTTAATGAACTACTACATTGATATAAATGAATTAATGGGATATTATTCCAATCTTCTTTTTCATCTTTAGCTCTTAGTTTTTTACATTCTAAATCACTTACTCTATCATCATGTCCTTGTGCTTCCCATAGACCTATTCCATCTTCGAGTTTCACCTCTTTAAAAGCTTCACTTATTTCTTGGATTAATACTTCTTTGTTACTCATTTTCAAGGTTCCTGCCTATTGTTCTTTTTATTGTCTAACCAATGTGCTATACTCTTAAAATCGCTTTCAGAAATTTTGCTTCCACAGTCTACTCTGGTGGTTTCTCCTCCTTGTCCTTTTTGATATTGAATATCAAAGTTGTTTTTATCTGAATTATATCTAATATACACCATTGGCAGATCATATCGTTTATCATAATTTTTACCTAATGAAAGCCCTAATGCATAATGTGATTGGCTAGGATAATAACGCTTCCAGAAACCAATTTCTTTACACTCTTTTATGAACTCAAGAAGCGGTTTTAATTCCTTTTTTTCAACTTCAATCCATAATATACACCATTCGACCATAATGTTCCATTGTACCTGTTTATCATCAGATTTCATTCCGTTAATTATTTCGGTATAGCGATCTCTACTATTCATACTACAGGATTACTCTTTCCAACGGTATGGATTTTCTTCTACCAGGGAGAAGGAAGTTAATTGAAAACTATTTGAGCTTAATCCTTCAATGTCATTTATATTTTCAAAGGTCAATTCAACACCACTTTTTAATCGTAATAAAACCCCCAGGTTATCGGTTTTCTTTTTATAATCAATATCGTGTTCGTTTAGTTTTGTTATCACAAATAAGAGGTTGAGTTGGCTAACATCTTCGAAGATCCATTTGTTTAATTTTAGTTGATTACTGCTATCTAATTTCCCATCATACCAATAATCTGAAAATATCAAATAGAGCTTTTTGTTTTCAAAATGTAGTTCAATCCCCCCATAGGTCCAGATATTAATCTCTTCTGTCAAAAAATCAGCTCCAAAACAATCTGGGTCGGGAAAGTTGTTTACAATCCATTCTTTGGTTTGTCCCAGTTTTAGATAGTCAAACTTTCCTATCTTAAAAAACTCTAACAAATCAATTTCTATAGGTGTTTTTAGTTTCATCTGTTCTTTTTATGGTTTTTTAGAGCGTTGACATCCGCGTTTATTCTATTTGAATTCTTCCTGTACATATCAGTTTTAGATATTTCCAAAAACCGAAATGATATTTTTTTATTTCGTTTAGCTCAATTGCCTCATAAATTTCGTCAAAATTTTCGTAGAACAATCCGTTTATTTTAAATGAGGTTCTGGATGATTTATCTACAAGATGAACTGTCCTATAATCTTCATACCGACCATATTCTACAGATTTTATATATCCTTTAAAGTCTTGTAATCTGACTGTTTTTCCTAAAGGATAATATATCGAACGCCACCTGATTGTTTGGGCTTCTCGATCTATAACGATGTATTTAAAGTCTTTAAAAATAATGAGCACTACCATTACGATTAGACTCAATAGGAATACCATGAAAAGTAGAAATGTTTCAACGCCTTCATATAAAAGTGTTTTTAGAAGTAACCCTATGAGTAAGAGCAACCCCATTGTGCTTAGGCTCATGGATATGAACCATAGGATAAATCTTAATTTAATTTTGCTTTTCGTCATTTTAATACTTCGGGAATTTTATCAATTTTTTCGAAAGAAATAATTTTTGCATAAGCATAACCACCAAAAATTAAGCGCTTTGTTTCATAGTTGAACTTTATGGTGTAGTTCTTCTCCTTCATTTTTATTGGGCTTTCGGGATGAAGCTTCTTGAAATCTATTTTAGTAACATATATCCATTCGATATCTTTATTTTGTGTTCTTAGGAATATTCTTTTTTTTCCTAATATAGATTCTAATCCATGTCTAAAAATATCCTTCTGCCCCAGGTCAATCATTTTATATTTTACTTCTGATGCTCCTCTAATTATTTTAGAGTGAACCAGTCGATATCTTACCAAAATAAGAATCAATAAAACTAAAAGCGCTATGATAATAAATAGTATGGTTTTCATTTTTTAAGACTTTTGACGTACCAGATACAAGATCAGTTTTGTTTTTTTAGTGATACTAACATCTGTTGTATTGTATGATTGCATCCCACAGATTACATATAAACTATCAAATTGATGACTATAGCTTTATATACTATTCATTATTCCTGTAAATACGTTGTGTTTTTTACTACAACTATGGCAATTTATATCTCCTTTAAAATATTTAATTAATGGTTTTAGCGAATTAATATTCATTATGCCAATTGGTTTTTCTAACCACTTAAGACTTACATTAGATTCGTTTAAAACAATTCTTAACTTTTCTTGGTTTTTGTTGGTAGTAGGATCTCTACTATACGCATTTAAAACATTTTCTTCATTCCATAAGAAGGTTTCTTCTTCGCAGTTAGGACATACAAAAATATATTCGTCATTTATATTGAAGGTTTTAAATATTTCAGCTTCTTTATGTCTTTTTATTGAAACTAAAAATGCTATTAAATAAAATCGTTTGGACTCCTCATCTAAAACCTCAGTATTACGTGCATAATCATTTACTAAGCTCTTAAACTTTTCTATAGCATCAATAAATGCTATCTGAATGCTATTTTTTTCCTTTTCATCAAGATTATGCTCTTTGAATATTTGTTCTAGGTATAATATGTTGTCAAGGTCAATTAAAACAACTCCCAGAGAAGCTATTATATCGAGATTAAATTCAATGTTATCTGACTTCTCAATTATTTTTAATAAATGAGGTACAGTAGCAAGTGTATTTTCATATACTGACCCTTGATGATAAATGTGTTCCCAGATTAATTCATCTGCAATTTTTTTATCCAAAGTTTTTGAAAGCTTGTCAATTAGCGATGGTATTACTTCAGAGTTCCCATATGGGCTACTTAATTTTTTCCAAATATGTAATTCATCTAATCTTATCATTGTTTATGAGTTGTAGTTATTCAACATACGAGTGTCTGAAATTTTATTTTTATGTAAGTTCAGCCGTTTTTACTGCTCCTGTTTTTTTACTATTCTTCTTTGTAAAATGAATCGATTAAATGAAACATTTCTTGTCTGGTAGGATTTAGAGGAAACTCCTTTTCTAAAACTTCTTCAAAAAGTAATCTATAATCAGCTACAAGATTGGTAAAACCCTTTTCTGTTAATTTGTCAAAATCTTCTACACTATCGGGTAATGCTCGGGATAAAATCTCATCATATACATCTTCTTTGGGAAAATGACTGTTTTGCCAATCATCACCTGTATTTTCCCAAATAGATACAAGGCCTAATACTCTTAATGGGTCACCACCAATAAATTTACGATTGCCTTTAACTGCACAGAAATCCCCAAAATATTCTTCTCTTTTGTCTGGTATAAGGAAAATTTTATATCCTTTAGATAGTATAATTCTTAGTGCAATGTTATACGTGTTCATCGCATCTACAATAGTGCATCCGTTTTCCATGTTTCTAATAGATTTTGACTTTAAAACTCATCTCCTTTGTTCCATATATAGATTTCTTTAGGTACTGATTTTTTTTGTTGAACTTCATACCAAACCGTAATCCAGGTTTCTTGATCTTTTTCCCAGGTAAGTTCATCTATTACAATAGATTCGTTTTGCCTTTCTTTTTGGCTGTATTTATTGGTAATTGTATTTCTAAATTCTCCATGGGCGTCGTGTAAAGTAAATTGTTCTATAGAAGAAGGTATACCGTATTTATGTATGGCTTCTACTTTTGTTAAAAGCTTCAATTCTTGAATAGATATACTATCTTTTGAATTTTCTATTTTTTCAATTGTTTGATTACTATTAGTTTTAGCTTCTTTTCCGTTTTGAGCACAAGAGCTGACTATGACTAAAATCATATAATAAATATGTTTCATTTTTAGGTTTTTATCTCTTGATTTTTTCATGGTTACTTTTCCTCTTTAAAAACATACTCAACTACTTTTCCATTTAAATGTGTTATGCTTGCAATAAGTTTTTTATCCCTTAGTTCTAAAGACAAATGCTCTGCATAAGTACCTTTTGTTTGTTCTAGAATAAAATCAATACTGATTTCCTTACTGTACAACAATTCCCAGTTATAATTTCCTATCTCGTATACTGATTCTTTACCACAGGTTGATATTTCTACTTCTGATACCTTTACTTGTTTTTTATCAAAAAACAACGATAAATAGATTTCACTACCTGCGCAAGGATTGTCATCGGGTGTTTCCTCGCAGACAGCTCCAACTTTTGCTATGAGTTTTTTGTTTAAGTGATTTTTCATTCCCTGGGCATGAGATGATAAACAGCATATACAAAACAGTATCATTACTACAATAATCTTTTTACTACAGGTAGTAAATTTTATATTTTTTTTCTTACACATAATTAATGTAATTCTATTTCCCAATCTTTATAAGGAGGTTCTACTTCAAATTCTGGATCACAATACGAGCGAAGGTAATCTACCGCTCTTTTTTCGGCATATTTTGCATTTAATACGTTTTCGTCTAACTCAACCACATTAGCAAATATGGCAAAGACTTGCTCTATAGCACTAGGTTCTTTTCCATACAGTTTTAGGTAATCAACCCCTTCTAACTGATAGTGTGTACCACTTGCCATAAAATAGGCAAAGGTTCGTAGTGCACCGCTAAATGAATTGCTTAGTCTCATGTGTTTATTGTTAGAATTAAATTTTTACCCAACCAATGATACTTTGATCTTTTTCTTTTAAAATCACTAAAAACCACTCGTTTTGTTTTTTTATAACAGTTACAGCTTTGTTTTCTATGACTCTTATCTGGTTTCCTGTTTTGAGATCTCCCGTACAAGGATCTGTTTTCTTTTTATCATCTGTAACAGGTTGCGTTCTTAGGGTTGCTGAAATTATTTTCTGTTCGAATGTCTTATTAATTACACCCATTTTTGTATCCGAATAGAGCGCTATCGTGTTTTCGGTAAGGATATTATCGCTATTAATAACAAGCACTGACAACATCGTCATATCAAAGCAACCTATAGCACTACTTAAAACATACATAGTAGTTTTTTCTCCTTCTTTTAGACTAACTAATGCTCCTGAACCATTCCATATTTCAACAAAATCATTACCTTTTTTTATGAGCAATACAGTTGCATGATAATGGCGATTATCTTGATAGATGATATCTTTTGCTCCATCATTATTAACATCTACTATATGTATGTTTTTGCTATTAATATCAAACACATCTGTATCGCCATTTTTGGTATAGAATTTAGCATTTTTAATGGCTAGAAAACCAGTATTGTCCAAAAGGAATTTACATTCTGATGGATTTTGTAATAACTGCAATTGTGTTTTTAAACTGCTGTCTTGAGCATACCCCGATAAAGTTAAAAACAGGCAGTATATACCAAAAAAGAAAACCTTGTTTTTCATGTATTCTTTTTTAAATATTCTTTTCCATTAAATTGTAATACTGTTGTTGCAGAGGAGGTTTTATTTTCTTCATCACATTCTCCATTTTCATCTACAAAAGTTTTACTTTCCAGAACCGTGCTTTTTACAATAATATCAAAGTATGCATTAGTCTTTTCTTCAGACATAATGAGTGTGTTTTTTATACTTGTGGATTCTCCAGCACATTGGGTATCCCATTCTCCACCATAATCCTCTACGTCATAATTATGTAACACTTTTTTTAAAGTATCTCCCGACTTTACAAACAAAGAAATAGTTCTGTTACTATATGGGTTTGGTTTAGACATACCATAATGAAATACTCGTACCCCAAATGCTCTTGTATTTTGGGCAACGATGTATGGGGCGGTATCAATTGAAATTTCTGAAAGTACCACTGCATCAGAAACCCAGCCATTTGTTTCAGAGCTTTCAAAATATTTGTAGATTATTTTCCCAGTGATATTATTAACTACAATTATATGGCTATTTAACTCAAAATGATACTCATCATTATGATCATCTACATATTCTGGAATAACGATGATAGTTTCTTTAGGGTTGTTAGGCATTACTTTGGTAACCAATAAATCGGTATTAACCTTAGAAATCTCTAAATTAAGTTGTTGTATTGCGCTATCAATAAGGTTTTCTTCTTGAGAAATAGGTTCTATTTTTCCGTTAGCTTTTATTTGAAATGATGCTGTTTCTACTTTCTTTTCATCAATCCATAGAATGTTATTAACGGTTAACTTGTTTTCCTCAATTTTGGATTCAATTCTCGATTGACCTTCGGCTATTTCATCATAAGAGATAACTTTAGAGTCGATAAGATCTCCATTCGAGTCGTAATTAATTAGTACCGACTCCATTTCGTGGTCGCCTTTAAGAATAGTTACTACTACAGAATAGAATGCTTTAGATAGTTCTATTCTATAACAATTTATTGCTCTATAATGATGACCTTCTTTATTAAAATTAGGATATATTTTTTCTAATTTTAACGCTTTAACATCTACTTTTTTATAATCATCTTCATCAATAAAGCTATCAAAATTTGTAGCGTCTATTAGTGGGGTTGATTTGGTTTTAATTTCGCTGATGATCTTGTTAAAACTTATAGTATCTATCTCTTTAGCGGGGTCGATTGATTCTGCAACAGCATCTTGCTCTTTTACAACGATTTCTTCTTTTCCTTTTGCCTTTTCAGAACAAGAGGTTAATACAAGTAAGACTAGAATGTATAGGTTTTTCATTTTTTTATTTTTTTCAATTATTTGAAGGGTACTTTTTTCTAGATAACATCAACAACTTTTTCTAATATATAATGTACTACCCCAACAATCATAGCAATACCAAGAAGTAATATAAACCGGGTAATTGTTGCTTGTATATTGTTTTTTAATTTCTTTTTCAGGTAAAAAACATCCAAAATAATAAATAAAAAGGCCATTACACCTCCGATTCTTGCACCTATATGAAGTAGGCCTAAATTGTAAAAAATATGGAACAAGTACCATAGTCCTTCAGAAGGTACTTTGTTGGGACCTAAAAGAATACGCATATAAACTATACCTAGTATAAGCGATACTGCTATCCATATTAAGTAGGTAAAAATTTGCTTTAAGGCTTTCATAGTTTTACTTTGGGTTTACTTTTTATTCAATAACTCCATAAGATTATATTTTTTATTTAAACCAGGAAGTGCGGTTTTACCCAAATTTGTTTGTATTTCTGAAATACAAACGTCATCGTATTTACTTCCTTTATAAACGCTTACAGGCTCTAATGTAATGATATCGTTAGTTTTAAAAATCGCATTCACTTTGAATTCTTGCACTAAAGGTGTATCCATTAAAACTACTGTTTCTATGTATTCATGATTAACATATACTTTTACTTCTTTAACTCTAGTGTTCTCATAAAAAAGCGCTTTTGATTTTACGTACCCATTGATTAAACTTAGCTTTATAGGGTTCATAATAACCTCATTTGTATTCAGCAATTTTTTGTTTGAATACTTACCGCTTAAAAAAGATTTATCTAGGTCTAACTGTATATTTAATTTTACTTCGGTATGAGGTTTAAACACATAAGCTGTTGAATAATCGGTATCCGAGATATTTGTAATCGGATATTTTTCATTCTTAAAGCTGGAATTTATTTTATAGAATAAATTCTCAGTAAAAGTTAAATCTGTATTTGAGCAACACCTCCCAAATAGTTTGTCAGACCAGGCACTATGCTCTTCAACTAATTCTTGTTTGTAATAATCGAAAATCGTGGGCAGCTCATCATCTATATATCTTTTTATTTCGTTTATGCTTACAGAATCAATTGTCGCTAAGGTTGCCTTTCGGTTTTCATCCAATCCTGAAGTAACTATAGTATTACTTGTATCTATTTTAATAGCGTCAACAACTGGTATATTGGTATCTTTCTTTTTATTCGAATTACAAGCTATACATACTAACAATAAGATTACTAATTTTATTTTCATTCGAATAAGTTCAATAGATTTGTATACTAAGTAAGTTAGTATAAAAAATAAACATACTTACATAGCAGCTTTATTAATCACTCCTTCTAGTTCTTGAAAAGCTTTTTCCTGAGCAGGAGCTAATACTGTTTCCTTTATTTTCCCAGCAATTATTTCAATTATACTTCTTCTTGCTTTAACACTTTTTCCAAAATAAGCATTCATGATCGAACTTGGTATGATATGATTTATTTTTATTGTATTTTCTTCTGCAAAATATAGTTTTACTGCATGCATTGCACTTTTTTTAAGAACAATACATTGTGCCATTTGCCCGTTGGCATCTGTTCTAACTTCCCAGTTATCATAGTTTTTATAACATTCAAAAGAAGATGTTGTTTTTAAAAAGTCATAAAGTGTATCTAACGAATTGTACTGTTTCTGGACTGTAATTATTTTTTCCATTGGTTTATTTTTTTTGATTTTAGGTAGTTCTAAATATTAATAATCCATTTCAATAAGGCTACCATCTAACTTATAATTAAAAGTAAAAGTGGTTCCACCATTTTCTGGTTTCAACATTACTATATATTCAGTTTTGGTTATGTCTCCATTTTCTGGGAATTTTATAAATGCTATATGCAAAACTGAGTTTTTAATATTCTTTTCGGTTTTTAGTTGTACACTAGATTTTTCTACTAATTCTCCTAATTTTGAGAGATTAATCTTTTCGTTTAGCTGAAACATAAAGTTTGCCGCCTTGCTACCATCAGGAACTTCAAGAGTGATTTCTGAAGTTTGTCTCCAAGAATCCTGAGATAAAAGCCATTCTCCCATTTGTAAAGATTCTGGCGCTTCTGTAACGGTAACTCCAATAGAATTTCCTAGAGATTCATTATAAATAATATTCAAATTCGTGAAATAGGCATTTTCGCCAAACTTGCTTTTTATTTCTTTTTCTATGGCTTCAAATCCTTCTGCATTGGCTGGTTTCTTACTAGTTCCCCCACTACATGAGATTAGCATAATTAATACTGTTACTATTACTGTAAATTTTAATACTTTCATTTTTAGTGTGTTTTTAGTTCATTTCAACACAATAAAAGTATATTGTATGTTTAGGATAGGAAATAGGAAATCTATTTCTGTAGTTTTAGAATACATAAGTGCGATACTTCAAAAAATATCCGCAGTAGAAAGAAGTTTAGTTCTTATTCCAATGTAAAAAAGCGTTTAAGAAGTGTTCCTTTCTTCGGGAAGATACTGGTATTTTTTTGCCATTTTTTAAATAAATAACACCCGATTTATCATACTTGTCTATAAATTTTAAGTTAACCATAAATGATTGGTGTGGCCGTGTAAAATTAGCTTTAGAAAGGCGTTCTTCAAATTCTTTTAAGGTTTTTGAAACCATATACTTTTTATTATCACTACAATGAAAAGTTGTATAACCTTTGTCTGACTCACAAAATAGTAATTCGTTTAAATTTACCACCTGAAAACTATCATGAAGCGATAATATTAATGTAGAGTCTTCATTATTCCAGACCTCTTTTACCGTTTTTATCTGCTTTTTTTGTTCTGTTATTGGTAATGCTATGACTTTTTGTAATGCTATTTGTAATTCATCTACATCTACAGGCTTTAATAGATAATCTACAGCACCAATTTTTAAGGCTTGTAACGCATGTTCTTCATAGGCCGTAATAAAAATCACTTTAAAGTTTAGATTTTCTGTCTGCTTTAAAAAATCAAACCCAGTACCATCGGTAAGATTTATATCTAAAAAAATTAATTCTGGTTTACAGGCGTTTGCTACAACAACAGCATCTTTTACCGATTCACATTCCCCTATTACTTCTATTTCGGCATCTATTAATTGCAATAGATTAAGTAAGCCTTTTCTAATGTATTCCTTATCTTCTACTATTACTGTTTTCATTGTACTTCCTTTATTTTATAAGGGATGATTAAAGTGACTAATGTTCCTTGCTCGTTATATTTCTTTCTATCTTCAACGGTAACCGAACTTTTCATTTTGAAATCTTTGGATAATATTTTTAATCGTTCAGAAGTTATCGTTGTAGATAATGATTTTTTATTATCCTTTTTATTTTCTTTTTGAGAGTCGACCCCAATACCATTATCCGTAATGGTACATATCAAATTTTTATTAGAATAAGATAGGTGAACATCAATTATTCTATTTTCTTTTTGATTTACAAACGCATGCTCTATAGCATTTTCAACAAATGGTTGAATAAGCATAGGAGGTATTTCAAACACAGATACGTCTATAGTAGCCTCTACAAAAACAGTATATTTATAGGTTTTGTTTTCTAAATTCTGAAGTGCTAAATAGTTTTCTATAGCAATTAATTCTTGAGAAAGCGATACTGTTTTGTCTCTAGAGTTTTCTAATATAATACGCAGTAATTTTGAAAATTTTGACAGATAAGCAACTGATTTTTTTTCTTCTTTATTCAATATCATTCCTTGTAAAACAGAGAGTGAATTAAAGATAAAATGAGGAGTCATCTGTGAGCGTAGCAATTTCTGTTCGATGATGATATTTTGAGTTTTGGATTTTTCGTTCCTTAATTTTAAAAAGAAAATTATTGCTCCTAAAAGTAAAGTTGTCGTTAAAAAAGCAATCACCCCAAGTAATAAATTTCGTTGCGACTTTTCTAAGTTATTGGTTGTCGTTTTAACTGTTTGCGTAAGTCTTAGTTCTCTTTTCTCTGCAGATTCTAACTCGTTTTTGTACTTATATTCATACTCTACTTCTGTAATTTTCTGAATATTCTCTCTATTAAAAAGACTGTCATTTAATATTTTTAGTTGTTGATTACTTAAAAGGGCTTTTTGATGTTCTCCTAATTCATTGTTTATTATAGAAAGTAACTCATAGGCATCACGCTGATGCTTTAAAAGTTTATATGTATTGGCTAGTTGAGCTGCTTTTTCAACATTAATTAATGCCAGGTTACCTTTTTTCATATAGTAATATACGTATGCCATTCCTACATACGATTCTACTAATTCGTATTGCTGTTGATTAACAGAAGTAATTTTATTCGCCTCTTGAAAATTAGCTAAAGCTTCAGAATATCTTTTCATTCCCAAATATGCAAAACCTAAACCATTAAGACTAGTCGCTAAATGTTCATTATCTTGAATTGCGCTACTAAGCTTACTTGTTTCCTTAAAATAAGAGACAGCCTTAGTAAATTCCTTTTTATCGATATAGATGCCTCCCATATTATTTTTTATGGCAGTGATACTTTTGCTATTACGATTAGCCTGTTTAATAGCTAAAGCCTTTTTATAAAAATCCAGTGCTTTATCATAAAGTTGTTGTTGTCTATAAATATTTCCGATATTATTTAACGATTGGAAAATACTAAGGGAATCTTTAGATTTTTTGGCTATGTCTAATGATTTATGGTTGTATTCTATTGCCAGAGGATAATTACCTTGATCAAGGTACACTATAGCTATAGAATTGAAACAGCTAAGTATTCCGTATTCATTTTTATTATTTGTATATACTTGTAGTGCTTTTTTAAAATTACCTAAAGCTTCTTTATGTTTTCCCATATCAGAGTAAATACTACCAATATTATAGAGGTAATTAGGCATATTCTTTTTCACTCCCAGTTTCTGATCAATTGCTAAAGCTTTTTTATAATATTCTAAGGCGAGTTTTTGATTCCCCTTATATTTATTTAGAACTCCCAAGGCATTATTACAACCTGCAATACTTTTTAAATCACCTATTGAAGTATATAACTCAATTGCTTTTTCATAATTAGCAATAGAAGTTTTAAAATTACCTTGTTCCATATGAGTAATCCCTTTCATATAAAAACTACGAGCTTTTCCTTTTATGGATTTTATTTTATCGGCAAGTTTCCTTGCTTGTTCGGCATATGCTAATGATTGAAGAGGGTTATTTCTATAATGATAATAAGCTAAATGATTAAGGATTTTTACTCTAACGGTATCTTTTTTGGTATAGATTTTTAATTCCTTTTTTAAACTATCTATCTTTTTATTCTGAGATAAAACAGTTGTAGAAAAAGACAAGAAACATACTAAGCAAATAATAGATGTATTTATTATTTTCATAAAATAAAGAACGGTTATTAAAATTTTAAATCAAAAAAATAGAGAATTATTCTACTCAATTTTACGTTGTAGATTTAGATAAAACCATTAAAAAAGAATTCGTATTAAGGTAAAAAAAGAGAAAACGTTCTTACACCATAATAGTTAGGAACAGGATTATAAATCCAAAAATTTTGCCAAAGTTTATTCCTTATAAATATCTTAAGATTTAAGAATCCAATTAATTACTATATTTGGCAAATGAGAATGAACATTTGGAAAAATATAATTACTCTTTTTTTTCTATCCGCTTTTCTATTTCTTAGAATTGTTAATGTACATGCTATTTCTCATTTTTCTGATGACGATGATCAAATACATTGTGAGTTATGTGAAATTATCGCGGTATCATATAAACTTACTCCTTTTACAGATAGTACCTTTGTAGAAGTAGAACAAAAATCTGCGATAGATTTCCATGAGTACAAAATCAATTTTTGTTACGAAACATCGCAATACAGTATTACACTCCCTAAAAGCATCTATAATAAACCTCCACCTAAATATTTAGGGTAGTTGCATTTTATTTTTGAAAATTTTCTTTTTGTATGTTGATATTTACAACGATATGATTTTATAAATCATATCATAGTGTATACAATAGATCAATTACCCTTCTCTGTTAGTCAGAAAATTTTCTTCCAACTTTTTTAGTATTTAATTTTTTTTAGTCATGAAAAAATTACCAGTTACTGTATTGAGTGGTTTCCTAGGTGCAGGCAAGACCACATTGCTTAATCATATTTTACATAATAAACAAGGGTTAAAAGTTGCTGTGATTGTCAATGATATGAGTGAGGTCAATATAGATACTCAGCTCATACAAAATGAAAACAGCCTTTCTCGAACAGAGGAATGCCTCGTAGAAATGAGCAATGGTTGCATTTGCTGCACCCTTCGAGAAGACCTGATGATAGAAGTCGAAAAATTAGCTAAGGAAAACAGGTTTGATTATCTAATTATCGAGAGCACGGGTATTTCAGAACCTATTCCTGTGGCTCAGACCTTTAGTTTTGCCAGTGAGGACGGCAGTATCGACCTAAGTCGCTTTAGTTATGTCGATACTATGGTTACCGTAGTAGATGCATATAATTTTTTGAAAGACTTTTCGAGTGCTCAATATCTGTCGGATAGGCAGCTTACTAATATTGAGAATGATGATCGTACAATTGTAAATCTACTTACCGATCAAATAGAATTTGCAAACGTGATTTTACTCAATAAAGTAGATCTGGTTACCAAACAAGAATTAAAAAATGTATATGATATTCTTCAAAAATTAAATCCGGGAACCAGAATATTTCCTACCAAAAATTCACAAATAGCATTACAGGAAATTATCAATACAGGGTTGTTTAACTTTGAAGAAGCCGAAAATTCTGCAGGTTGGATACGAGAACTCGAAAATGAACATGTTCCTGAAACCGAAGAATATGGTATTGGTTCCTTCGTATTCCGCAATAAAAAACCGTTTCACCCAGAACGGTTCCTCGACTATGTTTCTAACCATTTTCCTTCAAATATTATTCGAAGTAAGGGCTTGTTTTGGTTGGCTTCTCGCAGTAATCAAGCCTTAATCTGGAGTACGGCAGGAGGTTCTACAAAAATTGACCCCGCTGGGGTATGGTGGGCATCTATGTCATTTGCAGAACGAATCAGCTACCCTTCCTTTCTGGATAACCAAAAATTAATAGAGTCAGATTGGATAAACCCTTTCGGGGATCGAAAGATAGAACTCGTCTTTATTGGGCAGCATCTCGATGTTACCACGATAACTCTACAACTTGAAAAATGTTTGCTTACCAATGAGGAGGTGCTGGATTGGAAAACAGGAGAGTTCTCTAATATCGATAATTGGCCCATCCCAAGCTATCAAGATTCAAACATATAAATAATAGTATTATGATCAATATTAACAATCTTACAAAGAAATACGGCGAACACGTTGCTCTGAACCAATTGAGCCTTCAAATCAAAGAAGGTGAAATATATTGCCTTCTCGGAGCTAATGGTGCCGGAAAAACTACAACAATCAACCTCTTGCTAGGTTTTACGACACCAACCTCAGGCAATGCCTCTATTAACCAAATAAACGTACAGGAAAATCCTAGGGCAACCAAGCATTTCTTAGCTTACATACCAGAGAATCTGATGCTTTACCCAAGCTTAACTGCTTTAGAAAACCTCGACTATTTTTCTGGAATAGCAGGAAAGAAGCTTTCGACAAAAGAATTAAAAGGCTTTTTGGAAGAAGCGGGACTGCAGGCAGAAGCCTTTGACAAACGTATCACTACGTTTTCTAAAGGTATGCGTCAAAAAGTAGGAGTTGCTATTGCCTTGGCCAAAGATGCCAAAGTCCTGCTGTTGGATGAACCCACTTCTGGTCTTGATCCCAAGGCTAGTAATGAGTTTGGATTGCTATTGCACAAGTTAAAGGCAAAAGGTATAGCTACCCTAATGGCAACACACGACCTTTTTCGTGCTAAGGAAGTAGCCACTCATATAGGTATCATGAAAGATGGCAAATTACGGCAACAATTTGTGTCCGACGACATTTCTCTTGCCGAGTTAGAAAAGGTATATCTCGATACCATGGACTATAAAGAAATATTATCATGATAACAAAAACTTTTCTTAAGGAAACCAAGGAATTGTTGCGTGACGGTCGCGTTCGCATCTCCTTAATTATCGTATTCTTTTTATTAAGTGTGGCGGTATGGATCAGTGCTCAACAATACCAAAATGTGAACGCACAGTACTCGACTGCTAAAACGGCAGAACGTGAGGTTTGGGACAATCAAGGTGAAAAGAACCCACACTCTGCAGCACATTATGGTACTTATGCCTTTAAGCCCAAATATCCTCTTTCGTTAGTAGACCAAGGTGTAGATAAATATACAGGTGCCTTCATTTTTTTGGAAGCTCATAAACGCAACGAGGCACAGTTTAGCGCAGCGGCAGATCAAACGGGTCTCGCTCGCTTTGGAGATTTGACACCAGATTTTATGTTGCTCTTCATCATTCCTCTCCTCATTGTTCTTCTGGGTTATAACGGTTTTACCAAAGAACGTGAAATGGGCACCTTAACATTGCTCAAGAGTCAGGGCATTTCCCAATGGAAATGGATCTGGGGAAAATGGATGGCACTTTTCTTTCCTATTTTGTTGATTACGGCAATTCTGTTCTTGGTGGCAGGTATCCTATTATCCAATTTGCAAGATTTTGGGGTGTTCAAGTGGGAATCATTGTTCTCATTGTTTGTGGTATATGTAGTTTACTATATTATCTTTATCAACTTGGTACTATTGATTTCTATCAAAACCAAAAAATCAGGTATCTCGCTAGTAGTGTCCCTATGTGTTTGGATCATCGCTTGTTTGGCAGCACCAAAAGCGGCAAGTAACTTTGCCGAAAACAAATATCCCTATCCAACACGACAAGAATTTACGGCCAATGTCTTAAAAGACAAAAAATCCGGGCTCGATGGTCATAATCCCTGGAACAAGGAGGCTAAACTTCTAGAAGAAAAAATATTGAAAGAATACGGTGTGGATAGCCTATCTCAGCTTCCCTTTAACTATGATGCCTATAGAATGCAAAAAGGTGAGGAACACCAGGCAAAGATCTATTTAAAACACTATAATCATCTCAAGAATCAATATAAGCAGCAATCAGATGTATACAGGAATTTGGCGCTTCTATCTCCCTATCTTCCTACTCGATTTTTGAGCATGGCTATTGCCCAGACCGACTATGCCACGCATTGGGATTTTGCCAATGCTGCAGAGGACTATCGCATCGCTACTCAAGAATTTTTGAATGGTAATTTTGCTAAAAACTCAGAATATGGCAATTGGTCGTATCAAGCAGATGCCGAAACCTGGAAACAGTTACCTGACTTTGACTACACTCCTCCTCAACTCGGAGTCATTCTAGAGCAAAATACTTCCAACCTCATGGTCATGGGGCTTTGGTTCTTAGGTTCTTTTGGATTCCTTTTTTTCATTCCTAAAAATTTATAAGTATGTTCAGTTACAATTTTAAATATGAATTAAAGCTGTTGCTCCGTAGCCGATGGATACAGCTCTTGAGTTTGATATTATTACTTCTCTTCGGTTTTTCGGCCTTTAATGGAAAACAAAAAGTAGAGAAGCGTAAAAATATCATTGTAAAGGCACAAGAAGAATTACGGGAAAGCGATGCCGAAATGTTAAAACTTCTCGACTCGGTACAACGCGGAATGGAAGTAAGTGCTTCTCGATGGACTTTACCCACAAGTCCAATGGCTGTAGGAAATTATCATCCCAGGGTAGCTACCATGGAACCCCAGCCTATGGCATTTGTATCAACGGGCCAAGCAGATCTTTTTACCCATTTTGTAAGACCAACGGCAACAGGCGATGATTTTGCTCTAAATTTTACCGAAATGACGAGCCCTGTGCAATTGCTGTTCGGTAGTTTTGACCTGGCATTTGTGATTGTGTATCTACTACCTCTTTTGATCATTGCTTTTTCCTATAACGTGCTTTCTGCCGAGAAAGAAAGTGGTGCACTCCGATTACTGGCCGCACAACCCATTGGTATTCCCAATTGGGTCATGCAAAAACTAGGATTACGTTTCTTCTGGATGTCGGTTTTGGTCATTGCAGCATTAACACTTGTTTTTCTTATCATCGGTATTGACATCCTAAGTCAAAGGAATTTATTTTTAGGACTACTTACTTTGGTGTTGGGATATATGTTCTTTTGGTTTACTCTAGCCTTTTTGGTTAATCTATGGGTAGGTAGTTCTGCCAAGAATGCAGTAGCTATGCTAGGACTTTGGGTATTGTTTGTATTATTGGTTCCTTCTGTATTGAACCAATTAGGAAATACTCTTTATCCTATGCCATCACGTACCCTTATGGTCAATGAGATGCGTGAAGTGAAAGCAGAAATCACCAAAAAACAGGACGAAATCCTTGATAATTATCTACGTGACCATCCAGAGTATGCGATTAATGATACTTCTCAAAGGAGGTCTTTTTGGCACAGGTATATGGCTTCGCAACAGTTGGTCAAAGAAGAATTAGAACCTGTAGTAAGCTCTTTTGAGAATCAATTGCGAAAACAACAAGACTGGATGAATAAATTCAAATGGATATCTCCGGCAATCACTGTTCAGGAATCATTCAACCACTTGGCAGGAACTTCTACAGAAGACTACGAAAGTTACCGAAAACAGGTCATCGCCTTTGCAGGAAATTGGCGGGAATATTTTGTCCCCCTTCTTTACAATAATAAAAAGTTTGCGCAGAAGGACTATGCTACATTACCAAAGTTTCAATATAGCCCGGCCTCATATCAATTGATTCCAGTGGCTTTAACACTCTACCTGATATCCATCGTACTTTTTAGCCTTGGATTTTTCAGTTCGAAACATCTAAAAACAAAAGGTATACTTAATTAAGAAAATAATGTTCAATTTTTAAATAAAACAATAATGATTACCAAAGAAGAAGTACAAAAAGCACAAACAGAATGGGGTAACGGGGTTGTCGAGATCGGTGCTAAAAAAGATCAAAGAGAGGAATGCGAGCGTTTTACAAGCAAGTTCCTGGATGAACGCTATGCTTTTGATAAAAAGAAGGTACTGTTTAAGCCCACCAAAACATCGCTCATTCAATTTAGGCCTGATAAGGAAGGAGCTCTCTCATATTTTATTGCAGGAAACGATCAATATCCAGAGGATGGAGGTTTTGCTATTCAACCCTGGACCAAGGTACGTTTTGAAAACGAGGCTATGCTACTCGAAGAAAAAAGAGCTTTGGCCATGGGTAACTATTACTTTACTGGCCTAGATGGGCAGGAGGTCAAAGTTGAATATACCTTTGGCTATACTCTTGATCCTTCTGGAAAATTAAAGATAGACGTTCATCATTCCTCCCTACCTTATAACCCTGAGGCGTCGGTATGATTTTCTTCGGCAAACGGCAAGAAAAAACCCTTTTTCTGGTTTGTCCTATGGATTTTATGGAACCCGTAATCAGGGAAAGGTATAAAGGAAATTCTTTTTTTTACACCGCCCTGGGGGTTTTTCTTGAGTTCGATGAATCCACCCAGTATAATCTTTATAAGCTAATAAAGAAAGAGGGGATAGATTATATCACATTGGTCGCCAAGGCTGATGGGGATTTCTACCAGGGGGCATTGCTCGATTGGCAGACGCCATTGCACCTTCCTGTGGAGCGATCTTTGGCGCAATTGAAAACTGGTATTGCTCCCAGGATAGAACGACAGAAAGGCTCTTTCTTAAAATCGAGAATGATTATAGGCGAACACCTGGACCAGCAAAGAGAACGTCTTCTTAATACTAAACTTCTAGGGATTGGATTGCTACGTAATGGGATAGGTGTAGATAGTCTTGTTTATGAACCTTCTAATAAAAGCTTTACAACTACTGGAGATGTTTTAAATAGGGCAAAATTATTTGATGGGATGATGGTTAATTAAAAAACGATATGAAATGAAAAACTCATGTTTTTAGTCTTTTTGCTTTAGATAAAGATTCTCTTTGCCGTACAAAACAAGATAGACAACTTCCTGCTTCCAAATACCTATCATTATTCCGATGGTAGGGATTGGATGTTGATGAGAAATTAAACAGGTCCGATTTTTTGAACTTAAGTCATTGAAAACAGAAAATCCAAAACTAAAATTTAAAATCAATGAAAATAAAGCTTAAATAAAATGACCTCGAAAGACGTACACTATCTTATGTTAAAGGCAGTAGAGGTTGAGAATATATTTTAAGACAAAAAATAAATTATCAGTAAACTCACTTTTTAATACAGTTTTAATCATGTTTAACCGAATTGCTCTTTATGTTTTTCTTTTGATGCTTTTAGTTTCTTGTAAAGATCAAGTACAAAAAAAGCACGTCCCATCTGCAATTGATCGAGAAAAGATTGATGCGGCCTTTGGCAAGCATGTTTCTGCGATAATGTTGAATCATTTATATATAGTTCTGGATAGTCTCTCATACTCTAGTTTAACAAAAGATATTGGATGGGGCAAAACTTATGGAGCATTAGATAAAGGACTTCCTTCTTTTGCTCCAATAGATAATGATACACCTATGTGTTATCTAAGAGGACATAAACATTATATAGAAATTTTAGGGCCTAACAATGTATTCAACGAACCTGTTGGAAAAAGTGGCGTAGGTTTCACTCTAGAGAATAATGATGAACATTTTCATTTAGGTGTTAAACCAAAGCTAAAAGTAGAAAACACTCGATTTCTTAATGCTACAAAAACTGTAGATATGGAATTAAGTAACCAAAAAGAAACTTGGTTCAAAGCATTTTATACCCCAAGTCCTGGTACTGCTTTACACACCTGGTATGCTTTTTATAATCCTATTTTTCTTGATAATCTTTACCAAAAACATCATCCTTTTTATTCGCGTGAAGCGTTTTTAAAGCCGAACTACGCAAACCAAAAGCTTTTTAACGGTATAAAATTGATTGCAATGACCTGTACTACTGATGACTACATCCGTATCACACAAGAATTATATCATCTGGGATGTAAATTATTAGAAAAAGATGGTCACATGCTTAGTATTGATGGAGGAGATATAATCATAAAAATTACGGCATCTAATGAGGTTGAATATAGCCAAATCACCCAGATACGATGTCATTTAAATAGATCTGACGATAGTGTTACTAATCTGGGAAATGTCACCATTATTAACAAAGGGAAAGAATCTATATGGAATTTTGATAATCTTCATAAAAATAACTTTTAAATCATATAAAAATGAAAACTCATTATTTAACCACCGTAATCCTGTCCTTATCTATTACTTTAATAGGGTGTAAACAACAAAAGAAAAATGTTACAGAAGAAGAAATTGTAAATCCACATGTTAAAGAATCTATAGAAGTTCAACAATCGATCACCATAGAAAAGTTAGAAAATTCTCCGGCCTATACAGATGCTGCACTTACTTTGGATTTACCTGAAACCATTAAAATTTCTCAGAGAGGTGATATGGATTTTACGTTTAATTTAGAGAATTATGAATTAGGTGCTCAAACCCAGGGACCAAATTCTATAAGGTTGGCAAATTCGGGGAAAGGGCAACATATTCATTTTATTTTGGATAATCAGCCCTACTCTGCACATTACGAACCTAATTTTAAAAAAGAAATCCCTGATGGTGTACATCATTTAGTTGCTTTTTTAAGCCGTTCATATCACGAATCGGTCAAAAATACAAACTCGGTAGTAGTTAGAAAACTTATGGTTGGTGCCAATCCCCAAGATTCTCAAGGGTTAGATATGAAAGCTCCGACGCTTATCTACAGTCGACCTAAGGGTGAATATGCTGGTAAGGGTGCTGAGAGTTTATTACTTGATTTTTTTGTATTGAACACCACTCTTTCTGAAGATGGACATAAAGTTCGTGCTACTATTAATGGTGAAGAATTTATCATTACAGAATGGGCCCCGCAGGTTATTAAAGGGCTTCCGATGGGAGAAGTTAGTATTCAACTAGAATTGCTGGACGAAACCGGAACGCTGATTCCTGGTCCTTTCAATAAAGTCACCCGTACTGTACTATTAAAAGAATAATAACACGGCTTATCTATGGTAATGAAAAACGTTATCATTTATTTTTTTACAGTTACCAAAAAGTGAAACAATGTAATTAAATAATCATATGGAAAACCCAGCTCTTGAATTTCTATCTAAGCATGTTATGTCCCAATACATACAACATCAAGTGTTAACCAAGCCATTTAATGATTTAAAATATGATCAATTTGAATCGGCAATTAACACCCAAATGATAAAAGAGGCTAGTATTGAACAACGAGAATTTCTATACATTTATACAGAAAAATGCATTATAGAGCCTACTTTTGGGTGGGCTCTTTCAGAAAATTTTCGGTTGATTGCAGAATCTTACCCTTATGCTCAATTTGTGCTTGACCAGTTCAAACCAACGATTACAAAAACTCATTATTTTCGGCAAAAGAAGGTAACCCTAAACAAGGCTATTTTGTTATCAGAAAATTACACCAACTACTTTCATTTTCTGAATGATTTTGTTGGACGATTAGCACTACTTGATCGTTTAAATGTATCTCGAGATATTCCTGTTATTGTATCTGAAAAATTAAGATCAAGTATTTTTTTTCAGCAATTTAACATGTTATGTCCAAAATTCTTCGATCGTAATTGGATATTTCAGCCTACAAATGAATATTATGAAATTGAAGATGCTACTTATTTTGTTCAAAATATAAGTTGCAAACATGAAAATTTTTGCCCATTGCTTGATGAATTGCCTTACGAAGAAAACGCTGTTACTTCTCCTGATAAAATATTTATTACTCGTCGAGGAATCTATGGAAGAGGTTTAACAAACTCCTCAGAAATTGAAAACATTGCTCAAAACAATAATTTTAAAATAATCGACGCGCAAAACTTTACCATTGCAGAACAAGTTAAGTTATTTGCCAATGCTACACATATTATCGGATTACATGGTGCAGGGCTCATGAATATGATATATTCTAAAAACAAACATATTAAAATACTTGAATTATTTCCCGGGAACTTTTATAAAGCCGTTTATTATTGGCTGGCATCACAATTTTCGCACAGCTATGATTGTATCAGAGGGTTACCAACTACGGATAATGAGCAGACCATTACTTCAACATCTGTCATTTTTAAGAGTAATTTTTATATGCCACCAGATGCTTTTTTGAATAAATTAATAACATGGCTTAGGTAATAATTTTGGCTGAAAGGACTTAACTATGTCTAAAAAACAATGCTATAGATATTACAAGAGATAGATTTAATAAAGATGTAACTCTTAAGATCACTCCTATCATCAAAGGTCTTAGAGAATTAATGCATATTTTCGGGTACATCAATTTCTATATAGAAAACCTATCCAGGTAAATAATGAAACCAAAAATCGTTTTGTAGTAGATGTGATCATATTTTAAATATACAAGATCTCGCTAATTGTATATCGATCTTTAGAAAACGTAAAAAAAAACAAGAGCTCAAAATCAGAGCTCTTGTATATAAGCTTTACAGTAAGCAATTACCCATAAAACAAGGAACAGGACATCTTGGTGCGTTTGCAGGACTATTTCCTCCAGGACAATAATATCCGCCTGATTTACCATTGATTTGCTTAAGTTCTTCTCTGCTTAAAGCTTTTCCTAAATTTAACAATGATTTTTTCATACTTCAAAGTCATTAAATGTTATTAATACGGACAACACATTCCATTCTGAACGCTACCATAGCATCTTGCTCCAGGAAAACCACCGGCTCCAGTTGGCTCATATGAACACTCTATACCGTTTCCACCTTCTAAAGTATATTCTGAAGAACAACCGCAAGTTCCAAAACTTCCTCGCAATCCTCCATGGATATTTTTTTGCTCCGATTTACTAAGTGCTTTTCCTAAGTTTAACAATGATTTTTTCATAAATAATAATAATTTAAAAAAATGATTAAGTCCCCGAACATTTAATGACACTCAAGGTTTATGTCAATTCCCTTTTACACCGTATTCCATTTGTTATCCCCAGGTTTTGCAATACATTAAGCATAAAACTCAATGGCTTACATATTACTAATGCAGGAATCAAAAAACATAACAGGCATTTTTTTAATTTTTTTCAAATTCTTTTTGATTATTTTTATCCCAATTGACACAATTAAGTGATAAAAGTGGTCTATAATCAACAGGTCAAAATAGGATCAGGTTGCTTAAAAAGAAATTATCCTTTGATATGATGAATAGCAGTAAGCTGAAAAAGATTATCGAACAGGCAATACAAGGAAACGAATTGCCTTTTGATCGATTTGTTAAAGATCTTTTTGAGCAGCTAAAACCAAAACTTTTATCCTTAACCCAATCCCAACAAGAAACCGAAGATATTTTTATTGGTGCTATGCAAAAATTTTGGGAACGATTTGTAGTTCTTCAGGAAAAATTACCAGAAAATAGCATTGGTTATATTTTTGTGATGTGTAAAAACAATTGGCTTATTTCGAAACGTCACCCCTGGAATTCTGTAGTATTAAAAGAAACAATTTCGGAAGATCAAAAATTTAATGATCATAATAATAACATTAATGATTCTCTAGAAAATCTGGAAATAGAATGGCTGCAAAAAAGAGCTTTATCAGAAGCATTAGATAGCTTATCTCAAAAATGCAAAACCCTTATGCAAACAGAAATAGATTCTGATACAAAATTAAAAGATTTACAAGAACAACTAGGGTATGTTAATTATCAAGCACTAGTGCAAGCAAAATATAATTGTAAAAAGAGACTTATTAAAAAAGTCTACGAGATATTTGATCAATTAATGGCTCTCAAACAACGTTAAGATGAAGGAGATACAGGATAAAGACATCGTATTGATTACCCGTTATTTTGATCTGGATCTTTCAGAGAAGGAAATGGAATCATTTGATCAAAGGCTTCAGGACGACCCTATTTTTGCCACTAAGGCTAAAAAGTACCAACACAGTATTAATCTTATTGACAAAAACTACCCTAATGCGAATCAAAAGCAACGCACCAAAAAATGGAAGGAGCTAATTGCTGAAGGTCAGGTTTCGAATAAAAAGACCTCCTGGAGACGGATTGCGGGTATTGCTGCTATCTTTTTATTACTCATTTCTTCCTGGTATTTTATGTTTCCTATACAAGAAAGCAATCTTAATGAACTAGCCAAAAATGCCTGGAACAAGAATGTAGGTTTTAGTGATTATCAGGTAAGAAATACAAAAGAATTCAACCAAAAAAAAGTAGTGATCGATGCTTTTAAGTTGTATAAAAAGAAAGATTATTTATCAGCAATTGAAACCTTAGAAAAATACGATCCTTCTTCATTATATTATGAAGATGCCCTATTGATTCGAGCCTTATCCATTCATAAAACAGGTATGTCTAAAGAAGCTATACAGCTTCTGGATTCTTTGACCAATCATCCAACAGGAAGATTATTAAATGAAGCTCTATGGTATAAAGGATTAATTTATCTTGATCTAAACGATCTTGAATCTGCCAGAAAATACCTTAAAATACCTAACAACTTTACTTCAGAGATACGATTGAAACAATGATTTGATTGATTTTCTTTTCATATAAAAAAATACTCCCAACGTGATTAATCCAATCAATCCATAGAATATCCAGCTCATATGGATAGGTTTTTCAAACTCTATAGCATCATAATTACCAACAAGATAAAAACCTCCCCAATAAACCGGATCCTGAGTAAACACATCAGTGGTTTGTAGAAATTTTAGCTTAGCTTGTTGTAAGGCTTCTGCTTTATTCATCCCCTGACTTAGATTACTATAAAAATTCTGCATTATCTCTGGAGTGGTTTTATCTGACACCTCCCAACCAGTTAGTAAAAGGCTTTTTGTTCCTGCATATTGAAAGGCAGTACCAAGACTTAAAACACCTTCGCCTTTGGCTATTTTACCCATTCCCGTATTACAGGCGCTTAGCACAGTCAATTCTGCAGGAATATTCAAAGCATACAATTCATGGCTATATAAAATATTATCCTCTAATGAATCTTTGGTTTTGGTAAAATAAATTCTGGAATTCTCGGGGTTTTGATCATCTACTTCACCATGAAGTGCCAGATGTAAAACATTATAATCTGAAAGGTTATTTTTAAAGTTTTGTTCGATGGCCTGTGAACCAAAAAAGTATCGTCCTTTAACTATAGTGGCAATTTTTTTAATCTCTTTTCTTGTTCCTGGTAAATCCTCATGAGCATCTCTTAGGACTTCAAGATCCATTTGATTGCCTACAGATAATGAGTCTTCATTTGAAAATGAAAATGCCAAACATTCTTTACGAATCTCAGATGTTGTTATCGATTTATAAATTTCTTCATCAAACAACAAACTAGCTGAATTAGCATAACTAACAGCATATTCTTTTATTAGATATGATAACTCACTATTATTTTCTTTTTTTACATCAGAGGTCAACAAAAGATCAAAGTTAAGATGCCATAGAGATTCATCTGGAATGATTATTAACTGGTTACCAATTATTTGGTCCTTTATCGGAGCTAAAAGTTCATTAAACAATGCGTATCCTAATCGTTTATACTCTACTTTGTTTTTAAGCAAAATACTTGATCTGAAGGCTTCAATTTTTTTATCAATTTTAGAAATCGATAATTCTTTAATCCCGGCATCATTTTTTGTTATTACAAAAGCATATAATGTACTGTCTACCATAAAATATTCCAAAAGCGTAGTATTTTCTTGCAATCGTTTTTGAATTTCTTTAATGGATAGCGTGTTATTGTCATACTTTAATTGGTAATATTTAGAATATTTCTTTTCGAGTACTTCTTTTAAAGAATCCTGACGACGGGAAATATCGGTAATCTTACTTTCGATATCAGAAACTTTGGTTTGATCTGTATTTTCTTTTCCGATTGTAGCGTAAAAAGCAGATTTAGCATCTGCCAACTCTTTTCTTAAGCTTTGTTCCAGATTCAGGAGCTTTTCGGGCAATCCTGAAAACCCTTTGGCATTAGCATCATTCAACAATTCTTTAAGCAAGTTTGCCTTACTTCTTTCTGCATAATTAAAAGCTTTTTCTATCTTCTCATCCTCATTTCCTGTATCAGATAATAATTGGGTAGCAATACCCCCGTAAAAAACATTTTTTGCATCCTTAGCAAAAGTTAGCTTATCTTCTTTATTGTATTGAGTTCTCCTGATTGTTTCTACCAATCGACCAGCTTTTTCATATGTATTTATGCTTTCCTCAAGAATCTTTGGATCGTTTCCTTTTTCATATATTGATTTTAGCGTAAATGCTTTCCGCTCCAGCGATTTCAACAATCGAGTTAGACTTAAAAACATATCAAACTCTCCGTAATTTCCTATCCCACTACTTTTAAGTTGTCTATTTGCTGTAATTGCTTTTTCTAAATAATTTAATGCATTGTTAAATTCCTTTTTATCGATTTCAAAAGTTGCCATCATAATATAGGATTCTACAGTATAAAAACTATGCTCCCCAAAAACCTTTAATCGAATATCAAGTGATTTTTGAGCATATTCATTTGCTCTTTTATATCGACCGATTTCATGATATAACTCACTTAAGTATGTATGAAAATAGGCTGTTCGTACATTATCCTCTCCATAAGCTTTTCTAGCTAGAATAAGCGCTTTTTTGACATAAACAATTCCCTCTTCTCCTCTTATCACCAGTCCCTTGAGGCTATAAGGCAATGCAAGATTAGGATAGTCTTCGCCAAAAGCTTTGATCCCAATTGTTATGGTTTTATCTACATGAAACAGCGCTTTATCTTTATTTTTCTGAAAATAATATATGTTCGCAATATTATAGTGCATACGTACCTGATCAGGATGATCAACTCCTAATTGCAATTCGCTTAAATGAAGAGATTTTATGTAATACTCCAAACTTCTATTCTCTTCTTTTTTATAGCTATACATCAACCCAATATTGTTGTATAGATCTACGAAATAAAAGTTATCTGGTTTGTAAATCTTATTTGCTATGGTCAATGCTTTTTTAAGATATACTAATGTTTCGTCATATAGCCCTTGTTCAAAAAGCACATTCCCCATTTGTCTATAAATTTCGGCTATTTCGATCGGATCTTCATTCGCTTTTTTCTTCCTGATCTCAATTGCTTTGTTAAAATGATCCATAGCTTCTTCATAAAGCCCTTTGTATGTTTTGACAGTACCAAAATTATAATGAGATCTGGCAAAGTCCTCATCTTCATCTGTAAAGCTTTCGGATCTTAATTGAAATGCTTTTTCAAAATATTCTAACGAAAGATCCAGATCAGATTTACCTTTCATATAATAAGCCCCCATATTATCCCAAGCCCTGGCCTTTTGCTTTGGGTTAACATCGGTTTTTTGTTCTATAATTTGTAAGGCTTGCTCTGCGTGATGCAAAGCTTTGGGAAGATTAAATGTATACATATAATTTTCAGAAAGCTTGTTATGAGATGCTATAACCTGATTCCAATCCTGATTCCTTTCATAAATTTGTTTAGCTTCTTCATAATTTTGAATCGCTAGTTTAAAATTTCTATAATACAGTAAAGAATCTCCTTTTTTGAAAAACCTATTTGCCTCATCAATGTCGTCAGCCTTTTGAGCATAAATGGGGTGATAAAAAATTATACTTAATACTAGTAAGGCTTTAAAAAAGATGTGTGAAATGAGTTGAGACATGAGTTTGTGTTTGAAAGAAAACAAAAGTAATTAATTAAGTTAATTAAGTATTTTTCGTCAAAAACTGATTACATAATCTGTCTTTAAAAGAACGACTCAACTTATTTTATCTGAGAGGTATTGAGATTATTTGAAAGTGTCGATGATATCCTGAAAAATGGCTCTCAAATTGAGCATACAAGGTATAGAAGTTATGATAATTTCATAATCAACTTACTATCTGAGGTAATCGCTTATTGAATATTTACTTAGTTACTTATTTTTTTAATTTATCAACCTTCCTGTCGCCTCTTTTAGTATATAATTACAGTGATCTACATCATCTGTATTAAGTTCAAGAATACCGGTAACCTCTACAATTTGATCTGTTTTAAATTTTGGCTTTTGTTTAAAAATAACTTCAACAATACTTTCTGGACCCGCTGCACCACAAAAAAAACAGGAAGACCTAGGGTTTTTAGATACCATATAGAATTCATCTTCTTCAATAGAAAAATCTAAAAAGTAACCTTTAATACGAATTTGAGCACCTTTATATGACTTTATAATAGGTCCGAATCTTGGTTTTAAAAAGATATCATCATATTTTGAACTGTAAACATTATAAAATTTTACATCAGCCAAATCGTGCCAGGTTAATTTTTCTTGAGAAAATAGGTTGAATTTAGTTACTATAAAAAACAGGATTAGGAAGACTATTTTATACATCAGATATTGTTTTAGAAACATTTAATTTAAATAAAGGCAATGAGGCTAGAATCGCTGCCAGGAAGGTGGTTAGAATCACTAGTATCAATATGAGTAGTTCTTTATTAGTGGGAAAGCTAAATACAAAATGGTATCTATATATATTTTCTGTAAAAGCTGAAAAAAACCAGATACTTATTCTTCCCAAAACCCACCCTAAAATAGATCCTAATAGAGATAAAAAAAGTGCCTCTAAAAAGACTAATTTTATCAACTGAAAAGTGTTGGCCCCATAGGTACGTAACAAGGCCAACTCTTGTTTTCTTTCTCTTACCGTTTTGATTAGGTTAATAAATATACTAAGACCTGCTACCAGCAATATTGCAATAGCAATACCATTAATTGTACGAAAGCCAATTCCTAAAAGCCTCATTAATCGCTCGATTTCAAATTTGGGGAGTGCCGCTTGCATGGTCGTTTTTTCATTAATCCGTCTAGACATCTGCAAAGCCCCCAAAGGATTTCTAAATTTAACTAGTAAAGAGGTTATTTCTCTTTGTTCTTCGTGCTCTTCTTCATGATGATTGTGTTCATCGTTATGTTCATGTACCTCCCAAATACTTTGTAGATTAGTGATGATAAGGTGATCAATAATCGCCCCTGTTGGTTTTAATATTCCAGTAACCATAAAAGGTTTCTCATCATGAGTTTCTAATCCATTTTCGGCTAAACCATGTGCACTGGTAAAAGTATCTCCTATTTGTAGGTTAATTTTTTTTGCTACTTCATTTCCAATAACTACTTCAAAAGGTTTTTCATATAACTTCCCTTCTTGCAAGGTTGCATCATACTTATCCAAGTACTCATTTGACGTACCTAAAATTCTATATCCTCTATAATTATCTCCATAAGAAATAGGTATCGTCTCTTTTACCATAGGATTTTTAGTAATTTTTAAGGCTTCATCTAATGGTATATTACCAGTAGGATCATCAATGTGCAAAACAGAAGACAACACTAGTTGTAGCGGACTTCCTTTAGCACCAATAACCATATCAAATGGTTTAGTATTATTTTCTAAGTGTTGGTTAAGTTGATTTCTTACCTGCAAGACAAAAGTTGTTAGCGAAATACTTAGCAATAATAGCGAAACACTCAAAATAGTATTTAAAGGTTTAGAAATTAAGTTTTTGTAAGCCAGGTATAACAATTTTATAAACTTATATGATTATCAAAATGTGATTTCACTCTTTTATCATGAGTTACAATCACTAAATTACTTTTACAGCTTTGGGCCTCTTTTTTTAATAGAGAAATTACTTTTTCACAATTAGTATCATCCAGGTTAGATGTAGGTTCGTCTGCTAATATAACTTTAGGTTTATGTATGACTCCTAAGGCAATTGAAAGTCGCTGTTGTTGCCCTTCACTTAATTGATATACTCTTTTGTTTTGAAGATCTAAGAGTCCTAACTGCGTGATTAATTCTTCTTTTCGATAACGATCACTTTTCTTTTTGGAAAGACGCTCACGCAGCGTTAAATTCTCTAGTAAAGATAAAGATCTGATAAAATAAGCTCGTTGAAAAATTAGTCCAATATTTTGCCCTATGAAATAGTCTAATTGTTTTCTCGTAAGTGTATTCAAACAAGTATTGGCAATAAAAACATCGCCTTCTTTTGGAGGTAAAAGACCTGCCAAAAGATGTAATAATGTCGTTTTACCAACACCTGAAGGCCCCAAAACCAATATATCTTCTTTCGAGGGCAAATCAATATCTGGAAAACAAAAGGTACGATTTTTTGTATCATGATAGGTAAACTGAAGAGATTTGGTTCGTATCATAAAATGATTTTTTCAAAAATAAACAAATATTACTAAAGCAACAAAGTTGCATTTGTAAAATAATATTATCTTTGTCCAGCATAAACAAATACATTTTCTTTTGAACATATCTCACATACGTAATAACTCAGATACTTTAGGAATTATAGCAAGTAGCTTATGTTTGGCGCATTGCTTAATTACTCCTTTTCTTTTTATCGCTCATACTGGTTCAGTAATGTTACAAGATGTACATCCTACCTGGTGGAAATCTTTAGACATTATTTTTTTAGGTTTTTCTTTTATAGCGATTAACAGGTCTGTTAAAACCACTTCAAAGCCCAAAATGAAGTATGCTTTTTGGATAAGTTGGCTGCTGTTATTCGTTATTGTTCTAAATGAAAAATTTCTTTTAATTTCTTTACCAGAAGCACTCATTTTCGTAGCATCTCTATTATTAGTGGTTTTACATTTCTACAATCTAAAATACTGTCAATGCAAACAAAAATGTTGTAAAACCAATTAATCCCAGTAAAATGAATAGAAAGAAAATAGAATTGATAGGAGATGCACATATTTCTAATAGCATAGAAACTCCTTTACGAGAGGATGCCTTTGAAAAATCTGATAATGAAAAGATCAAAAATATTCAACATCACTTTTCTGAAATAATGAAAGAGTTGGGGCTCGATTTAACAGATGATAGTCTTTCGGGAACTCCATACAGAGTAGCCAAAATGTATGTAAAAGAACTTTTTTATGGTTTAGCCCCTAAAAACCGTCCAAAGATTTCAACTTTTGATAATAAGTACGGGTATCAAAAAATGTTGGTAGAACATAATATTACTATTGACTCTGCTTGTGAGCATCATTTTTTACCCATAATTGGTACTGCACATGTAGGGTATATTCCAAAAAACAAGGTAGTAGGATTGTCAAAAATTAACAGGTTAGTCGATTATTATTCACATCGCCCTCAGGTACAAGAAAGATTATGTCTGCAAATCTTAAATGACTTACAACAAACTTTAGAAACCAAAGATGTTATTGTTGTAGTTAATGCTAAACACTTATGTGTTTCTTCTAGAGGAATTAAAGATAAAAGTAGTTTTACCACCACGATTGAGTATGGAGGGCAATTTATAGAACCTTCTCTACGAAATGAGTTTTTTGGCATTATTAAAAAAAACAATGAGTAATCTTTTTCATTGGTTCATACATCCTTCGATTTCAAACGTTGCCTATAACATCGCGAAACAGCAGTATAGATTTTTTTTTGGATGTAACATCCAATATATATTCTTGTATTTAACTCTCTCGGTTACTCCACTTTAATATTTTTATTCAATAACAATTTCATCATAGCATTGGCGGATATAATTCCAATTTGTTTAATACGTTCTTTTGGTGTTTCATCTCCAATTTCATAGGTAATTCCTGTAGCTTGATGTCCATATAAAAACCATCCCTTGGAAACAGGTTTTTTACTATTATTGGATGCTTCATTTACAGTATAACCTGGTATTTCATCTTCAAGCGTTGTAAACCAATCTTCTATAAAATGCGGTAAATGTGTGTTTTCTCTTTCGGCATTGGTATAAAACACATCTTCGTAAGTTGAATGGAAATCCAGCCCTAGTACAATTTTACTTTTATGTAGTCTGGCTACTTCATTTATATATTGCACTATCTGTTTGACTTCAGGCTGCCTGTACTTTGACCAATCTCTATTCGTATCAACACCATTAGCATTATGCCTCCAATGCCCCAAATCTACTCCATCTGGGTTCACAATGGGAAAAGCTAATACTCTATACTTATCCAAAAACGCTTCGGTCACAGATGATTTTTTAACTATGGTTTCAAGAAAATGTTGAAAAGCAAAATAACCTGTTACTTCTGGTGGATGCTGACGGGTCAGCAATACAATAATATCCCTATTTTGAGGATCCCCATTGTAAATATCCAAAACAGGAATATTCCTTCCTAAAACCGATAATCCAACACTTTTTAATTGCACTGTGGTATTATTATCTACTATAGTTTTTTGATACCATTGCTCAACTTCTTTAGAAGTATGCAATTCCTGGGCAGCAATGATCTGGGGAATCTTATTTACTTTCAGTTTAAGTGTTGCTATCGTATCTCTAACTAAAAATGAAGTAGTATCAGCGTTATGCCAAATCTTACCATCAAATATTTTTGGTACATATCTATGAGCAAAACCATGAGGATATCTGAATTGGACATACCGCTGTTGAATCGTATCCGACCATATTTTAAAAGCATAATATGGACTTTTATTAATTGGTATATTCTCTGGCTCAATATCAACAACTACCGTATTATCATTTATTACTTCTACTCCATTTACACGTCCTCCATCAAAAGTATTGCTGATCCAAACACGAGTATCTTTTGAGGTATACGTTTTTTTACTCTGATATGATATTTTTCTGTTACGAGTATCTACTTTTTCTGGAAAATTCACCTTTTTAGGGCCAACACAGGAAGATATAGCCGCCGCAATAAATATTGCGATAAGTAATATTGTCTTTTGAGAATATCTATTTTCTTTTTTCATTGCTTTTCAATTTATATCAAAATACTTTATTCAATGCATTACTCATTTTTTTCCAGCCTTGTTCGTCTGCTCTAAGCCTGGTTTTTTCTTGTTCTACGTGAATAAACCTTCCTGAGGAAATGGTAGTAGATTGTTCACATGGTGTTGTACTTTGGTTAATCAATCTTCCCTGAACATTAGTAAAACCAATAAGTCTAGTCCATTCTGTATCGATATGAGCTAGTTTAAAAGTTAAAGCAGCATCTTCCTCTTGAATAGCTTCTTTTAGTTTTACTGCATAATCTATTGCGGGGGTATGTCGCGTTCCATTGCTCATAATCACATAGGGATCGGTCGATCGTTTAGAGAAACCATGTAATTGAATAAACAGTGTATTGGTATTCCATTGTAATAGTATTTCTGTTGTTTTTTGAAATACAGCCTGGGTTGCATGGGCCAGGTCAGAAATACGATACGGTTGAGTCGAACCACAGACACTTGTTGTACCAGAGCAACTGGAATTTACCATACTATTACAACGGTGTACTCCATTCAGAAACAAAGCCATAGCGCCGGTATTTTTAAAACAATATATGGCTTCTTTACCTGTATTGGTATCATACAATGCATGGGGAGCTTGTAGAATCAAATTTTCTTTTATCGGAGTAGTATGAAATACATAGGTTCCCCAATGATTATTTCCTGAACTCTTTTTTTCCAAAATATAGAATTTCTGGCTTGGAGAAAAAGCAGTATCTATAAATATTGTAACTTGATATCCAAGTGGGTTTGCAGCTACTATTGCTTTCGGAATATCTCTGGCAAGTAAGGCTTCTATTATTTCCTCCCAATCTGTGATTTGTTGCACAGTTGGTGAATTATATTGATTCTCTGATGCTCCCGGCATATCAGCTAGAATATTTCCTAAATATGACGTTATATCCCCTGAAACTTGCACAGGGATATTTGTTTGCAAGGTCTTCACTTCTATAGATACACTACCCTGAGAAACATTCCCTGTCGTATCTTTTGCCCTTACCGCAATGATGTATTTTGTATCTGCCTCCAAACCTGTAAGAGTATATACCGTATCTGTAAGGGTCGTGGTTCTTGTACCCTCTAAAAAAATATCATATTGTATACCTCCTACATTGTCTGTTGCTTCTTCCCAACTTAGGGTAATGGTTGTTGCAGAAATATGAGTTGCAACCAATCCAGTAGGAGTACTTGGAGGAGTAGTATCTACACTCTCCGACCCGGGTGAATCATTTGAAGAACATCCCTGATATATGGTTGTACTAAAGATAATCATTACCAAAACAGGTACAATTCTCCCTTTTAATATGCTAAGTTTATCCATTAGTTCCTTTATATTTTTGAATTTTGATTCAAATGAGCAGCTTTGGTATTGTTCTGATTAAAGTGCTTCATTAATTTATATACTTTTGGTATTTGTTGTTGAAAACGGGTAAGAATATCTTCCGGAATGTTGTTACGGCTAAAAGGCACTACTTTGACATATTCCTGTATTTCTCCTGCTTGTCTTCCATATTTATAGTCATAAGGAAAGCGCCCCAAACTATCGATTACGGTATTGGTATTTTGTTTGTTGGGTACACTGATATAAAATTCGCTGTTTTTTAATTGTCCATTAGGGTTAAACAGTTGATCATCTTTTAAATGATAAAAAAGTTCTTTAGCAGTATCAACAGCTGGATCTACCAAAACAATATTCTCCTCCATAAACCCCTGATATACATATTTTCCATTGCTGTCCTTGTATTGGTACAATTCGTTAAGCACCTTATTAATTTCATTCTCCATATATGGATAATGCGTACATCCTAAAATCAATGCTTTTAGTTTATGAGGTGTTTTTGATATCCTGATTTTTTCCAGTAAAGTTACCAGATGGTAGCGCACGTAATTTTCAGCATCATTGATTTGCAATACTTCACAATCGCTTTGCATTCCACTCTTACAAAGCATTCTATTATGGTCAAAATCGAAGTTATATACATCAAATAGCGTTTGATTTATTTTCACATCTCCTTCCAAACCTGGTCCTTTATATTCTTTTCTTGGAGTTCTTAGAGTTTTATCAAAATAATCCGGGTCATTATCTATGGCTTCGGCTATACCAATACCTCCTTGAGAAAACACCTCAACCATCCCGGTGTATCCCATTTCTTTTTTGTATTTGAGCAAAGTATTATGATAACCTTTGGAGGCTACAGTTCCTGCAGTTGCCAATACACCAATCACTGCATCTTCTTCTTTTTCGATATGAGCTAATGTCCCTCGTACTCCAGCATCTATGACTCCAATTACTTTGACATCTGACCCTGCCTTTTTTAGAAAATCTTCTATATACTCTTTTCCATAGGCTGTTGCAGTGTTACAAGCAACAACCAACACTTTAACAGGAAGTTTATTTGTCTCAATAGTTTGATCTTCACGATCCGTGTAGTACTTATTTCCCATTAAGAATTGTGCGTCCTTAATAATATGTTCTTTTAGCAGATCTATTTTATTTTCCTTAGCATAGTTTCCGTAAGGCATATTGGCTTGATCTCCCAAATAAATAAAAAACTCCTGAGCAAAATCTAGAAGGGAATCACTTCCTTTTGTTTTAGTACTATTATTATGCTGGTCATACTCTACAATGGCTTTTAGTACGGTAAGCCCTCCTGTACCAGAATCAAAAACTCCAATAGGCAAATTCTGTTTTTCTCGCGGGTAAGTAGTGAAATCCAGGTGATAGAAATTATCTTTATCCTCAATTATTGTGGATACAATATCTTCCTTTTGAGATACTACAACTTCTTTTTCTTCTTTTTTATATTCTTTTTTACAGCTTATAGATATACTGATTAAAAGTAATATCAGTATGCCGTTCTTTATGTTGTTCATGGGTTAATTTTGTGTTTTTTTAATACTTTTCCGTGTAATCCTTGAATGTACATTCCTTGCTTTACAGCAATTTTTCCGTTAACAATACTATACTTCAATCCTTCAGCATACTGAAAGGCATTAGCATAATCTGCGATATCCTTAAAGGTTTCTGGATCAAAAATGATAATGTCTGCATAAAAACCTTTCTTAATTGTCCCTCTCCCAGAGAGCTTTACTATGGATGCTGTTTTGGATGTACTGTTGTTTATGAATTGAGAAAGAGAAATAATTTTGTCTTGTTTTACATATTTGTGGTATTTCCTTGGAAAAGAGCCATATTTTCTTGGGTGACCTGTATTACCATCTGATCCGGTAACTACCCAAGGTTCTTTCATGAAATTTGTAATATCTCTATGGTTCATATTAAAAGAAGCTACGCGGGCATATCCAGTTTTAAGGATTTCAAATACAGTTTCTTCTGGTAGCATTTGAAGTTCTTTGGATATTTGCAACAAGTTTTTGTTTACAAATTTTTGGTCATCGGTTTTAACTATCAATAATTTATTGGCTCCTCCTCTACGTTTTATGTTTTTCCTGGTTTCCTCAAGAATCTTTTTTCTATGAGTAGGATTATTATACCTAAGAAAAAGAGAATCAAGCCCACCACTTTCTGCCCATCTCGGTACTACAGCAGATTTTAATCCTGTAGCAGAAGCATCATAAGGATATTGATTCGCAGTAATTTCAATTCCGGACATCCGAGCTTTTTGTACCATTCGGATAATTTCCTTACTCTTAGACCATACATCTACTCCCAGGCATTTTATGTGTGAAATATGAATAGGAACCTGTGCTTTTGCACCTATTTCTATAGCTTCTTCAATAGCTGGGATAAGTCCAATAGTATATGAACTTTCATCTCTCAAATGGGTGTCGTATATCCCTCGATATTCTCCAACCAATTTGGTCAAAGCAACTACTTCTTCGGTATTAGAATAACTTCCGGGAGCATAAAAAAGTCCGGTAGATATCCCAAACGCACCTGATTCCATTTCTTGCTTCAGTAACGTTTTCATTTGCTCAATATCTGCCAGAGTAGCTTTTTTATCTCCTTTTCCCATCACTTGATTTCGTAATGTACCATGGCCTACTAATTGAATCACATTAGTACCAATACCTTGTTTTTCATACAGGTCATTGTACTTAGATATTGGGTAAAAGCTTTCTCCGTCATTACCCACAACTACTGTAGTAACTCCCTGCATCAAAAAAGGGAGGTTATGGGCCTTGTCTTTTTTGACAAGATCTCGATCTGCATGGGTGTGTGGGTCAATAAAACCGGGGGATACGACCATCCCTTTGGCATCAATATTTTGTGTTGATACAATATCTACAGTATCTTCACTGCCTATAAAAACTATTTTGTCATTTTGAATACCAATGGATACATTGGATGCGATAGTATCTATTCCATTATAGACCATCCCATTACGAATCAGTAAGTCTACAGAAATTTCTTTTTTACCACAGGCATAAAAACTGAGTATGGCTATAAATAAATAGCAATATTTAATTTTGAAATGTTTCATTTTTTTGTTTCATCAATAATGTTCTCATTAAATTCTCTGCATACACTTTAGCTCTTTCTTTGATCACCTTTCTATCGGTTTCATCTCCCTCTTCATAGGTTACAGCTTCTGCTCCAAATGCGTTAAAAAAATAGTTATAAGCATAAGGTAATCCTTGAGACCGTCTTCTTTGCTCCACAATAAATTCAGAGTTTTTTTCTATATGAGTTACCCAATCAGGAATGACCTTTGCTGTTTTAGCTTCATTAATACTATCCAGTACAAGCATATACGGTCCCGAATAAGAGGTGTGAAAATCAATAGCAAACCTGATCTTTTGCCCTTGTTTTACTTTAGTTTCTATAGTTTTTTTCACTAGTTGTGTTTCCGGCTGAGTAAAATCAACCCAATCTCTATTAAGGTCTTTACCATTGGCATTATGTCTCCAGTATCCATGATCGACACCATCAGGATTGAGTAATGGAAACACGATAATATTAAACTTATCACGAAATTGAAGTGCTACTTCTCTTTCTGAAAACATAGTTTCTACAAAAATTTTGAAACCTATAGTACCTCCCGGAATTTCAGGTGGATGTTGCCTTGCTATTAATACGACTGTATCTATATTATTCCCTTTTTCTAATGTTAGCATATACAAAGGAGTTGCCATAGATGTTACTCCTACCTTCTGTTTTTTCACTTCAGGAAAATCTTGAAGAAATTGCTTTATCCAGTTGTATGTATCTAAAGAGGTTTCTATCTCCTGGGATGCTATATAGATTTTTTGAGTAGATACCTGTAACTGCAAAGTTGCTGATCCGGTTACTGTATCCAGTATGACTTGATCAGATGGTATTGATCTCCAACGTTTTTTGTCTGTACTAATCTTGGGGATATACCGATGTTTATATTTTCCGTAATGAAGGGTTAGGAAAATCTCCTTTTCATTATTGGATTGCATGCCAAAGGCATACCATGGGCTTTGGTTTACCGGCTCGTATGCAGGTAATACCCAGGCTTCATACTTATTTTCACCTATTTGCCGTACACTGTCTAATCGTGCACTGACAAATGCGGTATCAAAAATCACACTGCCTTGGTTTACATAGGGTTTTTCTGTGTTTACCTTACACGAAACCAATATCCAACACAGACAACACCAAATGATTATCTTATTGTTTTCCATACGCTTAATGGTCAAAATACTATTTTGGTTTTCGATTTATTAAAGTGAAAAGTGAGTCTGAAATCGGATGTAGTCTATAAACAAATCTGTTCATACCTCATGATTTCGTAGAGGATCTGTAAATAAAAAAGAAGGTTGCTCTCGAGGTTGTATGAATATATGAGAACTCAATTTAGAGGTATCACTCAAGACAACCCTCTTTTTAATACATTTAACTACTGATTCAAACTATTTTTTAAGATCAATTCCTTGAATTACTGATTGACATCTGTTTTTACAAAAATATCTGTCACATCAGGAACATTGGCTCCATTCGTATTTTCTTCTGAAAAAGGATATAAAAAACGTTCGGGGTGTCTATCTCCCACATTAAAGGGCACTCCTACTTGCAAAGTTACCGGGTCTTTTTTGAACCTCCTTAAATCATTAAAACTTAAGATATCTGCAAAAAAAGTGGCATATCTTTCTTCTATAATTTCTCTTAATAGTGCATCCTCTTTGGACAAAGATCCATCTATATTTTCGACCCCTCCAGCTGTAAAATCAGTTTCGACATAATCGTCGTACATGGCGTTGGTGGTTACTGAAAAATATACTCCATTACGCAAATTCGCCCTATGTTCATTGAGTTTGGACAATGCCTGATCAAAATTAGAAGCTCCCAGTCTCAAAGCTGCTTCAGCCCATATCAATAAGTTTTCTTGAAGCGAAATTTGGTTCATCGGTTCTGCAACTCCTGCTATTCCTCCATCCGAATCATTGATTTCTGTATCAGTATAATAATATGCTGATCGATCTACTTCATTGGTTTTGGTATTGTTACGACTCTCAGGACCTGATCCCAATAGGGAAATCAAATACGATCCTTCCACTGCTAAATCATCAGGAAAACTTCCATTAAAAAATTGATTCAACAAATTGGTATCTCCAGTCAATACAACTGCAGGGGGAGTATATTTCATTGTTTCTTCTTCGGATGAAATTCCGTTTTGGACCGCAGCCAATGCACTTGAGTAATCTCTTACATCCAGGTATAATCGCGCTTTTAGAGTATAAGCTGCTTTGACCCATTTATTGGCATCTCCGCCAAAAAACAAATCTTCGCTAATATTAATATCTCCTGCATTTTGTAAATCAGAGATGGCTTCATCTAACAAAGTCTGCAACCCACTATACACAGCCAATTGTTCCTCATACTCAGGAGTGGGAAAATCATCGTTTCCAGCCTGAGTAAATGGCACTTTACCAAATACGTTTACTGCCGTTCCCAGAGCGTGAGTTTCCAAAACTTTCGATACTCCGAAGAAAAAATCCTTATTACTAACTGGTATTCCACTTCTTAACTCTCGGGCTTGTTTTACCACTCCTACATAAATATTTCTCCATGGAGTGTTGGAGTTGGTATTTCCATATTGATAATTTTGGATCGGATCAAATCTTCCGCTACCTACAAAGTTACCTGTCCATACACCCGCTGCCCAGTTTAAATATCCGGATTGAGCCGTTATATCTGCTAATTGCATTCCGGTCAACAGCGATCTTCCATCTACAGCGCCAATCGTATTAGGGTCATTATCATTAATATCATCTACTACATCCTGACATCCAATAACACTAAAAAATGTAGCTATAAATAAAGTTATTCTAAAGGTTCTCATAATTCAATGTTTTAGAATGTTAAGTTTAGATTAAACAAGTACGATTTTGTAGTAGGGTTGGTATAGTAATCCAGTCCTCTTGAGTTCCCTACTCCTGCAAAATTTTTATCAGGGTCATTGCCGATCACATCAGTCCAAAGAGCCAGGTTCCTTCCAGTAAGTCCAATACTAAGCTCTGATATACGAAGTTTTTCCAGTACTTTTTCTCCAAAAGAATAAGTTAAATTAATTTCGCGTAATCTTGTCCAGGTAGCATCTTGCAGCCATAACTCACTAAAACCTCTGTTTCCGGCTCCATTACCACGATACCAATTTTGCTCCAAAAGCACCTGCCCTCCTCCAAAATCGTATAAATTACCTCTCACAATATCACCTGCTACATAGGTATTTCCGGTCACATCCCGAATCCCATCAACAGGAATAGTTACTTTGTTACCGGATTCTGCGCTAAACCCTCTCTGAGAGTTGATTTGACGGGTCATATCATAAAAATCACCTCCTTGCGAATGCTCCATTAACACATTAATCGACAGATTTTTATAACCAAAATTAAATCCTATTCCTCCTGTCCAATCAGGATTAGGGTCACCAATGACATCATATACTGGAGTTCCTTCAGGGAATCCATTAGCATCCAAAACAATACTACCATCTGTATTTCGAGGAAGTTTCCCTCCAAAAATAGCTCCCATTTGATACCCCACTGCAGCGACTGAATCTCCTGTGCCAAATCCTGTAAGTCGCTGTACTTCTGCCCCAGCTAAACTGGTTACTTCATTTTTATTAGTCCCGAAATTACCGTAAACAGAAAAAACCCAATCTTCCATTCCTTGTAATACATTAGCGTTGAATTCAAATTCAAACCCCTGATTTTTCATTGAAGCTCCATTCGTATAAAAACTAGTAAATCCACTACTTGGTGCGCGATCCAATGTTAATAGTATATCTTCTATTTTATTGGTATAATAAGTAAAGCTAGTAGAAAGCCTGTTATTAAACATCTGCAGTTCTAATCCAGTTTCGATTTCAGTCTTTATCTCAGGTTTCAGGTTACTATTACCCAATCTATTGTCTAACCTAAAACCTCCTCCGTGGTTAGTAGATGAAAGGTTTCCAAAAATTCCGTTACTATACGTAAAATCTCCTTCATAATTGGTAGAACTTCTATAGGCAACAGGTTGTATTCCTACTTTGCCCCAACTAAGGCGTACCTTTCCAAAGCTGATAAAGCTGTCCTCCGGAAAAAACCCAGCATTAGAAAATTGCCAGGCAGCACTGGCTGATGGGTAGAAAAATGGAGATTTGATAGTAGAAGCCGCTTCTATGGTACCAGAAACATCTATATACAATTGATCAAACAGTCCAAAATTAGCTGTAGCATACCCCCTATTAGAGCGAATATGACGTATAAAATTGTCTCCTTGTATAATTCTTGAATTGGTAAGAGAATATATTTCTTCATTTACGATAAAGTCACTCCCCACAACTGTTTCCCGATCAAACTTACGATCATTTATATTCCATCCCAGTACTAAGGAAGTAGAAATATCATTATTAAGATTTGCATCATATTTAGCTATGGCATCAAAATTAAGTTCGGTTTCACTAATATTATCAAAAGTCAAGTTCCCTTCTAATCTGGGCTGTGATCCAGTACGAGCTGACCCTCGGGGATAGAGATATGTTCTTTTATCATTGTATGTATCTACTCCTCCTCTAAGTTTAATATTGAAGCCATTGAATGGAAAAAGATCTAAATCTGCTGAGTAGATATGACGGTTTACAATATTAGGAGCTTTTTGAGCATTAGTAGTCCATAATGGGTTATTGTACCGTGGTCGTTCGGTTTCTCCAATTGGATTTCTATAAGATCTATGTCTTCCTCTAAATTCGGTACCTGAAGCATTAACATAAGTCCCTGTATAATCCTGAATATCAAAATCCGAAATATTTCTATAAAACCCTAAAAGCAATCCTGCTGTATTTGAGTTTTGCTGAACCCTATTAGCACTGATTCGAGAGTACTTTCCTTTGATTTTAAGACGTACCCAATCATTGAATTTGTTTAATGCACTTATGTTAACAGTATGCCTTTTATAATCATTGTTTCTAATTACCCCTTCTTGATCTGTATTTCCCAGACTAAAAAAGATATTACTTTTATCGTCTCCTGCACTAATACTCACAGATTGTTCAATTAAAACTGCCGTTCTAAAAACCTGATTAAAATTTTTCTGTAGAAAGGTTTCTTTGGAATTTTTACCTCCATGAGGATTTGTAGAAGTACCACTTGCAATAGGATAATAGATGCTTCCTGTCTGATCCCCTATAAAAAACCCATCTGTTGTAACAAAGGTATCTTGACCTCCGGTACGGGAGGAAATTTCGTCTCCCCAACCATGTAGGTATCCATATCTGTACCTTCCGCTAAGTCCTTGTCCATAATTAGATTGTAAGGGAGCTGTCTCGGTTACCTCGTCGATTGACAACGAGTTTTTAAAAGAAACTTTAAATCCTTTTCTACCAGATTTGGTAGTTATTACAATTACACCATTGGATGCACGAGATCCCCATAAGGCGGCAGCTGATGCTCCTTTCAGGACTTGAAGAGTCTCTATATCGTTCGGATTAATATCATTGAGCCTGGATTGTTGGGAAGTTCCGTTTCCGGTAGCTGAGCTTGCTCCTCCTTGAGCATTTGAATTATTTATTGGGATACCATCAACAATAATCAGAGGTTGTGTATTTCCGAAAATAGTATTTCCTCCTCTTATTCTAATATTGGTTCCTGAGCCCGGATCTCCATTGGATCTCCTGATATTTACTCCTGCCATTTTTCCTTGTATAGCATTAGCTACAGAAGTTTCTCCTGACCTAACTAATGCCTTGGCAGCAACGCTGGAAACTGCTGATCCCAATCTCTTAGTACTGGTTTCAAATCCCAACGCATTAATCACCACTTCTTCCAAAGCTTGTGCATCTGCATTCAATACTACATCAATTGTAGTTTGATTTCCTACAGTAACTTCTTGTTTAGTAAAACCTATATAACTATACACCAATACATCTCCTACTTCTATATTAATAGTGTATTCTCCATCAAAATCAGTCGTCGTTCCTCTGGAAGTGCCTTTGACTAAAATGGTCACCCCCGGAATTGGCCCATTTACATCCCGAACAGTACCTGAAACAGAAGATTGAAAGGCTACATTTAATTTGTCTTTTGAAGACTCTTCTCTTTTTTTAAGAATAACTTGCCGCTCTTTTACATAATAGGTAAGTTCGGTTTTTTCTAAATAGGTATCCAATATTTTATGAATATTTTCCCCTTTAGCGATAACATGGCGTTTTTTATTTTGAAGTATCGGTACTACCTCATCTCCATATATAAATACAAATTCACTCTGCTTCTCTATTCCATTGATCATCTCCATAAGGGTTGCATCCTTAAGGTCGAGTCTCAATTTTTTGTTCTGCGCATAAGAATTTGTGAATGAATAGAGCAAAAAAAGTAATAAAAACAATGACATATACTTCATCACTTCTTTGATTTTGTCCAATACTTCCCAAATGGGATTCTTTGGAAATCTTTTTTTTTCCATAATTTTGTAGCTTGTTATTATACAATATCTGTACACTGACTGTACAGGTTTATTAGCCAAAGGATGTTGGTAGCATCCTTTGGTTTCTTTTTATTTGGATATTACATAAGTACCCTTTCCTTGTTTTTTATAAGTGGTAGAAGTGGCTAATGCCAAATTCTCCATTGTCTTTTCTATATTATCGTTTAAATCTAGTTTTCCGGTTATAGTAAACTCACTATTGATACCTTCTCCTAAGTAAATATGAACATAGTAGTATCTTTCTATACGCTTGATAACTTTTTCTAAAGGTTCACTGTTAAATATCAGTATTCCTTGTACCCAAGAAGTATAAAAGTCGGTATCTACTCTTTGTTTTTTGACTAAGGCTTCTTTATTTATGCTCCATTCTGTAAGCTCTCCTGGTGTCATAACAATATTCTTCTTTTTCGAGAAAGAAAAGCCTTTTGCCTGTTCTTTGAGATGTACTTCTCCTTCAGTCAATACTGTAATCACCTTATTGTGATATGGATAAGCATTTACGTTAAATTTGGTACCTACTACAGCTATAGATAAATTTTCATCTTTAAATAAGCGAACATTAAATGGTTTGGAAGCATCTGATGCTACCTCAAAAAATGCTTCTCCATCCAAGTATACTTCCCTTTTGTCTCCCAGAAAATGTCTTGGAAAAAGTAGTTTTGACCCTGCATTAACATGTACTATAGTTCCGTCGGCAAGTTTTAGTTTACTTCGTTTTCCATAAGGTACAATAAGTTGATCGTAGATTAATTTGGTTTTTGTACCTGCTTTTGACACATTCACAGTATCTTTTCCATTGATGACAGGACCATAGGTATTTTGATAAACAACTTCCGATTTCTTTTTGGCAACACGAATTTGATCTCCTTCCTGAAGTACTAATTGAGTTTCTTCTATATCCTCAACAGATATTTGCTTTAAAGTTTGTAGTTGTTCTATGGGGTTATGAGCATTTGTAGACATCATTTGGAAGTACGCACCAACACCCAATAAAACTACTAATACTGCAGCATATTGTAGATATCGATTTAAGGAACGCACTTTATTGCGATTCGTCTTTTTGCTTTTTACCTTGTAATAAATTTTATCTAATAGTTCCTGTTTTTCCTCAGAGGTAAGTTTTTTATCTTTAGTATGTATCAATTCCAGATACTTTTTCAGAATCAATATGGTTTTCCTTTCATTAGGATGAGTAGACATATAACTTTCCCAATACGCATCTTTTTCTGGCGAAGGGTTCGCTATCCAATCTACAAATTTTTCATTATCCAAATAAGCATCAAAGGCATCCATAGGAGGTATTATTTATTAGATAGGGACACTTACCTCTATTCTGTGGACACTTTTTTTTAGTTTTTTTGTTAATTTTTTAAAAATAATTTACAAAAAACTACAAATCAACAAGTTGAGATTTAAAAATTTAAGAATAAAAAGTACACCAGAGAATTATGTTTTGATAGTCTTCGAAGATTTTACTTTCTCTAAGTTTTTTGATAGCCCGATAGACTTGTTTTCTAACAGAATTAGAGTCGATTTTAACCATTTCAGAAATTTCTGGATAACTCAAATCCAGAGTAAATCTGAGGTATAGGATTTCTTTTTGTTTCGGACTAAGAGTTTGTAAGGCACTTAATATCAAGTTTCGTTTGTTTTCAGATATTTCCAGATTAACATTTTTATCTTCAACACTATATTCAGGGGTAAAAGTATTTTGATAAAAATCAGATAAGTACACGTTCTTTTTTTCCTTCTTTACTTTTTTAAGTAATTTGTTTTTTAAAGCTTTAAGAACATAAAATTTAACATTTTCCGGTGTAGCCAGTTTACTTCTCTTTTCATAAAAATCTATAAATACTTCCTGGATACAATCTTTAACTCTATCCTGATTTGGATTTAATTTCATACCATAGGCATACATATCCTCCACACATAATTCATAGATAAATTGAAAGGCATCTTTGTCCCCTTCTTTAAATTGCGTCCATTTTTTTTCCAATGTCATTAAAAGACAATTTTACCTTGAAGTCCAAACAGACTTTACAACCTCCTAATTAACTAAAAAACTATTAGTCTAACCTAAGTATAGGAGTTTTCTTACTTTTCTATATTAATATCTAAAATATAAAAAAATAATAAAACCACTATACGATTAGTTTTTTTAAACTTATAAATATGTTATTAAAAAATAAATTATAATGGTTTTAGCATTACCACATCACAGTAATTCTTTCAGATACCTCACCTGACGATCACGATTTATTTAATCGAAATATACAAGTTTTTTCAAAGTTTACTCACTGCCTCAAAAAAGTGTTAACTAAATAAAAATCAGTAAATCAAAAAACACTCACAGCATAAAATACTACTCTCGATTAAAAAATGGAGAATAAAAATATAAGTTGAGAAATAAATTATTTAGAGTGTTTTCTGGAGAACTTTATGAAAACCATACTCTAATACCATGCTCCAGTATTTACAAAAAGGAGTCAATTTCTTTGTATAAACCATAATAATCACCTCAAATTGACATGCTTATCTAGTATCGGAAACAGTATCAACTTCTTCACTACACACTACACTTCGTCGTTGGATCTTAATGAAGAGTTTGCACAAAGAAAATCATAAAGAAAGAGCTTCGTGAGAATCAAGTAAACTATTTAGAAGGTAACGGAAATGTTTATATCAATCAAAATAATATATTTCTATATATAGATACAAATAAGACGATCAGAACCCAAAAAGGAAAAAGAAATAGGGCATATACTAAAACAGGTCTTAAAGTCATATTTCATTTTTTACTAAACCCTCAACTAATTAATAATACACAAAGAGAAATTGCTTAGATTACGAATGTGGTTTTGGGAAATATTCCACTAATTATAAATGGATTGCTCGACACGAACTTTATATTAAAATTAAATAAGAATGAATATATAATAAACAATTACGAAGAACTTCTCAATAAATGGATTACAGAATTTGAACAAACGTTAAAACCTACCATTTTTAAGTAACGTTTTAGGTTTCAGAATGAAAATCAGGATTGGAGAGAGATACAGCTCAACCAAAATAGAACAGTTTGGGGAGGTGAACCTGCTGGTGAAATACTAACTCGTCATTTACGTCCAGAAAAATTTATTATATACACTGAAGAAACCGTAAAAGATTTGATGCTCAACTATAGATTAATGCCAGACGATGAAGGCGATATTTGGGTGTACGACCTTTTTTGGAACAAAAAGCTAAACGAACATATAGCACCCGCTGCATTAGTTTATACAGAATTAATGATTGGTAATGACAAAAGAAATAAAGAAACTGCAAACATAATTTTCAATGAGTACATCAAACCAAACCTATAAGGAATTAGCAATACCTTATTTTAAAGAAGTTTTTGATTGTATCGATGATGTCTTGGTAAAACTAAACATACCATACTATCTCATTGGAGCCAGCGCAGTCGCTTTAGAATTATTGAAAGGAGGCATTAAACCAAGCAGAGGAACAAAAGATATTGACTTTGCGATAATGATATCCTCAATAAAAGAGTTTGAAGCTGTAGTTGAAGAACTGCTCAAACACGGGTTTAACAAAGTAGAAACGCCTTGAACTCTATATCACGACAAATTCAATATTGCCATTGACCTATTACCTTTTGGAGAAATTGAAGAAAAATTCACCATACAATTCAATGAGCGTTATACCGATTTGCACGTTTTAGGTTTTAGCGAAGTCCTACAAGAAACAGAAATTATAGAAATCGAAGAAAAGTCGTTGCAAATTCCGTCACTTCTAGGAATGGTTATTTTAAAATTAATTGCCTGGAGCGACAGACCAGAAGACCGAGATAACGACCTGTATGATATTTTGAAGATTATAGAGCATTATTTCGATTATAATTTTGATGAAATCGTTGAACACCATAATGACACCTTCCCTGAAGAAGATGATTTAGACCAACATAAAATCGCAGCAAGAGTGTTAGGCAGAAAGGCAAGTCAGTTCTTAAATATTTCTGAAGCTATAAAAGAACGTATTTTAAACACTATTAATGACAATGTAGACAATACTAAAAACTCAGCAATTGCTAAAGATTGGGTAAAAAATAAAGATTGGGATTTAGAGTATACTACGCAAATACTTAAAGAGTTTAAATATGGCTTGTTGGATAAGTTAGAATAAAACTATCTTTTTGTTTTCTTAATTTCAATGGACAATTGTCATCTTGGATTAAAAGCATTTCATTTTTTACAAAAATCTTATTTTTGCCTGTAAATGAATAGATTATGAGTCAATTCAAAGTACTAATTGTTACAATTCCAGAGCGAGGTCATATAAATCCGTTAATAGGTATTGTGCAATGTCTTCAAAAAATGAATTTGGATATCGCATTCTTTTCGCAGGGAGATATTTCAGATCAATTGAACAAAGCTAATATTAAATGCAAATGCTACACTCCAAAACAAAATTTTGATATACCCAATGACTTAATTGCACATGGTGCAGATTTCTCTAAAAAGATAAAAGATAAGGAATGGATGCAACGATGGATAAAAACTTTACTCATTGATAGTGTTCCTTTTTTGGTGAAGGAATTAGGTGACGTAGTAAATGTATTTGAGCCAGATGTCATAGTTTCTGACCCTATGGTATATGCAACAGCAATAGTAGCAGAAAAAGTAGATATTCCCTGGGCAGGTATTTCCAATTCGTTAAATCCGCTTACTCCAAAATCATGGAAAAGCGATTTAACGGAGACACTCCATAAATATAAAAATGAACGTTTAACTCTTTTTTCGTCTATTCAAAGAAATATAAAGTTTCGGGTTGCCGATCTAATTTCCCCTTGGCTAAATACCGTATTTACATCTGAAGATTACATTTCAAGAGGCCTAAGTAATAATGACTTTTCTTTCTATGCAGGTACTCCTTTTCCATTAAAAGGAAATAGAGGAGACGAGCCCCCTTTTCCATTTGATCAAATAAATACTACTAAAAAGATTGTGTACATGTCTTTAGGAAGCATGGTATTTTATCACCCTATTTTATTTACCACGATAGCAGAAGCAGTAGAGAAATTAAATGTACAATTAATCCTATCTGTTGGAGATCTGTATTATGAAGATTTTTCAGAAAAGTTTCCAAAAGACAGTATTGTTTTACCTTATGTACCTCAATTAGAAATCTTAAAAAAAGTTGATGTGATGATAAGTCATGGAGGTGCTAACTCTATTTTGGAGTGTTTATCCCATGGGGTTCCGATGGCGTTATTACCTATATGCAATGACCAATTTTTTCAAGCTAAATTTTTAGAAATAGCCAAAACAGGAATTGTACTAGACACTAATAAGCCTGATATAGATGTATACCGATCAAGTTTAATTCAATTATTACAAGAGGATAATATATATCGAAAAAATGCTGAATCCATCAGGAAATCGCTTTATCAATACGAAGGCCCTCAAAAAGTAGCTGATTTGATTCATCAACTATTAGAAAAAAGGCAACCTTTAAAACCACTTGTAGACTAAAAATGATCTACTCCGGCAAGAGTTTTTTAGAAAAAGTAGAGAAGCATATCGCAGCCAATCTAAGTAATGACCAATTTGGTGTGGATGTTCTAGCTGATAAAATGGCGATGAGCCGTTCAAACTTACATAGAAGGCTTAAAAAAACCTGTAATAAAAATAGTAGTCAATATATTCGTGAATACAGACTAGAAGAAGCTAAAAAAATGCTTCTAAATGAAGAAGTTACTGCTTCCGAAGTTTCTTATAAGGTTGGATTTGGGAGCCCTTCTTATTTTAGCAAATGTTTCACTTCCTATTTCGGTTATCCGCCTAGTAAAATTGCACTTAATGACAATATAACTCTATTTGATAAGACACTTAAAAAAGGAACATCCATCATGGTACTCCCTTTTAAAAATCACAGTCCAAATAGTGAAAACGAATATTTAGTCTATGGTTTAGCAGATTCAATGAGTAGGTATCTTTCTACCATTGATGATCTCAATGTAATATCATCTTCTTTACTTCATAATAGTACTTCGATTGATATCATTAGAGAAAAGTACAATGTTGCTAGTATTATTGAAGGAAGTATACAGCAATATAATGATGTATTACGAATAGAAGTAAAATTATTGGACACCTCAGATGGAAGTCAAATCTGGGTCAAACACTATGATAAAAAACTATCGGATATACTTAAAATTCAAAGTGATATTGGAGAGAATGTTGTCAACAATTTAAAGGCGAATATATCTAAAGAAGAAAAAATATTACTTAAAAAACGTACATCTTATCATCCGGAAGCCTATAATTATTATCTCAAAGGAGTGTATCATATGAATTTTTTCGATGATAAAAAACTAAATAAATCACTCATCTATTTCAATAAAGCAATTACAATAGATACTTCTATTGCTCCTGCATATGCAGCATTAGCTACTATTTATCAAATGAAAGCTTCTGCTTTTTCTGCTACTATTGATAGTAAAGAGGCATTTAATAAAGCAGAACACTATCTGGATACAGCCATAAAACTAGATGAAGATTGGCACTTTAATTTTACGGTAAAAGGTTTTCAATTAGCCTTTTTTCACTGGAATTTTGAAGAAGCTGAGAACTATTACAAGAAAGGATTAAAAGCAAATGAGCCTTTAAATTATATCATGTATCGTGATTTTCTTCAATTTGAAAACAGACACAAAGAAGCTCTTGAAATCTCCTTGTATATTGATAGGAACATGCCGTTTTATCCCAACTCCCCTTTAATATTATCCTATTACTACAATGGAATGTACGAAGAAGGTGAAGCATTTATCGAAGAAAGACTAGAGTCTTTTCCAACACATCCTCTAGTTTACGATAATGCTGGTTTTTTTATGTTAAACGTCGGAAATTATGATAAAGCCATTGAACTCTTTTTAAAACTCATTGAGATAAGTGGCAAACGGTTTCCTAGAATTTTAGCCTGGATGGGAGCCTCATATGCACACAAAGGAAACACTCTAAAAGCTGAAAAAAACCTTAAAGAACTGATTGAATTAAAGAAATCTACAAATATAGGAGCTCCTGCTTTTTTTGCTAGTATTATTGCTACTGCACTTGGTCGAGATGATGACGCATTAGATTTATTAGAACGCTCTATCACAGATCATGAAATGGAAGTGCCTTGGTTGGTAAGTGAGCCTCAATTATTTCCCTTACATCGCAACTCTCGTTTTGATTCCCTTGTTAAAAAAGTAGGGTTTCGAAACTTTGCATATCTTACTAATAGGTAATAATCTAGTAATCGATTTTTTTTTCTTTTTAACGGCACAGCTCTACTACTTACTACAAGGTTAAGAGTGAAATTGCACGAAAATTACAAGTTTCTGCAACATATGTGTTTAAAGGCTTATGTGACTATTTTTGAACTTTGTAAAAAATATTATTCTAAAGTTCAATTGTTTAGTTAAACAATTGATTGTATCCAAAATGATAGGTAAGTTTTATTAATTCAAAGTAATATGAATTTAGATTCCGTATTCCAATTTGTACATGTTAGACCGCCGCTCAAAGAAACCGAAACTAAGGAACGGAAAAAGAAAAAGATTCTTTCTAACAACAATGAATCCGCGCTTATCAAAAACGCGGAAATGAAAACCAAGCAACAGGGTATTCCTTTTGAAAAATCTCGATTACTTGCGGCAAAAGAATTTTACTACTCCGAAGAGTTTCAAAAATTAATCTCCTCGTTAGAAGATGAGGATATTAAATATTCTGAATTAAAGGAACTATTGCAAAACGATAGGTCAGTCGGCAATGATGAATTATTGGAAAATCTTCGTCAAACTTTGACTGGAGGCAACCAAAATGACACTTCCCCGCTTCTCTCTTCAAACCAACAGTTCTACGTAAGCATTTATAATAACCTGTGGGACAGTTTTTACACCATGAAGTTGATGGAAGGAAAGTTTTCTTTATCGTCTTTGAAAAAAATAAGTTTTTGGATAAAAATATATCACCTCCTTTTTTTTGAAAAAAACAAGAAAAAAGTCGCTAATTTGATTGAACATTTTGAAGAGTATCGCCCAATACTCAATATTTTGTTTTACACCCATCCCATGTTGAAGCAAGCCATAAAAAAAGAAGAGCTACGGCAGAAAGACCCTTTAAAAGAACGAAAAGAAAAATTAAAAGCTTTAAAAGAAAACTTGAATGGATTGACCCAAGTGAGGTCTAGATTAGATGCCATCACGAAAGGAAAAATAGACAAAATTATTGCCCCTATAACACCTGAACTTAAAATGGATGTAGATAATTCCACAGTTTTAAATCAGGAAGAATGGGACAAATTCCAAAAAGAAACGGAAGCCTACCAAAAACAATTACGAACAAGTAAGACAATAACCTCTACGGACTTTAGCAAGATTGAAAAGGAACTTATAAAGCAAAACCAACTATTGTCGGGCAATAAGACCAAAACAGAATTACACAACGAATTGACGGATAAGATAGCTACGCTAATGGGCGAAATTGGACGGCTTTCTTTAGTTGAAAGCTTTGAACTTAAAAATGGGCGTTTTGTAAAAACCATTAAAAATATTGAAGTATGATTCCTAAAGTGAAACCTATTGGCATAGGTGAGTTACGTGTTGTAAAGCAGCAATTAAAGGGTTATGAAGATGGTGAGATTGCCCATATTGAAAACATTATGGCCAATGAGTACCGTAAACGCTCACACCGAAGGTTACGCCAAATAGAGGACTTTACCTCTTTTGAAGAAGATCGAGAGCTGGAAAGTGAAAAACACTTAGAGACCACGGAACGTTTCGAATTACAGAAAGAGTCTCAAAAAACCATTAAATCAGAAACCAAGTTTGAGGCTGGAGTAGAAGTGTCTGGAGGTTTTGGCCCAGTAAAATTTAGCGCACACGTAGGTTTTTCCACCAGTAGTTCTAGCGAAGAGGTACAAAAAGAAGCTTCTAACTATGCTAAGGAAATCATCCAAAAATCAGTAGAAAAAATAAAGGAAAAGGTAGGTCAAAGCAAGACCAGTAGAATTTTAGAAGAGTTTGAAGAACGCAACGAACATGGCTTTGATAATGTAGGAAATGGTCATGTCATTGGAGAATACCGATGGTTGGATAAAACATACTACACCAAAATAAAGACCTTAAGCAAACGCTTATTTTACGAATTTGTTATTCCTCAACCTTCTATAAACTATTTGTATAAAGATGCACTTAAACAACAACATAAAGATGTTCCTGAAAAACCTGATTTCCCTCAAATACCTATTGGCGATGAAAATGGTTATTTTTTGAGAATGGAGAAATTAAGATTTCCATCTCAAATCACAAGAGAAAATTATCGGGCAATCATGCTGAATGGTTTTATTGCAGCTCCTTCGGTTAAGCCACCACCTCCAAACAAAACAATAATAACAGGACAATTTCAAAAAGATATTTCCCAAAAACAAAATGATGACTCTCATGACTATAGCCTTGTGGGAGAAGTACAGATTCCTAAAGGGTATAAAACTGTCAAAGCATTTTCGAAAATTGGTTTCTTCGGCGACGGTCTTAAAAGAGATATTTTTCAGGTAGTAGTTGGTAATATTGAAAGAAGATATTTTAACAAATATTTACCATCGGAAATAGATTTAAATTCGGTAATGGAATACTCGGTCGGGGGTATTGAAGATAAATTGCCAATTGGAATAAAGTTTAGAAGACCATTAAAACGAACAGAAAGAATAGACCCAAACGATCTATTAAAGGGTACAAAAAACATATACTTTAAAGGACATTACAGTTTGTTCATCAATATACAGGTAGAATGTAGTCTCTCAGCTGAACTCTATGAAAAATGGCAACTCGAAACCTATGATGCCGTGATGCAAGAGTATAATCGCCAACTTTTGGACTATGAAGAAAAAATGGCAGAGTTGGAGATACAAGAAGCTGTATCTATAGGGGGCAATAACCCTGTTATTAATAAGGAAATCATCAAAGATGAACTTAAACGCTCATGCATAGCCTTATGGCTGGGAGACAGTGATTTTGAAAACAATCTTTTAGATACAGATTTAGATCAAGCCAATCAAAATATAGGGCCAAGAATGCGGATTAAAGAAGCGCAAAAAAATGCTCAGTTGATTAAGTTTTTTGAAACAACTTTTGATTGGAAAAATATGACTTACCAGCTCTACTCTTCTTTTTGGAGTACAAATGAGACCCCGTATAATGTAGCTAATGCCCAATTTACCTTTTCAAAATCAGAAATTGATTCATTGACCAGTTCTGACCCTTTATTTGAAGAATTTTTAAAAGCAGGCTCAGCACGAGTATTATTACCCGTAAAATTAGAGGGTACCGCACAAATCATGTTGATGAATATTCTTGGGGTTTATGGATTGGATTTCAGAGAAATATTAAAAACCAACATCAATATTTATGACTACTTAGAATCACTGTTAAATGAAATTGATAAATATGAAACCGCATTGGAAGAGAACGATTCGATGACTCTAGATGAAAGGGAACGAGCAGAAGATTTTCTTCAAGAACTAAGAACCAACGAAAAGTATTATAAAGAACTCATGGCTGATTTTGACCGTCCAGCCAATCAAAATTTAATACCAATTCCGTTGCCTGAGAAAGATGAGGATATATCAGCAGATGAAGATCATGATTTTCTAGTACGTGTTCCTACCAATTTAATAAGACTTAAAAGAGAAGAATCAAACTCAGACCATGACACTAACTAAAATCTATAACCATGCCTGAATACAAAACCTTTAATACACCCAACGACTCCATCAATATGGAGGTAGTCAAAATAGATACAAATACGGCATCTTCAGGTATTAGTTTTAACCTTGAAAATGCCTTTGGCACCATTAAACAAGTCTCCCAAATGATGAGCAATGGCATGGGCAAACTACCAAAATCGGAAACGCCCTCTGAAGTTGAAGTCAGCTTTTACATTCAGGCTTTGGATGACGACAACATGGCTATTTCTTCCAATGGTACGGGCAACTTTCAGGTGAAGTTGAAGTGGGGCGGTGTTGGTGGTGAGTTTGGGGATGTTTTGGATTTGAATCAATAGTGATTCTATAAAGATTCTGTATAAGTCATTTGCTAAACATTTATCTAATGGGAAAATATAAATATATTGAAGGAACTTCTCTGCCTATTGAAAAAATTTGGAAACAGGACATTGCGCTAGAGGTGATGGCCCACAATCTCGTTTATCTTTCCCCTAAAGATAAAAATGATAAGAAAAAAATACAGAATATAAAAGGCGAATATGGTTTATCTAAAGTAACTTTCTTCAAAGGCAAAGAAGGATTTGAAATGGTTGGAATAAGACCGGGACCAAGTTCAGATATTAACGTCAATGTTATTGCGTTTAGAGGAACTGAACCAAGCATTTCTGATATAAAGTCAGATATCAATAAAAGGTCAGTAGGTAAAATCCAATATGATAAAAATGAAAATGAGATAAAAAAATGGGTGAAAAACCTCGGTAGTAAGGGCATAATTCTGACAGGTCACAGTTTAGGGGGCGCATTGGCACAGTTAACAGCTTCCTTGTTACCCATCGAACTATATCAAAATATTGATCAAATAGTGACTTTTCAATCTCCAGGAATTCATTTCTCTGATTTAGACCCCAAGAAAGATTATATCTCAGTCCATTATAGAATGAAAGATGCTTTAGTTGATAAAGCTGGGTACGTATTTACCTCTGGAATTGCTTATACTTTAAATTTCTTAATTATTGACCGCGAATTTGATCATGAATTCAAGTTTGTATCCCCTATGTTTGATGCAATCATTGCGCATACTTATTTCCCATTGAGTAGATTACATGCTTACGCCTCTAATAAGAGTGTAGATATTAATCAACTGGTTAACTCTAGAAATATTGACAAGTCGGAAAAAAGAACTATAGAAGAAATAAGACCTCTTATATACACAATGATCATAACCGCACTGGATTTAATAGAAGCATCACAAATAAATAATCTTAATAAGTTATTTATTTCGATGGTTAAATATTATAAGGAAATAGAGAACACAATAAAAACGATGAATAAAATTTTGAACAAAAAATCAATAAAAAACACAAGTTCCATAGAGAAAGTATTTTTATCAGAAATTCTGCTTCATTTGTTTTATTTTCTAAATGCTACTGGAAAGTATAAGTTTACCTTTCAATATCAAATTAATAGGCTATTCGTAAAAAGAAAACTTGAAACAATAATTATGTCTTTAACACATCATGAGTTTTCTTTTTTCTTTCATAAAATCAATCAAATTAATGTGTTTCCAAGTCAAAAACAAAAAAATGCACAATTGTTAGGGCCTATAGTAAGAAATGCCAAAAGAGTCCTAAAATTGTAAGGTAAAATTAATGAACTATATAAGTTTATTATGAGCAAAAGTTATCAGACAAATAACTACCAAATTAAATATAATCATGTAGTATAAAAATCACTTATTTTTAGATAGCACCGAAAAGAAAATATCACTATTCCCAAAGCCGACTTGCAATTTCTCGCTCTTCCATACCAGTATATTTAAGTAGATTTCAGTAGTTTCCAATGTGGCAGACCCAACCATTTTTTAACTAAGGTAATTGGGGCTTTACTCACCGCATAAACTGCAAAATCATGGCATAATCCTCGTGCACAACTTCTCTCCCAGTTTATGTTGGCTTTATCCATTAGTTTTTTAATCGTCTTGAAGCCGTGCGAAGTGAAAATGACTATAAGTTCTTTCCATCTTTCAAACTAGTTATATAGTCTTCAAGTTCTCTCAAAAAACAATTCGGTATTGGGATTTCAAGATATACACCTCGCTGTCGTCTCTTTAAGGCTTCAATCACGACCGTTTTGTTAGAAAAATCAATACTTTCTACTGTTAGATTGTATATTTCGCTCAATCGAGCACTTGTGTAATAAATAAGCTGACCAAAAAATTTGGTATCTCTTTGACACTCTTGGGTTAAAGTCAAAAAACGTAAACTCTCTGTGTGGTTTAGGTATTTACGCTGACCCTGCCCGTTATGCAATGACATTGTATTTCGACACATAGCATCTCCGTCTTCATTAACAATGTAGCTATCTAATTATTAGATATTTTAGAACAAATATTCTCTTTAGATTAACCAGTATTTTTACCTAAACACAACATTTAGGCATGATCCTTGATCCCTACTAATCCTCTGTTTCACAGAAAACATGAAAAAAGCCCTCACATTTCTGTGAAGGCTTGATTTTACTAGTAGCGGGAACAGGACTCGAACCTGTGACCTTCGGGTTATGAGCCATTTCGGTTGCACTAAAACCACACTGATTATCATTGTTTTAACTTTTATGAAGTACCTAAAAACTTGCAAACACCTACAAATGGGTACTTAAAATAGGTACTTTTTTATAAAGTACCTATTTGTAATTTCAAACTTCAATAAGCTCCACTCAAGATTTACCCTCACCAAGGTATGTTTTGCAAAGCTCATAAAATTTAGTTTTGAGGTATAATTTATAATCATAAGATCATGAAAGAAATGACACCTTTAAAAACCTCAGAACACAAACAAACATTTTACAGCAGAGGAACCTATTGTACTAAGAATAATGCAATTGAAATAGCTACTGAAATTCCAATCATTGATTTATCTGAATCGGAAAATGTATATAGTCTCAAACTTAGAAATTGTTATGATATTTCAAGTAAAAACATTTCTTGCATGCTTACAATCTATAAGCATGGACATCCAACAGATCGTAGAAAACTAGCTACTGAGAATTTAGATTGGGATAGAGAAACATTATCCCTAGATTCTGTTTTTAATCATACACGTTTCCCAAATAATAAAATTTTGGTAATTACAGTTCATGATGAAGATTTTGAAGATTGGCATATTCATATTTATCGTTTTTTTGTTCAACATCATGTTTCTTTTGATACTTCTTTAAAAGACTACGATTATAACCTAAAACTTCTCCAAGATTTTATAGTTGGAAAATCTGTTAATATAACTGAAGAAGAGGAAGAGCCTAGGACAGTTGGTGGAGGTGTATTGGACCCTGCATAAATAGTCGTAAATTAACACTCAAAAATTCAAATTTTGAAATACTTGCTTCTGCTATATTGCTTGTTCTTATCTAATAAAGTCTTTACTCAGGTAAATTCCATAGATTCGCTACTAGCTAGTAAAAATTATACTATTTTTAAACGTGAACTCGCACGATTACACATACCCGGTAAAGACAGTAGCCTACATTGGTATTATCAGGGAAAATTACAACTCAAACAACGCAACATAGCAAAAGCATTTATTTCTCTTAAAAAAGTAGATAGTACTCTACTTCCTCAAACTTATAAAGCGTGGTATTATTATATACTTGCGGATACCTACAGATATAATAATCAAGAAGAAAAAGCCTATGCTCTAAAGCTGAAAGCTCAAAAATTATTCAGTGCAAGCGGAAATATAAAAATGGCAAATGCTATTAATTATGATCTACACTACACTTTAGTTTCTCAAGATTTCTTAGAATATGACGGAGAGTCTTATCTAAAAACGTTTTTCGAAAATGCAAATCAGAATGACAATGCGGAACAATTACTTACTGCACATTTAGGGTTAAGCTTTTTAGGAATTTCTCCTAAAAACACTAAAAATGCTCGTTTTCATTTAAAAAAGGCTAGCCTTTATGCAAATACCATTGGAACCCCAGATGCATTGTACAAATTGCATAATTATAAGGCAGTCTTCTATCAAAGTTATACTGCTGATTTGAAGCAAGTCGGAGTTCATATAGATAGTATGCTATATTATGCCAATATCTTAGATTCTCCAGATCGGATGGAATCTTCTTTGAAAACAAAAGCGTATACATATACATTACAAGGAAATTATAATGAAGCTATCGCTGCCCTTTTAAAGGCAGAAGCCTTACCCATTAAAGAAAATATTTATAATAGAAAAAGAGGATTATATCAATATCTATCCTTGAATTATGAAAATTTAAATGAGATAGATTCAGCTTTTGTATACTATAAAAAAATGGTTGCTTACAGGGATAGTATCAATATTAGTAAACAAAATGCTATCCTAACTCTACTAGAGACTGCAGAATTATCTCAAAAAAATTTAGTATTAGACACTGAACGTATAAGACATAAAAATCGTTCATATTTGGCCATAAGTATTTTAATTGTAGTGGTTATAATAGGCACATTTCTTATAATGTATTATAGGAGTAAAAAACAACTTGCAGAAAAAGAAAAAGAATTGAAAGCAATTGACGCACGCAATGAAGAAAAAGATCGTCAACGACAAAGAATTGCAGGAGAATTGCACGATAATTTAGGAGGATTGATCATAGCAATTCACCAGAGTTTTGATAATATTAAAGCTAGTAAGGATCGTTTTCAAGAAGAAGAAGAGAGTTTAATATCCAAAACAAGAAAATTATTAGATGAAGCCTATCAAAAAGTACGAAATATGGCACATCTGGAAGATTCGGCATCTAGAAATTCTGGTTATTGGGTCGATATCATTAAAGATTTTGCCGCTATCATCAATGAAAGTAATCAATTATCTATTGAAGTACAAAGTCATGGGACTTCCAATATTATTAATATGTCCGTAGAAAACGATTTACGTAGAATGACCACGGAATTGATCACTAATGCTGTAAAACATTCGAAATCCTCAGAGGTCTCAGTAGATATTACAGCCGATGAAAATTCTATAACCATCATCGTAGAAGATAATGGAATTGGGTTGGATACAACGCAAATAAAAAAACAAAAAGGGTTAGGCTTGTATGGTATGGAGAAAAAGGTAGAGGACTTAAAAGGAAAATTATCTATTGATTCTAATCCCAATAAAGGAAGCACATTTATAATAGAGATACCGCTATGATTAACATTGTAATTGCAGAAGACCATAATAGCCTTATAGATGGCATTGATGTTTTTTTCAAATTTGAAAAAGATATTAATATTATTGGCAAAGTAAATGACGGACTTGCTTTATTAGAATTCTTAGAAGAGAGGAATAGACATGTAAATATTGTTATTATTGATATCAGAATGCCAAACGTAGATGGCATTGAAGCCACAAACCAAATCACAGCAAAATATCCGCATATCAAAGTCATTGCGTTTACAATGTTTAGAAAACGAGATTTTGTCAATAAGATGATAGCTGCGGGCGCCAAAGGATATCTACTTAAAAATGCTCGCTTACCTATACTTTTAGAAGCCATTAGAGCAGTATATGCTGGTGAAACTTATTATGATTCTGATTTACCATTAGAAGATGAAAGTTCTACGGCAGAAATAAAAAAAGAAAAACTTCTTACTAAAACGCAAAACCAGATCTTAGAGCTGATAGGTCAGCGAATGAGTAGTCAAGAGATTGCCGATAAACTATTTGTTAGTAAACATACAATATTAACTCATCGTAAAAACATTACAAAGAAATTAAACCTCAAAGGTCGAGATGCCCTATTGAGTTATGTGCTCAATAGAGGTTATGACTTTGACTAAGCACTATTACCTGACTTAGTTAAATATACCTTCACCAAGGTATTGCCATTTTTGTGCCTCTTTACGTACTTGCCATCCTACAAAAACAAGTATAATGGATACACAAAAACAAGCTTCAGAAAACGAAAATTCAGTAAAATCTCCTAAAGAAGTCTTAGCCAATTTAAAGGCATATTATAATAATAAAGAAATTATTCGAAGTATAGAACTTCATGTTGACTTTACCAATGACAAAACCTTCTTTGAAAGCCTACAAACATTTCTAAATGACCATGAGGATAAACATATAATTGATATGCTTTTCAACTCTTCCATTGACGGAATAGCTGAAGAAATAGACTTATACAAGCGTGCAGAACAAAGTATTATAAAAACAGTCGATCGTCCAGTCTTTCTGATTAATAATGATCAAATTGATATTGCGATTACAACATCTTGGGAAAAACACATAGCAGAAAATATAGATACGATTTCAAAAGTGATTCCTGCTGTTGGACGTATTGAAATTACAGGAGATGATAGAAGAAAATGGGCAGGCACAGGATGGCTACTTTATGATACGGATATTATTGTAACGAATAGACATGTAGCACAGCATTTTGCTTCACAAAAAGAAAAAGGAGTATTCCAAATAAAGGAAAGTCATAGAAGGCGTCCATTAGGAGTTAAAATTGATTTTAAAGAAGAGCATGATACTCGTGAAGAACTTGAATTTGACATCAAAGAAGTAATTCACATTACTAAAAAATCAGAATTAGATATTGCTTTGTTACGAGTACAAACTATAAATCATAATGAGCATCAACTACCTGAAGGATTAGAACTTTCTTATACGCCTCCAACATTGAAAGAAGATATTTATGTTGTAGGATATCCAGCTTGTAGTAAAAGTGAAGAATTACGAAATACCTTTTTTAATGGAGTCTCAGGAGTGAAACAGTTTGCACCGGGTGCATTTTTTAGAACATCAATTTCCAATTACATCTACAAACACGATTGTACAACTTGGGGAGGAAATTCAGGTTCACCATTATTAGATTTTAAATCAGGAAAAGTACTGGGAATTCATTATGCAGGAACTTCTGAAGAATACACTGAATTTAGAGCAAACTACGGAGTAAGTGTGGTATTTCTTGTTGAGCTTTTAGAAGAGTTAGGTATTCCATACAACCATAAGATCCATCCAGAAAAAAAATAAGATTCAATTTTTTAAATGAAAAACTAATGAAAAAAATAACATTCATCATAGCAATAAACTTTACCATGCTTTTAATGGCGGAACAAGATAGTAATCCAGTTCAGGAGACTTTATTGCAAACAAATGATTCAGAAATTCTCATTCAACAAAAAATAAATAAAGAGATCAACTCATTGAATAAGGACATTCTAGAAAATACAAAACGTACCATTACTAATGAAAATAAAATTGAACATCTATTTATTACCAAAGTAGGGATTCAGGGAGTATTGATAGCATTAATTTTAACTTTTTTAGGGATTTTTGGATTAGATAAAACGATAAAAAGAAAATTTCAAAAATCTATCAATAGTGTCAAAGAAGCAGAAATTAGAACCATACTGCACATTAAAAATTCAGAAAGAGATAATGAAGAGTTAAGAGCTCAATCCAAAATATTGTTGGTAAATGAAGTCACGACTCCAGTAAATGAAGATTTAGAACGAATTTTTATAAAAGGATCCTCAAAAGTACAATTCAACTGTACTCAAATAAATATCAAAGAGTTAACCTATAAGCAAATAAAAAATGAATTAGTTAATCAAAAAGGGCCGCATCCTACAGATTTTGAATTAGTCATCTTTGATAATTCAAGCGCTGATGGAAGAAAATGGGATAAAACTTGCTTAGATGATGATATGATACCTCTTACCAAAGAGTTTTTAAATAGAGGAATCGGAGTCTTGTATTATTCCAATGATCAATTTTTTCCTTCACATCATTTAGAATATAAAAATATACCTAATAAACATCTACTAACATATGCGAATGTAGTTCCACATTTATACAATAACGCCATGACATTATTAAAACTTCAAAATTTATATAAAGATTAGAAAATACTTAGCACTTGATACCATGAAAACTATTATCTGCCAATTTTATCTTCTTCGTCATCTCAATTCAATAAAATTTCGTGTTTCAAACTCAAATATACCTTCATCAAGGTATTGAAAACCCTTCCAAATGTGACGTTCTTGTCATCATAAAATAACAAATTTAAATTATGGGAAGAGAACACGTTTCACAAAAGGATATGGCAAATTGGGCAGTAAACACAGTTAATCTGCCCAGTGATAAAGCCAAAGAATATAGAGCACAGGCGAATCGGTTGAGAGAAAAACTTAAAAACTATTTAAATGATCATCCAGACTTTGTATTAAAAAGAATGATTATTTCTGGTAGTCTTGCAAAAAGTACTGCTCTTAGATCAATCAATGATATCGATGTTGGGTGTTACATTAAAGTTGATTCTGCACCATCTAGTATTAAAGAATTACTAGATTATTTAGCAGAAAAACTAAGAAAGGCTTTCCCTAATTTTAGCCCAGATCAAGTGGTTCCACAAACATATTCTGTTCAAGTTTCCTTTAAAGGAACTGGGTTAGATGTAGATATAGTACCAATACTTTATTATGATGACCCTGATTGGTATGGGGATCTTGTTAGTCAAGAGGATGGTTCGTTTTTAAAAACGAATATCCCATTCCATATAGAATTTATCAAAGCACGGAAATCAAAAAATAACCCTCATTTTGCTCAAGTGATAAGACTTGCAAAATACTGGGCAAGAAATTTGAAAAATGAAAATCCAAAGTTTAAGTTCAAGTCCTTTATGATTGAACTAATTTTTGCAAAACTTGCGGATAATGGTCGAGATTTTTCAGATTATCCTGAAGCTCTTCAGAGCTTTTTCACCTATGTAGCTAAAACAGATATAAGAGAGCAAATTTCATTTAATGACTATTATCCTTACAGTAGTATTGGCTCATTTTCAGAACCTGTTCAAATAATAGACCCTGTTAACGAAGAAAATAATGCTGCAAAGCTTTATACAAAAGCTCAAGCAGATTTAATTGTAGATGCTGCTATTGATGCAGGTGACGCCATAGATGCTGCATTAGCGGCTACTACAAAAGAGAAGACTGTTTATTACTGGAAAAAAGTATTTGGACCAACATTTCACATTTAAAAAATAATTCATGAGTTATAGTAATACATTTAATAAGACTTTTACAGTTACAGATGCTAAGAAATTAGCGGCTAAAGTAGCAACAGATTTAAAAAGAATACAAAGGTTTTACCATCAACCATCAGATAGTCGTATATCTGATTTTGAAGCCGAGATTGTAGAACTTCTTAAAGATGGTTATTTGGATACCGTTATATATGGATTTCAAAAAAATGGGGATTGGATTGAGCCTACAATAAAATATACAGCAAAAGATCTTGCAAATACATCAGATGTTGATGACGATCCTGGAAGAATAAGGCTTGGAGCTGATATAGATGGAGCATTTTTTTACAGCTATCTTACCTATACCTCAGCATGGTTTAATTTAAGTACTGAAGATAAAAATGAATATAAAAACAATTTACCCTTTAAAAGAACAGAGGCAGTTGAACCAGGTGTAAATGGTTATTTATCACAAGATAAAACGTATACCTCTGGGAGTAAATCACTTAATCGTTTTATAGTTAAAAAATATTAATTATGAGTACAAGACCATCAATTGACAACTTATTCGAACAAGCAATTGTATATCCTGATTTTGAGTTTCAAGAAAGACTCAACGCATTGGTTGGATTAGAGAACCATAAAAGTCGTATGACAAAAATTCTAAGCCTTCTAATAAACCCAGAAGGAATAAGATTTTGGATGAAAAAATATCATCCTAATGCAAAACGTATATCCAATATTGTGTTGAGAAGACCTCCATTGGTTATTTTAGAAGGTGATGTTGGGTCAGGTAAATCAGAATTAGCAACATGTATTGGTGACGCTGTTGCTAGACAAGAAGGAATAGATGTCACTTTACTACCGCTAAGTTTATCCGCAAGAGGACAAGGACACGTTGGCGAGATGACAAAACTAATATCAACAGCATTTGATCACACAATTGAAAAAGCTAGAAAACTAAAGAATTCTTCAGGTAAATCTAAGGGTGCAGTAATTCTTCTAGTAGATGAAGCAGATGCTTTAACTCAATCTCGAGAAAGCAACCAAATGCACCATGAAGACAAAGCTGGTGTAAATGCTTTTATACGTGGAATTGACAGAATTGCTAATAGCAAATTACCAGCAGCAGTAATAATGTGTACGAATCGCTTGAATTCTTTAGACCCAGCAATAAAGAGAAGGTCCGCAGATATCTTAAAATTCGGTAGACCAAATGAAGAACAGAGATTATCTGTGTTAAGAGAACCATTAATTGAACTTGGTTTCACTGATGCTGAAATTAAAGATATGGTAGGGATCACAGGTGAAACTGATGCGAGAGAGTATGGATTTACTTTTTCTGATTTAACGCAACGACTATTACCTTCTTTAGTTTTAGACGCGTATCCAAATGAGGGCGTTAATCCCAAAAAATCTAAGGAAATTGCTGATAAAATAAAACCTACACCTCCATTTCAAGATAATACGATTTTGCATAAGTAGATATTGACCATAAAAATAGACGTATGAAAGAGACTAAGGTTAATCTCATTGGAATTGGAGCTTTTGTAGGAGATCTATTTAGATTATTAGTTAGTACTATACATAAATCAAAAATTAAAGAAGAAGAAGATCCTAATAGAAGTTTTGATTTTCAGCTCTCAGGTATAAAAACTGTAAAAATAGGTACTTTATAAAAAAGTACCTATTTAATATTTTTCATTAAAAATTACTATTTCCTTTGTACTAGTATTTATAAAAAAATCATGGTATTTATTACATAAGTATGGCCTTCAAATTCTTTATAAAAATATTATGCTATTTGTTGATTAAAGCACTTAACCAACATCTCATAAAGTTCCGGATGTTTTCTTTTGAGTAAATCGGGTCGCTCAAAAAAATACTCTGACGCAACCGCAAAGAATTCTGCTTGGTTTGTGCTGCCATATTTACGAATATCGGAATGGTTATCGTTAATCGCTTCCATTTCATTATGGATAAGATTTAACCACGGTATGGCATATTGATGCTGTAATAATCGTTCTGGCACACCATCCGCCCTATCATCAAGCTTATCTATTAGGTGAACAAATTCGTGGATACCGGTGTTGCTTTTATCACTTTTATTATTGAAACCGTGATATAATGCTTTTTTGGACAGAATCATTTGCTTTTCAAATCGTCCGTTACCGACAATTCCACCAATGTTGCGTGATTTATCCCTATTGCCAAATTGCATATCCTCATTAAAATTGTCCGGGTACAAAAGTATTCCACTTAAATTGGTGTAATGCCATTCTTTAAAGCCAAATACGGGTATTACCGAACTGGCTGCGATTAAAATTTTATCGAGCTCTTCCAATTCCAATTTCACACCATCAATATAGACTTCGCTCAAAAACTGCATCATTCGCTGCTGAAAAACCACCTGCTTTTCCCCTGAAAGATTACGATAATAGAGTACGTTCTCTAACAACAACCCGTGCCAATGTTCTGGGAAAGGTTTAACCTTTCGTCGCTTTGCTTTTCTATAGAAATGAACGGCAAAAAAAATGATGACACCTAAGAGAATTACATAAACCATACTTCTTCAAAAGTGTTAATCTATGGATTCCGCTTTGAACCCTACTTTTTGCAAAGTAGCCTTAACCTCTTCTTCGGTGGCGCTTTCGCTTTCAACCGTGAGAATTTTATCAAGATTGTTCGTGTCTACTACCCAACTTTCAACACCTTTTTGCTTGTTTAAAAAAGGCGTTACTTTTGATACGCAACCACCACAATTGATATTTGTTTTAAATTTTAAAGTTTTCATTTAATTTTAATTTGGTTTATATTAATGTGCTGTTCCCTGTATTCTATGAACATTGGTGTGAATTTCATTCAGTTGTTTGAATAATTCTTGATATAAAGGCTCTCTTTTTTCTGTACAGCAGGAGACATAGAGTTTTCCTATTAAGCTTCCGCATTCCTCAATATGAACGATGCAATTTGAAATTGTATCTTTATTTCCAACTCTTAATTGATTATTCAAATTATTTAGACAGTTAAAAGTGTCTTGTATTTTTTCACTTCTAATAGGCATACAACAAGTAGAAGATATTTTTTCTAGCGTTATTTCACATACTTGAATTTTCTCTAATGATATTTTTATAAAATTATTCTGAATTGTATCCATATTTTTTATTTAATTAATTGAATATTCTTTAATCTTAAACTATTGGCTACTACCGATACGCTACTAAATGCCATTGCCATTCCTGCAATCATTGGATCCAACAAAAAGCCATTTATAGGATATAGCACACCTGCTGCTATTGGAATTCCAATGATATTATAAATAAAGGCCCAAAACAGGTTTTGACGGATCCCCAATACAGTTCTTTTTGAGAGTTCCAACGCTTTGGGAATGGATAGCAAATCTGAAGTTATCAAGGTCATCTTTGCAACGTCCATCGCAATGTCAGAACCTCTCCCCATTGCAATACTCACATTGGCCTCTGCCAAGGCGTGGGAATCGTTGATGCCATCACCCACCATTGCCACTATTTTTCCATCAGCTTGCAATTTTTCCACAAAAGCTGCTTTATCCGAAGGCATTACCTCCCCTTGATAATGGGTTATTCCCACTTGTTGCGCTACTGCTGATGCGGTTTTGTTATTATCACCTGTAAGCATATACACTTCTATTCCTTTGTTTTGTAACGTTGTAATAGCCTTTTTGGATGTTTCTTTAATCTTATCTGCAATGGCAAGTATTGCCAATACTTGTTCGCTATTACTAAAGAATATGACCGTTTTTGCTTGTTCTTCAAGATTTTCGGATGCTTTGATTAAGGCGGCATCGATTTGAATATCATTCTTGACCATTAATTTATGGTTGCCTACAAAGTATTTTGTGCCATTTTCCGATTCTGCCTCAACACCCATTCCCGTTATACTTTCAAAAGAAGTGATTTCAGTGGGTTGAACATTTTGTTCCTTAAAATGGTTGACTACTGCTTCAGCCAATGGATGTTCAGACTGTGCCTCAATCGCCGAAAGAATTTGTTTGTATTTCTTTTTATCATTAAGTTTTTCAGTCCAAATTATATCCGTTACTAGGGGTTTTCCTTCGGTAATCGTGCCTGTTTTATCGAGGACTACGGTATTAACTTTATGCCCAAGCTCCAGACTTTCGGCATCTTTTATGAGAATATTGTTCTCCGCTCCTTTTCCTATTCCCACCATAATCGCTGTTGGTGTTGCTAATCCCAACGCACAAGGGCAGGCAATGACCAACACTGCTACGGAAGTCAATAAAGCGTGCGAAAATGCATTATCACCACCAACAAACATCCAAATAATGAAGGTAATGATAGATATACCCAATACGATAGGAACAAAAATTCCCGCAATCTTATCGACCAATTTTTGTACAGGTGCTTTGCTTCCCTGTGCTTCCTGAACCATTTTTATGATTTGTGAAAGCAGGGTTTCCCCTCCTACTTTTTCCGCAGTCAATTGAAAACTTCCTTTTTGATTAACGGTACCGGCAAATACTTTTCCGTCTTTGGATTTTTGAACTGGAACCGGTTCGCCCGAAATCATACTTTCATCTACATAAGAATTCCCTTTTGACACCTCACCATCTACAGGGATTTTCTCTCCAGGACGCACGAGGATAGTTTGACCTACTTGAACTTCAGAAATGGGGATTTCCTTTTCTTCACCGTTTTCTATTACCTTCAACGTTTTAGGCTGTAATCCCATCAATTTTTTGATAGCCGAAGAAGTGTTCGATTTTGCTTTTTCCTCCAATAATTTTCCAAGAGAAATAAAGGTAATGATAACAGTTGCTGCTTCATAATAGACGTGAGGTTCCATACCACGACTTAGCCAAAATTGAGGAAACAGCGTATTGAATACACTAAATAGAAAGGCGATTCCTGTACTTAATGCTACCAACGTATCCATATTGGCCTTTCCATACTTTGCTTGTTTGAAGGCATTAATAAAAAAGTTACGCCCAAACCAAAATAAAACAGGAACGGTCAAGACCAACGATATCCATTTTCCAGATTCCCATTCCATAAAGAACATTCCCAGAATAAAAATGGGCAGCGTTAAAATAGCTGACCAAATGGTACGGTTTTTTATGTCTTGATAGTGCTTTCGCTGAAATTCTTGTTGTACTTCTACGGGGTCTTCTACATCAATAATAATGTCATAACCTACTTCACGCAGGACACGCTGTAATTTTTTTTCTGAGATGCTTTCATCATAATCGATTAACACAGAGTTACTAGCAAAATTTACTGTGGCCTTGTTAACGCCATCTGTATGGAAAAGAATAGACTCTACACTACTGGCGCAAGCAGCACAAGTCATACCTGTTACTGGGAATGATTTTTTTATTCCTTGTTTAGATTCTTTAGATTTTGTTTCAAATATTTTAACCGTCTCCATAACTCTATTCTTAATTGATGTTACAAATTTCAGAATTAAAGAAGATAAATCTATTACATAATATGCTTAACCATTTGTAAAATTTACCGATACAATAGATTCTTTATATCAGTTCTGAGGCAAGTAAAGTTTAAACAAATTATCACCAAAAGACATCTCATCCAAATGCCTCTTTTACAATAGAATTTTATCATTAGTTATTTAGATTGTTCATAATGAAGCCAATAGTTAGTTTTTATTTTTATTAATCAACAAGCTAAAACCAATGGAAATGTAATTCATTCTTTTATTAATTCCTGTTCCAAATGAAAAGTCAAACTGTAAATTTTTATTCGCTAAATAGGTTAGACCAGCATCAAAATTTGGAATATATTCTTCTAAATCTATTAATTCACCATATGGTTCAATATATATTCCAACCCTATTATTTATTCCAATTCCTAATGCAAGAGAATATGTTAGATCTCCTTTACCCTGCCCAAAATAATTGTAACCTAAATTATATCCAATTCCCACTCTTTCATTTATTTCGTGAGAAATAGAAATTTTATTGATTGTTCCTAAATTATCATTGGTCAACTCTTTTGTTCCGGTTGGGACAATTATATGAGAAAGGAAAGCAATTTCTGTATTCTTACTTTCATCTTTGAGTAATTGTACTTTTGTTCCAATTTCAATATCGCTAATTCCTTCTACAGATACGTTATCATTTCTTAATGATTCATATTGGCTAAGGAATCTGACTTCAATGCTTTTGGACACCCCATATCTGAATAAATTTGTTGGTGCTAAAATTTGTCTATTTGAACTTTGATTATCTCCTTCAAAACCAATCAGGAAGCCAGTTTCAATTTGTAGATTTCCATTCCCAACAGTTGACGAGCTTTCTGTTTGGTCTGGTCTATCTGTGATAATTTGAGCATTTAATTGCATTGAAATTAACACACTCAGTCCTAGGATTATTTTTTTTATTTCCATATTTTTTTAATTGATTACAACTAGTCATAAAAAAGCAGTTCCTTAATTCGTTCAATTTTTTGGTTGACAATATATTGTTCTTATACGACGTAACTCACTGGCTTAATTCGGTTTTGATTAGTTTTTAGTCTTGGCTTTTTCACAAAAAATCTAAATTAAATGCCCTTTACAAAAAAATCATAAAAGGCATTCATTTTGTGATAAAGAAAAGTGCAACAAATTCAAATCTACTCTATCGTTACATTAAAGGGTGCTGCAATGTCTGTATTGCCACCTGCATCATCAAGACCCGTATTTGGTTTAGTAGGTAGGTGTCGCAATGTAAAGTTCAACACTCCTGAACTTGCTGCACCAGCAGTAAGCGTGAATTTTGTGCCTAACGGATTCTCATCTCCATCAAAATTAGAGTAGGTAGTTGAAATATCAAGACCGCCAGCAGTGGTATAGAAAAACTGATGGTCTTCGGCTTCGGCTTCTACTTCATCGGTTACCACTTCTGGGGGACTTACTGTTTCGTTAAGAATCACAACTGTACCGTTGTAGGTAACTCCAGCACTTAGATTGCCCGAAACGGTAACGACTGGCGGCTCTGGGCCATCGTCATCCAAATCGCGAGTCTGCATAATAATGGGTGTCCCACCTCCATTGGGTTCAAGTGTTACCGTTAAAGTGGTTAGTGGTTCTTCTTCATTTACTTGTTCTGGCGCATCGTCGTCATTTGAACACGACACGAACAAAACTGCTGCAAAAATTATAGTCGATAAAAATTTCACGTTTTTCATTTGTTTTTGATTTTAAAAATTAATAATTGAGTTTGAGATTTAATAAAAAGTTCCTGCCCAAATCATCTGCGTAAAAGCGCTGGCGGTTCAGATAATTTCTATAGCTTGTATTAAATAAGTTTGTAATGCCAAAACCTACCGTGAGTGTTGATTTTTTATTGGCTTTAAAATCAATACTTGAATTGAAATTAAGTAAATGGTACGCCTCTGGCGGTGTACTCACGTCAACAACTTCCATCGTTTGGGTCACTGGTAAGAACACCTCAAAATTGTTATCTGGAAATTCGTTTTGACGAAATACATACTCGCTTTGCAGTGCCAACCTAATATTCTTAAAGTCTGGATTTTGATATACAATTTCGTTTTTTGTATTTACGGATGGTATATTTATTAAAGGCTCATCCCTATTATTATCATATCCCTTTACAAAAGAAAATTGATGGTTAAAGCGAAAAATTTGGGTAAAGGCATAAGAGGCATTAAAATCTACTCCCAAAAGCTGGGCATCTGTCTGCCTGTATTCCCAAACTTGAAAGCTACCTCTTATGGTTTGCTGAATTTCTACAGGTTCGAGAACCATAAAATCTTTGATGATATTTATAAAAGGATTTACCGAAAAACTGAACTTTTCGTTTTCCCGTTGAAAAGTCAATGCGATTTTATTTCCGATTTCTGAATTGAAACTTAAATCGCCCAACTCGATGCGAGAGGCAGATTGATGCAAACCCTCGCTAAAAAGTTCAGAAGGGTTAGGTGCGCGAGATGCTAGTGAATAGTTGAAAAACAATTTATATTCATCGCTAAAAGAGTAGGTGGCACCCATGGTTGCCGAAGCGTTATAAAAATTAAGTTGTGGATTGGCCAAAATCTGATTGGTCAATTCTTCGACTACAATTTCAGGGAAGAACTGGCCGTAATTACGTGATTCCCAAAAGGACGTTCTGTAAAATTTAAAAGCGTCCATATAGGTGTAATCAAAACGTCCACCAGCTTCTAAAAGAAACCTGTCGTTCAACCTATAATCTGCTATGGCATATATCCCAAAATCATATTTGTCGTAATCGGGTATCAACCTACGCACTCCTGTATCAGGGTCTGCAAAGTTGTTCTGATACCTTGCCATTACACCAGTTTTTAGGTTTACTGCATCGGTTAAGTGAGAATCTAAATCGAGCATCAATGTATGGGTCTCCAATTGCAAATCCAATGAAGCCTTGTCTTTACCAGCACCACGCCTAATATCAAATTCCAAACGGTTATTACGCTGAAAATCATATTGTAGGTTCACTTTTCCAAAGCCATCAAACCTTTTAAACCCCTTTATTCGCGCCAAATGGTGCGTGACATCTTGGTTTGGTGCAGCAATATTGTAGGTAAAGTCATTTATTATTAAAGGCCTGTCACTATTTAATGCCATTACTAAGTCTTCAATGCCACCCAGATTAGATGCTCTTAAAATGCCAATTTCATTTTTAAAGAGTGAATAATACGCCTCGACGCCATAATCAAATTGATTTAAACCTACCTTAAAAGACAGGTTACGCTCAAAAGTTCCCGTGTTACTCAACACATAGTCAGGTGCGTCAAAATCACCAAAACGTTTTAATGTTCCTTGCAAGGTTGCGTGCCATCCGCTTTGATAGCTTTTGGTCAATTGCGAGGTAAAAGAAGCACCACGACCGTTACTTGCTCCAGCTAGTAAGGTCTTACCGTAAATACTATCCTTAACGGGAACTTTTGAAGCTTCGGCAACTATTACACCTCCCACGGCATCTCCACTATATTGTAAAGCTCCTGCCCCTTTAATCAAGGTTAGGTTTCCTGCGGAATTAATGTCCACATTTGGGGCGTGCTCAGCTCCCCATTCTTGATCTTCCATCCGAACACCATTGTTGATGATGACAACACGACTACTGTGAAGTCCATTAATCAAAGGTTTTACAACTGTATTTCCTGTGTTGAGGGAAGAGACACCGCTTAAACTGTTTAGTGCATCACCGAGTGTACCGCTACTAAAACGTTCCAACTCATCTTTTGAGATTGTGTTTTCCTGTATTGTTTTGGTCTTATTACCGTAAGCTTTTCCCTCCACGGTAACTTGGTTCAGTTCTTCCAAATGATGCTCCAATTTAAAGCTTTTGGTCGTGTTGTCAAATACCTTAATGGTAAACCCTTTGGTCAAGCAATAGGGATGCGACACTTGTATATTATAAGTATCATTGCATAGGTTTCGAATTGTAAATTTTCCGTCGAGGTCTGTAACAACAGCTTTTTCAGAACCTGCAACAATAAGTGTTGCGCCCACAAGCAAAGACCCATCGTGAAGATCTGTTATCGTGCCAGAAAGTGTGTTGTCACAATTTTGTGAAAAAGATGTAATACTGCTCAATAGCAGTATTAATAGTGCATACTTGCGCATATAAATTCTTAATTAAAATAAAACGTATCAGTTAGTTTATCTATTAAGAAAAAAATGGAGGTGCGCGTAGCTGTTTATTGGTTATTTTAAAGGAATGGAACTGTAACGACGTGAAGGTTTCATCAACCTTTTCAAAAATTCTAGGTAATAATAAATCTGGATATTTGGCTATATTGTAGTTAAAAGATGCAAGAAGGAAACTACATATCTCACATTTTGCAATGGATTTATGAATATGTGTAGCCTTTTCTGTACAAGTGATATGTTCACGACCTTCAAGCATATGAAAAAACTGAATGGCGGAAGGTGCCATTAATGCTACAGTGAGCAATAATGCAACTATATTTTTACCAATCTGTTTTTTGTGATTCATCGTTCTTTATAACTGTTACAATGTAAAAGTTGTATATTATTACAGAAGCTGACCATATATCTTATTCTTTCACAAAAGAGTTTATTAAACATCATCCAAGGATTTCCTATTTTTGACCACGCTTTTCCTAAACTGCGTTGGTGTCATCCCTGTTACTTTTTTAAATTGATTGCTCAAATAGGCAACACTACTATAATTAAGTTGATAGGCAATTTCAGTTAATGTTAACTCATCATAAACAAGCAGTTCTTTAATTCGTTCAATTTTTTGGTTTATTACATATTGCTCAAAAGTGATGCTCTCAAACGAGGAAAAAAGCGAGCTTAAATATTTGAAATCTAACTTTAGTTCATTATTTATTAGGTCTGCCCAAATAATATCTTTTCCTTCGTTAGAATGATGAACGGTATCAATTACCAAATTCTTCATTTTTTCAATGAGTTGTCCTTTTCGGTCATTAATTAGGCTAAATCCTGCTTGTTTAAGTTTATTTGATAAGGCTTCTTTTTTCTCTTTGCTAAGCTGCGAAACCAATTCTACCTCACCTAACCTTATAGTATTGTACGGAATATCCAACTCACTTAAAATATGGGATACAGCTGCTATACACCTAGGGCATACCATATTTTTTATGTGAATAATTGAACTCATTTTTAAAACAATTTTAATCCAGCTTTTGAGAGCGAAACATAATATGCGACAATGGCAGCAATAATAAATATGGCAATAATGGCCAATACACCAATAATTTTATCTCTTCTAGAGATATCGTTTTTAGATTGGCGCTTATTTCTTTCAGTTTTTCTCCTATTTCTTCTACTTTCACTCATCATCGTTCTTCTTACCATTGCCTAAATTTCTTTATGAGTCTATATAAATAATATATTTAATCTGTTGCAATACTTATTCTATGGTTGCTCTAACTTCACCACATTTTAACATTGATTGCCCGTAGTAAGGGTTTTGTATTTCTTTCTCTAAACTTAACCAGTACGCTCCTTTGTTATCATTCGCCATAGGGCAAAACTCGCTATATACTTTTTGGTTAATCCCAAAGAGTTTTATACTACTGGTTAGATGAGCAGAAAGATGTTTAAAATGTCCTCTTTGTGCTGCTATATCTGATTTTTTTTCAATAGCATTTGCAGAGATCTTCAATTCTTTTTGAATCGTCATCCAATGGTTATGTGCTTCCTTGTCGGATAATAACGTCATATCTACCTTTGCTAAATTCTGGCTTACTTTTTTTGAAGCTATTTGTGCTTCTTTAACATTGTCATTAACAAGAGCATTTTTCAAAAGAATATAACCATCAAAAACCTCTTTTAATTGGTTTTGAAATTTGTTGGAAACTTCTAGTCTTTTGTTCATCTCTGAATGGTTCGTTTTGTCCATTTTATCTTCGGAACCTTCATCTTGCATTCCTAGGTGCCCTTCGTGTCCTGTCATTGTTTTACCTCCTTCAGCATTCATCATTGATTTTTTTCCTTGCAATTGCGCTGCAGCATCAACTGTAAATGTTCCGTTAGTCACTACTTCATTTCCGTTTTCGAGACCTTCTAAAATGGTATAATTGTCACCATTGGCATTACCCAACAGAACTTCTCTCATTTCAAAAACAGGCTCATTTGGTTTTGTTTTAATATAAACCACAGAGCGTTTTCCTGTCCACATAACAGCTGTAGCAGGTACGGTTACTGTGCTTTTAGAATCTGATTGGATACCTTCAATCTTACCCTCAACAAACATCCCTGGTTTAAACTTATCGTTCTTATTATTAAGCACTGCTCTTACCACGATAGTTCTGGTTGCAGAATTTAATAAAGGGTCTATAAATGAAATCTTTGCATCAAAAACTTCATTACGGTAGGCATTTGAAGTAACCTTAATAGTTTGTCCTTCTTTTAATAAAGCTATTTGATTTTCATAAGCATCAAATTCTGCCCAAACAGTATTAAAATTCGCTATTTTATATAAAGGCTGCCCTTGTTTTACATAGTCACCTTCTTCTACCATTTTATGGGTTACCGTACCTGAAACTGTAGCAAATACTGGAAAATTTTCTTGTACCTTTCCAGCAGATTCAATCGCATTAATTTGTTTTTCTGAAAGTTTCCAGAGCTTCAGTTTATTTCTTACGGCCTTGTAAAGTTCTGGTTGTGATTCTTTAAGAGACGAAGCTGTTAGTAGTTCTTGCTGTGCGGCAACCAATTCTGGTGAGTAAATGGTAGCCAATCGTTGCCCTCTTCCTACGCGTTCTCCAGTAGAATTAACATAGAGCTTTTCTATTCGTCCTGCAAAATAGGTGACTTGTACCGCATTAGATTCTTCGTTAGTCATAACCTTACCCGATAACTTTAAAGAGTTATCACCCATTTGTCCTTGGCCTACAACAGAGGTTTGGATATTAGCCAAAGCCATCGCATTTTCGGTCATTTTAATTTCATTAGCATTGAGACCATCTGCGCCAGTTTCCGCTGGTATTAAATCCATTCCACATATTGGACAATCACCAGGTTCGGGTTTCATTATTTGTGGATGCATCGAACAGGTCCACATTTGGTTAGAAGCAATTTCTTCCGAATGATTGTGGTCGTCCATAATCTTATTTGTTACAGTATCAGCAGAATCTCCGCCGAATATTAGAAAGCCGCCTAACAGGCCAACAATAAGCGCAACACTTATGTAAATGATGTTTTTATTCATAATATTATTTTTTTGTTTTCTTATTTATTTTCCTAATCGTGGGTGATGATGTATACCATAGTAAAAAACCACTTAATACGGTTATTAATCCTAACAACGAGAATGCTCTTAAAACGATGGTGTTAAAATTATCTCGCCCTTCATAGTCCATTGTATGTGTCATCCACAAAAAATCGAACCAACGCCAGCTGCGATGCCTAACAGTTTGGAATTTCCCATCATTTACCGATACATATGCTTTCAAGCCTTCATCATTTGCATAGGATATCACATAAGCAGGCAATAACCTTTCACGATACTCATGCTGTTTGTCCACTTCTGTTATACGCTCCACATTAACAATTTCCAATTCCTTATTCATATACCGTTTTGCCACATAAGTTGCTTCTTCTTTAGTTATTTCTGACTTTAACTTTCCGCTTAAAGCATTGTAAAGCTGTTGTTTATTTATCCAGTAATAAGGTGTGGTATTTATATCTCTTAGTTCTATTGTTCGTATGCCTTCAGACACATTTAGTTGAGCAGGACTTATAAGGTTTTGAAACGCTTTTGGTTGGTATTGTAAATTCTTAAATTGATCACCGTGTATGTCATCAATATCAGTCCAACTAAAATATAAACCACTGATAGTCCACATTAGGAATTGAATGCCAATGAAAAGACCTAAATACCGATGTGTCTTTCTAATTTTAACTGCTGTTTTTCTACCTACCATTATTATTGGTTTACTTTAAATTTGAAGGAAATAGATACCTTTTCCCAAGCCAAAGAAATAACTCCCTTGTCGCTTTCAACTTTGTTAATTTTATACTCTAAATGCTCCGTTATCTCTTCCGAAATATTAGGTTTCACCCTAAAACGCAATACATCATCTTTTTCATCATAGTCATCCTTTCCGTGTTGATTCCAGTTTGAATTAAAAATAACGATCCATTCCTTTTTTGAAGGAATTGTAAAAAACCCATATTTTCCGGAAGGTAAGATCTTGCCGTCAATGGTTAAATCTTTATTTGTTTCTATCCAAGTTGCATTATGCGCACCTGCTTGCCAAATCATATCATACGCCAATAATCCGCCAAATATGATTCTATTTCTAACCCCAGGTGATGAATAGTCAATATGAATGTGTGCTTCATCAATCATAGCCATCGTAGATGTATGTGGGCTCAACGGTTTTTTTATTTGCTTTGGGGCCGCTTCTGTTTTTGAGTTTTCCAAAACGGATTTGGTTTCTTTTTTTTCTTGTTTACAAGACATAAAAAGAAGCATACATAACGAAAGGCTAAAAAGAATATATGGTCTCATTAAATTTTATTTTTTATTTCTCGATGATGAATGCGTTTTAATAATTTTCCATTCTCCACTTATTTTCTTTAAAATAGATGTTGCTACTCCTTTTTTCTTTATGGTTCGAGAATTACCTTTATCGTCTGGATTTAAAACTATAGTATAGATGTAGGTTTCCGTCGTAAACGCATATGAAGTATCTACTTGCACATCAATCTTATAATCTGAAAATGTAAAACTTTTAAAGTGTCCTAATTCTGGACCTAAATGATGTTCTATATAGTGACTATAAGTTCCTTCGACACCTCCAGATTCAAATACTTCAGAGTCTTTTGTAAACAACTCGAATGTACCTTCCGTAGTAAGGCTTTGCAGTGCGTCTTTGTATAATTTCATTACTGAGATGACGGCTTCTTTATCTGTTTGATTTTTTACATTCTGCCCATTCGTTACGTTTACAGTTGTAAAGCATAGTATTAGGAGCGCTATTAATTTTAGTGTTTTCATAATCGTTGTTTATAGGGTTATTTATTGACGTGTATTCTATTAATGTTGGCAATACCAAAAACCAGTACCAAAAAACTCAAGAAAACTTCCATAATGACTAAGAGTTTACCAGAAATTGTTAATGGTACTATATCACCAAAGCTGACAGATGAAAAAGTGATCAGACTGAAATATATAAACTCAAAGAATTGCAGAAAAAATGAGCCATTAAGTAATGTGGCTAACTTAAAATTTTCTGAATTTAAAACATACAATGCCAGATAATCTGCTGAAAACGATAGCACTATCAATACTGCGAATAATGTAAGAACGTGCGTAAGTTGATGACTTTCACCTATTATTTTACTTAATTGTATAAAAGTGAGCCTATCGATAAAAACCGTTTTAATTAAGGCCAAACCAACGAATAAAAGAGGTAGAAGCGAGCTATCAAGGTTTCCTTTAGCCCATAATACATAACTTACTAACAAAGCTGTTACTACACTAGCGGTGAGCAATACTTTTTTAAAAAGCTGTTCGTAAAAGCTTGTGTTTTTTGATGTTATTGTTATGTCCTTCATACTCTTTTTAGTTAAATCTCCTAACCAAATAATTGAAGTGCCAACGCACCACCAATTATAAATATTAGTATTGCATATATTATATAATTGAACCACCTTTTAACTACAGATTTTTCTGTTTTGTTATGGCAACCGTCTTTGCAACAATCTTTCATTACTTTAGTTAAATCAAATTATAATTTTACTTAGTTATTATTTCATCTCAAATAGCACCTGAAAGTGAGAGTTAGACACTATCCATCAATCAAAAAACAGGTTCTCCTCTCAAAATCAAGTGCGTTTAATAAACTTCTCTTTTTCAAAAGTTTGTATTTTGCCTGGCAAAGGAAGAGAGATACTAGTACTTTGGGGGGATTTATTCTCTCTACCTTATGCAGGCTGTTATTAACCAAATCAACTTTTCTTTTTCAATTATCTTGTGCCTGACACGGGAAGGAACTAACACTAATCATCAACATTGTTTTCCTTCCCACGACAGGGCTTTTTAACTATCCTGAGAATCTAGCATCTTCTATCTACTGTTAACTAATAAACCAGAATGATAGATTGCTTGAGAAACAGATTATCTATTGAATAGTCTTTTGGACTTTTCCACATTTGAGCATTCGGCTTCCGTAGTATGGGTTTCTCACTTCTTCTTTTGTACTTAACCAAGCGCTACCCTTATCGTACATTGGACAAAACTGTTCGTACAGCTTATTCTTTGTACCTGTAATAGCTACCATATCGGTTATATCCTTAGTTAATGTCTTAAAATGTTCTCTTTGATGACCTATACCACTCTTTACTATATGTTCTGCGTGCTCCGTAGCATCTTCAATAATATCAGTCAATTCTTTTTGCTCTTCTGCTGTATAATTTGATTTATCAAACGCTTTTAGTGAAGCCGCCAATTTAGTACCTGCCTCAGCTGCTTTTTTAGAATCATCTGTCACCAAGGCATCTTTTAAGTTGAAATAATCACTTAAAATCGCTTCGGATTTTGCATCACTTTTCATATTCATCATTTTATCGTGATTATGATTGTGATTCATTTTTTCTTTTTCCTGTGCATTGGTAAAAGAAACTGTTAACAATAGCATTGCTGCTATACTCATTTTTAGATTTTTCATTTTATCTTTTTTTTTAATTATAAACTGTCTTTTAAATTTTCCATATACTTAACAACCTGCTGGATTTCTTCTTCTGAAAAAGCTGCCTTTTTATGAATCAAAGTATAAGAATCCAAAGGCATTTCGCTATTTTCAATTTGCTTAATAATAGATCTCAACTTACTTGCTTTTCTTCGACTTGATAGAGAATCCCACATATTGAAATTTAGCTCTGCTTTTCCTTCTTTGATATGTCCTTCTAGAAACCAAGCTACAGGTTGCACCTTGTTGTACCAGGGATATTGTGTATTGTTACTATGGCAATCATAACAAGAGGCCTGCAACTTGTCCTTGACATCACTTGGGACATCATTCACCAACATAAAGTCAGTTTTTGGAACACTATCGCTTTGATTGCGGTCTACGGGCATAAACTGTATACCCACAAAGGCAATCAATAAGATTATTGCTATGATTTTAACTACCTTCATTTAATTGATTTCTTGTTGAACTTTTCCGCAGGTTAGCATTTTACTACCATAATATGGGTTTTTAATATCCTCACTCATACTCAACCAAGCACTACCACCATCATACATTGGGCAGAATTGTTGATATAGTGTATTCTCTGTTCCTGTAATCGCAACCAGATCAGTCATATCCTTACTCAATATTTTGAAATGCTCGCGTTGGTGTGCGATATCGCTTTCCGAAATATGCTCTGCGTGCTCAACTGCATCTTTAACAATATCTTTTAAATCAGCCTTTTGACTATCTGAATAATTTGATGAAACATCAAGACTTCCTAGAGTTTTTGCCAAGGCTGAACCAAGTTTTTTCGCTTTTGTATTATCATCAGCTACCAAAGCATCTTTAAGACTGAAATAATCTTTTAATACGGCTTGTGAAGTGCCATTCCCACTCATTGACATTTCCTTTTTGTCAACATCGTGATTCATTTTTGAATGGTCCTCATTCGAATCCATCTCTTTGTGATGGTCTCCTGAGTTATTTTTCTCTGTTTTTGCATCTTTACAAGACACCGCTGTTAAGCTTATAAATGCTATTGCAACTACTCCTGATACTAATTTTAATTTGCTCATTTTGTTTTGATTTAAGTTTGTGCTTATTGTTTAGTGTTTTACAATTTTTCAATTACGTTTTCCAATTTTGCTGTAATCTCATCCGCAATTTTTTCTAATTTTTCATTCTCTACTGCCTGCATTGATGCCATTGGGTTTACCGCAGCAACCTCAACAACTCCTGCTTCTATTTCTTGTACTATAACATTACAAGGCAACATTGTTCCAATTTTATCCTCAGCTTGTAAGGCTTCGTGCGCATAGGGTGGATTACAAGCTCCAAGTATCCTATACTTTTTAAAGTCTACATCTAGTTTTTTCTTCAGAGTTTCTGTTACATCAATTTCTGTGAGTATCCCGAAACCTTCTTCTTTCAATTCCTTTGTAACTTTATCGATAACATTTTCGAAAGTTCCATTGACTATTTTATTAAAATAATATTTCATCTTTTTAATTACTTAAATAATTAATTACTGCTGATTGTATGTAATAACCTTTGATGGATTCAATAAGATTTATTTGAAATTTCAGCTGTAATTCCTGAACATCTAATACGTCATTAAAGTCGATGGTACCCGTTTCATAATTTTTAATCAAGATATCTTCTGCATCATTAGCTTGTTTTAAATTATCTGATTGAATATTGAACTTGATTCTCGCTGTCTCTCGGTTATATTTTGCATCCGCTAATAGTGTTTCCAGTTTATTTAATCTATCCTCTTTTTGGGATTGTATTTGCAACTGCTTTAATTCATTCTGTTTTGTTACAGACTTATACTTGTTATTAAAAATTGGAATTGAAATAGATACCATTGGCATTACAATGTCTTTTCCGTTATCACTAAAACTCAAATCAGGACGCTCAGAAACTGGCACGTAATCCAAGCCAAAACCTATATTGGGAGCACTCTCTTTTTGGTTTAATAACTCTGATTGCTCAACAGACTCATATAGCTTATCGTATTTGATAAGTTCAGGATTTAACTGAAGGTTCTCCGTTAAGATTAATGCGTCTTCATCTGGAATAAACATTTCCTCAACCACTGTTACAGCAATAGTCTCATCACGATTTAATAGATTGTTGAAGGTTACTTGTTCTGCAAGGTAATCTTGCTCTAATACTTCTTTTTGCTGTACAAGTTCATTTTGTCTTATTTGAAGGCGAAGTACATCTACTGCAGATGCTTTATCAACTTCTACCGATGTTAAGGCCAAACGTTCATAGGTTTCCAAAAGCTCAATGTTTTCATCAAGAACCAATTGTTTTGCTCTAATGGCGTATAACTTGTAGTAGGATTGAGAAACTGATAAAGCGAGTTTTCTTTTTGCTACTACAATATCTATATATTGAGTTTCCGCTATTGAGCTTGCATAGTTCTCTCTCGCTGAAATTGTTCCGAACCAAGGCAACATTTGAGATATTGAAAAACGTGCTCGTTGTGCACCTGTCCTGGTTTCTGGTTCGCTCACAAAATAGCCTGCACTTACCGTTGTATTTGGCAACGTATTGACCTCGTTCACCTTTTCTTCAGCGATGTTATAGCGCAATTCAAAAGCTTGTATCTCGGGATTATTCTTCTCGGCTTCCTGAATGTAAGAAGCTAACTGTTGTGCATTAGTTTTTGCGAAAGCGAAAAAAACAATTCCTATTAAAATTATATATCTCATTTTGTGACTCTTTTTAATTGAAATTCTTGTTTCCAGCTAAATAAAACTGGGACGACAAATAGGGTTACTAATGCAATGAGCATCCCTCCAAAAGATGGAATCGCCATTGGTATCATTATGTCACTACCGCGTCCTGTTGATGTGAGTACTGGTAGTAAAGCAAGAATGGTTGTTGCCGTTGTCATTAAACAAGGTCGAATACGTTTCTCTCCTGCCTCAACTACGGATGCTCTTATTCCTTTTCTGTCTTTAGGCTTGTTTTTGTCAAAGGTTTGTGTTAGATATGTAGCCATTACAACGCCATCATCTGTAGCAATACCAAACAGCGCAATGAACCCTACCCAAACCGCAACACTTAAGTTTATGGTATGCATTTGGAAAAGGTCTCTAAGATTTTCACCAAAGAAGTTAAAATTTAAAAACCAGTCTTGACCATAGAACCAAATCATTAAAAACCCACCAGCAAAAGCGACCGCAATACCAGTAAAAACCATCAGTGATGTACCAACAGAACGGAACTGGAAATAAAGAATAAGAAATATAATTGCTAATGCTAATGGAACTACTACTGCCAACGTTTTTTCGGCGCGTAGTTGATTCTCATACGTTCCCGTAAATAGATAGTTAATTCCCTTTGGAACAACTAGCTCTCCACTATCAATTTTTTCTTGAATAAGCGCTTGTGCATTTTCAACCACATCCACTTCAGCATATCCGTCTAATTTGTCGAATAGTACATACCCTACCAAGAAAGTATCTTCACTCTTAATAATCTGTGGTCCTTGTTCATAACGAATTGTAACAAGTTCACTTAGCGGTACTGGACTTCCTTTCTCTACGGGCACATAGATATCCTTTAAGTCACTTGGATTTGCGCGTAACTCTCTTGGATAGCGTACACGGATACCGTACCGTTCTCTACCCTCAACTGTTTGGGTGAGTATCATTCCCCCAACAGATACTTGAATGACTTGCTGTACTTGTTCTATAGAAATTCCGTAACGTGCCAGCCTTTCTCTATCAATATCCAAAAGCAGGTAAGGTTTTCCTACAATACGGTCTGCAAAGACAGCTTCATCCTTAACACCATCCGCCTGTTTTAGAATGTCTTCCAACTGCACTCCAAACGCTTCTATCTCGTTTAAATCTTGGCCTTTTACTTTAATTCCCATTGGTGCTCGCATACCTGTTTGTAGCATCACCAAGCGGGTTTCTATGGGTTGTAGTTTAGGTGCTGAAGTAACCCCAGGAAGCTTTGTAACCTCGACGATTTCTTTCCATATATCGTCCGGAGAGTCTATTTCTGGTCGCCAGTTTCTAAAGTACTCACCATCATCATCTGGTATTAATTGTGAACGAATTACCGAAAACGGGTCTTTGATTTTAGAAGCATCATAGTCTGCCTTTTCATCTACGTCATTGTTAGGATTTACAACCAGGCTTCCATCTTTGAGGATAAATAAGCCATCCTCATTTACTTTAAAACGTTGTCTAACTCTTTTATCATTTAAAATATATTCTGATTTATATTGAATAACATTCTCATACATTGATAACGGTGCAGGGTCTAACGCCGACTCTGTACGCCCAGATTTACCCACCACAGTTTCAATTTCTGGAATGCTGGCTACAGCCATATCTAATTGCTGTAAGACACGTTTATTTTCTTCAACACCTGCGTGAGGCATTGAAGTAGGCATCAAAAGAAAAGACCCTTCATTGAGCGATGGCATAAATTCCTTACCTGTATTATTCATAATCATAACTCCAAAAATTATGATGGCAGTAGGCACAGAAAGGAACAACAGCTTGTTTCGTAGTGCCCAATTTAAGATACGTACATAGTACTTTCTGAAAAGTGTAAACACTCCTAGAAGACCAAAACAGATAAGACCTACAAAAAACAAATTAATGAGTATACTACGATCTACTCCCAGTGGCCTCCAATATTCGGCCAACAAAAATATAATGGCAAAAGCGGATACAAATATGTTGATGATATTGGCACGTTTCGTTGTGATTTTCTCTTTTAGCGAAAGAAGGCCAACGATACCAAATGCAACCAATACCAACCCTAGAGGATATCCAAAAATAAGGGCTAAAATACCGAAAACAACCAATGCTCCATTTAGTATATAACTAAACGATTTTTTTATGCTACGTTTTTTAAAGAAATAAGCGGCAAATGGTGGTATTAAAAATAAAGCTACAATAAGAGACGCTGTTAGTGCAGACGTTTTAGTGAAGGCTAATGGTCTAAATAATTTTCCTTCGGCACCAATCATTGTAAACACAGGAATGAAACTAATGATAGTGGTCATTACCGCCGTCAATATCGCACCAGAAACTTCTGCTGTTGCATTATATACTACCGTATTAATAGGAAGGTTTTTGTTGTTTTCGTCGATATGCCGCAGCACATTTTCTGATAGAATAACACCTACATCGACCATTGTACCAATAGCAATAGCAATACCAGATAAAGCCACGATGTTAGCATCTACATTAAATAGCTTCATTGATATAAACACCATCAATACAGCTACTGGTAATAATCCTGAAATTAATACAGAAGCCCTTAAATTGAATACCATTATGATGATGACAAAAATGGTAATCAAAATCTCTAACGTGAGTGCCTCATCAAGTGTACCCAACGTTTCTTGAATAAGCTCGGTTCTATCATAAAAGGGAACAATGGTTAATTGTGATGTTCTACCATCACTCAATGTTTTTGACGGTAAACCAGAACTTAGCTCATTTATTTTCTCCTTAACATTATTAATGACTTCCATCGGGTTGGCACCATAGCGAGCTACAACCACACCACCTACAACTTCCGCACCCTCTTTATCTAAAAGCCCTCGTCTAGTGGCAGGTCCGTGAGATACTTTAGCAATGTCTTTAATTCTAATTGAAGTAAAATCTTGAGAGGTAACTACTGCATTTTCTAAATCTGAAAGTGTTTTTATATAACCTAAACCTCGAATAAGGTATTCTGCTTGATTGATTTCTAAAGTCTGGGCACCAACATCCTTATTACTTTGCTTTACTGCTTTTACAACTTCATTTAAACCAATTTTATATTGTTTCATCAATTCAGGATTAACATCCACTTGATACTCCAATACATACCCACCGATAGAAGCTACTTCCGAAACACCACTTGCTGAGGATAGCGCATACTTCACATAAAAATCTTGTATACTTCTTAATTCCTGTAAATCCCATCCACCAGTTACATTTCCGTTTTCATCACGACCTTCTAATGTATACCAGTAAATCTGCCCAAGACCTGTAGCATCAGGACCTAGAGCAGGATTAACACCATCAGGAAGCAATCCTGCTGGCAATGAATTTAATTTTTCGAGAATACGACTTCGACTCCAGTAGAATTCTATATCTTCTTCAAAAATGATATAGATACTAGAAAAACCGAACATCGAAGAGCTACGTATGGTTTTAACTCCTGGAATTCCCAGAAGTGATGTGGTTAGTGGATAGGTAATTTGATCCTCGATATCTTGTGGGGAACGCCCATCCCATTTTGTAAATACAATTTGTTGGTTTTCGCCAATGTCGGGTATGGCATCCACGGCTACAGGATTACGTGGTAGAGAACCAGTATTCCATTCAAAAGGTGCATTTACAACACCCCAAGCCACGAATAAGGCTAGCAACAAAACAGCTACTAGTTTATTTTCTATTAAAAATTTGATGCTTTTATTTAGCATAGAAATGAGTTTTAAGTAATTATAATTTTTGTTTTTAAAAACAAAAAACAAGCAGTTTAGTCCATACAATTTAATGCTGAACTACAGTACTAATTACTTAAAAATCAAATAAGGAAAGTTTGGTCTAAAACTTGAACATCCCTAACCAAGAGAGGGGGAGAATAATCTACAAAAGAAGTATTTTCTGTTTGTTGTTCTGTAAACAGATTTATGTATGAATAGATAAAAGTAGCAACCAATAACTGTTGCTCTTTATCTAATTTATGAAAAGATGTTTTTAAATTATCTTGTCCATCAAGCACCAACTGTTCATCACTACAGCAATCTTTCTTAGTAATATTACATTCTGACGAAGTTGACTTTTTTTGAACCTCCATACCACAAGATTCAACAGAACCAAACATTGAGGTATCCACTAATACGTCACCACAATAATGGCTTTCAATAGTGAAAGACAACGTTGAGATGAACACTAAAAGTGCCATACAGAATGATACTATTTTATAAAAAATCTTTTTCATTAATATTGCAAAAGTAAAAAAAATTTAACAATTTAAAATCATTTAACATAATTTTAAATTGCTTATTCAAGTAAAACACTAACTCTTTTCAATTGATTCACTTAACGTTATAACATATTCTACAAGATTCTTAATCTCTAAGGGTGGGTTACCGTGATCAAAGTGTGACGATTCATATGAATTGCCATTTATAAAGACTTTCAATTTTGCATATGCAGCGCCATCAAGTTCCCGTTTCTCTGATGAGGCTTTAAAAGTGGAAAGTTTTTCAAGTTTTATTTTGTCGGTCAAATCTACTAATTCCTTCCATTCTTTATTTTTCATTTTAATTGTAATGTCTTTCTTTCCATCCCTATCTTTTCGAAAAACAAGTGTCTCTTTATTTACAGTAATTTTTTTATAAAAACCACGAGAAACAGCTTCGTATTCCAAAGAAGGTTCATTCACTCCCTGCTGAGAAAATAATGACTGTGCAATTGTAATTGCTAAGATTGTTATTAGTAGTCTTTTCATAATTGACACTAAATTATATTTTTACATTTTACAAACTTATTAATCTGTACTTTATTGAAATATGACAAAAATCATCTTTCTGTTTAATCTTTAGATTTATATTTGTACCAATACAAAATTATTTAAAACCCATAAGACATTAATTATAAATACATTAAGAGTGTAATTATATTTTTCCAGATGTTAAACAAAATTTCTTAACTTTACAAGGTGAAAACATTTTTTACTAAAATATTGTCTTTCTTTTTGGCGGCATTCATATTGTTGTCAGCCTCTTCCTTTACGGTGAATATGCATTTTTGTGGTGACGTATTAGTGGATATGGCATTTTTCAGCAAAGCTGAAGCTTGTAAGGATAAGCTTCAAAAAGAAGATAATCCTTTTAAAAAATGTACTTCTTTACAAGAAAAGGATTGTTGCAACAACCAGACTATTCTAAAAGAAGCTAGTGATACTTTTAAAAAATCAACTACGGTTATAGGAGTTGATACTTTAGTTTTCTTAAATACATTTATTTACTCTTACATTAACCTTTTTGAAGGACTAGAGAAAAAAATAGTACCTTTTGAAATCTATAGGCCGCCCTTGTTGTCCAAGGACATCCATATTCTACACGAGACTTATTTAATTTGATTTTCTACATCGCGGTAAAAGCCTTTTTACTGCACAATTAGTCATAGCCAAAGCATAGCCATTGGCTAAAAGCTGTTGTATCCAATTCCCTACAATATTATTTAGCACACAATTCTGTAAAACAAATACTTATATAGATTAGACTATTGAGCAAAAGCCCAATAACAATACCTTATTAATTATGACACAACCAAAAGAATTTTGGGTTAAAAATATGGTGTGTAGTCGTTGTTTAAAAGTAATTAAGCAAGAGCTACAAGAACTAGGAATAGCCGTCCTTTCGCTGGAACTAGGAAAGCTTTTAGTAGAAGCACCAGGTATATCCGATGCACAAATTAACCAAGACGTTACTAAAGTACTTCACGCAAATGACTTTGAAATTGTAAAAAGTGAAGAAGAGATGCTTGTTGAAAGAATAAAAATTATTCTAATCGAACAACTTGTTGAACTGCCATTGACTTTAAAGGTCAAGACTTCAGAACATTTATCATCTGCCCTTCACCGAGATTATAAGTCATTAAGTAAACTATTCTCTTCTAAAGAAAAGACCACCATTGAAAAGTACTTTATAAAGTTAAAAATTGAAAAAGTAAAGGAACTCATTCAGCTTAAACAACATTCCTTTTCTGATATAGGATACTTGCTGGATTACAGTAGTGTTAACCATTTGTCCAGACAGTTTAAGGATGTGGTAGGTATGAGTATGACCGATTATAAAAACACAGAAAACTGGAAGCGGAATTATTATGATGAAATTATATAGATAAGAACGAAAGTTATGCAGATGAAGGCTTAAGGCATTCGCTAATTTCATCGAACTAAAATTAATCAAAATGAAAACAATCTTCCTCACATTATTAATGATCCCAATACTTGGATTTGGGCAAACTTTAGAAAATATTGACTTTATTTCCCCTTTTCACAACGGTCTTGCCGCTGTGAAAAAAGCAAACGAATGGGCATTTATTGACCAAAATGGGACTGTTACTGTTGACTTTAGAGATGACTTAGTACTCATTGAAACAGAAGAGGGCAACTATCCTATGTTCAGTAATGGAAAATGCATTATAGCTCATAAAAAAGACGGTGTATTCTATTACGGATACATCGGCAAAAAGGGTGAGATAATTATCAAACCACAGTTTCTTAATGCTTTAAACTACCAAGGCGATAAGGCTTTAGCATTAACAGTTTATAAAGAGACTATAGGCTACAATGATATTTTTAAAAAAGATGTGGTTAACTACCATTATTTTGAAGTGGTCATTGATGAAAATGGAAATGTAACAGACCATTTAACTCAATTAGCTAAACATATTTCTCCAAAATACACTAAAAGCAAAAATCCACCTGTCATCACATCTAAGATTATTTCTGACAATCTAATAGCAGTAAAAGGCAATGACAAGAAATGGATTGTAAAAAAAATATCGCATTGAATTTCATAATGAAGCAATCCAATTAAACACCTAATTAAAAAAATAAATTCTAATCATATGAAAGCAAAAAAAGTTTTTTTCAGTATACCCCTTCTAGGGTTGATATATTTCATAACGGTGAGCTTTACCAATTCCCCTAAAAAAGAATACGCTCCTATAGAACAAGATAAATGGGTCGCACCGGCAAGTGCGGATAAAATAAAGAATCCATTAAAAGGTGATGCAAAAGCAGCTGCATCGGGCAAAAAGATATACAAAATGCTATGTTTTGTATGCCACGGCCCTAAAGGAAAAGGAGATGGTATGGGTGGCACAGGGCTTAAACCAAAACCAGCAGACCTAACAAGTACAGCTTTTCAATCGCAATCAGATGGGGCTATTTTCTGGAAACTAGAACAAGGACGTTCCCCTATGCCCTCCTACAAAACTTCAATCCCAGAAAAAAAACGCTGGGAGATTATTAACTATTTAAGAACTCTGAAATAATGAAAAAGCTAATCTTAACACTTTTCGTGTTCGCTTTTGGCTATCAAGTTTATGGTCAAACATACAACACTTTTGAACCGAGCAAAACTCAATTTATGCTCAGAGGTTACGGACATACCGGTTTTGAATATATGGATACCGGTGATGAAGAAGAATCCACATTTTTAGGTGCTGCCTTTGCCCCTATCTTTTTATACAAACACTCAGACAGGCTTATGTTCGAGGCAGAGTTAGAGTTTGTACTAGAAGGCAATGAATTAGAGGTAGGGTTGGAATATGCAGATGTGATGTACGTGCTCAATAAGAATATGACGGTTAGAGCCGGTAAGTTTCTTCTTCCTTTTGGAACATTTATGGAACGATTACATCCTGCTTGGATAAATAGACTCCCTACAAGGCCTTTAGGTTTTGGTCACGATGGTATTGCGCCTTCTTCTGGCATAGGGGTCGAATTAAGAGGGGCATTTGACCTTGGTGGGCCAAAACTTAATTATTCAGTCTATTCTACAAATGGTCCAAGACTAAAAGATGGTAGTGAAGAACCTGAAGAAGCTGGTATTCTAAAATTTCAAAACTATGAGGACAACAACCTGGCTAAAGCTTATGGAGGTCGTATAGGGGTTTTACCTTTTTCTGATTCTTCAGCAGAATTAGGATTCTCAGCCTACTCAACTAGTGGAACTGGTAAGGAAGATTCTCAATATGAAGATGTTGGTGCCTTTCTATTTGCGCTAGACTTTTCATATGTAAAGCCTATATCGCCATTAAAAGGAATTGTAGATATCAAAGCCCAATACAATAACTCTAATGTAGATACGGCAACATTTATAGAAGTACACGAAGATGGAGATGCTGAAGAATATTCATTTGATAATCAAAGTAATTCATTTTACGCCCAAATAAGCTACAGGCCAACAATGGCAGGAAGTGATTTTATGAAGAAATTAGAATTCGTGGGGCGTTATTCTGATTTTAATGCTCCAGAGGGTGCGGAATGGGAAGAAACATCAGTTCAATATGCCTTTGGGCTTAACTATTGGTTAAGCTGGCGCTCAGTAGTGAAATTTAGTTACCAAACTACCGAAACAGAAGGTGGACACGACGGAGATGGTATTACCAATACTGATGGACTATTTCTCCATTGGGCGATTGGATTTTAATTGAATCATAAAACAAGAGATATGAAAAAAGCATATAAAATATCAGTAGCAATAACATCGATTCTTATTGCTCTAATTACGATAGTCGCTTGTTCGTCTACTAAAGAGGTCTACACACCTGTTCCTGATACAGAAGTAGCAAGTAGTGAAGAAGAATTTAAGATAGAGAAATCAGGAGCTCAACTTTGGGGCGAGGTCTGTAACAGATGTCATATTGCCCCTTCTCCTGCAGACTATAACGATACAGATTGGGAAACTATTAGTCTTCATATGCGAGTAAGAGCAAATCTTACAGAAAAGGAAAGCAAGAAGATAGAGGAGTTTTTAAAATCTGCTAATTAATAGCTGATAACCCATTCCTCTAGTAGTACAAATAGATTACAGAGAATGGGTTTACAAAACAAACAATAACATTAATGCTAAAAATGATAAACGGAGGAAAGATGGTGGGCAGTATGATGACAATGATACACGAAAAAGGAATGATGAGCAATAAAGGAATGGATATGAAGAGAATGAACAAAATGGATTCTTCGGAAAAAGATGACCATAAACATCACTAATAAAATCTTAAAACTAAACAATTATGAAAAATAACCACTGGATACGGATAATTATAGGTTGTGGCTTACCAATACTATTCATTTTTTTAGCACCCTCTTTTGGCATAGGTGGGGGCTCTTCTCTTTTCATCTTTATATTATTTATGTTCGCTATCCATCTATTTATGCCACACGGGTCTCACGGCCACGGAAGGCACAAACATAATAATGGAAACCATAATGGTCACGACCATAATCAAAAGCAGTCGAATGATGATTCAGAAGAGAAAAGAAAAGAACATCAACATCAACATCATTAAAATTTAAACACAATGAAACAAAAATTTCAAATAAACGGAATCAGTTGTGGCGGATGTGTTTCAAGGGTCAAGAAGACATTGGAAGAACATCCGAATATCGAAAAAGCAGAGATTTTTTTAGCACCAAAAGGTGCCACAATTATTACTATGAATGAAACTCTTTCGGTTCCAGAAATACAAAAGCAACTTGATGTACTCAATGGATATACAATTACAGAAATAAATTAATAACAACTTAAAACTAAAAATTATGCATTTATACGATGGACATTTTGGAGGAATGCACCTTATATGGTGGATTATTTGGCTCATTTTTATCGTTTGGATTTTCTTAATCCCAACAGATATACCCTATCAAAAAACAAAGAAGGACAGCCCGCTAGATATTCTCAAGAAGCGTTTCGCAAAAGGGGAGATATCAAAGGAAGAATTTGAAGAATCAAAAAAGGCTCTGAAGTCAGAATAAGGATAATAATTAAATGAATAAATTATGAAATCAATATTGAAAAATGCTGGAGTGATTTTGCTGATGACTCTCATGTTTTCAGCCTGTTCACAGAAAGAAGAAAGTTCTTTAGTCGAAATGGTCAAGGAACCAAAACAACAAGAAGAAGTATTGGCTTTAATGGCAGAAAACCATGATTTGGGCAAAAAATACATCGATAAGATGATGGGCAATGACCACGCCACAGGTATGATGGTGGATGAGTTGGTCAAGGCAGCTGCAAATGATACTATTCTAGCAGGGAAATTAAGTAGTATGATTACTAAATATCCCGACTTGATGCTACTAACTACACATCATTTCATGCCAGTAATTGCAACAGACGAACATATGAGCGATGCCTTTTGTGAACATGCATTGGAGAACGAAAGTATTGCAGAATCCATGTGTCAGAAAATGAAGAGTGATAAAGATATGAAACCTTGTCATTAATTATCAATTAGATAAATTAATTTATTACAATAATTCAAAATCATAAAAATATGTACCGATTAAACATAAAAAAACTTGGGTTTGCCTTTGGTCTTACTGGTGCCTTGATTTATCTAGGCTGTATGATCGTTATGGCTACTGCAGGACAAGAAGGCACAATTGTTTTCTTCAATAGCCTCTTACACGGTTTGGACACTACCAATATTATAAGGATGGATGTTCCCTTATTGGAAGCATTTTTTGGAATTATACAAACCTTCATTCTCGGATGGCTTATTGGTGCTTGTATAGGAGGTTTTTACAACGCTCAAATCAAAACCAAATAATATATGGACAGAAGAGATTTTTTAGCAACGGGAGCTATGTCTACTGCAGGAATGCTGTTTATCCCAGGGGATTTACTTGCAAACGAAGCCAAAATGGAGAATAAGCAAAGACTAGTTAAGCCTCTACCTTATAAAAGGGATGGGGAATGGAAAGAATTTGAACTTTACATAGATCTTCATATTCACGAACCTGCACCAGGATATAAATATCACACATTAGCCTTTAATGATATGATTCCTGGACCAGAGATTAGGGTAAATGCTGGCGATAAAGTACGGGTAAAATTCATCAATAAAACAGACCTAAATCATACGATTCATTGGCACGGTATTTTTGTGCCGTGGCGTATGGATGGTGTGCCATTTGTTACACAGCTTCCCGTTATGCCAAAAAACGAATTTATTTATGAATTCGTGGCAGAGCCAGAAGGCACCCACTTTTACCACTGCCATTGGGGAACCCTAATGCATATGCAGGCAGGTATGTTTGGTAGTTTAATAGTGGAAAATCCAAAAGACCCAATCAAGGAAAAATTCCCTTACGAAAGAGAGTATACTCTAGTCTATTCTGCTCACGATACCAATTATATCCGCGAAGAAATGAACGGAATGTTAGAACGAATGAAACAGCGAAGTTTTTTAATGAAAAATGGCCGTTTCAATAGTGAACAGTGGGGTGTCTTTGATAATAAAGAACAATTTCTTGCCAGTATGGAAAATGGCTATCAGCCACCATATGTCACAAATCGCAGATCCAATGCAGAATTACCTCAGGCTAATTGGTTTACAGTAAATGGGAAATCATACCCATCAACACCATACTTGTTTATTAAGTCAGGTGAAAATATTCGAGTGAGGCTAATCAATGCAGGTGCAGAAACACATCATCTGCATTTACACGGACACGATTTTTGGATGGTAGCGGATGATGGTGTGCCACTAGAAAATCCTTGGAAGAGAAATACCGTACCGCTTACACCGGGAAAAACTTTCGATATCATCATTGAGGGAAAAAATAGAGGTATTTGGACATTCCACGACCATGATACGCGTAAAGTAACAAACAATGGTTTATACCCTGGAGGTAACTTACTGGCCTTAGTCTATGAAGATTTACCAGCCGATGAGTTGATTATTTCAAAACATTCTGGAAACCCGATGTACAATTCAAGTACCGATATGGGTATGAAAGGAATGAATTCTATGAAAAATGAAAATACGGGTGATATGAATAAAATGATGTTTGGAGATGACAAATTACCAAAAATAGCATTAGATGAATAATTAATATCAAAAACAAATGAATAAACTCATATACATATTTCTAATAATATCAAGTCTATCTTATGGACAAATTACCCCAGAATTTGAAGTCGGTGCCAAAGGTGTTTTCTCAGGAAACTTAAATTTCAATTCAGACGAATCTAGCGCAGTATCTGATTTTTCAGATACTCAGTTGCTTTTAGGATTGAGCCAGAAGTTATATAATAATTGGCGTGCACAATTTGTATTAGGTCTTCAATTTCCTGATGCCAACTCTAATCTAGGTGAAGTTTTCTACAATAATATTTTTATACGGCTGGAGGACAAAACCAATATTTTTAAAGTAGGACGAACTCTTGCACAGACCAATTTAAACGAATTTCCAACATTACGTGATGATGACGCACAACAATTTGTCTATGCGCTTAACCCTTTTTCTGATGGTGTAAACACAGAACGTGACCAATATGCTAATGTATTAGAATACACACATGTATTCAAACAACGATTTTTTGTCTCAATACACGGTGAAAACTTCTATGACAGTTTAGAGCCTGACGATTTTAGATTAAACTCTATGGGGCTCTCGTTAGTCTACAAAGTACCTGAAAGCCAAAGGTGGAATAGGAATATTGTACAGCAAATCGGGTTGAGTTATAACAACTATTTTACCGATAGATCTGGCTATTCTAATGATTTTGACTCTTCGGTCAAAAATCTACTCTTTAGTACGGTGCTGAATTTAAAGCCAGACCCAATAAACTTTGTGGATTTTAAGTTTCAAGCTATTCAAAATTTTGGATGGGATGAAATAACGCAACTCAATGATTATTTTGATTACACCAGAACGCAGTCAACATCTCTTTTTGGCACTTTCAGGTATTTGAAGCAAAAATTAGAACGTCCACATTATCAAATTTCTGTTGGTGGTGGTTATAAATCCTTAGACAATTTAACAACTGATTCTAATCAGTTAATGTTTATAACAAATGGGTTTTATCGCTTGGGCGAAAACTTTGATATAGGTCTTCAATATCGCTACACAGAAAATTCAGGATTTACTCAAAGTTTATTCGGAAAGAATGAGCATCGCATTCAATTAGCTATTGTGTATTCATTCAGTCAAATATTCAATAAGCAATTTGGTAACCGTGAAGACCTATTAAACTTAGAACATAATTATATCAAATAACAGCAAGTGAGTTATACTGCACAAAATATTAAAACAATAATTGTCCAAATAGTGATTTGGGCTGGTGTTTTTTATTTCTTGGTACACCCTTTTACAATGGTGCTCTATTGGTTTGAATACAGTAACACAACATTTTCATTTGCCTTGTTCCAAGATGTTTTAAAAACTCGTTTTTTAGATTCTTTCACATTCGATATGAGGGGAATGGGTGGCATACTCACACTTTTAGGAAGCTTTCTGGGTATAATTTCTGGACTATTTTTTAGAACTATTAAACGAAAGAATAGGCTTATCGGTGCACAACAGCGATTACTTGTTCGTGATATTGAAGAGTTAATCGAATCTGGCGAAAATGAACGAGTAGAATTTAAGTCTTCCATACGCTATGACTATTATCGTAAGGCAACCAATCGCGATTTAGAAAGGGTCATTGCTAAAACCATTACGGGTTTTATGAATGCAAAGGGTGGAAAATTAATTATTGGCGTTGATGATGACGGAAATGTTTTAGGATTGGAAAAAGATTTTAAAACTCTTAAACACAAAAACAGAGATGGTTATGAACGAGAATTGTTCAGAATTATTTCTACACAATTAGGTCACGAGGCTTGTTTCAGCAATCACATTTCATTTTACAAATTAAATGGTGAGGATGTATGCGTAATAGATATTGAACCTTCTGAAAAACCCATTTATGTCAGCGATACCGAAAACACAACCTTTTATGTTAGGACTGGTAACGCCACTTACCCCTTGACGGTTAAAGAAGCAGTTAATTATTTAGAAACTAGAAAACTATAAGATTATGCAATACGTCTGGTTTATATGGTCACTTATCATTTTGGCACTTTGGTTTGTTATTTACTTGGCAAAGAAAGGTTTTAGAAAAAAAATGCTAAAAATGAGCCTCATTACTATGCCTTTTGGTCTTACAGAGCCATTGTTTGTACCAGAATATTGGATGCCACCATCACTTTTCAATTTAGCAGAAAAAACAAGTTTTGATATTGAAAGCCTCATTTTTTCTTTTGCCATAGGTGGTATTGGCGTAGTACTTTACAATCTTATTTTTAAACAAACCCTTGAAAAAATAACACATACAGAGCGTAGTCATAAAAGGCATCACTTGCATAAATACATCTTATTTGTACCAGCTATTGTCTTCCTTATTCTAGCATTTTTTACATCACTCAATCATATTTATTGTGGCATTATAGCCTTATTTATTGGTGGTTTGTCTACGCTGTATTGCCGTCCAGATTTAAAGGCAAAGATATGGGTTGGGGGCATCTTGTTTACAATACTATACTTTATCTATTTTGGAAGTATCCTTCCTTTTTACCCCCTATATGTTGATTTGTATTGGAACCTTGACAACCTTTCCCATATTCTTGTTTTAGGTATTCCTATTGAAGAATTACTTTTTGCATTCACCTTTGGAATGTATTGGTCTGGCTTATATGAACATTTGTATTGGCAGAAACTTATAAGCTCTAATAAAACTCATAATTAATTTAAAACTTTAAAAAAATGAAACAAATATCTTCAGCTCAAAAGGACATCAGCGTTCAGGCTATTTCGATTGAAAAACCAATGAGAAAATCATATCAATTAGCCGTTAGTGTGCTAATGCTATTACTACTTTCAATAGCACTTGTATCCTGTAATGACAAGAAAAAAGAAGTTGACAAACCCATTTCACAGGAAACTGTGCAAGCATCTAATAGTAAAAATATAGACTCAACCGAGAACTATGAAATTGTTCCAAACGAAAAAGTCTGTATGGTCAATGATAGGTTTATGGGTGTTTCCCAAATAGCCATTGACGTTAAGGGTATTACGTATTATGGTTGCTGCGAAAATTGCGTAGAAAAACTTCAGAAAAACATAGATAATGTCCGTTTTGGAACAAATCCAATTAATGATACAAAGGTAGATAAAGCTTCGGCAATAATTGTACAAGATAAAAGTAATGGAAGTGTTTTTTACTTCGCTTCACAACAAGACGCCCAAACCTTTATAAACAATAATAAAGCGTAAGATATTTCTATTGATAAACCATTAAAATTATGAAAATAGTATTAGCTATAGACAGTTCAGATTTCAGCAAAGCAGCTGTTGAGCAACTTAACAGAATGACGTTACCACCAAGCACTGAAGTTTGCATTATAAATGTTTACGAATTTCCCACAGCACTTGGCCCAGAATTGATAACCACCGGTGGTAGCTTGAACAATTATTTTGAAGAATTCATAAGTGGTGCTCAAAAATTAGGTAACAAAATTGTTTCAGAAGCTAGTGATGCCCTAAAAAGTATAAATAAAACACTTACCATCACCACAAGTGTTGTTAGTGGATTGCCTAAAAGTGCTATCCTAGAAAAGGCTGAAGACTGGGATGCTGATTTAATCGTAGTTGGCTCTCAAGGTCAGGGTGCGCTCTCACGCCTATTATTAGGTTCAGTTTCTCAATATTTAGCTACCCACGCTAAATGTTCAGTAATGATAGCAAGAGATAAGAACGATTAGTAAAATACACCTTGTAAATGACTGTAGAACCTTTAATGAAATATGAAAGATAAAGATATACATAACAACATATTAAAATCGTCTTGTAAGATCGCAAACGATATATGCCTTCCCGATACAGAATGGCCAAGAGTGGTTATTATTGGTGGCGGTTTTGCAGGTTTGGCATTGGTTGAAAAATTAAAGCACAAGGCGATACAGGTAGTATTATTTGACAAGAATAACTTTCATCAATTTCAACCGCTCTTATATCAAGTAGCAACAAGTGCTTTAGAACCAGATAGTATAGTATTCCCTTTCAGAAAACAAATTAGTGGCTATAAAAATGTATTGTTTCGATTGGCAGAAGTACAGGAAATTCAACCTTCTTCAAACACCATAATGACCAATAAGGGAAGTGTTTCTTATGATTATTTGATATTGGCGACAGGCACCGCCACCAATTTCTTTGGTATGGATACCGTAGCTGAGAACGGCTTGGGGATGAAGGATATTCGGGATTCACTCAACATTCGCCATATGATGTTACAAAACCTAGAGCAAGCAGCTATTACTTGTGATGATGAAGAACGTGATGCTCTGACTAATTTTGTTATAGTAGGCGGTGGTCCCGCAGGAGTAGAAATGGCAGGAGCTTTAGCAGAATTCTGCAAATACATTCTTCCAAAAGATTATCCAGAGTATCCCTCGTCAATAATGAATATTTATTTGATAGAAGCGAATAAAGAGTTGTTAAGTACGATGTCTGATAAAGCTAGCATAAATACATTGAAATATTTAAAGAACCTTAATGTAAAGGTACTTTTTAATGAAGTGGTTAGTGATTATGATAGTACAATAGTTTCCACCAAAAGTGGGAAAACCATATTAGCAAAAAACCTAATATGGACGGCTGGTGTAAAAGGCCAGTTTCCAAAGGGTATTGATAAAAAATATGTGGTTAAAGGTAACCGAATAAAAACCGACCCGTTTCTAAAAGTAGAAGGTCACAAAAACATTTTTGCCATTGGCGATATTGCAGCACTCATTTCCGAAAAAACACCGAAAGGACATCCACAAGTAGCACAGACAGCTATTCAACAAGGGAAATATTTGGGCAATTCAATCCTAAATATCATACAGGACAAACCTATTAAACCTTTCAAGTACAAAGATAAAGGAGCATTGGCAACTGTAGGGAAACGTAAAGCAGTAGCAGATTTAGGCAAACTTGAGTTTGTAGGTTATTTTGCTTGGTTATTATGGTCTATCGTGCACCTGATGTCAATAAGCGGTTTTAGAAATAGATTGATGGTTGGTTTTAATTGGGCGGTAAGCTATTTCACTTATGAGAAGAGCAACCGCCTGATTATTAGAAATTTTAATAAAAAAGAAATTTCAAAATCCACTACTAATTCGCAAACCACAGTTAAAAACTCATCGCACTAATGAAAAAAAGAACAGCATACAGTAGTGTCTGGAATATACTAAACACCAATAAAGTGTTGAGTAATACAGGTATTGTGCTGTTAATAACAGTAATAATAGCTATGCTTTGGGCTAATTCACCTTGGCAAGGCATCTACCAAAATATTCTAAAAACTACTATTTCAATTAGTATAGGCAATTTTCAATTAACTGAACCACTCTTACTTTGGATTAACGATGGTTTAATGGCACTGTTCTTTCTTCAGGTAGGTCTAGAATTGAAAAGAGAAATACTAGGAGGAAAACTATCAACACCACAAAATGCTATACTGCCTATAGGAGCAGCTATAGGTGGAATGGTATTTCCTGCCCTCATATATTATATCTTTAATACTTCTGGTGAGGCATCCCAGGGTTGGGGAATACCTATGGCCACAGATATTGCCTTCTCTTTGGGAGTATTAGCTCTTTTTGGGAAACGCTTGCCCACAGCATTACGTGTATTCTTAGTATCGCTTGCCGTGGTAGATGATTTAGGTGGCGTGCTAGTAATTGCACTTTTCTATACTTCTGGTATTTCTACAATGGATTTATTCCACGCCTTTCTTTTCTTTGGATTACTAATTATTGGTAATTACGCTGGAATAAGAAAAACTTGGTTCTATGCTATTATAGGTATTGGCGGTGTATGGCTAGCTTTCTTTTTCTCTGGAGTACACCCTACCATTGCTGGAATACTAACAGCTATAGCTATACCTGGTCGTGTAAAAATTAACGAGGCTATATTTCTACAACGTCTTGCAGCATTGCACACAAAGTTCGATGAAGAAAAATCAGTTAAAGGTTCTCTAATTTCTAATTCGCAACTAAAAATACTCAAAGAAATAAAAGTTACAAGTTCAGAAGCTGAAACACCTCTTCAGAAACTTGAAAATGCTTTAGATCCATTCGTGAGTTTTATTGTATTGCCATTATTCGCTTTTGCAAATGCTGGCATTCATCTTCACGGAAAAGTATTTGAAGTACTTACCCATCCTATAAGTTTAGGAATTGGTTTTGGCCTCGTATTCGGAAAATTTATTGGTATCGTTTTATTTTCCAGAATTTTAGTGTTTTTAAAGTTAGCAAAACTTCCTAAAAACATTAATTGGTATCAAATTTATGGAGTTGCCTTTTTAGCAGGTATCGGATTCACGATGTCAATTTTCATAAACGAATTGGCCTTTGCCAATGAAGAATTTATCTATACCGCAAAAGTTAGCATTTTATTTTCTTCACTAATTGCAGGCATTATCGGTTCCATCATCTTAATAAAAAATCAAAAACTTAAAACAGTATAAAATGAAAAAAATAGCAGTAATAGGATACGGAGTTATCGGAAAGAGAGTGGCAGATGCCATCAACTTACAAAACGATATGAACCTCTCAGGAGTATGTGATGTCATTAGCGATTGGCGCATTCAAAATGCCGTAAGAAAGGAATATGACATTTATGCAGCAACTCAAGACGCTGCTGATAAAATGGAATCTGAAGGAATATCGGTAAAAGGCGATATGCTAGACCTTTTAAAGAATTCAGACCTCGTTGTGGATTGTACCCCCAAAAAGATTGCCGCAAAAAATGTGGAAATCTATAAAGAACAGAACATCAAATTTATATTGCACGGTGGAGAGAAACACGAAACTACGGGACATTCCTTTAGTGCCGAAAATAATTATGAATCTGCTCTAAACAGGGATGCAACCAGAGTAGTCTCTTGCAATACAACTTCTATACTGAGAACGTTAACAGCGTTAAAAAGAGCTGACTTACTTGATTATGCAAGAGGAACACTTTTAAGAAGAGCTACTGACCCTTGGGAAAGCCACCTAGGTGGTATTATGAATACGATGGTGCCGGAAAAAGATATCCCGAGCCATCAAGGTCCGGATGCTAAAAGCGTTGACCCAGAATTGGATGTGATTACTTCGGCGGTGAAAGTACCTGAAACCTTAAGTCATATGCACTATTGGAATGTGAAATTAAAAAAGCAAGCAACCAAGGAAGAGGTATTGAACGCATTTAAAACTTCTAGCCGAATCAAACTAATTCGTTATGACCAGGGGTTGGTTTCAAACAATACTATTAAAGAAATGTTCTTGGATATGGGACGGCCTTGGGGCGATATGTACGAAGTAGCACTTTGGGAAGATATGCTAAAGGTACAGGGTGATGAGCTTTTTTATGCCTACATCGTCGATAACCAAGCTATTGTTATACCTGAAACTATCGATGCTATTAGAGCGCTCACAGGAATAGAAAAAGATGGTTCAAAATCTATTTTAAAAACAAATCAGAGCTTATCTATTTTATAAAGAAAAGCGAATGAATACCAATGAAAAAATAAAAAAACGCTATAACAGGATTGCAAGTTACTTTGACCTTTTGCAAAAGCCAATGGGTACAAGTGGATTTGATAAATGGAGGAAAAAATTAATTGAACAAGTAAATGGAAAAACTCTTGAAGTAGGAGTCGGCACAGGTAAAAATTTAAGGTTTTACAACCGTGATATAGATTTAACCGCTATTGATTTTAGTAAGAATATGCTTGAAAAGGCAAAAGCAAAATACAGAAAAGAACTACCAATGGCGAACTTCATGGAAATGGATGTAGAAAATCTGGATTTTGAGGATAACACCTTTGATACAGTAGTCACTAGTTGTGTGTTCTGTTCTGTTCCAAATCCTATAAAAGGTTTACAAGAAATTAAGAGGGTGTTAAAACCAAATGGGCAGCTAATTATGCTTGAACACGTTAGAAGTAACGGCAAGATTTTAGGCGCTCTTATGGATTGGTTCAATTTTATACCATTAAACATAATAGGCGATAATATTAATCGTAAAACAGGCGAAAACTTAAGAAAAGCAGGATTTACCGATATAGAAGAAGTAAAACTTTGGAAGGATGTTGTAAAATTCTTCAACGTAAAAAATGATTTTTTAAAACCATAAACTACAAGCTATGAGTACATACGAAAACATAACTCAAAACCTAGGCGATAAGGCTGATTTCTACTTAAATCACGTTTGTGAAAAAATAACAAAAGACGAATTACAGACACCAAGTGATAAAAGTCTTGATAAGGTTTTTACTAGCAGTAATCGAAATCCACAGGTACTGAGAAGTCTTACTCAATTATATAGTCACGGAAACCTAGGAGGTACAGGATATTTAAGTATTCTTCCTGTAGATCAAGGTATTGAGCATAGTGCTGCTTTCTCATTCTATAAAAACCCGGATTATTTTGACCCAGAGAATATTATAAAACTGGCTATAGAAGCTGGTTGTAATGGGGTGGCATCAACCTTTGGGGTATTGAGTTTAAATTCAAGGAAGTATGCCCACAAAATACCATTCATTGTAAAAATTAATCATAATGAACTACTAACCTACCCCAACAAATATGACCAAACTTTATTTGGTAAAGTAAAGGACGCTTGGAATATGGGGGCAATTGCCATTGGTGCAACTATCTATTTTGGTTCAAAAGAAAGCAATAGACAGCTTAAAGAAATTTCAGAAGCTTTTGAAGAAGCCCATAATTTGGGAATGGCAACCATCTTGTGGTGCTACACCCGAAACGAAGCTTTCAAAACAGAGAAAGAAGATTTTCACGCTGCTGCCGATGTAACCGGACAGGCAAATCATATAGGCGTCACCATACAAGCTGATATCATTAAACAAAAATTACCAACGAATAATTTTGGCTTTAAAAATATCGATTTCAGTAAATATAATGACGAAATGTATGAAACGCTCACCACGAATCACCCCATTGATTTATGCAGGTTGCAAGTGGCAAATTGCTATATGGGTAAAATAGGATTGATTAATTCGGGTGGTGGTTCTAAGGGACAAACAGATGTAACCGAAGCCGTAACCACAGCTGTCATAAATAAAAGAGCTGGCGGCTCTGGATTGATAATGGGAAGAAAGGCCTTTCAGAAACCTTTTGGTGAAGGTGTCGAACTATTGAAGTTGGTTCAAAGCGTTTATTTGAATTCAAAAATTAGCATTGCATAACAACACAGAAAATGTTTGATACAGAGATAAAATCACTTAAATCACTAAACGACTATCTGGTAAAACTGGTAGAAAACCGCCTATGGCTCAAAGTAATCATCGCCTTGTTTCTAGGTGTTGGGTTTGGTTTGCTCTTAAGCCCTCAAAATGGATTGATATCTAAAGAAACTGCTGATGTGGCAGGGAATTGGCTTGCACTTCCTGGTGTACTGTTTCTCAAGCTCGTACAGATGATTATGATTCCGTTAATTGTAGCATCCATCATCACAGGTATCGCAAGTAATGATAAGGAGAACCTTAAAAAACTTGGTGGTGGTGTGTTGCTTTATTTTCTGGGTACAACTATCGTTTCAGTAAGTATAGGCACTATTATCTCTCAACTCTTCAATCCAGGACGCTTTTTGCACCAACAGGCGTTATCTGAGCACAACGATATAACCTCCGCCAATTCAGAAGACACCGAACTATCATTTGGACTTGAAAATATACCAGATGCTATATCAAATTTGCTTCCTGAAAACCCTTTGGCGTCAATGGTAAGTGGTGAAATGTTAAGTATTGTGATTTTCACAATCATTATTGGTGTAGCTGTGCTATCACTTGAAAATACTTTACTGCGCCCAGTAAAGCTTCTTTTAAGTGCCATACAGGAAGTCTGTATGACGGTAGTAAAATGGTCAATGCTTCTAGTACCTATTGCCGTTTTTGGTCTTATGGCTCAGCTTACCTCTAGTGTTGGACTAAGTTCTTTATCTGGTCTAACATACTATGTTGGAGTCGTACTTTTTGGTCTTCTGCTACTAGTGATTTTTTATTTATGCTTAGTTGCCCTGCTTGGAAAGTCAAATCCGTTTCAATTCCTTAAAAAAATAAAGGATGTCCAATTATTGGCCTTCTCAACCACGAGTTCTGCGGCAGTAATGCCATTATCATTACAAACTGCTGAAGAAGAACTTGAAGTGGATAAGACCATCAGCAATTTTATCATTCCTATTGGTGCAACCGTTAATATGGATGGTACTGCACTCTATCAAACTATAACGACCCTTTTTATTGCTCAAGCCTATGGCTTAGAGATGAGTTTGCTAAACATCATTGTGGTCATCGTAACCATTGTGGCGGCATCCATTGGCACACCTGCTATACCAGGTGGCGGTGTAGTTATTCTAGCTTCAGTACTGAGTAGCGTTGGTATACCCTCAGAAGGCATTATTATCATTATAGGCGTAGAAAGACTGTTAGGAATGTTTAGGACAGCTGTTAACGTAACGGGGGATTTAACCGCTTGTGTAGTCTTCAATAGGTTTTATGGTATTACAGAGAAAACGAATATTAAATTGAGTTCAAAGCAATGACATTTCTAATCATATCCATATTGTTCATTTTTCCTGTGGTAGCCATAGCTAGCTATCAGCATTATAAGATTAGTCAGCAACCAGCCTACGATGCCAACAAAACACTCTTGAACTACGAAGTAGTAGGTTCTGGCGAAAACAAACTTGTTTTACTACACGGTTTAACAGGTTCTTTAAATTATTGGAAACGTGAATTAGACCACATTACCAAAACACATTCATTACTTCTTATTGACCTTCTTGGTTTTGGTGATTCGCCAAAACCAAAAAGCGATTATTCTCTTTCAAGTCAACTGCAAGCTATAGAATTGGTTCTAAATAAGGAAGGGTTCAATGATGGAAAAACGACCATTGCTGGACATTCTATGGGAGCTATAATTTCATTAGCCCTACTGGAAAAACAGCCAACTTGGTTCAAGGCAGGAATATTAATAGGTATTCCTGTTTATAAAGATGCCGATGAATTTAAGAAAATTATGTCCACACATTCTTTTGTAGATAGGATTTCAGCAAGCAAGTTTTCAAAATATGTTTGTATGGTTCATCCTATTTTTATGACACATGCTTTCAAGCCAGATAATCTAACAGATGATGTTTATAAGGATGCAAAAAAACATCATTGGATGAGTTATTACTATTCACTTACTGAAGTGATTTTAAAGACCAATTTACATAAGATAGCCAAAAACACCAGCGATAAAAAAGTGCTTTTTATCCATGGGAAAAAAGACACTACCGCACCATTTGAAAATGCCGTAAGATTATCAGAAGTATATAAAAACTCAAAAGTAGTTCCCTCTTCTGATGGTGACCATCAATTTTTTCTAAAAGAAGCAGAATTTGTATGGAACACAATCCAAGACTTTTCTGTTTCTGATAACACATTAATGAAAACTATAACCAATGAGTAATAATAAAATTGAACATATAGGTGTATTTACCTCAGGAGGTGATAGTCAGGGAATGAATGCTGCCTTATATGCCATTACCAAAGCAGCCGAAACTCATAATATCCAAGTAAGTGGTATTAAGAAAGGGTATGAAGGATTGATTGATAATGACCTCACAAAATTGAAGTCGCGCGATTTACAGAAAATAACACATAGAGGCGGCACCATCTTAAAAACCGCACGAAGTGAGCGTTTTATGACTTTAGAAGGTCGTAAAAAAGCATTACAGACCCTAAAGACAAACCAAATAGATGCTTTGATAGCTATTGGTGGCGACGGCACTTTTAAAGGTTTACTTGCTTTTTCAGAAATATGTGACATCCCATTTATTGGTATTCCAGGAACCATTGATAATGATCTTGCAGGAACAGATTACACCCTTGGCTTTGATTCTGCTGTAAATACTGCTATTGAAAATATTGATAAAATACGAGATACGGCCGAATCCCATAACCGCGTATTCATTGTAGAAGTAATGGGAAGGGATTCTGGCTATATAGGTATCCATTCGGGATTAGTTGTTGGCGCCAATGGGATTCTTATTCCTGAAAGCACACAGGACTTAACGTACTTGTTAGAAAAAGTTAAAAATTACGATAGTGAAGATGCATTCTTAATCGTAGTATCTGAAGGTGATGAAATAGGTACAGACTTAGTTGCATCCAAAATAAAGGAAGTCAACCCAGATGTCGATTTACGAATTACAAGATTAGGACACGTTCAACGTGGAGGAAACCCATCAGCTTTTGACAGAATGTTAGGAATAAGACTTGGCGCTGCATCTGTAGAAGTGCTTTTGCGAGGTTCTAAAAATGTAATGGTAGGACTCTATAACAATATGATTTGCACAACACCTTTTCAAGGTGTTGTAAAACAGCATCATATAGATGAAGAGTTACGGGATCTATTAGAGCTTTTTAGTTCATAAATTATTAAGATATGAAAACAACAATATTCAGTACACACAAATTTGATAAGCCTTCCCTTGTTAAAGCAAACAACGGAAAGCACGAGTTGAATTTTCTGGAATACAGGCTTACCAAAGAAACAGCGAGATTAGCAAGAGGTTCTCAAGCCATAGCGCTATTCTCAAACGACGATGCCTCAGCTGAAGTTTTAGATGAGTTGTACCAACAAGGGATTGAATATATCGTATTGCGTTCAGCAGGTTTCAATCACGTTGACCTTACAAAAGCTGATGAACTAGGGGTGAAAGTAGCTCGGGTTCCAGCCTATTCACCATATGCTATTGCAGAACATACCCTGACACTCATTTTAACCCTAAACAGAAAGATAATAAGAGCACACAATAGAATTCGAGAACAGAATTTCTCACTTAACGGACTAACAGGATTTGACCTAAATGGTAAAACAGTTGGTGTCATCGGAACAGGAAAAATAGGTGCAGTACTCATAAAAATACTTCACGGCTTGGGCTGTAAAATATTGGCTCACGATGTTGCTGAAGACAAGAACCTGATAGATTCATATGATGTCATTTATACCAACTGTACTACTATCTGCAAGCAAGCAGATATAATTAGCTTGCACGTTCCATTAACACCGTCAACAAAGCACTTAATAAACACAGAACACATAGCATTAATGAAAGAAGGAGTGATGCTCATTAACACCAGTCGAGGTGGTCTAGTTGACACCAAGGCGGTTATTGAAGGGTTAAAGTCTAGCAAGATTAGGTATTTCGGGATGGATGTGTATGAAGAGGAAGAGGGTCTGTTTTTTGAAGATCACTCAGATAACATCTTACAAGATGATGTCATTGCAAGATTGATGACCTTCAACAATGTTCTCATCACCAGCCATCAAGCTTTTTTAACCGAAACCGCATTAAAAAATATCGCGGATACAACCATATACAACTTAAATTGTTTTGAAGACAAAGTAATTTCTGGAAATGAAGTTACCATATATTAAAAAAAATATAAACCTATAAACCATCTAAAAATGAAAAACATATTAGTGCCCACAAACTTTTCAGAAAACTGCAATAAAGCAGCGGAACTAGGCATTGAAATGGCCAAGTTATATACTTCTGAAATTCACTTTTTACACCTTATGAAAACCCCTGTAGATTGGGTAAAACTGGATAAAGAAAAAGAAAAACGATATCCTGAAACTTTAAAGCAAATAGGTAAAGTAAAATCGGCTTTACGAGAATTGGAAAAAACAGCTGAGCGTGAAGGATTAAAGTGTCGCAATTTTTTACAATTTGATGCAGGTCAGGGTGATATTTTAGACCATTCAGGTCATTATCATCACGACTTTATCATTACAGGAAGTAGCGGAACCAAAGGTGTTATTAGAGAAATAACCGGAAGTAATGTTGAGCAAATAGTACGAAAAGCCAACGCCCCAGTAATTGTTGTAAAAGATGAAGAAGTCAACTTTCCTTTTAAGAATATCGCATTTGTTTCAAATTTTGAAGAAGACATAACTGATACTCTTAAACAGGTTATTTCCATTGCCAATAAATGTGAAGCTCGTATCCACTTGTTACGTATTAATACAGAGACAGATTTCAATAATATTAAACTTGGTCTAGACCCTATTGAAAAAATGTTGCGAAACTTTCCAGAGTTGAAAAACTATTCAATGGCTGTGTATAATGAACCCTCTGTTGAAAAAGGTATCAATACGTTTCTAAAACAACACCCCACAGATTTAATAGCAATGGTTACACACGGCAAAACAGGGTTTTTAAGTTTGTTTTCAAAAAGTATTGCTGAAGGAGTTACCAATCATTCTACTCTTCCTGTAATGACCATGCACATATAAAACACATTAACATGCCTGATAGCTTAAAACATATTCAAGAAAAACCTTTTTATCAATTGCTCTTTGGAAAAACGGCTTTGCCTATAATTACAATTTTAGGAATATCCTTATTATATGTCATTTTAATGTCAATAATCGACCATAGCACTTTACCGTTTCATATCATAATTGCCGTCGCTGCATTAGGAAAAACTATAGTGATTACTGTAACTACCTTGAAGCAACTTTCAAAGCTTATGAAAATTTGTCACTCATTAGAGCGATTGTTATGGGTCTTTGGATTAATACTAATTATCAGTATTTTTTCTTTTGCAACCGATTTCACTTGTCTTTTCCAGTTCAGCAATACAGCATTTGATGGCGTTCCTGACTATTCAAATTCTTACATATACAATCTATACCATTTCTTTTATTTTAGTGTAATTACCTTTTCAACAGTTGGATATGGTGACATTACACCTGTTTCTGAAATCGCCAAATTCGTTGTTATGCTCGAAATATTTTTAAGTTTTTTCCTAATCGTATTTGCCTTAGCTAATATCAAAAAAATACATATCAATGAATAAAATACATATAATAAAAGCAAATGGAGATAAAGCAGTTTTTCAAATTGAAAAATTGATATACTCATTAGAGAAAGCTGGTGCTAATAAAAAGGTAGTTGATGATATAGCTGAAAACATTGAAAGAATTATTTACGATGGCATGACGACTAAAAAAATATATCAAATAGCTTTTAAAATGCTCAAAGGTAAATCAAGAGTAAGTGCATCAAAATACAAACTCAAAAAAGCTATTATGGAATTGGGTCCTTCTGGTTTTCCATTTGAAAAATTAATAGGTAAAATAATGGAACACGAAGATTTTGATACAGAGGTTGGTGTGATAGTTCAAGGAAATTGCGTGAAACACGAAATAGATGTAATTGCCCAAAAAGACGATAAACATTATATGATTGAATGTAAATATCATAGTGACCAAGGACGAGTTTGTAATGTAAAAATTCCATTATATATCCAATCAAGATTTATTGATGTTGAAAAACAATGGGAACGCCAAAAAGGTCACGAAACAAAATTTCATCAAGGTGGGGTGTACACTAACACCCGCTTTACAACTGATGCTATACAATATGGAAAATGTGTAGGATTGCTTTTAACCAGTTGGGATTACCCAAGAGGGAATGGTCTTAAAGATAGAATAGACCAATCTGGTCTGCATCCACTCACCGCACTAACAACAATTACAAAACGAGAGAAAACAATGTTACTCGATACTGGGATTGTGCTCTGTAAAGAAGTACATCATAATCCAGATTTATTAAATCAAGTAGGAATTGAAAAATCAAGACATAAAAAGATTTTGGAAGATTCTGAAGAACTATGTAAAATAACAAGATAAATGAACAACACTAAAATAAATATCCACTTTTTAGGTGCTGCGGGAACCGTAACTGGCTCTAAGTACCTTGTGGACACTGGCGATAGAAAAATATTAATAGACTGTGGTCTATTTCAAGGACTAAAGGAGTTACGTCTCAAAAACTGGGAGTATCCACCAGTTGAAGTTTCAGAAATCAATGCGGTACTTCTTACCCACGGTCATATGGACCATACAGGATATTTACCGAGATTGGTTAAACAAGGTTTCAAAGGTCCCATCTTTGGTACCAATCCTACGTTGGATATTGCAAAAATCATCCTAAACGATAGCGCAAAGATACAGGAACAGGAAGCCGAACGTGCGAATAAAGAAGGCTATTCCAAGCACAATCCTGCTGAACCACTCTATAATTTAAAGGATGTAGAAAAAACCATCCCTCATTTCAAAGCGGTGCCGCCTTCACAATGGCTACCGATTCTCAAAGACGTGAAAGTGCGGTTTCAATACAACGGACACATTCTTGGCGCCACATACATTGAACTCGATGTACGTGGTAAACGCTTTGTTTTTTCAGGTGATATAGGGAGAACCGACGACTTGCTGCTCTATCCGCCTTTAAGACCGAAGAAGGTTGATGTATTATTCATAGAATCCACTTATGGGGGAAGATTTCATCCTGACGAAGTAGAGGCTATTCCAAAAATAGAAAAATTAGTAAACGATACTATACAAAGGGGTGGTAGCCTGTTTATCCCAAGTTTTTCGGTAGAACGTGCCCAACTGATGATGCTCATTTTTTGGAGGTTATTAAAAGAAAATAAAATTCCAAGAGTGCAAATGATAATGGACAGTCCAATGGGTGCTAATGTGTTGGAATTGTTCCATCGCACCAGAGATTGGCATAGACTAGATGAAAATGAATGTGATCAGATGTGTTCAAATTTCACGGTAGTTAGCAGCTATCGCGAAACTATGGAACTACGGATCGACAATGCACCTAAAATCGTGATTGCAGGAAGCGGAATGCTAACGGGAGGTCGAATGCTGAACTATCTTGAAACACAGGCTCAAAATCCAAATAACACCTTGCTTTTTGTAGGGTATCAAGCTGAAGGAACTCGTGGTAGAAAATTGTTGGAAGGCGACAAGAAACTCAAAGTTTATGGAAAATGGGTGCCATTTCATATGGAAGTCGCCGAAATTGAAGGGCTCTCAGCACACGCAGACCATAAAGAACTTATGGATTGGATGAGTATGATAGAAAACAAGCCCGAACGAATTTTTATTGTTCATGGTGAAAAAGAAAGCGCGGAAGCATTACAAAAGGGTATAACAGACACGTATGGTTGGAATGCTCAAATTCCACAATTATATAGCATCGAAGAAATAGAATAAACCGCAACACTGCAATAAATTATGGAACAACATTCAAATATCCTAAAATACAAACATCTTGGCATTTATACTCAGAATGAAAACGTGGTCTATATGCGTGAGGACTGCCATGTCTGTATATCAGAAGGGTTTGAGGCATTGACCAGAATTAGAGTTTCGACCGCAACCGCCTCAATCATTGCAAGCCTCAACGTTTTAAATTCTGATATTCTACTACCCAATGAAATTGGACTGTCCGATGCTGCTGCAAAAAAACTGAAGGTGTTCGAAAACGATACGCTTTACGTTTCGCATTTAGAGCCTATCGAGTCGTTAAGTCACGTTCGGGCAAAAATTTATAATCAAAAGCTCAATTACGATGCCTATAATCAAATTATAACAGACATCGTAGAAGGCGACTATTCTAACATCCATCTTTCAGCATTTATTACTGCTTGTGCAGGTGATCGAATGGACATTGATGAAATATCCAACCTCACCAAAGCTATGATTGCTTCAGGTAAGCAACTAAACTGGAACAAAAAAATAGTAGTAGATAAACATTGTATAGGCGGATTACCCGGAAACCGAACCACACCATTGGTAGTGGCCATAGTTGCTGCTTATGGACTTACGATGCCTAAAACATCGTCCCGAGCCATTACTTCCCCCGCAGGTACAGCAGACACAATGGAAGTACTTACCAACGTTACACTTTCCGCTGATGAGATAGAGACCGTAGTAAAACAGGAAAGCGGGTGTTTTGTTTGGGGTGGTACTGCACAACTAAGTCCTGCGGATGATGTACTTATAAAAATTGAAAAAGCATTGGATATCGATAGCGAAGGCCAACTCATAGCCTCGGTATTGTCTAAAAAGGCCGCTGCAGGTTCCACACACGTCGTTATTGATATTCCTGTGGGTGAAACAGCCAAGGTGAGAAGTATGGAAATGGCTGAAAAATTACAAAACCATATGGAAACCGTTGGTGATGCCGTAGGTCTCAATGTAAAAGTGATAATTACGGATGGCTCACAGCCCGTGGGTTATGGTATTGGTCCAACTTTAGAAGCCATAGACATATTAAACGTTCTGAAAAATGAAGAAAACGCACCCAAAGACCTAAAAGAACGCGTTGTGTTGTTGGCAGGTGAACTACTTGAGCTTTCAGGTAAGGTGACATTGGATACTGGTCGCCAAACTGCTTTACAATTATTGGATTCTGGAAAGGCTTATGAAAAATTCCTTGCCATTTGTAAAGCCCAGGGACGTTTTACGCAGCCTGTTTTAGCACCTTATAAAATAGAAATCAGAGCAGATTCTTCAGGGGTTTTGCAGCGTATTGACAATCGAAAGATAGCGAAGCTTGCAAAACTCTCAGGTGCACCTCAATCCAAGTCTGCAGGAATTTTATTGAATGTCCATTTAAACGAAAAAATTAATAAAGACCAATTGCTGTACACTCTTTTTGCAGAATCACAGGGCGAATTAAATTATGCATTGGAATATAAAAACAGCCATAACGATATAATAACCATAAAATAATTACAATGAAAACAATACTATTCAGTCTTCCAGGAAATGAAGACCTCACAGAACTTCTGGCAACAAAAATGGATGCCGAAATGGGAAAGACCACCTTACGAAAGTTCCCAGATGGGGAATCCTATACGCGCATATTATCTGATGTAAAGGATAAATGTGTGGTCTTGGTCTGCACGCTACACGAACCCGATGAAAAATTATTACCACTATACTTTTTAAGCCACACCGCAAAATCGCTGGGCGCAATGTGTACCTGTTTGGTAGCACCTTATTTAGCGTATATGCGACAAGACAAAGTATTTAATGAGGGTGAAGGAGTTACTTCTTCGTATTTCGGAAAACTGATTTCTGGATTCGCAGATAGTATTACTACCATAGACCCCCATTTGCACAGAATAAGTTCTTTGGGCGAAGTATATCAAATTCTAAATAAAGTGATTCACGCTGCCGATGATATTTCAAAATGGATACAAGAAAATATTGAAAATCCAGTATTGATTGGTCCCGATTCCGAAAGTGAGCAATGGGTTTCAGAAGTTGCAAAAAATGCAGGCGCACCATTTACCGTATTACAGAAAGTGCGCCACGGTGATAGAGATGTAGAAGTTTCGGTGCCAGATGTAGATAAATATAAAAATGCCACACCCATTTTAGTTGATGATATCATATCAACAGCCCGTACAATGATTGAAACTGTAGGTCATCTTAAAAAAGCTGGAATGAAACCACCAATATGTGTTGGCATTCACGCTGTATTCTCGGGCAATGCCTATCAGGACTTGGTAGATTCGGGCGTGGAAAAAATAGTTACCTGTAATACCATTCCACACCCCTCAAATGCAATAGACCTGAGTGATGTTATGGCGAAAGAGGTTAAGAAATTGATGCATCATATATGATAAAACCAAGCTACATACTATTTTTTATCCTTTTCAACTTCTCGATAAATGGGCAAACTGAAATGCTCATTGGGCAAATTTCAGGCAGGACAGTAGCACGCGAAAATTTTGATGAAGATAATTTGTTGCTTAACAAGCAGACTTTTGAGGCAGGAAAAATAATAGAGAAAAATGGATATTATCAAATTGAAGTCGTAACGGAATTGTTCGATAAAGAAAAAAAACCTACAGAAAAATACACAACGACCTATAGCTGTAAACCTGATGAAACAAGGATTATGGTAATGGCTTTTCCGTTTGCAAAACCAAATTCTAAAGAAACCGAAATCAATAGTTCAACCACAAACTTTACTGAACTATATGACTTAGATAATCTAAAAGACATTGAACTTGAAATGAGTTTTGATTCTGGCTTACTAAACTTTTTTGGTTCTAAAAGCCTCATTAAAATATATGAGCGCCAATTGAAAACCGACAAAGAAAATACACAAATCATATCAAAAATAAACATTAAGGCCTATGCATTGGGTATCCGCATCAAGCAACTCAACTATTCGGTTATTGAGCAATTAAACAATGATGGTCTTTTGACATTTCAGAAGTTTACCGAGGCCGATGGCAGTTATTTTACAATGACTTATAAATAAAAATGAAAAATTACGATACGCTTTCCGAAGCAATAAACGATTTAAAACAAAGAGGTTATAGTTACGATTTTAATCTAAAGCCTACCTGTTTGGAATGTGCCTCACTTAAAATAGAAATTAAACCTGAAGATTTTAAAGTCGATGAAACCCATCGTTTTGAGGGAATGAGCAGTACCGATGACAATAGTGTACTGTATGCCATATCATCAAAAGATGGTATTAAGGGTACATTGGTCGATGCCTACGGAGTTTATGCAGATAATATATCAGAGGCTATGAGGAAAAAATTACGATAACACTAAAAGAACAATACAATGGAAAATCACGAACATCACAATCACGAAGCAATGGATCATTCTAAAATGGACCATTCAAAAATGAAACAAAAAAAAGAAGATCATTCTAAAATGAATCACGGAAGTGGTGACCATTCTGGTCATAATCCTGGTCACGGACAAATGGGACACGATCATCATAAAATGATGATTGCAGATTTCCGGAAACGATTTTGGGTCACTCTAATCCTTACCATTCCAATATTGTTCTTATCACCAATGATTCAAGATTTTTTTGGCTACGAATTTCTGCTTCCTGGAAACCCGTACATCCTATTTGCGCTTTCAACTGTAGTATATTTCTATGGTGGATGGCCATTTTTAAAAGGGTTTTGGTCTGAAGTCAAAAAAGGTTCGCCAGGAATGATGACCCTAATTTCTATGGCTATTAGTGTCGCATATTTTTACAGTACTGCAACAGTTTTTGGGTTAAAGGGTGAGGATTTTTTCTGGGAATTGGCAACGTTAATTGCCATAATGTTAGTAGGCCATTGGATAGAAATGAAAAGTGTATTAGGGGCCTCAAAGGCCTTACAACTTTTAGTAAGTATGATGCCTGCAGAAGCCCATAGGGTAAAGGGTGACAATATTGAAGACATCCCTTTGGAAGATTTGTTAAAAGATGATGTCATCTTAGTAAAACCAGGTGAAAAGGTGCCTGCTGATGGAATTATAGTAGATGGTTCCAGTTATTTAAACGAATCAATGCTCACAGGTGAATCCAAACCTGTCAAGAAAGATGAAAATGATAAAGTAATTGGTGGTTCCGTAAATGGTAATAGCACCTTAAAGGTTAAGGTTGAGCATACAGGGAAAGATAGCTATCTCAACAAAGTAATCACTATGGTTGAAGAGGCTCAGAAAACAAAATCTAAAATGCAAAACCTTTCTGATAGAGCTGCAAAATGGTTGACTTATATTGCATTGGCTATTGGTTTTGGAACATTAGCTGTTTGGCTCATATTGGGCTTTCCATTTGTTTATGCATTGGAAAGAATGGTAACGGTTATGGTTATTGCCTGTCCACACGCACTTGGTCTTGCCATTCCATTAGTAGTTGCTATATCGACTGCAGTATCTGCTCAAAATGGATTATTGATTAGAAATAGAACAGCTTTTGAGGAATCCCGAAAAATATCAGCTTTATTGTTTGATAAAACAGGAACATTGACAAAAGGTGATTTTGGTGTCACAAGAGTTGAATCGGTTAACCAAGAATATTCACCCAAAGAAATTTTGAGACTTTCAAGTGCATTGGAACAGAGTTCTGAACATCCAATAGCTGTTGGGATTATCAAAAAAGTAAAAGAAGATAACATTACCATTCCCAATCCAGAAAATTTCAATGCCATTACTGGTAAAGGTGTAGAGGCCAATGTTGAAGGTAAACAGGTTAAGGTGGTTAGTCCTGGTTATTTAAGAGATGAAAAAATAGACATCCCAAAAGATGCCTATAGTGATGCTGCTGAGACAGTAGTTTTTATATTGATAGACGGGAAATTAGCAGGATACATTGCTCTTTCCGATGAAATAAGACCAGAATCTGCTGATGCAATTAAGGTGTTTAAGAAGAATAACATCAAAGTCTTAATGGCTACAGGTGATAATGAAAAGACAGCCAAAGCTGTGAGTGAAAAGCTTGGTTTAGATGGCTATTACGCTGAAGTTTTACCACATCAAAAAGTAGAAATAATAGAAGAACTACAAATAAAAGGTGAGTTTGTAGCAATGACTGGTGATGGTGTAAATGATGCGCCAGCGTTAGCAAAAGCAAATGTAGGTATTGCTGTTGGTTCAGGTACTGATGTAGCAGCTGAGACAGCAGATATTATTTTGGTAAACAGTAACCCTCAAGATATTGCCAATCTAATTCTATTTGGAAAAGCAACCTATAACAAAATGATTCAGAATCTAATCTGGGCTACGGGATATAATGTAGTTGCCATTCCGTTAGCTGCTGGTGTACTTTATTCATCCGGATTTGTTTTAGGGCCAGCTGTAGGAGCTGTTTTTATGAGTCTTAGTACCATCATTGTGGCTATTAATGCTCAGTTATTGAAACGAAAAATTGGGGGAAAATAATGGAGAAGAAAGAGAAACTCAATAGGATATTTTTAATGCTATTGAGTTTATTCGTAGTAATGCTTGGGTATGGTATTCTATTACCTACCCTTCCTTACTACACCGAAAGATTGGCTCTAAAAGCTAATCTAGATACCGATTTGATCAATTTTCATGTTGGTCTATTAACAAGTATATATCCGCTATTCCAGTTGATATTTGTTGTGGTTTGGGGAAAACTCTCAGACAGGTACGGTCGTAAGCCCATTATTATAATTGGTCTTTTAGGCTTTGTTGTGATGCAATTACTTACTGGTTTGGCTACTTCTCTTACAATGCTTTATATAGCCCGTATTTTTGGAGGTGTTTTCACTTCTTCCGTTATTCCTGTAAGCAATGCTTATTTAAGTGATATAACGTCCAAAAAACGTAGAACAAAGATTATGGCTTGGTCTGGTGTAGCCGTAAGTTCTGGTGTTATTTTTGGACCTGTAATTGGTGGGTTTCTTTCTCAAACCAATTTGCATTTAGAATACGCAATAGGGCAGTTGCACTTAGATCGTTTTTCGGTTCCATTTCTGTTTGCAGCCTTGTTAGGGTTTATCGTTTTTCTTGTAGTATTAAAGCGACTTAAAAACACAACCAGAGTCAGCAAGTTTACAACTCAGAAAATCAAATTTAGTATTACTCTTAGCAAATATTTTGTGGCACTCTTACTGCTCTCTTTCGTAATGCAATTTGTAGTAACACTTTTTGAAACGGTATTTTCTATTTACGGCAAAGATGAATTGGCATTTAACAGCAGTCAGGTAGGTATAGGATTTATGCTATGTGGTTTGGTAATGGCAGTTCTGCAACCCATTTTTGCTAGTTATGGCGAAAAGTTATTGTCCACCAAAAAACAGATTGCATTGGGGCTGATTATATCTGGAATAGCCCTAATCATTTTTCCTTTTTTCACAAATGAATTGATAGTATATAGCCTCATTGTCATTTTTGCCGCTGGTGGTGCTATGATTACACCTAACTTACTATCAGCCGTTTCCTTAATTTCAAAAGAGAATACCGGCAGGAATATATCCATACAAAGTTCGACAAATAGCATTGGTCAAATTTTAGGTCCGGTGTTGGGAACTTGGCTAGTCGCAGGCGGTTTTTATTATCCATTTATAATTGCTGGAAGTATTGTTCTAGGCGCCTTAGGGATTCTGGTCTTCCTCAAACCTACAAATAAACACGAAGAAGATCTTACCCATACATCGGTAATGAAGAACTAAACCACAAACTTTAAAACCTTAAATATTTTGCATAAATTAATTGATCAAATTTTAAATGACTACAAGGAAGAAATCCAGACAATAGGAGAGTCCAACCTTAACGATTTCAGTAATATTGAGAAAGGGATTTCCATTTCTAGAATGTACCTGCAAAAATTACGAATATGTGTAAGGAAAAATGAATTCAAGAATTAGCAAGAAGATATTGATCCATACAACTGGCTTAAAGACATACTGCATAGAATACAAGAGTATAAGACGAATCGATTATATGAGCTGCTGCTTAACAATTGGGAGCAGTATTAAATAACTAGCTAACTATATAGCCTTGCAATTTTTACTAGTAAATACCCTTCCTTTATATCTGGTAAACCAATTTCATGACGAATATATATTTAAGTTGCTATAAATTATTATAACTAGTCAAGAATTCTAAAGGTTTTAGATGAATAGTCGCTGTTTTAATAGACTGTCTCTAGCGTTCTGGAATAAATTGTTTCAGCTAATATTATTAATCTTATTTAAGTATTTGCTTAAATAATAAATAACTGTAACTTTGTCATATGAAAAATAATTCTTGCATACGACAACGAGCAGATATCCAACAAATAAATCGGTGTAAAGAAACCGTAGCTTTATTAGATGAAACATTTGATTACCTATCCAATGGGCTTTCCTTAGTTGGGAACAACACTAGATTAAAAATTCTTTACCTTTTTTTTGATCAAAAAAGACTGTGTGTTTGTGATTTGAGTGATATTCTTGAAATGAATATATCCGCTATCTCACAACATTTGAGAAAAATGAAAGACCGAAATCTCATTGAAACGGAAAGAGAAGCCCAAACAATTTTTTACTCATTAACGGTAGAATATGAAAAATTTCTGTATCCCTTCTTTGAAATACTCGATAAGGATAAAATTTTAGAAACAACATGAAAAGCGAAAACAAATTAATTGGAGCAGGTTTATTAACTGCAATTGCAGCTTCTTTATGCTGCATAACACCGGTTCTAGCTCTTATTGCAGGTACAAGTGGAATTGTCTCAACTTTTTCTTGGATAGAGCCTTTTAGACCTTATCTAATTGGACTTACGGTTTTGGTTCTTGCCTTTGCATGGTATCAAAAATTAAAGTTAAAAAAAGAAATTGATTGTGATTGTGATTGTGAAATAAATGAAAAACCAAAATTTGTACAATCGAAAACTTTTTTAGGAATTATAACTCTATTTGCACTCATTATGTTAGTTTTTCCTTACTATTCAGGAATTTTCTATTCAAACCAAAAAAAACAGGTAATCGTAGTTGAGAGATCAGACATAAAAACTACTGAATTTAAAATTAGTGGTATGACATGTATAGGTTGCGAAGAACATGTAAATAGCGAAGTGAATAAATTGAATGGAATTATTAGCTCAAATGCATCATATAAAAACAAAAATGCAATAGTGGAATTTGACCAAACTAAGACTAATGTAATGGAGATAGAAAAAGCCATCAATTCAACTGGTTACAAAGTAATTGATAAGAAACAGCAATAATGGAAGTCATATTAAAATCAGAAATCAAGTGTCCGCATTGTGGTTATAAAAAAGAAGAAGAAATGCCAACGAATGCTTGTCAATTCTTTTACGAATGTGAAAATTGCAAAAAAGTTCTAAAACCGAACGAAGGAGATTGTTGTGTTTATTGTTCATATGGAACAGTTCCCTGTCCTCCAATTCAAGAAAATAAAAGTTGTTGCTGAAAAATTAGACTTAATGTAACCATTCAGTGAACCGCACAAGATGTAGTTTGCCGAACGGTTACTTTAAAAAAAGCCATTTCCTAAGCTAAAGATTTAAATCTCATTTGAGAACTCATCAACATAATTAATCAACTCTATGATACAAACATTTCAATCTCTAAGCTAAATAAATATTACGAGATTCCGCAAACCTATTTACGGTAAAACAATAATCAAAATAAGGTTAAAATGGAATTGTAATTTACTTCAAATCAATTGTTTACATAAAAAAAATGTTGCTTTCAGATTAAATCTGATTTTTTCACCCTTTTTTAAATGAAAAACACGGGTATTATCCCCCATTTTACCCTAAAATTTCCGCGAAATTACAATTAAATTAGTTGAAAATTAGTAGTGTTTTTTCTGATATATAAGGCTATTTTTACTTGTAAATCAAATACTTAATTAATAATCCCTAATAAATTATAATATATGAAAACTACTAAAAACCAGTCGAAATTTTTAAAACAGTTTTTTGTTTGCATTCTTTTACTAAATTTAGCGTTATCCGTGGGAGCATGTTCAGATGACTCCTTGGAAGAAAATGAAGAAGTGAACTTATTAGCTTCGGATAAAGATGAAGAACCAGATCCAGATGACAGATAGTAAAAGAATATTTTTATCAGTTTTTATTATGATAGGTGCAGTGATTATTTTTACTGCACCTTTATTACATATACGCTTTCCGAAGAAACCAGCTTACCAACAAAAATTTGAGAATAAAATAAAAAAATATCATGTCGACAAAGACAACGAGCTTTGTGATTTAAAAGAAGCCTTATCACAAAATAAAATTTCTCCTCTTGATTACATACAACAATTAGAGGAATTTCAAATTAATAAAGCAGTTAAAACTGATATATTAGATTATCAATTGAACAACTTAATTGATGAGAATAGAATTGCTGGTTTTAGAAGTATGAGAATATTTTTAATCGGTTTTGGAATAAGATTGCCTTATATTCTATTTTCATTTATAATTCTCTTTTTCTGTCTCTATTCAAAGGAGAAACTAAAAACTAATGTTTATTTACATCGGGCCGTTATAGTTTTATACACAATATCATTTTTTATTTCTTTCTATCTGACTATCTGGTTTTTATTACCTAGAGATTTACCAATTACTGCGTACCATCTATTAATTGGGTGTTTATCAATACTAAGCACAACTTTGTCAATTTACTTTATTAAGTATTACTATAATAGAGGTTCTAATTTCCTTTTAAAATTCAAAGTAAAAGAATTAGTTCGTTTCATTAATAAAAGTCGTTCTTATACCTTAGATTTTGCATTAAAAGCATCCCAAGCCAATCCAGATCTAAAAAAAGATATTAAAAATAAAATAGGAAAATATGACGAAGAATTAGAAGAAACAATGCTGAAAGTAGCTAACAAAAAAGAATCAGAAATTAGCTAAAAAAATGGGTGTCAAAAAAGGCGAGCTATATAAAAATATTTTTAAACAAGGGTTAATACACAAATCAGATGTAGATGACCTCAGCAAATCACTCATGAATTTATTCGAAGAAGAAATATTAAAAAAAGAAAATCAATTAAATGAACTTAGCCAAAAAAAAGAAAAATTAAAAAATGATATTTCATCTCCAGATGAATAAATTAAGTACTCCCTATTTTCTTAATATTATTCTTCATTACTTCTTCTAATCTTTCAATAATCAATTCTTCATCCGTTATTCTACCATCAAGAATTTTTAACTTTATATACATCCATAATAAGGCACTTTCAGAAAACTCTCTATCCCTGATATACATACTTTCAATGATTTCAGCAACAGAATAATTTTTAAGTCCTTTATCATTTGTGTTATTTCTTGGTTTCAAACTATTATTGGATAAATCAGTATTAATAAAATCGTCCAAAGATATTTTGTAAATCGCACATATTTTCTGCAATGTATCAATCTTTGGCTGCGCCTTCTGATCAATATAAGATCCAATATTACCTCTATTAAGACCCACGGTTTCGCCAAAAGCATCTTTTCCAAGACCCGTTTTATGTAGTAAATAGTTTAAATTTTTAGATATATAATTCATTTTATGTGTGCATTTATCATATTTTATGTGAATTATTCATATAAAATATGTAAATTTGCTTGAGGTGAAAAGGTAAATTTATAAAAAAACAAACGAAAACGATAAAATATTATTCTCTCTAAATAAGAGATAGTTTTTCCCCTTCAGTAATTAGAATGAAAAATGATCTTAATTAAATGATCTTTTCATACGGATCGTTAACAATAACACCTAACAATCAACAAGTAAAGAATGTTTTTATGAAAAAAAATCGGAGGTTCATTGTAGAAAGTTGGCTAATCGAATACCAAGATATTTTCAATAAGAATGGGCTTGATAGGTTTTTTAAAATTCCTCCGGGAACTATACAAAAATTCCTTACACATGATAGAAAACTTAATGACAAAAGGATTAAAAGAGCATATCGCTCAATAAAAAAACTAATATCGGACTTTGAATCGCCAGAGCAAAATAAAGGAAGTGATCAAAAAGAAAGCAATTTGCGATAGAGTTAAGTTAATAAAACCCAAAATAATACAAATATGGACAATCTTGAATTAACTAACCTAAAAAATAGGTTTATAGCTTCAATACTAAAATATCTCAAAGAGAACATCGATCAATTTCATACCAATCTAACTAAAGGTGAAAATTATGAAACTACCCTCTATGAATGGTCAATAAGCCTATTTAACGAAGGAAAATCGATTGATGAAGCTGTAGAGGAAATAAATAAAAGAAGAATGCTTGTTATGCTCAGTAGTACAAGAGAAGTTAACATCATAAAAAGTCTATCGACACAACGAAAACTCGAAAAAGTAATGCTTAATCTGGAACAAGAATCTTGCTATTCAAAACTTAAAGCCCCCCAAAAAACAATTGTAAACGAAAGGATAGAGGCATTGGCAAATACCGATTTATGGAATCATCCAGATATCCTTGAGTTTGCTCTTACAATCATTAAAAAGAATTTTCAATCTGATGATTCTATTAGTGAAGAAATTGAATCCGCAAAAAACAAAAAGAATCCAGATAAAAAGAATGGAAAATTTCTATCAGAGTTTAGAAATTATTTACAACCTAAAACTATAATCAATGACAGAAGATTTAGATCCCCACAATTAAATTGAGTTTGTGGTTAATTACCCCAACCCCAAGTATAGATGTTGGGTGCTTTATAAACCAAATCAGTACTTTTAAAACCTCTATTGTAAATCTCCAAACTTTCAATAGCAATATTCTTTCATAATAACCACGTTTTAAAGGTATTCCCCAAGGAATAAAGCACCCTCATCTATCCTAAGAATTAAATTTAATAAGGCATACGGGAGCAAAGAACATCATAATATCAGTATAAGTTGAGTTTGTGTTAAATACCCATTTATGATTGCGCTCCTGTATCCTTTTAAACTACCTTAAAAACAAATGAATATAGACAAGATTAAAACTACTACCAAAATACTGTACTTCCTATTTGGGGCGATAATAGGGGCAATAACACTGCACATAATAGGAACATACCCTCCGTGCTAATAAAAAGAATTTATCAACGTCGAACTATACCTAAACACAAGACTTATGGAACAAATTAAATCAGTACAATTTTTATATGATGTACTACAATTAATGGAAATTGATATAAACCTTTTTATGGATGATCTACATTCCAAAGTTCCCGATACTCTATTAGTTCACGAATCAATTGCTAAGATATACTATTATGATAAAGCTTGTGATTCCATTGAAACACTAAGCAATAGTGAAGTTTGGATTAATTAATAAATAAAAAGAGTAACACAATTGGAATCTTCCCAAATCTAGTTCCTACCCTAATTGAACACCTACTTATGCCTATGTTTTAACTTTTAAAATATCAATTAATATGATTGCATTAAAACAGTTAGAAATGATAGACAGAATTGATCAATTAATTCGTCTGAAAAACACTGGCACTCCTGACGAACTATCTTCAAGACTAAAAATATCAAAGACTAAGTTATATCGATTTATTCGATTAATGAAAAACCTAAATGCTCCAATTATCTATGATATTTACCATAGAAGTTTTGTATATGAAAAAGAGGTCAGTTTTAAGTTTGGTTTTTATACCAACAATCCCATTAGAAAAGAGAAAAATCCTCATAAACTAATTGCCAAATAAAACCTCCATTGTTCCTCCTTTTTGAGGTACGTATTAATGTATTTAAAACTTAAAATAATCAAAATGAAAATTAAAACAGTATTGACCATATTCTTTTTATTAATTCTCATACCTACCTTGGCTCAAGCACAAGCATCCAAGGATCAAAAATCAAGAAAATTAATAGCAGTTTTTCGCTTCAACGGAATTACCTATGAAGGAGATAGGGTTTTTGGAATACATCTAAACAAAGAAAAAATCATTGAAATTGCTTTGAATGAGTTGATGAGAGATAACAAACATAATTTTGAATCTGACCTAAAAGAAATGAAAATTTGTATTGATTCAATTGAAAAGAAAAAAGCTAAACACTTTTTTAAAGAATTCAAAAAAATATGCCCGAATGGATATCAAGCAATATCAAACGAAGAATATAATAATCTTACTGATATTCAAAAAAGAGGACTGTTAGGAAATAGTTCACTAAAATTATGAATAGCCTAAAAATGATAAGCCATAAGGATCATAAAATAATAAAAGGAATTATTACTGGAGATTCCTTCATCATCGACACTTTTTATCAAGAAAACTTTCAATACGTTGGTAATTATATCTTAGAAAATTCTGGAAATGAAGAAGACATAAAGGATATATTTCAGGATGCAATGATTATTATCTACAATAAACTAATCTTTAATCAACTCAATATTAAAGGTTCTTTACGAAGTTATTTCTACGGAATTTGTAAAAACCTATGGAGAAATCAATACCGTAAGGAAAGTAACATTATTTACAGTAATTCCCTCCTTAAACACCTCCAAAAACAGCATATATATACCTCTCAAAATATGGAAATAAAGGAACGACAAGATATCTACCAGAGGTACTATATGAAATTGAGTAGAGAGCAACAAAAATTGCTAAACCTTTCCTTTGAAGGAAAGAGTTCAAAGGAAATTTCAAAAATAATGAAGTACACAGAGGGTTACGTGAGAAAAAAGAAACACTATTCAAAAAACCGTTTGCAAAAAATGATAGAAAAAGACCCTTCTTACAAAGAACTTGTAAATTGTTAATCTAGAACATTGTATATAAGAAAATTACCTAGTGTATTGTTGTCATTTTTAATATTAAAAACTATGTTTACTAAACTTAAAACCGACCTAAAATTGAACACAATATTCCCTATTTTACTACTTGGGGTATTCCCTTTATTGAATGCCCAGGTACTTCCCGATTTGACGCCAAAAACACCAAGTACAAATCAGTTCACTAATTATTCCAAGAATAATTACGGAAGCCCTGTCAATTCCGCATTACACACTACTAATCAAAAGGTAAGGAATCAACTTTTAATTGCAGAAGTTGAAAGAAATATGCAGGAACAGAAGTTGAGAGAAAAACAAGCACAAACATTAATTAATGATGCCCTAGATTCTTTCTCTAAAAACTATAGTCTACCTTCTTATGGCAACAAAGTAGGAGCTAGTTACTACAGGAGAGCGTTTGAAAAACTTCAAAACATGTCAAGCTCTGACTTTTCCATAAAAAAAGCAATATTCACTATTGAAAATGCATTTTATGAGGAAACAAACAGTTATGATGAATTTGATACTACTATTAAACAAACAGGAGATTTTCTTAGAGAAAAAATGACCGAACTTGGGTATGATTCTCAAAGTAATTTGGCAAAGATTTTTTTGCTTTTTCAATTTTTCTCAGATACCCTCCAGATAAGATCCAAGAACGTAAAACATCTTCCTTTGACCTATGATTTTAATGATTATATGGGCAAAGATGATTGGAGTAAAATGTTTGTAAAAAAACTACTCGAAACTGGCAAAGGGCAATGTAATTCACTACCACAATTATATTTAATACTGGCAGAAGAAATTGGCGCAGAAGCTAACTTAGCTCTTTCTCCAAATCACTCATATATTAAATTTCAAGATGATCAAAAATGGAAGTGGTATAATGTTGAACTTACTAATGGGATGCTAACAACAGATGCATTTATACTTCAATCAGGATATGTAAAAGCCGAAGCTTTACAGAATAAAATTTATATGCACCCACTTTCTAAAAAACAACTACAATCACACCTTACTATGAATTTGGCTTTAGGCTATATTCAAAAATTTGGATATGATGAGTTTGTTAATGAAATGATTTCAAATGCATTAACGCTCGACCCATCAAATGCTCAAGCATATCAGGTAAAATCTAACTACGCCACTATCAAGGTCAAATATGCTTTGGATAAACTTGGTATAGGTAAAGAAAATTTTGATGAAATCAAAAAACACCCTATGGCAATTCAACTGTACAAAAATATGATCGCTCAATATAAAATAGTTGATAAGTTAGGGCATCAAGAAATGCCACCTGATGAATATCAAAGATGGTTAGCTTCTGTAAAAGAAGAAAGTAACAAACAACAAAACATTGAACTTAAAACTAAACTCAACACCAAAATACTGTTAAACAATAATGATTAAAAAAAAACTATTTATACTGGTATTATTTCTAAGTATATCGCTTTGGTCGCAAGATCAAAATAAGCTATACAAAGACACTTTAGAGCAATTAAATTGTATGCTCAAAGATTCTTGTCAGTTAAGCTTTAAAAAGGCTGTTATAAGTGTTGAAAATGCTTATTACAATAATAGATTAGATACTATTGGTTTCAATTTTGAAATAAATAGACTCTCTTCTTTTACTAAATCTATGGTCGACCACATCAAATTAAAATATCAGGGGCGTGATAGTCTAAAAGTTAAAAAATATGCTGCTTTATTTTCTGTAGTAATAGATACAATACCTATAGCTGACAAAGATGGAGTTATGTATGAATACATCCCTTATACTTATGATTTCGAAGACATTTGGGGATTAAAAAATTGGGATTTTATGTTTGTCTCCAAATTACTAGAAACTGGTAAAGGGAACTGCCATTCTTTACCATATTTATATAAAATTCTTGCAGAAGAAATAGGTGCAGATGCTCATTTAGCAATAGCTCCTAATCATATCTATGTTAAACACCAAAATGAAATAGATGGTTGGTATAATACCGAGTTAACATCTGGTATTTTTCCCAATGACGCTTGGTTGATGGCTTCTGGATATATCCATCTGGATGCCATAACAAACAAAATGTATATGGAAGCTTTAACTGACAAACAAAGTGTTTCTATGTGCATAATTGATTTAGCTCAGGGATATAATAAAATATTTCCCGACAATAATGGAGAGTTCGTAATGAGAGCTTGTCAAATAGCCTTGCAATATTATCCCCATTATATAAATGGTAGAATTCTACAAGCAGAAACAAAAAAGAAGATTTTTGAAAAGGAAGTAAAAAAGGATTTCGATGTTTTTACAAAAGAAGTATCTGAGGATGATTATTTGAGATTACAATTCCTAGAGATTCAACATGAATATGTTTCAATTCACGAATCAGGTTATCGTAGAATGCCAGAAAAAATGTACCTAGATTGGCTTACTTCTTTAAAAAAAGAACGAAAAAAATATGAAAATAAAAAAATAACTAACCCTGAAAAATCCAATTAGTAAAATGAAAAAAAGTTATATTATATTGCTAGTACTTATGTGTACAAGTATACTAGCAGCTCAAAATCCTTTTGAAAAATTTGGGTATACTCCAAAGATAGGAACACTAACCAAAGGTAAATTTATTGAGCATTTCGATAATGATAGTATTGTACAAATTGGAACGGTATTACTTAATGTTCATTCCAAATCTATTGTTGGATTTGAAATGAGAACAGTAACATTGTCAGAAGCAACTTTAGAACCTTCAATTTCTAGTCGTTGGATGAACCCTGACCCTTTAGCAGAAGGTATGCGGAGGTTTTCACCATATAATTATGCTTGGGACAATCCTATAAATGTTATTGATCCAGACGGAGCGTGGGGAATTTTTGTGAATGAAGCAGGTCGGCAAATTGGGGATGACGGCATAGATGACGACAAGGTTTATGTTGTTAAAACGTCGAAAAGTAGCGTTGATGGAAATAATAATATGGCAGGTATTTCAAAAAAAGAAGCTAAAGCAACAGAAAAATTCATAAAAGAAAATAGTGGAAACACGGCAGCTTTCCAAGAAAACAATATTGCATATGTCAATAGTGTAGAAATCGAAGGAAATGAAGGTATAAGACAAACAATGGTTGATATTGTCAACCAAGATAGCGGATCAGGAGGAACTTCGGACGCAAATAATAGAGAATATGGAGGTACAATTTCACATGATGGAGTTGTCACAGAATCTCCTCCTGGCGCTGTTTCTGACCCGACGGTAGAAGGTGGATATGCATCAATAGTTCATGAAATTTCGAATGCAATTAAGTCTACTTTTCACAGCCATCCTAGCGGTACAGCACAGACTGGTTCGGGTGTGCAATCTAGATCAACAACAAGTTCTGTAGGATCAGTTGGAGGTAGTGTAAAAACTAGCAGATTTCATCAAGGTCCTTCTAACCCTGATATAGAAGATTCTAATAGAACAAACTACACCTTTGGTAGAGGTGATAAAAGAGTATATATTTATAATGGCAGTGGGGTAATAGCAACACTTCCACAGAAAAGATTTGTTAGACCAAAAAGATAAAAAAATGAAGAATTTTGTATTAATATTAACCTTATTATTTAGCTTCTCTTGTTTTTCCCAAAAAGAGGATTATATTGACTTAAAAGCATTTTATTCTACCGCTATAAAAAACAAAATTGACTATACAAAAAAGAAAGACCACTATTATTTTTTTACGGATGATTCAATGAATAACTACTTACCTGAAAACATCGACGGGCATAAAGTTAATTATATCAATATCTACCATAAAAAAAACAAGAAACTACTAAAAAAAGGCATCTTTGTTTTTAAAATTTCACCTATCCGAATAAAAGGAAATCGGATATTGATATATATAACTGATTTTGGAATATCCCGAAGAAACAAAAAACATTACGACTTTGCTAATGCAGGAGGAAGTATAACAACTTTTGAGTATTCGTGTACCACGAATAAATGGGAGTTTATAGGAACAAAACATCATGGCATATGAAAAATATAACCTCTATGGGAGTATTAATTCTCTTTACAGTAAGTTGTAAAACTTCAAAAATAGGTAATAGTATTCCGTATTTAATTCCTGACAAAGTAGAAAATATGCTTTACGACCAGATAAAAGATGAATCCGACTATGATTACTCCTTCTACCTAATCCACAAAGATAAAGACACTTACAGAATAATAATTTTAAGCGATAACAAAAAAACAATACATCAACTGATAGTTTCGACTATATAAAGAAATCAAATAGAAAGGTATATATCAATGATAAGTTCTACCCCTTGGTATTTGAGTCTGATTATGTTTTTGGTACGGATCTGAGAAAAACTAAATTAGAAACACTTTCTAAAAGAAATGAAAAGTTAAATAAGTATCAAACAGACCGAACATTTAATGAAAATGATCTGTTCAGTGTTAGTAGAATATGGATGATAGCCGAAGGATACTCAGTCACTTTTGATAAGAAAGGGAACATAATTAAAGAATGAATTAAAAAACTAAATCCATCACAATGAAAAAAAAATATCTTTACTTCATATTTCTTATGTATTTTGGAATTATAAATGCCCAAAATCCTTTTGAAAAATTTGGGTATGAGCCAAAAATAGGAACGCTAAGTAAAGGGAAGTACATCGAGCATTTTGATAATGACAGTATTGTTCAAATTGGGACTATTTTGTTGAATACAAGATCAAAACAAATTGTCGGTTTTGTTGAAGAAACTGTAACCTACTCCGAATCAACTTTAGAGCCTTCAATATCTAGTCGTTGGATGAATCCTGATCCGCTTTCGGATGAATTTCCAGATAAAAGCCCATATAATTTTGTGAATAACAATCCGATTCGTTACATCGATCCTTTAGGGCTATCACCCTTTGATGTTATCATCGAGGGAGAACAAGCATTTCGGGATGAAGCCTTTGCTAATTTACAATCCCTAACGGATAGTCAATTAAGTATGGACGAAAATGGTAAAGTGACCATTGTTGAGTCAGGTTGCAATAGTGGCTGTGAGGAAGGACAGAATTTGGTTGATGGATTAATCGAAAATGATGCTGTAGTGACAATAACAAAATCTGCCGACGGGCAAAATAGAACAGAAGAACAGGAAAATGGTAATTCTAAAATTGAAATTAATTTAGATAAAACTACAGGTGGTGTTGATATTGATGGGAATAAAAATAGACCATCTGAAATAGGATTAGCTCACGAGCTTGGTCATTCTAAAATTTTTGCTAATAGAACAGATGATTTATCAGAATCAAATTATGTAAACCCATACGAGGACAACCCAAATGATGGTGTTTGGTATGCTCCCAATACTTATGCTCCATTGGATAAAACAGAAGCTAGAGTAAGGTCTAAAATTGAAAATCCTATAAGGAGAGAGAGGGGTTTTAAACCAAGAAAAATGGTACGAAAAAGTAAGTTTGATTACAAAAAGAAATTTTAAAATAATCGAGATATGAAAAACATAATTATTTTGGCAACTATACTATCTATTGTTAGTTGCGGTAAAACTAAAACAAACTATTCCTTTCATATCGAAGAATTAATTTCTTCAATTATCGTAAAAGATAATGAGTGCAATGCAACTTTGACGAAAAATCATCCTATCGATCCAAACGATATTAGAACTTATAACTTTTTAGATGGTATTTCATATAGGATTGCTAATGAGCTTACATTAGAAAAGGGCTATGAAAGAGCAATCCTAATAAGAACTTATGAATCTGGTGAAACGATTCATATAAACTCATATAGTATTCTAATTTTTGCAAATGGTGATACTTTAATTTCAAAACATATCATTGGTAAACCCCTAACGGAGACTAGCAGAACTATTAAAGGGTTTAAAGTAAAGAAATTTTATGAGTTTTTAAATAAAGAAGGATTACCTAACAAAAAAGATAGAAACTATATTACCGTAATCGATTTTAATAAAAGGGAATCTTGTAACTGTAGTACTTATGGAAAAGTATCATATCGAAATTTTGAAAAATTTACAGGTTTTAATTCTCTCGAAATGTAAACCAAAAAGAAAACAATATTTTTTCACATCAATTGGAGAAATAATATTTATTAGTCGTTATAAATTTTAATAAAATGAGAAAAATAAAATTAGTGATTATGGTTATCATCACAAGTTGTTTATTAGCAATAATGATTGCGAGTGTAACTACTCCTCCTAACAAGGATGACAATCTACCAATAGGAGCTACAAATGTAGATTATGATGAAGATTACGATTAAAAACTAATCTCTATTCTTAAAGCATTAGTAAGTAATTGAATAATCACCCTATTTTAAAAGCACTTAAAAACATTTCAGGATTACCTACCGCTGACCAGTAAGGCATCAAAACAGGATCATTTGCAGGACAATTAGAAATCCATTGATGAACGAATTGGACTTGCATATCAAAATTATCCGCACGAACCTCAATTATAGTAATACGTGTTCCGTTAATACCGGATCTATGAAATTCAACTTTATAGAACTTACCTTTTTGAAATGTAATTGATTTACCTATATTTTGATTCCAATTACTCTCTTTTCCTCCACCATAAAATTGACTACAAGCTCCATTAACATAGAATAATTGTATTTCTCCACTGTAAATGCCATTATCTAAATCATTGACATCAATGTTTGATCCACCAATTCCCAACAAACTTAAACCAGATGTTCCTGTTGTAGTAAATATAAATGAGAACCTAAGTTCATCATTGCGTAACCAGGTATTTCTCTTAAACTTTATTCCCCTATCGAATGGATTACCATCAGTGTTGACTATAGTTGACAAACCTTTATTCCTATCCTGTTTTAATGTAATACCTTTGGTTACTTCAATATTCAAAGTACTAATGGGTGTTTTCCTTAAATCTACCCATTCTGGATCTAGTATTCTAATAACTGTTATTGGAGAAGTTGAACCCAAACCATTATTATTCACGGATATAGGAAACTTCCCTTGTGTGCTTCCAGAAGTGATTACCACATCAAGCCTTGTTGGGTTAATAAATCTTACTTGCCTTATTCTAAAATCTTCTCCTAGTAAAACCACTTTAGATCGTGGGTCAAAATGATATCCCTTTAACGTAACAGTATGTGTCGTATTGGTCGCAAATTGACCTCTTAGTACTTCTTCTACAAATGGAGATAAATGTAACCCTACTTCATCGGATGGGTCTGGATTCACTATTATTGTAGTCTCAGTATGAGCAGAACTACTACTCCTTACGAATCGTTGTGTTCTAATTGTTCTCATATTCTTCCTCTTTGGATGTTTTGAGCAGTTGAGTAATATTGTATTCGCAATACTTGAATATTATTGCGAACTATGCCTATAACCAAAAATTTCAACAAGTTTTCAGTTCCCACCAATTCAAAAATATCATTGTTCCCTAACCCAAAACCTGAGTTCAAAGTAGGGGCAGTCCCATTTTCTTTAAATCGAATCACTAAGGATGCCATCGTTGTTGTACCTTCTGCTTTAGAAGTTCTAGTTACCGTTGGATTTGTAATCGATGCATCTCCTTCTATCATAATGGTTGCGGATACAGCTTCTCTAGGAACATTAAGAGATGTAGGTCTATTATATCCAACCTCTAAATCCTGATACCCTCCTCTTTCTTCAGAAATAGGAACTAACCCTACTTCTTTTGCATTGATCAACACTAGTTCTTCTAAATAATTCAGGATTGATGCTGTATTATTTCTATGAGGATATACCTGTTTTTGTATTCTATCTCTAAACATATTTCTCAACTATTATACAAATGGGTTTATAGGGGGCTTTGTTCCTGAAGGATATCCCCACGCTACATATTGTTTTTTGGACTTGTCATTATCAAGGTGTACAAATGTTTTACCAACACCTATACGTTTGAAGCCAACTAATTTTGCTGCAATTACTATTTTATTCCTAATAGACTTTGTAGGGGTTTTAATATCAGCAGCTTGGCATTTAGGTATTTTATGGGATGAGTTAGAAACTCCACCTACTTTTCTATTCCAATAAGCTGATCTAGCACCAGAATTAATCATATTAAAAATAGGCAGGTTTGTTACTTTGGTTAACTTCTGTAGCATTTTGATAAATTCCTTATCCATACATCTACCAGATCCCTGAATGTCCGGACTATCAAATTTAGATAGATCAACTTTAGGTTTTGATTTTAATCGCATTACAGTAATAGCCCCTATAATTACTATAGAAGCTGCCCCTAAACCAAACCATATATGTGTCTTATCCTTTGCCACCACAATTACAATGTTTTTTCCCTTTTACTTTTTGATTCCTATCATAAATTGCCATTCCAATTCTTACCATATTAACAATTAGAAAAGCTCCAAAAATGACATTCATATAAGTATTTCCTTTATCTGCTCTCATTTCTTCGTGTTTTGATATTTCCTTAATTTATGCTCCAATTGTTCCGTATAGACTTCAAGATCATTAATCCGTTCACGTTGTTTAACAATAATCTCTTTCATCTCCTTATTATCTTTCTCCAATTCGTCTATTCGTTCCTCCATCTTATCCGACCATTGAATCCAGTTCCCAATTACTTTATCATCAGCTTCCGCATTTAGGTTTCGTATTTCAGCTTTCTTTAATTTCTTTTTAACTCCATATTGTAACAAGGCTTCTATTACTTTCCAAAATGCGCTTGCTCCAATAACAATACCTGCTAATTTTAAATATTCCATACGCTTACTATTTTGTATTACTCTTTACCACTGCAATTATTATTGTTATGACGCTTATCCCCATAATTGCCATTGGTAGTATGATATTCTTTTGTCTTTTATCTAATTTCTTTAGGACGATCACTTGCTCAATCTCCTTCATTATCTTTTTGATCTTACTAGCATAGTTAGGATCTGTAGCGTACCCTGCCTTCGCTACTTCTTCAGCAAAACGATATGGATCTTTTCTATGCTGCATTGCATATCTATATCGCCTATTTTTAAAAAGCAATCCTGCCCAATCTAAAAAGGAGAAGAAAGGACTTGGATATGCTCTAAAAACATCTTTAATTCTATATTTCCATCTACCACTTGAGGTTTGAATTGGGTATCCTGGATAAATAAATGGAAAGCTTCGGTTTGGGCTGGAACTATACTCGGTAGTAGTAATTAGTTGACTGTCGCCCTTTGACCAACCACCATAATTTTTACCAGATCCTTTCTTAATACCAAACATCATATTTCCTTTTGCCGAGCGTCCCCAACCAGATTCTAAAGCGCTTTGTGCTAACCCAAATAAAATAGGCACTCCTGATTTCTCGGAAGCCTTCTTTGCATAGGGGTAATAGCGTATTACAAACTGTTCTTTTCTAGTGGACATATAAAGTTTCTTATGGGGTATTAAATACGGGAATTGTTGCAAACTCTAGTGGTATTTTCGCAACATAGGAAGGAAAATGAATGGATACTTCATCTAAATCTGAAGTAAATTCACCTGTGATTACTAAAATACCAAATCCACTTAACTGGCAAAAAAATGAGTTTCCTTCAGAAGATTGAACCGTCCATGCAATCACTCCTCCAACATCTGCAGGTGTTGGCATTTTTAAAACCGTACCACCACTTGCAGTACCTCCTAGTTGTCCTGCACCACCGACTCTACGTAATCGGATATTTTGAGGAATGACTAGATTCCCGTTAATCACTGCGTATTTATTCCGATTACTTATATAGAAAACATCATCAGAATTGATGTTTTCATCCAGAATAGAAAAGACTACTTGACTATTTTGACTAATACCTGTTTCCAATGGAATTCCAGTAAGTACTTGAAAACAATTGCCGTCAAATACTAGTTTATATATAAGTGCGGTTTTTAAATCTCCTGCTATGATAGGTATTAATGACACTCCATTAAATTTCTTTAAGGGAATAGCTCCTTGATTGTCTATATTCAAGGTAGCATTATCAGTATTACTGTTATGAAAAACCACCTCTACTGACAAGCCCGCTTTATACGATTTCGTCAATTTTGGGTTTAAGCTTAATTCATACACATTTTCATTTGCTCCTGTGGTATTTCCAAAACCTCCTAGATTATTTTCTTGCGGTAAATTACTATCTCCGCTTACATTGTCTAATGTTAAATCACTTTGATATCCTGCTATTTCCATATCGCTTTAATTACTGATTACTAATGTTCCCAAGGCTACTAAACTGATCCCTAACAGAATCTTATGTAACTTCCCTCTCTTAACTTTTTTCTTTTCTCGTGCTAATCTTTCTTCTAATAGTAAAATGGTTTTATCATTGTTCTGTTCGACCATCGAATAATTCTTCAACTTATCTGACTGAAAAGAAATAATGCTATCCTTCTTTTGGGTGAGTAATTGAAATCTTTGATTTGTTAAAGACAAATTATGAACTAGAGAATCATTGTATTTCCCTAATTCCAATAACTTGGCAATCTCACGTGATTGTGCAATTGTAAAACAATAGTGTTTCTTATTTTCAATCTGTTGTACCTTTGGTACTAAATCTTGTGAAATACTGATATAACTCATCATCAGTAAAATCATCAATGGCACTAACTTTTTCATTTTTTCTAACTATTAGTTTCTCTATTACTTGCTGATCTTTAATTACGAGTGCAATTAAACTATCCGTCATCAATTCCATTTCCGCTATTTCTTTATCCAAAAGATCATTATTTTCCTTCAAAACAATGTTTTCCCGTTTCAACTCTTCAATCTCTATTTTTTGAATTTGATCTATCACACTTTCTTCTTCAGGAAGAACAAGAAAAAAAGTAATGACTACCCCTATAACTATGACAAGAGGTAGTATCCATTTATAATATTTCATAAAAGATCTTCATTAGAGGTATCAACCTTTTTCTTTGGAAGGAACTTATCAAAAGCAAACTCAAACAAAAACTTGTGAAATCCTGTTGCAAAGATGAATGACACGGGAATCCATAATAATTGTGACAGTTCACAGTCTCTTACGAAAAAATAGATAACTCCATATACCAATCCTATGATTGCTACCTGAACTCTATTTTTAAGTCTAATATCTGTACCATTGCCTATAAATTCAGGTAGTTTATAGTACTTTATCGCCTGAGTAATTAGGATAAAGGAGAAGATATACACCCAATCGAGGGCATTTAAAAATTCCGAATATTTTTCCATAACTATTTCCATAACTTTTAGATTTAAAGGGTTTGTTTAATGTTTATAATTTCTTTTTCGATAGCTGCCAACTGCGTATTCGGCAATACATTCTTGACTACATTCGCAACCACAATTATTGCTACTCCAGATAAGAGCAATCCCATAATGATTTTTAACAAGGTTTGATTGGTAAGGGTAATAGTTACTTCTGTTTTAAGCCCATCCTTGTCCACTAATGCATCCAGAATATTTCCGAAGTTTCTTTTTTTTCTTCTTTCCATTAGAATTATGCTTTTATGAGTTCGTGAATTGGTGTTCCCATTTGATGTTTATCATAAGTTACCTTATCAACACCTTCTTTTTTGAAAATCTTTTTAACCAGTTGCTCCGTCTGTTCATCGAACACTTTTGTAATTACACCTTTCCAACCGTGATGTCTAAGTAACCATATTTGTAATCGTTCTACTTCTTTCCCTGTACTACCTTTGGTCAATAACCAAGGTTTTTTAGTAGTAACCTCTGGAGCTATCTTCTCCATTTCCTGTCTTTTTATTAAGCAAGGCTCATCTTGCTTTATTTCTTTTTTAGTAGCTTCTAAACTTGGTTCTATAGGGTGTGAAACCATCTTAGGATTTCTTATTTTATTCTTAACAAGGTATACGGCTATAATGCCGATACTAATTCCTACTCCTGCAATAATCCAATCGTTTTTAATCATCTCTTAATCGTTTTTAAAGCTGTTCGCATTCCATTAATATCTTGTTTGGTAAAAAATGCTTTTTGCAAATACTTCTTTGCTGCCTTGTTTGTCTTATTTCCGTACATTCCATCTATTCCAATACTGTCCTTGTGGATTTTAGTGATATAGGACTGTAGTACCTTCACATCTCTATGACACGTTCCGTATTCTAATGGATACGCACTACTTACACATCGAAACCGTTTCACTTTTACAGGTGTATCCACTGTATCCACATCTCCATTTGTAATATCTCCAGAGGATAGAAACAATTCTGTTTCCTTTTCCTTCCTTTTTTTGTAATACCAGTATCCAACTCCTCCTAATAGCAAAGCAGTAAAACCAATACCTATCCAAATTTTCCCATCTCCTTCACCTGATTTAGTTCCTTTTGATTTTTTAGTTGCTACTCCCATATAATTCTGTTTTTAATACTTTTTTATAATAAACTGCCTATGTTAGTAACCTGTAGTTTGGTAGTCTACGAACGGGATCATGGACTAGTTTTTTCATTTCACTATCGCTTAGAAAACCTCTTAAATATTGCCACATATCTTTCTTATGATTAAAATAAAATGCCTTTGACAAACTTGCTACTTGCGTTTTATCTTGTAATCTTTTAAACACATTTTCTACAGCTTCCTCATCGTCATTAAAGCGTCCTTTTGCTCTTTTTAATTCAAGGGCATATTTACTGGCAGTACTTGTTGAAAGTTCCTTAATACGCTTCCTTCCCAACCATTTTTTCACATCTTTGATATAATTCATATCAAAAGGGTTTTTCCAGTTAGGTTCTTCTACTGGTGTGGCACTTCCCCCTCTTATCACTTTTACAGGTTTTCCTGAGTTACTAATTGTAGAAAAAGAAATTTCTTTTGATTTTTTTCTACGTTTAATAAAAAAGTAAGCTCCTACACCCAATCCAGCGATTCCGACACCTCCGATAGTCCACCACATTGTTTTTGTCATTTTCATTGCTTTAATTTTTATAATTTTCTATACTTCGGTAATCTTGAAATGATGCTCAAAACTGTCTTAATTTCATCTTTATCAAAACGATCTTTTAATTGGTCACTGAGTGACATCTTATAAGTACTCAAGTATGCTTTTGCCACTTGTGATACCTGTACCTTATCCTTTAGATTTCTAAATACTGCATATACATTTTCTTCCGCATCTCCCCCTCGATACCAAGGTTTAAATGCTTTATGGATCTCATTTGCATACCGCGTTGTTGTGGATTTCTTCAGAACTACGACATTTCCGCTAACTTTGTTCAATACCCGTCCCACATACTTTGCATCCAGAGCTTCTTCGCTCATTAAACCTTTGCTCACAGGATTCAGCATTTTACCTAACTTTAGTAATAGGGTATTGGCAACTTTATCACGTTTTCGATTTCGTAAAGTGACATAGGTAGTACCAACTAATATTAGTCCTACTGTTCCTGCTGCGATTTGTAACCCAATTACTTTTTTCATTTATTCAAAAATTTTATTCCAGCTCCTAAAGATTTACCCATTGGGGTAATACTAGCTATATCCGTTACATCTGCCTTTTTTGCCGTATTCCATAATACCATACCTATCATTACTAGCACCAACGTCAATGTTACTGGAAGGGCTACGGATGCAACTTTAGATAAGTTTTTTCCAAGCCCCATAAAATTGCTCCCAATTTGGGATGCATCTGCAATCGCTCTAGTAGCTGCACTTGAAACATCTATTTTATTCTTGCGTAGCCATTCATTGAACTTACCGTTTGTTGTACAACTAGATGCCCCGTTTGTTTTCCAAGTCACTAGCCAGATTGTCCTTGCGTTATTTGTACCCAAGTCAGCCTTGAGACTGTTGAAATAGCCTACCCATATTTCGCAGGGATCTCCAGACTCAGGAATCAGAAATGATTTGTTTTGTATGTTTACTTCAACGGGCATACTATTTTTCTTTATCTTTTAAATATCGTATTGGACTGTTCTTTGATTTCTCTTTTGGATAACCCCAAATCTTCCAAAGTGGCTATGATTCTTCTTTTGATTTGAGCTTCTTTACGATGTGCTTCTTTTTTATCACGATTGATATAGATATACCGACCAATAAGAAACCCTACGCCCAATGTGATTATGGTATTTTTCATCTACCTACTTTTTAACCTTTTTAAATATGTTTTTCTCGTCAATCCCAATTTCTTCTAACCAAATAGAAACCTCAAAGCCCGGATTATCTTCTCCTTTTTTAGCAGGAGCTTCGTTAAATCCAAGTATTTGAATGCTTGGAAATTTTAAGATGTAGAACTTAACAATCGTCTCTAATGTGGTCAATTGATCTTTTGTACGTGTGTCCTTCCCTTTAGTTTCTTTTTCTGTTCTCCCACCGACATATCCAATATGTTTACATATACCGTATATTCCTTTTTTCCCTTCAGAGATTCCCCATAGATCTACAGCTGTAGGATTATCTTCTGAAATCAAAGTTTCCATTGCTCCATCAGGTTGAATCAAATAATCAAGCCCTGGTCTTTTCCACCCAAACCCACCTTGTCGAACATCAGTAGTATGTAATTCAATAATGTCTGATTTTGTTACAGGTGTTCCTTCTCCTGATTCTGTGCTTTGAATGATTAAATAATCTACTTTTTTCATCTTTTAAATTTTTAATGTTATTACGAGTTCAACACCTGTATTATGCTGCATCTATAATTGGCTTGAAATTGCTTTTTACAATGGATCGAAATCCAAGAAATCGATAGGTTGGATATCTTTTAATACATACTTGGTTGTTCTGGTTGCCACCTAATACATAGATGTATTTTTTATCCTCGCTATAGCCGATAAAGAAACCAACGTGTCCTCTCCAATCACTTTTTTTTACTCTCCAAAAGACAACAACATCTCCTTTTTTTGGAGTAGTTACTTTAGTTCCTACCCTTAACCAAGAGCGTGCGTCTAGTTTTCCGCTTCTATAATACCCTGCTTTCATAGCCACCCAATTTGCAAAGGTGGAACACCAAGCGGTTTCGTCTGTAATCACCCATTTATGACCGATTTCCTTAAAATATTGGAGAATGCGAGAATTGTGGTTTCTACCTACAACCTCTGTAATTCCGTATTCTGCCAACGCTATATCTAATACATTGTTCATACCTTGCTGTTTTTCTGATTAAGTACTGCATGTTCTAAAATGTTTTCTGTTTCAAATTGTTTGTAATAAGTTAGTATGGTGATGGTTTGTTTTCCTGCTATTTTAAATACCCATCCATTTTTACCATCGATGATCGCCCCTTTCATTTCAAATACTTCGGCTACATTCCCAAAGTTTTGAGGATTATGATAACTGGAAAAGGAGATGGGCTTTACCTGTGTAGTTCCTGTCACGCTTTCTTCTTCTAGTTTTAAGACTTTAAAGCGCTGCGTTCCAGACAAAATAAATTTGACGTGTTGTACAATGGCAGGGTTGAAGGTAAAATCTTCCCGTTTTGCATAATATCCTTCATTAATAAGTATCACATTACTCTCCCTGCTATACGAAATCAGTGTAACTACACCCGTTGTGCTATCACTACTAAAAATCATACCTGTAGTACTGTCAATCCCCATTGATGTCCCTACCGTACCTAATGATAGTGTATCGATTACGGTATCGGTATCAATTATGGAATAGGTGTTATCTGCTCGATTTCCGACATACAAAAGACCGTTATTTGGATTGTATAGAATACGATACGGAGCTGCTCCAACTGGAATTGCTGTACTTGGTATATTCGTATCCAAATCGATAGGGATAACCGTACTCTCTCCAGAGGAAACCACATATAACTGATTATTCTTAGGGTTGTATCCAGCCGTAGTAAGTTCATTTCCTATATTCTCTATAGTAGCAGATACTTGATTATTGGCATCGATACTTGATATACTATTTGCTCCTGAATTGATAACATATACTTGACCGTTATCTGGTCGAATAGCAACACTTTTAGGAGCTTTACCCACTGCGATTGTTGTCAGTATTGTTTCGGTTATAGAATCAATAACACTAACGGTATCGTCCCCAATATTAGTTACATAAACATTCGAATTAAAAGCATTGAAAGTAATTCCAATGGGGCGTTTCCCTACTGGAATAGTAGTTGTAACTTCTAATTGCTGATTAATCACCGTTACGGTGTCACCTATAACATTCGCCACGTAGACCTTTCCAAAGTTTGGGGAACTAGGTTGGCTATTCACGGTCAGGTCTACGGGCGATGCCCCATAGGGGCTGCTACCATTAGCAGTTATAGGAATCAGGGAAATAACAATTCCGTCACTATTCAATACACTAATATTATGGGATAATTGATTGGCTATATAGGTGAATCCATTATAAGGGTTCACTACTATTCCTTGTGGATAAATACCTGTACTTCCATTCGCACTTGCTATGATCGTTCTAAAAATATGATCTGCAATGTCTCCTGGTAATGCAGGAGAAATAGGTGGTTTTTTATTGCCAGCCCATAAACGAACTTCACGCTCTATATCAGAGGTATTCGTTAGGGTTAGTTGTGTGGTTTCATAGTTTTGCTGTAATTTTTTATAAAAAGTTGCATTGTTGAGATTTACATTGGCTTTGCCCAATACTTTAAAGGGATTTTTAGGCTGTCTTTTATAATATGGATAATCTGTTTTGATAAAAGAATCATACGGATCTATACCTTCCAAAGCTTCCTGAAATGCATCTTCTTCATTCTCCTTTTTTGGAATAGCATTTGCCCCACCTTTTATAGGTGCTTCTATTAGACTTGACCTCTTACGGTTTCTCCCAAGCATTGCCCATAATGCAGCAATACCGATCCCAGTCATTATAAATGCTATTTCCGTGCTTTTCTTCATTGTGTTAATACATATCCGTCTATAAATTCAACTATTTCTTTTGTTCGTTTCACTTGTATTTCACCCACTAATTCGGGATATTGACTAAAAATTTTTGTAGCAGCGTACACCGCTTCTATTTTTGGAAAGCCAAAGTCTAAATAATGCCGAATCCCGCATAAATCCGCTGTAGTCTCACTACGGGTATTTAAAAACCAATGACATCCTTCATGAGATAGTATAGCTACCCGTACTGGAATCGTATATGTTTTAAACAATCGTTGCGATATCTGTACCCTTGGCATCTTACGATGTATTCTTGCCGGTGTAATCAGTTCTTTTCCAAATTCATTAGTAATTGCGGGTAAGTATTGAAACAAAAACTCATTATTTGGACTATCATAAAATCCTGAAGGGACATGCCCTGCCTTTTGAGCAAACTGGATGGCAAAATCCATAAATCGCTGTTGCTCTGGTGTTGCCCAAAATTGTGGATCTCCCATCATAACCACTTTAAAATCCACAATCTTAATCCCTAAATCATCTCCCGTATTTTTATCATACACTTCTAGTTCCAATTCTTCTGGCGTGACTGGCAATGGAATTTTAATACATCTTTTTTGTCCTTTTGTCAAAAAAGCTTTTCTACGGAAATAATGTGTATTGGGTACGGTTGGGTCATACACCTTAAAACCAACATGCATTGCCTTTTTTACCTTGATGGTAACTGCCAAAGTGAAACGTTTTCTATTGGATGGAATAGGTATAAGCATCTATCAGTTTTGTTTAATGTGTACGTACTTGCCTTTTTGACTTTGGTAGATCGCTAGCCCCACAATGGATAACATAACCACGACACCTCCAATAATTAAAATAGTGTTGGTATTATCTTTTTTTTGAGGAGCTGAAATAGTACTTTTATTATCTCCGCCATATATTTTTTGATCTCCTATATCTACTCTAAAATCAGAAGGAGTATTCCCCACTTGTTCAGGATATGTATTGTGTATTGGAGTTGGAACGGGTTTACTAATAATAGTATCAATTGCCCCTCCAATGGCAGCTCCTCCGCCTAAGTCTTTGTACACATCTCCTAACTTCGATAAAAACCCTTCTTTATCCTGTTTTCTTAGGATACGGTCTGATCTTCGTTTAGCTCTACGTTTAGCTCGCCTAGCTTTTCTGGCAGCCCTTCTTTTCGCTCGTTTTTCTTTATTTCCAAAAAACAAGAAATCATCATAGACATCATCGTCTATATGATCTGCTAATAACATTTCTGTTTCTCCTGCTATCATAGCTATTTTTTTAGATTGAATTCTATATTTTTATCTTCTCAGTCACCCTTACAACACGTATAATACACGTAATGTCGAGTCTTGTGGATCAAATGGGATTACACCGTATGGTTTACCTACAAATGGATACCCTTTCGCTTTGCCCGCAGCGAGTTCAACATTATTTACCATAACTGGTGTTTGTCCTACATTTTTTACCGAAGCGTATAAAACTCCCAAAGGAATTTCCCCTGCTTCTGTAAAATCTTGCTCTGTTATGTTAGCTAATACGTCCATTTGCTTCGGATTTCGTTTTAAGTTTATATGCTACAATACCAACAACAACAACACTTAGTGCTGCTATTCCAATAATGTTCTTTATTGTCCGTTTCTGTTTGTCCTTTTGCTCTTTTGCATTCTTGGCTTCGCTTTTTCCTTTGGACACTTCTCTTCCTTCTTTGCTCATATCTTCATCCATTAATGACATATCTTCCATAATTGGTAATTCCTCCTCCAAAGGTGGAATGTTCACTTTTGGTATTCTTCTAGGCATTACCCTTGGTTTACGCTTTCCATATCTTCTCTTGTATGGAATAACAATATCCCTAGATACTTTTGGTTTTTTTCTCTTATAAGGCTTGCTAGTAAATACTGGAGGTTTTCCCTTCAGTAATGGATTACCTGGCATTATGGGTCGCCCCCTTCTGATACTGTAAGGAAAACCACGACCTTTTTTTATACCTTTCAAATCCCGATGCATAGGATTGCCGAATGGTACTGGTGGCAATCGAAAGGGTTTTTTATTCGTCCTTGGTTTGGTGACTAAGGTATTTCTAATAGGTCGGCGCATTGGTTTTGCATACCTTCTATGCACCGTTCTCACTGGGCGAATTCTACGCCTTCTCCTACCGATACCTATAGCACGTAACACTCTATTTTTAGGGTGTTTTCTTATCAACCTACCTAACCTTCTTCGGTTCTTTTTTTTACGAAGTTTATGCCTAATTACATGATGCAGAAAAGGATCATATTCGGCAGTTTCTATATCACTCTCAAAATCATTTAATTCTATGGGATAATCGATCATAATTGCTGTGTTTTATTATCCTTAGTTTACCTATTGGATATGGGTTGTGGTGGCACATAAGGCATCATAGGTTTTTGACTATTTGATTTAGCCATAAAAATGCCTGCTATTAACAATAGTCCAACACCTCCGCCTACCATTAGCATCATATTGGATTTCTTCTTTGACTCTGCTTCCTTCTTACTTTTTGCTTCATCTTCCCTTCTTCTACGTTCTGCTTCTTCTCTTCTTCTACGTTCGGCGGCTGCGGCTGCGGCTGCCTGTCTTCTTCTAGCTTCTGCTTGCTCCCTTCTTCGTTGCGCTTCCATTGCTTGCATTTTCATCTGAAAATCCCTTCGAACTCTTGCTGCTTGTGCATCTGCTTGTCGTTTTGCAGCAGCAGCACGAGAAGCTGCCAGTGCAGCAGCATTTCCTCCTCCGCTTCGTCTTCGTCGTCGCCTTTTCTTTCCAAATAATCCTCCGATAATACCCACAGCTCCTTTAGCTAATGCACCCCAGAACTCATCTTCATCCTCATCTCCATCATAAGAACTATACTTACTCCTATCTAATGCAAGCATTTCCTTTCCTCGAAATTGAATATGAACAGTTAGTAAATTGCTCAAATCTTCTTGGAATTTTTCATTGGTAGATTTTAATACTTCGACCACTTCATCTGCTAATTCTTTTTTAGTAGGTTTTTCTTCAAACCTCACACCGTACTTCATTAGCAGGGTCATCACAGGTTTCGGTTTGGTCAATATCAAATGACTTATCAAATTGATAGTGTCATTATATTGTTGTCGCATATTCTGTTTCATCTCTTGTCTTTCTTTAAAATTATGTTGCCAATTGCCCTTTGACCGTAGTCGTACCCACTAAATACCCAGCGATAAATACCAATCCTAAAAGAACCAACTCATCTTTCCCAAGCATAGATGCTTTTTGTGGTGTTGGATTAGTAGGTGCTGAGATCGTAGGTGTTTTTTCCTTATCCGTAAGTTTTCGTTGTCTTACCTCATTCCATACCATCTGAACTTCTGATGCTAATTTTTGATCTTCAGGGTTCGCATTTGATTTCTTAACAATACGATCATAATAGCTTTTCACTTCCTTATCAGATGCATCCGAAAACTGATCTAAAAAACTATCTTCGTCTCCTGATCCATTATAATTGGAATGCCCACAAGCCCCACAAAAGTTATCTTCACTATTGTAACTATCATTGCTACAAGAGTTACAAGGCTTCTTCTTTTCTTTGGGGTTTAATGCTAGGATCGCTTTCTTATCGGGGTGTATCTTCAGTAATTCAGTAATGATGGATTTACCTTCTTTTTTAATCAACTCTTTAGTAGCTCGAACTAAAGTATGGAGACTCTTAGGAGCTTCATATCCACAATCATAGATGATCTTGCGAACGGGCTCAGGATTACTAAATACGATATAGTCTATACTATTCTGCGCTAAACCCTTCTTAATTTTCTTTCCTTTTGATGTTTTCATAAGCATTTCATTTGTCTGTTAAAAAGAACAGCCAAAGCCTTGGGAATATTCCTATCGCTTTGGCTGAATCACTTTATTTAGTTGTACTGCTTATAGCTAACTATCTCCGTCTACGTAATGCAGACATTGGATATCTTCGTCTTGGTCTATATCTACGTATCGGTCTTCTACGAAAACGTCTACGTCTTCTAGGACGCATACCAAAGGCTGTCTGTCTCTTTCTTCTACGGATTAAGTCAATCTGAGGTAAACCTGTGGTTCTTGGCACGCTGGATAACTCCGCTACATTATGTCCTTTTAAAAGGTTACCCATATTTGCTCTTGCCTTGATTGTAAAGGTGAATACTGCCGTAGTCTCTGGATTTACCGTTACACGTAAAGAATCCTGACCTGTTACATTTAACTCAAAATTGTCATCATCAATTAATTGTTGGGTGAAATTTTGAGGTGAGGTTGCATTACGAGGTTGATATACACGAATGGTATTCGATCCTGTAGCCGTCCTTTTGGTAAGCTTCAACACGTTGTCAAATTGTAAAGGGTTCGAAACCGAATACTTCATCCCTGAAATCTTAAACGGATTTGCCTTTGATTCTTCTTTTACTTCGTTATGACTACTTTCCTCAACATCTACCGTAACCCCTGTAGGTTGTGCTGCATTTTCATTTCCTCCGAAAACAATTGCTTCGGCTGCGTCACCTGAAGTATTTTTAACTACTACGGTAAGGGTTCGGTCATTCGGGTCAATCTTTCCGATCGAGGTGTGGGTATAGTCGTCATAGCTATCATCTTCATAACCATCATAGTCATCATAACCATCTTCCTCATATTCCTCATCATAATCATCATAGCCATCTTCATTTCCTTCAAATCCAGAATCGAAGTCATCTTCACCATCCTCATCGTCATAATCATCATACCCTTCCATATCTCCTCCTTCAAAATCATCATAACGATCTTCCGCATCGTCCTGATATCTCATTAATTCATCATTGTAACTCATTTTCTTTGATTTTTTATCCCGCTTAAAGCGTGACGTTTAACTTGTTTAGCGCCTCAAATCCTTTCAATCGTCATAACTAAAACCGCTCTGCGATCCTCTCTAAAGGGTTATGCTTTTTTACTGGCGATTTGAGATTTCTTTGCTGCTGCTAGTTTTTTTTGCTTTTTCTCAACCCATTTTGGACCTAAATAAAATGTTCCAAGTGCTGTAAAAGCTATTGCGGATACCACGATAACTGCTCCAATAGCTCCGTAGTCCAAATCTTTTTCGTTTGCCATTTCTCTATTTATTTTACGTGAATATTTGGCGATGGTTTCTAAACCGTTGACTGCTAAATTCAGGAGGTATTTTGGAAAAAACACGCAACTTTTTTGCTACGCGTTTTCAAAAAAATGAAGAATATGGAACTGATGGGGTGCCCCGAAGGGCGTGGCGTAGTAAAACTTTTTTATAGCCAAATGCAATCTCCCTTTTATTTCACATATTATCTTATGTGAATAACAAATTGATCTTACAATTTTTCGTTTTAAATTTGTACTATGCTTTCTTGAAAAATGAATAAGAATTAATCATTTTTGTTATTATGAAGAGATTTATTGTCTATAAAAATTAATCTAATTAAAATTACTCCATCTTAGAATGATTGAATTTGCTGAACAGATATATAAAATATTAAAAGATTATCAATGCGATTATGAGAATAGAAAATTTGAAATTAATGTTGAGCATATCATAAAATGGGCGAGCCAATTTGATGATGATGCAGAATTTGTACTTTCTGAATTACTTCATTTCCTACCAGGCGTTTATATTTCCAAAGAGAAAGCCAAATCTTTTTTACGTGAAAGGTTATTGGAAATTCAAGAGTTTTATAACTATAAAACTATGAATGAGCTTGTGTTAAATACTCATTTTTTTGATGTACAAAAAAAATATAAGAGTCAATCAGAAATATTGAATATTGTTGATGAAATTCTGCAAACAGAATATATGATAAATTATAAAGATCATGTAGATAAACCTAAAACAAACTTTATATATTTTGATGATCTTTTAGCAACTGGAGGTACGGTATATGGCGATTTAAGTAATTGGTTAGCATCTAAAGATGAGGATGATATAGAGAATTACAAATCTATTCTAAACAAGTCCAAAACTCTGGCTGTTAGCTTATTTTGTTATCATCAATTGGGCTTTGGCAATATGGAATATCGATTAATGAAACAATTTGATGATAAGATTCGGAATAGATTAATCATTGGTCATAATTATAAAATTGAAAATCAAGTTAAATGGTCAGAACAAAAACTAAATTGTATGTACCCCACAAAGGAACAATCAACTAGTTCTTTAGAATATTTAGCAAAGCTTGAAATTCCTTATGAAAACAAAAGTGTTTCAGCTTTCAGGCCTTCTAATATGCCAAAAGAAGAAACTTTTTTCAGTAATGCAGATAACCGAATCAGACTTGAAAATATATTTTTAGAAAAAGGTATAGAACTATTAAATAAAGTTCAAAAAGATAGTCCTGATACAAGAAAACGACCTTTAGGAGATACGGTTCGTTCTCATAAAACATTTGGTACAGGAACATTATTTTTTACGTGGAGAAACATTTCTAATACTTGTCCATTAGTCTTTTGGTGGGATGTGCCTGGACACAACTGGATACCGCTTTTTTGTTTAAAGAACAGAGGTATGTATTAATTTTTTTTTATATTGTAAAAAATGAAAATTTCAGAAAGAGTATATAAAAAAAATAAAGTAATAGTATTTAAAAACACTAAAACTAAGTTTGGTGGACTTTCTAATATGGCTGGCGGTTACTCTATAAGGGTAAATGACGTTATTATCCCTTCTGCAGAAGCTCTTTATCAAGCCTGCCGTTATCCATTATTTCCTGCTGTACAAAAAGAGATTATAGAACAGAATAGTCCTATGACTGCTAAAATGATTAGTAGGAAATATTTGAATTATACCAGACAAGATTGGGAAGAAGTGAAATACTCTATAATGTATTGGGTTTTAAAAGTTAAGCTTTCTCAAAATTTTGATAAGTTTTCTCAAGTATTAAAAGAAACTGAAAACCAAGCCATTGTAGAACTTTCTAATAAAGATAAAGATTGGGCAGCGGTAGAAGTTGAAAAAAATCAACTTATTGGTAAAAATGCATTAGGTCGTTTATTAATGCAACTTAGAGAAGAATTCATTTTTAATAATAATAGTATTGAATGTGTTCAACCTATTGGCATAACAGGTTTTTTACTTTATGGCTCTCAAATTGAAGCTGCTTGTAACCCCATCACAGAGTTTGAAAAAAATATGCTTTTTGACTTAGATTACGCTTAAATTCTGATAAACCTAATTGACAAATTCTAAAGTCCAAAATATAATACTATTCTCATTTTCTATATCTGTTTTTTCATAAAACTGAATAGATTTACCATTAATGCTTACTGTTCTCGTTTGATGAGCATCATCTGGAAACTTACTTACATATTTGACTATATAGATAGCATCTTTGCCTGTAACCTTATAATACTCTAATAGCGTATCTTCTATTCCTATTTTTGTCATTAATTCTTCGATATTACCCAAGATCACAAAAATAGTAACAATTTACAAAACACAAACCTACTTAAAACCAAGTATCATACAACTTGATTTAATCTATTCTTCAGTAGAAAAATCTAAAAAAAATAGATAAATTTAGAGTTCAAAACTTAATGTAAACTCTTAGAACCTAAATATTAAAATGACTCCTATTGGTCAATACTTTATAGATGTATTCTATGGAACCTTAATAACTTCCAGACCAAACGCTAAGAAGAAATCCAAGAAAGATCGAAATATTGAAATTTTGAGAAAGTGCTATGATTTTGATAAATCATCATTTCTTGATTTTACGGATATAGCCTTTGAATATAACCTAACCAAAGAAAGAATTCGTCAAATACATGATAGTTCTTTACAAAAAATAGTAGCTTCTGGGAGTATTAATTCCAAAGACACCATACCCTCCATAAAACTTATTAATTTTACTAAAAAGACTTTTGATAAACATAAGATTAATAATGATAACATTCAGGTAATTCTATTTTGGAAAGAAAACCTACCTGAGTTCCCTGGAGAAATAGTTACCCGCTTACTCTCCCATTTAATTTTTGAGAAAAAAGAGGAGAGAGTAGCTATTATTAATCAATTTAAAAGATGGAGAACCTCTGAATTTAAGAAAAAACGTAAAGCCGAACAGAACAAGTTTCGTAGAGAAGGTGAACTCAAACTAATAAACCAAAACCAACAAGAAGCATTACGAAATGTGATATGGTTTGATAAAAGGACAAAATGGAAATTAGATAGTATAAAATTGACCCCAAAAAGGCAAGTAAATACTGATTCGGATTTTATTTCTGGTACTATAGAGAGTAAAAAATGCGGAAGGGATATACAATATGAGTCCGGTTTAGAATTGGACTTCATAAACAACATCGAGCAATTTCCAATAGTAAAAACCTATGTCGAACAACCGGTAACTATAGAATATATTTTCAATGGAAAATCACATATATACACTCCTGATTTTGCTGTTTTCTTGAACAATAACCAAGGTGTTTTAGTAGAGGTAAAAGATTTTACAGGAATGGTAGATGCAATAGTACAGCGAAAAATAGAAGCCCTCATAGATTATTGCCAGAAACATGGTTTTGGTTTGCTATTGACTACAGGAAAAGATTATATAGATAAGCTCATGTGTCATACATACAATAAAGATTTTGAGGAAGAATTAAGAAGAAGGTTACAAGAAAAAGGTGGAAGAACAATGTTTTTCAAAGAGTTCAAAATGATAAGGGAGCAATATAATGCCGTGTGGATCGAACTTTTGGTAATTGTTCTTAAAAATGACTGGTGTCTATATCCTATGCCATTCAAGTTAACTATGAGAAACAATCGACAAAAATTTAGAAAGACTATTGTGACCCCAATTTTAAACAAATACAAATGATTACATTAAAATTTATGTCATCTTCACAACTCAATATCAATTCCAACTCCTTTAATTTTGAATGGTTGCGTATTCCAGTTTGCATCATCAAAACAATAACTTTTCCGTTTACAGAAAAACTACATTATTGTATTAAATATCTTTTTTTAACCCCTATAGTTTTACTATTATTTTCTTGTCAACAACCTGGCAACGAAATAGAGTTGCCTTCTTCTAGTTTCTCTAATTTTGACATAAAGAAAAATACTAAGGACTACTTTATAAGTGTAAAACAATTAACTGACAAAAAATATCAAATTATATACAGGGATACTATTGTTGCGAGATTAGATTCAACACTTCACAGCAAAATAATTGATTTAAAAGAGAGTAATAGAGGGTATCACGAATATCCTTCAATAATGCTAAGTCTGGATAAAAATTTACCTTATGATGATTATAAAGAATTGACGACAGAATTCCGTAAACTCTATTACCACAGGTTTGTATTAAAACTCGGTAATCATGAACACTTTAGAACCTATATGTTTCCTTACCAAAAAATTGAAAATAAATATCTTGAACCTAGAATTTCAACTAATAAAGCTCCTTCTATATATAATGAGTTTAGGTCTTATTTTGAAGAAAATAAATATGTGATTTTTAGTCTAAAAAACGAATCATTTATTGTTAATGATTCAAAAGGAAATCTTATTGAGGATTATGTGGAATATGCATTACAACATAAAAAATTCATAACATTTTACACTTTACATCCCAGTGCTACTTATCAAGATTACATTGATTTAATTTCACATATTGAATCTTTGCACACAACTATTAAAGACACTATTGAACATCAAACCAACATAACGTATCAAGAACTTAATGATACTTATATGTTTGCTCTCATGGAAGAAATGTACCTACAACATTACAGTACTTTTGATGATAGTCATAATCATTGATCTATTTATACAAAACCGTAACTAAAAACGAAATTCTCTTTTTGCTAATTGTTTGGACTGGATAATACCAACCCAGCCTAACGTTTATATAAATCATATTAATAATTTAATTCGAGGTATATTTGAATATCATTGCTCACAAACAAGTGATAATGGAAAGTATTAAACTTGGAATTACCTGAATATGATCTATGAAAACACCTATATAGGAACTTTTATTTACCTTTTTGGATATTATGCTGGTATAAACGGCTTGGAAAAACTTACGTCTTTTAACTTATATCAACAAACACCTAAAGACAAAACAGTAGGGGATTTATTAAGTTCAATTGGAGGTAGAAATTTTATTTTCGAATTTAAAAGAACTAAAGAAAGAATAAAAACAGAATTTGATAAAAAGCAAAGAGTAAAACTATTGCAATTCTTAGGAAAGAATCAGGAATATAGATTATTATCACAAAAATTACATTTTATTGCATATCCGGATAATAATGATTTTATGATTGATTTTTATATTAAGGTTAAAAATATTAATAATCTAAAACCTTTAGGTTTTAAATCGTTCTGTAATGGGATTTTGAATGATAGTCTTAGTTTCGATTCAAACGATACTTCTGAAAAACTTGGAGGAACTCATGATGAGCTTAAAAAATACATTTTACTATTAAATCAATTTTCTCCACCATCTAAAAAATCTGGTGGCGGCCGATATTCAGGGATAATGGTGAATTATAATAAAGAGAGGAATGAAATTAACTTTTATGAATATGAGGATATCTTAACATTAAAAAAAGAAATAATACTTGATTTAGGCATAGAAAATAAAAAGACTAAAAATATAGATAAAGACAAGGATTATGGACATTATAATAGCTTGTAACTTTTGTGTTGAAAAATTTAGATGAATATCCCAATGATATTATTATATTTTTATTCCAAATTAAATTTAACTGTTCAAAGTACAACTAAAAAGAGATGTATCCGGAAAAATCAAAATCATCGAAACGTGAATTAATTTTATTCTTTATTTGACCAATAGTATGCGAAGCATCTCTTCGATTATAAATCTGCCCATTTTTATCTATTCTTTTGAGTAAAATTTTAAAGTCTTCTTCTGAAAACTTGTCTAAATTAGGAAGAATTAGCATATTATAACGATTATCCGCTTCGTTATAATTACTACTTTCCCCAAACATTTCTATTAAAAATAAATTTGCTTCTTCAATATCTCCATTACTTCTTGCATATTCTGCAACTTCCATTATTGTTTGAGCAGATATATGTGCATAATCATATTCTCTATTCCAATCCTTTCGATATTTAATAATATTTAGCAAATGAGTTCGAATATCTCCTGAAATAAACCAAGCATAAGTTTCTAAATCAGCATTTTTTCGTGTAACACTTTGTATTAAAACCTTTGCACTATCGGTCAGTATATCAAAGAACTCTGGATAATAATTTAAAAGTCTAATATAAAGTACTATTAACTTTTCATTAAAATCACTGTAGTAATCTTTTTCTTCAAGTATGATGTTTTGATACTTTTTAAAATTATTATCAATCATCAATTTAAGAGCTTTAAAATTAATCTTTCTATTCTCTTGTGACTTTTCATCAGTGGTTTTGAACACAATTCTCCAAAGTGATTTAAACACACTATTTTCTACTTTTGAATTGAATTTCTTAAAATATCTGGAAAACAAATGTTTTTTTAAATCTTCTTCGTTATCTATATCTATCATTGATTTAATTCGAGAAAGATTATCCAGAAAATCATGAAAAATATTCTTTGATAAAATTGGTGGTTTTGTTAACACACCTTCTAACGCATTTCTAATGTGTGCTCTTGTAGTTTCTTTATTAGGTTGATATAAATCGTAGCCATCCGATAATAAAACGGGATGGGCACATAAGTTACGAAGGCTTTGTAAACTGTTAAGGTTTGATTCATCAGCGGGTTCTAATAAATTTGTTCTTTCAAAAACCCAATTGACCAATTTTTTCTCCCAATCAGGGGATTTAGGATTTTTTTCTTTTAATTCTTCAATTTCATCCAATATTTTAATCGCTTTTTCATCAGCATATATGTCCTTTAAATCTTGTAACTTATATAATAAATCAGTAATTACAATTGAATAAAGCATGACAATTGCTGACCTATAACTATTCCCATAATATGATTTAACAACTTCATTAAAATATTCCTTAGTCCTAGACGAATGTATTTTTTCTGTTGCAAACTCAATTGAGAAATCTCTCATAAAACTTAATTCAGTTATTAAAATTATTTTAAAAAATATATGATTAAAAAGCTGAGTATCATAAAAACAATACAACCAATAAGGATCTTGGTAAGTTGAGTAATTCTTTGTGACAAGATCTCTTTTTCCGCCTTAAACACCTTCATTTTTTGTTGTATTTCATCTTTATGCAATTCCTTATTTTTTACGATAACATGCTTCAAGTTATCTTGACCATTCTTAATAGCTCTATCTTTATCAACAAGTTTTTGCAATGCTGTTCCAAACGCACTGGGTGTAGCATAGCCAATGTCGGCAACTTTTTCCAGTAAAGTTTGATCTTCTTGATGACCTATTGCGGTTATAATTGGAATATTAGTTTCAAGAAATTTTTTACATAAATCTTCTTCATTAAATATCTCTAAACCAGATCCACCACCTCTTACAATTGCAATTGCACAATATTTCTCGTATTCTAAAGTATCAAGAAGTTCAAAATAAGGAGTTTTTGAAGAAAGATTAATACGTCTTATTTCTATATCATAATAATCTTTATCTTCTAGTTGATTGTAGAAATCATTAACAATGATACTTGTTGCACCTGTTAAGAAGAGTAATTTTGGTTGTTCCTTACGATAAAGCTGTTCAAAAAAAAGTGCTTCAACATTCACTAAACCTCTATCATATCTTTCTCTTATTAAATTATATTTACTTTCTGGAATAAGTTGTATTTCTTCTTTACTCTTTTTAAAAGTATCGGGAACAAACAATATATTTAAACTAGAATTCCATATTGTTTTAGTAATCTCAATTCTACCAATAAAATCATAATATTCTCCATTGGTAAGAATACGTTTCTGTTTTTCAGTAAGGAATAAAGTAATGAATTCTTGAGAGTCAGTATCTTTTAATTTATCATAATAGTATCCTCCTTTTCCTCTTTTACTGTCAATATAATGTCCACTGATTTTAAATTTTTGACCATTACATGATGAATGTAATGAGTTTCTATATACAGAAAGTAACCCATTAACATTTAATTCAATAATAGATGATGTAGAAGACTCTGTAGTTCCTGTATCACTCATTCTTTATGCATTCTAAAATATTGCAGTATTAACCTATCTCAAAAATAAGTGTTTAATTTAATATCCATAGAAAAAAAATAAGAGGAATTCTTCTCTATAAGTAGAAATATGGTATAACCGTAATTCCACACTTTTCTTTTCATACTTTTATCCTATCCTTTGGTAAGTTACACTCGTGTTTTAAAAACAACCTTTCTTAAATCCCACAAACACCACTACACTCATCTATTAATTCTGGAAACATATTGAGTTGTTTTGATGCTAATTCTTTGCCTTTTAGTATATCTACTATAACTTCTTTAAGTGGTCTACAGGAGCGATGTAAATAGCATTCATTATTAATACCAGGATAACACCTTATCTTTTCATCCAATGAAACCGTAGCAGCAAAATTATCAGGTTCATTTTCATAAATCCATAACCAATAATTATCGGAATGGTATGGACATATTACACAACTAGATCGAACAGGAACAGGGATTCGCTTTGCCTTAAAATTGTTTATGCAATCAATACGTTTTATTCTATTTTCTATTAATGGAAATCTATGTTTAATCCATTTAACATTGGCTTCTTTCATTCGTTGCATTTCATCATAACTTATACCTAACCATAAGGACACTTTTTTGACTTTTGGTAATAGCTTACGAATCTGTCTTCTTACAGGTCGGATTTTATAATCACCAGTACATTGTCTCCTGATAATTGCTTTTTTACCCGTAATGGGATTTTTTGTGTAATATGGAATACCTTCTGAGCTTTTCCGGTCACCATGTAGATACGCCATCGCATCTTTAAAAATGTTTCCTGAAGAAACTACATCAATTGTAAAATTGTATTCTTTATCAACGTATTTCATCAACCACTCCAAGTAATTATACACTCCTTTAGGTTCATTCCCTGTATCCGAAAATATTGCGTGTGAAGGCACTTTATCAAATTCCCCTCTAAGTCCACGTAATAGAAGATCTGTGGACTGTGTTCCAGCCCCCAATGAAATAATAGTATGTTCCATAGTTTTTTTTAAACTGGATTCGCCAGTTTGTCATCGTGATAGCGCAAGTAATCTGCAATCAGCTTAATAATAGCCGCATTTCGATTTGGATAAATCGCTTTGTCATAAAAATCCCGTTCATTCAACATCATACGAATAGTCGACTTTTCTTCCTGATCGATAAACCGTTTGCAAGCCCTGATATATGCAGCTCTGGTACATCCGCTGACTTTTCGTCTACGCATATCGATATACACAAAAAAGCTTCTTTGTTTTTTATATTCCTCTTCTGTTGTAAACTTTCCTTCATCCATAGCCCTTGAACATAGGTCATACTGTTCATTAATAATGAGTTGAGCTATTCTAACAATAGGGTAATTTGGGATTCTTTCCTTATATTTTGTGATTGGGTCAACTTGATGATGAAGCCGAATCCAAGTACAAGCTTGAAACTGAGTGGTAGTAACTTTTCCTAACGATTGATGTGAAAATAATATATCGATCCCTTTATGCCTTACAGTTGTCAATGCCCCTATCAAAGATTGACCTTTTGCACCCGTCATATAACTATCTGTATCGTCTAATACTATAAGTCCATTTTTAAAATGATTAACGATTTTTTCAGCTACTTCTCTCTTTTCAATATTACTCATTGCTTTACTACCTTTCTTGAAAGGAAGGATTCTTCTAGCTGCAACTTTTGTTAGAGCTTTAATGTGATTAGGGCTTACAGTTCGGAATGTGGGATAGTCGTGTCCATTCGTATCAAATGCCAAAACCTTTCGACCTTTTTTACCTTTTTCTGGATTATCTCTCATATAAAACTTGATCTCCAGATTGGTTCTATAAGTTTTTCCGACTCCCATCTCTCCAATGATAAGCATCACAAACGGATCACGTTCTAAATCTTCATTACTGTATACAATTGGTTTTCTACCTCTTGTAGATCTTTTCTTAGTACGCGATTTCGTTGCCATACCTTCCTCATTTTGTGCTATCTTCTGCCACTTCGATAATCGAGTTTTCCATTCTTGGTTCTTCATCATACTCTTCTTGAACAATTACAGGGTCTATTACTTCTTTTTCGTTTATGGATACTTCATCTTTCCTTGATTCAGGTTTTCCATTAATTTCCTCATAAGCTGCGTCAAGTATGTCTCTTCCATCATCATCAGTTTCCAAGTCTTGATCTGAATACCCTTTTTCCTCCCGCACGATATCCAAAATACGCTCTACTAACAGGTCATTTTCTGCTTTGATCTCCATAACTACGCGACCTTTCTTAAATAGAATGGATAACACCACAGCCATTAACTGTCTCTCTGGAGTCAGTTTTTTTGCTTTTCTTTTTAAGATTTGAACCAGCAATGGTTTTATCATTGCTTTATCTTCCTTATCAAGTTTGATCCGCTTTACATTCTTTTCATTCTGAATCTCAATGAGTTCTATTATTTCTTCAAAATCATAAAACTCTTTGTGTTTTTTGATCTTGACAAAAAACCCCCCTCCTAGATCAATAAGATTGTTAACCGTTCCAAAAATGCTATCAGCAGCTTGTTTAGCAGCATCCGTCGGTAATTCAAACTCCTCCTTCTCGGTATCATTCTTTGCCCCTGAATCTTCATCATCCGTATTTGAATCGCTTCTGATTTCTTCTCCAATTTCCTGTTCTGGTGCATCCAAAGGCGTTTCATCTCTTACATCAAAATTTTCTTGCTTCATTTCTTTTCTTGACTTTTGTTCTTCCATTCTTGGGGCAGTCCGTTGTCCTGATTTATCTGGTTTCCAGATATTCCAATCATTAGGTTTGGTTACACCCGCAATTTCCTTTTCAATGACCGCCTGATTTAATGGACTAAGTTCCTCGTCTTGTATATTTTCAAAACCAATATCTGTTGGTTTTTTTAACACATCTATCACTTCTTGTGCTAACTCTTTCTTCATATCTTCTTAATCTATTTTTGTTATAAATTGAATAAGGTTTTCCTCTAGTGCTTCGTACTTACCAACAAAGGATTTATTAAATTGAGGAACTGACAAAGCTTCTTTACATTTATTGATGTGGTAATACGCCCCAAATTTTCCCTGATCAAAATGTTTCGCTATCTCACTATAACTTAACCTTGTGTACTGGTTCAAAATATGATAGCTTGCCATACGCGCTTCTTTAAACTCCTTGGTAGTTTTCCCTTCTACATTTTTATGCTCAACTCCAAAAATTTTGTATCCTTCAGAGATCACAAAAGTTGTAATCAGTTCAATACGCTGCTTTTTATGTTTTCGAATCTTCGTCGTACCTGATAATTGCCGTATAATTTTAATGGTCTTTGGCATCCCAAATTTCCCAATCAGCTTATCAATTCCTTGCTGTAAGTCTGAATACTCTTTCCCCTGTATTTTTTCCATACTGCATCCCTTTCATTAGTTTAGTTACTTGGAATTATGTCAAATCGGTAATAAAAAAAAGAGGTTCTTTTAAGCGTGTGTTTACCTATTGTTTCACCTCCTGAAATTCTGGTTTTTAACCCCATAGCAACCAGTTTTGACCTTTTAATACCTTTGGTTCTTTTCATCTTTACTAACTCATCCAAAATCATTTCATCAGATTTCGCCTTGGTTGAAACCTTTTTTTTGGGTGGAGTTTTCTTGATGACTTCTATTTTCTCTGGAGAAGAAGAATGCTCATTATTTGTAAGCTTATCCTCATATTCTTCCTCAATATCTTCTAGGATTTCGATATCTAATTGTTCTACTTGCTCCAACAACTCCTGAAGGTCAGGTTCTTGAATCGTTTCTAATAGTTCATGTAATCGATAAAAAATGTCGATCTTCTCCTGTATTGGTTCTGGAAGGTCTATAACTTTTAACTTATTTTCCTTCAAGAAATGTTTGAATTGAATCACCTTATATTCCATAACTTTTTCTTGTTTTTAAATGATTATGCCATCTGGCTATTTCTTTTTTCACTTGTTACCGCATTTTCAATCCCCTTCGATATGAGTGCGGTTAAAACAGAAGTGACAGCAACTACCGTAAGTGTTTGTAGTAATTCCTTACCTTTTGGGATTCCAAACTTGAAAGATTTACTATTTGCATTCTTACCGAGGTTGTAATACAACAATGCTTCAGCTAAACCAATTGCTACACCTGCACCAGTTACAATCATTACTGTCTTATCTCTTTTCTTATTTTTTTCTCTTTTCATACTCTCTATTTAGCTTCTATTTTTTCTTCTATTTTTTCAAAGCGCTCCTCTAGTTCTTTATTATCTTTCTGTCCTCGGATAGCGTTCATCCCATAGATTTTTAACAGGCTGCGATGCGTGTTTTTAAGTAGTTTTTTGGATTCCTTTTGTACTTCAAGATTCCCTTCTAGCTTCTCAGGAATTAAATTTCCTAAAGCGATAATATGCCCTCGTATTTTGATATAGGGTGAAGGTTTTGGTTTTGGCCCTTCTTCTTTTCTTTTCTCTTCGTTATACTTTTTAATCTTTACACGACATTGTTTGATTTCGTCAAGAACTGCATCCACATCCTTTTTGGTTGCTGTTCTTTTAGGTTTGTCTTTTGTACTACTTTTTTGCTCTTTTTTAGATGTAGATTTCTTTTCATCTTTTTTAGATGGACTCTTTTTTTGTGATTTTGAGGTTTCTGGTTTTTCTTCCTCCGGATCTGCACAAGGGTTTTGGACTACCGCATCTGGAGATATTTGTATGACCACATTGTATATCTCTTTAATATTCTCTGCTGCGTTTTTTTCAAAAATTTCTTTGGATTTAACTTCTGAATAATCATTAATAAGTTCTTGTACTTCTAATCGTAATTCTTCTGGTTGTACTTTAGAAATATCTAATTTTAATAAATCCTGTATTGTTGCCATTTTTGTTGTTTTTAAGGGTTATGCACTCTTTGTATTCAAGCCTAGATTTAATTTGATTTTCAAAATTTTAATCTTCCTTGCTCGCTCTCTTTCTCGAATTTGTATTTCCTCTACGGAAAGTTCCTTTTTTGATTCTGCATTTTCCTTTGAAGGGGTTTTTGAAGCGCTTTTGGAATCACGGTTCAATAGCATATATAAAAGTTCGTCTGCTTCTTGTACTTTAACATTGGCAATACTGAACCCTTTAGACTCATTTTTAATTACTTCAAAGGCTTGTACGGGATCAAGTTTCCTTTTGGTTCTTGTTAAAATTTCTTCCTGATTCTGGATCTCAACTGCTTTCAGGTCTTTTACTTTTGTATCTTTTGTCTTGTACATAATTTAAAGGGTATGATCGATTGAAAATTCTTGTTTATAAAGTGTTGTCAAACTCAAAAAGAACTCGTTCGCTTCTTCTTGATCCGAATAATGAATAGAACAGTTTTGTGGAGTGCCATCCATATCAAAACATTCGTAACGATAGCATTGTACTGGGCGATCAACATTGCTAATATCAATGGTTGTCCACCGTAAGATTCTGGTTTTTTTATGCATCGATGATTCCATAATTCTGAAATCTCTGCAATGCTCCTTGTACGCCTTATTAATCTCAACGGCTCTATTCATCATAGTATTGATGATATTCTTGGTAATATTTTGAGTATCCTCAGTATTCTTCTTTTTCATTTTCCAATAATTTGCTGGGTGTAATTCTCTATAATCTGTGTGACTTCATTGATTGCTGCGTCTATGGAATAACTCTGTTCAAAAACAGCATAGCGATCTTGCTTCTCTGTTATTTCCTTTACAAAATCTTTCCCCATATTTTCCTTTAATGATCCTAACCCATCAGGTATGTTTAGTCCAAAATGATCGCTTAATGCAATAAGTGACTTAAATCCTCTATAGCGAAAATATCTTGGGTCACTGGTCATCAAAAGCAATTGGTTCTTATCTAATCTATCTTGAAACCTCTTAATTCTAATAACACTCATAGCTACACTGCTATTAAAAGAAGTCCCTAATAGTGCATTCACTTCTACTGCCACTCCTCGTATCTCCATAAACTCAACTAATTCAGCACACGCCAAACCAACATATAAGAGTGCATCACCTTCTACTCTTGCATTACCTCCTGCCATCAGATATAATCTCAAAGCTGGATAAGAGGATTTTCTATCTTTGAAATAAGCAAACACACTTTTGACCGCAGTCGTTTTATTTGAGGTGTCTAATTCGATTTGAAGTTGACTAATAGTATTTTCAACTGGATTTTTTGACGCGCTAGGTTGTAATCGATATAATCCCATAGCTGCGCGATCAAAGGAAAAAACTCCTAAACCTCTGTCATTATATGCCACCTTTGGTTTTGAAAGGATTTGACTATCCATTAGCTTTATATACTCGGCTAACTTGTCTTTGATCTTAGGCTGAATTGTCCGCAATAGTTCCATTCCAAGAAAGTATCTATGCGTATTCAATTCACTTACGTTTTTTGGGCTTGGTGATCCATACCAAGTACTACCTCTCCTAATCGATGTAGTTATTCTTTCATTCATCCGTTTCAATACGCCACGATTATTTTCATTCAAGGAAGCAGATTGTATATCCACAAAGTCATTAAATACTTGTACACTATCGAAAAAGGAATAATAAGTGGTTCTTCTTCCTCTCTTTTTTATATGTATTTTAGTTACGGCCATAGCAATTCCTTATCCTAATCTCTTTTTATATTCAGTCTTGAACTCATTCAACATTACTACTCCTTTATATGAATTAAGGAAGCCCTCCAGATTTACTTCGAGTTTGATCTTCTTTGCCTTATCATCATTCATTACCATAAAGTAGCTCTCCAATGCATCCTTCAAAGTTTTACCGTTTGGCACTTTTCGATAGGGCTTTCCATGTTCATCTTTTAGTCCCGTAGCCCTTTTCATCTCCAGTTCATAAGCACGTTCCATATTGAGCATTGTTCTAAGGGTCATTATATCCTCAGTATCATCATCACCTATTTCTTTCCCTTCATAGGCTAAAATGGCTTTACGTATTTTTATACATATATCCGCTACAGGAGCATAAACTAATTGACGTTCCAAAACTTCATTAAACCCTATCCTATATATGCACCCACTAAAGCGATCTAAAAGAGATGCATCCTGCTTGTTATTTCCCACATAATTCCCACTTGCTCCTTTGCCTATAACATTTCCTGTTGCAATGCAGCCAAAATCATGGTGTTTTACAATGGGTTCATTAAGTCCATTAAAAATGATGGCTTCAGATTTGGAACTCTTTGCCAATGCATCATTTAATAAGCCTGCGGTATTGGCATCCAATTTGGGCATCTCATCAAGGATGATAATTTTTCCATCTCTCCAAGCTTCTATAAGCGCACCTTCCTTGTACCCTGAAATCGTCTGACCTCCCTTAATGTCAATAGGTGATGTCCATTGATTACAATTTACCACGACAAAGGGTAATGCTTTCTTATCATTTTCGGTTCTTCCAAATAAGGCATAGGCTACCTTTTCTCCTAGTGTCGTTTTACCAGTACCAGCACTTCCTACCAGAAACACATTATTTCCGCTACTCAAATCATCCAGTACCTTCATAAAGTTTGGAATTTGCTTGATCTCTGGAATATCCAAGGTGTATGTTCTTCTTTTCATATCAATTCTATTAAATGTTGATTACTGCTTATGAAGCGGTTTGAAGACTATGATATAGCCTTAACTGATCCAATACTTCATCTATAGCATTAATTTCCTCTATCATATCTTCATAGGCTGTTCTTCCAAGTTCCTCCTCGTTATACCTTCCAAAAACAAACTCAGGATTTCCGTCTTCGTGGGGGTTGTTAGTGATAAAGAACCCCAAAGTATCTTTAGCTTCGTAAAGCGCTTGTTTTGATGCTTCTTCAACAATTGTCTCAAATTCTTTTTCTACTGGAGTACCAATAATTGCTTGCTTCCACGCTCTATAAGGAATCACCACATTTCTGAAAATGGGAATAAGGGAATAGTTGTATTTTTCTTTATCACTTAGGGGTCGAGTATAGGATACCGTACCAAAAGTATATTTTGTGTCTCCTGGTTCTTTGTACTCTGCAAACCCTGTAATTGGATTACTTCCTTGACCATAGGGTCTACCCAATTCATAAGAATAGTTCCCTTCAGTTTCTTTAGTATTCTTATCCCAATCTTTTTGATTTTCAATTTCCCAATCTTCTAATTCTTTTGCTTTACCTAAAAACTGTAAACCATAGGTGTCCAATTGTTTTAAAAAAGCCTTTAGATTGTTCAAGTGAAGTTCTCCTGTCATTTCACCTCCATTTTGTACAAAGTCTGGTAATTCATCCTCAGTCTGACCTTCTGAATGCCTAATTAATTCCCTAAGTTTAGGGTCAATAGCCATTTTATAATTCTCTCCTTTATGGATATATACCTGAAAATAATTCTCTCCAATTCGTTTGAAACGGAGCTGATTCTTTTGATCTGAAAAGAATTCGTCAATAGAAAGGGCTTTGATACTATTGAAGGCTTCTGACATTGGCAAGAGGGCTTTGTTTATGCCATCTTTACCAAATTCTTTATCCATCAGAATGCCATTCTTAATTTCACCTGTTTTGGTATTGTATTTTACTAGCTTGTTTTCTCCTCCGATAGCTCCAGATGCAGCAACAATATTTTCAGTTAAAATCTGTCTGCGTTCTCGTTTAGAAGATGCCTTTTTTATCAGTTCATTCCATTCTATTGGGATCTGCTTTATTTCTTCTTCTGAAATATCAGCACTATGTGTATAAATCAAACTTATATACGCGTGTTCTTCAGGCTGTAATGAATAAGAAATAAGCCTACGGGAATCAGCTACTGCAAATCGTAAATGTATGTTACCATAGGTGTATGGATTTTTGGCAGATGTACCCAACGAAATCCCTAAAAACATACCCCAAGAAGGTTCTTTGGTAGGATTTAGAAATGGTATTTTCAATACTTGTCCAATAGCAAAATAACCAACATATTTTACAATTTGTTTCTTGGTATATTCTAACTTTTGAATATACTCATTTACTGCACTAAGTTTTTCTTCAATCAACTCTTGCAGTTTTTCTCGGTCATTCGCTATTTTATCATTTTCCTCCTCATCGGTACCACTTCCTAAATCAGGTAAACCCTTCAGTTCTTCCCGAAGTTTATGAACAACCTCCATTCGTTTTTCCCTACGTTCTTCAATAAGCAATGGAAATTTCTCGTTGATATCGCGGACTAAGTCCGATTTAACAACCTCTGGTTTTCTACCATCCAAAGCTTTTGTTATTCTACTTTCAACATCTTGTTTGGTTAAGGGACGTTTTAAATTATTAACAATGCTTACTTCCCGAACGGTATCTTTTCCAAAGGGTGTATTTCCACCATTCCCTTGTTGGAACAGGTATCTTTTTTTAATCTCAGCATCTAAGGGAAGAAACTCCGTTTCTAAATCATACGTTCCTTGTTGTTTCTCAAGCTTGATCTGGTGGTCATAGCGCTCTAGTAAAACATTGTATAAATTATCCTGATCCTCCACTAAAAGTAATCCTGCCCGTCCCGTAAGTTGCCTTATAGCACCTTCTTTCCCGTCATTACGTTCGTAGTACTTTCTACCTGTTTTTCTATCCGTTACTTTATGATAGGTTGGATGCCCTAATTTTTGCATCATCTCAGGATTTTCATTAATCCATTGCCAAGCAACTTTATCCCCGTATTTATTTAAAAAATCTGCACTTTTAAGGGTATCATCATTCGTATTTTGAGATCCTGTAGTATTTGCATCCAGTGATTTTAGTTTTGCCTTCAGCATTGTCATTAGTCTACGCTCTGTTGGAATATCACTTGTGATGTAATAGTACTCAGGTAAATTAACCTGTCCCGTTCTATTAATACGCCCTCGTTTTTGTACTTCAATATTGATATCCAACTCAAATTGATGGATAATCATAGTGCGTTGTCTTTGATCTGCAAAATCTTTTGATGCGTGGGCAGAAGAACCTGTACTACCACTTTGATTAATCAGTAATACATCATAATCCCCACCGTTAAATAATCGAAATGATTTCTCGGTATCACTTCTAAAAGAAGACACCACCACATCATCACCATTGTATTGTACTTTTTGATTCCTTCCTGTAACTTCAGTTACCTTAAAAAACTCATCATCGTGCCCTCCTATATGAGAAGGTTTATTCTCCTTTTCTATTAATTGTACCAGTTGGTCAATAGGGGAAATACTAAGCCCTGAACTTTCCAAAAGCATTGCTTTTTTTATTCTGGTATATTCCTCTTGCCCTTTTCTGGACAATTCTTCTACTGCAATACGCTCTCTACTTTTTTTACCCTCAATACCTGTATAGCTGTAGAAGAAAATGCTATTTAATCCTTTAATCAATGTTCTTACAAAATCCAATTCTTCTTTCGGTAGAACATCACCACTTGACAGATTAAGGTCTTTTAAAAATGCTCCCATTGTAGATTTGAAAGCGATGACCACCTTCTTATTCTCTTTTAAAAGTGACACCGTTTTTTTAGCAACTTCTTCAACTTTCAAAGCAAACAGCATTTGGTCTACAATATTGAATACCCTAGAAAAATAAGGAGCTTGTTTTACCCCTAAACCTTTAGGCTTATTATCCATTCTCTCCCCTTGGGCTTTTGCATCCGAGTGGATTAATGCAAGTACCGGTGCTACGTATTCTTCTTCAAATCGAACTACTTCATTCATCAATTTGATGATTCGATTTACACTTGCTCGGTTTTTACTTCGATTTGGTTCTTCATCCAAGGTGATATATTCCACTTTAATACCTTCATTGGAGCGTTGTCTTCTAATGAGTTGACCACTTTCTGCAAGATTAGATGCTACGATTTCCTGAAGTGCTAATCCTCCTTTACGCATAGAAGTTACAAATGCGCCATCCTTTAAACCTGTTTCGGAAATAGCCGTTTTTTTTCCATAGAAAGGCATTACTTCTGGATACTTGGCAAAAGTTGCACTTAAAAAACAACAAGAATGTGTTTTCGGTAACACCTCACGCATCCAATTTCCAATAATAGAATCAAATCCGCCAGCACTATGAGATTCATCCAAAATAAATACCACTTTTTTATAGCGCTTACTCCCTTCAATTCCACTCTCACATATACTTTCTATCCAAGAACGTTTGTAATAACTAGCGGATTGAACTTGACTATAGGTGGTAAAAACCATATCGTAACCACTTGGCAAATAATCTATATTCTCATAGATCGTTACGGTTGGTGTGGTTTCGGGATTCGGTAATTTTCTACCAATTCTTTTATGCCATTCTATAGACTCCAAACTCTCAGTAGCTAAAGTCTTAGAAGTAGTAAGCAATTCTTCTTGAGCTTTTCCCGATAATGGTGTAAATACTACATTCCCATCTGCATCTTTTATTTTTGCTCCTGAGTCGGAACTGGAATTGACAATAAAGGGTTGAATATCTCCAAAACCGATTGCCCTTAAATCGCGATACATATCTGTAAACAAACTAGGACTTTTGGTAAAAAAAATAGGTAAATATCCTTGCATTACTGCGTGGCGAATAACTGCTGCTGCTTGTCTTCCTTTTCCAATCCCCGTTTGATCTCCAATGATAATACCTTGTCCACGTTCAAACTGTGTAAGGTACAATGCCACCGCATCGACCTGTTCTGCCGCAAAAGCCTTCCACAAGGTTGCTGTGGATATATACTTTAATTCATTACGAACGTAATTATCAATATTCCCTTTTTCCTTTACAATACGGTTCAAAGCCTTTTGAACTTCAAAAGCCATATTTCTAGGAATCAGAGTATCCATTTTAAAGCTTGCATTTGATTTTGGCATGTATGGAACAAGGGCAATCTGATCGGCTGCCAGTTTTGCTACTTGTTCTGCATTCTGAGTGAACCCGTCTTGTTCTTGCTGTAATTCGATATTCTCCATAATTCTATTTTTTAAAGGGCTTTCTTCTACTTTTTGTAGCACACCAGCAAGTGACATCATCACTTGCTGTGCTGCTACCAATCAATGACTACACGCTTTCAAATCTTGATAGTACTTCTAAATATCTTCGTAAATTAGTATCCACATACATTTGGACAGCATCTTCTTTTTCCATTCCACCATACATTAGGGAATCACCTGGTACGGTATCATCCAGAGTACTCCAGTTTTCTTTGAGTGTCCACATCGCACTTTGCATTTTATCGTGATACATCAAGAAATTTGCAATTTCTTCTACGGTTCTACTATCCGTATAGACAGTCTCCAAGTACTCTTCAATAAGAGCTATAGGGTCATCTCCTTCTGCTATTGACCAAGCTATTAAGTTGTGTAATCTGATAAAGATTCCCGTTTCGTGGTCTTCGAAATTTTCAAATGGTATTGGATTACTGACCATAAATAGGGTAGCGCTTCCATCTGAAGGCATTAATTGATTATTTAAAAATATCATAGTCCTAATTCTATTTTAAGTTGGGAAATAATCACTCCTAATAAATATTCTCCTGGTCTTTTTATATGAGAATTAATACGTTCCCATAATTCAGGAAAGCTGTTCACTATTTCTTCCAGTAAAGGGTTTTCTCTCTTTGTTGGAGCAACACCTTCCGATGTTTGTTTTCTTCCATTAATAAGGACCAACATCGTCTTGGTAACTGCTCCCTGCTTATTGTATAATTTATAGCTGTTCATATTAATAATATCATCCACATTATAATGGCGGTACAACCAATTGAAAAAAGGTTTGTATTTCTCTATATATCCATCCGAACCGAAATACACATGCCCCATAATAATAATGGCTGCCTTTCCTTTATTTTTTAGAGTATACAAGGCTAGTCCTGCCATAAAATGCTCTAAACGCATATGCTGTGCTACATCAATTTGATTGTTAAAGTATTTTTGCGCCCATCGTTCTTTATCAAATTTTGAATCATCCCAACTAGCAAATGGTGGATTCGTGACCATAACATCAAATGATTGGATCAACTCCTCTGGAAAGGGTTCGGCTGCATTAAAGTGGGTAATAGTATCAAATCTTTGTAGTTCCAAAGAATACCTTCTACTCTTATCAATTTCATTTACGTGTGTTTTATCTGGATTCGCACCCAGAACTAACAAACCATTTCCTGCACTAGGTTCAAAAATGCGTGTCGCATCAGACATTTGTGTATATTCTGCTACCATTGCTCCTATGGGACAAGGCGTAGAATACTGCTTAAACAATTCCTTACTACTATCAGAATAAGCATAGGTAGGTTGCACTGTATCCCAAAACTGGGTCATTTGATCTAGGCGTTGTTCAAATGGAATTGGAAGGTTATAGATCTGCTTATACCATAAAAGCCAACTGAGTTCTACTGCTTCCCATAAAACACCTAAATTGGGTGCACCAGCTTCCTGTTTTACAGCTTCAATTTTCTTCCTACTTAATCGTTCCCCTTTGATATAATGGTCGTGCATAATTGCCACCACTTGATCCAAATAATCAGGGTTCCAAGATTCCTGTCCTTCTTCTTTTTCATTTGTCACAAAGAAATCATCAATTAGAATCCTAACCATCTTACCTATAGGTTCATCAGGGTAGTTTTCAACTATCCTTCCTTCAAATAAGTTTTTTATCATATAGTCACGAAAGTTGGCTATGTCAGAATCCAATATGACATAGCCTAATTCTTTCGCACGAACACCAATCTCTACAAACAACTCATCTCGAAATACCTTTTCTTCCTTCTCAACTAATGCAGTTAAATCTTTCGATTCTTGCTTTAAGGCTGCAATTCTCTCTATTCTAAACTCCTTGCTTTGCTTACTTTTCTTATCTGCTTTCCCCTCTAATTCTTCAACTTCCTTGCTAAGGATCTCAATCCATTTATTGAACTCCTTTTCTATTTTTTCATCTAGCTTTACTTGGTTATAACCCCATCGTAACCCTAACTCCACTACGGATAAGCTTCGAGTAAATGCTTCTTTTCCAGTGAAGAGAACCTTAAATCCTTGCGCTTTAAACTTTCTTCGGATACGGTCAGCTTCGTTTGCATCTATATATAAAAACTCTTCCCAAGATGTATTCTTAATTTGTTTAGAGTCTTGTGATTTTTGGGTAGATTTCTTCTTTTTTGAAGTTTTTAAAAATGACTTTATTAGCTTTTTTGAATTTTCGAGGTCTTCAATTTTGTAATTGATTTTCCGATATAATTCTTTGTCTTTTTTGTTGGATTTTGGCTTACCTGTTTTTGGATTGGTATGTGTTAATTGCTGATTTTTGAAATCCGCTTTTTCTTCTTCAATAATCTCTATTGCTTTTTCCAAATTGGCAATGGGACGATAATTTTTAGCAGCAGACCACCACGATTGAGCTTTTCCATATTTACCTATGATATTCTGTAATCGATATACACCTCTGTAACCTGTATTGACATTTACGTATGGATAATTAGCATCCGTGGGAAATCCTAGCTCCTCAAATATTTGTTGCCCCCTTTTTTCCCATTCTCTAAGCATTGCTGATCTGGTAACAGCAAATCCATAGTCATTAGGGTGCGCCATTTGTATCAGCTCAAATAATTCCTTCGCTGTCAATTCCGAAAGATTGTCATCCGAAGCTTCTAATAAGTAGGGAGCAACTTGTTGAACCTTTTTAGCATCTTTTACATACAATCCTGAATTAAACAGTTCAATGACCCTATATGGAGATAAAACATTAGGAATTGTCTTATCATACCGTTTAATATCTGTTGTTACTGGATGCTGATTCTCTGTTTTAGTCTTTTCCTCATTTTTTTCAGGAATAACTACTTTATCTGGATTTGATAAGATATAACGAATTGCTTTTTTAAGCTTCGTCATCGACATAGTACTGCCTATATAACCTACATTTTCAACAAATGGTATATGACTATCTACTGTAATACGATTGTTTTCAAAAATTTGAAAAGAGATTCGATCACGATCAGAAGCAATTACAAGTCCGTGTGGTTCTGATTCGTCTGGATAATATGTATGTGTTATAAGATCAGGTCTGGAATTGATAAACTCCTCAAAGTCCGTTACTATTTTACTATCCAGTTTAGTCCAGGCTTGTTCTAATATATAACCAGAGCTGTGAGGAACAATGAAAGGTGTGTATCCCAATGCTGCCGCATTTGAAAGGATCAAGTCTAAAAAAGTATTCCTGACAGCTTCTGGTTCTATATCATCAATCCAATCTTTTTGATCTTCTATAGTTTGTATTACACTATCTATAAATGTTTCCTCATTTTCAATTTGTAAGGCTTCTTCTAGTGCTAATCGAAAGGTTGCTATGATCGTTTCAGTTACTCCTTCAGTATCAATTTCTAAATCTGTAAGTTTATCTATAATCGATTGAACAGTAACACGTTTTGAATCTGTTGTTTTTGTAGTAGTTTCTTCTATAGATCTTTTCTGTGTATTTCCAATTATGGAAGTAGTCCCTTCATCATCTTCTTCAATTTCCAATTCACTCGAATCATCCGTTTTCTTCTCTGCCTTTTCTCTCTTTTTAGATTCTTCTTCATCTATTGATAAAGGGAGTACTGCTTTTGATTTTTCATCTGGTAACTTGATTTCAATACTATCTGCAAAGTCGTATATCGCAAGAATGGTTTTCTTATATGCTTTTTTTAAAGCTTCTGATGCACCTATACGTAATGCTTCAGTATGCTCATATTGCACTCCATCTAAGACTTGTAATATGGCTGCTTCTAATGCATCTTCTCTTGACCAATATGCACTATCCTCTTTACTTGGTGAAAATGAATATCCACTCCATCCTGACAAAGTATTGGTTACACTTAAACCATATAGGTATTGATTTTGTTCATCTTGCACTAATTTAATAGTAGCTTCAAACTTTAGGTTTTTGGTAAATGGTATGGATAACACTTCATATCTATCCTCCTCCGTTTCAGGTGTGTATACTCCATTTTCGTTAGTCAATGATGTTGAAAGATTAACCAAAGACTTAACTCTCAATAACCTCGCAAGCTTATTGATGCCTTCTATATAGTCGTTCTTTATGTGTTCTGGTTCTAAGAGTAATGGTTCTTCTGCACTTTCAAGTCTATTGATTATCTCTTTTAAATCTCTGATAAATGATTCTTCATTGCTATGTGTTAGAGCTTCTTCCAAAAATAATCTAGTGCCGATAATTAAATCTTCTGTCTCCTTTATTTCCGAAAGGTCTTCTAGGTCTGCTAATTTTTCTATGAACTGTTCAACAATAGTACTTAACGAATCATTATCAAGTTTTTTTGATTGTAACTCTGGGAAGTCAATCAAAAGGTTTTCATTATTTAAATCCTTAATAATATTTTTGGATTGTTCTGTTATTAAAAAAATGCTCTGTTTCTCTGCAAAATCTCCAATGTTTTTTAGAGCAATTTTTAATACTTGTCTCGTTTCTTTTAATTCACCTGTACTTTTATAACTTTCTCTTAAACCTTCTTGAATATTATCAACAAAGATCATAAGAGCATCTCTTATGGCTTCACTTTTAAGGTTATATTGATCGTGTCGTTGGTGCGATATACCCCCGCCTTGAGAGCTAAAATGAGTACCTACGTTTCTACTGAAATCAACCGCAAAACGAAACTTCTCATTTTCATCTTTTACTAATCGTATAGTAGCTTTGTATTTAGCTTTCTTCGAAAATGGAATTTCAATGATTTCATAACGATCTCCTGCGGTTTCAGGCGTATATATTCCTTCTTCATTGGTTAATGAAAGTTGTTTTGTTTCTGACTGAACAATTATTTCTTTAGAACCTTGGAACTCTATAGTTGGTAGATCAATTCCTTTTTCGGATGCATAATTAAAGAGAACTTCTAAACCTTTATAAAGAGGTGTTATTACATTTTCATTACCTTTCTCTAACTTTCGAATAACAGATTTTATATCATCAAAAACATTTAACAAGACGGCTGACAAAGCTTCTTTTTTTGTAGAAAACGAGTTATCTGTTTTCATCGGGAAATACATAAACTCCTCATTGATGAATTCATTGGAAATTCTTAATTCCATTCCATTAACAAACTTTCCTTCTTTATTTTTTACAATAACTACTATTGCTTCAATAGGTAAAGGAAGGGGAAGAGGAAATTCCTCATATCGTTCCCCTGCGGTAGTTTTTGTATATATTCCTTCCTCATTATTGGTCAAAGACTTTGAAATTGGAGATACAGAACTTTCTTTTCGCGTTGCTACAGTTTTTTTCCGAACATCATTACTTTCAGAAACTCCTGTTATAATTCGTCCTTCATCAAATGCGTTTCTTGCTTTTTCTTTAAAATTCTTAGCCGTAACCTTGAGTCCTTTAAATTTATCTCCTAACAGAGATGTCAAAAAACGGTTTGCAATATCTTCGGCTGAAACCCTAAAATCTTCGAAAACGACATAATGCTTATTCTTTATTTCCTGATCTTCAAATTCAATCGAAGCTGTAACCAAACTAAAAAGTTTGTGATCAATATTATCTCTTATAGCCTTATAGGATGGTTCTATTTTTACCTCCAAAAGATCCTTGCCCTCTTTACTAGCATTTTCTAATGCACTTGCATATCTATCATAGGAAGGTCGTACCCCACGGATATACCAAACACTTTTATTTCGATTTGCATTTTTAAATCCTACCGAAATAAGATATTGCTTCAAATCGGCATTGGATAATTCAGGATCAAATTCAAGCTGAATTCCTTTAGGTGTCTCGTTATATGATTTTGTTATTCTCATTTACTTTTTTTCTTATCGTTAAATGAGATTATTGAACTTCTTCCTTTACTAAAAACTCTTGCGTCATCCTTATAGGAAAAACCTTGGTCATTGCTATAGTAAAAACTCATGTGTCATTCCTATAGGAAATACTTGGTCATTGCTATAGTAAAAACTCACGTGTCATCCCTATAGAAAAGACTTGGTCATTGCTATAGTAAAAACTCACGTGTCATCCTTATAGGAAAGACTTAGTCATTGCTATAGTAAAAACTCACGTGTCATTCTTATAGGAAAGACTTAGTCATTGCTATAGTAAAAACTCATGTGTCATCCTTATAGGAAAGACTTAGTTTTATAATCTCAAAATGTGTACAGAAATCTCCTTGTAGCGGGAGTAAAAATGTAGATAACGTAGTTGATCTATTCGATCATAAATTAGTTCGGAATTCTCCTTGTAGCGGGAGTCGTTCCTATTAGGTTTTTTTCAATAAATAAGTATTGAAAACGCCTTAAATCTTATAAATCCAATGACTTATATACCCAAATATAACGAGTCTTTTTGGATTTCTTTTTCACATAACCTTACTATCGTTGTGTAAAATCAAATTGAAAAAACAGTTAAACCCTGTTTAGCTTAATAATAATGCCTTTTCCCAATTTATACCCCCCATAAATTCACTTATCTAAAACGTAGTAAAAAAAATATAGGATACATAAATACCTAGCCAATAATTGACTGAATCTTGTTAATATCATAACTAAAATTTCCAGCCTTTACGTTTACCGTTATTATACCTTTTTCATCTTCATATAGTTCTAATATGGATAATATTTCAATTGGAATCACAGTTTCAAGATCAAATAACTCACCCATACCTGATTCGATTGTAATATCTTTTGATTCATCCTTTACGGTATAATTATATAATGTCATAAGCTAATTTTGTTGATTATAAATTTGAAATTATTAGTATATAGATTTGAGTTAGTCATACCCATTTGAAGGATAACGAAATGTATCCTGTTAATTAACTCCTTCCTTATCCCCAACCCAAATATGCAGAAAAGTAGTTCCCTCTTCGTGATCCCATTTCACCATTTCTACTTCCCATCCTGTAGTGTCTTCAATCCAATCAAATACATTTAATTCTATGTCATTATGCATAAATGTTTCATCCGTTTCATAATTACATTTGATGAATTTGGGAATATTAATTGCTTCGCCTTCCCTTGGGATCGCTTCCCCTTTAATCCAATTGATTGTAAGATCACGCTGCCCCGCGTTATATAGACCTGTCTTACTCCAATTTATACTAAAATGTAACTGCATAGTGATTGATGTTTAATTTATGATTATATGAATTCCCCCTAGAAACTATTGTTTCTGATATTTTAAATTAAAATAGTATTTCTGACCTACTTTCATTTTCAAGTTCCCACTCCCCATAGCTCTCTGGATTCCATTCTCCACGCGTTTTATGCCCAGAGATATGTCCATTTAATTGTTTGGATGTCGCAAAGGATTCTTTACATTCTGGACATATAAATGGTTGCGGTTGAAAGCGGACACCCGCATTCATAGCTTTATGAATTTTTATAATTTCTTTTGGAATATTTGCAATGCCATTAAGTCCATTAATATTTACATTCTCAATGAACAAATGACATAAACTATAAACAGTTATTGCCTGAATTGTACTTAGTAATATTCCACTTAAATCGCTAACTGGCATAAAGACATATAGCAAATTATGTGCAATCATTACAAATAAATAAAAAAGAGAAGCTTTTATCCATCCTGACAATCCGAATATGAGTATAGCAAGATCTACTCCGATGGCATAGCACCATGAGAACCACGGATTTTCAAAGTGACTATTCTCCGCGAACAAGTAATTCGTATGTTGGATTTGAGAGACTAATAACAAGCACATTGTTATGGTTGCGCATACCCTGATAATAACTAACTTTTTCATCGCTTTTTCCCTTTAGCGTTAATGAATAATTATAGATAAATACAGTTTTCGTAAGCAAGAAAGAACTTCCTTACTATTATTTTTTTCGTTGAGTTAGTTAGTTGTACTGTGAGTAGGTAGGCACTGTAAATGTAACAGTGTTATTTGAATAAAAACAAATTGAATTTCTCGCTTTTCAAGAAAAACGATCCTGTTTTTCTTGAAAAGCAGGAATGTTTTACGGTTATTCCATATATCTAGTAGGGTAATCTGTTAACTTGCTGTTAAATTGAAACAATTTTTTCTTAATGCTGTTATTTATACAGTAACAATACATCTTCTATTTACACTAATACATAGAAGAACACACACAAACTATTAATAAACCTACACTAATTCATTGCGCTATATGGGGATAGCTTCTAATGCAAACAAAAAACGGATCATTGAAATCATTTCTGAATCGTTTAAAGACAACCAATCTATTAACTACATTGTAAAACAAGATCAAAAAAGACTTGAACGAATTAAAAAACTAGTTGAATATTCATTTTTTCAAGGAAGTGAATTTGGACAGCTATTTATTTCCGATGATGAGAATGCTGCTTGTATCCTTTTATTTTCTGATCAAAAAAAAACTACCTTCAAATCGATACTATGGGATATTAAGTTAGTCGCCCAGGTTATCGGAATACAAAAAGTAAGAGCTGCACTCCGCAGAGAGTCTATACTAAAAAAGAACTATCCGAAAACTCCTTATGTCCATTTATGGTACATTGGTGTCGATCCTCTGTATCAAAAGAGAGGTATTGGTAGTAAACTCCTTCAGGAAGTTATTACCTATTGTGGGGATAAACCTATTTATTTAGAAACTTCTGTAGTTTCTAATTTAGGATGGTATAAGAAATTTGGTTTTAAAATAATCAAGACTCTAAACTTAGGATATACGCTTCATCTACTAAAAAAAGACTAACTATATGTTTGATACAGAAATCAAACCTATCACCTTTGTGATTTTGGTTTTTCAGGTATTGGTTCTATTTGCACAATTATTATTTGTGATAGCCAGACCACATGATAAAACGAGAATGCGATTTCTAATACTTACAATCACCTATATTATATATAACCTATGTTCAGGGTTATTTCCAGATAAAAACATAGTAATAATAAGTATCTTACTTCAAACTATCCTTGCATATGCCAGTGGTATTTTAGCCCCTGTATATTTCATCTATTATACATATAAGGAATATAACATTTATCCTTTTAAATATTTTGGTGTAAAAACATTGCTGTACACCTTAGTGATTTCATTCCTATTATTATTCGTACTCCCTTACTATTTTATTGGAAGTTTAGAGCTTTCTCGAAGACTATTTTTAGGAGTACCTCTAATTATTTCTGCTTCTTTTTTAGTGCAGGTAACTAAAGCTTTGATAAAGGTCTATAAGACGGATAGTCGGAATCAATCAATGCTTTTTAAATATAAAGTGATTTCAGGAAATTTAGGATTATTCACCTTATCCTTAATGCCAGTTGTGGTTGCTTTTGGTGATTATCAAACAATAGAACAGTCTATAGTCAATTTTGGATTCATCATAATGATGACTATGTATATTATTGAACTTGTCACACAAGCAAAAAAAGAAGCAATTGTGCTAACGCAAATAGAAATTAAAGCAAATTCCACTACTACCTATGAAATGCAGATTGCTGATAATCTAACAAAAGATGTTCTGGAGAAGCTTAGAGTGTTTGAAGACAATAGAGAATACCTTAATGGTAAAGTTACGCTTAACATTTTGGCTAAAAGGTTTGATACCAACCCAAGGTATCTCTCTCAAATAGTTAACTCAAATAAAGGAAAGTCTTTTAAACATTATATTAGCGATCTAAAATTAGATTATGTCAAGTATAGGTTAGACGTTGACGAGAAATTCAGGAATTATACGCAAACAGCAATTGCTTCAGAACTAGGATATACATCTGATGCCTTGGCAAAGGCATTTCACAAAAAAGAACAGATGAAATTGTCCGAGTATATAAAAGGAATAAGGGATAATTAATAAAATTATCCCTTATCGTTTACTTTAGTAGGGTTCATTCCCTTAGCAAAGTTTTTAAACGAAAATATTTTTAAATACTACTAAGTTTTTCTGAGAATAAGCGCGGTTTTTCCAAGCCCATTTTTTAGCGTTTTCACCTATTTTCTTACGAAGTTCCGGTTTATCAACAAGTCGTGTTATTGCTGACTCCCATTCTGGTAATTTCCACGCCAATAGTCCATTTGTTCCGTGATCTATAACTTGAGCATAGGAAGAGGGTTCTAAAGCAATTACAGGAACACCAATTGCTGCTGCTTCTATAAATTGTACGGAACTGGCATATATGTAATACTGCAAAGGACGCTTTGGAATTAGGATCACATCGAAATGTAAATTTTTTAAGGTCTGATAGTAATCCAGAAAGCTAACCGATTTATGATAAGTAACATTCACTCCTTTTAACACCTCAGATCCATCTGAACTCATACCATTCCAACCAAATATAACCAGCTCTACTTTTTCCTTATATTTTTCCTTAATCTTTTTAAATACAGGTTTAAAATACTCATAATCGGCTGCTGATTTAATTGACCCTATCATCCCTATCCTAACGATATTATCATTTGGCTTGGCTACTGAAGAAATATCTTCAAATCCTATACTGGAGATCAAGGATGGAAGCCAAAAAAACTCTAACTCGGTTTGTTCTTTCAAACTATTATCCAACCACTCCTGGTATAATTTGCACAATCGCTTGATTGGAGTGGTAACCATATCCATCTGAAGAAGGTTTTCAAATAAATTGTCTTGATCTTCTTCTTTAAAAATATCATAATCCGCATGCATTTTTGGAATCTTATGAATCTGTCTTGTAATATCCATAACCAAATAGACTTTCGGGTTCAAAACTCGTATTGCTTGAAATAGATAGATATAATTCTCTGTTAACATTGGAAAAATGATGTAATCTGCCCATCGAATTTCTTCTTCTTGTAACGTATCAGTTCCTATCGTAAAAGTTTTCGCAAAATCCCACTTAGTTACCGAAGTTACTCTTGTATCAAATTCCTTTACTTTATTCAATTCCAAATAGGGAAGAATCATACGATAATAACCATCCGAATTGAGTAGCGGTGCTACATACAATAACCGTACTATTTCAGTTGACAGCTTTTCTATTTTTAAATCTTCCTTTATTTCTGATTTTTTTAATAATTCCCGAACTTTTTTCATCCCTGTTTCTTATTTTTTAATTTCAAGTGATTTTTTAATCAAACTTCTACTGGTTCTCCTTCAAAATACTTTTCTATCAACCTATCGGTGGTGCGGTCATAAATGAGTATAAAGTTTGCTTTTTCTCCATATTCTTTAATTTTCTTATGTAATCCATTCAATCCTTTTTCTGGATCAAGGAACCGTGAGTACCCACTTTTCCAATCGAATGAATAAAACGTACTTGCCTGATCGTCCTTTTGCGGATCTGTAGCTTCTTTATCCTTGAAATACACCACCATTTTGTATTTAGAATGTTCTTTTGGATTCCAGCGTTTTCTCTTTTTCCCTGTCTTCATTCCATAAAATGTTTAATTAATACTCCCAATGGAATGTCCTCCACTAACTCAATACCGCTATACCCTTTAATCCAAACTTTATCATGGCTTGTGATAATGCAGATTTGTAATTGTTCAACATTCATTTGATGAGTATTAGAAAACCCGTCCATAAATGTTTCTATTCCTCGTATCACTTTAGCTTCCAGACTAAACAATCCTGACGGTTCGGAATTTGTAAATAGGGTAATCAATTCTTTTACAGGAATCTTTTTAACAGGTCTTCCTTGATTGTGTACTGCTACATTTATGGTTGTTCTATCCTTGAAAATTCGTACTACTAACCTGTCTTGCGGTAAATCTGTTTCTTTGGATAATTTTGAAAAATAACTAATGATATTCGTAGTTACTTTTGATTCATATCCAAAAACATCAACGTTCAAATTCTGAACTGCTTTTCTTAATTTTTGTGCCAATCTTGAGCTTTTTTTCTTCGTTTTTTGTTCCATTTTTTACTTTTTTTAATTCAATTACTCTTTTAATTCTGGGTTCATTACGGCAGCATAAAACGTACTCAACAACTCAGGTATCCCCAATTTACCTATGCGTTGTTCACACTCCCTGAAGACTGTTAAACGGGGGCGTGCTTCCGCTGTATCCTTCTTTTCGTTCTTTCTAAATTTTCTGATTTCTTCCCGTAATACCTTTTTTAGTTTTAAGGCTTCCTTATGTCGTTTATCTGCCTGATACCATGGCATCGTTCCCGAAAAACCACCTTTAGATTTCGGATTAAAATATTCATACGGTAGTTTTATAAAGCGATTTTCAGGATCACGATCCACATAATCACGGGCAATGTGAATTCTGGATTTGTAGACATTATGAACATAATCCATTTTTTCATTGGAAACAGGTTCATACCATTGATACAAAAGTGTGAGCGCAAGGTTACATTGACGTTTATTTAACCATACATCTTTGTACAGTACCTCTTTTGCCAATCCCCATAACTCATTGACATATTTCGATAGGAAAGCGTGGCGGGTTGCAGCGCAAGGGTGGTCATTGCCCTCCTTGTTTCGCCCAATCTCAATGTTGCTCGCACTAGTTTGCCTACCCTGCGCGGTTTTTTCATCAAGCTTGGTTTCTTCCCGCCAAGCATCTTTCCTTCGTGCATCTTCTTTCAAAAAGTCTTTCCTTCGTGTTTTTTCAGTCTCTTTTTCAGCTTTTTTTTCTGTTATATCTATAGCCGTGAGCGAGAGCGAACACCTTTCTTCTGTTTTTTCAGCACTTTTATTGGTCTTTTTATTTGTGTTTTTTTGAGTCAATCTCAATTCTTCATCGAAATTCACTTCCCAATTGTTTTGAAGCTTTTCAACAGCTATTATTCTATTATTTCTTTTATTAGTTTTTTTATTAGTGTATGAATGCGGACATTTTGGAAGAATGATATTTCTATCATCCTGATTTTCAATGTTTAAATTTTCATCACCCTTCCTACCATCTTGTACCTTATCAACACTGCCAACCCCTTTTATCCACAGTATTTTAGGGTTTATGAACAGCTCATAACTGGAGTGTGAACCGTGCCATATTTTTTCGGTTAATATCCCGCACTCTAACAGACGATCTATATGTCTCTGGATTGTTCTACCACTCGCCTGTGTAATCTTAGCCAGTTGCATATTATTTGTCCGTAAAGAAGGTAGGTTGCAAGGGTCAATTGGGGTCACTTTATTAGATTTCACAAGAGAAACCCCATAAATCTTTATGACTTCTTTTGCTGTGGCTAGCATTGACTGTCTCACCTTTGTACCAATAGTTTGTTGATCATTATTAAATCGTAGTACGAATTGATCCAATGCCTGAAATGAAATGGAATAATTAATAATCATAGTTGTGTTATCATCTTTTCAAACTGAAAAACAGGGCATAAAAACTCTGCAATTGCCATAAAGCAACTGAAATCGATACCTGATTTTCAATAGAATTTATAATGCTTAATCTTCCCTTTTGACCTGTATCTTTCGGTAATGGATAGGTGTGGTGTCGGGTCGGGTCTTACGCTTAAATACGTATTGTATTTTACTAAGAAGTTCTTCCCTTTGTGGTTCTTGAATTGTTACTATCTTCATTGCTTTCTCCAGGCTTTATTATGCAGATTCACTTTTCTCTATGTTTTCCCCTTCAACTAGTCCTAACTCTAATTGTATAACACGTTTTCCTCGTTCCTGAAGGGATCTTCTTTTTACCTGAGCTTCTTCATTCATTTTGATTACAGCTTCAATTAAAGTGTCTTGATTATAAGATCTCAAGGTTTTCCCTTCTAAAAATTTAGTAACCGTTGGTCTGGTTAATCCCGAACGCTCCACTAGCTTATGAATAGGCGCTGCATAGTAGTTGTAGAGCGTTTCCAATTGTTCTTCAAATTCCTTTTTTGTGTACATATCCCCAATTGTTTTAAAAAATTATTGAAATTTTATTGAAATTTTCTGTAAAATTTATATACATTTGCCACGTATTGAAGAAAAATAAGTTATGAAAGCAATTGTTTTATAAATCTTATAGAAATATTCTCAAATCTATGGAATATTTCTATAAGATTTAAATAGAAGTGATTACCCCTCATTTAATTAACAATATAAACATCTGATTATCAATGCAGAAAGTTTCTGTAAATTTTCTATTTTAACACATATTTAACATGTCAGCATTAAAAATTACAGATAGACAAGTACTTAAACTCGTAGATTATCTTATAGAATTACACAAAAAAAACCAAACCAATCTTGACCTTGTTAGCGAAACCGCATTTGGGTTAAAATTTTACCCTCACAATAGAAATATTATAACCCATATGCGAGGAAAAGATGTTAAAGGAGGAAAAGGAAAAAGCGCACCACATCTATTAATAATTAATATTGGTCAGGAATTTAATGTTGATTTTAATTTCTTCTATAACGAATCTATAGAAGCGAAAGACGCTTTCCTATCCAAGAAAAAAACAGCCTACAATCTCAATAAAGAGTTTATTAATGACTTGTTTAAGGAAATCGAACGAAAGATTGAGCTGTTTAACAAAGAAGAAAAAGGAAAAGAAACTAACAGATATTATAAGGAAGCAGAAACCGAATTACTCCATATCAAAACACATTTAAACAAATCAATATCTGGAGAAACTCTTATTGAAAAACGAACGGAAATTTTAGAAATGTTTGATAAGGTAATTTCACTAAGCAAAAGAAAAGTAGATACACAAATCGCCAAAACTAATCTTGAACTAAAAACTGATCAATTAGAAAAGGAAAACGAACAGAATAAAGACACTAAAGTAAAGCTTGAAGAAAGTATCCAAAAACTGAATACAGATTTAATCGAATGCAATAAGATGGCTTTTGAAGCTCAGAAAGGGCAGACAGATGCCCTTAAAGCACTTTTAGCCATAAAGAATAAGGATTAACCAAAAACTAAAAAACAAAGCCTAAATAGGTGACTTATACCTGAAAGGTTTTGTTAAATTATATGTTACGTTAGTGTAACGTAATATAATATTGTTATATTAGCTAAAACACATTTATAAAATAAAATATGAACTCAAAGCAAATAAATTTTAAAAATCATAGCAAAGCTTTAAATGAACTGATTTTTGAAGCAAAAGATCTACAAGGGGTTTCAAGAAGAACTGTACATAGCTGGAAACAGTCTGGTGTATTAGATGACAAAAGAGATCCTAATGCATTGCGTAGATGGAACTATTTTAGCGCAATCGACATCATCTGGATGGGAATATTAAACGAAATGAAACAACTACGTTTTACCCATTCCGAAATGAAAGCCTGCAAGGAAGTCTTGTTTGAAATGATTATAGCAGAAGACAAAAAAGAATATCCAGCATTAGAGTATTACACATTCTTAGTCCTTCTATACAACCAACCCATCTACATAGTCATTTCTTACGATAATGGCATTGATGCTATTTGGATGCTCGATGAAAAAGATTACTTCTTAAAACTTAAATCTGGAGAAATTGAAAATCATACTGCACTTTCATTACACAAAGCAGTTAAGATAAATCTTAATCCCGTTTACAAGCTCCCTGTTTTTAATGAAACAGCAGGATTAACAAATGAAGAAGCGAAAGCATTATCCTTAATCCGGAGCAAAGATTTTCGTAATATAAAAATAACCAAAAAAGATGGAGAGATCAGTATCATCGAAAGCACAGAAAGGATAGATGGCACTGAAGAAATTGCCAAATTATTGACCGAAGGCAAATACCAGAACATTGAAATAAAACAAATCAATGGCAAAATAGTATCCGCCCACCGTACAACCAGAACACATTTTAAAAAGTAATATCAATTAACGCAAATGACCGCTACAAGTCAAGCACACTTAATCACTACTGTATTCACCGACACTACAATTGGATGTACAGCAACTAAGTATCAAAATGAAAATTAATGAAAATAAAGAAAGCGTATATATCGAAATGAAAGAGTTAGCTGATCTTATAAATGCCAAAGATTGGAGAACAGCCCAGAAGTGGTGTCAAGAATTCAACCTTCCCATTATTAATATAGGCAAAAGCAAAATGACATTTAGAATTATGGCGACAAGCGAAATAGATCAACAAGTTCTTAACGCTTTAAAACTTAAACACCCTCAAAACTGGGAAACTTTATTTAAACATTTTAAAAATAAGGATTACTTAGAATATGTTCTAGCCACTTGTGATGAAAATCCAGTAGCATTTAGATCAGTTCAAAAATCTACTCCCAAATCAAGATTTGCAAAAGCTTTTGCTAAGGATTAAAACTAATTATTAATATTAAAACAGCAATTATGAATCGAAGAAAAAAGCTTCCCTTAAAAAAACACGAAAGCCTTTGTATTTACTGTAACAAATGCAAAAAACATTTCTTCTGGACACAAAAAAATGAAAAACAGCACGATGGAAAAATCAAGAGGACAGAACCTAATTGCGGAGAAACCTCGAACAAATTCTCAAAATGTCCAAACTTTGAAAAACATAAATTTAGATCAAGGTTCCATATACCAGGAAGCAACATGAGCAGAGTTAGCAAGACATTTGATGTAACCACTTACCAAGATGCTGTTCTAAAAACTATTGAATTCCGAAAAAGTTTCATGAAAGACACATTCGCAGTAACAACCGAACCAAATGAAATAAAAAAAACTGGATTCCTTTTTGATGTTCAGATTGAATATCTAAATTTTTTGGACAATGTAGATGTACCTGAACACCAAAAAGTTCATCGCTCAGACAAACACATCAGCGAACAATCCAAAAGTTTGGAACAGTTTAACGAAGCTTTATCTAAAAAAGGGATCAACAAAAAAGTACTTCCTATTCACAAAATAACAGATATTCATGTTGGTTATTTTCATTCATATTTAACAAAAGATCACGAATATGCTAACAAAACATACAACAAAAAGATATCTACTCTAAAAAGCTTTTATCAATGGGCAATAGAGACCTATGATCTTCCAAACAAAAATCCTTTCCTAAAAGTAAAACCAAGATCAACCAAAAAAAATAATGACACCATTACTGAAAGAGAATATTACGATCTTGTTGATCCTAAAAACATGTGCAAAGAAAATGGGGAGATCATCATAGGAATAAAGAGAAAGTTAAAAAGAAATTTATATAGAGATTATCTTAAAGATGGTGTTGAGCTTTGTTTACACACAGGAGGAAGACGAGAAGAGGTGGTGGAGTTGAAATGGAATATGATCCACACTTTAAATAATGAAATGTATTACATCGAATTTAACAATCTTAAAGTTGAAAGAATGTTAGGCGATGGTTTTAACGATAATGTAAAAACTAATATTATTCCAATCACACAAGATCTAAAAGATTTGTTATTACGTTTAGGGTACAATCAATGCAAAAATTCAGATAATTATATATTATGTCCTGATCGATCCAATCAATCCACAGAAACAATTATGGATAACATATCAAAAGGCTTCACCCATTTTTACAAAAGACTTAATACTGGAAGGGAGCTGCAACTTAAATGCTTAAGAAAAACCTATATGACCTATCTCAAATTTGCCACTAATGATGATATGAAAAAATTAGATTCTCACACCACGGATGAAATACTAAACAAACACTATTTAGATGCTAGTGTAATTAACAAAGCTATCTCTGAGATGCGTATTTTCGGCAAATAGTTTTATAAAAATAGGTACTTCAAATAGGTACTTCACTGATATTTCAACTCAAATGGCTCAAAAAAACACTTTCCTAAACCAAAATAACCCCTTGAAAATCAAGAGGTTGTCGTTAGTAGCGGGAACAGGACTCGAACCTGTGACCTTCGGGTTATGAGCCCGACGAGCTGCCTACTGCTCTATCCCGCGATGTATATTATGTAAATCAGAAATCTGATTTGTAAATTTTATTTTATAAGAACTGCCGATTATATCCTGTTCATATCTCATCTTCTAATCGGAGTGCAAATATACAACCATTTTTAATTTAAACAACACTATTTTTATTAAAAAAAAGTAAAAATATCATAACCCCCTTGAAGTAAGCTATTTAGTCTCATTGTTCGATGTTCAATGATTCAAAAGATACTAATTCCTGATCCTCAAATCGTGGATGCAACTCCATAGGGTTACAACATACTTCACAGTCTTCAACATATACCTGATACGGTACAGAAGGATCCAGAAGCATCGATATTTCCTCCCAGCAATATGGACATTGAAAATAGTGTTCGAACATAAACTAAATATAACACCTCTTATTCTTTTGTGTAATCAAGAGTTTAATTTTAACAGTTCTTGTTAAAAAACCTCACAAAATCACCAAAAAGGCACTTATACAAGTGGGGAGGGGGTACTTACTATAGTGGGGGTACCACAGAAACTGAAGCACAACACCCTCTTCAACAAGTGGGTATATCTTGTTATCATACAATGTATACCCACTTCAGAAGTCCCCAGGGGGTACCTCAAACAGAAGATAAACCTAGTAAAAAGAGAGGTGGCACCGAGTTCTGAGATAGGATCATCCTGTGTTTGAAGTAGGGGGTCCCCACTTCTATAAGTGGTAGGGGGTACTTATGAAGTACCCCCTACCTATCAAAAACTCTTAATTTTTTAACATTAGAGAAGAGATTATAACCCAATATTTGGATAAACACACTAGTTACCGCTTAATGAATAGATAAGAAAAATTCATGTTTATAATTACTTCTCAGCACTTTTATCGTTTTGACTACGGGTTGTTTAATTTATGAAATATCTAAATGCAAATCTAAAGGACACCCCACTTTGGGGTGTGGTTGTATCGACATGTATCTTAACCAAGTAATTTGTTACCCCAGATTTGATCTGGGGTTCATTTTTAAGGGATGGATTATGGATTCCGGATCAAGTCCGGAATGACAGGATAATTATTTGTAACAAACCACTCAAACTGGTCAAAAGATTTAAAACACATATTAGAACAATAGTTAAAAATGCCTTTGAACACCTTATGTTTTTAGTGCCTTAAAAAAGAAAAAAACAGGAGTATAATCTGATATTTTGTTCTTTAGAATTCAATATTCAACAACTGCCCTGTTAACTGTAATAGCTGAAGTTCTGCAATTTTAGCATCATATTTTGCCGAATTCTTATTGGTTTCTGCCAAAATCAGATTGATCTGCGCCTGCCTGAATTCTATAGAAGTGATTTGTCCTAGTTTAAAACGCTCTTGCGAACGCTCAAAATTATTTTGATTCGTGATTACATTCTGCTGCTGAATCTTAAACACATTCAAACGGTTTTCATAATTTCCTAATGCATTGGCAATATCTCTTTTTACCTCTTTCTCTATCTGGCTTTTTATAATTTCCTGATTATCCAATGCTATTTTAGCATTTTTTACTCTTGTGATCGTATTTCCTCCGTCAAAGAGATTCCAGGTAAGACTTACTCCCGCTCCTAGTGTGTAGGTATCTGAAATATTACCAGGAAAGAATGTTGATGGTGGATTTCGGTTTTGGTTCCAGCCATAAGATCCGGTTAATCCAATCGAAGGTAAGTACCCGGATTTACTCACTTTAATATCATAATCACTAATTCGAATATTACTTTCATTTTGTAAAAGTGTTATGTTATTCTCTGTCGATTTTGATAAATACTCCTCTAGTTCCAGTTTTGGGATAAATTTTATAATGGTATCTACCTCAAATTCATGTGCTAGATCATTATCCAAAATTACATTTAGATCTCTCTTTGTATTTATTAATTGTTGTCTTGTATTTAATAAATTAATACTATCATTTGCGACATCAACCTCTGCATTAAGTACATTAAGTTTTGTATTCTGGCCATACTCAAACTGATAATTAGATCGTAGAATACGTTCTTTCGAAATACGAAGTGTTTCTTCGAGAATCTCTACATTTTCAGACAACCTGGCTACTTCGTAGTATACAGAGAACAACTGCAAAATTGTATTTTCTATAGTTTCCCTGGCTTGTAATTCGGTAAGATTATATTGCTCTTTTAATCTTTTATAATTATAAAAACGTCCCAAACCATCAAACAATGTATAATTAAGATTTAGCCCTGCATTATACCGTTGCGTTTCGGCATCTTCGATCTTGATATCTGCTCGTGGTTGTCCTGTGTTTTGATCTATTGCTCCCTGAAAATTAGTGTTCGATGTTGCCGATTGATAATTCGCTCCGGCATTACCGGTTAACGTAGGCAAATATCCAGAATTAAGAATTCCTTTATTGTTTTTTGCCACGGCTATAGTATTGGTAGCGATTAATATCCCAAAGTTATTTTCTAAGGTAAGTCGTATAGCTTCCTGCTTTGTTAATTGCTGACTGATTACATTTCCAGAAATCAAAAACAGAAAGAACACTAATTTTAGTATAATGCTACCCTTGCAATTCATGATGCTCTTCATTCTCTTCTTTTTGTTCTTTAATGGCACGTTCTACTTCTTCTTTGGTAATCTTATTTCCGGTAACTAACCACTTGGTTCCTACTTTCACATTGTTACTAAACGATAAAAATAATGGTAACAGCAATAGGGTTAATACAGTCGCAAAACCAATCCCGTAAGCAATAGAAATAGCCATAGGTTTTAAAAATTGCGCTTGCCTGCTTTTTTCTAATAATAGAGGAGCTAACCCGGCAATAGTAGTAAGTGAAGTAAGAAAAATAGCCCGGAAACGTGATCTCCCAGCCTGATAAATAGATTCATCAAAACTCAATCCCTCCCGAAGATTACTATTAAACTTACCGATGAGTACCAAACCATCATTAACCATAATGCCTATAAGAGCAATAATACCTAGCATAGATAATATATTGATAGGAAAATTATGCGCCCAATGCCCTAATGCCACTGCTGGTATACTTAGCGGAATCAGTAATAAGAGTAGTAATGGCTGACTATAGCTTCTAAACGTAAATGCAATGGTTATATAAATTAATGCAAGCACAGTAAGCCCTACGGGTTTTAAAGATCCCAAAAGTTTACCTGCTTCTCTATTTTGCCCTTCATAAGAAGGTGTAACTGTTGGGTATTTAGAAATAATCTCAGGCATGGTCACCGTTCGAATTTCTTGTAATATATCTGTCGCACTGGTATTTTCTGCATCTTTTAAATCTGCAGAAATCTGTATTTCACGACGTCCTTCGAGGTGGTTAACCGCTACATCACCTCTTTCTATGCTATAAGTTGCAATTTCATTAAGTGGTACTCGTTCTCCACTAATCGTAGTAATACGCATATCATCCAGATTAGATATCGAAGAACGATTATCTCTATCATATCTCACCCAAACTCTAATTTCGTCCTGCCCGCGCTGAAAACGTTGTGCCTGTACCCCAAAAAAACCTGCTCGAACCTGTGTCATAATATCCCGAAGATTTAATCCCAGCAGATATGCATTTTCTTTTAATTCTATACGAATCTCTTTAATTCCTGCCGGATCATTATCTGTAACATCCTTCAACAATGAATTATTTACCAATGCTCCTTTTAGCTCTGCTTTAGCTGCTTTCAACTCTGCTATATTATTTCCTAATAATGAAACTGAAACCGGTCTTCCCCCAAAATTACCTCCACTGCCGTATACAAGGCTTTCTACACCAGCTACTTCTCCCATTTTTTTACTAATAAGGTTTGTAACCATAGCCGATCCTACTGCATCGGGACGTTCTTCTCCCGGTAGTAAATTAATTCTTAATGAGGCCGAAGACGATCCGGGGCCAATATTGGTAATCACATTTTTAAATAATTTCTTACCTGTATATTCGGGCCCTTTTAAATACTGTTCTGTTAATTCTTCATTAGTTTCCCATGCTTTTTCTGCTATCAAAGAAATGATACTGTCTGTTATTTTTTCATTAGTTCCATTGGGCATTGCCAGGTTGATTGATACTTGATCACTTGCTATCTGAGGGAAAAAAGAGGTTCTAACTATTCCTCCTCCTACAGTTCCTATAGTTAGAAAAAGAAGAACAATAAAAATAGAAAACGTAAAAAGTTTATTTTGTAATGAAAAACGCAATGCCGGACTATAGATTTTGTCTCGTAGCCAACTCATAATAGCATCTCCAAATGTATTGATATATCGTAATTTTGCAAATAGTTGTCCAATTCCTGTTTTAGGTTTTGAATCTTGTGGTTTAAGCGCTTTGGAATGTGCTAAATGAGCTGGTAGAATAATCAAAGCTTCGATCAGAGAAACTGTTAATGTAAGAATGACAACTACAGAAACTTCTCCAAAAAACTCTCCTATACGACCATCTAAAAACAAGAAAATACCAAAAGCTAGTATCGTAGTAATAATAGCAGAAATAATGGGTGGTATTACTTCCATAGTGCCATCTATAGCTGCTTGTACCGGGGTTTTTCCTTTTTCGTAATGTTGATATATGTTTTCTGCAATTACAATTCCATCATCCACCAGAATCCCAATTACGATGATCATCCCGAACAGGGATAATACATTTATAGTAACATCAAATGATCCTGCAAAAATAAACATTCCCAAAAAAGCTACGGGAAGTCCAAAAGCAACCCAAAATGCCAAACGTGTATTAAGGAATAAGGATAAAAAAGTGAGCACCAGCAACATTCCGATAATAGCATTTTCTGTAAGAAGTTCTGTACGTTGTACAAGTGTAATAGATCGGTCACTAATCACATTAAGTTGTACGTTATTATACTTCTGATTAAATTCTGCTATATATTCTTTTGTTTTTTCTGCTGAAGAAATAAGATCTTCGGTATTTGTGCTTGTAATTTCGACATTAACAGCCAAGTTTCCATTAAAATAAGTAGCGTTTGCGGTTTCTGAAAAACGATCACGTACCTCGGCTACATCTTTAAGGCGTATTACACTTCCTGAAGCATCTGCACGTACGATGAGGTTAGAAAGCTCATTGCCATAATACGAACGATTATTTGCCCTGATCAAATATTCTTCGGCATCTGTTTTTATGGTTCCCCCGGTAGTTAGAATATTGGCTCTACTTACTGCCTGTGCTACTTCACTAAAGCTAAGGTTATATGCAAGTAAGTTTTTTTCGTTTATAGCGATTTCAATCTCCTCTGCAGGATAGCCACTCACAGAAATCTGGGAAATCCCTTCTATCCCACGAAGATCATTTTCTACCTGTCGTGCAATCTCTTTAAGGGTAACCAATGGTATATTATCTCCGCTTATAGAAAAATTGATTGTAGGTCGAATCGCTTCTTGTTTTGCCACTACCAAAGGTTCCATACCTGTTGGGAATGAAGGCACACGATCTACAGCATTTTTTACTTCTAACAGCATGAAATCGATATTCTTTCCTTTTTCGATTTCAACATTTATTGTCCCGTTATTTTCTCTCGAAGTTGAAGTTACACGTTCTACTCCATCCAGCCCTTTTAGGTTATCCTCTATCTTAAGTACAATTCCTTCTTCTACTTCTAATGGAGAAGCTCCCGGGTATGTAATATTTATAATGATATTTTTGGAATCTATTAGTGGAAAAAATGAAGATTTTAAGGATAATGCTCCTACAACTCCAAATGCAAAAAATGCAAGTACAATCACATTTACCGCTACGTGATATTTAATAAAAAAAGCAATAATTTTACGCATCACTATTGTTTTTTAGCTGTACTAGCAGAACTATCACTATGCACATTATTATTTTCTTTCTTTCCCCGGTAGATCTTTATTAGCATTCCTGCATATGCTCCCGGAACACTTTTGGATAAAATTACGGTCTCTTCAGGAACTCCCTTAAGCACTACTTTTTTATCAGAAAAATATACAGGTTGTACATCTATAATATCAAGAATACTGTCTCTTACCACAAATATCTTATCCCCTTCCTGAAGCAATCCTCTTTCGATTTCGATAGCATTTTCTTCTTTCTTAGCATCAAGATTGGCCTCGAGATACATCCCTTCTCTAAGAGATGGATCTGCTACTTCGATAAAAGTTGTAATGGTCTGGGTGGCCTGATTAACACTACTATTAATCCTGGACACCTTTCCTGTAAACGTCTTTGTTTTATTAAGGTTAGAAAGTTCTACCGATTCTCCAATACGAAGCAGATCTCCATATTCCTTGCCTATAGCAACCTGCATTTCATATACTTTGGTATCTATGTACTCTCCTAATTTTTGTCCCTGCCGAATTAAAGTTCCCTCGGTGACCAGGGCTTCGGTAAGCACTCCATTAAAAGGAGCAGAGATCGTATATTTTGCCAATCGTTGCTCCAGATTTTTCACATTATAATAGGTGGTATAAATATTTCTTCCTGTTATAAAATATTTTTCTTTTTCTGAAGTAACTTCTGGTAGCTTTGGTGTGGCTTTACTCATATCAAAGGTATTGAGATACCCTTGCCATTTTTCATAAATATCTGGATAATCCAATCGCAAATCTGGCATAATTGAAGTAACCAGGTTGTATAAATTACTCTTGGCAGATTGTACACTAGCATAATATTCTGAGGCATCAATTCTTATTAAAGCTTGTCCTCTTTGATATTTTTGACCGGGTTTAAATAAGTGAGTTCCTCCTTTAAAAATCCCCTGAACTTCGGCATATAGCTCTAACCTTCTTTTTGCAGTTAAATTACCATTTGCTGCAATTTGAATAGGAATAGTTTTGTTTTTTACCGTATCTACAAAAACGGTTTTTATCACTTTTGCAGGTCTGGGTCTGAGTCTTTTTTTACTATCTATTATTGTATTTGCAGCAAAATAAGCTGCTACAATCAAAAGTATCCCCAGGATTGAAAGTATAATTTTTCTCATAGTGTATTGGTAACCACAACTTTTTGTAGAATCGCTACAAAACTATCAACCACACACTTGGGATGCAGTTAAAGAACTCATAAAAGTTAATACGAGAGATTTTTACACTATAAATAGGTTAGCTATATAGAGAGATATGATAATAAAAGCAAAATTAGAAGACAATATAAAATAACTTCTTATACATTGTTTAATGCATCCATTTCTTCTTGTAATATTTCCCAATCTTCCATTAGTGAGGATAAGAGATCCTTTTTTGCCTGGTAATTATCAAAAAAGTTGGGTTGCGCAATCGTTTCATCATAATTGATCGCCAGTTCTACATCAATTTCCTTAATTTCTCTTTCCAGCTTATTGATTTTGGATTCTATATTACTCAATTTATTTCCAAGTGATTTCACTTTTTTCTGATCCTGATAAGATTGTTTTGCTGTTTCTTTGGTATCAGAAGTTGTTTTTTCTTGCTTATCTTTCTTTTCTATATCTCTTAGATCATTTATTCTTTTTTCTTCTAAGTAGAAATTTATATCACCGAGATATTCTTTGATTTTTTTATTCTTAAATTCATACACTGTATTGCTTAATCCTTGAAGAAAATCTCTATCATGCGATACCAAAATCAGGGTTCCATCAAAATTTTTCAAAGCTTCTTTTAATACATTCTTAGATTTGATATCCAGGTGGTTTGTTGGTTCATCCATCACCAATACATTAAAAGGCTGTAAGAGCATCTTACATAGCGCTAATCGGTTTCTCTCTCCTCCAGAAAGTACTTTTACCTTCTTATCTACCTCATCCCCTCTAAATAAGAAAGCTCCGAGCATATCACGAACCTTGGTCCGTGTCTTTTCGTCGGCCGCATGGATCATAGTATCATGAACCGTTAATTCTCCATCAAGATATTCTGATTGATTCTGAGCAAAATATCCTATCTGTACATTATGACCTAATTTAAACTCTCCTGTATACGGTATCTCATCAATAATAATCTTAGCCAATGTTGATTTACCCTGACCATTCTGACCCACAAATGCTATTTTAGATCCTCTCTCTACCAGTAGATCAATGTCTTTTAGAATTTCTTTATCACCATAACTTTTGCCTACACTATCAGCTTCAATAACTACTTTTCCTGGTTGTACACTTACAGGAAAACTAATATTCATTACTGCATTATCATCTTCATCTACTTCTATTCTATCAATCTTATCTAATTTTTTAATTAAAGATTGTGCCATAGCCGCTTTAGAAGCTTTGGCTCTAAACTTTTCGATCAGTTTTTCGGTCTGTTCTATCTGCTTAGATTGGTTCTTTTGCGTGGCTAATTGTTGTTCTCTAATCTCTTTACGAAGCACCAAATATTTAGAATAAGGTTTGTTATAATCATAGATACGTCCCAAAGAGATTTCTATAGTTCTGTTGGTAACATTATCCAAAAACATTTTATCGTGTGAAACAATAACTACAACTCCGGTATAATTTTTTAAAAAATTCTCTAGCCAGATAATAGATTCTATATCCAGATGGTTTGTAGGCTCATCTAATAATAAAATATCATTATTCTGTAATAGAAGTTTTGCCAGTTCGATTCTCATTCGCCACCCGCCAGAGAAGGTATCTGTAAGTTTATTAAAATCTTCACGAGCAAATCCGAGGCCTTGTAAAACCCTTTCTGTTTCTCCTTGGTAGTTATACCCACCCATGATCTCATAATGGTGTGTAAGATCACTTAAATCGGTAATTAGCTGGTTATATTTTTCACTTTCGTAATCTGTGCGTTCTGCTAGTTGAGCATTAATTGCATCGATATCTCGTTCTGCTTTTTTAATTTCTACAAAGGCTTCATAGGCTTCTTCTAGAACTGTACGCCCAAATACAAAATCTATATCCTGCTTTAAAAAACCAATCTTCACTTCTTTATCCATAGCTATTTGACCAGAATCTGGTTCTTGCTCTTTGGACAAAATCTTAAGCATGGTAGATTTTCCTGCACCATTCTTTCCTATCAATCCAACTCGATCCCCTGCATTTAATCTGAAGCTTATTTCTTCAAAAAGGTACTCTCCTCCAAACGAAATCGATAAGTTATGTATGTTTAACATCTGCTTTTGAATATTTTGTGCAAAGATGATTAATTTTGCGTTAGAATAAAAACGCTCATGAACTTCTTAAAAGGAACAAAAATTTATAGCATTATCACTGGTAGCTGCCCTGTATGCCAGGAAGAAAGTATGTATAAGGAATCTAACCCTTATAAATTAAGCCAAACTTTAAAAATGCAGGAACGCTGTAGTCATTGTGGCACCAAATATAAAATAGAACCTTCTTTTTTTTATGGAGCTATGTATGTGAGTTATCCTGTAGGGATTGCTTTTGCGGTTGCGGCTTTTGTGGTTAGTAATCTCATTTTTAAGCTTGATCTAGTGGCTACTTTTATTATAATTTCTATAACGATGATTGCTTTTTTGCCAGTTATTTTAAGGTTATCCCGAAATATATGGATCAACTTTTTTATGCATTACAAAAAAGAAGAGCATTCTTCATAGGTAACTATACCGTTTACAATCTATTTCTTTGTCTAAAGAAATTCCTTTTTCTATATGGTTATATAGTTCTTTTGCCATAGTAGGAGCCAAGAGGATGCCTCTACTCCCCATACCATTTAAAATATGCATATTAGCATACCTCGTATGCGTTCCTATCAAAGGTCTTCGATCTTTAACTGTAGGACGTATTCCTGCTACCTGATCCACTATTTTGTAGGGCACTTTTAAAAATTTTTCCAGCTTTTTTTGCAATTCTTCCCTGGCAGTAGTTGTTATTTCTGGAGATTTATCCTGATTGTTATATGTTGCTCCCACTTTATACAAATCCTCTCCCAGAGGGATAATAAATATCGAAGATTTTATCGCTTCCTTTTGCTTAAGTGCTTCAGACTTAATAATAATATATTCACCTTTATTACCATATAATGGCAGATCATTAAAAAATGGATTGTTTTTTACTCCATAACCCTCAGCAAATACAATATGTCTGCATTTTATTTCTTTATATTGAATATAATCTTCTGTTACGGTGATTTTATCATACTCAAAGGATTCATCGATTAAAATATCGTTTTCTTTAAGTTCTTTCGCATAGGCAGAAAGCATATTGCTGATATCAATTTTCCCGGTATGTTTTACTTTTCCATAATGAAATGGAATATCTAGCGCCGAATTAGTATTTCGGATCAATTCTGAAGAAAGAAATTCTCCTAAAAGGGGTTTATCACAAGCTTCAAACCAGTTGTTTTGCTCCTCTACGGCATTAAATCTACGTAATATCGGAAGTTCTGAAACTAACGTTTTCTGGAGCTTTGTTTCTACATTTTTATAAAAAGAGACTGCTGTTTCAATTTGCTGCGAGGCTTGCCAAGCCATCGTAAAGCGCTTTAAAATTACGGGGTTATATAGGCCTCCTGCTACTCTTGATGATTTCTGTGAAGCGTCTTCGAAAACTACATATGATTTGTTATGACTTTCTAATTCTTCTACAAAAGATAATCCCGATAACCCTAACCCTACAATAATATAATCTAATAGCATTTAACTTCTGAATTTATGTAACTAGCAGTACTCATTTATAAATAATATAATCATAAAATGTAAGTTTGAGATTATAACCTAATTCGTAAAAATCATTTGGATTAAATGGTTTTATGATCTCAAACTCATATTAGCATAGTTCAAAAATAACAAAACGCCCAACTATAGTTGGGCGTTTCATCTATTATTTATTGAAGAATATCAGAGTCGTTAATAACTCCACATATCCATTTCAAAATTTCGGATACTTTCTTTAATTCTTTCACTTTCAAGTAGTTGCATCAAGGCATTATCAATAACATAATCTTTGATTTCGCGGTCACCTTGAATATTATCTTCTTTATAAATCACAGAATTAAAGCGTCTTGCATTAAGGATATGATCATACGTAAAAGGCATTGATGTATTTTTCCTATTAAATGCCATTGCATTATGAAATATTTCTCTAGCATCAGGATACCATATCCAGAATAATGCTACCATATCTGGCTCATCATCATCGATAAAGTTAACATCGGGTGCTACAGGTGCTAATCCAAGCAATCTGTATCTTAATTCCCCTAGTCTTTTATCAAAATACCAATATCCTCTTATTTTGTATTCTGATATATCTGCAGAAGTAATATCCCTTCTGTTAATGTACTGAGGATCTACTTCTTCTCCAGCATTATACTGCTCAAATCCTAAATCGGTAGTATCGATTTTAGACATTGTAGACTGAAGATCTTCAAAAGTACGTGTCTCAGTAAAATATGAATCTGAATAAATATTCTTGATTTTTCCGTTTTTGATATTTGTTACCAATACATCATATAAAGATCGACGATTAGCACCAATATTAAATGTATCAATAGGATAGTACAATGGGAAATTTATTCGCTCATCAAGGTCAATAGTTTCCCAAGTGGTTTTTGCCCACAATACATCACGTTTATCTACATATCCGTACTCTAAGGGACGATCATTGTCATACAAAATCTGCTCTTGAGTTTTCTTTCCAATCTCATCAGGATTATTGGCATTTAAAACATTTGCCTGCCCGAAAGAAAGAGAAGAAACCAATAGACCAAAAACGGTTAATACAAAATTTCTCAAATTCATAACTACGTAAGTTTATTTTTTAATTTGTTAACTCAATAATAACCGGAGATATTTTTTTCAACTTATATCCAGAGCTATTAGCTAACTGTGCTTTTATATCAATAATTTGAACAGAAGAACCTCTTTTTGCTTTACGCAAAGCTGATTTTGCTTTAGAGTTAAGCCTTCCTCCAGGAACACTTACTGTTGGCTGTCCTTCTACTTTAAATTTAAATCCTGTCACTTTTAATTTAATATCAAAGTCAAAATCAGGCAGAATAGCACCTACAGATGAAATTTCTAAGGCATTTCTCGCCATTTTGATTGCTCCATCTTCACCACGTACTGTTCCTACAGGTCTTGGTATACCTTTAATTCTAAATTTCTTACTGTCGCTTACTGTTGTACCATTTGCTAGTTTACCACTAACTTTGATATTAACTTCACGAGCTTTTACAGCAGTAACATTCATCATATATTTTCCTGCTCCTCCAATTTTTCTTAATCCAGGGGCAGAAGCATTTACAGCTGGTACACCAGGAATAGAAATAGTCATTGGGTTATTAACTCCACGATATACCACATTCATTTTATCTGCAGAAATTACAGCAGAATTTGGTCTAGGAATTACAGTATATGAACTCTTAATTGGAATCGTTACTGTAGAATCTCCTTCTTTAAATTGAAGTTCTCCAGCCACATCTCTTTCTCCTACATTTCCTGCAGGGAAATCTAACATGATTTGTCCGTTTGTAACTTCTGTTTGCTCTTTACCATTAACCATTACTTTGGTTGGTTTTAGTGTAGCATCAAAACGTCCAAGAACGATTCTACCTTTAAAACTCTCTCCACTAAAGAAAGCTGTTTTATCTGCAACTACAATCGCCTCATAGTTACTAAAAGAAAGTTCAGACGCTTGTTGTCCAGCTAATAACGCTGAAAGCACTTTACTTTCTGTTGTTTTAACATCGGCTTGCATTTGAGTAAGCTTAGTTAAAGAAGCAACCAAAGGAAATCCTTCAAAGTTATAATTTAACCATTTTTTAGTTACTCCAGATCTGTCTTTTACATCAGCTGTAGAAAAGGTTTTAATCACATCATCAGCAACCGAAGCATCTACTTCTTTTACTTCTTTGATTGCAGCAGATACACCATCTCTATATTTTGTGATTTTATCCAAAAATTCCTGAGCCCCGGCAGTAACCTTACCACCTTCAAAAAACTTTTGGTCTAATCTATCTGGTCTATCCATAGTTTCATAATCCGTAGGATCTTCTCTATCGTCAACCAATTCAGCTTTAAGTTGATCTAGATATGAGTTAAATTCATTAGATAAAACACTTATCTGATCTGCTTTTTCTTTTAATGGGGTATATTTTTCTGGCTGTTCTGAAACCTTTTCGGCCAGACCTGCCATAAATCCAGTATTTCGTTGAGTAGCCAACTCATTTGATTCTGTCAATTTTTCTGACATTAAACCAAATGCAGTTAATACTTCTTTTGACATATTTAATGCCATCATCGCGATGAAAACCAAGTACATCAGGTTAATCATCTTCTGCCTTGGGGATAATTTTCCTCCTGCCATATTCTTTTTAGATTTTGGTAGTTATTATAAAATATTTAATTAAAAAATGTTAACTTCTGTTCATTGCAGTTAACATACCACCATATACTCCATTAAGCGAAGAAAGGTTACTAGCAAGGCTTTCCATTTGACTTTGAAGCTTAGTTGCGTTTTCAGCAATAGCCTGGTTAGCTTCAGCCTGACGTGCAGAAGATTCTAACTGAACTTTGTATAAGCTATTTAAAGATTCAAGGTGCGATGCTGCGCTTGCCATCTCTTCACTATATTTTTTAGTTCCTGCTATAGCATCTGTTGTAGGACCAAGGTTTCTTGCTGCTCCTTCAAAATTACGGATGCTATCACCAAGGCTACTCATAAGAGTAGTATCAAGTCTAGCCTCTTTAAGCATATCGTCTAATTTTTGAGACAATAATCCTTCTGGAGTTTCTTTTTCTTTTTTGTCTTTTTTGTTTCCTCCTGCTAATTCAGGGTACACTAGAGACCAATCTAGATCGTTGTCTACAGGTTCGAATGCAGAAACAGTAAATACTAATGCTTCTGTGATCAAACCAACAATAAGCATTTCATTACCAAATGGCCAGTGCATAATTTTAAAAAGTGCACCTAATATTACAACGGCTGCTCCCAGACCGTAGACCATGTTCATTAATTTCTTGCTTGCTTTTGAATTTGCCATAATAAATTTGTTTTGTTTTTTTAAATCTTAAGTTTTAAAAAAGGGTTAGTAATTAAGTTGATAGAAAATTTTGGGACTTAGTTTTGATTTTGAGTATTAGCTTCTCCAGTCGATTCAGTACCCATGTAGTCCTGAACTGTTCTAAATCCGATAAAACTCCTCGCAGAATCTGCGTATTCGTAATCTCTGGTACTTACCTGTAGGAAGTAAGCAACATCTTTCCAGGATCCTCCACGTACAACCTTACGTTTGTTTTCATCATCATTGACATTTGGGTTCATTGATGACACATACTCGTAAGCTGCGGGATCATAAGACGACTGTACCCACTCAGAAACATTACCCGCCATGTTATATAGGTTATAATCATTAGGGTCGAATGTTTTGGCTTCTACAGTATATAAAAAGTTATCTGCTGCGTAGTTTCCTCTAAGAGGCTTAAAGTTTGCTAAGAAGCAACCTCTATCATTTAACGCATATGGGCCTCCCCATGGATACGTAGCTGACTCAAGGCCTCCTCTAGCGGCATACTCCCATTCTGCCTCTGTAGGCAGTCTGAAGTAATTCACGAATTCTTTACCTTTTTTCTTTTGATAGGTATTTTTCTCGATAGTTCTCCAACGACAGAAGGCTCTAGCTTGTTCCCAAGAAACACCTACTACCGGGTAGTCATCATATGCACTATGCCAAAAATAGTCATTATGCATAGGCTCATTATATGAGTAGTTAAAATCCTTGATCCAAACTGTAGTGTCTGGATATACTTTTATAACTTCTTCTTTTACAAAATCTTTTCTTCCTCCTTTTCTAGCACGTGCAGCTGCCTGGATATCCATCCATGTAAATCTGAATTCAAATTTACTTACATCTAAAGTACGTCTACCATTATAAGATTCTTCTAGAGGAATATACATAGTATCCATAACTTCGGCATAAAACTCATCGGGATAATCATTTACATCCCATTCGATATCTACATCCTTATTAAGTTTTCTACCTTCGTAGCCAGTTTCTCCTGTACCACTATAGTTATCGTACATATATTTTTCATAGACGGACATGTTTTCGGTATCAGCATCTAGAAATGCAAATTCTCCAATACCGTCATCACCTGGGGTTTTACCCAGCTCATCAGCCATTATTGCTAGCCTCATCCTAACAACAGAATCGCGAACCCAATTTACAAATTGTCTATACTCGCTATTAGTTACCTCAGTTTCATCCATATAAAAAGAACGAACCGTAACCATTCTTGTAGGGGCATTTGCAAGTGCTGCTTTATCATCATCCGACTTACCCATAATAAATGAACCTCCGGGGATGAGGGCCATACCATATGGTTTTTGCGGGTGCCATTTTTTCCCTTGTGCTCCTACCAGTTCTCCTCGGTTTCCACCACCACAACTGTAGAGCATTGCTAAAATAGCAAAGAGTGATACAAATTTCTTCATAACGTGTTTTAGGTTAAGATCTTCTAGATTTAAGGACGTAAACCTATTTATTTATTTCCAGAAAAACAATTTTTTTCTAAAAAAAACCTTAAATCGACCTAATAAAAATGTTAAACTTCGTTTTTTTGTTTTGCCTTATACCATCTTTCAGGTATTTCCTGATTACAAGCACGCTCATAATCGTTGTATGTGCAAGGTAATAACGTATGTCTTTTCAATTTATTATTACCAGATGAAATAAATGGTATTTCTATCCACCATCTTCCAGTCATAATACTTTTATAAAAAGACAAAATTTCGTCTTCTATCGGCACATTATAATGTAGTGTACTTTTTAAATTTTTAATATCAATTTCGTTAGATCTGTAATTGATTCCTTCTACAAAATACCATATCATCTGTGCAATCAACAAGGAAGCAGTTTCTTCGTTTTTAAAGTTTTTAAATTCATAAATTCCAAAACTTTTAACCTTATCACTTATTCCTGCATATCTCGAAATCGCACAAATTTCGCGACCATCAAAACCATTAGGAGAAGCAGCATACCCACTTAAACTTGTAGAATTAACAACTCCCAAATCTATAGAAACGATATCAGCATCTCGCATAATTGGCTCTACAACAGTTACGTCCGAAATAACCTCTCCCAAACGATAAGCATCAAAATATAATTTTTCTATCAGATCTATTTCTTCTTGAGTATTAAAATACGTTTGATACCCTATATTACTATAGTTAAACAAATTATACGGTTGTTCTACAATAATTTTACCTACAAATGAAGTATTCGTGATAGGCTTAGAAGAATTTCCTAAGTCAAATTTACTATCTACATTAACCAAATTTACCATTCGTTCTAAAATATCGAATGATCTATATTGCGCATAGACTAAATCTTGACTCCCCCCTATAATAATGGGGATAATATTTTTCACCAATAATGCAGACAATACTTCCTGCACCAAATAGTAAGTATCGCTAACCTCGTTACCTGGAGTGATATCTCCCAGATCTACCATATTAGTACTCCAGTTCCCGGGGTAAAGCTCGTATAACGATTTACGAATGGTATCAAAGTTTAAGTTTTCACCTAAAAAATTAATATCATTCCTATTCTCCCGAATACCGAGAATAGCAACATCTATTTTTTCCAGATCAGGTACTCCGCTAGCTGTTGTATGAATTTTAATTTGATTTCCTAATGCATGTTCAGAAAGTAAATTAGTATGAGCAGTAACTAAATCACTAACTGGTATAAGAAATTCGAAAGACATATATTGGTTTATTTCTTTTTAGTGGTCTTTTTTGTAGTTTTCTTTTTTGCTGCAGTTTTTTTCTTGGGAGCATTTTTCTCTATGAGATCTTTTACTTTATCCAGCGTTAATTTTGAAGCATCAACGGTCTTAGGCAGTTCAATTTTAACTTTACCTTTTATAATATTACTACGACCCCATCTGGCTTTTTCAACTCGAATCCCTTCTTCTTCCCAATTATGAATAACCTTATCAATTTCTTTTTGCTTCTTCTCTTCTATAAGTGACACGATATCATCATCAGATAGATTATCAAAGTCATACTTCTTATTTACATTGATAAACATTCCGTTCCACTTAATAAAGGGGCCAAATCGGCCTTTTCCTTTTTGAACAGGAAGGTTTTCATATACATATATAGGTGCATCAGCTTTTTCTTTAGCGTCGATTAACTCAATAGCCCTATCTAAAGAAGTACTTAATGGATCTTCTCCTTTTTCTAAGGAAACAAATTTTTCGCCAAAACGCACATAGGGTCCAAAACGGCCATTATTAACTACAATAGTCTCTCCTTTATACACACCAAGTTCTTTTGGCAGTTGAAACAAATCCATTGCTTCTTCATAGGTAATACCACTTAATGTTTGTCCAGGAGGCAAACTAGCAAATTTTGGTTTATCCTCATCATCGGCAGTACCAATCTGAACCATTGGTCCAAATTTACCCAATCGCACACTTACTACCTTACCTGTAGCCGGATCTTCTCCCAAAATACGCTCTCCCACTTCTCGCTCTGCATTCTGTGATACATCCTCTACTCTTGGATGAAACTCTTGATAAAATTCTTTCATCACATGAGTCCAATCTTCCTGACCTTCTGCTATTTCGTCAAAATCCTGCTCTACTTTTGCGGTAAAATTATAATCGAGAATTGAAGCAAAATGATTTACCAAAAAATCATTTACAACCATCCCTACATCGGTTGGAATTAACTTTCCTTTATCGCTACCTACTTTCTCAGATAGTTTTTTCTCATTCACAGCATCTCCCGAAAGAATCATTTGAATATAATTACGAACCTCTCCTTCTTTAGATCCTTTTTCTACGTAGTTTCTATTCTGAATTGTAGAAATCGTAGGAGCATATGTTGATGGTCTTCCTATCCCCAGTTCTTCTAATTTTTTAACCAGCGAAGCTTCTGTATATCGCCCTGGCGCTCTTGTAAATCTTTCTGTTGCAGAAATATATTTATTAAACAAGCTTTCTTGCACTTTCATTGCAGGAAGGATTCCTTCTTGCTCTTCATCCTCATCATCATTACCTTCTAAGTATACTTTTAAAAAGCCTTCGAATTTTATCACCTCTCCATTGGCAGTAAATTGCTCTTTATGTGTATTGGCATCAATCTTTACATTAGTTCTTTCTAATCTGGCATCACTCATTTGCGAAGCAATAGCTCGTTTCCAAATCAATTCGTATAAACGTTGTTGATCATAATCAACATTTACACTATGTCTTGAAAAATCTGTAGGACGTATTGCTTCGTGAGCTTCTTGTGCTCCTTTAGATTTCCCTTTATATTGTCTTGGATTGCTATATTCACTACCATAAGCCGAATCAATTTCTGCCTTTGCTCCATTTTGAGCTTCTACAGATAGGTTAACACTATCTGTTCTCATATAAGTAATCAAACCTGCTTCATACAACCGTTGCGCCATCGTCATTGTTTTACTCACAGAGAAGTACAATTTTCTTGAGGCTTCTTGCTGTAATGTTGATGTTGTAAATGGCGGAGCTGGTGATTTTTTTGCAGGTTTTGTAGAAAGATCTGCTACCTTAAACGATGCTCCAAGGTTTTTCTTTAAAAATGCTTCTGCTTCTTCTTTGGTTTTAAAATTTTTAGGAAGCTTAGCTTTAAAAGATTTACCAGCTTGATTAGAAAATTCTGCATCAATCCTATATGAAGCTTCTGGTTTAAAGCCTAAAATATCACGTTCTCGTTCTACGATCAATCGTACCGAAACAGATTGTACTCTTCCTGCAGACAACCCTCCTTTTACCTTTCTCCACAATACAGGAGACAGCTCATACCCAACCAAACGGTCCAAAACACGTCTGGCCTGCTGCGCATTTACAAGGTTGTAATCTATAGAGCGAGGATTCTCTATTGCTTTAAGAATAGCATTTTTAGTAATCTCATGAAAAACAATACGACGTGTTCTGTCTTTATCTAATTTAAGAGTTTCTGCAAGGTGCCATGCAATAGCCTCTCCTTCTCGATCCTCATCACTTGCCAGCCATACCATATCAGCATTCTTAGAAAGATCTTTCAGTCTTTTCACAACATCTTTCTTATCCTTGGAAACAATGTATTTGGGCTTAAAATCCCCATCCACATCAACTCCTAATTCTTTGGAAGGTAAATCTGCAATATGCCCAAAACTGGATGCTACTGTATATTCTTTTCCAAGAAACTTTTCTATCGTTTTGGCCTTAGCAGGCGACTCCACAATCACTAAATTCTTAGCCATAGTCCTTTAATTTCTGACGACAAAAGTATATCAATTTTTTGATATCAAGATTCTTTATCAAAAAAATTAGTTCAAAAAAAACCTGCTGATCAGCAGGTTTCTTATTTTTTATTTTACAAATAATGTTTCTTTGTTTTCAAATTCATCATCTTCAAAACCCAATGCATCCTTATATATAAAATAGATTGGCAAATAAACAAAAGAGGCTGTAAAAAACACCCCCACAAAACACAAAATCATCCCTACTAATTGAGATAAAATAGACGCTACTAGTATTAAACCAAAACAAACGCCCCAAACTTTATTCCCTAATTTAAAGCTAGCTTTTATAAGATCTGAAGCACTATACTCTGGATTAAAAGCAAATATAGCACCTAACAACTGCAGAGGAACCATTACATAAAGAATCGGAAGGTAACACAATAGTGCAGCTAAAATTGCTATCCCAAATATTGCTATTGCCAACGTAAATACTTTTCCTAAATATTTTCCTTTAAGAAACATAAAATATGAAGATGTCTCTGGCAAACCTAAATCTACCTGTTTACAAACTCTATAAAAATGTGCGGTAATCCCAAATTGAAGTGCAGAAGCAATCATACTCATAATCAAAACCAGCACAATAAATAAAAACATTAGACCCACAGACAATTCTTCACCAGGGTATCCGTAGTCACCATAACTTTCATAACTATTTTCGAATCCTGATATGCCGGCAAGGGCAATAATAGGAATATACATCACAAAAAATAAAGGAAGCATAACCAATATCGTAATAAGCAAGTGTACAAACCCCTGAAGCCATACTTTTTTAAAAAGCTCAATACTTTTATTAAAAATATCACCAAAATCAATGGCCTTACTGTTTTCTATTTTCTCAAAGAGTGTATTTGTCATTACATCTACATTTATGGGTTGAAAGTTATCAAATATAGATTTTTTAGAAAATAAATCCCTGCCACTTTGTCACAAATCGTATTAAAAAGTATCTTTGCACACTATTTGACCCCAATCGGTAAGGAATTATTTTATGGAGAAGATTATTGACGAAAGTATACAGGGACAGTCGCTTGCTCTTGATCAGAACAAAGAAAATAAACGTAAGCTTTTTATAGAAAGTTACGGTTGCCAGATGAATTTTAGTGATAGTGAAATTGTTGCTTCCATTCTGGCCAAAGAAGGTTTTAACACTACACAACATCTTGAAGATGCTGATTTGGTATTGGTAAACACTTGTTCTATTAGAGAAAAAGCCGAACAAACAGTTAGAAAAAGACTAGAAAAGTATAATGCAGTAAAAAGAATCAATCCAGGAATGAAAGTTGGAGTTCTGGGATGTATGGCAGAACGCCTAAAAAGTAAATTTCTTGAAGAAGAAAAAATAGTCGATCTTGTCGTTGGACCAGATGCATATAAAGATCTCCCTAACTTGATCGAAGAAGTAGATGCAGGGCGTAATGCGGTTAATGTTGTCCTTTCTAAAGAAGAAACTTATGGCGATATTGCACCTGTTCGTTTACAAAGCAATGGCGTATCTGCTTTTGTATCTATTACCCGGGGTTGTGATAACATGTGTACGTTTTGCGTAGTACCATTTACCAGAGGTAGAGAACGTAGTCGCGACCCCCAAAGCATCTTAAAAGAAATCGATGACCTGGTAGCTCAAAATTTTAAAGAAATTACTTTATTAGGGCAAAATGTAGATAGTTATTTATGGTATGGTGGTGGCCTGAAAAAAGATTTTCAAAAAGCCAGTGATTTTCAAAAAGCTACAGCAATAGATTTTGCCAAACTATTGGATATGGCAGCCCAAAGACATCCAAAATTACGTATTCGTTTTTCTACATCTAATCCCCAGGATATGACATTAGATGTGATAGAAATTATGGCAAAACATAAAAATATCTGTAAGCATATTCACCTCCCTATACAAAGTGGTAGTGATCGTATTCTTGCAGCAATGAATCGCTTACATACGCGACAAGAGTATATGGATTTGATTGATAATATTAAACAAATAATCCCAGATTGCGCAATTACTCAGGATATGATTATTGGTTTCCCTACAGAAACAGAAGAAGATCATCAAGATACATTGTCTCTATTAGAATATATAAAATATGAGCACGGATATATGTATGCTTATTCTGAAAGACCAGGAACACTTGCCGAGCGTAAATTAGAAGATGATGTTCCTGAAGATGTAAAAAAGCGAAGACTCGCAGAAGTTATTGCTTTACAACGAACACACTGTGCCTATAGACATCAAAGTTATATTGGACAAACTTTTGAAGTATTAATTGAAAAAGAATCTAAAAAATCTGATCAACATTGGAGCGGGAGAACTACAAAAAATATTGTAGCCATATTCCCAAAAGGAGAATATCAAATTGGAGATTTTGTAATGGTTCGTATCGATGAGTGTACCAGTGCGACTTTACTTGGTGAAGCAATTGGATATTCTGACAATAATTAACGATAACTTTATAGCACGCATTTAAAACAAAAAACAAACTCCATAAATGGAATCAATTCAAGCCATAAAACAACGATTCGGAATCATAGGAAACGATCCTAAGTTAAACCGTGCTGTGGAAAAAGCGATCCAGGTAGCTCCTACCGATATTTCGGTTTTAGTGACCGGAGAAAGTGGTGTAGGTAAAGAAAGTATTCCTAAAATTATACACTCTCTGTCTCATCGTAAACACGGCAAGTACATTGCCGTAAACTGTGGAGCAATACCCGAAGGCACAATAGATAGTGAGCTTTTTGGTCACGAAAAAGGAGCCTTTACAGGAGCGACACAAACCCGAAATGGTTATTTTGAAGTAGCCGATGGCGGAACGATATTCCTAGATGAAGTAGGAGAATTACCACTTACTACACAAGTACGTTTGTTAAGAGTATTAGAGAATGGTGAATTTATTAAAGTAGGATCGTCAAAAGTTCAAAAAACAGATGTTCGTATTGTAGCAGCTACCAATGTTAATATGTTTGATGCAATTAAGAAAGGTAAATTTAGAGAAGATCTTTACTACCGTCTTAGTACAGTAGAAATTCTTTTACCTCCACTTAGAGATCGCAAAGAAGATATTCATTTACTATTCAGAAAATTCGCTTCCGACTTTGCTACCAAATATAAGATGCCTACAATTCGGCTAAGTGAGGATGCAGTTATCTTATTAGAAAAATACCACTGGAGTGGTAATATCAGACAATTACGCAACATTGCAGAGCAAATTTCAGTCCTTGAACAAAACAGAACGATAACAGGAGCCACCTTACATGGATATCTACCAAATATCGGAAGTAATTTACCCGCGGTGATTTCTGCAGATAAAAAAGAAAGTGATTTCAGTAATGAAAGAGAAATATTGTACAAAGTGCTTTTTGATATGAAAAGTGATCTTAATGATCTCAAAAAACTAACCATGGAGCTAATGCAAAGTGGTAACACACAACAAGTACAAAAAGATAATGAAAGGTTAATTCAAAAAATTTATCAGGAGAAGGAAGAAGAAACACATTTTGAAGAACCTCAGAGACCAACAACCTCTGAAGTACTCGAAATACCGCCTCAAATTGCAATTCAGCGACAAGAAGATGATAAATACCATTTTGCCGAAGAAATTGAAGAAGAAGAAACATTATCATTGCATGATAAAGAACTAGAATTGATTAAAAAATCTCTAGAACGCCATAGAGGTAAACGTAAAGCAGCAGCAGAAGAATTAGGAATTAGTGAACGCACCTTATACAGAAAAATAAAACAATACGATTTATAACATTGATGAGAAAATTAATATATATAGCAGCGATACTAATTGTAATGGTCTTGCTTCAAGGATGCGGAGCATACTCCTTTACAGGAACAAATATTTCTCCCGATACAAAAACATTTCAGGTTAATTTTTTCCAAAACCAATCCCCAAGAATTTTTCCTGGAGCCGATCAAACTTTTACAAATCAGCTACAAGATTTAATCCTTAATCAAACTAATCTTAGTTTATCTACTTCTGGAGGAGATATCATCTACGAAGGAGAAATCGTACAAGATTATGTTTCACCAAATACAGCAACATCAAACATAACAGCTGCTCAAAACCGATTAACGATTGCGATAAACATGAGGTTTTATGATACAAAAGATCCAGCTCAAGACCTAGAACAACGTTTTTCTTTTTTCTTTGATTATCCCGCGTCTTCATCAGAAAATACGATAAGAGATCAGGCCTTGGATGTAATTTTTGAAAGAATCACACAAGATATGTTTAATGCCACACTGGCCAGATGGTAAAAACAATAGTAAACTCTATCAAAGAGTTGAATAATATATATATAATTAGTACTAGTTGAATATTAAAGAGTTTTCATATTTGCTTCAAAATCCTGCCCAACTTAATAAGGAGCAGGCAAAATCCCTTGAAAAAATCACAAGGACATTTCCTTATTTTCAGTCGGCAAGAGCATTGGCATTAAAATCCTTAAAAGATCAGGAAAGTTTTAGGTACAACCAGGAATTAAAGACCACCGCAGCATACACTACAGATCGCAGTGTATTATTTGATTTTATCACCTCTGATCTTTTTAAAGAAAATAACATTACCGAAGAAGTAAAAAAGAAACATAAGTCCGATATAACAGTTATCGATCCAGAAGAGATTAAAATGCTTCCGAGAATAGCTATGGATGATGCTGTAAGAATGAAAATGAAAGAAGCAGAAAATGTTCTGGATCCCAAATTATTTTCTAAAAGAAAAGAAAACAGCACTCTTAAACAGATCGAAATTGCTAAGTCTGCAACTCCTGATATAACAGAACAAGATCAAACAAAAAATATTCAAGATAAAAACAAAACTCCAGAAGAAACTTTACAAATTGATAAACCTCTGGATTTTAATAAAAAAGAAACACATTCTTTTGCAGAATGGTTAAAACTAACCTCTTTACACCCAATAGATAGAGATTCTGATCAGGAAACCAAAGCTCCGATTCCTGAAATTGAAGAACAAAAGCCTGTTAAATCATTAGATCAAAAACATAAATTCGATTTGATAGATGAGTTTATCGCTAACAATCCTAAGATACAACCTGCTGCCAAGAATACTCCTGCGCGTAATCTGGCTAAGGAAAATCTAGTTCCTTCAGACGAATTAATGACAGAAACTTTGGCCAGAGTATATTTGGTTCAGAAAAACTATAAAAAAGCAATTCAGGCTTATAACATATTAATTTTGAAAAATCCCGAAAAAAGTGGTTTCTTTGCAGACCAAATTCGAGCGATAAAAAAATTACAAGAAAATAAATAACAATATAATGACAACGTTTTCAATATTCTTAATCCTAATCGTTATCGTATCTTTTTTACTGGTAGTAGTAATTATGGTACAGAACCCTAAAGGAGGTGGATTATCTTCTTCTTTTGGTGGTGGCGGAACACAACAACTAGGTGGTGTAAAAAAGACTACAGATTTCTTAGACAAGAGTACCTGGACATTAGCGACACTATTACTGGTATTAATCCTACTATCTAATATAGATTTAATGGGCGGAAGCTCTATTCCCGAATCAAAAGTTAATACCGAGGATGTTCAGATAGAAACTCCTGTTACTCCTCCGGCAACAGAAAATGATGACAAAGAATAACATCTATTAAAAAAAACAACAACAAAAATGTCGACTTGTCATATAGTCGACATTTTTTGTTTCAATTTGTCAGTATCGTCCCACTGGCATAATTTCTGAAATAAGAAGCATCGAAGATTTCATTTTAATTTTAACAAAAAAAAACAACAAATCATAATGGGAGTAAACATCAAACCTCTTTCAGACCGTGTGGTTGTAGAGCCACTTCCTGCAGAGACGCAAACAGCATCAGGATTATTTATTCCTGACTCAGCCCAGGAAAAACAACAAAAAGGTAAAGTAGCTGCTGTAGGTGGCGGTAAAAAAGATCACGATATGACTGTTAAAGTTGGTGATACCGTACTTTATGGTAAATACGCTGGTACCGAATTAAAATTAGATGGAAAGGATTATTTAATCATGCGTGAGGATGATATCCTTGCTATCGTATAAGAAGTATCAATTTAAAAATCACAAAAAACAAATCCACTGCTTTATTCAATATATTCTATGAAAATATTCTGGAAGTTTTGAATGTTGAGATTTGGATTTTAATTTTTTAAAAAATTAATTATGGCAAAAGACATAAAATTTGACATAGAAGCACGTGATGGTATCAAACGTGGTGTAGATGCATTAGCTAATGCGGTAAAAGTAACTTTAGGACCTAAAGGTCGTAACGTAATTATTAGTAAATCTTTTGGAGCTCCTACAGTAACCAAAGATGGTGTTTCTGTAGCTAAAGAAGTAGAACTTGAAGATGCTCTTGAGAATATGGGAGCACAAATGGTAAAAGAAGTAGCTTCTAAAACTAATGATCTTGCAGGAGACGGTACTACTACCGCAACTGTATTAGCTCAAGCTATCGTAAAAGAAGGACTTAAAAATGTAGCTGCTGGCGCAAACCCAATGGATCTTAAGCGTGGTATCGATAAAGCTGTAAAAGCAATCACAGAAGATCTTTCAAAACAAACAAAAGAAGTAGGTGACTCTTCTGATAAAATCAAACAGGTAGCAGCTATTTCTGCTAACAACGATGAAACTATTGGAGACCTTATTGCCAAAGCTTTTGAGAAAGTTGGTAAAGAAGGAGTAATCACAGTAGAAGAAGCAAAAGGAACTGATACTACTGTAGATATCGTAGAAGGAATGCAGTTTGACAGAGGATATCTTTCTCCATACTTCGTAACCAACAGCGAAAAAATGACAGCTGATCTGGAAACACCATACATCTTACTTTACGATAAGAAGATTTCTGCTATGAAAGATCTGCTTCCAGTTTTAGAGCCTGTTGCTCAAACCGGAAAACCACTTTTAATTATCGCAGAAGATGTAGACGGAGAAGCATTAGCTACACTTGTAGTAAATAAACTACGTGGAGCTCTTAAAATTGCAGCTGTAAAAGCTCCAGGTTTTGGAGACAGACGTAAAGCAATGCTAGAGGATATTGCCATCCTAACGGGAGGTACTGTAATTTCTGAAGAGCGTGGTTTTACACTAGAAAATACTACTATTGAACACTTAGGTACTGCTGAAAAAGTAGCTATCGACAAAGATAATACGACTGTAGTTAATGGTGCTGGTGGAGAAGATTTAATCAAAAACAGAGTAAATCAAATCAAAGCACAAATAGAAACTACTACTTCTGATTATGACAAGGAGAAATTACAGGAGCGTTTAGCAAAATTAGCTGGTGGTGTTGCTGTACTATATGTAGGTGCTGCTTCTGAAGTAGAGATGAAAGAAAAGAAAGATCGTGTAGACGATGCACTTCATGCTACTCGTGCTGCTGTAGAAGAAGGTATTGTTGCCGGTGGTGGTGTTGCCCTGGTAAGAGCTAAAGCTGTATTAGACAAAGTAAAAACAGAAAACGCTGATGAAGCTACTGGTATACAAATTGTAAACCGTGCAATTGAATCACCGCTTAGAACGATTGTAGAAAATGCAGGAGGTGAAGGATCTGTTGTAATTTCTAAAGTTCTTGAGGGTAAAGATAATTTTGGATATGATGCTAAATCTGAAGATTACGTAGACATGCTTAAAGCTGGAATTATCGATCCTAAAAAAGTAACACGTATAGCTCTTGAAAATGCAGCTTCTGTATCTGGTATGATCCTTACTACAGAATGTGCACTAATAGACATTAAAGAGGATGCTCCTGCTGGAGGCGCAATGCCACCAATGGGCGGAGGTATGCCAGGAATGATGTAGTCGCCTGGCGACAGCAAAAACATTTAGCAAGTTTGCGAATATAAATTTGTTAAGAATACAAAACCCCATTCTGAAAATTCAGGATGGGGTTTTCTTTTATCGAAAAGACAGTCTTTAAACTTATCTAACACTAAGAATATTGTTTCATGATACCTTCTACCAACTCTGCTGTCTTTTTATGTTTTTCCTTAGCTAATAGTTGCTTGGGAGGAGCCATCCTAGCTTCACAATCTACCAACGAACACGATTCGCAAGTGACCCCCACTTTTTCTTTTAATATTTTTGCATCATTAACAAAATTGATTTTTTTCTCTAGAGTAGAAGATTTCAAAAACCCAATCCCTATACTACGATAATAGTCTTTTTTAAAAGGGTCCTTTGTCGCCGAAGTAAATACCAAATATTGCTGATCTGTATCTACATAATCAGAGATTTGAATATTAAATGCATACTCCAAATCTTTAGTAGCCGTATGCTGCAAAATCTTAATAGCCATCCATCGTCTACAATAATGCTCGTTTACCTCATTAGCATGAGGTTGCTGCTGGTGCGTGATATGTAACTCTTTAACCAAATTAAATTTCTCTGCCCCTAATTTATGAGTAAACCGAAGAAAGAATACATTCTGCATACCAAAATCTTTTGGTAGTACATTAGTAAGACGTTGGTAAAAAGATTCTGGAGAAGCATTATACAATTTCATAATTTTATGAAAAGCTTTCTCAGAGAATCGTTTCATTAAAAATAATTCTTTAAGGTGCTCTTTCAAATGAGCTCTGGGAATAATTAAAGCACCAGCAAAGTACGACGCGTAAAAATTGTGTAATACTTCTTCAAAATTATCATACTTTATCCATGAAAAGGTATAAGGTCTTTCGGTAATTTCCAGGTATTGATATCCCAATTCCTTGGCATAAATAAACGTTTTTTGAGCCTCATCTACTCGATCTGACAACAATAGTGTTTTTGTAGAGGGCACAAATACCGATCTCAGGTTATCCAATTCTTCCTGTTTTGGAATCCCGGCAACATTAATTGTATATCCATATTCTTCCTTAAGAATATCTTCTAAATCAGCCGAAGTAATTTTTCCACTTAAGTCCAACTGATATGAGTTAGCACATCGCAAAGCCTTATCCTCTAGATCTTTAAAAAAGTTGTTATGCGCTTCTTGATAAGATCGTAAAGAAGCCAGATAAAAACCTTCACGACTCATGTTATAATGCTGTGCAATTTCAATAATCGTACTTATAAACGCATTTACTTTTGATGGTGCATTAGCTATAATATCAATTAAATCGCTTTGCTGTATACCAAACAATTCTAACGGAATCTCATCTAGTATTCCAGATTGTAAAATTTCACCAATTGGGGCCAGGTTTTTATCTAATTTTAGAGAAACCAAATTATCATAAGGAACATCAAATGTCTCTGCAAGTTTGATAATTTTATCTGTCTTAGGGTATTTTTTTCCTTTTTCTATTTCATTTAAATACGATTTAGAAAGCCCGCATAACTTTGACAATCCGAAAAGAGACAAATCCTTCTCTGTTCGTATCTGCTTGATTTTCAGACCGAAAATCAACCTAATATATTCTTCTGCTATCGCCATAAGTTCAAAAGTAACCATTTTTGCGTAATTCACGAAAAAACAAAAAGTTCACATTTAGCGAACGTTCGCTTGTTTTGTAAAAAACTTTTTTATAATATTGTTCACTCAAACGATATTAGTTATGGAAACACAGACAAACCTTAATCAGAAAATTAGCTTCACCAAAGAAGTTAAAAACTACCATCCAGAAATATTGACCGATGGAGCCCTGATTTTTTTAGAGGCCTTACAAAATCGTTTTAACGAAAGACGATTAGTCCTTTTAAAAAATCGCCAAAGCCAGCAACAACTATTTGATCTGGGAACCCACCCTTCTTTCCCAGAAAACACCAAAGAGATTCGCAATAGCGAATGGGCAGCTGCACCAATTCCTATGGATCTACAAGATCGAAGAGTCGAAATCACAGGGCCTGTCGACAGAAAAATGGTAATTAACGCTCTAAACTCTGGAGCCAAAACATTTATGGCCGACTTCGAGGACAGCAATGCTCCGCTTTGGGAAAACTGTCTTCAAGGGCAAAAAAACCTAAAAGATGCGGTTAACAAAACTATTTCGTTTTATAACCCTAAAAAAGATAAAACCTACAGGCTTAACGAAAAAACAGCCACATTAATCGTACGACCCAGAGGCTTACATCTTAATGAAAAACATCTTTTATCAAAAGGTGAAGAAGTATCTGCTTCTCTATTTGATTTTGCTTTGTACCTGTTTCATAACAATGAACAGCTTAAAGAAAACGGTACCGGGCCTTATTACTACATCCCTAAACTAGAGCATTTTACTGAAGCCATATGGTGGAACGATGTAATTGATTTTTCTGAAAACTACTTAGGCATCAAACACGGAACAGTAAAGGTGACAGTTTTGGTAGAAACTATTACAGCAAGTTTTCAACTCGATGAAATTATCTATGCATTAAAAGATCACATCGTTGGACTGAATTGCGGAAGATGGGATTATATTTTTAGCTACATCAAAAAACTAAGAAATCACCCAGGTTTTGTAGTTCCTGATCGTGCCCAAGTAACAATGACCAGTCCTTTTATGGATGCATATAGCAAGCTGGTAATTCAAAGATGTCACAAAAGAAATATCCTGGCAATTGGTGGTATGGCTGCACAAATCCCAATTAAAGATGACGAAGACAGAAATGCAATTGCATATGCCAAAGTACAAGCAGATAAAGAGCGAGAAGTAAAAAACGGTCATGACGGTACATGGGTAGCACATCCAGGATTGGTAGCACTGGCAATGCGCATATTTGATACTCATATGCCAAATCCAAATCAAATGGATGTAAAACGTGATGATATAAACATTACCGAAAATGATCTTTTAGCCATCCCAAAAGGTACGATTACCGAAAAAGGAATCCGACAAAACATTAATGTAGGAATTCATTATATCGCCACCTGGTTGGGAGGGAATGGAGCAGTAGCATTATATCATCTTATGGAAGATGCCGCTACTGCAGAAATTAGCAGAACTCAAATATGGCAATGGCTACAACATGAAGTAGTTTTAGAAGATGGCAGAACACTTAATAACTCATTATTCACTACTCTTTTCAAAGATGAACTTGAGGTAATTAAAAAGCAGGTAGGAAACGTACTCTTCGAAACCGAAAATTATCAAAATGCCATCCAGATATTCGAAAAACTGGTAACCTCAGATGAGTTTGAAGAATTTCTTACCACCAGAGCATATCAATACATATAAAGTAAATCAATATATAGTAAAATCAATAAGTCATGAACACAGAACAAAGAATAGAAGAATTGATTATCGATTGGACCACAAATCCAAGATGGAAAAATGTAGAACGCCCTTATACTGCCCAAGAAGTAGTAAAGTTACAAGGTTCATACAAAATCGAGCATAGTGTAGCTAAACAAGGTTCTGAAAAACTATGGATGAAACTAAAAACTCAGAATTTTGTAGCGGGATTAGGAGCACTAACAGGCAACCAGGCTGTACAGGAAGTAGAAGCAGGATTAGAAGCAATATACTTAAGTGGGTGGCAAGTGGCCGCCGATGCAAATCTTGCCGGACAAATGTATCCAGATCAATCTCTATATCCTGTAAATAGTGTTCCGCAAGTTGTAAAGAGAATTAATAATGCATTACTGCGAGCAGATCAAATACAAGTAGTAAATGGCGAGGAAAACAAAAAGGATTATTTGGTTCCTATCGTTGCAGATGCCGAAGCCGGTTTTGGAGGAAACCTAAATGCTTTTGAATTGATGAAGTCTATGATAGAATCGGGTGCCAGCGGAGTTCATTTTGAAGATCAATTAAGTTCTGCAAAAAAATGCGGCCATCTTGGCGGAAAAGTATTAGTTCCCACCCAGGAAGCTATTAATAAATTAGTTGCCGCTCGTCTTGCCGCAGATGTAATGGGAGTACCTGCAGTTATTATTGCACGTACCGATGCTGATGCTGCTAATTTATTGACCAGTGATGTAGATGAACGCGATAGAAAGTTTGTTACAGGAGAACGCACAGATGAAGGTTTCTTTTATGTTAAGAACGGGATAGAACAAGGCATTGACAGAGGGTTATCATATGCTCCTTATGCCGATCTTATTTGGATGGAAACCAGTAATCCCGACTTAGAACAGGCTCGTGAATTTGCCGAAGCTATCCATGCCAAATATCCAGATCAAATGCTGGCATACAATTGCTCTCCTTCTTTTAACTGGGCTGCAAAGCTTTCTGTTTCAGAAATGGAAACATTTAGAGAAGAGTTGGCTGCTATGGGGTACAAATTTCAATTCATTACTCTTGCAGGATTTCATGCATTAAACACAAGTATGTTTGAATTATCTAAAGCATATAAAGAAAGAGGAATGGCTGGCTATTCTGAATTACAAGAAAGAGAATTTGCGCTACAAAAAGACGGATTTCGTGCAGTAAAACATCAGGGATTTGTAGGCACCACATACTTTGACGCTGTACAAAATACAGTAACTGCAGGTAAAGCTTCGACTGTAGCTATGGAAGGTAGCACAGAAGTCGAGCAGTTCTAAACATAAAGCATGATTTTTTTCCGATTTTTACAATTATTGTGCTTTAAAACGGCACTCATTAAGGTGAGTGTCGTTTTTTTTAATCATTACTCGCCTCTAAAAACAACAAACGTTAATCACATTTCCACCTAAAATCTGATATTTTATACTTTGTGTTTCCTTTAAAATTATAGTGCCACCATTCTGTTCTAATGGTCTTAAAGCCATGCTTCTCCATAGTTTCCTTTAACAACTTACGATGCCCAAGTACCGTTTTCGAAAGCGATTTATACGAATGATGCGCTTCTTTTCCGAAATGATCAAAACCTGTCCCCATATCAACATGCCCACCTGCCGATCTAACCAAAGTTATATCTACAGCTGCTCCTCTATTATGTACAGATCCTCCTTTTGGGTCTGCGACATATCCAGGGTTAGGAAAAATCTTCCACATTTTTTTCTGTACACTATATGGTCGATAGCAATCAAAGAATTTTATTCTGTATCCTTGAGTAAGCAAATCATTATTTACCTTTATAAGTGCTTCTGCCACGTCTTTTCTAACAAAGCATTTGGCGCAAGAATATACTTTTTCTTTTAAAAAATTATCAGAAGTAGCATATTTCATATCCAAAATAAACTCATCAGACAAGCTTTCTATGTTTACAAAATCCTTATCATTCGAAGAAACTTCTATACTCGGTCCACCGATAAGCATTACTATCGAATCTTTTTTTCTGAGCATACTCTGTTCTACTTTCTTCCCTCGTAACTGTAGTGCTTTAGATTTTTCTATAAGAGCAATCGTCTGGACCGTAGGTCCAGGAGTCATTTTTGCTTCACTACAGGAAAAAAAGAGTACAGAAAAAATCAACAAGATTAATTTTTTCTCAATCATATCCTTTTTGTTTTATCCCAATTACAATACTAATCCAGTACGTATTAATGTCTTAAATTTCCCTCAAAATTCAGTTTATTTACGCACTTGATTCCTTATAAATATAATCAATATTTCCATTATAAGTATTTTCTTACTTCTCTATAAGTGAAATATATTTTATACTTTATGTTAAATAACACGAATTTACCTGTTACTTAAAGGTTTTTTCTACATTTCCGCAGGCAAGCATTTTTTTTCCATAATATGGATTTCTAACTTCTTTAGAATCAGATAACCAATACCCTCCTTCTCCATCAAATGCCATAGGACAAAATTGCTTATACACTTCACCCGATGTAATTTCTGCTTTACCTATCAGTTTTTCTACTTCACTAGTTAGTGTTACAAAAAAATCACGTTGTTTTTTGATGTCTTTGGTTAGTGAAATGAGTTTTGAAACTGCTTTAAGCTGCTCATTCTCTTTTGAATCCTCTATAACTGCTTCTAATTTTTTTGTTTCTGCCTGCACAATACTACTTTCAGAATTTACTAAAGCTGCTTTTACAGATAGATACAAACCATATATTTCTTGAATTTTTACATCAGAAAACTTAACTTCTGATCTAGAATCGGTCTTATTATAATCGGCAATTTCATTTACACTATCATCTACAGTAACTGATTCGGGTTTCTTATCTTTATTACAGGAAACTCCTGCCAAAGTTATAAATACTATTACTATAAAAAATCTTCCTGTTGTTCTCAAAATACTACTACACATGCAATTATACACTAAAAATTAGTCTAGTTTCTTTACTATTAAGATGTCAAAAATACTCTATATATAAAACAATCGCCAATGCATTTTTACTTTTTAAATGATTTTTTAACAAAACAATACCATTCTAAATAAGAGGCTTTTATATTTTTTTTAGATATTTTTGCCGGGAAAAAATTGTTAGGAATGCTTTTTGAAGATTTAAAACCCCAGATTACTTATATACTTAAAGACAATGACGAATCTGTTACAGACAGATTGTACATGATTTGCAAACTACTTAAAGACAATATAGATCACTATGATTGGGTTGGTTTTTATTTTAAAAACGAAGACAAAGAAGAATTAAAACTTCGTACATACGTTGGTGAAAAAACAGATCACGATATTATTCCTTTCGGAAAAGGAATCTGTGGTCAGGTTGCTATTTCTAATGAGAATTTTGTGGTTCCTGATGTGCAGGCACAAAATAATTATATTGCATGTAGTCTAACTGTAAAATCAGAAATCGTAATCCCTCTATTTAAGAACGGAGAAAATATTGGACAGATTGATATTGACTCTGAGAGCTCAGATCCTTTTACTGAAAAAGATGAACGATTTTTAGAATTTGTAAATCAAGAAGTTGCTAAAATCCTTTAATTATTGTTCCTTCGTTGGTGCAAATATTAAATCATTTTACATATGAAAATCTTAGTCACGGGGGGATTGGGGTTTATTGGTTCTCACACCGTTGTAGAGTTACAAAACAAAGGGTATGAAGTTGTTATTATCGACAACTGTTCGAATTCATCACCCGATGTGATTAAAGGAATTTGTGAAATCACAGGAAAAGATCTCATTTTCGAAAAATTTGACCTTAGAGAAAAGGATAAGGTTCAAGATTTTTTTAACCGTCATAATGATATAGAGGGGGTTATTCATTTTGCAGCATCAAAGGCTGTAGGTGAAAGCGTAGAAAAACCTTTATTATACTACGAGAATAATTTATCGACTCTGGTATATATCCTTCAGCAATTAGCTAATAAACCATCGGCAAGTTTTATTTTTAGTTCTTCTTGTACGGTATATGGTCAGGCAGATGAGTTACCAATTACAGAAGATGCCCCGGTTAAAGCAGCAGAGTCTCCTTACGGAAACACAAAACAGATCGGGGAAGAAATCATAAGAGATACCTGTAAGGTATATCCTGCCTTAAAAGCCATTGCATTACGTTATTTTAATCCAATTGGAGCGCATCCTTCGGCAGAAATCGGAGAACTTCCTATTGGAGTTCCTCAAAACCTGATTCCTTTTATTACACAAACAGCAATAGGGCTAAGAGAGCAATTATCTGTATTCGGTGATGATTACCCCACATCAGACGGAACCTGCATTAGAGACTACATACATGTCGTAGATCTTGCAAAAGCTCATGTAGTAGCCCTACAACGATTATTAGAAGGCAAGAATGCTTCTAATTACGAAGTATTTAATGTAGGCACTGGTACAGGAAGTTCTGTTCTAGAAGTGATACAATCCTTTGAAAAAGTATCTAAGCAAAAACTAAACTACAAAATTGTAGAACGAAGAGAAGGTGATATCACAGCAGCTTATGCAGATACTACTAAAGCAAATAGTGAACTAGGTTGGAAAGCAAAAAGTAGCTTGGACGACTCTCTTACTTCTGCCTGGAAATGGGAACAAAAGGTTAGAAGCTAGACACAAAAAAATAGAACTAGTATATAAAAAACCCTGAAGAATAACTCTTCAGGGTTTTTTATTTTAATATATCAACCTACTTTTTAGTAGAATTTAGATCTCTTATCTTCTATTTCTGCAGCTTCTTTAAGTGCTTCAAAAACTTTGGTATTCACTGCTCCTGTCTGAGCTTTGGAAACTTGTGATGCATAACTCATATATGTATCTAAACCGCTAGCTGGTGTTTTCTTAGTTACTTCTATAACATATACTCCGTTGTTACCAACAATAGGACCAGATACTTTTCCTGCTTCTAAAGCAAAGGCTGTTCCCACTACTTTTGGCTCTGTTCCTGCTCCGCTAATAGTTGGAGTTTTCATAGTTAATGCAGAAGCGACTTTTACAGTTTGCCCCTGACTTTGAGCAATTGCATCTAGTGCGCTACCAGAAATTTTACTTTTTAATTTTTCTGCCTTCTTTTTATTAATCAAGATCGGCTTTATAGTTAGACTTGCATCTTCTACTTTCATTGATCCCTTATCTTCTTTTTCGGTTAATTGAACTACCGCATATCCTTCAGGGATATCAAAACGTTTTATTTCACCTACTTTAGATTCTTCATTAAAAGCCCATTGCACAACTGCTCTTCTAGCTCCTAATCCAGGGATATTCTCATCTAATTCTTTGATTTTATTTACAGGTCGTACTGTTAATTCATTTTCTTTAGAAACTTCCTCAAAATCTTTGTCTCTAGCCGAAATCTGAAACTTGGTTGTTTCTGTAAAAATAGCATTGATCGTTTTTTCACTTGGCTCAACCTTTTGAGCTACTGTAGCTACTTTTATAGCTTTTTGCTCATTTTTTTGATCTTCTATATTTATAATATGATATCCAAATTGTGTTTCAATAATTCCCTGATCTCCAGTTTTATTTTCGAAACAATAATCATTAAAAGCAGGAACCATTCTACCTGGTGAGAAATACCCAAGATCTCCTCCTTTATCTTTACTAGAAGTATCTGCAGAGAATTGTGTTGCCAGCGCCGAGAATTTTGTATTATCTGCTTTGGTTACTGCAATAATACTATCTGCTAAGGTTTTTGCTTCTTCTTTAGTTCGTTTTGTATCACCTGCAGTACCTAATCCAGCCCAAGAAACCAAAATATGACTTGCTTTAACCGAGTCTGGCATTTGTTTTTGGGCAACTACTTTTGAAATTTTAATATAATCTCCATCTTTATATGGCCCATATACATCTCCTATACCTAGATTATAAATTGTATCTGCTTCTGTAGTGGGTAAATCTTTTTTAAACTTGAATCCCCCATCAAATTTTAAAGCAGAATTTTGATTTACAAACTCTTCTGCATCTTTTACATCAATGTTTTTGAATCCTAAAACCGAATCGTTCGTTTTGGTTGCTTCATTAAACTCTACTTTATCATCTAATAATGCAGCTACTTCTGCTTTTATTTGATTCTCATCTTCTTCACTAGGAACTTCATTAAATAGCACATAACGTATACTTCTCGAAGCTTCTGCCTTATATTGATCTTTATGAGCATCGATATATGCTTTAATTTCTGCATCCGTCACTTCTACTTCTGTATCTTCAATACTAGAGAATGGAAGCTGTACATATTTGATATCTACATTATCATTTTCCATTTTATAAGCCAACTCTCCTTCTTTTAGTGTAGACCCTACACCAGCTTTAATCATATTGAGATAAGTTTGCTCTCTAGCACCTTTACTTACAGAAACTTCAAAATCTAACCATTGTTGATATGCTTGTGGCGAAGTAGCTTTTACATTAGCAACATATTCTTGCATTTTGGCTTTATCAAAAACTCCAGCTTCATTCAAAAACGTTGGGTTATTTGCTAATGACTCTTCTAATAACTGGTTTACCTGATCTTCTCCTACTCTAATGTTCAGTTCTTCGAATTGCTCTTCAAAAACTGTTTCTCTCAATTCTTGATTCCATACATAATTTACAGCCTGAATACTTGATGTTCCTCCTCCAAAACTTCTTGATGCTAGCTCTACTTTTCTAGCAAACTCTGTTCGATCAATATCTTTTCCGTTTATTGTTGCAATCGTATTTTCAGCTTTCTGGGAAATAGCTCCTCCATTACGAATCAAATCTGCTAACACAAAAGAGAAAAGTGCTAATGCAATGATTACGATTAGAAAAACCGAACGCTGTCTGATTTTATTTAAAACTGCCATGGTATATTATAATTTATTCAAAATATAGTGGGCGAAAATACCATTTTATTGTAATAATACCAATTAAAAAACTGAAAGTCTTATGAAGTTTTAACTCTTTCGGTTTTTAATATAGAATAGTGTGGTTTCTACGTACTTTTATTACTTTAAAAAATTTGATTTTTTTGTCTTAAAACACCACAAACAATCAAAAGCTGAGCTGTTGCATATGTAGTCATAATCCATATGTTACTCATAGGCAAAGGTTGATAAAACATTGTAAATGCCAAAATGCTATCAGAGATCATAAAAAACAGGGAACCTATAAAAACCATAAGAAAACTCATTTGAGAGACTCGTTTCTCTCTTAAATATGATGCATTTGACATTAACAAAATCACGATCATATACACCATCACAGGGATTAACATATCTCCTAGCCCAGGGTATAACAAATAGAACAAACCTGCTCCATAAGCAACGGTTAGCATAAGAAAAATCTTGTTTTTTTTGTGCTTATTATGCTTTTTAAGAAACACCAAAATATACATTACATGTGCCAACAAAAACATAACTAGTCCTGCAATAAAGAAAAGTTGAGATTGTATAACAAATAAAAGTAGTATATCTCCGGCCAAAGAAAACAACAAGGCCAATATCATTAATCTAAATATAGAAATACCCAGTCCTTTTCTATGTGCCAAAAAAAAGATGATTAATGAACCCAGAATTGAAGGTTTCGTAATATTTCTAAGATCCGAGTACGCTTCATTACTACTACAAACCAGATCACATATCACAATAATGATATAAAATACAACAAATACTACAATCCCCTGGTTTCGTGTTTTTTTGCTCATCGCAATAGTATTATTAATCCTCTGGTATCACATGTAATTCTACAATCTCAATTTTGGTATTAGAAGTCTCTATAATTTTAATTTTGAAACCATCTATTTTCACTTCTTCTCCTTGTTGAGGAATTTCTTCGGTATGGTTTACAATCATCCCTCCCAATGTTTCATAATTTTCATCTTCTGGAAGGTCTAATTTATAGGACTCGTTGATGTGGTCTACTTCTATTCGTGCAGAAAATCGATAATCATTTTCTGACAATTGTTCTTCGATAAGTTCTACAGAATCATGTTCGTCTTCAATTTCACCAAAAAGCTCTTCTACAATATCTTCTACTGTAATAATACCACTGGTACCTCCATACTCATCGATCACCACTGCTATACTTTTATGTTTTTTGGTAAGAAGATTAAGCACATCTTTAACAAACATTGTTTCTGGCACAAAAACTACTGGCAAAAGAATTGATCTTAACGATTTAGGTTTTTTAAATAACTCGAAAGAGTGTACATACCCAATGATATCGTCTACAGTATTGTTATACACAATTATTTTTGACAGACCTGTATCTATAAATAAGGTACTCACTTCTTCTATTGATTGTAATTTCTCTACGCCCACTATCTCTGTCCTGGGAACCATTACTTCTCTCGACTTAACGTCTGAAAAATCCAATGCATTTTGAAAAATCTGGATTTCACTATCAATTTCGTCATGCTCCTCGATAGTTTCCATTTGCTCGTTTATATAATCTCCTAATTCTGTTTTACTAAAAGCAAGTTGAACTTGATCCCCATCTGTTTTCAGAAATTTTTTGAGCACAAAATCAGAAACCCAAATTACAAATGATGAAATAGGTGTAAATACAACATAGAAAACATATGCCGGAAATGAAAAGGCTTTGAGTAACGTATTAGAATAAATTTGAAAGAATACTTTAGGTAAAAATTCTGCTGTAATTAGAATCACCAAAGTCGAAATACATGTTTGCAATAGTAACGTAATACTACCTGCTATTTCAGGAAAATACCCAGCTATTATTTTCATCAGTATTTCACCCATATAAAACCCATATATAACTAATGCTATATTATTGCCTACAAGCATTGTTGCAATAAATTTGGAAGGTTTTTTTGTTAAACGGGCTAGGATATTTGAGATAAATCCCCCTTGTTTTTTCTCAATCTCTATGTGTATTTTATTAGAAGAAACATAGGCGATTTCCATTCCTGAAAAAAAAGCTGAAAGAATAAGGGAAAGAATAATAACAATGATATGTAATTCCATGAATTAGTCTTTGTTATTGGCGTCAAATCGTTTTCTAAAGTTTCTTTTAAAGAAAAACATAAAAATTGCGGCAATTGCAAAGAAAATATAGAGCATACTTCTTCCGCCTTCTTGTCCCCATTCTGCATATGCTTCGTAGATAAAAAAACACATGATCGCCAAATAGGCATATTCAAAAAATCTAAATACTTTCATCATAGTACTGGATTACTCCTCTATAAACATTACCCCATCATTTATTCTTGAATTCAAGATAGTAAAATCCTGATTAGCATCAAAACCATCTGCTTCATTAATTGTTCCATCTGGCAAATAACTTTTATAGGGCTGGTCTGTAAATATCCAATTAATATTTTGGTCCCAATATAACTGCTTGGCTTGCAAATGGGTACTATCTGCAGTTCGTATATCTACATTACCTCTCATATCGATTAAGCCTGTTTGCTGGTAAGAAATTGCATAATCTGAGGTAACCACACTTACTTTTCCTTCTTTATCAATAATATCTAACACAATACCTTCTGGGAATTCGTGATATACGAAAGGTTTATTAGAATAATCTAATATTTTTGATGTTTTAAGTATTGCTGTAAGCCTTCCTGAGTCTGTATATTTAAGATTTATCTCATACCCTTCTGCAATAGGGGCGTCTTCTAAGATTAAACCTCCCAGATCATTTTTTGTTGTTGATTGACATGAAAAAAACATTGTCACAGCAAATGCTGTGACAATGTTTACTATTGTATATATATTTTTATTTTGCATTATAGCTTTGGCACTCTAACCGTTTCACCAATCCAGCATCCAATACTTACAGATTTTTTTTCTGGGTTGTTAAAAATATCAGTTTTTGATGGTGCTTTAGCATGATAGTTAGCTGCAAATTTATTTGCCGTAGATTTTAAACTTGGATCTACTTTTCCTGCTCTTCGAGCATAGTTTTCTGCCAACCAATATACTGCTCTTTTACTAAACACATCGTCTCCACAGCTATTTGCACTACTTGCTATCATACTTGCAATTCTAAGATAACAAACTCCCATAGATGGTCTATGCTTAAGTGCTTTTCTATAGTAAGATCTAGCTTTTCCTTTACTTCCTTGTCTTTTCATCACTTCACCAATCTTGAAATAAACTTTAGCCTTATCTCTCGTTTTAGTTTCTAATTCTGCAGATTGATTAAAATACTTTAATGCAGTTGTTGTCTTCTTATCTTTTAATGCTAATATCCCTAAATAATAAGCTGATTTTGCAGATGGTTCTGTTTTATGTAGTGCTTCTACTAACTTAAAAAACAATGGATCATCGGTACAATCTTTAGACGACATTCTTCCTGCGGCTCCTTTTAACCAACCTGCATCTGTTTTTTTAGATTCAAACTGTCCAGTATAAAGAGGTATTAGGTTTTTACAATCGGCTAACTCCCCAAGTTTCTGGTTAATCCCTGCTTTTACTTTACTAAAGGCATTTAGGTTAATACCAGAATTTTTTAGTTTTCTTTTTTCTTTAGACGATAATGTAGTTCCTGATTCTTCTTTTTCTGTAAGCTCTGCTATTGTTTTTGCCAACCTACTTTCTTCATTCTCTATCTTTTCTGTAATATCATCATATAGATCAAAAACTCCTTGAAGTTCTTTTTTTCCTTCACCATGAAGATCAACAAAAAGAGAGAAATAAGTATATAATTTCTTAGGTCTTTTAAAGTTTTTCTTATCTTTTGTATATGCTTTATCAAACTCTACAAACTGATTTTCTTTACTATCAATTTTATTATCATACATTAACTGACCTATATCAGAATGCATATCACCTATTTTAGTTTTTGCCGGGAAGTACTGAAAACGCTCTTTCCATAATGTAATGATTTCATTTGCAAGAGCAGATTTCTCTGCAGCAGAAGCTTTTTTATATTTAGCTGCTAACAATTTTTGTCCAAATTGATATGTTGCGACGCTATATGTAGGACATTCTTTTCTCACCTTCCACAGAGGTTCCTCTGCAGCAGTATAATTCTTTACCTTAGCATGCTCATAAGCGATGGATGCTGTAGTTGCACAGTCTGTAGCCTGAGCACTTACTTTTGTAGCACTTAAAACTAATCCTGTTGCTATTATAAATAAAACTTTAGTATTCATAGCTGTAGTAATTATTGTATTTAATTAAATTTTATTTTTCTGAACCATTTATCATTTAATGACAAACTTAAAGAGATATTAAAAAACTCTTCTTTAACAAGTCCAAAATTTGTTGTTCCCCGTTGACCATACTCAAAACCTATATTAGTATTCGAGAATAATCTACCAACTGGTAAGCCTACTCCAAAAGATATGCCAAACTCATTAATCGAACCGTTATTAATATTTAATCCTGTCTCTTCATAACGAAATCCAGCACGGTATACAACCCTGCTAAAATAGCCTGTTAACGAGTTATAATTAGGAATATAATATCCTCCCGTTTTGAATTTTGAAGCGTTCTCGTATACAACATTATCCTGGTTAGATACAAGATTCGTAAATTTTCCAGAATCCATGTATATATATTCTGCGCCTACAAACCATTTTTTAGGTTTCCCAATCCCGGCACCAAATTTAAATTCGGCAGGAAGATCTATTTCTTTGTCTTCTACAGCAACATCTTGTCTTTCTATAACTCCTTCTCTACCACTATTATCAATTACAATAGTAGCAAGTTCCCTCGTACTATCTGTTGTTAATTCAAAAGAAGGTGTTGACACTGCAGAAGCAACTAGTTCTAGTTTTTCTGTGATCATAGTTTTATACGTCACTCCAAAAGATAAGCTAAAGGATGATAAATCTGAACTATTTATTTCTCTTGTATCAAATTGAACACCTGGTCTTCGTAATATTGTTTTGTTTTCAATATTCCCAAAGTTATAATTTAAATCTAAACCTACGCTTAGATTCTTGTTAACTTTGAACCCTGTAGACAAAAAGACCTTATTCAATCCTCCTTTTCCGGTGAATCGAAGCTCGCTTCCATCATCTTTAATACTATTAAGTTCATACCCTACAGAAGTAAGGGGAATAACTCCAAAACCAAAACCAAATTTGCCAGCAGGAATACCAATAGCCAAATAATCTAATGAGGCGTTTTCTCCAGATGATGATTGATTGGCATTACTAATCTTATATCTACGATATGAGGCTCCTACTGTATATGTTGTGAGTCTCAATTCTCCATAAGACGCAGGATTTTGAAGATTTAAATGGATACTATCTGTATATATACTCAATCCCCCCATCGACCTGTTTTCTACTGTTCCTTTGAATTTCGGAATCCCTATCCCATAAAAAGAATACGGAGACGAAGTCCCTTCCTGAGCGTAAGATATTATGGTAACGTGTACCAATATGATTACTAAAATCTTCTTTATCATTTACTATTATTAAAAGCTAAAATGCGGTTTAATCCCTCCAACAAAAAATTAGAAGTGGCAAATATGCTATTTTTTAATCTTTTAGACAAAAAATGTGCATCTCCACCAGTTAAAATAACTGTTAAATCAGTATAAATGTTGCAATATTCTTCAATTACTCCATCAATTTCATGCAAAATTCCAAAAACTACTCCCGAATGTATTGCTTCTTCTGTACTATTTCCTATGTGATTTTTTGGATCAGTTACCTGTAACAATGGTAGTTTTGCTGTATAATTATGAAGACTCTCATATCTAAGTCGCACTCCCGGCCCAATTGCGCCACCAAGATACTCTTCTTTTTTGTTTTTAAAATCATATGTTATACAAGTTCCTACATCAATTACCAATACATCCTTATTAGGAAACTGATCTACCGCCGCTGCTACCAAAGCTAATCGATCTATTCCTAGTGTAGTTGGGGTCTTATACAGGTTTTTGAATGGCATTTCTACCTGATGATCTAACATAAGCGTATTATACAAACGCTTAACATCTGTTATATGATTCTCTTCTATAGTAGATACTGAAGAAATTATGGCATTGGTGATCAAAGGGTATTCTTCTTTGATATTTTGGATTGTTTCTTTAAAATGATATTGTTCAATCCTTTTTTTATAGACAATTTTCGATTCTTCAAAAACTCCTATTTTGGTATATGTATTCCCTACATCAATAATGAGATTCATACTTTTATTTGTAAGTCGTAAAAATACAAAACGATTTTTTTAATTTTTTCTTTTGAGTATTAAAAAAAGCGTTCTATATTTGCATCCGCTTACAGCAAGGTGCCTTAGCTCAGTTGGTAGAGCAAAGGACTGAAAATCCTTGTGTCCCTGGTTCGATTCCTGGAGGCACCACCTTAAAAAACCCGAACAAATGTTCGGGTTTTTTTATTACATATCATTAAAAGGTTTATACTATTCCTCTACCGGAACTGTTTTTGTTGGTATCGTGAAACACTTATTCTCTGTATTGCACAACCTTTGAGAGGCAGGTGGTATATTACCTCCCTTAACTACGCTTGTGTTCACCAATTTGGTGATTTTTATCTTTTCTAACCCTAATGATTTTATATTCTTATTTGTGCTCATAACAATTCGGTTTATAGGTTCTCGATACTAAAAATATAGTTTTTAACTAACTTCCAATACAATATACTAATTGATATTTATAAATTTAAAGCATAAAACACTGAATTTGATACTACAGGGCTTTACCTCATATCTCTAAATGCTTGATAAAATAGGATGGATAAATACCTGTTTTTTTATAGAATGCAGAAGAAAACGATTGTGCATTTTTAAACCCTACCTCTTCTGCAATGGCCTTTATCGTATAAGAACGTAATGATTTATTGGACGTAAGCTCATCTACCGCAAAATCAATCCTTAAATTATTAAGGTAATTGGCAAAGTTGACATTTTTATACACATTTATAATCTTTGATAAATATGCGCTATTCGTATTCAGCTCTTTAGCTAATGAATTAAGTGTGTAATGTTTTTTAGAAAATTTAACCGAATTCTCAAAATTATGAAGCTTTTTTAATACCGTTTCTACAACATCTTTTGGGATATCTATATCTTGTTTTTTTGAAATATTAGTATTGATATCAACAAACTCTAGTAGATTATGTTCTTTATTTTTTTGATCTTCAAGTAATCTTAAAAAACGTTTTCTATTTACATAGCTTTTGCGAAAACCATATGTAGCAAGTATGATCAAAACAACAAGAAATACAATTAGAATAGTTATCGTTTCTTCTTTTAAGAATTTATCGCGCTGCAATTGATCTATTAATTTTTCTTTTTCAGAAATTAATTCTACAGTATCGTATCTCTCATTAATATTTTTGGTTAAATATATTTGATTAGCATGTCTTATGCTATCTAATCTTAATAATGTATTGATGTATTCAATTTGTTTTTCAAGATTTTTTTTTGCTTTAGAATCAGCAATCAAATAATCATACGTATCGATTAATTCGGGAATAACATCTTCAGTTTCTTTGAGAATACGATCTACATTTCTAAAATATTGCATACCCTTCTCTACCATACCCTGATCCTGATATGAACGAGCAATATAATAATCACAGATAGCAACTCTTGTCTTTATCTCATCTGATTTTTGTATTAAACTTTTTCCTTTTTTTAGACTATCAATTGCCTTATTGTAGTTTTTAGAGAAATATTCATACATCCCCGAATACATCACAAAATTAGAATAGATAGATATATCATTTGTTTTTAATGCTTCCCGAATTCCTTTATCAATATAATCTTCGGCCAGTTTAAATTGATTACTATAAATGTATGAATCAGTAAGAGCAAATAGAACTCTATTATACGTGCTTGAGGTTTTAAATTTAGGGTTTTGATCTAAAAAGTTTAAATACTCCAAAAATATAGTTTGAGCCTCTTCCCTTTCTCCTGCCGTATTTTTTAATAATCCTATATTAAATTTCAGCTTTAGATATAACAGCTCATTCCCATTTTCTTTAGCAGATTTTGATGCTATGAGATAAAGTTCTAAAGCCTCTTTATAGTTTCCTTCTTCATAACGCGTATTACCCTTACGTAAATAACCCAATGCCGGATATCTTTCATAATTTTTATTCTTGGTAATTGCAATAAGACTATCTGCATAATGTAATTGATTAGAACGGCTTAGTTTGGATAAAAAATAATATGCATCGGCCATACGCAATGTATCTAATTGATATATAGCTTTATCGAGGGAGACCTGTGCTATTTTTAATTTTAGGGAGTCTTCTTGTTGCTCTGCAATTATCTCTTTTAACTCATCAAAATCTAGTAAAACCTGAGCATCATTAGGCCTTTTAACTTGTCCGCGTAATGGCTGCACAAAAACAAATAAAATTAGCAGATAACCTAAAAATGAATACTTCCTGATCATTAAAGTGATTTTTATAGTATTTGAAACCTGCTCAACAGAATTCGAAAACCATATCTTATTAATTCAATATATAAGTGAATGACATAAAAAATAATACGAAATAAAACTACCAAAAAAAACAATGTGAATGATTTATTCAATACATAGTTTGGTATACAATAGCAAAAATCAAACTCTTGCAACATACACAAAGTATCAGTTTAAATTTATAAATATCAAGAATATTACTTTGTATTTCATGTACTCATCGTCATATTTTTGAATTCTGTAGAAGGTGAAATACATACCAATCTTAAAACTAATTTCATCAAATACTAATTTTTAAAACTCTTAAAGCCATGAAAAAAACCAAATTCTTAGTTTCAATTTTAAATTTGACTTTTGTAATATGTTTACTACTGACTTCTTGTGAATCAGAAAATGAAGAGTTACCTCTAGAACAAGTTTCTAATGCAACCGAAAACAGTAGCAACACCAAATCAAGGGCCTTGAGTTCTCAAAATGTGTATCGATATTATAGTGGGGGGTCTGCATCTCTTCATACCTATAAAACACAAGGAGGTCAAGGTATTGGAATAGGTCGTAGAGAAGGGGTTTCCTTTAGGACCGACGTAGCCAGATCTCGTCGAGAAATTGATTTTAACACATATAACGAATTATACTTTTTGTTACATCCGAGAAAAATAGATTTCGTTTTAACAACTAGCCCTACCGAAATTTTAACTTTAATAAGTAAAGGGTGGAAAGATGTTTCCCGACTTGTTTTAATACATAAAAAACCAGGTAACGGAAGAAAAAAACTCTATCGCTTTTACAATACTCAACACTCTGATCACCTGTATACCAAAAATTATTCTGAAGGTATTAACGCCGGATATAAATATGAAGGAGTAACTGGCTGGGTGTATTAAAAATATAATCGATAAGAAAAGGTGCCTTCAAAAATCATTTTGAGTTTGTGAGTAAAATACATGTTGATATTTATCTGAAGGAGTTACACCACGAAAAACCCAAACAGATGTTTGGGTTTTTTGTTTTTATAACATGAGTCAAAAGTCTAACATTCTAGGTTTATCCCGACACTTTTATGGTCTCTGTTAGAACATATCCATCGGTTGTATTTCCTGTTACAGAATTCGCTATACTGCGATTAATATCACCAGAAAAAATACCATCCTGAGCATTCGAAGTATCAAAATCTCCTTTATAATTCGTAGTAGCATAGACTGCTTTAGAAATATCTTCGGGAAAAGCAACTTGAGTAATAAGCAATGATTGCCCCGATGATTTTAAAATTTCTAAGTGAAGATGAGGAGCTCTACCTGGGTACCATCCAGGATATATACTTATAAACGAAGCGTTACCACTGGTATCTGTAGTTTGTCTTCCTCTTAAAAATTTTTGACTTGTGAAATCTCCATCTAACTGACCAGAATATTCAGAATAATTTCCCTTTGCATCACATTGCCAGATATCTACAAACGCTCCTGCTAATGGTTTACAATTGTCATTTACATTTTGCACCTGTATTGTTATTTTTAAAGGAATTCCTGTACGATCACCAATTATATTTTCTTTTACCAAATCTGCTGGTGTTTTTATTGGAAACGGCCCTGCTGTTTCTACTGGAGAGACAACACATGATCCTGCATCTACTACGCCTCCTGCATCATCATCTTTATTACAAGATGTTATTAACGTTGGAATTGCTATAATAGAGCCTATTCCTGCCATTCCATTTTTTAAAAATTTCTTTCTATCCATAATATCATCATTTGTGGTTGCAGGGGCGTAATTACATTACTATAATATAGAAACGCCCCACAACACTTTATTAATCTGTATTTTCTATTACAACATTTACTATGAATAACACCTCGGCTACTACCTCCTCTCTCAAAAGACTGAAATACATTTAAATGTTACAAAATGTTATATATAAACAACAACTAAAGTTAATTATACCCTATTTTTTACTTTTTCCTAAATTCTTAAAAAATTACTTCTTGTCTAATTCAGAGGTATTGGTGACCATCGAGGTTCATACACATCTACAGAAGTCTGCAATTGAAATCCGACATTAGAAGTTTCAGTGGTTTTAGCAATGCCTCCTTTTCTATTTTCATCACCAATTTCAAAGACAATATAATTACCTCCTTCTGGTGATAGTGAACCTCCAGAAACTTCTTTAGAAATCCCAGAAACAGTAATTTGTTTTATACGGCTATCTAAGAAACTGTAATAACTTAAATCCAGAAAAGACAATTTCTTATTATCAATACTCCAGATTGGCTGATCTTTATTCTCAGCAATCAACGTATTAGAACTTCCGTCTGGTTTGATAGTATAAGCATGAGTATAAGACACATCATCTTCATCATAACGCCAGGTTTTTGTATATGCCAGTACAGGATTAGTTGCGTCATGATTCCAACTCAACTCTTCGTACCAAAATTGATCTTTATTAGGCGAACTTTGAATAACCGTAAGATCACTCATTACTATTTGAGTTCCCGAATCAATTTTTGACTCTACAGTAACCATTGGGATTGTATACAAATTAGTGGAAAATTTCGTCAAATCATCATTGTTACCATCAATATTAGAATTACCGGTCATTACAGAGATTGCTAATGTTTTTCCATCAGGGGAAACTCCTAGAGATCTTACATCCAAACCAAAATTTGATATTTTGGACAACTCTTTTGTTTTTACATTTACTCTAAAAGCTTCCCAGGCACTTTTTGCTGGTCCCTTTGCACTAGCAAAATATACGTATTTGGCATCTGGACTCCACGACACATAACCAGATACCGGACCGGCATCTGCTAATTCGACCACATTAGAACCATCTGGATCCATCATATATATTTTCCTGGTATCACCAAAGGCAATTTTATGGTTCCCAAGATCTTTTTTTATCTCTTGTAATATGGTACTGGTTGGTTTCGTTGTAGTTGGTATTGTATCTGGAGTATCATCTGCTTCGCAAGAAAGAAAAAAAGTAATGCTTACTACAAAAATCACACCCTTCATTAAAACTTTATTTTTCATTTTATTTATTATTCTTTTGTGGTTTTTGGATTATAATAACAATCTCTAGATCAAAGAAAACGCCCATAATACCTCATTAATTCTTAATATGACGTACTGCTTCTACTATGTGAATATCTTCTCCTGCTGTAACTTGGGCAGTGGTAGGTATAGATAATATATCGGGAGTTATACCAATTCCTTCAAAAGATTGAAACGTATTGTTATATTTAATTTCTACATCATGAGTTGAAACCCGGGTTTTCCATTTTCCTCCTCCATTAGTTAAGGTAAAAATGTCGCTCCCTGCAAAGATTCCAAAAGTCGTACTTCCTATTGTTCTACTATGAGATTGGGTTTTCATTGCAGCTGTAAAATACTCTGCTGCACTTGCCGTTCCTTTTGAAGTTAGCACTGCAACTTTTTTGGTAAATTGAAATGCCCCTGAAGCTACAATGGTATTATCTTCTGGAAAAACTCCCGCGACAAAACCTCCTTCTACTCTCGCATCAGGATATCCTTCGAACTCCTTTGTTGCCCATTCGCCAAGAGAAGCAACAGTACTTCCTGTAGCTATTTTTATTCGTTGTCGTATCAATTCTATCGGGGTATTATTTGTAAAAAATCTACCTGCCAAATAATATGCAAATGGTCCTTGCCCACCTCCATTAGTACGAACATCTATAATAATTCCTGCTTTATTTTGTAGTGCTGTTAATGCTTCGTCAACAATAGCTTTAAAATTATTAAACTCACTGTCATTTTCATTTACAGGTTCAAAATTTTTGGAATTGATATATCCAATATTAGAATCACTTGTTACAGTACCATACGATAAATATGGGTTATTGGCACTGCTCGAGACGATACTTACTTTACCAGCAGTATTGTTTTGGATCATATTTTGAATATTCCTATCAAATTCTGGTTCAAACCCTGCTTCTTGATTAGCATTAAAAGTTAAACTACTATGCCCATCTTTGACAATAGTACCCATTATCGTTTCGAAAATCCCAAACAACTGATTATCCGAAGTTGTACTAGTGATTTTCGGATAATATGTATCATACACATTCTGCCAGTCTATATTTTTTCTGTGCATTAAAGGATAATGTCTATCATAGATTTCCCAAAATTCTTTAAACACCTTTTGTTGTTCTATTAAAGTGCTATTACCATCTGGTATTGTTACATCATCATCTTTACTACAAGAACCAATAATCAATACCAACAAAAAACCTAATAGCGGCAATCTAAATATATTCTTCATCATTATTTTCTTTCAGTAGTTTAAAAACCGAACACATCTTTTAAACATTTCAATTTATCTGGGTTGTAATCAAAAACCAGATGTATTCGGTTAATTTTATTTATTATCTTTTATAGGTACCATCTGGCAATTTTGCTGGCATTTTATATGCTGGATTTGTAAATATTGCCCAGGCTTTTGTATCGATTGCTTCTACTTTGGCTCTAGTGTTTAACCTCCATTCATTGTCAATTTCACTTAATCTATTTTCTTGTGCCCCAAGCATAGAACTCATCACCCAATATAAATATTCGCCAACCTGGCAATTGTAGTCACAGGTAGTATCATCATAAGTATACCAGGCACTGGCAGGATAGCTAGCTGGCGGAGATTGAAAGTTCCCTCCACGGGCAACATCCATTGCTTTACTGATTTCTGATCCCGATTGAGAACTAAAGACTCTAGGATAAGCTCTTTCATGCCCGCCATTAGTGATAATATGCCACACTTCTTCTAAAGCAGCATCAAATGATCCCGTATGCCCATTTGTATGCCATGCTGGCACGGTTTCGTCTGCTCCTAGGTCTTGGCCAACTTTAAACCCTGCAGGAGGATTAAAATTATCTCTATCTGCTTCTGTTTTCCACATAAATAAAAAAGCTTTGTTAGATTTCATCGAATTGTGAATCGTTGTATTATCAATCGAACCATCTTCGTCATTATCTAAATATTGAGCCATTAAATTAGCTGCATGTAACAGCTTAACATCTTCTACCGCAGCTACAGCATAAATTGGAATATCAAAAACCATAACTTTTCTGTTAAATGCACTAAAACCCGTATCTGTATTTTCTACAATTTTAAAATTTGGATCATTACCTGCATTAATCGTTCCTGTTGTTGGTATTGTTGCAATATCATCGTCATTTGAGCAAGCTACACAACTTAAAATGGTGCAGGTTACTACTATCACATTTACTATTCTAAAATGGTTTTTCATACTTTATTATTTTGTTATTTTATATTGGGTTATTTCTTCTTCAGTCATCCAGTGAACCCTTTCTGCAGGAGCAGCATTAATCGTGAAATAATAAAAATCTTCTGCTTCTTTCTGTGTAAATCCAACCGACTTGTAATAATTGATATATGGTAAATGCACAGCGTGACCTACAGGATATGAAGTAGCGATTGGTTGTCCGGGAGCTGCTCCCCAGGAATGTACTCCGATGCGACTTCCTTGTTCGCGTGTTCTTTTTACCCCTCCTACATACATATCTACTGCTCCAGAGGCGATGACAGAACGTGCAGACAAATGAAATTCTATTCCGCTATCATGCATTTTTTTGGAAACTATCAAATTAGCATCATCATCTTCAGAACCAGGGCAATCCAACATATTTATCTTTTTCAACTTGGGATATTTTGCCAGTAGGTTATTAAAATGAGCAGGGGTAGCGCTTGTAATCGTACCATTCATTTCTGCAGTCGTTTCATTTATTGATTTAAAAATTCCAAAATCACCTTGAGCTACATTGTTATCATCATCATTAGTACATGCCAAAAAGCTTACAGAGATTAAAAACAGGATGATAAGTTGATTTTTTTTCATTTTCATAATTCTAAAATTTTATTGTTTATATCTACAACATCTAAATGACGCTAAACCCTAAAAATTATTCCACAGAACAAGTCCGAATGCTTCTATCTGGACTTTTTTTAATTACTGCCAATTTGATTTACAGCACTTACGGCATTGACAGTAAAATTGCCCAGGACAACTTTATTTGAGCCTGAGTTTGTAATATTTCCCAAGAGATTTACGGGAGGTGTTGCAAACAATTGACTCGGATCTCCAGAGCTTTCACTATCATTTGCTTCTAATTGTAAACTTTGATTTAAGTAGAATTGGTAAGAGTCGAAATTGATATTACAAAAAGTAACTTTTATTTCATCATAAAGAACTGTAATATCATCATCATCATCCTGTAACCTAAACAAATCAACTTCTACAGATGCACTTTCTTTGCCATTAAATACTACATCATTAGATTGTGATGTATTAGATGAGACTAATTGTCCTTCACTAAATAACTCTACAGTAAACTTATAAAAGTTGGTATCATCACCTGGGTCACTAAACTCTATCTCTAAAATATCTCCATTTTTAATACTTGTATTGTTAATAAGAACAACAGGTTTTAACAGCTCTTCTTTTGATTTAAATAGAGTTCCATCATTTAATCGTACTTCTATCCAATACGAATAACCTATTGTAGTTGAAATAGATTGAGCTGAAGTATAAACGCCTTGATCAATCACAAAATCATTTGTAACTAGATTTGTATTTCCCGAAGTATCTTTTGCATACAACGATACCGAAGCATCATTTACAGGTTTTGAAGATGATGAATCTTGTAAAGGAACCGATTGCTGAATACGTATGGAAACCGGAACATTTTCATTAGAAATAGAACCAAAAATGATAGTTTGAGGCTCATGAGTAACATCGAGGCTTATTTCTTTGGTACAACTGGTAATACAAAAGATAAGCAAACTACTTGCTATTATTTTTATATATATACTTTTCATCTTACTTAAAATTTAAAATTATAGGTTATAAAGGGTACTGGTGCTCCGATTACAGAATATTGAAATGTTTTTAGTTGATTATTTCTCACAGAAGAATACACCGAGAACGGGTTTTTATGACTGTATACATTATAGACTCCGAACACCCAATTACCACTCCACCTTCTGTTTGGTTTCTTTTTAGGTGTATATGTAAAAGAGATATCTAATCGGTGAGTAGGTTTTAAGCGAAATGCATTCCTGTCTGAGTAGGTAAAAAACTGGTTGCCACCCACTTCAAACTTGCCTGTTGCATAAGTTGTTGGTCTCCCTGTTTGATACGTAAAAAAGGCTCCGACACTCCATTTTTTAGACAATTCATAATTAGAAGTAATATTAAAAATATGAGGACGATCGTAATTAGAAGGATAATAATTTCCACTATTAATATTCTCAGAATTAAATGAACTTGTAGTTTTTCTTTTGGTTACTGAATACGTATAATTAGCATTTCCTGTGAGCTTTCCTTTTGTTTTATATCCACTTAATTCTAAGCCATATGAATATCCTTTTGCAGTTAATAGTTGAGTTTCTAAATTTTCATTCAAAAACAAATCTGCTCCATTTTTATATTCTACCAGGTTTTTAAAGGTTTTGTAATATCCTTCTACAGAAAAATTATATTTCCTGTTAGGAGTATCATAAGCATATCCGGCAGAAATTTGATTCACTTCCAAAGGTTTTATATGATATCCTGCAGGTTTCCAAATATCAAAGGGTAGGGTAGAATAACTATTAGAAATCAAGTGTATATATTGAAACATCCTATTGTATCCCAATTTTATAGCTTTCCTATTATTAAGATCATACTTAAGTGCTAATCGAGGCTCAAAACCATGGTAATTTTTAATCACTTCATTACTTTTATAACTACGTGATCCTGTAATACTACTTACAGTTTGTGGTACCTGTGCATCATAGAAGGATACTTTATTCGGCCCTAGATTTCCGAACCAGGAGTATCGCAGGCCTATATTTGCAGAAAACTTATTTAATTTCTTTTCGTAGGACACATAAGGTGCTATTTCCAAACCTTTTTCTGTACCAAAGTTTACTGTATTTATAGAAGTATCATTTCCTGTAATCTTTGCAGGAGTAAAACGATATAATGTACTATTAACTCCAAAACGAATTTTGGTGTCTGTATTCTGAAAGAATGTAAAATCGGGTTTAAGTATCCAATTTTCTACGGCCGATTTCCAGGTAAAATTACTAGCTGATCCTGCTGGCCCACCACTACTATTTTCTGATGACAATGAATAATTATAACGACTGAAGACTCCAGATAAGTTCATAAATAATCTTTCAGAAAAAATATGATTCCATCGTACTGTAGCTGTACTGTTTTTCCATGAGAAATTTATACTCTCATTAGTATTTTGCTGTGTGTTTTGTTGATCCTCATCGGTATCATCAAATTTTAGTTTCATCACATCGGCTCCAAAATATCCAGAGGCAAATAATTTATTTTTCTCATTGATATCCCAGGAGAGTTTAGCATTTAAATCATAGAAATACACTTTATTTCCTTTTAAGCTTTTTATGAGCGGAAATGCTAAATCAAAATAGGAACGCCTACCAGAGACTAAATAACTTAGTTTATCTTTTTTAATAGGGCCTTCGAGAGTTAATCTAGAAAATAAAAGCCCCAGTCCTCCTTCTCCTTTAAATTGTTTATTACTCCCCTCTCGCTGTCTAATATCTAATACCGAAGAAGCTCTACCGCCATACCTTGCTGGGATTCCTCCTTTGTATAATTTCATATCTTTTATCGCATCCGAATTAAAAATGGAAAAGAATCCCCAAACATGCGAAGAATTATAAATGGGGGCTTCGTCCAGAAGAATCAAATTTTGATCAATATTACCTCCTCTCACATTAAAACCAGATGTACCTTCTCCTACAGAAGATACTCCTGCTTGTGTAAGCATAGCTCTGGTTACATCTGGTTCTCCTAGCAAAGCTGGTAGTTTTTTTATATCCTGAGGTTTCAGGTTTATAGAACCTGCAATAATGTTTCCTGTCTGACTTTTGTTATTTGTATTGGTGGTTATAATAACTTCATCCAAATTATTGCTGATTGGCTTTAATTCGATGTTTATTTTTTTATTTCCCGTTAGATCAATATTTTGAATTATATCCTCATAACCTAGATAAGAAATAATCAATGTATGTTCTCCTTCTTTAAGGGTTAAAGAAAAGAACCCATATTCATTGGTTACAGCTCCTTTTCCTGATTGCTTATCATAGATTGTAGCTCCCAATAGTGTTTCTCCCGTCGTGCTATCATTAATAGACCCACTGATACTATGAGACTGGGCCTGTAACGTATAAAAGGCAGAAAAAAAAGTAAAAATTAAAAATAGGTGTTTCATAAATTGTATGTATAAAAATTAGGTACATACAAAATAACGCCCCTATCCAGGCATAGTTTCACTCAACAAGTCCAGCTGCTTCTATTCGGACTTTTTTAGCGATAGTTCATACTGCTTAGGAGTCATACCTTCTAAGGTCTTGAAGGTGTTATAAAATGTTGATTTAGAAGAAAACCCTGCTTCTTGAGCTATCCCTAAAATCGATAATTGCTGAGCCATTGGGGTTTGTACTAATCTTTTGAATTCGGTGACCCGAAAACCATTTATAAAATGATAAAAATTAGTTTTAGTATGAATATTTATAAGCCTGGAGAGTTCTTTTTCTTTTATTTGAAGAGATTCGGAGAGTGTTCGCAAATTTAATTCAGAATTTGCATACAACTTTTCTTTTTCGATTGTACCCTTAACTTCTTCAAATAGTTTTCGATCTTCAGCACTAGTTTCATCTATAGTAATCGTATGCGCTCCGAATGATTCTGAAGGTAGATCTTGCGAATCATGGATAAAAAGAGATGCTTTAAATATCTCTGATTGAGAAAACCCATTGTAGGCTATCCAATACACCATTATAAATGAAAGCACTATCGAAATCGAACCTAGGTACGGGTCTACCACTTCTTCTTCAAAACCTATAAAACCTTCTACAAAATCAAATACAATAAATGCAAGACTAATATAAATGATAGTTTTTATCCAGGATAATCTCTTATTTTCTAATTCTGAATAGAAATTATTTAATTCTGATTTAAGTCCTTGTAATTTTTTCAAAATCAATACGTATAATATAATTTCTATTATATATTCGATTAAATCGATACCCCAAATCATTTCTTCAGAGTTTATAACAAATAGAATAACCAAATAGGTTACAAATAAAGGGATAAACAAATACTTCAACATTTTTATGTAAGGCTTATTTATCGTTTGATAGGTATACATGTATAAAAGCGGAGCAATACATAAAGAAATAAGAAAAAAAATACGATCAAGTAGAGCACCCTCTTCCATTTCGTAATCCAATAAATCCATAAAAATACCAAACGAAAAAATCCAAAGAAATAGCCCCAAAAAAATATTAGCTTTTTTATTGGCAGACTTCATTGTAAAAAAGAGAAGTCCCAACATAAGGGCTCCAGAAAATGTAAGAAGCTCTAAAATTGAGAAAAAAGATAGCTCTATAACCATAGATCCAAAGTAAGAATTATTTAATAAGATTTTAAAGAATCTCCTTTTGTTTTCTATTATTAAAATTCATTTTTAAACAATAAACCCTTGCGAGTAATTATTCGCAAGGGTTCCTATCATAAAAAATCAATCCTCAATTATGAAATAATCACATTTCATATTTTTTTGTAATCCTGTTAGTTTACTATTTAGAACTATTGATTTCCTTAACAATATCTTTGGTAGTAAAAACATGACTAGCGATCATCTGAAAGTTTACCACTGCTGCCTCATAGGCATTTAAACCTGGTAAAATAGCTCCTGCCGTAGCGTCTTTTACTACAGCTACATCAAAACCTGATTCTACAAGATCTCTCATATGTGATTCTGTACACAGGTTCGCAGACATACCTGCCAATATTACTTTACTATATCCATGTTTGCGTAATTGTAAAGCTAAATCATTAGATTCTGGCCCATATACTTTGTGAGGACTTGTTACAATTACATTATCCTTTTTAATATATTTTTTATACTTATCCAACCAATCTGCTCCAGAGCCTTCAAAACCTTCTGTAGATAATGCATCTTTTCTATCAAACATATTAATTTTATGCATTAATGCTTCTAGTGCTCCTTCTATTTCCCAGGTATGATCATGAGGATAATAATAATGTGGAGAAACAAAAACGGTAATGTTTTTTTGTTGCGCTACTTTAAATAATGCTTCGATATTATCAACAGTATTATTAGCTGTAACACTTTCTCCTACTACTCCCCAGGTTACACCGTTAGGACTTAAAAAATCGTTTTGAGGATCTGTAATTACGATGGCTGTATTTTGATCTACAGTAAATCCCGGATCAGGCAACTGTGCATATACACTTGTTAAACCTGATATGATTAATGTTAATGTTATTACTAAATTTTTCATTGTCTTATTCTTTAGATTAATACTTAATTTGACAATGCAAAGATGGTGTAGAGAAGCAAGTCTTTGTTAGGTAACTATTCCCGAAGTGTTGGCAATTTTTCCTAGCTTACTTTTTCTTTGAATTCTGAAGGAGAAATCCCTTCCTGATTTTTAAAAAATCTACTAAATGCCTGGATATCCTCATACCCAATTTCATAAGCGATTTCTTTTATTTGCATACTTGTATAGTGTAAAAGTCTTCTTGCTTCCAACATTTTACGATCTTGTATATATTGCAAAGGTGTTTTAGAGCCCATCTTTGAAAAAATATTAGACAATGTCTTTGGAGACTTATATAATAACTCGGCATACTCAGATACATGATGCTTTGTCTTGAAGTGTTGTTCTACCAAAAAATTAAACTCTCTTACAATATCAGAATCAGCTTTTTCATTGGGATAATTCTCTTTTGACTTATATATTCTGGCACAAAGAATCAAATATCTTTTAAGCATCATTTGCAACATTTCTATTTGCAAACTATCATTAGATTGCATCTCTATGGTAAACATTTTCCATAACGTCTCGAATTTGACTAATTCTTCTTCTGGAATTTGAATGATTGGTAATTGTGATGCCCCAAAGAATAAAATACCTTTACAACCTACCTCGGTATCATGATCAAGAATACAATAGAAAGGTCTATTAAATCTTAAAAATCTAATGCAGTCAATTTTTTCGATTACCACATTGTGAAACTCTGTTAAGAAAACAATTTCATTCTTAGAAAATGCCTGCTTTTTTCCATCAATTATGAGTTCATTGTAATCAGATTCAAACCATAAAATAGTTAGACTACTTTCTATAGTTTCATTTATTATTTTACTATTTTGATTATTAATGGTCTCTAATTGAAGATACTCCTTTATGTTTCCTAAAAATATCATACAAAGTAAGTTACGGTAATTCTGTTTCTTTTGTACCTTCTCGAATAAACGAATTAGTTAATTCTGGTTTATTTTGTGCTTTTCTGGTAAACAAATATATCCAAAATATCCTGGCATACTTATAATTTGTAGTGCTCAACAATACAGCACTCACAGATAAAATAATAAAGAAATGAACTGGTCTTGTTATAAAAAAACTACTTAACAAATAAATTATAATCCCTTCGGCAACGGTTAGACCATAACTCACATACATTGCTCCATAAAAGTAACCCGGTTCAATCAAAAATTTATGATTACAATGCGGACATTTCTCATTCATTTTAGGCAATTGTAATGTAAATACTCCTCCTTTTTTAATAAAAACATCTCCTTCTTCACATTTTGAACATTTTCCCTTTAGGATATTTATCACGGTTTTCATAAAAACTATTATTTTTACTGCAAAATATGGACATTTTGGTGTTTTTATATTTCACTATTTACACTTTTATTTGTATAATTAAGACATTTATTACATCTTATGAATCTTCCTATTTTAGATATTACGCAATTTCACGATACCGGAAGTGTTGAAAATTTTTATGCAAATGACTTTGCTACTCATCTATCAAATAATAGAGATATCATATCTCATCCCCACAAGCATAATTTTTATCTTTCTGTTTTATTTATTGAAGGAACAGGAGTTCACGAAGTTGATTTTGAATCGTATCAAATTAAACCCGGTAGTGTTTTTCTTTTAAGGCCCGGTCAGACACATTTTTGGAAATTTACTACAAAAGGCAAAGGGTATATTATTTTTCATTCTAAGGAATTTTACGAAACCAGAGGGCAGAATAAAAATCTTTCTATTTTTCCGTTTTTTTTCTCTAATCAAAACTCTCCCTGTATCTATCTGGATAAAAAAACACAGACATTGATTGAGCCTCTTTTTATTTCTATTTTAAATGAATCTCGATCTAATGCACTATTAAAAAAACAGAAACTAGTTAATCTTATTGATCTCATTTATATAGAATTATCACGTCTTGTTCTAAAGGACAATTTTGAGGATCTGGTAAATTCTAAAAATATTACGATGAAACTACATCAGTTTGAACAATTGATAGAAGAAAAATATAAGAGGCAAAAATCTGCTATTGCCTATGCAGAATCTATGAATATAAGTGTAAAACATCTAAATCGAATATGCAAAGAGACCATCGGTAAAACGACAACAGATCTTATTTTGGAAAGAGTTATTTTAGAAGCTAAAAGACAAATTCTATACTCAGAAAGTAATCTAACAGAGATTGCCTGGGATTTAGGATATGATGATTATTCTCATTTTTCAAAATTATTTAAACAAAGAAGTGGTATATCTCCTTCTCAATTTCAAAAAATGTATCTAAAAAAAGCTTAAGTTTTTATTCTTGCATCACATTTCGATTTTTTGCTCAAATATTTCCGGTCGTATGATTTATTTATGAATAAGTTACTATTTTTGCATTGCAAATCCCTACTATGAAGTACACTAAATCACTGCTAATCTGCATTTTATTAGCCTCTACATTCTCTATTTACGCTCAGGATTCTCATGACATGCAAGATTCTCAAAATGTTGGTGATACACTAGACACTAAGTCCAAAATGACCACCTGGCAAATGATAAAACATGATGGTGTGTCTGTATATGGTGGTGTAAAACATGTTTATACAAGTCCATTAAGGTGGAAAGGAAAAGACTGGTTAACTTTTGGTGGAGTTATTGCCGGGAATGCCATTCTTTTGGCAGTAGATGAGCCTGCCAATGATGTTTTCAGAAAACAAGGCGATGGGGTTCCCGACCTTATAAAAGAAGCCGGTTTTAGATTTGGAAAACCATTGTTAAACTATGGTTTAACGACTAGCGTTTATACTTTAGGACTTATTACAAAAAATGAAAAAATCAGACGAACTGGTGTTCTTCTTATTGCATCTGCAACTGCGGGAGGGCTTCTTCAAACATTAGGTAAAACTGCTGTGGGTCGTGCACGACCATTAGAAGGTGAAGGGAACTTAAGTTTCCGTTTTTGGTCTAATGAAGCTGGATATCATTCTTTTCCCTCTGGGCATGCAATTTTGGCGTTTACTACAGCACATGCATTTGCTAAACAATTTGATAACTTATTTGTAAAAGGTGGAATTTATGCTCTAGGCTTGGTCACTCCAGTTTCGCGATTGTGGGATGGTGCACATTGGTTGACCGACGTAACACTTGGAATAGTAATGAGTGTATTTATTGTTGACAGTGTTGATAATTATCTAAAGAAGGATAAACGTTATGCTTTTGGCTCTAAAAAACATAAAATTCGATGGAATTTACGAGTAGGTGTAGGGCAAATAGGCGTTGTTGGTAGGTTTTAACCTATTTTACATAAATTCTTTTTCATAATAAGTAGTAGCATCCTGTAATAACAAATCAAGATATCTATTTTCGGTTTCGATACGAATTTCATCCCAGTTTAAATATTCAACAATATCTTCTTGAATCAATAATCGATATTTATGAACACTATTAATATTGAAATAGAGTCTCCCCGTTCTTCTTACAAAGAAATCTGCTAAGCCATTGGTCATTTCATAGTGAATACAATACCACAGTTCTGCCCGTATCAATCGTTCTATCATTTCATCATTTGAAAAACGCTTCATATTATCTATAATAATATCTGCTTGTTTACCATAAGTCGAAGTAAGGTACCAACCATAATAAAAATCCTCTAGTTTTAAAGCTTTGAGTTGTTGAATAATCTTATACTGGTATGCATGTACTTCTTCGGTATCTTTAAGAGGTGTACTGGTAAGTGGTATTTTCTGTGTATGTGATTCAGAAAACTTACTACTCGTTTTATTACTCATTGTTTTAAGTACGGTATCGATTACACGTTGTGCCATTTTACGATATCCTGTAAGTTTTCCTCCTGCTATAGAAATTAATCCTGTTTTTGACACAAAGATTTCGTCTTTTCTAGACAATTCTGAAGGGTCTTTACCATCTTCATGAATTAAGGGACGTAATCCCGCCCAATTCGACTCAATATCATTTCTGGTAAGTTTTAAATCGGGAAACATGTGATTTACTGCTTTCAGTAAATAGTCTGCATCTTGTTTTGTAGCGACTACCCGATTAAGGTTTGCATTATAATTAGTATCTGTGGTTCCTACATATGTTGCTCTTCCTCTGGGAATAGCAAAAATCATTCTACCATCTGGCACATCAAAGTAAATAGATTGTGTAAGAGGAAACCGGACTCTCGAGAAAACAAGATGCACACCTTTGGTCAAATGCAAATGTTTACTACTCATCGAGTGATCTTTTTCTCTTAGCAAATCTACCCATGGCCCTGCTGCAGAAATATAGCTTCTAGATCGAATTGAAAAGCTTTTCTTTGTATTATGATCTATACATTTTAGACTTTTGATCTTACCTTCTTCATTATAATTAAAAGAAGTCATTTCACAATAATTGATACTATTAGCACCAAAAAAAGCTGCTTTTTTTAGCAATTCTATAGTAAGTCGTGCATCATCTGTCCTGTATTCTGCATAGTATCCTCCTCCTGTAAGTCCTTCTTCGCTAAGCAAAGGTTCTTTATTTAATGTTTCTTGCGCGGTAAGCATTTTTCGCTTGTCATCACCTTCTACATTAGCCAAAAAATCATAAATTTTTAATCCTACAGATGCCATTAACTTACCGTATGTTCCTCCTTCGATAATAGGAAGTAACATCTTTTCTGGCATTACCAAATGTGGTGCTAACTTATGTACTATTGCCCGTTCACTTCCCGATTCTTTAACCAGGCCGATTTCCATTTGTTTTAGATATCTAAGTCCGCCATGAATAAGTTTAGTAGATTTATTACTGGTACCCGAGGCAAAATCATTCTTCTCTACCAGGCAAACTTTTAAACCTCTAGAAGCAGCATCTAATGCAGTTCCTGCTCCTGTAACTCCTCCTCCGATCACAACAAGATCATACGTTTCATTTTTTGCATTTTGCAACTGCATATCACGGTCTAAAACCGAAAATCTAATCGAATTTTCTTCTTTTGCGATACCCTTATCTTTATTCACTATACTTGTTTAGATGTTTACCTCTGCTTATATTTTAATGGGTAGAATCTCTTAAAATTAAAGATGTTTTAACGATTTCGGTATTGGTTTTGTGATTTTCAACAAAATCATCTAATTGGTTTACTAAAATCTGGGCAGCTTTTACTCCTAAGTCCTCTGCATGTTGAGAAACAGTTGTAAGTTTTGGATACGAATATTTAGACAACAAACCATCGGTAAACCCAATAACCGAAATATTTTCAGGGATTTTGTACCCTAACTTATGTGACATATTTATAGTGATAGCAGCAGCCGTCTCATCTAATCCAAGAACCGCATCAATATCATTATTTTTAAGAAATTTTTCTATTTCTTGCTCATTATTATTAGAGTCTTTTACCACCAATTCTATTAAGGATACCTGATCATTAACACCTATAGCTTCTCTTGCTCCTTCTAAACGCAAATTGGCGACACTTAGACCACCAATTGTTGTAATTACCGCTATCTTTTTACAACCTGTATCAATGAGATATTTTACAGCTGTTTTTGAAGCTTGTTTATCGTCAACAATCACTTTATCACAATCGATCTCTTCTGTAACTCTATCAAACATTACAATCGGTACATTATCTCTTTTTAACTCTTTGAAATGTTCGAATTTATTGAGAACCTGAGTTTCCTGACTTAGTGATACAATAAATCCATCAACACTACTATAGTTTAACATCTCTACATATTCTACTTCTTTTTTATACGATTCGTTTGTAATGCAGGTCACTATTTTATATCCATTTTCTGAAGCTTCCTGTTCAATTCCGTAAAGTACTTTTGCAAAAAAATGATTAAGAATTTCGGGTAGTATTATTCCTATAGTTTTGGTTTTATTACTTTTTAAACTTACCGCCAGAGCATTTGGTTTATAATTATAAAAATCTGCAAGTTCATGCACTCTGGTAATAGTCTTTTGACTAATCTCTGAGTCGTTTTTTAACGATTTTGAAACTGTAGAAATAGAAAGATTTAATTCTCTGGCAAGTTGTTTTAGGGTTACTTTTTTCCTCATAGCTTCAATTTTGACTTCATAGTATTAGAAGAAGAACTGTCGAACTTCAACGCCTAAATTAAGCTTTTTTCTTAACGTAATATTAATATAGTGATGAGTTTGTAGTGTAATTCCTATATTTTTGCCAAAAAAATAGTTCATTTATTAATTAGGGTTTTTTATCTTACATATCTTTAAGAATTCGCATACTTTTTAAAGAAATAAACAATTTCTAATGTAAGTATAACATACCATCAACGACATAATATTGCATGTCTGTAACTCAAAAAAAATAATTCCATATGTCAAAAACATATTATGACCCTGCCGACTTAAGAAAATTTGGAAAAATCACTGAGTGGAGTGAAGAATTAGGTACTAAATTCTTTGATTACTACGGTAAGGTCTTTGAAGAAGGAGCGCTAAGTGCTCGAGAAAAATCATTAATTGCACTTGCTGTTTCTCATGTTGTAAAATGCCCTTATTGCATTGATGCTTATACCAAGGACGGACTACAACGAGGGATTACAAAAGAAGAAATGATGGAAGCAGTACATGCAGGTGCTGCTATAGAAAGTGGCGCTACTTTGGTTCATGGAGTACAGATGATGAATAAATATGATAAGCTTTCTATGTAGGTAAATTTGGATGTATAGAAGCAAAGCTTTATGAGTCTAAATATTAGCTTGTATTGAGGGAAGTGAAACCAAAAAAGATCGCCCAAATTAGATTAGCCCCAAAAGAAATATAACCCAAGAACAGAAGATGTCAGAAGTTAAATCAAAACAATCTTTACATAAACGAAATGATCAGTTAGCAAATGCAAACAGACAACTAGAAATCCTAAACAACGGTATTTTTGCTAGTGGTGAACTCCCTCGGTTTTCTGATAAAATTGCAGAAATTGGTCACTCTACTTTGCGCCCTAATAAGTTAGAAATTTTGCAAATTAATGTAGGGTATATGTGCAATCAGGTTTGTGAACATTGCCATGTAGATGCAGGTCCTGATCGTAAAGAAATTATGACTAGGGAAACCATGCAGCAATGCCTGGATGTTATAAAAAAAACCGGGGCTCATACTTTGGATTTAACAGGAGGAGCTCCCGAAATGAATCCTAACTTTAGATGGTTTGTAGAAGAAGCAAGTAAAGCAGGAATCAAAGATTTTATTGTACGTAGTAATCTTACGATTATTAGAGCAAATAAAAAATATTATGATCTTCCTGATTTTTTCAAAAAACATAATGTACATGTAGTCTCTTCTATGCCCCACTGGACCAGAGGAAAAACAGATAAGCAACGTGGTAATGGTGTTTTTGACAAATCTATAAAAGCACTTCAGGAGCTTAATGACAGAGGGTATGGTATGCCGGGTAGTACCTTAAGGCTAGATTTGGTATACAATCCTTCGGGAGCATTCTTACCAGGAGATCAGGCATCAATGGAGAAAGATTTTAAAAAGGCATTGTTAGAAGATTTCAATATTCAATTCCATAATCTTTTTGCAATTACCAATTTACCCATTAGCAGGTTTTTGGATTACCTAATTGCTTCAGAAAATTATGAAGATTATATGTATGCTTTGGTAGAAGCGTATAATCCGGATGCTGTAGCAAATGTAATGTGTACTAATACAATCTCTGTAAGTTGGGATGGATGGTTATATGATTGTGATTTTAATCAGATGTTAGATCTTAAAGTAGCCAGTAAAGTAAAACATATAAGTGAGTATAACGAAGAATTACTTCAGGACAGAAATATTATCATTTCGCAACATTGTTATGGGTGTACAGCGGGAGCAGGAAGTAGTTGTCAGGGAACAGTAGCCTAATATTTCTTGAAACCCAAAATGAGGATTTTTATACTTTCAATATCATTATTTTTTTCTATTATAGCTAGTGCTCAGAGTTCATTAGATGAATTACTACGTCTATACAATAACCAAAGTATTCCTTATATATCAGTTTCAACATTAAAAACTATTCAGGATACAGTACTAGTACTGGATGCAAGAGAGAGAAAAGAATATCAGATCAGTCATTTAAAAGAAGCAATTCATGTTGGATATGATAACTTCAAAATAGATTCTATTACAAAACAACATATTCCAAAAGACTCACATATAGTCGTCTATTGCAGTATTGGCATTCGATCAGAAGATATCTCAGAACAGCTTAAAAAAGCTGGATATACTAATGTTTATAATTTGTATGGGGGTATTTTTGAATGGAAAAATAGAGGCATGCCTATTCTAAACGCTAAAGAAGAATTAACAGATGAAGTTCATACCTATTCTGAAGAATGGAGTAAATGGCTATTTAAAGGAAAAAAAATCTATTCAAATTGAAAGAAAAAAATCTACTTCTAATCTTTACCCGAAATCCAGAATTGGGTAAATGTAAGACTCGGCTGGCAGCCACTATTGGGGATCAGGCAGCTTTGGATATCTATAAATTTCTGCTACAACATACGGTTGAAATTACTAAAAATCTAGATGTTCATAAAGAAGTTCATTATTCTGTAAAAATAAGAGATAATGACTCTTGGAATCCTGAGATTTATACCAAAAAACAACAGGTGGGAGATGATTTGGGGCAGCGAATGGAGTATGCTTTTGCAGCAGGTTTTGCTAATGGATATCAAAATATTATCATTATCGGAAGTGATCTGTATGATGTAACCCAAAAAGATATTGAAAATGCGTTTCTGGCTTTGGCATCTCATGAGTATGTAATTGGCCCCGCAGAAGATGGAGGATACTATTTATTTGGAATGAAATCCTTAAATTCACAAGTTTTTAAAAACAAAACCTGGGGAACAGAAACTGTTCTTAAGGATACATTAAAAAATATTCAAAACGAAAACCTAAAATTATTAGAAGAACGCAATGATATTGATTATTATGAAGATATTAAAGACATTGCAGTTTTTCAAAAATTTCTAAGCTAACAAACAATATGATCAAGTACATCGAAGAAACCACAGAATTCCTTCAGAAAAAAGGCTTTGAAAATCCTGAAATAGGAATCATACTAGGAACAGGGTTAGGACAATTAATTAATGAAATAGAGGTCATTAAAGAAGTAAGTTATAATCATATTCCTAATTTCCCGACAGCTACTGTAGAATTTCATAAAGGAAAACTAATTTATGGAAAACTAGGAGGCAAAAATGTAATCGTTATGCAGGGGCGTTTTCATCTTTATGAAGGATATTCGCTTCAGGATGTGACCTATCCGGTGCGTATTATGCATAAACTGGGAATCAAAACCTTATTAGTTTCTAATGCCTCTGGAGCTGTTAATCTCAATTTCAAAAAAGGAGAATTAATGCTTATCGATGATCATATTAACTTACAAGGAGGCTCGCCTCTGGCTTTTAAAGGTGTAGAACAATTAGGAAGTCGTTTTACAGATATGAGTGCTCCTTATAATGCAGATATAAATGCAAAACTCGAATCTATTGCCAAAGAAAATAACATCAATCTTCACAAAGGAGTATATGCCTCTGTAGTGGGTCCTCAACTCGAGACTCGTGCAGAGTATCGATATCTTAAAATTATCGGTGCCGATGCAGTAGGAATGAGTACTGTTCCCGAAGTGATTGTCGCTAATCATCTGGATCTGTCTGTAGCTGCTGTTTCTGTTCTTACCGACGAATGTGATCCCGACGATCTAAAACCAATCAATATCGATGAAATTATTGCAATGGCAGGAAAAGCAGAGCCAGAAATGATCCTATTATTTAAAGAATTAATAAAATCATTGTAAACGGTAGTGAAAGTTTTTTTTCCACTTTCCGACAAAACTGATTATAACCCAAAATAACTTATATTTCCTTCTTAATTGGAAACGACAAAAATTAATATATGAGCTACTTAAATACCACTCACGATGTGTATAAAGAAGCAGCATTAACCCCAGATATAGGTTTATGCTGTACCACTAACCCCATCTGGGAACTACCTGGACTTAAGATTCCTAAAATTATGCAGGAAATGAACTATGGTTGTGGTAGTACGGTAAATGCACGTGACTTAACTAATTCTCCCAAAGTCTTATATGTTGGCGTTGGAGGCGGAATGGAATTATTGCAATTCTCTTATTTCTCTCGTCAGAAAAGTGGTGTTATAGGTATCGATGTTGTGAATGAAATGTTGGATGCTTCTCGTAAGAATTTTGAAGAAGCCGAAGCTCAAAATGACTGGTTTAAAAGTGAATTCGTCGATCTAAGGTATGGAGATGCTCTTAATCTTCCTGTAGAAGATAACAGTATCGATGTTGCTGCACAAAACTGTTTGTTTAATATTTTTAAGGCAGATGATCTTCGAAAGGCGATCGAAGAAATGTATCGTGTATTAAAACCACATGGAAGATTAGTTATGAGTGATCCAACTTGCGAACAACCAATGAATGATACACTACGTAACGATGAGCGACTAAGAGCTTTATGCTTAAGCGGAAGTTTACCTATTGCAGAATATGTAAAAGCACTAACTGATGTAGGTTTTGGTACTATAGAAATCAGAGCGCGTAAACCTTACAGAATTTTGGATCCAAAACATTATGATACCGATGAATTGATCTACATTGAATCTATAGAAGTAGCAGCAATCAAAGATCCAATGCCAAAAGATGGCCCTTGTGTATTTACAGGAAAAGCAGCAATATACTACGGAGACGAAGATTATTTTGATGATAAAAAAGGGCACGTATTACTAAAAAATCAACCAATAGCAATATGCGATAAAACCGCTAGTGCTATAGCTGATTTAAACAGAGATGATATATTTATTAGCGAATCTACCTACCATTATGATGGAGGCGGATGCTGTTAAAAGCGAAGGCTAATTAACTATAACCTGAGAAGTCGAAGACAAGTATTTGCCTTCGGCTTCTTTTTTTGTTTTCTTTTATCGATACTGTAAGGTAACTCAAAACAATACGTCGGATTATGAACAATTAATTCTTAACTACATACATCCCGATGATATTGATTCTTCTTTTTATTGCTGCTTGTTTTTTGGCGTATAGTAATGGTGCTAATGATAATTTTAAAGGCGTTGCCACACTCTTCGGAAGTGGAACTACGAATTACAAAAAAGCAATAAATTGGGCTACAATAACAACATTCTCAGGTTCTGTCGCTGCTATCTTTTTAGCAGAAGAACTGGTAAAAAATTTTTCTGGAAAAGGACTGGTACCTAATGAATTAATTCAGATGCCAATTTTTGCAATCTCTATTGCTCTTGGAGCTGCTTTTACTGTATTTATCGCTACAAAAATAGGAATGCCAATATCAACAACTCATAGCCTTGTAGGTGCCCTTTTTGGTGCTGGAGTAATGGCCATTGGTGCCGAGTTTAATTTTGCAAAACTCGGAAAAACGTTTTTAGTTCCTCTTATTGTAAGTCCATTAATGGCAGCCGTATTAAGTTTATTATTGTATATCATGTTTAGATATATCAGGAAAAAACTTAATATCACAAAAAACAGTGGTATCTATATTGATAAAAAACAAGAAGCAGAGGCCATACCAGTTTCTGCACATCATATGAATACAGTTGCTGCAGAAACCAAGATTACAACTTCTATCCGCCACACCAAAGTAGAGACCTATAATGGAAAATTATTAGGTGTTAATTCACAGAAAATATTAGACAGTTTACATTACCTAAGTGCCGGGATTGTTAGTTTTGCACGAGGACTTAATGATACTCCTAAAATTGTAGGGTTATTATTGATTATTAATGCTTTGGATATTAAGTGGGGGATGATAGCTGTTGCTATTACAATGGCATTGGGAGGACTTATAAATGCCAAAAAAGTTGGTGTTATTATGAGTAAAAAAATCACTCCTATGAATTCTGGCCAAGGATTTACTGCTAATATGATTACTGGTCTATTAGTAACCACAGCAAGTATTCATGGCTTACCCGTTTCTACAACACATGTATCTGTTGGTTCTATATTTGGGATTGGTACCGTAACCAAAAAAGCAAATCCTAAGATGATTTCTAAAATATTATTATCCTGGGTGCTCACACTTCCGATAGCAGCTATTGCTAGTGGATTATTATTTAAGTTACTTCAAAGTATACTATAGTCAAATTCCAAAACTTACGAAGTTTAATTAAATCCATAAGAACTTTAAAATCAATAAATTGTTATCTTTAGAAAGCAAATCATTTTAAAGATAAAATATCATGGATAGAAGACAATGGTTAAAATCTACTTCGTTGGGAGGGAGTTTTGCATTATTAGGAGGTATAGGTATCACTAATGCGCTAACATTAGAAGAAATCAACACATTCAATCCCAGATCACTATCAAAACATATACGATTAAGTTCTAATGAGAACCCTTATGGCCCTTCAGAAAAGGTAAGAAAAGCCATTATAGCTGCTTTTGATCATAGCTGTCGATATCCATATGCTTATGCCGATGAATTAGCTACAATTTTAGCTCAAAAAGAAGGAGTAACCAAAGATCATATTATCATCTGCGGTGGTTCTACAGAAGGATTAAAAATCACGGGGCTTACTTTTGCTGCAAATGGAGGGGAAATTATTGCAGGAAAGCCTACTTTTCTGGCTATGATGACATATGCCAAGCAATGGGGAGCAGCCGTAAACTGGGTACCGGTGGGTGATGATAAAGGGTACGATATGGCAGAGATCGAAAAACGAATTTCTTCAAAAACAAAACTAGTTTTTCTCTGTAATCCCAACAACCCAACCTCTACTATTCTTCCTTCAAAAAAGCTAATAGATTTTTGTGATGCTATTAGTAATAAGACTATTTTATTTAGTGATGAAGCTTATTATGACTATATCGAAGATCCTAATTATCCCTCGATGGTCGAACTCGTAAAACAAGAAAAAAATGTCATCGTATCCAGAACATTTTCGAAAGTATATGGTATGGCGGGTCTTCGTATCGGTTATCTTATTGCAAAACCGGCTTTAGCAGAAAAGCTTCGAAGAAATATGGTGGCCTATAGCAATGTTCCCGCTATTGCTGCAGCTAAAGAAGCACTAAATGATAAGGAATTTTATAATTTCAGCCTACAAAAGACTCGGGAAGCAAAAGAAATGATTTATAAAACTCTGGATACTTTTAAACTACCTTATGTAAAATCGCATACCAACTTCATCTTCTTTAAATCTGGAAAAGATATACGCACATTACATAAAGAAATGTTAGAAAAAGGAGTCTTAATTGGTCGACCGTTTCCTCCTTTCTTTGATTGGTGTAGAATAAGTACAGGAACTATCGAAGAGGTCACACTATTTACCCAGGCGTTAGCCAGTCTTTATGAGTAATTTATATGATATTATTACAGATTAAGCCCTACATTTAAAGTCATAATTTTTTAAAGAAACAAATCGCATAACACACTACAAATAGTCTATTAACCCACTAAATATTAGTCTTTTACCCCTTGATCACTATTCGTAAAATACTTTATTTTAAGTTCCAATATTAACAACAAAAAAAACGAGTATGGACTTAGGAGAAGTAAAAATTGCAGTTGGTATCAATGTGGATATTATTAAGGGGATAGTTACTCATTTATATGCTACAGAAGTTATTCCTTCATCATTTGAATTTGGAGATATTCAAATTCAAATCAATGAACCAACAATAGAGGTTAGAGAGCCTGCCACTAACAATGCCAGGCTAGGTTTGCATATTACTGGTGAGTTTAAGAATGGAGATTCTGATGCTTCTCCATTTGATATTTGGATGAAACTTAGACCTTTTGTAAGAAGTGTTTCTGGTTCATCTCCCGTTGCAGCATTATCTGTTGATGAAGTAGAAGAAGCTACTCCAGAAGATATCGGTGGACTTGTAGGTACATTTGCTACTGGTTTAATCGATGATATCTTACAAAATATGGATATCCCTATTTATAATTCGCTGATCGGAGGAATAGAAGGGTCTGTTTTTGAAGAAGATGAAATTCCTAACCGATCCACCTGGAATACTGATTTCTATCTAGGAGCTATCTCACAAATAGAACATGTACAGGTTGGGTTTCCACCGGGACAGCCACAAAATCCACAAGTAAACGATAGTACGATGTTGGATACTACTCCTGCATTAATCGCCACATTAGCATTACCTGGAGAATCTGCTCAAATGCCTGAAAACCATTCTATAGTTCCAGAAAACACCGGAATTCAAATTGTTATATCCAGAGATGCTATGGATACTGTATTGGCCAAAAAAGCAGAAGAAAAAGTAGGAGAAAGTATTGAAGGAGCTACCATAAATGCTATGCAAATGAGTATGCATGATTTAGGAATTCAGATAAGTGGTGAAGCCGAAAAATCGGGAGCAACCATAGAATGGGATGGGGTTTTACTTCTATTTTTCAGAAAATTTTATAATGTAAAAGGCTCTATTCGCTGGCATGATGGATTTGTAAATGTATTTACTAGTGGAATTGATGTTGATGTAGACATCCCTTGGTATATAAAATTGTTGAGAGCATTTTTATTTGTTTTAGGGCCTATTGGCTGGATACTTGACGCCACTTTGATTGCTCCAAAAATTAGTGAGGCAGATGAAGCACCAGATCTTGTACGGGGAGCTTTTAGAGAAGAGGTTGGTGAAGCACTTCGAGACATGATTGGTAATGTCGGAGGGCTTTCTGGAGAAGATGAAGTTCCTTTTATGGATTTTGGACAAGATTCCTGGGTTCTTAATGGACATTACACACATAGTATTCTTGCTTTTTCAGGACTTAATCGCGATGAAATAGATAATGTAGAACACGATGTATTCGAAATAGAAGGAGCCCATGGTTCTTCTGTAGGAATGATTAACCTGGCTAGCGGGTATCGACTTCATCCCGAAGAATTGGGTAGATTATTAAAGAATGGTATTATGGAGATTCCGAATGTACATGGTGTAGAGGCCGATTTTGGGTTCTATGTTAGAACTAATCCTAATGATGATACTTCAGATAACTTAGTCGATCCTTTAGAGATTCATACAGATTGATCATCCAGAACCTTCGATCTAATGAAATTAAAATAACACTTCTACATCACACTCTAGGCTTGTCGAAGCAAACTCTAACCAAAGTTCTTCGACAAGCTTAACAGAACTATCGAGAAAAGGGTTTTTATTACAAAACTCTATTCTCGATATACTTGACCCAAAGTTGAGGCACTCGAATTGGCGAATTTCAAAATAAAAAAATATCAAAAAGTAGGTCACCGTTTAGTTTTTCAGAGAATCTTCATCGTAGTCAGAGTTTTATCCAACAGGAAATGTATCTTAGTTAAATTAAAAAGTGATTGCCAAATGAAGAACCTATTTTTTATCGTATTAATTTGTGTATTTGTTGCCTGCGGCGGAAGTAAAAAAGCCATTCAAAATGCTACTCCCAACGAGTATACTACACCTGAAGAAAAGGAAAATTCTCCTACAGTTACTGTTCCAATAGAAGAAAAAGCACCAGATACAGCGATTAAAAAAGTAGAACCCGAAGAAGTTAAAGTTGAAGAAGTTTCACAGCAACAAAAACAAACAGTAACACCAAAAGAAGATCCAAAAGTTGGTATCATTGAAGCATTTAATCATCAATCGTGGAATGATTTACTACAGAAGCATGTTTCTCCTACTGGCACTGTACGTTATATCGGTTTTAAACAAGATTACCTTGTATTGAAATCATATCTAGAAGCATTAAGTAAAAATATCCCCGCAGAAAACTGGAGTAAATCTGATGTTTTGGCATATTGGATAAATGTATATAATGCATTTACTGTAAAATTAATCCTGGACAATTATCCTATAAAAAGTATTAAAGACATTAAGGAACCATGGGATTTGCGTTTTTTTAAACTAGGAAACAAATGGTATACTCTTAATGATGTAGAGCATAGAATTTTACGAAAAATGGGAGATCCCAGGATTCATTTTGGTATCAATTGTGCCTCGATTTCTTGCCCTCCATTATTAAACAAAGCGTTCACAGCTCAAAATGTAGATCATGAGCTAGAAAAATTAGCGATTAACTTTATCAATGATACTAAACGAAATACAATAACTTCTAATAGTATTCAACTTTCTAAAATATTTACCTGGTTTGCAAAAGATTTTAAAACCGAAGGTTCTTTAATTTATTTTTTAAATAAATATTCTAGAATTACTATTAGTTCTAATGCGAAAAAGAGCTTCAAAAAATACAATTGGAGTTTAAACGAATAGTAAAACACTTATAATATTTTTACTCATTTATTGTCTAAATTCTTATTCCAATCCAAAATTTAAGAGGAAATAAGTAGTTGATTCTGGCTTTTTAAAAAGTTAAAATTTACCTAAAAAACCTTAATCTAATACTGGCAGAGCTACTCTAGTTATTTAAAAAACCAATATTATCATTAATCACTAATAATCAGGTGTTTAAATTCTATTTTTTAATCACGAACTACCTCTTCTCTTTATACTTTATACTTCTAATCATTCTCCCAAAAATCAGCTAAAACTAAATTTTAACTGTAAGTTCATTTCCTGATTCTCTACTAAAAACATAGATTTTAAAAAAAGAGTTGATAAAAATTAAATAATAACCATCTAAAACCTAAAAAAATGAAAGCTCCAAAAATTATAATAATACTATTCGCAATATTATCTTTAAATCAGATTCAATCACAAAACAGTTTTGATCACACCATTTGGGATCAAGCATTACTACTAAATGTATCTGATGATGGAAAAGTGGATTATAATGGTTTTATGAGAGACAGTTCTCAATTATACCGATATTTTAAACAACTTTCTGATAATCCGCCTCAAGAAAATTGGACAAGAGAAGAGAAATTAGCGTATTGGATTAATGCTTACAATGCTTATACTATAAAACTTGTTATAGATAGTTACCCATTAAAAAGTATCAAAGATCTTGAAGATCCCTGGGGTAAAAAATTCTTCAAAATTGATGGAGTATGGTATAGTTTGGGTGAGTTAGAACACAAGATTCTAAGAAAATTTGGGGATCCAAGAATCCACTTTGCCATTAATTGTGCTTCGATTTCTTGCCCTGTGGTATGGAACAGAGCTTATACTGCAGACAACCTTAATAGTGCTTTGGATAGCCAAACTGAAAAATTTATTAATGATCCTACCCGAAACACAATTACAAAAGACAAAGTCATAGTTTCGAAAATATTTAGCTGGTATAAAAGAGACTTTAAAGTAAATGGAGGTGATGTTAAGGATTTTATTAACAGATATGCTGCAATAAAAATTGAAAAACAACCAAAGAAAGGGTATAAAGAATACAACTGGGGATTAAATGAACAGTCAAAAGATTATCCTTCGGCAGTTGTACTAGATTAAAAACAAAAAGAGAATAAAGAATATGATTGGAGCTTAAATGAGTAAATTTACAGTATAATCGAATTCTTAGTAAAATTGAAAATATCTATTATTATCCCCATTTTAAACGAGGCAGAAACAATTAGTCGTTTGATTTCTCACTTAATTAGATCTTGTGATACTAAAGAAAATATAAAAGAAATTATTATTGTAGATGGTGGTAGTGATGATGATTCTCGAGATATTGTAAATACCATAATAAAGAACGAATCAACTTTGATTAGGCTTCTTACATCAAAAAAGGGTCGTGCCAAACAATTAAATACGGGAGGTAATGCTGCAAAAGGTGATATTCTGTACTTTCTTCATGCAGACTCTTTCCCTCCGCAAGGTTTTGATAATGATATCATAACAGAGGTTAAGAAAGGAAATAATGCAGGTTGTTTTAGAATGAAATTTGATTCTAATCATTGGTGGCTGCGTTTTCTGGGGTGGTTAACACAATTTAAAAGTAAACGATGTCGAGGTGGTGATCAGAGTCAATTTATAACCTCAACGCTGTTTCAACAAATCGAAGGTTATGATGAATCTTTTATCGTTTATGAAGATAATGACCTTGTCGACCGACTGTTTGCCATCAAACAGTTTGTAATCATCCCTAAATACGTGATTACTTCTGCCAGACGTTATGAAGAGATTGGTGTCTGGCGTTTGCAATATCACTTTTTGAATATTCATATGCGAAAATGGATGGGAGCTTCTTCTGAAGATTTATATCGGTACTATAAAGAAAAGGTTGTTAATCTATAACTCTTAGTTCTTCAATAGTATTGGTAATCTTATTTTTAAACACTACGATTTCTGTACTTTGATCTTCTGTATTATCTACATCGATGTTATATTTCTTTATTTTTCCATCAGACATTTGTACTACTAAATAAAATGCTCCCTGATCTACGCAATCTGGGCACCCATATGCCTTGCCAGTTCCATTTTTTAATTCATCAGGAATACTGGATAATAATGAATTATATTTTTCGAATACTTCTCTAGAATACACAAAAGAGTTTTTAAATGTAAAGTCGTTGGTGTAGTGCTTTACAGTAGTATCTTTTGTTATTTTTTCTGTATCTATTTTAAATACAGTAAAACAATTTTCAAGGCATTCTCCAGCATATTTGCCAAAAACTAAAGATTCAATAGTATTTTCTGTAGTATCATCATCGTTATTGCAGGACAAAAACAAAAAAGTGAAGGAAATTAAAATAAGGTAAAACGATTTCATCTGTATATATTTTTATACTTAGTAGATAACAGACATAAAAAATGGTTGCGTATACCCAAATACCAAAATTAGAATTAAATAGCACTACATACAACAGAAAAAAACGACTTTTATATTAACCTATATAAAAGTCGTTTTGCATCGTTTATTGATTTAAGCACTTTACTTAATGTTATTTTTCTTTAAAAAATTAAGAATATAACCTGCTATTTCATCCCCTTTTTCTTCTAGTGCAAAATGCCCAGTATCTAATAAATGAAATTCTATATTTTTTAAATCTCTTTTATAGGGATATGCACCTTCTGCCGGAAAAATATCGTCATTTTTACCCCAAACAATTAATGTGGGTGGTTGGTAATCCCGTAAGTATTTTTGCCACTTAGGGTATAGCGAAATATTGGTTCTGTAATCATAAAACATAGCTAATTGAATCTCATTATTCTCTTTTCTTGTTAAATGCTGCAAATCAATTTCCCAGCTATCAGGACTAATCTTATTAACCTCTTTAACACCATGAGTATATTGCCACTTTAATCCCTCTATGCTATGAAAACCTTCTAAAGCTTTACCATTTTTAATCGATGGGTCATTCCAGTATGTTTTAAGAGGATCCCAAAACTCTCTAATACCTTCATTGTATGCATTACCGTTCTGAATGATTAGTGACTCTATACGGTTAGGGTATTTAGAAGCAATTCTAAACCCTACAGGAGCACCATAGTCCATAAGGTAGATACTAAACTTCTTTACTTCCAGTGTAGTCAAAAAACCTTCAATAATAGTAGCCATATTATCAAAAGTATAGTCAAATTCTGATAGTAATGGTTGTTCCGACCTTCCGTATCCTGGGTAATCTGGCGCCAAAATATGATAATCATCTGCAAGATCAACAATTAGATTTCTAAACATATGGGATGACGTGGGGTACCCATGCAACAATAGAATGGTAGGTTTATTTTTTGTCCCCGCTTCTCTATAAAATATATCCAATCCATGTACTTCAACAGTTTTATATAGTGTTGATATATGTCGTGATTTAGTATCCTTGTTTTCCGTTTCTAAATTCTTCGTAAAAGAATACATTGTTAGTGTAATCATTGCAAATACCGCAATTCCTAATGTGATTTTTATTGTTCTCATGATTCTAAAAGTGTAATGTTAGTAATTCAATTTAATTACCGAACGTTCGGTAATTTTATTATATAAAAAAATAATACAGTTACTATTTTTTTCTTTTCTGTTGTATTTTAACGAGTTCTATGTTCGTTTAGGTAATCCGCCAAGATAAATTTTGTTTCTTGCTGAGATAATTTCTAAATATACTTTCTCTCCTCTTTGGTTATAGCAATATCATTAATACTTGCATATCTCTTTTTCATTAAACCGTTTACATCAAATTCCCACATTTCATTTCCATATGCTCTATACCAATCTCCTGTTTTATTCTCATACTCATATTCGAATCTTACCGCTATGCGATTATCTGTATGTGCCCAATACTCTTTCTTTAATGTATAGGTGAGTTCTTTTTCCCATTTTTGGGTAAGAAACCCAACGATTTTATTTCTTCCTTTCAGAAACTGATCTCTGTTTCTCCATTCGCTATCTATAGTATAGGCCAGACTAACTTTTTCTGGATCTTTTGTGTTCCAGGCATCTTCTGCCATTTGTACTTTTTGTCTTGCTGTTTCTTCTGAAAAAGGAGGTAGTGGAAATTTCTGTTCCATAACAATTCGGGTTTTGGTGTTTATAATTTTCTATGACTAAACTTTGTATTTAACTTCTAATGAGAGTACAAATATAGAAACATATAGTTTTTTACCAAACGTTCGGTAAATAATTAACTTCTTTTTAACGAATAGGTGTGTATGGGTACAAAAAGGCGATTATGAATAAAAAATTTACTTCTTTTAAAAGCTAAATATAACCTTAAGCCAATAATGACATTAAAAAAATTCTTGCAAGAATAGACATAAACCTGAATGTCTCTAATTGTTCAGGAAAATTATATTTTTAAAACCTTAATTATGTTAAAAAACATTTTGAATTTAAGCGGTGCTCAAAGACTTAGTAAAGATGAGCAACAATCTGTTCATGGGGGTCGTCGAGTAGGAAATTGCCCAACATATCCTCCCGAAATATGCACCTTTTGTGGTGGTGGTTCATTGCCTAATGGTTGTTGTAAGGGATCTCCTATAGTACATCAATGCTTAAGTGATTTTCTTTAATCATTTATACTATTAACTCAATAGGGTTTGGTTTATTTAAAGTCAAACCCTTTATTATATTGGATAAGCCCAGGTTGTTAAAAATATTGCCCGATACCAAATACAAATCCTTTGGTAGCGTCGTCTGTAACTCCATGCCCGTAATCAATTCTAAAAATGGCATTAAAAATTCGTTTATGCATAAGACGTAAACCCACACCTGGATATATTCTAAAATTTTGAGAATCTCCAAAATCTCCAAAATCTCCTCCGGGATTACGCCAGCTTCCTCCGTCTACGAAGACATTGCTTTGCAATACAAACCAATCTTTCTCATACAATGTGTGTCTATACTCGGTATTAAGGACAATCACTCCTGTTCCTCGATCAATAGTGTTACCAACTCCTCTAATATTAAGATTATTATCTACCGCAAACGGCGCAAATGGAGAATCATCATTGCTTGCTAATCCTAATCGTAACCTGGAAGACCAATTTCCTTTTTTACCTATTCTTTTATGGTATAAAAAATCATTCCACCCGATAAGAAAATCGGGCAAGACGTTTTCGGTACTCACCACATATTGTGCATTTAATGTGCTTTTAAATCCCGATACATATTGGTAATCATAATCCAGGTTATCGTATTCGTATATTAGTTTATATAATAGCTTATTAACATCAAAATCTTGCGGTATTCCTACTTCGGTAGCACCACGTTTGTATGTATAATCTTCATTAAAGTAATTCACACCCAACTCAATACGATTCTGAAGATTAAATTGATATAACCCTAATACTTCATACGAGGTATTGTTATACTTATAATCTGCAGTACCATTTTCTAGAAACACGGGTTCTTCGGTAGTAAGATTACTATAATTAAAGGCTATTCCTAATTTCTTACTAAATAAAAATGGCGCTCTTAGATTTGCTCCATAAGAGCTATAAATATCATTTTGATACAATCCTCCCAAAACTATATTTTGGCCAAATAAATTAAACTCATATAATCCTACTCTAAAAGCGAACTCATCATTATTGGTTGTATAGAGATTGGCAGAAGGAATGATCGTAAAATTCTCTTCTATTCCATAAACTACCTCATAGCCTTCTTCCTTCTCATAAACCTCATAATAGGCATGTGCTATAGAAGGTAATCTTTTTAGTCTTTTAATATCTCCCTCAATCTCTAAAGAATCCAGGGCTTTTCCTTGCTCAATATTGGTGAGTTTTGTGATAGCCGAGGTTCTGGTCTTCTTATTTCCTTGTATACGAATTTCGGAAACCACTTTGTTTTGCCCAAAAGCAACACAAGTGGTAAAAAATATGAAAAAAACTAGTCTAGAAAAATTCATTTTTTTGTTGAGTAAAACTCTTTTATTAGTTGTTCTGAAGGTTTATTTTGTATCGTAAATCGATTATTACGTTCTCCTCCAACTTTACTGTGATTATGGTACCATTTCCAAAGAAATCCTCCTGCGAACCAAGGTTCATTCCAGAATTCCTGATACAAAGCGGTCAATGCATTATTTTGCCCTTCGAGATCAACTTTACCATCAAAACGGCTAGAATCCCAGGGCTCTTTCCCTGTAAAATGAACACTTCGATAACCGTATTCTGTAAATAAAACAGGTTTCTTCATTTTGGTTTGTACTGTGATAATATCATTTTTATGTTTTTGCCATCCTTCCTTAAGCTCTTCTACCGTTGGTGTTTTACTTTGAGAAATTGGGAAATAGGCATCTACACCTATATAATCCAATTGTTCCCAAAAGGGTGCTTTATCAAACTGATCCCAGTTTTCTGCATAGGTTAATTCTCCTTTATAAACCGATCGTATTTTAGTAATCAATTGATTCCAAAACTCGGGTCTTGTCTGAACAAATGTATGCAACTCTGTACCGATACAAAGTATAGGAACCTGCATTTCTTCTGCCAATACTGCATAAAGCAGTATAAAATCCTCGTATGATTTTTCGAGTGTTTTCCAGTCTTTTTCAGATTTCATACTGATATTTCCTGTAAACTCTCCTCTCCACACCCAAATTTGAGGTTTTAGCATCACCTTAATCCCTCTATCATGCAATAATTCAATTGTTTTTTTGGCTCCATCTCTTCGCTCTCCCCACCATTGTCTCTCGATATTAAAAACTACAGTCGGGGTCTCCAAATTTTTTATAAATCCAAAAGGCATCACTGCAGCCCAATTGGCATTGACTTCTACAACAGGTTCAATCTCTGCAGCAGTAATCTCCTCTGGAGCACCTACAAAACTAACTCCATTAATCTTAGGTCCTTGCCCAGAACACGTACAAAAAATAAAGGCTAACAACAGTAGAAAAATATTTTTCATGTTCTCTTTTTACTGCTGAAAATACAATTTTTATACTAGTATTCTAGAATAATGCTCTTAAACCTAAACTAAATGTCTGCCCTAATCCCTGAAAATTATTTCCTCTAACAATCTTACCAAAAGACGCTTCCAGGTTAAGAACTTTAGTAAGCTGGTATTTACCTCCAAATCCTAACTGTGTATAATCCTGATCAAAATCATTTCCTAAATCAAACAAAAAAGCCTGCTGGGCATTTACAAAAACTGTAGATTTCGAGCTTGGGAAATAACTCAAAAAAGCACTTAATGGTACAAACAAACTATTATTTGCAAATCGCTCTGATATATTTTCGCTAGCTGGATCAGCATCTACTGACTTTTCTCCAAAATTATATCCGAAATCTGCTTCTGTAAAAATCTGCCATTTGTTACCTCCAAAGGTTTTATCATAGAAAAACTTAGTCTCCCAGAAAAAACTTCTTTTATCTAAATAAGGTGCATTTGGAACATCTTCAAACACAGGGATAAAAAACGAACTGGTAAAAGAAAAATTTGCTACATTTTTAAAAGGTTGTATTCTTATTGACGGTGCAATTGTGGTAAGTCCACTTCTGGCATCTGTAGTATTATCTTTAAAACTCAATGCTTCCAATGCTCCTGCTCCTCCGTAAGTATTTGCTCTAACCTGAAAAATAAGCCCAACATTCACTCTCGAATTTTTACTAATTCCTGTAAATATTTCAGTAGTATTGGTAAAAAAAGTTTGTCTATCTATAGTTACCGATTTAGATCCCGAGTCGGTTTGTTCTGTTTGCGTATATATGCTATTAAAAAACTTAATATCCCATTGTCCTTTCTTTAAAAGTTTTGAAGGTGTAAACTCCTGGATATTTGATTTTCCTGAATCCTCGTCCTGTGCAAATCCTATAGTCAGAATAAAAAGGCTTATTGTTGTTATTAGTATTCTTTTGGTTTTCATTATTGCTTTTTTTTACATAAGTATCCTCCTTCAAAGTAGCTTTGATATAAAAAACTTTGATAAAAATTCTTATTTATTGTTAAAGATTATTTTGAAATAATTGTGATTATTTAATTTGATTTAAGCTCCAATCATAGGAGTAATATGATACTTTGGCTTTTGCCGGAATTTTCTCTTTTCGGAATTTATTTACAAAATCTACCTCTGATCCATTCTGAGTAAAATCTACCTTATACCATTCAAAAATTTGTGATAACTGTACTTTATTACCCTTTACTTTAATAAAATTGGGGTTATTTAAAGCTTTTACCGTTTGTCGTTGTAATTGATCTTCTAATGTTGACGGTTTATAAGCCGAAGGTATAATCGGAGGGCAACCCAGACCTGCACAAACTAACACAAAGTGAAATCGAGCTTCTTTAGGGAAATTTTTGCGAAGGATCTTATTTTCCAGATCATTAAGTGTTGTTTTTTTGCCTCCTAATGTATAGGTCGTTTTATCAAAAAAACCTTTAATATCTAATGGAGATTTTGTCGGATATTTATCTACTATCCCTTTTATTACTGCCAAGTTATACGCATTAATATAAAACGCCTGGTAGGTTTTAACGTCACTTGTCGTAACCTTTACATTTGAAGCTATTTTCAATAACTCTTCTAACGAAGATGGGTCTTTTTTTATGGTTTTATAATCAATTCTTCCGTTAGATACATAGGTTTTAAAAAAGCTATCTGCTTTAGTAAAAAATTCTGTACTACTTTGCGAAAACCCAAATTGAATTGAGAGAAGAACTAATAGAATTGTTATTTTTTTCATCCTTTACCTTTTTATCAGTGCTATCAAAAACTGAATTTATCGTATTTTAAATTGTTAAAATTTACCTTGGTAATGGGCATTCAGTCGAATGGAAAATCATCAACTTACAAACAATTTTAGATTTTATTTTTCTACACAACTTCCTAATTATAGGTATGAATGTGTCCTGATTCTTTTATAATCAAGAAATCAGGACATACATCGTCACCCACCTATCTAAATTCGCCGTTCAACAAAAAAACCAAAATCATGATCGTATTAACACAAAAAAAATGGATATGCAGTTGTATTGCATTAATAACACTTACCCTATCACTACAAGCTCAGGAAGTTATTATTCCTGATGCCCGATTTAAAAGAGCATTACTCGAAGATCATAATATTGACACCAATAATAATGGCAAAATAGAAGTTAGCGAAGCCCAGGCATATACACAGCATATATTTGTTTCTGGCAGTCAAGTATCTAACCTTATTGGTATTGAAGCTTTTAAAAATATTAATAGTTTATCAATTTGGAAAACTCGTATTAGAGAAATCGATCTTAGCAAAAACACAAAATTATTAGCATTATTTTTCTATAAAAACTATAAAGTAACCCGTTTAGATCTTAGCAAGAATACTAAATTAGAAAGTATAAGGTGTAACCGAAACAACCTAGAATCGCTAACAATCCTCAGCCGTAATTTGATCGAATTAAATTGTAGTAACAATAAGTTAAGCAAACTGTTTTTGCCAAATAGCAGGAAAGTACAAGAATTGAATTGTCGTAATAATAAGATAACCGAACTAAAACTAGGCAGACAAAAAGAATTAAAAACATTGTATTGTGAGCATAATAAACTAACACAATTAGATATAAGTAACAGTACTAAATTAGAGCATTTAAATTGTTCTTATAATAAATTAAAAAGCTTAAACACAAGTAAAAGCACTAAATTAATTTACTTAACACCTGCATTTAATAATCTAACAAGTCTAAATGTAAGTAAGAATACTAAATTGAAACAATTACGTTGTCATAGTAATAAGCTAAAGAGTTTAGATGTAAGTAAAAACACTACTTTGGAGATTTTAACATGTGCCAGTAATAATCTAACTAGCTTGATAGCATCCAATAACAGTAAATTAGATTATATGAATGCTCGATACAATTCTATTGATTGTATAGTAGGACATCCGGCAAATGGGGCTAATTGGTTAAAAGATCCTGAAACAGAATTTTGCCCAGAAAAAACCAGAGCAGCAAAAAAAGAAAATCTTCATCAAAAAGAGATAACAACCTATCCTAACCCGGTTCAAAATATACTGTATATACAAACTGGTCAGGTAGAAAAATCTCCTGTTACTATCGCTTTAACAGCATTAAACAATGCGAGAAGTAGTACCCAAAAACGTATCACAGATAACAAAGGTGTAGTTTCTATTGATATGAGTGCCTACAAAACAGGATTGTATACTATAAAAATAATAACCAAAGATCGAGTGATCACTCGTAAAATAGTAAAGCAATAAAAGAATACCCAAAAGTACTAATACCAAATTCAATTTGATATAAAATCCAGGGTAAACAAAAAAAGTAAAACTGCCTGAGAAGCTTTTTCTCAGGCAGTTTTTTATTTCATTAAAAACACATCCCTCCTGTTCGATATAAAGTGGCAACCCTTACAAAATCATCAGTTTTTAGATTCATTCTAAATTAATCCAACTATTTAAGTTCTTATATTTATATACGACTTACTGACCGAAGTGTTCACTTCTTAATGAAGTGATTTAAACTTTTTTGATTCTGGCGAAAAATAGCTGTTTTTTAATCAATTGAAGTGTTTTTTGCACTTCATAGCAGCGCTACGGAGTAATAAAAAGACAAAAATTGAGTGAAAAAGAGCATTTTTATAGCGAATTGAAAAAAGTTTAAATCACTTCAATAACTATTGACAACCAACAATTATCTTTTATGGAACACATTGCAATTATTGGAAATGGAATTTCGGGAGTTACTGCTGCCAGGCATATACGTAAAATGTCTGACAAAAAAATCACTATCATTTCTGCCGAGACCGAATATTTCTTTTCGCGTACTGCTCTTATGTACATTTATATGGGACATATGAAATTCGAACATACGCAACCTTACGAAAACTGGTTCTGGAAAAAAAACAGAATTGAACTTAAAAATGGTTTTGTTTCCGAAGTTAATCACCAGGCTAATGAGCTTGTATTTGCTAGTGGAGAAACTATGAGCTATGACAAACTGATTATTGCAGTAGGTTCTAAACCCAATAAATTTGGTTGGCCAGGTCAGGACCTTGATGGAGTGATGGGTATGTATCACAAACAAGACCTCGAAAATCTAGAAAAACATGCCCCAAATAATCAAGTATGCAAACGTGCCGTAATTGTTGGAGGAGGATTAATCGGTATCGAATTAGCAGAAATGCTTCATTCTCGTAATATACCAGTTACCTTTTTGGTACGCGAAAATAGTTTTTGGGATGCAGTCTTACCTGCTGGTGAAAGCGGAATGATTAATAGACATATCCAAAATCATCATATAGATCTTAGATTAGGTGTAAACTTAAAAGAAATAGTTGCTGATGATAACGGCAAAGTTAAAGCCGTAGTTGTACAAGAAACAGGAGAAGTTATTGATTGTAATGTTGTTGGGTTAACACCAGGTGTCTCTCCCAATGTAGATTTCTTAAAAGATTCTGGTATAGAACTGGGCAGAGGTGTAAAAGTGAATAGATTTCTCGAAACCAACATCCCCAACATTTATGCTATTGGTGATTGTGCAGAACAACATGAAGCTATAGGAAATCGACGCCCTATTGAAGCCGTTTGGTATACCGGTCGTATGATGGGAGAAACACTAGCACAGACTATTTGTGGAAATAAAACCGAATACAAACCGGGACATTGGTTTAATAGTGCAAAATTTCTTGATATCGAATATCAAACCTATGGTTGGGTATTTGGTAAACCCAAAGAATACGAACAACAGTTTCATTGGATACACGAGGATGATACCAAATGCATTACGGTATCCTATCATAAAGAAACCGCAGAATTTTTAGGAATCAATACATTCGGAATCAGAATGAGACACGAAGTTTTTGATCGCTGGCTTACAGAAAAAAGAGATGTGAATTATGTGATGCAGCATCTTGCAGAAGCCAATTTTGATCCAGAATTCTATTCGGTCTATGAGTCTGATATTCTTTCGGCTTATAAAAAATCACAGCTTCAAACCGCTTAAAAAATAAATTATAGACCTCACAGGTTTGTACTAAACTTGTTTTAATATTTCCTGTGAAGTCCGACTAAAATATATACGATGAGTAACAAATTAGATCATAGCATGTCTCTTGCAAACCCTAATACCAAAGGGGTTTCAATACAGCAAAAAATAGCTTTAGCCATAGGTTTGGTTGGGCTCTTTATTTTGGCTCTTGCCATTTTTAATACTAATTTCCCAAATCAGGGAGTGTTTCTAACCCTTTCCCTAGTATTAATTACAACAGGTACTATATTGTTTGCAAACGATATATACTTAAAAAAACTAGAAGGAATCAAAAATGATGGAGTCTGGTTTAAATCTATCTCTTCGCGAGGTATTTTGGGATGGCTCACAGGAGTAGGACTAACTGCTTTTTATATTGTATTATATTTTAAAGCAGAATTGCTTGGGTTAGGCACTAATGGTGAAGCCAATACTGGATTAGTAGCTTTATTCGATCCTCTAAGTAGAATTTTAAGTGGTAATCCCGCCAGCCAATGGTTTGTGTATGGAACTCTTTATACTATAGCAATTATTGCTTTTGGATATAAATTTATTCTAAAATACAGACACAATCGTTATCAACAGATACGAACTGTTTCGGTAATGTTTTTTCAACTTGGATTCGCATTCCTGATTCCAGAATTTATGGCACGATTAAACACAAGTCCAGATTATAACCTTCCTTATTATGATCTAAAAAGTGTATGGCCACTTAATTATTATTTATTTGATGGATGGTCTATCGATGGTCTTTTATCCTCACAAAACCTTGGACTGGGAATGTTAATTTTTGGAGTGGTATCTATCTTTGTAATAACTCCTATTTTAACCTACAAATTTGGAAAAAGATGGTATTGCTCATGGGTTTGCGGTTGTGGTGGATTAGCAGAGACGGCAGGAGATTCTTTCAGACAATTATCAAGTAAAAAAATGAGCGCCTGGAGAATAGAGCGTTGGTTAATACATACCGTTTTAGTCTTTTCTGTAGTGATGACCATAGCAATGATATATACATATCTGGGGAGTGATCCTAATAAATACTGGTTAACCCGAGGTACTTTTCTTGCTGGGGCAGTCACTTTTCTGACTCTTGTTTTTGCTGTAGTGATGATTTTTAAAAGAAAAGAGCTCGGTAAAGATGCCAGATATGGTGCGATCGGATACTTTGCAATTATAATTTCATTACTGGTGATGCATTATACCGGTACTACAAACGAAGTATTCTTTATTAAATCAGGGAGTCTTAGATCGGCCTATGGCTTATACATTGGTTCTATATTTTCTGGTGTTATCGGTACTGGTTTCTATCCTATTTTGGGTAACCGCGCCTGGTGTAGGTTTGGTTGTCCTATGGCGGCAATCCTTGGATTTCAACAACGTCTATTTTCTAGATTTAGAATTACCACCAATGGTGGGCAATGTATATCTTGTGGTAATTGCTCTACCTATTGCGAAATGGGAATTGATGTACGTTCCTATGCTCAAAAAGGTGAAAACATAGTACGATCCAGCTGTGTAGGTTGTGGGGTTTGTTCTGCAGTTTGCCCACGCGGAGTACTAAAGCTTGAAAATGATACACTAGATGGACGTATCAATTCTAATGAGATTTTATTAGGTAATGATGTAGACTTAATGGATTTTGTAAATAAAAAATAATTCTCGAATCAAATTGAGCTAGAATATTTACTAGACACAATAAAAGTCATATCCAGAATCTAACTCTGATATGGCTTTTTTTATCAAATAATTTTAAAAAAAATGTTAGTATGGATATTTGTTTTCGTCTAAGAGTCCATATAAAACTGTAACCATGATTCAAAAGCTTTGTATACTTTTAGTTATGTTTTCCTTCTCTGGAAATCAAATCATAGCTCAAAAAGAATATCATTATGAATATTATACTAATGGTGTACTTAAAGCTGAAGGGTGGAAATTAGGAGATCAAAAAGTAGATTTTTGGCATTTTTATCATCCTAATGGAAAAGTATTAAAAGAAGGGCATTTCAGAAATAATAAAAAAAATGGATACTGGTATTTTTACTCAGAAAACAGTAAATTATTGAAAGAAGGGCATTTTGTAAACGATAAAGCCGAGAAATGGTGGATTATTTACGATATTGCAGCCGAAATAACTCGAAAATATCAATATAAAAATAATAAAAAAGAAGGATACTGTCTATTGTACAAAAACAATAAACTTTTTAAAGCCGAACGCTATATCGATGATAAGAAGACCGGTGAATGGACTGATATTTTTAGTTTTAAAAGAGACAATCCTAACGCTTCCCTATAAATGCCTCCCATTATAAACGTAATCATACCTGCTTTTAACGAAGAAGATTCCATAGCACATGTAATCAAAGAAATACCTAATATCGTTTCTGAAGTTATTGTGGTAAGTAATAGCTCTACAGATCAAACCGAAAATGTTGCAAAAAAAGCAGGAGCAACAGTGTTGCAAGAAAAGCAAAAAGGATATGGTTATGCATGTCTGAAAGGGATGGAGTATATAGCATCAAAAGATGCTAAACCAGATATCATTGTATTTTTAGATGGTGACTATAGTGATTATCCTGCAGAGCTTACTCATATAGTTGCTCCTATAATAGAACAAAATGTTGATTTAGTTATTGGTTCTAGAGTCAAACACTTACGAGAATCTGGATCTATGACATTTCCTCAAATTTTCGGAAACTGGCTTGCTACAGGATTAATGAAACTTTTTTTTGGTGCAAAATTCACAGATCTCGGGCCTTTTAGAGCCATTAAGTATGAAAAACTATTAGCTCTTGAGATGGTTGATAAAACCTATGGTTGGACAGTAGAAATGCAATTAAAAGTGTTAAAGAAACGTTATAATTATACCGAAGTCCCAGTGCATTACAAAAAGAGAATTGGCGTCTCAAAAGTTTCAGGAACCATAAAAGGTGCTATATTTGCAGGCGTTAAGATTTTAAGTTGGATTTTTAAATATAGCTTTACGTAATGGATATTGCTATCATCATAACCTACACACTAGCCTTACTAATCATATTTATGTATAGTTTGGCACAGCTCAATCTGCTTTTCAACTATCTAAAGTCTCGAAAACAAGCTGATACTTCGCCAACTTTTGATTTTTCTAAAAAAGAAGAAATTCCGCATGTAACTGTTCAGCTACCAGTATTTAATGAACTATATGTAATGGATCGTTTACTGGATAACATTGCCGAACTTGATTACCCAAAAGATAAATTAGAGATTCAAGTATTGGATGATTCTACAGATGAGTCTGTTATTACTACAGCAAAACATATAGAAAAGCTGAAACAAACAGGCTTAGATATAAAACACATTTGTCGTAAAGACCGAACCGGATTTAAGGCCGGAGCCCTAAAAGAAGGACTTAAGATTGCCAAAGGTGAGTTTATAGCTATTTTTGATGCAGATTTTTTACCTGGTAAGAATTGGTTACTGCAAACTATCCCATATTTTAAAGATCAAAATATAGGTGTGGTACAAACCCGATGGGGGCATATTAATAGAGATTACTCGATGCTTACCAAAATTCAGGCATTCGCTTTGGATTTTCATTTTACTATGGAACAGGTAGGTCGTAATTATAAAGATCACTTCATTAATTTTAATGGTACAGCCGGTGTTTGGAGAAAAACTTGTATTGAAGATGCCGGAAACTGGCAAGGAGATACACTAACCGAAGACCTTGATCTAAGTTATAGGGCACAATTAAAAAAATGGAAGTTTAAATACTTAGAAGAAGTAGAAACTCCTGCAGAATTACCCGTGGTTATTAGTGCAGCCAGATCACAACAATTTAGATGGAATAAAGGTGCCGCAGAGAACTTCCAGAAGTTATACTGGAAAATGCTTAGAGATAAAACCGTTCCTTTTAAAACTAAGTTTCATAGCTTTTTTCACCTATTAAACAGTAGTATGTTCTTATTAGTATTATTGGTTGCTGTATTAAGCGTTCCGGTAATGTATATTAAGAATAGTAATCCATTATTTAGCTGGTATTTTAATGTCATTGCATTTTTTGCCTTAAGTACAGTTATATTTTTCTTTTGTTATTGGTTTACTTTTAAAAAGATTCATGGTAAAGGATTCTGGAATTTTATGGAATACATAAAAATGTTCTTTACCTTTTTCTCTATTGCAATGGGCTTCTCTGTTCATAATTCTATGGCAGTTCTCGAAGGGCATTTTGGGAAAAAGAGTGAATTTATACGTACTCCAAAATTTAATATCAATACTCTAAAAGATTCCTGGAAAGGAAATAAATATGTAAGCAAGAACATCTCTGGAAACACCATTATAGAAGCATTACTAATGGGATATTTTGGTTTTGCTTTATACAGTGCTTTTAAGCTTCAGGATTTTGGGTTATTCTTGTTTCACATTATGTTATTTCTTGGATTTGGATTTGTATTCTTTAAATCTGTAACGTCTAAATTTTAATGTTTCAGCAATGGAAACATAATCGATTTTCTATTCTCCTTATTGTTGCTGGTTTACTTTTTTACTGGAGTTTTTCTTATCAGTTAGAACGAACAGATTTTATTAAAATGATCAGTCTTTGGGCTGCTTTATTTTTTGTTTCTTATAAAATTATTCAACTCAATCCTGGTAATTGGAAACTACTGGCCATTACAGCATTATTATTTCGGATAGTTTTTTTGTTTGCTATACCTAATTTATCACAGGATTTTTATCGATTTATATGGGATGGACGTATGCTCCTCGAAGGTTTTAATCCTTACTTATCTCTTCCCGAGGTATGGATAGCGCAAGGAGATGCTCCAATTGCACAAGCACAAGAGCTGTATACTGGTATGGGCACACTTAACGGAAGCCATTATACCAATTACCCTCCCGTAAGTCAGTTTTGCTATTTTATTGCAGCTTTATTTGCCAGTAAAAGTATTTTGGGATCTGTAATGGTATTTAGAATACTTATCATTTTAGCAGATATCGGTACATTTTTCTTCGGAAGAAGATTATTACAATCATTTAATCTTCCCGAAAAAAGAATCTTCTGGTATATTCTTAATCCTTTTATCATTATAGAACTTACAGGTAATCTTCACTTTGAAGCTGTGATGGTATTTTTCATCATATGGTCATTATATCTTTTACATAAAGGCTATTGGTACTGGGCTGCTGTTGTTCTGGCACTTTCTGTTTCAGTGAAACTAATCCCTCTATTATTTTTACCTTTATTTTTTCAGAAATTTATTCTTAATAAACAAAAGAGTTTCAATACATCCAGTCTTACTATAGGATTGCCAAAATTAGTTGGCTTTTATAGTATCGTTATAGGCACATGTCTTCTAATTTTTGCTCCTTTCTTATCAGGAGAATTCTTAGCCAATTTCAGCAAAACAATCACCCTTTGGTTTCAGACTTTCGAATTTAATGCAAGTATTTACTTTATTATTCGCTGGATCGGATTTCAAGTTGTAGGATGGAATATTATTGAGACTACCGGTAAAATTTTACCTCTGGTAGTTATAGTAATTCTTTTAGGGTTAACCTTCTTTAAAAACAACAGAAGCACTCCGCAACTAATTACAGGTATGCTTTTAGGGATTTGCATCTACTATTTCTTATCGACTACAGTGCATCCCTGGTATATTGCTGTACCATTATCACTTTGTGTATTTACAAATTACAGGTTTCCTATTATTTGGTCTTTTGTGGTTATTTTTAGTTATACCGCGTATCTTCATCCTGATTTTAAAGAAAACCTATGGATGGTAGGACTTGAGTATCTTTTTGTTTTTACTATCTTTAGTAAAGAGATTATAAAGGCCTATCAAAACAGAATCCATAATACATTAGAAAACAACTCATAAAAGCATATCAATTTTGAAAATTAATTTCAGGAAAATAGGTCGTAGATTCGCAAGATTTATAGTATTTATTGTTATTCTTATTCTTTCTGGATACCTCTTTTTATATCTAAGGCAAGAACGTTTTTTCTTTAACCCAAAAATTTTGGAGAAAGATTACGTTTTTTCTTTTGATCAGCCTTTTGAAGAAATCAATATCGATGTAGAAAAGGATGTTGCTCTTAATGCTTTACTTTTTAAAACAAATACCACCAGCAAAGGTCTTATTCTATATTTTCATGGTAATGCCGGGGCAATTCATGAATGGGGAAGACGTGCTTCTTTATATACCGAAAACAAATTTGACATTCTATTTGTTGATTACAGAGGCTACGGAAAAAGCGATAGTTTTTACGAAGAAGAATCCGAAATATATAACGACGCCCAAAAAGTCTATGATTATGCAAAGACTCGATATGACGAAAAAAACATTATTGTTTTAGGTTTTTCTCTGGGAACAGGATTTGCCGCTTATACCGCGGCAAAAAACAATCCTAAACTCCTTATACTCGAAGCTCCCTACTATGCCTGGAATGATTTTATAGCAAGTATTGCTCCGGTGCCAAAAATGCTTATTAATTATGAAATCCCTTCTTATAAATTTTTAAAAGAAGTAACCTGCCCTATTCGAATTTTTCATGGCACTCATGATTTTCTAATTAAACCAGAAGAAAATTCTAAACGACTAGAAGCGTTATATCCAGATAAAATTAAACATACAATGATCAAGGGTGCTGGTCATAATGGTATCTATATTACAAAACAATACTATGATGAGCTCAAGAATCTGTTGGAGCGGTATTAATAAAGATTTATCTTAAAACAAACTCTCTTTAGTTTAAAACAAGTTTTGTAAAATTGAAGAAGTTATTACTCTACAACATATCTTTTATTTTAAAACCTACATCATCCTAAGGTTAATCACTTCTTGTTCTGTAAGTATTCTCCAGTGACCACGAGGTAAATCTTTTTTGGTTAATCCTGCAAAGATTACTCTATCTAATTTGACTACACTATAATTAAGGTGTTCAAAAAGCTTATGAATAATTCCATTTTTAGCAGATTGCAATTGAATTCCTATTTCGTTTTTAGACGCACCTTCTATATAAGAGATTTCATCTACATTTATAAAACCTTCTTCTAATTTGATTCCATTCTCTATTTTCTGAAGATCTTCAAATTTCAAGTTACGTTCTAATTCTACATGAAATATCTTACGAACTCCACTTTTATGATGTGTTAGTTTTTTTTCTAAATCCATATCATTAGTAAAGAGTAATAACCCGGTCGTATTTCTTTCTAGTCTACCTACAGGTTTTAATACAGATTTAGATGCATTTGCTACTAAATCCATTACTGTTTTAGTTTTTTCTGGACTAGTACTGGTTACAAAACCTTTAGGTTTATTAAGTAGTACATACTCTTTTTTATAAGGGGTAATAAGTCGTCCATCAAACTTAACTTCATCGGTAAGTTTTACTTTATATCCCATTTCGGTAATGGGCTTACCATTTACCCATACGCTTCCCGTTTTAATATATAAATCGGCATCTCTTCTGGAGCAAACACCAGAATTAGCTACATATTTATTAAGTCTTATTTCATCAGAATCGATGAGTTTTTTTGGTGCTGCATTACTAGCTTTTTTTGCTAATGCCTTACCTCTTACATAAGGTTTATTTCCATAATTGGATTTACCTTTATCATGTGTATTCGATTTACTCTTTCCTTTTCCTTCCTGTTTTCTGCTAGTTTTCCCTTTACCAGAATTATCTCCACGACTCATATCTTAAATTTTGTGCAAAGATAATTGTTTAAAGCATAGGTACAACAACTATTATTCATCAAACCGAACTGTACTTTGGCGCTTTCTGTTTATATGTAATTGGGTCACATCTGGTCTCGAATAGTGCCCAACAGGGTCAAAATTCTGGCGCTCTTGTAACACTCTGCTAAAATCTAATGTTTCGATTAACAGTCCTTCTTTATGTAATACAGGTTTCATTATCCATTCTCCATCAGGACCTGCAATACATGAGCCTCCATTACCTAAAATATCGGGAGCTTTCTTTAAAATCTCATCCAAGTGCGGCGTAGTTTTAGGAAAATCTTCTGTTCGCATCAAACTAGAGACCGAAATCACATACGAGCGAGATTCTCTGGCAATAAAACGAGTAATGTCTTTGGTATTATAATCACTACCCGGCCAAACCGCTATGTGCAAATTTTCTCCTTGCCCATATAATGCTGCTCTGGGTAAGGGCATCCAATTTTCCCAACAATTTAATCCTCCAACAGTAAAAGCTTTTAATGGATGTACCAGCAATCCATTACCATCTCCCGGTGCCCAGGTTAGTCGTTCTTCGTATGTAGGTTGTAATTTACGGTGTACAGATCTAATCTCTCCCTTTTGATCAATGTATACTAATGATGCGTATAAACTATGTCCCCCCCGATCTATCGGTCGTTCAATGATTCCTAAATATATTGCAATATTGCATTCGGCAGCAAGTTCACATATGGTATCTAAATCTCCATTTTCGATAACAATCGAATTCTGAGCATAATGTGCATGAATTTCTTTTTGAATCTTACTGTCGAATTTTGCACCATCTGTTAATGATACCCAGAACGGATATCCTGGCAACAGTGACTCTCCAAAAACGATAAGCTCTGCTTTCTTAGAAGCTGCCTCAGCAATAGAGTTTTCAATTTTTTTAATTGTAGCTGTTTTATCTAACCAAACCGGAGAGATTTGAGCCAATGCAACTGTTAGTAATTGATCTTTCATGAAAACGTATTAATAGTATGTATTTATTTCTAATGATCACGTGTTTTTAATAGATTTTCAAAATATGATTAACAAATAGTTAACATATAAAAAATTGATTTGCAACACATTAAACATCATAAAAGTGATATGGTAAAACCCTAATTTAACCTTATGGTAACATTAGAATTCTATTTAAAACCTAAAAATCGGCATTATTATGATACAAATGTTAAGGATTTACTATTCTATAACCAATTTTATATCCATTCTTAAAAAGTAAACATATAAAAAGTATTTATTCTGCAAAGTTTAATTTACGTTAAAACATGTGCCTTTTAACATAATCGTAATCATTGTAATACATTCTAATAAAATAAAAAACAAAAATAATGGAGTATTCGAATCTACATTTGCCCTGTACAATTAAAACAAAATAATAGTTCAAGCTCAAATCTTAAAACACAAAAAAATGAAAAAGTTAACAATTTTATTCGCAGTATTCGTATTAGGGTCAACGCAAATTTTTGCTTCAAATAACCCTATTAATTCAGAACAGCAATTAAGAAAGCAAATTGCAACTCTTTTAGAGAGTCCAGAAATTAAATTAGACAAACAACAACTTAAGGCAAATATCGAATTTACTTTAAACGGTGAAGGAGAGATTGTAGTTTTAACCGTAGATTCAGAAGATCTTAATGTAAAAAGTTTCGTGAAATCAAGATTGAACTACAAAAAAGTAGATTCAAAAATATCAAACATAGGAAACAAAGTATTTAAAATTTCTTTAAAAATTTTAAAGCCAGAAGGAGTATAAACTTTCTGCTTATACATGATTAAGAAAGCAGTTGTATGTATTTACAGCTGCTTTTTTTTTACCAAAGAATTCTATCCAGGATCATATGTACATCAATTAGAATAATACTAAATGTTCCTGCAACAATAATAAGTTTTAAAATGTTATGTAACCATACATAATGTGTTCTTCCCTTTGATTTCCATAAGCCGAGTAAAAATGCAAAAAGGAGTATAATACACGCATAAAAATACAGGTACATAAATCCTATCTCATATCTAGTGAGCAATAAATAAATAGGAACGCAAGAAGCCAGAATCAAAATAGTTACTATTCTTTTTGAGACTAATTCTCCATACACAATAGGTATCGTTTTATAGTTCTGGGCAAGATCTCCTCTTAAATTTCCTAAATCTTTAATCATTTCTCTCATGATCAACATCAAAAACAAAAATGTTGCATGAACAAAAATAACTTCGTCAAAGTTTTTATAATAAATAAATACAGCGAAAAATGGAGTTATTGCTAATAGAGAAGCGATAATATTTCCAATAATAGGAAATTTCTTTAGTTTATGAGAATAGAACCATATCCCGAAAATATATAAAGAGAAAAAAACAACTGCTCTAAAAGAAACATAACTGGCACATACTACAGAGAGAAAATTAAGGACAAAATACCCCGTAAGTTTTGTACGTTGACTCACTAACCGATCCAACATGGTCTTTTGTGGCCTATTGATTAAATCTTTTTCTTTATCATAAAAATTATTAATGATGTATCCTGCTGCAATCACACCGGCAGAAGCCAATACAATAACAAATAGATTTGGATCCAGAATAACATTTCGCAATCTGATCTGAGGTGCTAAAATAAATATTGATGTAAGATATTGTGCAAATACAATAATCAGAATATTATACCCTCTAACTACAGAAAATAAACTCAATAACTTGAGAAAAATGAGTTTGTTTTTTCTGGTAAGCATAATAATGCTTATTAAAAATTGTAGACTACCTCTAACTTATAATCCTTAAGTGAAGCCTGTGCTTTATCAAAATCCTGCGTAAACCCTAAAATATAACCACCGCCTCCAGAGCCACATAACTTAAGATAATAATCATTGGTTTCTATACCATGTTTCCATAAGGTATGAAATTGCTTTGGTATCATTGGCTTAAAATTATCCAAAACCACGTGAGAAAGCTCTTTTATATTAAAGAATAGAGATTTAACATCTCCTTTTAAGAAATCATCTACACAAGCGTCTGTATATTTTACAAACTGATTTTTGAGCATACTACGAAAGCCTTCCTGCTTCATGTTTTCCATAAAAATACTAACCATCGGGGCAGTTTCCCCAACAATACCGCTATCTAATAAGAAAACAGCTCCTTTTTTATTCTCTACACTTTGTGAAGGAATTCCTGCAGGTTCGATATTATCTTTAGAATGAATGAGAATAGGCAGACTAAGGTAGCTATTTAAAGGATCCAGTCCAGAACTCTTTCCATGAAAGAAAGATTCCATAAGTCCAAAAATCTCTTTCAGTTTTAATAATTTATCTCGAGTAAGGTTTTCTAAAACAGTAATTTTATTAGCTGCATATTTATCATAAATCGCCGCTACTAATGCACCGCTACTTCCTACTCCATATCCCTGAGGAATACTACTATCAAAATACATCCCAGAATTGATATCTGAATGAAGTTTTTCGAAATCAAATTTCACAACTCCTTTATCCTGAATTTCTTCGAGATAGGTTGCAAAATTTTTAAGATTTTCATTGGATTGTATAGCCTCTTGATCAGGTGTTTCTGATACTTTTAATGCACCTTTAAAAAAATTATAAGGTATAGAAAGACCTTTAGAATCTTTAATAATACCATATTCTCCAAACAGAAGTATTTTAGAATAAAATAACGGTCCTTTCATCTATTTATTTATATTGTTTTAGAGGTTAGATAAAATCTTTGACGATTACAATAATCATTACTTTATAATGATTAAAGTTTTTTAATCGAGTTAATTTTATCATCTCTATAAATAGTTATATCTAATTTGTCGCCTTACTAGGATAAAGTTACACTATTTTTGCACCTAATCCTATTTTGTCACAAATATACTGTCCATTCTGACAATACGCAACTAACTCGTTGGTAATGAAATCTAAAACTTGATTTTTTTCGGTATTTGGATACAACACATGAACATTTGCTCCTGCATCAAGTGTAAAACAAACTTTTGATCCCGTTGTTGCGCGATATTCCCAAATTTTATGAATTACAGATAATGTATTAGGTTTCATTAGTATAAAATAAGGTAAAGAAGTCATCATCATTGCATGTAATGTCAACGCTTCACTTTCTACTATCTTGATAAAGGCGTCTAAATCCCCCGAAATTAATATCTCTTTTAATTTAGTAACATTGCCGGTTGCTTGTTCAAATCGTTTTTCTGCAAAAGGATGACCGTACATTAGATTATGACCTACACTACTACTTACTTGTTTTTCTCCTTTATCAATTAATAAGATTGTATCCTGATAATCATTAAAATTTTGATGAACCGGAAACGGAAACGGTATTGCATATGCATCACTACTCTCGTTTATATCTGAATGTTCTCCCCAAACGGTAATCGGTCCTTCTATACTTCGACATGCACTCCCTGAGCCTAAACGAGCCAAAAAAGAAGATTTTTGAAGACATTCTGAATCTGAAATATCCGGGTTTATCTTTTTTTCTAACTGCATCAGGCAATATGCCAGTGCACTCATCCCGCTAGCTGATGATGCAATCCCACTACTATGCGGAAATGTATTACTGGTTTCTATTCTGAATGTATATTGCTTTAGGAAAGGAAGATATTCTCGAATCCTTTCAAAAAAACTTTGAATCTTAGGTTTAAAATCTGGTTTAGGTTTTCCTTCAAAAAAAAGTTCAAAATCAAAATCTTCTCCTGCATCATCTCGTCTTTTATATGCTAAACTTGTTGTTGTTTTACAATTATCCAACGTAAAGCTAATCGATGCGTTCTCAGGTAATTGCACAGGTCTTTTACCCCAATATTTAACTAGAGCAATATTACTAGGTGAGGTACAAGCCACGATACCTTCTTCGGGTAATTTTGAAACGATAGGTAAGGTAAATTCTGGATAATCCGACATAGTATACAATGATTTTAAGCAAAGATAAGTGTATCCTATATTTTAATCTGTTTTATGTATTAGAAAATCTGGTATAGACTAAAATTATTTGAAACATTATTGCTTTATTTTATTTTTTAATTTAATTCGGGGTTATCAATAATCATGCAATACCAAAATTAAGAAAGCACATGTATGTGTTGTACTTTTAAAATTCTAATACATAAAGCGGGTTTAAGCGCATTGGTAGTAAAAATAAATTGCTATTTTAGTACTGCGCTAACTTGTTTCAATGAAAAAAAAGTTATTTCGTATTGGTATTGCGGTATTGGTATGTGGTTTGATCGGATTTTTGAGTAGTATTGCTACCCAAACTTCTATTAATACGTGGTATGCTGCTTTAAATAAACCTTCTTTTACTCCACCAAATTGGATCTTTGGACCAATATGGGTTCTGTTGTATATTATGATGGGGATTGCGGCCGGAATTGTTTGGAGCAAAGGCTTTTATCATAAATGGGTAAAAACTGCGTTATATCACTTTGGATTTCAATTGTTACTCAATGCAGCGTGGTCTATTTTTTTCTTTGGACTACAAAACCCATTGATTGCACTATTGGATATAATTGCCCTATTTATCCTATTGCTGTTTACCATTAAATGGTTTACCGTAGTAAATTCTACCGCTGCCTACCTACTTATCCCTTATGTTGTTTGGGTTGCTTTTGCGACTGCTTTAAATTTTGGTATATGGCAACTAAATTAAACCAGGAATAAGGAATATGATTTTTTATGAGTAAAAAAGCAATAGTCTTACAGACTACTCTAGAATTAATAACTAAACAAGGTATCCATGCCACATCTCTTTCTCAAATTATTAAAGAATCAGGCGTAGCAAACGGAACTGTATATCACCATTTTAAAAACAAAGAAGAGATCATTACAGAACTCTATTTAATGCTTACCCAGGATTTTGGCACTGTTGTCATGCGTAATACTCCAGAAGATGACATAAAGAAACAATTTACTGTAATGTGGCTTAATCTGTTCTATTATTTTGTCAATAATCCCCTTGCTTTTATATTTTCTGAACAGATTGCCCGTTCTCCAGAAATTCCTCAATCTTTAAAAGATAAAGCAAGGCAATACTATGGCGAAATCGAAAGCTATTTCAAAAAAGGTGTAAAACAAAAGGTCTTTAAATCTTATAACACTCTAATCATGGAAGAACTCTTCTTTGGTAATGTGGTATCACTGGTAAAGATCCATGAGAATGAACAAGTAAAACTGCAGGAAAAACATATCAATCAAGCTATCGAGATTTCCTGGAGAGGTTTTCTAAAGGATCAAACAATTATTTAATACACATTAATTAGATAGAAATTGTTACGAAAAAACACATCCTACTTTTCAGTAGGATGTGTCAACTTAGTATAGAACTTGTTTCATACATTTAATTAAATGCAATATTTACACAAGATTCGTTATATAGATTCTTAAGCACGAACTCTACCGCTTTTCGAGAATTACTCGTTTGCCCGATTAATCCTCCTTTATAGGTAAGTTTTCCTGTATTTTCATTCCAATAATACTCTTTGCTATCAGATTTAATAATACGTTTTTTATCTTTGATCATTACTTGAAAAGCATTGAGTTTCTGGCTATATTCGAGACCAGACGGGAAATATACTTCGGCAATAAACTTAGTAGTACCTTTCTCATAAAAATAGCAAACACATTCTCCTATATCTTTTGCCTCAGAGACTCGAATCATATTATTTTGTACGATCTTCCATCCGCCATTAATACGTATAGCAACCACATCCATTAACATAGTTCCCTTTTCGGCAAGTCTTTTGTCTACAAATGATTCAAAACTGATAACCGCAGAAATGGTCCCTGCTCTTTCTTTTTGACTTTGAAAAACGATTTTATCTATGGTTAATCTAAACTGATAATTATTATCATTGACAATATCACTTAATTGAGTAGAAACATCTTTTTTGGTATAGTTTTTTCTCACCAAAGCTCCAGATAGATTAACATAGACAGTATTTCCTCTATATTTTTCGTCAAACAAATTTAGTACATCTTCTTTTTGGGTTCCCTGGGTTAATGCATTCATTTTATTGACATAATCTACCAATAACTTTTTTATAGGGTCGTTCTCATTAAATGCTTTGACCGGGTGAACACTACTAAATAAAAATATAAGGATAAGAATAAAAGTAATTTTTTTCATAGTGGTGGGGTATTAGTTAAACCTTATTAAGGTACGAAAAATTACTCAGAATCGCTAATATTAACGCACTATTCTTTATCTCAAATTACTTAATTCCAATAACTTAATTACTGCTTTTTTAAAGTTTTCGACAATGATATTATATTTCATTTTTTTAACAACTATCCAGATGTGATTGCTTTTGCTGCAATAAAAGCTCCGGTCCATGCATTCTGAAAATTAAACCCTCCTGTAATTGCATCTATGTTTAGCACTTCTCCTGCAAAATATAAATTATGACACTTTTTGCTTTCAAAAGTTTTAAAATTAACTTCTTTAAGATCAATTCCACCCGCAGTTACAAATTCTTCTTTAAATGTACTTTTTCCTTTTATCATAAAAACTCCTTGTGTAAGCTGTTCTGACAATGTTTTAAGCTGAATTTTACTCACATCGGCCCAACGTGTATCATTTCTTATTTCTGAAGCCGAAATTAAACTCTGCCAAAGTCTTTTTGGTAATTCAAATTGAGTGTATTTACTTATCTGCTGTTTCGGATATTGATTTTTTAGCGCTTTAAGTTCCTCTAAAACCTCTTGCTGTGAATAGTGCTGAAGCCAATTCACTATAATTTCAAAATTATACCGACATGCATTTAACTCTATAGCTCCCCAGGCCGAAAGTTTTAGAATTGCTGGTCCACTCATCCCCCAATGTGTAATCAACAATGGTCCCTCGCTCGATAGTTTTGAATGTTTGACTCGTACTGACGCATTTGTTACCACACCTGGTAGATTTCCAATTCTTGGATCTTTACTATTAAAGGTAAACAACGAAGGAACTGCATCGACAGTCTGGTGCCCTAAATCCTGAACTATTTTCCAGATTTTAGGATTACTCCCAGTGGCAATCATTAACATGGTAGTCTTAAAATCTCCTTGACTGGTTTCTACAAACCATTGCTCACCTTCTTGATAGAAATTTTTAACGGCATGGTTTTTTAAAATTTCGACACCATATCTTTTTGTTTCCGACAGAAAACAATTAATAATCGTTTCTGAAGAGTTTGAAACAGGAAATATTCGACCGTCATCCTCTATCTTAAGTGTTACTCCACGGCGATCAAACCATTCCATCGTATCACCTGTCATAAATGTATGAAAAGGTCCTTTGAGTTCTTTTTCTCCCCTAGGGTAATTTTTACTTAATTCGTTAGGGATAAATTCTGCATGAGTTACATTACATCGCCCACCGCCAGATACTCGAACTTTGGACAACACTTCTTTTCCTCGTTCCAGAATAGCTATTTTTAGCTTTGGGTCATTTTCTGCTACATTAATAGCTGTAAAAAAACCAGCTGCACCACCACCAACAATTATTAAATCATAGTTCATCATGCAAAATTCGGAAAATCTGTGATGATACCCTCAACTTTCCATGATTTTGATTGCTCAATTTGCATTGCTGTATTTACGGTCCATACATATATGTTATATCCCTGATCCTTGGCAAGATTTACCTCATCTCGAGTCAGTGATAAAATTGGAGGATGTATAGAAAATGCTTTTAATCTCTCTGCTACATGTAAAGCCCGGGTTATATTTTTTTCAGTTAATACTCCTATCTTAAAATTAGAAGTAGCAGCTTTCAATTCGAACAACTGTGGGTGATCAAAACTAGAGATGATAAAATGATCATATTCCCAATCTGTATTTTCGATATATTCTTCTAGTAATCTAATAGTAGGCAAGGCTGTGTTTTTCCCTTTCAATTCTATGTTAAGTTCGCATTGCCCATCGATCATATCCAGCACTCCGCGCAATGTAGGTATCGTAAATCCTTCTTTTGTTTCAAACTGTTGTAACTCCTGTAAAGTATATTCTGATACATTTCCTGTACCATTAGTAGTTCTATCCAAAGTTTCATCATGAATCACTACCAATTCTCCACTTTTACAGCAATGTATATCAATCTCGACACCATCTACTTTATAATGCAAAGCTTCGGTGATCGATTCTAATGTATTTTCGGCGACTAAACCAGCTGCACCACGATGTCCGAATATTTTCATAAGTTATCTAATTAAGTTTCAGTCTTTCTACAGATTCAAGACATATTTTGTTTAGGCAATTATAATTTTCATCGATCCCCTCTAGAGCTTGTCGTAGGGCATATCTATTATTTTACATTCTTAATTATATGTTATTATATTGATATCAAAGAAACTAAAATTGTTACTTTTACAACAATTTAACATCACCCAAAGGTAACAATCTGTTATTATAGTACATGAACCTATGAATACTACCGAGGATCACAAAATTTTGGAAGGTATCGTCACCGGAAATGAGGTTGTCATTACTACATTTTATAGAAAAAACCTGCCCTATATAAGACAATACATCCTACAAAACTCTGGCAATGAAGAGGATGCCGAAGATGTGTTTCAAGATGCGTTGATTTTGGTATATCAGAAATTAAAAACGGATTCTCTGGAGTTACATTCTTCACTACGAACCTATTTTTATGGGATTTGTAAAAATATGTGGAGAAACAGATTACGAAAAAACAAAAAAATGATCATTACAGAAAAATTACCTGAGGATGCAGAAATAATTACCCCCACAGTGATCCAAGATATAGAATATAAAGAACGAGAGCATATATATCGAAGACACTTCTTAAAACTAAGTGATACATGTCGTGAGGTACTAAGCTTACTTTTTCAAGGAAATAGCATGAAAGATATTGCACATATCACAGGATATTCTGAAGGATATACCCGAAAGAAAAAATTTGAATGTAAACGATATTTAATAGAAATGATCGAAAAGGATCACGCCTTTCAAGAATTACAACTAAACCCTGAAAAAGAATTATAGTATGGAAAGAACTCCAGAAATATTCGATAAAATAGAAGGATACCTTGCACATACGTTACCTGAAGAAGAAATAATTGCTTTTGAAAAAGAATTAGCTACTAATCCAGAACTGCAACAAGAAGTCGAAAAGCACAGGGTTCTGCATAAAACCTTAAGTGATCAAGATACTTTAGATTTTAAAGAAAAATTAATGCAGATTAGCACTACTATCAAAGAGGAACAAAACAATCTTTCTGCTCCGACATCTGCTCCTTATTGGAAAATTGCAGCATCTATTGCTATATTATTAGGTGTAGGAATGCTATTATGGTATACCTATATTAATCAGCATAATAATACTCAAGACTTATATGGCGCCTATTATGAACCTTTTCCTGTAGAAGATGCAATGAGAGGTAATACCAATAGTGAAGAAATGCAGAGCGTTGTAAAAAACTATGCTAAAGGTGCTTATGATTCTGTCGCTGTTGTGTTAGAAAAACACCCAAATTTAAATAATCAACTACAGCTATATCTAGGCAATAGTTATTTAAATATTGATCAGGAAGAAAAAGCTGTTTCTTTATTTAAAGACATTAAAAGTAGCGGTAAGTATTATGAAGTTGCCAAGTGGTATTTATCGCTCACCTATTTAAAATTAAATACTCCTAAAAAAAGTATTCCACTTCTTAAAGAAATCATTACTTATAATGGAGCATATAAAGATAAAGCTACAAGGTTACTTAATGCCTTAGAAAAAAACAAATAATATTTTTCTCCATATCAGCTTATATTAAATTGTATAGATCTGAAAAGATTCTGAAACAAGATCAACACAATTCTATAAAGCACTTATCTCTTATATCTTTTCTCTCTCACTATATACTATAGTTAAAACACTTGTTTTTCGGCACATCACATTCATAACTATAGTACTCTAAACAAAACATTTATAACTAATCTAACTAAAAAAATATTACCCGTTAAAAAAATAGGATATACGAGGTAACAAAATTTTATGTCATGACATAAATATATGAACCCCATATATATTGATTAATCTAATAATTCAATCTTCACTCTAAAGAAATAATTATGAATGTTATCATCAAACACGTTGAGCTTATGAATCGAATCGACCAACTAATTCGTTTAAAAGCTACAGGAAACCCTGTAGAACTAGCAGAGCGATTGGGAATTTCAAAAACAAAACTCTATCGTATCATCAACATTATGAAGGAACTAAATGCTCCTTTAGAATATGATATCGACCTACAAAGTTATGTTTATGTAAAATCTGTAGGTTTTAAATTTGGATTCTTTATTAAGGAAAGAAGTACAACAGAATTACACTCTTCTGTTGGATAATAAGATCATGATATACTAAACCAAGTCATTCTTCACCAAAAAACTGAATGCAGTATAAGTTTATGTAACACTGAACCGGTCGAAGCCATTTGAAAGTGGGTAGCCAAATGGTCCTTGACTGGTTCAGATTAATAAGTTATAGGTATTTATTTTCAGACAACTTGATATAAGGAATTTCAGCGTTTCTTATTTAAAAGCAGGCATCCCGGTAATATCCATTCCTGTAATTAATAAATGTATATCGTGTGTTCCTTCATAGGTAATTACACTTTCGAGGTTCATCATATGACGCATGATACTATACTCACCAGTAATTCCCATTCCGCCAAGAATTTGTCTGGCTTCTCTTGCGATATTAATTGCCATTTCTACATTATTACGTTTTGCCATAGAGATTTGCGCACTAGTAGCTTTACCCTCATTACGCAACACTCCTAATCGCCATGCTAATAATTGTGCTTTGGTGATTTCGGTAATCATTTCTGCCAGTTTCTTTTGTTGTAATTGGGTTGCTCCAATAGGTTTATCAAACTGAACGCGTTCTTTGGCATATCTTAGAGCGGTATCATAGCAATCCATAGCAGCACCAATCGCTCCCCAGGCAATACCATATCGTGCAGAATCCAAACATCCCAGTGGTGCTCCAAGCCCACTTTTAGCTGGTAATATATTTTCTTTTGGCACTTTTACATTATCAAAGATTAGCTCTCCGGTTGCAGAAGCACGAAGTGACCATTTATTATGTGTCTCTGGAGTTGTAAATCCTTCCATACCACGTTCTACGACAAGCCCATGGATTCTTCCTTCTTCATTTTTGGCCCAAACCACTGCAATATCAGCAAAAGGCGCATTAGAAATCCATAGTTTAGCCCCATTAAGCAAGTAATGATCTCCGTTATCTTTAAAATTAGTAGTCATCCCGCCAGGGTTAGATCCATGATCGGGTTCTGTAAGACCAAAGCATCCTATAAATTCTCCAGATGCTAACTTGGGTAAGTATTTTTTTCGTTGTTCTTCAGAGCCGTATTTCCAAATTGGATACATCACCAATGAAGATTGTACAGAGGATGTAGATCGTACTCCAGAATCTCCTCTCTCTATCTCCTGCATAATCAAACCATAGCTAATTTGATCTAACCCAGCACCACCATATTCTTCGGGTATATAAGGTCCAAATGCTCCTATCTCAGCAAGTCCTTTAATAATCTGTGTAGGGAATTCTGCTCGCTGTGCAAAATCTTCTATAATAGGAGATACTTCGCGTTTTACCCAACTACGAGCAGCATCACGAACCATTTTATGTTCATCACTCAATAATTCGTCAATTTGGTAATAATCTGGTGCCTGGAATAAATCTGGTTTCATTTTTTAAAATATTTTCTAAATTACTGCATATAAGCGCAAAACAAATGTAGGTAATGCTAAAAAAGCAAGCAATTTTTTTGACATTTTTAAAGAGATTGATCATTCTGCTATTGCATTTAATATTTTTTGATCAAAAAGACATCCAAATACGTTACTTTATTGCATTCATTTTGATAACAAAGTCAATTTAGTTTTTTACAGAGGTTAAAATTCATTATATCCGTCTACCAAAAAATTTGTGTATAATTTCCGCAGTTCACCTCTTTTTTCTACACAAACAAAGCCTTTTAAAGGAAAAAATATTATTCCAAAAAAAACATATAATAAACTGTTTATCAGTCTTTTAAGTTTAAAAAAATATCTCTTATTTCTTCTGGCATAATTATTCTATACATAAATACATAATAGCATTAAAAATTTATTAAAACTAAAATTATAATAACAATGAAAAATTTATTTGTATTACCGGTATTAGCTTTTGGATTATTAGTAGGAACTCAAAACATGAATGCTCAGGAAGTAGCTTCTAATGATGATACAGAAGTAATTACTCCTGTTCAGGAAAAATATATAGATCTAGCTATAGAAAACTTACCTCAACCTGTTCTTGATGCAGTTGCAAAAGATTATGCTGGTGCGACTATCAAAAGTGCTGGAGCTAAAGAAGATGCTTCAGAATTTAGATTAATATTGAAACAAGGTGATAAGGAAATGGAAGTTTTCTGTGATGCAGATGGAAAATGGATCTCTAAAAAGGGATAAACCTTTAATGGTATATAAGAAAAGGTTTAATTTATTGGTGATATAAATTAAACTGTAGAGTGATTGAATTTAGAAAAAGGAAGATATACATCTTCCTTTTTTTTATGAATTACATTTTTAGATAAAATGCCTTGGTAAGGTTTATATATTCATCTGTATAATGATGTCGTTTCGTTTCTATAACCAATTCATTAGCTTCAAAATTCATTTGATCCCGACCAAATAACAACAAGCTTCTTTTTATTTCTGAAACTGGTGTCCCTTTTACTCTTGTGATCTTTTGCGGAAACAAATTTACCTGTGCAGCTATATCAATAGCACGTGTTTCTTCTTTATATGGTATAATCATTGCAAATTTCCCCTTATCTGATAACAGTTTTGATGCTCCGATTAAAAGATGTTCAAAAGGAAGAGCATCTTCGAATCTAGCCATATCTCGTTTTATATCCGACGTTTTATAGTCCTCTGCATAAAATGGGGGATTACTGATTAGCAAGTCGTATTGATCGTCAATTTCTGATACAAACTCCTGAAAAGAGGCATGATAACAAAATAGTCTATCTCCCCAGGGTGATGCCTCAAAATTTTCGACAGCTTGCTCATAAGCATCTACATCGATTTCTATAGCGTCGATCACTTCTGCCTGAGAACGTTGTGCTGCCATTAAAGCTATTATTCCTGTTCCTGCTCCTATATCAAGAATTGAGGTTACGGTATCATTAATAGGAACCCAGGCTGCAAGTAGGACTCCATCTGTACCTATTTTCATGGCACATCGATCTTGATGAACCGTAAAGTCTTTAAATACAAAAGGCTTAGTCATAATCGGGGTGTAAAATAAGATTAAAGGTACAAATCAATGAGTCCTTCGGGAGTACGAACAGTAATGGTTTTTGACTCTCTATCAATTTTATCAATAAATTCATCATTCATAGGAATAAGAATCTCGATACCATTACGATCAACCTCGAACAAAGCCTGAGCAGTTGTGTCATTAATAGCTTTAATAATTCCTACTTCTCCAAAAACAGTATCAATAATAGTAAAACCAATTATTTCGTGATAATAAAACTGAGTTCCTTCAAGTTTTGGTAACAACGTAAGTGGTAAGTATAGTTCTGCTTTCATGAGATCGTCTGCATCTTCTTCTGAATCTACATCCTCAAATTTTATACGTAGTAAATCACTTTTATGTAGTGAACATTTTTCAATAAAAAATGGAACCAGATTATTGTTATAGTTAACAAATACTGATTCCATTTTCGTATAACTTTCGGGCTCATCAGTATCTAATTTAACCAATACCTCGCCCTTAAAACTAAATTTACTTACGATTTTACCTAGATAGAAGCATTCTTCTTTCTTCATCGTCAATAATGCAACTATTCTTCTTCGTTGCTAGCTTTTTCTGTTACTTCTGCTTCAGCAACTTCTTCTGTAGCAGCTTCTTCCGCTTCAGCAGCAGTTTCTTCTACTTCTTCAGCTTTTGCTGCAGCTTCACGTTTAGCATTTACTTCTTTCTCTGCTTCCAAAGCTTTAGCTTTTGCCGCCGCTTCAGCCTTTGCCAATGCATCTTTCTTTGCATCAACAGATCCTTCTTTTTCAGATAACCAAGCTTGGTATTTTTCTTCGGCTTGCTCCTCTGTTAAAGCACCTTTCTTTACTCCAACAGCAAGGTGATTTTTTAGTAAAGCTCCTTTATAAGATAAAATAGCTTTTGCAGTATCGGTAGGTTGTGCACCGTTCTGTAACCACTTTACAGCTCCATCAACATCTAAGTCAATACTTGCTGGGTTTACATTAGGATTATAAGTTCCTAATTTTTCAAGAAATCTACCATCTCTTTTTGATCTAGCATCTGCTGCTACGATCCAGTAAAAAGGCTTCCCTTTTTTACCGTGTCTCTGTAATCTAATTTTAACAGGCATATAAATTAATTTTTGGGTACTCGACCCTATTCATAATTAAGGGCGCAAAGATAACTATTTTTAATCAATTCGAATCAACAAATAAAAGTTTATTCTCTGTAAAATAATCATTTATAGAAATAATGTATAAAAAACAGGTTCACAAACTCTGTTTTTATGGCAAAAAACACTCGTCAATCCCGGTTTTTATTAGGAAAAAATATTATTTTGTGTATTTCATCGATAAAATATGCTTTTTTTCGATGAAAAAGTTGTTTTCTTAATATTTTCATTATATGTTTGTAGGTGTAAACATATTTTTACGGTTTTTCCGTAAGAAAATCATACTAAAGCCCCAAGCCTATGATTAAAAAAATTACCCCTCTAATGGCAGTAATCTGCCTTTTTTTAACTTCATGCTCTACAGATATCGAAATAAACACACCAGCTTTACAAGCAAAAATTGATGGTGAGTTATTTAGATCATCTATTAAAAAAGCTGTTATTTATGAAGATGGTACATTAGTAATATCAGGAAGCTCAGGAGATAAATCTATAAGCTTTACGACTACATCTACTAATGTTGGAACATATAAGACTGCTCTTCAAACTATAAGTAAGGTTAGTTTTCAAAAAAATCAAACAAAATTCATTTCTAAAGACGGAGAAACCGAAGGTGAAGTGTCAATAACAGAAATATATAACAATGAAATTTCTGGTAATTTTCATTTTAAAGATCTTAAAGATGACAATGGCAATCCAGTAGATTTTAATAATGGATGGTTTTATAGACTACCATTAGAAAATGGTACAATTGAAGAAGAGGTACCCGAAGAAATTAACCCTTGTTTACTTAATGCATCTTTAACTGCTTTGGTGAATAATACAGAAATGATTACTGATAATCATACTGCCAAATTATTTGGTGTAGATGATGCTTCTATTCTCATTACTGCTACCAATGAAACCGAAGAAGTAAATATTGTGTTTATGGCTAATGTAGCACCAGGCACATACCCACTAACCGGATCTGGGAATTATAGTGCTTCTTACGAAGTAAATAATGATAAGTCCTCTGCATTGTCAGGAACTCTTATTATTACGAGTCACGATATCGAAACCAAATGTATTAGTGGAAGTTTTGAATTTGAAACCAGAAGTGGTTCTCAAATATCACAAGGTTCCTTTGATTTTGGTTATTAATATTTATTACCCCTAAATAATTACCCTACTCGACTTTGCTCATAAAAAGCGATCATTAATGAAATGATCGCTTTTTTCATACACTTACCTTCTTGTATCGATAACACATAAAACTATAGTTAATAATTCTGAATAACTTTTCGAAAATCGAAGTATCATTTTGGTTATTTTTGAAAGTCCTTTGTAAGGGATGATTTTCTTGAAATACCACTTTTTATGTACTTAGTTTTTGATACTGAAACCACCGGGTTACCCAAACGATGGGATGCCCCTATTAGCGATACCGATAACTGGCCAAGATGTATACAAATCGCATGGCAGTTACACGACGCTATGGGAAACTGTATCGAACATCAGGATTACCTGGTACAACCTGATGGATTTAATATCCCATATGATGCAGAAAAAATTCATGGTATCTCCACTGAGTTAGCAACACAAGACGGGATTACACTACAAGAAGTATTAGATAAATTTAATATTGCCCTATCCAAAACTAAATTTGTTGTCGGACAAAATGTTGGATTTGATGTTAATATTATGGGTGCAGAATTCTACCGCCTTGGCCTAGAAAATAATTTACAAGAGCTTCCTGTTTTAGATACCTGTACCGAAGTCACGGCAGAATTATGCCAAATCCCGGGAGGTCGTGGAGGTAAATTTAAACTCCCTACACTTACAGAACTTCATCAACACCTATTTGGCACTGCATTTGGCGAAGCACATAATGCTACTGCCGATGTAGAAGCTACTACCCGATGTTTTCTTGAATTGATCCGTAAACAAGTTTTTACCATTGAAGAACTTGATGTAGCACCAGATTATTTTCAAAATTTCGTAGAGGCTAATCCTCAAACGATTCAGCTAATAGGTTTAAAACACATAAATCTTAAAAAGGCTTCTCAAAAAATCCAGGAAGCTCTTACAAAAAAAGGAGATTCTAACTTATCCCAACAAGAGATCGATGATAATATTGCTGTTCTGGATAAAGTTGACTTTGCCCATCTGCATAATCATACTCAGTTCTCGGTATTACAATCAACAACCAGTATCCCTGATTTAATAAAAGTAGCTGCACAACATAAGATGAATGCTGTCGCCATGACAGACCATGCCAATATGATGGGAGCTTTTCATTTTGTTCAGGGAGTCTCTAATCACAATAAAACTGTAAAAGCAGCTAATGCCGAAGCAATAGAAAATGGACAAGAACCAGAAGGTATAGAAATGAAGCCTATCGTAGGCTGTGAGTTCTTTGTTTGCGAAAATCACACAGATAAGTCCAGAAAAGATAACGGATATCAAATAGTACTGTTAGCAAAAAACAAAAACGGGTATCACAATCTGGCCAAAATGTCTTCTACCGCTTTTGTTAATGGATTTTATTATGTTCCCAGGATTGACAAAGAAGTCATCAAACAATATAAAGAAGATGTTATTGTCCTTACCGGAAACTTGTATGGTGAAGTTCCTAGTAAAGTGCTCAATATTGGAGAAAAACAAGCTGAAGAAGCATTACTATGGTGGCATCAGGAATTCGGAGATGATCTCTATATCGAGATTATGCGTCATAACCAAGAAGATGAAAATAGAGTAAATCAGGTATTGATTCAATTTGCCAAAAAACACAACATTAAACTCGTTGCCTCTAACAACACATATTACTGTGAAAAAGAAGATGCTAATGCCCACGATATTCTTTTATGTGTAAAAGACGGAGAAAAACAAGCTACCCCTATTGGTCGTGGTAGAGGATATCGATACGGATTACCCAATCAAGAGTACTATTTTAAGTCTCAGAAAGAGATGAAAAGCCTTTTTAAAGACTTGCCTGAAGCCATCATAAACATTCAGGAAATTGTAGATAAAATAGAACCTTTTGAGCTTGCCAGAGATGTATTGTTACCAGCTTTTGATATCCCAGAAGAATTTCAATCTGAAGAAGATTTAATCGATGGTGGCAAACGAGGGGAAAATGCATATCTACGACATATCACCTATGAGGGCGCAAAGATTCGTTACGATGAAATTACTCCTGAAATAGATGAACGTCTGGATTTTGAATTAAAAGTAATTGAAAAAACCGGATATCCGGGATATTTCCTGATTGTAGAAGACTTTATTCGTGCAGCTCGGGATATGGGAGTCTCTGTAGGCCCCGGTCGTGGATCGGCAGCAGGATCAGCAGTAGCTTATTGTCTATGGATCACTAATCTCGATCCTATTAAATACGATTTACTTTTTGAGCGTTTCTTAAATCCAGATCGTGTAAGTATGCCCGATATTGATATTGACTTTGATGATGAAGGTCGAGGTCGTGTTATGGATTATGTAATCGAAAAATATGGTGCCAATCAAGTAGCACAGATCATTACTTACGGTACAATGGCGGCAAAATCTTCTATACGAGATACTGCACGAGTACTAGACCTTCCTCTTGGTGATGCAGATCGTATTGCAAAGCTTATCCCTAACATGTCGAAACTCGGAAAGATTTTTGGTGTAGACGAAGCTATATTAAAGAAAAAATTTAGAAGTGATGAGTTAGAAAAAGTTAACGAACTTCTTAATATTGCCGAAGGTAGTGACCTTGAAGCAGAAACACTTAACCAGGCAAGAGTATTAGAAGGTTCTGTTAGAAACACTGGGATTCACGCCTGCGGTGTTATTATCACACCAGACGACATTACCAAATTTGTCCCCGTAGCATTAGCTAAGGATTCTGATATGTATTGCACACAGTTTGACAACTCTGTGGTAGAAAATGCCGGGTTACTAAAAATGGATTTCCTGGGATTAAAAACATTAACCTTAATTAAGGATACTGTTAAGATTGTAAAAGCAAAACATGGAGTAGAATTAGATCCCGAAAATTTCCCTCTTGACGACGAAGAAACCTATGCTCTTTTCCAAAGAGGAGAAACTGTTGGGGTGTTCCAATATGAATCTCCCGGGATGCAAAAATACATGAAGGAACTTAAGCCTACTGTTTTTGCCGATCTTATTGCAATGAATGCCTTGTATCGCCCAGGACCATTAGAATATATCCCTAGTTTCATCAATAGAAAACACGGTACAGAGGAAATTATCTATGACCTCGAAGCTTGTGAAGAATACTTAAAAGAGACTTACGGAATTACAGTGTATCAAGAGCAAGTGATGTTGCTTTCGCAAAAGCTAGCAAATTTCACCAAAGGTGAAGCCGATGTACTTCGTAAAGCAATGGGTAAAAAACAAAAAGCAGTACTTGATAAGATGAAGCCTAAGTTTATAAAACAAGCTTCAGAAAAAGGCCATGCAGAAGACAAACTAGAAAAAATATGGAAAGACTGGGAAGCTTTTGCTGCTTACGCATTTAACAAATCTCACTCTACCTGCTATGCCTGGATTGCATATCAGACAGCATATCTTAAAGCACATTATCCCGCAGAATATATGGCAGCTGTGCTTTCTAATAACATGAACGACATCAAACAGGTTACTTTCTTTATGGAAGAATGTAAACGCATGAAGCTAGATGTTCTTGGACCCGATGTAAATGAATCCTACCGTAAATTTTCGGTAAACAAAGATGGGGCCGTTCGTTTTGGAATGGGAGCTATTAAAGGAGTAGGAACTGGTGCTGTAGCCACCATAGTAGAAAGCCGAAAAGAAGACGGACCATACAGATCGATCTTTGACCTCGCTAAACGTATCGATCTTAGGGCAGCTAACAAAAAAGCATTTGAAAGCTTAGCTTTGGCAGGAGGTTTTGATTCCTTTTCTGAAACTCATAGAGGACAATACTTTCATGAAGAAGGAGATGGTGTCACTTTCTTAGAAAAAGCAGTACGATATGGATCCAAATTTCAGGAAAGTGAAAATTCTTCACAAGTTAGTTTATTCGGAGAGTCGAGCGATGTACAAATCCCAGAACCCATTGTACCACCCTGTGAAGAATGGGGAACAATGGAAAAATTAGCCCGAGAAAAAGAAGTAGTAGGAATATATCTTTCTGGTCATCCGCTAGATGATTTTAAATATGAAATGAAATATTTCTGTAATGGTACCTTGCTTAATTTTGCAGATCTCGAAAGCAACATTAATCGTGAAATTTCTTTTGGAGGAGTAATTTCTAACGTAGAACATCGCACATCCAAAAACGGTAAAGGCTGGGCTACATTTGTGATAGAAGATTATAACACAGCCCATGAATTCAGAATTTTTGGCGAAGAGTATTTAAAACATCGTCCTTTCCTGGTTAAAAGTACATTTGTATATGCCAAAGCTTTTATTAAAGAAGGCTGGGTAAATCGTGATACAGGCAAAAAAGGAGATCCAAGGATACAATTTAATAGTTTCCAACTACTACACGATGTGATGGAAACCTATGCAAGAAAGCTTACAATTCAAATGGATATTAATGAGCTTTCTGATTCTAGAATAGACAACCTAAAAGAATTACTAACAGAACATTCGGGAAATCATACACTTAATTTTGTAATCTACGAAATGGCCGAACAATTAAAATTGCACATGCCTAGTCGAAAACAAAAAGTAAACATTTCTCAAGAATTACTGATAGCTCTTGAGGATGAATCCATCTATTATAAGTTAAATTAAACTATCTATATACAGAAGTAGTTTGTGATTTATGAAAAAAAACTGGTAATAAAAAACAGTTAAGTCGAATATAATTTTCTTATACCTAGAAAACTACCAGAAACTTATCGCTTATTACTTTTCTTGTCATAAGTCAAGAATTTTGATTTGGGAACCTACTACATTTGTTTTGATTATATGTTGTAACAAAAAACATGTACTCAAATAACACCAAGTACAATTGCTCATAACACTATATAATACGCAGCAATTTTGTTAGGTATAAAACTCTGTTATGTTAGAAAATTTAGCCCCTTATATTTCAATTATTTTTATTATCACCACGTGTATTACTGTTTTTTTATTTTACAAAGCATCGCATAGTTCAAAAAGAGTTTTGTCTCTTATTATAATATGGGCAAGTATACAGGCGATATTAGGATATTCATCTTTTTATTTAGATACTTCACTACCTCCTCGCTTTAGTTTAGCTATTATTCCTCCTCTGCTATTTATCATTCTCTTGTTTTTTATGCAAAAAGGAAAGACATTTATTAGTAAGCTTAATATCAAAATACTCACATTACTCCATATCATAAGAATACCGATAGAGTTCGTATTATACTGGTTATTTTTACACCAATCTATACCAGAACTCATGACTTTTTCGGGTAGAAATTTTGATATTCTTGCAGGAATAACAGCTCCATTTATATATTATTTTGGATATATACACAAAATCGCCTCTCCCAAATTTCTAATAGGATGGAATTTGGTATGCTTATTCTTATTATTATTTATAGTGGTAAATGCTATACTTTCCTTTCCTTTCCCATTTCAGCAGTTTGGCTTTGATCAGCCTAATATTGCTTTGTTGTATTTTCCATTTGTTTGGTTAGCATCAGTAGTAGTTCCTATTGTATTATTTTCTCATCTGGTTTCAATACAACATCTATCCAAACAACTTAAAATTCTAAAATAATTAAGCTCATATCACTCATTTTTGAGATGTAATTTGCTATAAAGTAATACTTTCATATTATATTTGGTATCAGAAAACCAAATAACCCTATAGTCAAAACAAATATTACTGATGTAAGCTTTGGTAGAATTATTGACTAATTTTGTGAATATTTAAAATAATAAGAATTTTTAAACAATAAATAACTATGGCACTAGAAATAACAGACGCTACTTTTGACGAGGTAGTACTTAAAAGTGACAAACCTGTATTGGTTGATTTTTGGGCAGCTTGGTGTGGTCCATGTAGAATGGTAGGCCCTATCATCGAACAAATTAGTGAAGAGTATAATGGAAAAGCCGTTGTAGGCAAAGTAGATGTTGATGCAAATCAAGAATTTGCTGCAAAATACGGTGTAAGAAATATTCCTACAGTATTGGTTTTTCAAAATGGAGAAGTAGTAGGACGTCAGGTAGGAGTTTCTCCTAAGAATGTATATGCAGAAGCATTAGACTCTCTTTTGTAGAAGAACATTATTAAAAAATAAAAAAGGTTTGGCTATATGTCAAACCTTTTTTTTATGAATACTAATTTTGTAATACGTATATTGTTATCATTAATATATTAAGGATATAGATCTTCGCTTTTTATAAAAGAACATTACCTATGGACATTCAAAAAGAGATTAATAAAACCGGAGGGTTTACTAACCTGGAGCTACTTGCCAAGCAAGTCGTAGAAGGTTTTATCTCTGGTATGCATAAGAGTCCTTTTCATGGTTTTTCTGCAGAGTTTGCAGAACATAAAGTGTATAATAACGGAGAAAGCACTAAACACATAGACTGGAAACTTTTTGCCAAAACAGATAAACTATTTACCAAGCGGTATGAAGAAGAAACAAATCTAAGATGTCATATCATTATCGACAATTCTTCTTCTATGCATTACCCTTATGTAAAGGAGCATCACCTGGGCTCATTAAACAAAATTAGTTTTTCGGTGTTAGCAACGGCCTGTTTAATGAATATTCTTAAAAAACAACGTGATGCTATTGGATTAAGCATTTATAGTGATGAATATGATTATTATGCTCCAGAAAAAGGTAGTGAGAGACATCATCAAATGCTACTTAACCAATTAAATAAAACTATAACGAGTACCTCCAAAAGCAAAAATACGGATACGTTTAAGTTTCTACATCTGATTGCCGAAAAAATACATCGTCGATCATTGATTTTTTTGTTCACAGATATGCTACAAGCGACCTCTAATCCCGAAAAATTATTTGAAGCTCTTAGACATCTTAAATACAACAAACATGAGGTTATTCTTTTTCATACATTTGATAGTGAGAAAGAATTAAATTTTGATTTTAGCAACCGACCTACTCGATTTGTAGATGTAGAAACAGGTGATCATATCAATTTATATGCCGATAACATAAAAGATAATTATCAAAAAGCAGTATCTTCTTATTTTTATGATTTAAAAATGAAATGTGCTCAATATGGTATAAAATATGTTGAGGCCGATACCACAAAAGATTTTGATAAAATATTAACCACTTATTTTGTTGAAAGACAGAAATTTATATAAGTTAACTATTTCAAAAACAAAAAAAACAAAAAAAACATTTGCAGGTAATAAAATGAGGTGTATATTTGCATCCGCAATAAGGCTTTGGTCTGGTAGTTCAGCTGGTTAGAATACCTGCCTGTCACGCAGGGGGTCGCGGGTTCGAGTCCCGTCCAGACCGCAAAATTGCAAAAAAGCCTCAATATTTGTTGAGGCTTTTTTTAGCAAGAAAATGTTGTGTTGTCTCACGTTTAATGTGAGAATGGTTTAGTAGTAAACCGATGAGAAGCTTTTCCATAAATTTGGAGAGGCTTTTTTTAATTCAATATAAAATGAATCTAATATATACAGTATACATAATTCAAAGTTTGAAAGATGATTCTTTTTATATCGGATACTCTGCTAATATTGAAGAAAGAATAAACAAACACAATAATGGAAACAGTAGATATACTTCTAAAAAAATTCCGTGGAAACTAGTTTATACCGAAGAGTTTTCTTCAAAAAGTGATGCAATCAAAAGAGAACGTTTTCTTAAAAAACAGAAAAATAAAAATTTCTACCTCAGGTTAATTCAAAATAAAAATTGACATCGCGGGTTTCCCGAGTACTCGGGATCCAGACCGCAAAATTGCAAAAAAGCCTCAATATTTGTTGAGGCTTTTTTTTAGCAAGAAAATGTTGTGTTGTCTCACGTTTAATGTGAGAATGGTTTAGTAGTAAACCGATGAGAAGCTTTTCCATAAATTTGGAGAGGCTTTTTTTAATTCAATATAAAATGAATCCAATATACACAGTATACATAATTCAAAGTTTGAAAGATGATTCTTTTCTGATCAAGTTCAAAATAAGAACACATAATCATAATTTTAACAATTAATCATCTAAAATTCACTGTATTCTGGGGATTTCAACGCTTTTTTTATGCTTACCTTAGACCTGCATAAAATTTCAAAAAAATGAAAACCAATATTAGTTCTGTTTTATTTTCGTTAGCCATAGTTATTTCTTCTATAGTTTTAGGGAATGCGTATATGAATCGCAATAAACCCGAAAGAACAATTGCAGTAACAGGTCATGGTACCACCAATTTCACTTCAAATCTTATTGTTTGGGAAGGAGAATTCATCAAAGCAAATACCGACCTGCAACAAGCGTATAACGATCTTAAAGAAGATAAAAAAACGGTTACCGATTATTTAAGTGCTAACAGTATCGATATAAAAACTGTAGTTTTTGATGCAGTGACAACCAATCGTATTACAAAATCAAATTACTCTAGTACTGGTAATTATCTTGGTGAAAGCTTTACAGGATATCAACTATCGCAAACCATAAAAATAAACTCTAATGAAATCGAAAAGGTTGAAAAAATATCTAGAGAGATCACAATATTATTAAACAAAGGAGTTCAGTTTTCTTCAAAAAAACCGCGATATTACTATACAAAACTAGCAGAGCTAAAAATCGAAATGATTTCAAAAGCAACCGAAAATGCGCAATTAAGAGCAGAGAAAATAGCAAAGAATTCTGGATCAACACTCGGCGAGCTAACTCTTGCCAAAATGGGTATTTTTCAAATAACTGGCAAATATTCTGGAGAAGATCATTCCTGGGGTGGAGCACTAAACACTTCTTCAAGAGAAAAAACGGCTTCTATTACCACAAAACTTATCTACACGCTAAAATAATGTAATTATAGTATTTGCACAGGAACTTAAAACAGTTCTCCCCAATTCTCCCATACTTTTACAAAAAAGAATATAAGGAATCCTACAGATACGATAAACTTAAGAAATGTACCAGCCAAAAAACCAATAAAGGAACCAAAAGCAGCCTTTAATGCTTTTGAAGACTCACTACTATCTCTTATAAGTTCACCAATAAAAGCTCCTGCAAAAGGACCTATTATGATACCAAAAGGCCCCATAAAAATGATCCCAATAATAAGGCCAATAGAACTACCTATCATCCCATATTTGGTACCTCCAAACCGTTTTGTACCCAGAGCAGGAACGATATAATCAAGAACCCAAACCACTATAGATATCCCTAAAGTAATTCCTAAAAAAGTCCAGTTTTGTGGGATAGCATCTGTAAAATGAATAATCAACAACCCTATCCACGAAGTAAACGGCCCAGGTAATACAGGAAGAAAACTTCCTACCAAACCCAGAAGGCAAAATAAAAATCCTATGATGATTAACGCTATATCCATACTCTTTATTTATATGACGAAAATGTTTCTGATTTGTTACGCCAATATCAATTAACAATGCGTTTCATCTATTAATGCTTTCATATCTATTTTAATACATTTTTATTTTATTTTTTTGCTCCGGCAAATACAAATAAACCTATAATTGATTTAAAACTACCCCAAAATTATGCGATCTTTTTTAGTATTACTTTTTGGATTGATGATATTTTCGGCATCTTTTTCCCAAAATAATCCAATTCTAAAATGCAAAGATTCGACCAATGAACGCATAAGACAAAACTGCATTATTACCGTAATACAAGAATTTGTAGATGCCAATTATAATATTGCCGAAATAACACCATATGCAAAACCAGGAACCAACAGAGTGTACGTGCGATTTAAAATCGATCAAATTGGTCGAATAGTTGATATCCAGGCAAAGTCATCATCTATGGAGCTAGAATTAGAAGCCATAAAAACCCTACAATCTTTTCCGTATACAATTCCAAAATCAGAAAAAACCTCCTCAAAAGAGAAAGAAGTTTTTGAAGACGTATATACCTTACCTATTGTATTTGAAGTACAAACAACAGAGATCAACTTATCTTCGCAAAAACGAATAACGGGTAACGATTAATTCTGAATCTTAGTTTTTTAACACACATCCTATCTTCATTTTTTTAACTAAAAAATTAGTTTAAACTAATTTTTTAGTTATATTTGTTTTATAGAACTAAGTTTTTAGTTAAATTATTTTCGCTTTACTGAACCTAAATTTAATAACAAATAGATGAAACAACTCACAAAAGCAGAAGAAGAAGTAATGCAGTGGTTATGGCAACTAGAAGAAGCTAATGTCGCTTCTATTATTGAGCAAATGCCAGAACCCAAGCCTGCATACAACACCATTTCTACCATCATAAGAATTCTGGAAAACAAAAAATTTGTTTCTCATCGTAAAAAAGGCAAAGGATATATCTACTTCCCTCTTGTTAAAAAAGAAGAATATAGCAATCAATCTCTCAACAAGTTGATGAACAATTATTTTAATGGATCTTTTAGAAATATGGTCTCTTTTTTTGTAAAAAAGAACGATATGGATATCAAAGATCTCGAACAGATTTTAAAAGAATTAGATAAAGAAAAATAGAAATCATGCTCTACTACCTACTACAAACTGTTATTTTTCAAGTACTATTTCTAGTGCTTTATGATGTTTTTCATAAAAAGGACACCTTCTTTAACTGGAATAGGTTGTATTTGATTATTACACCGCTTTTATCATTAGTTCTGCCTTTTGTAAAAATCCAGGCCTTTAGAAATCAAACATCTCAAGTGTATGTTACAAAACTAGAACGGGTTATTACAATTTCTTCTGAAAACTTAGTTGTTCTTGGCACAACAGGAGCCGATCAAAACTCGACGAATTGGTGGATGGTTATATATTGTACCGGAGCGGGGTTAAGTTTATTGTTACTTATACTAAAGTTTTATAAACTTAAAGTTTTGAAAACTGTTTCGTTTAAAACTAATTTTAATAGCAAAAAGATTATCACCCTTCCAAATAGCAATCAGGCTTTTTCTTTTTGGAATACTATTTATCTGGGAGATACTTTGAGTGAAGCAGAAAAAAAGCAAATCCTAATCCATGAGATTGTACATGTCGAACAGAAACATTCATTAGATCAAGTATGGTTCGAACTACTTAAGATTGTACTGTGGTGGAATCCAATAATACACATATACCAATCTAGAATTACCATATTACACGAATATATCGCAGATGCAACTGTTATTGCAACTATAGATAAAAAAAACTATATCGAACAATTATTAAATGTGACTTTTCAAACACAGAAAATCACATTTGTCAATCAATTTTTTAATCAATCATTAATCAAAAAACGAATTCTTATGTTACAAAAATCCAAATCTAAGACTATAGCAAAATTTAAATATCTACTATTGATTCCTATCCTTGCAGGAATACTTGTTTATACCTCTTGCGCTGAAGAATCAAACCAGTTAACTAACACTGTTGAAAATTCAAAAAGTAATGAAAATTCTGATTCCTCAAATCCATCAATAAGCCATGAACCTCGATGTCCCAATCTACAATCTTTATACGATAAAAACCTTGACAATTATTTAAAAGTAAGAAACGGAAAAAGTTCTGAAGCTATTCTTGATATTATTTCCACCGAAACTTCGGAAAAAATAAGAACTATTCATTTTTTAAAAAATCAAACTTTTTTTGTACGAAATATACCTGAAGGAAAATACACGATCAATATCATATATGGTGACAATTATGCTGAAAAAACAGTAGACGGAGTTTGCATAGCATACTTTAAAGATGAAAAAGCAAATGAAATTGGTGATGATATTCTAGATTTCAATATTCTAAAAACGGAAAAAGGAATAAATATACCATCCTATAATTTATCTATTGATATGACAAAAAAAGAATCAGAATTACCTGATGGGTCTTCTGAAGAATCAAACACCACTGTTAATGGAGATAATTATGGGCAGGCTGAGCCCAAATGTCCTAATCAAAATTCTTCGTACGACAAAAAACTAGATAATTATCTAAGGATTACAACTGGTAATACTGCTGAAGTCATAGTTCAAATTGTTACATTAGATACAGAAAAAAGTATTAGAACAGCTTATATAAAAAGAAATGAAGTGTATTTTATTAGAAATATACCCGAAAATGAATACAGGCTTATTATCTCATATGGTGACAATTATGCCGAAAAAACAGTAGATGGAGTTTGTATAGCATACTTTAAAGATGAGAAAACAAATGAAATTGGTGAAGATATTCTTGACTTTACAGTTATTAAAACTGATAAAGGTAAGAATGTTCCATCTTATAATATTACTCTAGATCTAAATGATAATGATCCTACTCATTAATTTTTAAATATGAAAAGATAAAATCTAATAAAGATCAAGATCAGGTAGCCGAAGCACACAACTTCGGCTTTAATAATATCATCATTTCTCTCTCTTAAAAATTTTATGTAGTTTGGCTATCCGAAATAGTCTACGCATAATGAGTGTAAGGAATTGGTATATAGGTCTATTGGTTTTTACGTTGTTTTCATGTAAAGATTTTGTGCTTAAAAAAGAGCATAAAGACGATATCATAAAAGAAGGATTAGAGAAACTAAATTGGAATGAGGTAGAACAACCTCCGCTATTTGCAGTTTGTAAACGAAAATCTGAAGAAGAACTAGAACAATGCTTTCAGAATACAATCACACAACATATACATAACGATCTTATAAAACATACGATTACTGTAAAAGAAGCTGTTAATGATACCATCTGGGTTCCTTTACTTATAACCAATGAGGGGAAAATCATACTCGAAGATTTTAATTTACCGCCCGATATAGAAGCGCAAATTCCAGATCTAAAAGACCGTTTAGAAAAAAGTATTCGCTCTCTACCAGAGGTTAAACCTGCTCATACACGTAGCACACCTGTCACTACACTCTATAAGCTTCCTTTGGTAATACATATCGATTAAAGCTGTACTTATTCTTAATTGCGTAGTTTTGTACTATAAAACATATTCTTTCTTTTGAGTAACGAAAAAATTATACTTGGTATTGATCCCGGAACCACAATTATGGGGTTTGGACTTATTAAAGTTCAAAATAAAAAAATGTCTTTTCTACAATTAAATGAGCTTCAACTTGGTAAGTATGACGATCATTATATAAAACTAAAACTTATTTTTGAACGTACTATAGAACTTATTGACACCTATCACCCCGATGAAATCGCAATAGAAGCTCCTTTTTTTGGTAAAAACGTACAATCTATGCTTAAACTAGGGAGAGCCCAGGGAGTAGCCATGGCAGCAGGGCTGAGTCGCGAAGTACCAATTACCGAGTATTCTCCAAAAAAAATCAAGATGGCAATTACCGGTAATGGTAATGCTACTAAAGAACAGGTTGCAAAAATGTTACAGAGCCTCTTACAACTCAAAACCTTACCCAAAAACCTGGATTCTACCGATGGTCTGGCCGCAGCAGTATGTCATTTTTATAATATGGGCCGAGCCAACATCGTTGGCAAAAGCTATACAGGTTGGGCGGCTTTTGTAAAACAGAACGAAAAACGCATAAAAAAATAATTACAAATTATGATTTTTGATGATTTCAAATCTATAAATCGTAATTCTAAAATCTATCAATATCAGCGGTATTTATATCCATATTCCTTTCTGTAAGCAAGCTTGCCACTATTGCGATTTTCATTTTTCGACCTCAATGAAGAAAAAGGATGAAATGATTACTGCCCTATGTAATGAAATTAAACTGCGAAAACCAGAAGTTGACACTAACGAAACGATCAAAACCATATACTTTGGTGGCGGTACACCAACTGTACTATCAATAGATGAGTTACAGCGTATTATTGATGTGATTTATAAATACTATCGTGTTGCTAATAATGCAGAAATCACAATCGAAGCTAACCCCGATGATCTTACCGAAGAAAAAATAAAATTATTGACCAAAAGTAATGTAAATCGCTTGAGCATAGGTATTCAATCGTTCTTTGAAGAAGATCTCAAAATGATGAATCGTGCTCATAATGCTAAAGAAGCTAAAAAATGCCTCTCTGTGGCGACTCGTTACTTTGATAACATCTCGATAGATTTGATTTATGGTATCCCAAATATGTCAATAAATCAATGGAAACAAAATATCCAATTAGCATTAGATTTTAAAGTGCCGCATATCTCTTGCTATGCCTTAACAGTAGAGCCTAACACCGCATTACCAAAATTGATCGAGAAAGGAAAAATTCCTTCGATTGATGATGATTTGGCACAAAAACATTTTGAAATCCTCGTAGCGTCTTTAGAAAAAGAAGGCTTTGTGCATTATGAATTATCTAATTTTGGTAAACCCGGATATTTTAGTAAAAACAATACTGCTTATTGGCAAGGGAAACGCTATTTGGGCATTGGACCATCTGCACATTCCTATAACGGAAAACAACGAAGTTGGAACATTAATAACAATGTAAAATATATCAAAGCATTACAACAAAATCAACTACCCCGAGAGATTGAAAACTTAACCGTTACCGATACTTACAATGAATATATTATGACAGGATTACGTACCATTTGGGGTGTATCTCTGCAAAGAATAGAAAAGGATTTAGGAGAAAAATACAAAGAGTACCTCCTTAAACAAGCTCAAAAACATATTGATACTCATCTTTTATGTTTAGATGGCGATACATTATTTGTAACCAAAAAAGGAAAGTTTTTAAGCGATGGTATTGCAAGTGATCTTTTCTTACTAAATTTAGAGTGATTTTCTCCCTAAAAATAGTTGGAAGAACATATGATTACGACAATAGAACACAATAATCAGTCTTACAAAATTGATCTTTCAAAACCGTTAGATATATCCATTCCTTTAAGAGCATCGCAAGAAAATGTAAATGCCTGGTATATTGATGCCCCAAGAATTGAGCCTGTAACCGATGGAGAATGGATCGGAAAAGTATCTGAAGGCGCTTCAACCAACTTTAATAATATTTATTTCAACCCTCATGGTCATGGTACTCATACCGAGTGTGTTGGCCATATCACTTCCGAATTCTATAATATCAATGATGCATTAAAACACTACTTTTTTATCGCCGAAGTCATTTCTATCTTACCAGAAAAGCAAGAAGAAGATCATATAATCACCAAAGATCATATTGAAAATGCGATAACTTCTGTACAGCCCGAAGCACTTATCATAAGAACGCTTCCAAATACAAAGAATAAATGCGATAAACACTACTCTAATACCAACTGGCCGTATCTTACAGAAGAAGCTGCTACCTATATTAGAAAGTTGAATATAGAACATCTTCTCATTGATTTGCCGTCGGTAGATAAAGAAAAAGATGATGGAAAATTATTAGCCCACAAGGCCTTCTGGGACTATCCCAAAGCAACCCGACATCATGCCACCATCACAGAAATGATTTATGTAGATCCCAAAATCCCAGATGGGCAATATCTTCTTAATCTTCAGATAGCATCTTTTGTAAATGATGCCTCACCAAGTAAACCTATCTTGTATAAAATGTTGTGAAAATGAAAACAACTCTGCAACTTGAAGAAATTGCAATGCTCGGATTAGGAGTATATTTATTTGGTTTATTACCCTACTCATGGTGGTTATTTTTAGCTTTATTCCTTATACCCGACATTGGAATGTTAGGATACATTATAAATAATAAAATTGGAGCATTCACTTATAATATATTTCATCATAAAGGGATAGCAATTTCGATATATGTTATAGGAATATATTTCTCGAACGAATTAATACAACTTTCAGGAATCATTCTTTTTTCGCACGCTGCTTTCGACAGGGTTCTGGGATATGGTCTAAAATATGAAAAAGGGTTTAAATTCACACATCTGGGCGAAATAGGTAAAAAGGGACTAGATTAAAATTTTTAACTAAAATATAACAATCTCTACAGACAACTTTTTTGATAGCATTTCATCTAGGTAATAGATCAAAGTTCAAAAATCATGAAAACAATACCATTTTCTTCCTTACTGAAATTTTTTAGTGTTCTTTTTTTATGTACTACTTTTTCATTCTCCTGTTCTGGTGATGATAACAAAAAAACAGATTCTAATACCGATTTGGCAAAGCTTAAAATAACGACTAAGCAATGCAAAGAACCGTGGTTACATGCAGAAGGAAATACATTAGAAAATAAAGTGTACAACTACCTAAAAGACTTAAACATCGAGCTTAAAGATTTCGAAAATATTACTCCAAAAGATATCGCAATGTGCGAAGCCTGCGAGGTTTGTTCTGGCCCTACAATTACTATAAAAGTAGGCAAAAATCATGTTGATCGTTTGATTAAAGAAGGGTTTTCTCTAATGGTTAATTAATATGAACACCTTTATTTTCTTAAACGATATTCTTCATATCTTTACGCCATGGAGTTATTGTTTATTGGACTTTTAGGGGGGGCTATTCTAGCCTATTTTATTTTTGCAAGATTTAGTGCCGCAAAAAATAAATCATCTGTACAAACACAATCTGTTGTACTTAAAGAAAAAATCAAAAGCGTTTGCAAGTTAGTTACTGTTGAAGGCGATTTTGCTGAAATCTACCATTATGAAAGCGTAAAAGAAAAGTTTTTCAAATTACTCTCAGGAACCAAAAAAGCATTAATTATTATTGAAGCCAAAGCATATGTAGGATTTGATTTATCCCAAATAGCACTAGAGAGTGATACCAAAAATAAACGAATTATCCTTACCCATTTTCCGCAGCCAAAACTCTTAACTATAGAAACCGATTTTAAGTACTATGACAAAAAAGAAGGTTGGTTAAATCCTTTTACCTCTGGTGACCTTACAGATCTTAACAAAGAAGCTAAGCAATTTATAAAAGATAAAATCCCTCAGAGTGGACTCATGGAATCTGCAAAAAAAGAAGCCCTAACAGCTATTTCACTTATGGAAACTCTTGCAGAATCTATTGGATGGACATTGGATTATTCTGCTTTAAAAATCGAAAACAATAATAAAGACGCAAAACAGTTAGAATAAAGAGCAATGAGTATAGTTATTTCTACCGATAAAGAAAAATTAGATATCAACTTTATCCATGAGTTTTTAACTCGCTCGTATTGGGCAAAAGGAAGGACTAAAGAACAAATACAAACCACTATCGAACATTCGATGTGTTTCGGGATTTATCTCGATGAAAAACAAATCGGTTTTACAAGGGTGTTAACCGATTATGTAGTATATGCATACTTAATGGATGTATTTATTATAGAACAACAACAAGGAAATGGATATGCTAAGCAATTAATGCAAGCTGTTATGGGTCACCCCAAACTACAAACCATTCGAAGATGGATGTTACTTACAAAAGATGCTCATAAATTGTATCAGCAGTTTGGATTTGATAGTATAGACAACCCTTCATGGGTGATGGGAAAATTAAATATATAACCTTTTAAAAATGAACATCGAAGCATTTAGAGAATATTGTTTATCAAAAAAAGGAGTTACAGAAGAATTCCCTTTCGATGAAAGCACCTTGGTTTTTAAAGTAATGGGTAAAATGTTTGCTTTAACAGGATTAAATCGAATGCCTTTTAGTGTAAACTTAAAATGTGATCCTGATCGTGCTATCGAACTTCGCGAATATCACCCAGAAATAACTCCAGGATATCATATGAGTAAAAAACATTGGAATACTGTTAACTTTTCTGGTAGTTTACCTACTAATATGATACTCGAATTGATCAATCACTCTTATGACTTAGTAGTAAGTGGTCTGACCAAAAAGGTAAAACAAGAATTAGAAAATCTTTAATAGTAAAAAAACATTAGAATCATTGACAACCATCTCTAGGGATAATAAGGGAGTTTTGTAGTCTCAACCCTTTTTACAGAGAGGTATTCGATATTCTCATTTGATAAGTACAAAATGAACAACCCACAACAATTTTATAAAGAGCAAATTTCTCTTCATACTGTATCGCTAAAAAAAATAAAAAAACAACTTACCATCTCTAGTACTATACGTCTGTTTGTTTTTTTGGCAATAGTAGCCGGGATATACTTTGGATATCCCAATACCCAGATTATCATTGGTAGTAGTATTATAGGAATTACAGCTTTTATATTTTTAGTAAACCGACATACCGATCTCTCTTATTCTAAAAATAAACTACAAAAGCTAATCGACATCAACACACTAGAGCTTGATGTTTTTGAAGGTGATGTAACAAAGCTTACTCCAGGAAAAGAGTATATCGATGCTACACATCCTTATAGTCATGATATCGACCTTTTTGGAGAGCAATCTTTTTTTCAATATGCCAATCGCACAACTACCCTTGCCGGAAAAAACAAATTAGCAACTATCCTTAGTGCTAATGCTATTAATCATATCGAGAAAAAACAAGAAGCAATAAAAAACACCTCAAAACTCCCCGAATGGCGACAAGAATTTAGTGCCATTGCATCATTGGTTAATGTAACAGTTTCGGTTTCTTTAATACAAAAATGGTTACAAAACTACACCTCTTTTGTCCCTAAGGTAATGCGTAGACTCCCTACAATAGTATCTGGCATCTCGTTGATATTATTAACGCTACTATTTCTGGATATGATTACTTTTACTATGTTTTTGATTTGGTTTTTTATTGGCTTGGGGATAACCGGGACACAGCTTAAAAAAATCAACAAACTATATAGTAATGCCAATAAAGTAAAAGATACCTTTGAGCAGTATTATAAGCTAGTAGATAAAATTGAAAATGCAAATTTTGAAGCCGCCCTATTACAAGAAAAACAACAATTGGTAATTAGCGACAAAGAAAAAGCTTCGCAAACCCTAAAACAGTTTGCTAGTATTCTTAATGCCTTTGATCAACGTAATAATATGATGTTTGGAGTTCTTGCCAACGGATTACTATTATGGGATATTCTACAGAGTTATCGTATCGAACGATGGATTGCCAAAAATCATAATAAAGTAGCACAATGGTTCGAGGTTATTGCCTTTTTTGATGCGTATAATTCTCTGGGTAATTTTACCTTTAATCACCCCAACTATGTATACCCAAAGATAACATCAAACAATAGTATACTCAAAGCCAAAGAACTGGGGCATCCAATGCTTAATACTCATAAAAGAATAGATAATGACATTACTATAGACAAAGAGCAGTTTTTAATCATCACTGGAGCCAATATGGCTGGGAAAAGTACGTTTTTGCGTACCGTTGCTTTACAAATTGTGATGTCAAACATAGGATTGCCTATTTGTGCAAAATCATGCGAATATCGCCCTATTAAATTGATTAGTAGCATGAGAACATCAGACTCTTTAAGTGATGACGCCTCTTATTTCTTTTCAGAGTTAACACAGCTTAAAAAAATTGTAAATGCCCTAGAAAAAGACGAGTACTTTATTATCCTTGATGAAATCCTAAAAGGCACTAATAGTAAAGACAAAGCAGCAGGATCTCGTAAATTTGTAGAAAGACTAGTTAAGGCAAAAGCAACAGGTATTATAGCAACACATGATCTAAGTCTTTGTGAAATTGCATCAGAATTACATCAAGTAGAAAACCGCTTTTTTGATGCTCAAATTGTAAATGACGAGTTATTCTTTGATTATAAATTTAAAGATGGAGTTTGCCAGAATATGAATGCTTCATTCTTATTAAAGAAAATGGGGATTGTGTGATCCTGAAATCGAAAAAACAACTATAATTTTAGATAGTTATAGATAATAAAATATAATCTTAGATTTGAAGAATAAAACCATCAAAATAAGTATTTGATGTAAAATTTTCTAATTCTCAACTAGATTCAACACTAAACCTATGCAGAAAGAAGACCTGATTCAAACTCATCAAAGAATTGAGCCATATATTCATGAAACACCCGTGTTTAGCTCTCAATTAATTGATGAAATAGCAGGAGCAACTCTTTATTTTAAATGTGAAAACTTTCAAAAAACAGGAGCGTTTAAAATGAGAGGAGCTACAAATGCAATTATGCAACTTACCGAAGAACAGAAACAAAAAGGTGTCGTTACACATTCTTCAGGGAATTTTGCACAAGCACTTTCTCTTGCAGCTCTAAAATTGGGCATCAAAGCATTTATCGTAATGCCCTCTAATGCCCCTCAAGTTAAAAAAGATGCGGTTAAAGGTTATCAAGGAAATATCATCGAATGCGAACCTACACTAGCAGCAAGAGAAAATACAGCCAAAGAAATCTCACAAAAAGAAGGAGCTACTTTTGTGCATCCCTATAATGATAATAACGTTATCCTAGGACAAGGAACCGCATGTAAAGAACTGTTAGAAAAACAACCTGATTTAGATTACATATTTACACCAGTTGGTGGCGGAGGCTTAATTGCAGGGACAGCTTTATCTGCTCTTCATTTTGGAAATGATTGTACTGTAATTGGAGGAGAACCTTTTGAAGTTGATGATGCATATCGATCTTTACAAAGCGGAGTTATCGAATCTAATTTGACTACAAATACTATTGCAGATGGGCTTAGGGTACAATTAGGAGATAAAAATTTTCCTATAATCCAGCAATATGTAAAAAAGATAACACGAGTTACAGAAGAAGAAATTGTAGAGGCCATGAGACTAATTTGGGAACGCTTAAAAATTGTTTCAGAACCATCTTCTGCTGTAGCATTGGCAGCTATGCTAAAAGAGAAAAACATTTTTAAAAATAAGAAAATAGGTATTATTATTTCAGGAGGAAATGTTGATCTAAATCAATTACCTTTTAGTCTTTAACCAATAGGAAAAAAATCTACCATTTTTAATGAAGTAGTTAGCAAACTTAGTATTGAAAATAAAATGGCTACGCAATTTTTTGAACATATCAACAAGTTTGTCAAAATTGACGAAAAAGATTTTCAAAGAATACTAACTTTCTTTGATTTGCGTAGCGTAAACAAAAAAGAAATTATTGTTAAGGCAGGAGATACATGTAATTTCAATCATTTTGTAGTAAATGGGTGCCTTCAGATGTTTTATATCAATGATAAAGGAACAGAACGAACTATTCAATTTGCCATTGAGAATTGGTGGATGACAGACTTTTTGGCCTATCATAACCAAAATATAACAGGCTTTTATATTCAGGCAGTCGAAAACACAAAAATCCTTACTATCTCTTACAAAAAGCAAGAAGAGTTATTATACAAATTCCCAAAACTCGAAAAGTATTTTAGAGTAATTTATCAAATTTCGTACGGAGCATCTCTGATCAAAACGAAGTATTTACTTGATCTTTCTAAAGAAGAAATCTATTTTCATTTCACAGAACATTTTCCCGAATTTGCCCAAAGAGTTCCTCAATATTTAATTGCTTCTTTTTTAGGACTTACACCAGAATATGTAAGCGAAATCAGAAATAAAAAACGTTCTTAAACCAGTTTAAGTTTTTTCTTGACGACAGCAAATACCTTTACATCAAATTCAAATACTAAAACAATGGAAAAAAGAATTCAAATTGATGTAAGCGAGCCTTTAGCATATAAAGCCATGTATACCCTTGGAAATTATGTAAGACAAAGCCAGTTAAGTGATATTCATAAAGAACTTATAAACATAAGAGTATCGCAACTAAACGGCTGTGCTTTTTGCATAAATATGCACACCAAGGACGCCCTTGAAAACGGAGAAACCCAACAACGTATTTTTTTACTTGATGCCTGGCAGGAAACCGATATATTTACAGAAGAAGAAAAGGTTATTCTACAAATTACCGAAGAAGTAACAATGATCCATAATAAGGGATTAACAACCAAAACATATCAAAAAGCTATTGAAAATTTTGATGAAAAGTATGTATCCCAAATAATAATGGCGATAATAAATATAAATGCATGGAACAGAATTGCAATAAGCACTCATAAACCTATCGATCAATAACTCGTCTTTAGTCACACATAATATTCATAACACTTCATAAAAACGATAGCGATTTGATTATAAAGTCAAATCGCTATCTCTTTTTGTGACTTATTTTAGAATATACAAGTAACATTGAGAATAACAGCCATTCTCAACATTAATTAAGCAATATGAATTTTAAAAACATACCGATAAGAATGTTTTTTGTATATTTGTCATATGAACCAAAAAATCAAATCCAAAGAAACTCAGAATTTGATCATTAATAGTGCTTTTGAACTATTCTACAAGCATGGTTATAACAAGACTAGTATTCCTGAAATCATAAAGGGCACAGGGCTTTCTAAAGGTGCTTTTTATCATCATTTTAATAGCAAGAAAAATATTGGGGAAAAAGTAATTGATCTTACCGTAAGGAAAAGAGTCTATGAAAGAATGGTTGCGCCTCTCAAAAATCCGGACGACGCACCCGTAATACCATTGTTATGTGATGTCTTTATCAAACGTATCGAGGGGTATTCTGATTTGGAAAAAGATTTAGGTTGCCCTGCTAATAACTTGATTAACGAAGTTGGGTATTCAGAAAATTCATTCAGGGAAATGCTTAGGGATATAATTGATCATTGGCAGGAGATTATGGTCAATCTATTAGAGCAAGGCAAAATTAAAGGTGAAATTAGAAAAAATGTTGACACATCGGCAACAGCTATTTTTCTGATAAGTGCTTTTGAAGGGGTAAGAGGTATTAGAAAAGTATATAATAATGATAAAATATTAGACGAATATCTTATAGCTGTAAAAAGTTATATAGAGCAGTTAGCATAATTTTTTAATTAGATGAATGAAATGGAAGCAATTCGAATAACACTAGAACAAATATCAAATACAGCAATGCAATTAAACAATGACACCATAAAAGTTATTGTAGATCGACCTATAAGTCAAGGTGGTGGCGGTAATGGGTTAATGGGAGGTCAATACTTATTGACAGGTATTGGTGGCTGTTTTTGTAGTACATTTTTTGCTGCAGCACAATCCAGAAGTTTCGAAATTGAAGGATTTCAGGTTGATGTTATCGCAACTAAAAGCGAAGATTTACCCAAACGTTTTACAGATATACGCCTTGATGTATCTTATAAAAAATGCAGTGATCCAGTTATTTTTAAAAAGTTACTCAAAATTGCAGAAATGGGTTGTATATCAATTAATACTATTAAAGAAGGGATGGGGTTTAAAGTACATCAAAAATAAAAGATGAAAAAGATTATTCATACCAGCACAATGTTTAAATGTAATATGATTAATCTCAATAATTTAAAATAAAGAGGATATGAAACTTATAGAAAAATTTAAAGATATTACAGACTATTTCTCTCCAAAAATAATTGGAGAAGTTAATGATACTTACGTTAAGCTCGCAAAAATAAAAGGTGATAAAGTACCCTGGCATAACCATGAGGATGAAGACGAACTCTTCTACATTATCGAAGGAAGCCTTCTTTTTGAAGTAGAAGGGCAAGACCCTTTTGTCATGAATCAAGGAGATTTGTTTATTGTAAAACGAGGTATTAATCATAGAGTTTCTTCGACAGAGGAATGTAAAATCATGCTAATAGAAAACAAAACGACAGCACATACAGGAAAAGTAAACTCCGAAATCACTAAAAATATTAAAGAACAACAACTAGAATCATGAAAAGTCTATTCTAAATTCAAAACTAATAGTACAAAATATTTTATGAATTACCTAAATGGCTCCTGAAATATGCAAAATAGATCATCTCTTCCATTTATATATTGAGAACTTAAGGGGGATTTTTAAATATGTTGAAGTTTTTAAACGAATAAAACAAACAAAATTTAGTAGATTAGACGCTATCTTTTTTCTCCATTATGTCTAGATTATTAGATTAATAATAGCTCTAACGAATTAATAAAGCAAGTGAATACCACAGATAATTTTATGATGGATGGCTATGAAAGCCTAAATGATTACTGGGCAAGAACAAAATTAAATTTGCTACAGAAACTAAAAGTACATACTGCTGCTATTTTAATTACCATATTTAAATTTATCATTAAACCTATCAGATTCATATTTGGTAAAAACTTTAATTTACTCGCTAATGTTGATGAGGATTTAGGTGAATTTGACATATTAGGGAGTAAAAGAAAAGAAGAATTTGGACAACATTACCTTACACAACCAGAAATAGACAAATTTATAAGTAGTGGTATTCATGGGCCATTTCGTGTATTAGACACTATAGAAGCCGAAAATCTTGCGAATGAAAGTGATGACCTATTTAGAAAACACTTTCATAAAACTACTCTATTTGGTAAAGATATTTTGAGTTCGTTAAAAGCATCTGGTGATTACTCTATTAATTATCTGGGGTTTTTTCAGGGATCAAAATACAAAAGGCTTTGGGATGTATTAATACATCCTAAATTATCACAACCTCTTCAAAGTATTTTGGGTGATGATTTATTATGTTGGAGATCCCAGTTTTTTGAAAAAAAGCCAGACCAGGAAGGTACATTTTGGCATCAAACGGGTACATTTCGAGAATCTGATGAAAAGCCAAAATTAGAACCCACTCATCCTACACACCCTGCAATTGCGCAACTATCTGTATGGATTGCTCTACGGGATACCAATAAAGAGACAGGATGCCTACGTATGATAGAAGGCTCATTTCGGGATGGACGTTTCGAAAGAATTGTAACGAATATCCAAGATGATTTATCTGGTTATCTAATGTCTCTGCCCTACTCAGAAATTATCAAAACCTTAAAAACTATTTGGTATACTACAGGTAATTTCAAGAAAGCACAACTAGTATTCGAAAAAATTAAAAAAAAAGTGCCATCTCTTTTTGAGAATGTTATTATTAGAGACCTGGAAATGAAAGCAGGTGAGGCAATTATTTTTACTTCTTTAAATACTCATGCGTCGTATGCAAATACTTCTAATGATCGTGTGCGTCTTGCTTTGGCAGGAAGATATACTCGATCAGATGTTCATATATTTAAACATGAATCTACTTCTGTATTACCAACCAAAAGTGGTGGTATTCCGTATAATGTACATAAAGAACCTTCTATCCCTGTATGTGGTAACCCTAAACATTCAAAAACTAATAATATTATAGCAGAATATCCCTCGTCCTGAAAGAAGTCAAAATTAACTAAAACTCGGTTCATGTAATCTTTTTTTATAATCAGAAGGTGTCATCCCTTTTATTTCCTTAAATTTTCTATTAAAATTAGAGAGGTTTTTAAAGCCACTCCGATAAGAAACTTCAGAAATAGTGATATCCAATTCTCTCGATATTAACCTGCATGCATTCTCAATTCGTACCTCGATCAAAAACTGAAAGAAGGTTTTATTGGTTCGTTGCTTAAAATATCGACAAAAAGCATTAGGTGTCATATTTGCTAGATCAGCAACCTCTTTTAGCGAAAAATCTCTATTAAACTCATTCATTACCACCTGAAAAACTTTAGCCATTCTTTTTCCTTCATTATCGGTATATGCTCTTTTTGAAATGAACGATGATATGGTTTTGATATTTGATGTTTTCAGTATTTTTAAGATCTTCAAAAAAATGGTAAAACGATCTAATTTTTCTTTTTTCTCAACAATTTTCAAAAACTGTTTTTTTAATTTTTCTTTTTTAGAAAACACCCTAATCCCATATACCGAATTTCTAAAAAACCCCGATAAATCATTAAACTCAGGAAGTTTAAAAAATAAATTTCCAAAGGATTCTTTGGTAAAAAAAAGAGAAATCATATACGACTTTATAGGAGAAGAAGCACTCTTTAATACGTGAGGAACATTACTCCCAAAAATCAAAATATCATTCGCTTTATAATCGGTGATCGTATCTCCAACAATTAAACTCCCTTCTCCCGATATTATGATCGATATCTGTATCTCCTCATGCTGATGAAATTTATCATAAAAGACAACTTCCTTATCTTCCTGAACAATTAAGGTGTCAGTCGAGGATTTCGGTATTTTAAAGGGTAATGCTTTCATTTCTAATTCATCTATGAATCAATATTAATCATAATTATGCATATATTAACAATAAAAGGTAATATAGTATCAGATATAGATAATTTCTCAATGTATCTTTCATCGCTTTCATAATATCTTTGAAAAAATTTAAATATGGCTATAGATTGGAAAGGTGTAATGCCTGCAGTGACTACAAAATTCACAAAAGACGATACACTAGACTTAGAAATGTTTGAAATTAATATCAATGCACAACTTAAAGCCGGAGTTCACGGAATTATACTGGGCGGGACCTTAGGCGAAGCAAGTACATTAAGTGATGACGAAAAAAGAATTTTGGTTAGAACCACTGTTGATATCGTTAAAAACAAAGTTCCGGTTATCATTAATATTGCAGAACAAACGACAAAAGGAGCGATTAAAGCTGCTAAAAAAGCAAAAGAAGATGGAGCTAGTGGTTTGATGATGCTCCCACCAATGCGATATAAAGCAGGAGATCGAGAAACTGTAGTGTATTTTAAAGAAGTAGCCAAAAGTACAGATCTGCCCATAATGATTTATAATAACCCTGTGGACTATAAGATAGAAGTTTCTTTGGATATGTTTGAAGAGCTATTAGTATTGAATAATATACAGGCCGTAAAAGAATCTACAAGAGATATTTCTAATATAACACGAATTAAAAATCGCTTTGGTGATAGATTAAAAATTCTAAGTGGAGTAGATACATTAGCTCTCGAAAGTTTACTGATGGGTGCAGATGGTTGGGTTGCAGGACTAGTAGATGCTTTTCCAGAAGAAACTGTAGCTATTTATGAACTTCAGAAAGCTGGTCGGATTAAAGAAGCTATAGCAATCTATCGTTGGTTTTTACCTTTGCTGGAGTTAGACATAAACCCTAAATTAGTACAAAATATAAAACTGGCAGAAGTAGCTACCGGAATCGGCACAGAGTATGTGCGCCCACCCAGGCTACCACTCGTTGGAGATGAACGTAAAAAAGTATTAGAAATTATTGAAACCGGCCTAAAAACAAGACCACAATTACCCAAATACAAAAACATTGAATTAATAGATTAGTCTTTAAAGTGATGTATCAAAAAATAATAAAGACAACATCATTCTTTCATTAGAAATTGATCTATTTTCACATTAAATCATTTTGAAACTATGATAACAGGCAAAAATTATATAGGAAATCAACTTTCGGCTATAGGAAGTAAAACCTACACGACTTTTAACCCTAAGTTGAATATTGAAAATGAACATACATTTTTTGAAGCTTCAGAAGAAGAAATCGAAAAAGCTGTATCATTAGCTTCAGAAGCTTTTGAAATTTTCAGAAAGGTTTCTGGCGCTAAAAAAGCAGAATTTTTAAATGCAATTGCTGATGAGATTCTGGCTTTAGATGATCTTCTAATAGAAACATACAGATCAGAGACTGGTTTACCAGAAGGAAGAGCAAAAGGTGAAAGAGGTAGAACCATAGGGCAATTAAGAACTTTTGCTGATTTGGTAGCCGAAGGATCATGGGTAGAAGCTTCTATAGATACTGCCAATTTGGATCGCAGTCCTATTCCTAAGCAGGATATTCGTAAAATGCTCGTTCCCCTAGGGCCTGTTGTTGTTTTTGGAGCAAGTAATTTTCCTCTAGCCTACTCTACAGCCGGAGGTGATACCGCCGCTGCATTTGCTGCAGGATGTCCTGTTATTGTAAAATCACACCCTATGCATGCAGGAACCGGAGAATTAGTATCTGCCGCAATTATCAAAGCAGCCACAAAAACAAGAATGCCAAATGGAGTATTTTCTAACCTCAATAGCTCAGGAATTGAAGTAGGTGTTCAATTAGTAGAACATCCTGCAGTAAAAGCTGTTGGTTTTACAGGAAGTATTAGAGGAGGTAGAGCTTTATTTGATTTAGCTTCAAAACGACCAGAGCCAATCCCGGTATTTGCAGAAATGGGAAGTATAAATCCTGTAGTCTTATTACCTGAAGCAACAATTACAAAAGGAGTTGATTTGGCTAAAACCTATGCAAAATCAATAACGCTAGGAGCTGGTCAGTTTTGTACAAATCCTGGCTTGCTTATAGGTGTTAAAGGAGAAGCCTTAACTAATTTTATAACGACACTTTCTGAAGAAATTGTAAAAATTGAACCTTCCTGTATGTTGCATCCCAACATTATTGGAAATTTTGAAAGAAACAAAACAAATGCATTACAACAAAATGGACTATCTGTCACCGCAGAGCTTGATAGTGATGTTGCTGTAAATTATGCAAGACAAACAGTTACCACAGTAGAAGGAAAAACATTTTTAGAAAACACAACCTTACATCAAGAAGTATTTGGGCCATTCTCTATGGTTGTGCAATGCCAGGATATCGAACAATTAGAAACCATAATTAATACCTTAGAAGGGCAACTCACAGGAACCATTATTGCAGAAAGCGAAGAAGCACTACAATACAATACAGTAATTGATGCATTACAAAACAGGGTAGGAAGAATCATATTTAATGGCGTTCCTACAGGGGTAGAAGTATGCCCATCTATGCTACATGGTGGTCCATATCCTGCATCAACAGATAGTAGGTTTACAGCAGTTGGTATTCATTCTATTAAACGATGGGTACGCCCATTTAGCTACCAAAGCTGGCCTAATAATTTATTGCCTAACGAACTTAAAAATGAAAATCCTCTAGGGATTTCTAGACTAGTTAATGGTAAGCATACAGATTCTAAAATCTAATTTTTAGAATTAATATTAAAAAAATAATACTCGTTTAGCATGAAATTTTTTAAAATCATAGCAATTCTAACATTGTTTTTCTGTTTTAGCTGTAAAGAACAAAAACAGAAAGACCCATCGGCTTCATTACATCAAATTATTACAGAAATTGATGAAAGAGAAGGGTATGATGAAAAGGCATATCCTTTAGGTCTTTTTACCAAAGAGTATTTCAAAAAAGAAGCTGATTTTGCTCAAAAAAAGATAGAAGAACTAAATGGTATTGATGCTACATTACTTAAAGAAACTGATAAAATATCTCTTGAGTTATTAAAATTTACTTTACAAAGAACTGTTGATTTTTATGAGTTTGAAGCCTATCTCAATCCTTTATTATCTGATTCTGGATTTCATAGCAATCTCAATTATATGGTTAGGCCATTGGCCAATTACAAACAGGCTAAAAATTACCTAAATAAACTTAATGCAATACCCGAATTTGTTGATCAGCACTTTATAAACCTAAGAGAAGGTCTTGAAAAAGGAGTCTCTCAACCAAGAGTCATTTTTAAAGGATATGAATCAACATATAATGACCATATCGTTGATAGTGTTCAAAACAGTTATTTTTATTCTCCTTTTAAAAGCTTGCCAGAAATACTAACAAAGGCTCAAAAGGATTCAATACGTAATGCAGCCGAAGAAGTAATTAAAAATAAGGTTATTCCTCAGTTTAAAAGAATAAAGACATTCTTTGAAACCGAATATTTACCTAAGACAAGAACTACTATTGGTGTATCTCAAACTCCAAATGGAGAAGCTTATTATCAAAACAGGATTAACTTTTATACTACAAGCACTACATATACTGCAGATGAGATTCATAATATTGGATTAAAAGAAGTTGCCAGAATAAAAGCGCAAATGGAGATCATCATAAAAGAGCTTAATTTTCAGGGTAGCTTTTCAGACTTTTTTAAATTTCTTCGTACCGATAAGCAATTCTATGCAAAAACACCAGATGAGTTACTTATGATTGCCCGAGATATGGCTAAGCGAGCAGATGAACAGCTACCTCGTTTTTTTAAAACATTACCCAGAAAACCATATGGGGTAGCCCCTGTACCAGATGCTATTGCTCCAAAATACACCAGTGGTCGATATGTAGGAACAGAAGCCAATAGCACCGATCCAGGATATTATTGGGTAAACACTTATGATTTACCAAGCAGAACACTATATACACTACCATCGCTTACCGTACATGAAGCTGTACCCGGGCATCATTTGCAAGGTAGTTTAAACAATGAATTAGGAGATAGCATACCACAATTTAGAAAAGATCTATATCTATCTGCATATGGAGAAGGCTGGGGATTATATGCTGAGTTTCTGGCAGAAGAAATGGGAATGTATACTACTCCTTATGAGCAATTTGGGAAACTAACCTATGAAATGTGGCGAGCATGTCGCTTGGTAGTAGATACAGGAATCCATGCAAAAGGATGGACACGAGAACAAGTCATAGATTTTATGTCTTCGAATACAGCATTATCATTACATGAAATACATACAGAAACCGATCGATATATTTCATGGCCAGGCCAGGCTTTGTCTTATAAAATTGGTGAATTAAAAATTAGAGAATTGCGTAAAAAAGCTGAAACTGTATTGGGAAATAAATTTGATATCCGCGAATTTCATGAAGTCGTTCTTGAGCAAGGTACAGTTACGCTTTCAATTTTAGAAAATAGAATTAATACTTATATCGAAAAAACAAAAAATGGCTAGAACCACTTTTAAATGTATCGATGCTCATACCTGCGGAAACCCAGTAAGAGTAGTTACAACAGGTAGACCCGATCTAATTGGAAAAACGATGAGTGAAAAACGGCAACATTTTCTCACCACTTATGATTGGATAAGAAAAGGGCTAATGTATGAGCCTCGAGGACACGATATGATGAGTGGTAGTTTTTTATTCGAACCCCACCATCCCGATAATGATTTTTCTATTCTATTTATAGAAACCTCTGGGTGTCTTCCTATGTGTGGTCATGGCACTATTGGAACCATCACCATAGCTATAGAAGAAGGGTTGATACAACCCAAAACTCCTGGAAAAATTAGAATGGAAGCTCCAGCAGGATTGGTAGAAATAGAATACCAACAAACCAATAAAAAAGTAGATTGGGTAAAGCTCAAAAATGTAAAATCATATCTGGCTGCAGAAGGTTTAACTATAGAATGCCCAGAATTAGGTGAACTCGTTTTTGATGTTGCCTATGGTGGAAATTTTTATGCCATTGTAGATCCTCAAAAAAACTTTAGCGGGGTTCATGATTTTACAGCAAGTAAGTTAATCCAGTATTCTCAAGTGGTACGAGAACGTATTAACAAAAAATATCCTAATGCATTTATTCACCCAGAAAATGATACGATTAGAGATGTAAGCCATATGCTTTGGACAGGAGATCCTATCAATCCCGATTCGTCGGGTAGAAATGCTGTTTTTTATGGAGACAAAGCCATTGATCGTTCTCCCTGCGGAACAGGAACCTCTGCAAGAATAGCACAGTTATATGCCAAAGGAAAACTACAACAAGGAGAAGAATTCGTTCATGAAAGTTTTATCGGAAGTACATTCATTGGTAGAATCGAAGAAGAAACACAATTAGGTGACATAAAAGCCATTATCCCAAGTATTCAGGGCTGGGCAAAAGTTTATGGATACAATACTATCATTATTGATGATGAAGATGATCCATATGCACATGGTTTTCAGGTTATTTAGCCAACACTAAATAAGACGTAATAAAATACTAAGTAAACACAACAGAATATCACACTAAGCTTGTCTAAGTGTATTACAATTATGAGCAAAGAAGTTATTATCATAGGAGGCGGAATCATAGGATTATGTTCTGCATATTATTTACATAAAGAAGGGCATCATGTTACTGTAATTGATCAATCTGCTATGGATTCTGGTGCTTCTTACGTTAATGCAGGCTATCTTTCGCCAAGTCATATCATCCCTCTTGCAGCACCAGGTGTAATGAAAAAAGGATTAAAATGGATGTTTAACCCTACTAGCCCATTATTTATAAAACCCCGTCTCAATTCGGATTTCTTACGTTGGACATGGGCATTTAACAAATCTTGCTCGGTAAAAAATGTAAATCAAGGTATTGCTGCCATAAAAGATATCGCAGTATTAGGTCGAGATTTGTATTCTGAAATCAGATCTGATGAAAATTTTACGTTTCAGTTAGAAAAAAAAGGGCTTTTAATGGTCTGTCAAACCGAAAAAATGCTCGAAGAAGAAATTCATGTTGGCAAGATGGCAACCAAAGAAGGATTGCCCGTAAAAGAGCTTTCATTTGACGAATTAAAACAAATGGAACCCAATGTACAATTGCAAGCAAAAGGAGCAGTACTATATGAATGTGATTGGCATACTACCCCGCAAACCTTTATGGATGAAATGAAAGCTTTTCTTGAAGCTTCTGGGGTAACGATTCGCAAAAATGAAAAGGTAGAAGATATTAGTATACAAAACAATAAAATTACTTCGATACGCACTAAGAATACATCATACACAGCAGATGAATTTGTACTAGCGGCAGGATCATGGTCAAATTTACTAAGCAAAAAACTAGGAATCAAACTATTACTGGAAGCCGGAAAAGGATACCGTATTAATGCTGAAAGAGATTTAGGAATAACCATGCCGGCTATACTAACTGAAGCCAAAATTGCAGTAACCCCAATGCAAGGATTTACCAGATTTGCCGGTACTATGGAAATAGCAGGTATTAACCATAAGATTAATAAGGTGAGAGTCGAAACTATCGCAAATGCCACGCAGCGATACTATCCCGATATTAAACTTTCTAATGCAGAGAAAGAAGCAGCTACATCTGGTCTTAGGCCGGTTTCTCCAGATGGGCTACCCTATATTGGTAAGTCTAGTACTTGTAACAATCTTACTATTGCTACCGGGCATGCTATGATGGGCTGGACTATGGGAACCTCTACAGGGAAACTGGTTTCAGAAATTATTTCTGATCAAAAACCTTCTTTGAGTTTAGAAGCTTATCATCCCGATCGTAAGTTTTAATCAAAGATGGTTCTATAGTCAAAGAAGGTCTCTATTTTTTATAAATAATAAGGTCTTATTATCTATTGCATGAATGATTCGCGCCATTTATAATACGAGATATTAAACTACCAACTGTACCGTCAACTTTAATAAGATCATCCTTATTTCCTCCTTTTATTCTGGCAATATTAGAATCGGTAAGTTTGGTTACATTCATTTTTTTAAATTCTAGTTTTACTTTCTTATTCGTTTTCATGATGAGTTAATTTGAAATTTGTTATAATGTAAATGTAGCCAACAAACATTAATTGTTATATACATTTCTTATATGTTCTAGGTAAGATTTATAAATATGTAGTTGTTTTACCAAGCACGCTACCCTTGTAACTTATTCATTATCAAACTCTTTTATATACTCAGCAGGATTGCATCCATTTTGTTTATAAAAAGCCTTAACAAAAGACTGAATATTATTAAAGCCTACTTCTTTTGCCATAGACGTTATAGAATAGTGTCTAAATTTTTTATTACTTTTTATTTGTTGTATACAATATTCAATACGTAAATCATTAATATAATTGGCAAAGTTTTTTTGTTTATCCATATTGATAATCCTGGATAAATATGTAGAATTTGTTTTTAGTTTTTTGGCAACTATAGCTAATGTTAAACCATTTTTTAAAAAAGTTTTATTTTTCTCAAACTCTTCTAAATTCTTTAAAATATCATCTCTTAATTCTGGTGCGATTTCAATATCTTTTGTTTTCTGCGTTTTCTTTTTATTTAAATGTTCTGCATTTAGAAGTTTTTCTTGGTATACTTTCTCATAGCTTTTCTTTCTTTTTTTGTAATAAAATAAATACCCCAGACTTATCAATACGATAGTTAATACACCAAAAATCCATAATTGGTTTATGGTTGTTCTACTATGATTTTTAATGCTATTTATTAATCGTTCTTTGTCTTTAATAAGTTGTACGTTATCATATTTTTTTACAATATTAATATGTAACTTGTTATACTTTACAGAAAAACTACTATCCAGTTTTATCAGTTTTTCCATGATTCTTAGCTGATTCGCTTTATCATTTTTCTTCTTATAATGATCTATAAGTAATGTAAATGCTTCTCTGGTTTCTATTATATAGTTAGAAACGTGTACCGTAGAGTCGATTTTTTTAAAATACCCAATAGCCTCTTCTTCCTGTTCTAGTTCTAGTAGTGTTTTTCCTAAATATAAATAGGTAATAAGTATATTGGTATACGGAGTCTTTTTGGAAAGAGATAGAGACTTTTTTAAACTATCCTGTGCTATGTTATATTCTTTTCTATAATAACTATTAACTCCGTATGATGAAAGTAACTCAGAATAGAAATGTGGGATATCTCCTGATAGAGTCGATGTAATCCCTTTTTTCAAATAGAAATGTGCAGTATCATATTCTTTAAACAAATTATAACTATCCGACAGTTTACAGAGAGTAGCTATATAATGTGACCTAAATTTACCAATAGTATCCTGAGTCGATAGGAGGTCTAAATTTTTTTTATAGATTTCTAAAGATTCTTCATCTTTTCCTAAGATGGTCTTGAGTATTGCAATATTATGTGTTATAGCAATGATATGACCAATATTATTATTGATCTCTGCATGTTTTTTCGAAATTAAATAGGAAGTTAAAGCTTCATTATATCGTTCTAATTTTTGTAAAAGATAGCCTCTTAAAAGATAACCTCTTGCAGGGTAGAATTCATTTTTTACGACTTTGGTAACGGCAATCATAGAATCTGTGTATGCCAAAGCTACTTCTGGATTATTTATATTCATTTCAAAGAATATTTGATATCCATTTGCTATCTCAATACTATCCTTGTCTTTCTTTGCTCTGGTAAGATATGTATTCGATATTTTTTTAACTAAAACAGAGTCTTTATAGTGTTTAATAAAAAGTGACCGTAATTCATCAAATGTTTTATGTGTTAATGAATCCGAAACTGAATATTGTTTTTCATTAATCCTGTTTTTCGTTATCATACTTACTCCTCTACCATGGAGAAAGGTGAAACTTATAAAAATTAAAACAATACTATAAATATTCTTCATTCTTATATTCAAAGTGAATAGTTAAAAATTGTTGACAAGATAAGGGATAACCATATAAATAGAGTATGATTTTAATAACAAATCATGAAACTTTCTCAAAAAAAACAAACCTTCTGATAAAAAGCATTTTGAAGCTAAAAACAATGGTTAAGATTTATAAATATACTGATCAAGATTTATAAATCCTAAGTTACTCCTTTTGTTATAGTGCAATTTCCACCTTTATCTTTGTTTCAAATAAGCCAGCAAGATCTACACAAAATTTGATATAAATAATCAAAAAAACATCCTCAATACAAAGCCTAAAAAACAAATTCTATTAACTATTTATCAAATTAAAACTAACTCATTCGTACTTATGAAAAAAATTATCTTTTTGGGTATACTACTATGCCTTACCCTAACCTCTTATGCGCAAAATATTCATATTCCTGATGCTAATTTTAAAAATGCTTTACTAGCATCATCAATAAATACCAATAATGATGCAAACATAAGTAAGCAAGAAGCAGAAAAAGCTTTATCCATAAAAGCTATAAATAAGAATATTCAAAATCTTACTGGAATAGAACATTTTATAAATTTAAAACACCTTACTATTCCTAAGAATAAGGTAACCTCTTTAAATCTAACAAAAAACACAAAATTACAATACTTGGATGTTGGTCAAAATCAGTTGACTAATTTAAATATATCGGGGTGTACACAATTAGAACGATTGGATGCAAATAGCAATCAATTAGCACAATTGGATGTATCTAAAAATGCGATATTATTTGAATTAAAAATATACAATAATAAATTTAAAAGAATTAATATTGATAGTAATACGAAATTATCAATACTTCATGCATGGACTAACCAATTAGAAGAATTAAATAGTACCAAAAACCTAAATCTAACTAGGTTATATGTGTGGGGAAATAAATTAACAAGCTTAGATGTTTCTAAAAACACAAAATTAGATGAATTAAATATAGGTAACAACTTACTAACCACCATAGACGCTTCTAAAAATACAATGCTTACTCATCTAGATGTAAGAGAAAGTCTGTTAACTAGTTTAAAACTGCCTGTAACTTCAACATTGAGACGTATAAACGTTGAGAAAAATAAACTAACGTCTATCAATCTTACCGGAAACTCAAATCTAGAAAGGTTAGATATAGGCTCTAATGCTTTAACAGAAATAGATCTTTCTAAAAATATCAACCTCGTTTATCTATATTGTTCAAAAAACAAGATAACTAAACTAGATGCCAGAAACTGTAAAATAGTTAACCTGGATGTTAGTGACAATAGTGAGTTAAAAACCATGTTTTTAACTCATCGATACCTAAGTAAATATATTAAGATCGATAAATGCCCAAAACTAGAATTTATTTGCTTACACAAATATTATTCTGATACTGCATACATACAAAATAGAGTTGATGCATTAGGTTATAATTGTGTTATTAGTAGTGACTGTAGCTTAGCTCCTACTTCTAAAATCATTAATTTTAATGACCCTAATTTTAAAGCTGGACTCGTATCAAAGTATGATATTGACGGTGATAATCAAATCTCTGTAGACGAAGCAGAAAAGGTAGGTGTTATCAATCTTGAAAATAAAAACATTAGTAATATAATTGGGATTGAATATTTTGTTAACTTAAGAGTTCTTCTTCTTAAAAACAATCAAATTTCTTCTGTAAACCTTAGTAAAAACAATAAACTAAACACCATAGATCTAGCCAATAATAAGCTAACCTCAATCGATCTTAGCAATAAGACTCTACTACGCTATCTTACTCTTGATAACAACCAATTATTGCAAATATCTCTAAACAGTAGTGTAGATTTACAAGTACTACGATTGTCTAATAACCAAATAACTACATTAGATATTACATCAAATACTAATTTAGAAACTGTGGATGTTAGTAGAAACTTAATATCCAAAATTGATATTAGAAATTGTAAATCTGTAAATAAATTAAACATTAGCAACAATCCAAATCTAAGAGAAGCATATCTAACAGGAAATCATTCTTTTTACCAAAGTTACCAGCATTTCTCTGGGGTAGTTCATCATGCCAGACGTCTTTACTTAGATGGATGCCCAAAACTAAATTTTGTTTGTGTTAATTCGGTATCTTTTTTAAACGAGATTAACAACTATATAAGATTTACATTGGGGTACTCTAAATGTAACGTTAATACTAGTTGTAAACCTACCAAAACAAGTGCCTTTGATAATCACTTTATACTTTCGCCAAATCCGGCAAGTAACTATTTAGCAATAACTCCTAAAGACCCTTTAACTACTGGTAATGCTACTGTAACTATACTAAGGCTTTCTGGAGAAATTGTAAAAAAAGTAGTTGTTAAATTTATCGTTGATCCTAGAGACGAACTTATAAAAGAAGATCCTTTTGCTGCTCCAATTCCAAAAGGCACAAATGATATATTAATGGGTCTTAATTCTGTTTTGATTGATGTTACTGGATTACCTGTTGGCCAATATATTCTTCATCTTCAATCTAGTAAAGGGTTATTAACAACTAAATTTATTAAAAACTAAATCTCTATACTACTTAAAGAAAAGAGGTTGTGTTATTCGCTATTATTTGTAAATGATCAGGGAAATAGGTTGAGTTAGAAGTACAAAACACCTGTCATAAAATGAAGAATACATATTCACAACCTTTTTTTCTACAGATAGTATAGCCTATCTTTCTTATATAAAACATTGTTAAACGAACAGACCTCACAAGCCATAGTATAAGCTTGTGAGGTCTATTTTTATTTTAAGAAGTACCAAATTTATAAAATGCCCGTTTGCTTTTTATAAAAAGCATCTTGCTGTTTTTTCATCATTTCTCGGGCAATCTTTTTCTTATATGCATATAATTCCTCTTCTTCAGAAAGATCACCATATACTCTATCATTAATCGTATGATCTGTCTCTAATAGTACTTTTCGCTGATCTTCTTTCTGAGCAACCCATGTTTTTATTTCACCTTCTACATCTTCTAATTTAAAGTCATACTCTCCTTTTGGAGAGAATAATTTTGCAAAAATAGGTGAGGTTTCTATAGCTAGAAATAATAAAAAGATAAAAAATGAAGGTAACCAGGGTAACTCATTTAAAGCATTTACTCGAGCCATTAATCCATCAAAATTATCAATAATAGGTTGAGATGTCGTCACTTGATTATCATACTCGGCAGTCAATTCTGTTTTTTGAATTTCTAAGGCAGCTATTTTCTCTGCATTCGCTTTTTTCAATTGGGCTAATTCTGCCAAAGCTGCATCATGTTTCTCGCGTTTTTCTTTATATACAGGTCCTTTTCCAATAATCTCTGTACCTTTTCTTCCTTCTGCCTCAGCAATATAAGTTTCATAAAGATCGTTAACCTCGGTTTCTTTGGTTGTTACTTCCTGTTTAAGTGTATTAATATCAGAATCAATTGTAGCAATAGCCGGGGTATATTGTGTTGCGATTTGCTCTTTATTCGCTAAAGTAAAATCATTCTTTTGCTCGAGTAAAACTCGATCAATTTCTTTCTCAAAAATCTTTAATTCTAAAGGTTTAGAAATGACAACTGCAATAATTATGGCCAAAATAATTCTTGGTGAAGCTTGTAGGAGTTCATCCATAAAATTATCCTTCTTCTTAATAGTGGATACAATAAACCGATCCAGATTAAAGATCAGTAACCCCCAGATTAAACCAAAGAAGATAGCAGTAAAATAAGTATCAAATACGGTATATAGGGCATAACTGGCAGCAATAAAAGCCATTACTGCTGTAAAGAAAACTGTTGCCCCAATACCAGCATATTTATTCTGTTCTCCATCAGAACTATCTGCTAATATATCGGCATCTGCGCCGGAGCATAAAATAAAAAAACGTTTTAACATCATCTAAGGGTTTTTTGATTGATAATAAGTATAACGCTGGTTTATAGCGATATGTTGCATAAAAAAACTCCCTGTAGGGAGTTTTCGTTCTTAAAACTATCGGAAAACTGGATACGTTAATTATTCTCTTTTTGTTGTTTTTCCCGAGCTTTTTGTTGTTCTTTTCTAACTTCTTGTATACGTTTTCTCGCTTCTTTTCTCTCTTTAATAGCCTCTTTTCTTACCACATCACGAGCTCTTTTCGCGTCGTCCATAGCTTTTCTGCGGGCTTTTTCTGCCTGTTTTCTTGATTTCTCTGCATTATCTCTCACCATAGCTCTTACTTTCTCGGCTTGCTCCATAACTTGTTTTGCTTCTGCTCTACTCATTTTTGCATGAATCATTGCTTGTTTCTCGGCTTCAAATCTTGCTCTTTCAGCATTTCTCATGGCTTCTTCTCTTATCTTATAAGATTGCTCCCGGGCTCTATTCGATTCTTCCATAGCAATTAACCTGTCTTTCTCAGCTCGTTCCATCGCTATAGCTCTTGCTTGTTCTGCTTTATATCTTGATGCTTCTGCTCTCTCTATTGCCAAGTCAGCTATTTCTTCTTTTACTTGCTCTGCTTCATATCTTACCTCCTCTGCTCGTTCAATAGCGATAGCTTTATCTATTTCTGCCAGTTCTGCGAGTTCAGTTTTTTCTCTTTCTACTTCTTCCTTTATAAGTTCTGCTTCTCTTTCAAGTTCTTCAAGTTCTGCCCGAGAATAAGAAGGTGCTTTCGGAAGCTTTGACACTTTTGGCTCCTTAAGCGGTTTTGGAGGCTTTGGAGCTTTTAATTTTTTATGTGCTTTAGGAGAAGGCGGAGGTCCAGGAACGACACTCGTTCTCATTTTTGGTGGTGCTGGAGGTGAAGGTGGAATAAGATCATGCCCATCTGGATTAGCTTTATATAACCTTGTTTTTCGGTATACCTTATTGAGTTTTTTGAGAAACTTATCATTCGTGTTTTCTAGTTTGACACTAAATTGAAACTCTGTTAACTCATGGTCTTTCCACTGTTTTGTAGCATTATCAATAACGGCAGCCACACCAGATAAATCAGTGGTAATTCCATTAATGTTAATTTGCTCTCCACTAACTCTGATTTTCATTTTTTTATCAGGGTGAGTTGGTGCTACGGTAGTGCTAATTGTAGTACTTTTTTGTTGAGCTACCATCTTATTGTTAAACAAAAGAATACATCCTAAAAGGATAGGTAGAAACAGCAACAATCGAGTTGTTGCTTTAGTTTTAGAAAATTGTTGTGACATCATAACGATTCGTTTTTTGGTTAATGAATAATTGATAGGGCTCGCTAATACAGCTTGATGAGAACTGTTTGGATAATTAACGAGTAGGTCCATATATTGATGTATTGAAAACTGTTGCTTCAATACTTTTTGATCTGCAAGAAATTCATGATTTAACTTAATTGATTTTTTTAACCAAAACCATATTGGATTGAACCAAAAAATCACTTGAAAAATCTCTACAAACAGAATATCTAAAGTATGTCTTTGTTGTACATGAGTTTTCTCATGTAATAATACTTCTTGCGGAATAGCTTTTTTCTGAAATTCTTTTTTAGGAACAAATATGTAATGCAAAAATGTATGCGGAATAATAGAATTCGTGAGTAGCACATTAATATGTGAGGACTCTTTCAGGTTTTCATTTCTTCTTACCTTCTTAATCAAATGGTATATATTTTTTATAAATCTAATTGCAAAAATCAAAACACCTATACCATAAACGATCCATATAATTGTCGAAAAATAGTCTGAAGACGTGGCTTCTACCTGTACATTATCTGATAGGATTAGATGATTTACAGGTTGTTGAATATTTTCTTGATTAAGTACTGTATCTGTTTCATAAGTAATAGTAACCAGAGGGATCGTGTATGCAAAAATCAAGCTAAAAAGAAGGTAAAACCTTTTAAAATGATGCATATTCTCTCGTTCTAAAAATAGCCTGTAAAAAGACCATAATAGCACCAAACAAAGAGATGACTTTATTATATATATAATCATTGCTTTTGTTTTTGGATTTGTTTATCTACTATCTTTTTAAGTTCTTCTAATTCTGTAGTAGATAAGTTGGTTTCTGATGTGAAAAATGATGCAAACTGTGAAGCCGAATCGTTAAAAAAATTCTTAATCAGTCCATTTACATGTTTAGAAAAATAATCTGTCTTTTTTACTAATGGATAATATTCTCTTGATTTTCCATATAGCGTATAATTCACAAAACCTTTATCAATCATTCTTTTCAATAGTGTAGCTACAGTAGTAGTTGCAGGTTTAGGTTCTGGAAAAGAATCTAATAAATCCTTCATAAAGGCTTTCTCCAATTTCCAGAGATATTGCATTAATTGTTCTTCCGTTTTTGATAATTGCATTGTTCTACATTATTAGAATTAACTCTACAAATGTAGAGTAAAAATTTAAAACTACAAAAAAAACACGCTATAAAGTATCATTATAACATTTATTTCACATTAAAAATGTTGTTATAAAACGGGGAAATTTTAACTTTATAACATTAACCATTTAAATACATACACAATGAAAAAAGTACTATCTTCATTGGTGATACTCTGTATCACCATGTGCTTGCATGCACAACACAATTACGACAATCAGAACACCATTTACAGCTTAAGTGGTAATGTAGGAGTAGGAGTCACCAATCCGGCAGCCAAACTACATATCAACGGAGACATAAGAGGAAACCTTGCAGGAGGAGCACTGCGTATTAACGGAACTTATGGATACATAGATGTTGGTCCTCTTAACAGCGGATGGGCGCATATCTATACCGATATGCCAAAGTTTATCTTTAATAAAGATGTATACACTATTACAAATGCATTTTCTTCTTACAACAATGACCTCATCTTAAAAACCAAAGGAACTGAACGTTTAAGAATTAAAGATGAAAACGGATATATGGGGATCGGTATTTCTAATCCTCAAACTAGACTCCATATTAATGGAAGTATTAGAGGAAATCTTGCAGGAGGAGCATTACGAGTTAACGGAACTTATGGATACATCGATGTTGGCCCTCTTAACAGTAGTTGGGCACATATCTACACCGATATGCCAAAGTTTATCTTTAACAAAGATGTATATACAACTACAAATGCGTTTTCTTCTTACAACAATGATCTAATCCTAAAAACCAAAGGAGTCGAACGTTTAAGAATTATTGATACCGATGGCACTGTTGGTATAGGAACCACTAACACAAGAGGTTATAAACTTGCTGTAAATGGTAATATCAGAGCCAAAGAAGTTGTAGTAGAAGCTTCACCATGGCCTGACTATGTGTTTCGTTCTGACTACAAATTACCCTCGCTAAATGAAGTCAAAAAACATATTAAAACTCAAGGACATCTTCCTAATATACCGAGCGAAAAAGAAGTTTTAGAAAATGGTATTCAAATAGGAAGCATGCATGCAAAATTACTCGAAAAGATAGAGGAATTAATGCTTTACACAATTCAACAGGATGAAGAACTGAAAACTTTAAGAAAAACGATATCTACTCTTCAAAATAAAGTCGAAAATCTCAGTAAATAAAAAATTCATTCAATAACTCTTAAAACCAAGACGATGAAAAAATTAGCAAGTTTAATTCTATGCATTGTAGCTGTACTTAACCTTACAGCTCAAGATCAGACTATTAATGGTAAACTTACTGTGACCAAGCAAATCAAATGGGGAAGCACAGGAGCCATTATAAATACAGACCAGGGCGCTTCTGTTGAACTAAGAGGTAATGGAGTTCCTTATTTTGATTTCTCTAATGATCCTATTACCGACTATGATATGAGGTTAATCCTTAGAAATAACAATTTACTTTCTATTGAAGGTGGCGATGTTAAAATGAGCAATAAACTATCTACAGGTCAGAGCATTAGCTGGGGGAATACAGGAGCTATTATAAATACAGATCAGGGAGCTTCTATCGAACTAAGAGGTAATGGAGTTCCTTACTTAGATTTCTCTAATGACCCTAACACCGATTATGATATGAGACTTATTTTAAGAGATAATAACACTCTTGGAGTTTCTGGAGGAAATTTAGCTATTGACGGAATCACAAAAACCAAAGAAGTCATAGTAAAACCAAATGTTTGGTCAGATTTTGTATTCGAACCTGATTATAGGTTACCAAGTTTAGAAGAGGTTGAACAGCATATAAAAACGAACGGACACCTAAAAAATATTCCTTCAGAAAAAGAAGTATTAAAAAAAGGGATTTCGATAGGAGAAATGAATGCTAAGCTTCTTCAGAAAGTAGAAGAATTAACACTATACACCATTCAACAAGAAAAAGAAATCAAAAGATTAAAATCTATTGAGGAAAGATTAGATCAGCTTGAAAAGCTAATAGAATCTAAAAAATAAAGGTCTAATTAAATTTAATAAAATAACAGATGAAAAGAATAATAACCATTTTGTTATTAATCATAACAATTCAAACGACATCTTACAGTCAGCAAACTTTTGATGATAAAATAACTATCAATCAGCTAAATAATAAATATCCTTCTTTAAATATTACTACCCGACAAGGTTTATTTAATGGAGGGCACCCACATTTATATTTTTTAAACACAGGAGGAGATTCAACTACACCTACATCAACTCCTGCAAATAGATTATTAGGGACCATTATTTATTCTGGATTTGATGGACAATCAAACGTACAAATAGGACGAATAGGAGTTACTACAACAGGTGTATTTACGCCTGGTAATTATCCTGCGAAAATGAATTTTCAAATAGGAGGAACTAACACCTGTTGCGGAATCACTAGAATGACTATAGACGGGCAAACAGGAAATGTAGGTATAGGAACAACAAATACCGGATCGCATAGATTAGCTGTTGAAGGATCCATAGGAGCAAGAGAAGTAGTTGTCGAAGCAGGGACTTGGTCTGATTTTGTTTTCTATGACGATTACAAATTGCCCACTCTTCAAGAAGTTGAAAATCATATCAACCAAAAGGGACACTTACAGGATATTCCCAGTGCTTCGGAAGTACAAGAAAATGGAATTTTCTTAGGAGAAATGGATGCTAAGCTTCTTCAAAAAATAGAAGAACTTACCCTATATATCATCCAAATGAATAAGAGAATAGAGCTGTTAGAAAAGGAAAACCAACTACTAAAAAAATAACATGAAAACATTTTTAAAAAACCTAATAGTAGTAATAGCATTATTAGCTATTTCGAAAATACAAGCGCAAACATTCTGTTTTACCCCATCAGAAAGTTTTAATCAAGACACATACGCATCTGCTTTAAGAAGTGCGGCAGTTGCAGATTCTTATTGCTTACGCATCTACGTTCATGTCATTAGAAGAAGTAATGGTACTGGAGGCCAAAGTGTTGCTCAAACCAATCAGGCAATTGATATCTTAAATCAGGATTTTAACCCTCATGGGGTTTCATTTGATTGGGACAATGTTATTAATTATATAGATAATGATAGCTATTATAGTAATCCAACTACAACTATTTATACCGTAAACAATCATTCTGATGGTATCGATGTATATATATTTGATGATGCTTCTAGTGCTGGTGGTAGAGCAAATGGTGTTGGAGAATCTTCAGAATTCTGGGTATCCGGAAGTTATTGGAAAGCTCCTTTTGGATCATTAGTAAGATCTAGTGTTATCTCGCATGAGATGGGGCATGTATTGTTTTTATGGCATACTCATCATGGGACTGTGAATGAAGGAGGAAGTGATACCGGACAATGTGCCGAATTGGTAAACGGATCTAACAGTACAACGTGTGGAGATTATGTAGCTGATACTCCTGCAGATCCTCATCTTAGATTTAATGTAAACCATCCCGCTTGTACCTGGACTTCTAGTGGTACTGACGCCAATGGGGACAGTTATAATCCTGATGAGCGAATCATTATGGCTTATACGCATCCTGATTGTATGAGTCTTTTTACTGCAGGTCAAGGACAACGTATGCGTAATGCAATTGCAACATTAACCCATCTTAAAAATGCTGTCGTAAATTGTGGTAATAGTTGTCCAGAAAATTTAACAGTTACTCAAAACGTCCCATCTGGAGCTACAGATATTCAAAAAGCAACAAATACTTTGACCGCTACCAATACAATTGCCAATGGAGCAACTGCAACATATACTGGTGGTCAAAAATTAGTGCTTAAATCTGGTTTCAGAGCTCAAAACGGATCTCATTTTACTGCAAAAATAGAAGATTGTAATGTTAGTAGAACAGAAATAGCAACACTTCCTGAAAAAGAAGTAGTTCTGGAGAATACTCAAATTTCTTCTGCTATAGGAAACAAAACTTTATTTAAGTTGCATCCTAATCCGGCAGATAGAACATTTACTATTTCATTAAATGGTGTGCTACCAAAGGAAGGGGTTTCTATTAAAGTTTTTAATACAATGGGTGTATTACAAGTACGCAAAAAAGTACTGTCAAAAAATTCAGAAATTAATATAGATTCATTACCAGAAGGGCTTTATTATGTTATTATTGATGACAATCAAGGTAAAAAATATTCTAAAAAATTACTGATCAAACGATAACTAATTTATTTTATTTCTACATAAAAAAGCGGGTGTGCAGTATATAACTGACGCCCGCTTTATGTTTCCCATTTACAATCAGGTTTATTAGGTTATTTCTTTACAATGGTATGTATTTCTGAAGTTCCTTTGGATGTTATTTTCACGAAATAGTTTCCTTTTTCAGTTATTGTTCCTCCAAAAGGAAGTACTCCAGGGTTT
>NZ_JACB01000002.1 GCF_000520975.1 Aquimarina megaterium XH134
CGTCTAACTTTTCTTCAAAAGCCGATATACTAGACTTGGTTATGTGATTTTCTTTCTCTAAATGTATTTTGACATAATCTTTTAAACTTTCTATATATAAAATAGCATCTAAGTACACTTTTACCTGTTTTCTGTCTTTTCGTATATAGATAAAAGCATCTTTATTTTCTGGGGTAGAGACTGGCTCAGAACTACTGACTCTTTGTAACGTTCTAAATTTTTCTATAGCATTAAAGAAACGCTGAAAAGTTATAGGTTTTAGAATATAATCAACGGCATTTAGCTCAAACCCTTCAACAGCATAATCTCTATAAGCTGTGGTAAAAATAACTTTGGGTTTGTGTACCAGGTTTTTAAAAAAATCAGTGCCCTTTAAAACAGGCATCTCGATATCTAAAAACAATAAATCTATGGTTTCCTTTTGGAGTATCATGCTAGCCTCAATGGCACTACCACAAGAAGCCACCAATTCGAAATCCTCTAATTGAGACAAATGTGTTTTTATAAGCCCTCTAGCCAACTTTTCATCATCAATTATTAAACATTTGTATGTCATTTTACAGGCAATTTTAAACGTACATTAAAGCAATTGTTTTCTTTGTTAATATCTAATGAATAATCATCAAAATATAATAATTCCAGCTGTTTTTTTACGTTCGTTAATCCAATGGTTTCTTTATTCGCAGAAACCACATTTTTTGCTATAGAGTTTGTAATGTCAAATCGTATAAACTTTCCTTCTACTGCTATCGTTATCTGGATATATGCTTTCTTAAGTTCATGCGCAACCCCATGTTTAAACGTATTTTCTATAAAAGTTAACAAAATTAGCGGCGCAATGTTAACATCGGTTTCTACATTATTATTAAAACTAATATCTACCCGATCATCATATCTCACTTTTTCTAAATCGAGATAGTTTTCTATGAGTTCAATTTCCTTTTTCAACGATACATATTTGTCATTACACCCATACAGGATATAATCTAAGATCTCAGATAGTTTTGCAATGACCTCAGGAGCTTTGTCAGATTTGTCTATAGATAAAGCATATAAATTGTTTAAGGTATTAAACAAGAAGTGTGGATTTAACTGATGTTTTAATACCGATAATTCTGTAGCTATTTTTTGCTCTTTGAGCTGTAGATAATCCTGCTTTTCTTTATAAAAATTTGCGACGACTAATAATATTGTTGGTGTTAAAATTATTGTAGACTTACCAAAAAAGATACGAGGATCTAATAATTTCTCCCAAAATATGGTATTAGAATCATAGATAGCATTATCACCAGACTTAAAATATCTAGGGATATGATAATATTCATGAAACCCTACAAAAATGATAAATACACCAGCTAATAACAACAATAAGCTTATTGCAAACCGAATATTCTTTTTCGGTATTAAGAAACGTGGTATCAAAAAATACAGGCATATGTACGCCACAATAACCTGACATATAATATAGATAGCAAAATGCTCTATAACCTCTTTGTAACCACTGTAATACGTCATGTTTACAGTGCCGACAAAATAGATGTAAATACCAAGCCAAAACAAAAAATGTTTGACTATCGGAATATTAAAAAATGCCGATGTTTTTTTAAAACTACTCATATACGCACTAAAGTACAATTTTAAAGAGGATGAGAATTAAAAGTAGCTTAAAACTGGTTTTTTGTAGCTAAAAGTAGAAATATAATAGACTAAACTTTGTTTCTTTCAAATACAACTTTCCAGACGTGAAAATTACCTCTTAGTCTACTTTTTAAAATACGAATACATACTTCGGATAGCTTTACTTCCTAAATGTGTTTTGAAATATAAACACCTTGTTAAACTTTTTAATTTAAGTAAATGAAGAGAATTGTAATTCTTTTAATATCAGTTTTTGTGATGTTTCATGTTCAGGCTCAATCTGAGTTAGGGAAGGGGAAAATAATTTTTAGCGACAGTAGTATTCAATTAGATGGAGAGCTAAACGAATCTGTATGGAATACTCTGGTTCCTGAAGGAGGATTCCTTAATTATATACCCAATAATGGAGATTTGGCGTCTAATACAACTGAAGTAAAAATGTTTCATAATGGAAAAAAATTGTACATAAGTGCTGTGTATCATGATACAGTTCCCGATGTTCAAATAGGATCTTTAAAACGAGATGATATCGGAACTTCTGGAGCAGAAAGTGATTCGTTTGCTATCATTATAGATACCTATAACCAACAACAATCTGGTTATTTCTTTATTGTTAATATGGGAGGTGCATTAATAGACGCATTAGTAGCCAGGCGTAGAGATGGTTTTAGAATAAGTACGAGTTGGAATACGGTGTGGAATGCCAGGACTTCTGCAAAAGGGAATTTAAAAACATACGAAGTGGAAATCCCGTTAAAGGCATTGGGCTATAAGGCAGATACTCCAGAATGGGGAGTCATGTTTCACACCAGAAATATTAAATTAAATGAGTGGACAACCAGCACACCAATAGATCGGAATTATAGACAGTTCGATTTACGATTTGCTAAAACCTTTGATGTAGAAAATCTGTCAGAGAATAAATCGTCTCGATTTGCTGTAACGCCATCGGTTACTATGAATCATTCAGAAGATGTTGCTAATGATACCGAAAAGACCAAGGTAAAACCAAGTGTAGATGTACAATTTAATGTAAGTTCTTCTTTAAAATTAGATGCCACCATAAACCCCGATTTTTCACAAATAGATGTAGATAGACAAGTAACTAATTTAAGTCGCTTTTCGGTGTTTTTTCCCGAACGACGTAATTTCTTTTTAGAGAATAGCGACCTTTTTACGGGCTTGGGAGTAAGTGGAGTAAATCCTTTTTATTCTAGACGAATAGGGGCAGATAGCGAAATATCCTTCGGATTAAAATTATCTGGAAACATTACTAAAACAACACGATTGGGGGTACTTAATGTGGCAACAAAAGCCAAAGATGATACTCCTGCCCAGAATTATGGAGCTCTGGTGGTGCAACAACAATTATCCAAATCTTTTACAACAACAGGGTTTATTATCAATAGACAGGAAACAGATGATTTTTCTTTTAGAGATGATTATAATAGAGTAGCAGGAATCAACTTAAATTATCAATCAAAAAATAATAAATGGACAGGACTTGCAAATTTTGCGGGTAGTAATACCAATGATACTTCGGGAGATACTAATTTTTATAATTTGGGAATTTGGTACAATACCATAAATGTATCTGGTTATGCAGGGATTAGAAAAGTAGAAAAAAACTATATTACAGATGTTGGTTTTGTACCACGTTTATATAATTATGATGCGATTTTAGAAAGCACTATACGAGAAGGGTACACGCAAGCTAGTGGTCGTATTACTTTCACTAAATTTTATAAAGATTCTAAAACCATCGATAATCACCGCTATTTAAATATGTATAATCAAACCTATTGGGATGATCAGGGCAATGTTACACAAGCGACCATAGGAGTAAATAATGATTTAGTATTTAAAAACCAATCATTGTTATATGGTGGATTGCGATATGAGTATGTGAACCTGAAATATGCGTTTGACCCATTGAATAACGGAAATCCTATTATAGCAGATAAATATAGATATGTAGATGCTGGTTTGGGGTATGCTTCTGCCGATAATAAAAAGTTTCAATATGGAGGTAATGTTAGTTACGGTAGTTATTATAATGGATATAAAAACCAAGTTAGTGTTAATGCCCAATATAGATTAATGCCTTTAGCGCGGTTACAAGTTCGATATGAACGAAATGGTATAGATTTAAAAGCATTAGGAACAGAGACATTTCATTTAGCACGCTTTACAGGTGAAATTTTCTTTTCTAATCGGTTAAACTGGACTACCTATTTACAGTACAACACTCAGTTTGATAATTTTAATATCAATAGCCGTTTGCAATGGGAGTACAAACCCTTGTCGTATATCTATTTGGTAATTTCAGATAATTATAATCAGGATATTATACGCAACAATTGGGGTGTAGCTTTTAAAATGAATTATAGGTTTGATTTTTAAGGATTACTATTTGTGAACTGGTAAAGTTTAATCAGTTCACAAATAGATTACATAACTATAAGCTATTTCATATGCTGTTAACATTTTTTGTTCTCTAGGTGTATTGGTAATAAGGAATACTTTTGAGTTAGGATATTTTAGAGAAATACAAATTTTAAATGTTGGTTTGCGCTAAATAAATGAATCGGAGCAAGGCAAAATGTTACCTTGCTTTTCGGTTTTTCTTGCATACTGGTTGCTAACTTTTTTTTCGAACCAGAAGTACACCCTAATAAAAATATAAGAACCATTTTATTAATCACTTAGTCGCTATGAGCACATAGGGCACTTTGCTAGCAACTGTTTTTAGTCCTTAGATTTAATAACATAGGTTTTTGCTATAAAATCTTTTAAAGATCTTTGTTTTTTATTTCCTTCACTTAAAAGTACTATTAAGTCAACAATAAATATAAATGAAAAAATATTTATAATTAAAGAAGTCGTAGGATATGCAGAGGCCAATGCCACAGAGAATTCCATAAATCCTTCTGATTTTGTTATTTCAGGGTTATCGAAGGCAAAATAATAAACTGGAATGTAGATAAGAGAAGGGATTATAATAATTAGACTTCTCAAAAAAGATTTATTAAAATCAATTTTGTTGTAATTCAAATCTGTTACTTTTAAATTAAGTGCCATTTTACCTAAAGTAGCTCCATAATAACTTTCCATGTATGGTTTGTACAAAATTCCAGCTACTGTAATAGGGAGATAGAAGAGAAAACTCTTAAAATTCGTGATATTTAAATAATTCAATGCGAAGGTTAGGGTTCCGACTATAAGTCCATCTATTATATATGCGCCAACTCTATCCCAGAATTTTGCATATTGTGGATTTTCAATCATGTAGTATTTGTTTTAATATATAGTTACCAACGTTGTGTGTATTAGTAGTAGCGGATTTTCACTCACGAACCTTTCGTTTTATCACTTAAACCACTATTATTTATACACATTGTTGTTGGCAGTTTATTATATCTTTTGTGTAGTATAAAAGTCATACGTAGCTTTTGCAATATCCGCTATAATTTTTGCATTTGTTTTAAAATCTTCTTGAGAATCTGTTACAAAAACACTGACAACAAAGTAATTCCCATTTGGCAAAAAGACAATTCCAATATCGTTTACCGCAGCAGTAATTCCTGTTTCTTTGTTAGTACCTGACCAACCTGTCTTATTGGCTACAATTATTTCCTTTGGTAATTGTCCTCTTATTCTATTTTTTCCTGTTTTTGTATCTATATTAGTTTCCCAAAAGAAATCATAACTGCTTTTTGAAAGTAAGTTATTTTTATTTTCAAAGAATAGTTTTAGTGTTTCACTTGCTGCATTCGGTGTTGTCCAATTTTGGAATATATTTTCCCACTTTGCTTGTAATCCTTCTTCATTGAAAGTAATCTGTATATCTTCTATACCACTCTTTTTTATGTACTCTTCAACTGTTTTAGGTGTTCCGATAAGTCGTATTAAAATGTCACAGGCTGTGTTGTCGCTATGAGATACATTGTACTGAATTAACCTTTTAATTGTAAAGCTGCCTCCATTCGGGTTTTCATCTCTAAGTGGGCTCCAAAAGTCCTCTGGCAAAAGTTCATCTTTACCTATTACTACTGTTTGGTCCAATGACAATATCCCCTTATCAACCTCTGCCAATACGGCTAATGCAATATGGAACTTAAACACACTTTGCATTGGAAATCGTTTGTCTCCGTTTAGCGAAAGAGTATCTGTTCCATTATTTCCTATTATTGAAACGCCAACTACCGCATTTTTATCCGATACGATTTGTTCAATAGTTTTGCGTAACGGTTCAGTTTTGCTGTTTGGTATCTTGTCCAATACGATTTGCTTATTTTCTTTTCGTAACAAATCACTTTTGCTTTTTGATGTAGTACAACTTGTTAAAAGCAATAATAGTAAAGCTGTTAATTGGAATATTCTATTCATTCTTTAATTTTATATTTTGTCTTTGAAAATTGTCACCAACAAAGATATAATAGCATTTGTTATTATATTATTTCTATATAGGATCATTCACAAATCTAAATGATTTTTAACCCATTCAGAAGTACTAACATACATATTCTTATGATAGTTACAACACCCTATTTTTTTTCTAATACCCAAAAAATAAGTCGTTTGATAAGTTATAATAATTTAATTTATCAAAATATGCTAGTGTAATAAACATGCTATCGATAAGCCCATGAAGTAGTATTGTTACCCACAAATTATAATTTGATTTCACATATACTGTTGCAAAGATGATCCCAAATATAAATGTCATAATCAAACCACTAGGACCTTGATAAAGATGTGGCAGGCTAAAAAATATAGCAGACAGAACAATAATTAATATGGTTTTAAATTTAAATTCTGGTATGATTATTTTCAATTGTCTGAACAGAAAACCACGAAACAATATTTCTTCTCCGAATCCTGCACTGATCAAAATAAAAAGAAAATACTTAGAATATTTAGGAAAATTACCGGCAATTGACTTAAATGCAGAGTAATCAGCTATTTCGCCAGTGATTTTGTTGACCAGTGGTTGAATAATAAAATCTAAAATAGGTATTGTTACAACAAAAAGAAGCAGCGCTATCCCAATGGTTTTTAAAAAACTAAAGTTAGGTTGTAGTCCAATTCGAGTTAAACTTTTGTCATTCCAATAGGTGAATAATAGTATAGTAATAATAATTATTATAAATGTATAAGGAAAAGAAGTCCAGGGATTGAAAATAAAACTATATACCAAAATTAACTGAATAAGAGCAAGTATTTTTGATTCGATAGTCTCGTTTTTAATTAAGTTCATTAATGTTTTGTTTTTTTAATAGTGTACAAGAATTACACATACTAGATCGGGTATATTTCTCTTATGTCCTTCGCAAATCTAACTTATTTTTGACCAACATGACATTACCCAATCATGTATTTATAGCCTATAATTTTGATGTGAGCTATATAGAAATACTCATGGTTTGATACTCAGTGTTCTAGTTGTATTCATAAATAATTATTTAACAAAAGTTTGTCAATTCGAGAGTTGTGCCATACTCATCTGATTTAAAAAAACTACTCTCAATACTCGCGAAGGGGAGTATATGCAATATACAAGTTATTGGCTACAATCATTTATTCAAAGTTTCCTTTTGGATCTGTTTTATAAATTAATAACTCTGGTTTTTCATCACCGTAATAATAATTTTTACTCGAACTACCTGCTATTCTATATCCTCCATCTTCTTCTGTCAGAATAGAACGTCCTTTTATATGCCTATGGGATTCTGAATAATTTTTATTCCACTTGTCTCTTGTGCTAAGAAGTAAGCAAGAAACCATCCAAACTCAATTTTCGAGGACTCAATTTTATATATTTCAGAGTTTTCTTTTAATTGACCTATTTCTGCACTTTCATTTTCAATTCTTCTATTAGATAAATACAACCAAGTCCATTCTCGACTTGCAGGATTATAAGAATCTCCTTCAATATCAATACTATTTTTATATACGTTGTTGGCAGCTTTTATTTTTTAGAATCAATAAATTTAATTGCTTCAATAATATTTTGATCTTCTAGAAGGTTTTTAAAATTGCTTTTTTCTTCTTTTATATGAATATCTGGTTTTAAATTTTCAGAATAATTCCCATACATATCTGCTAAATATCCAGTTGTTAAAGGACCCTTGACTTTAAAAGGCAATTCAAACAAATCATTCCCCGTAAGGTAACCATAGGTTGGTTCTCCTATTTCTATAACATTTTCTCTTCCCTTAAACCCTAAGACAACTGTTTCCCCAGCACTGGCAGTCCAATTACCAATAATTAAAGCTACTGGAATTTTAGTATCAATTTTTTCATTGGTTACATTAATCTCTGTTTCTATTTTTTCACCAGAATAGAATTTCCCGTTTTTTAGTTTATTAACCTCTTTAATCTCTTTATCAATATTTAGTATATTATATACTACTTTATCTCCCAGTAAATGATATAGGGCATTAATCATGGGATAAGAATTCCCTCCTATGTTAAATCTTAAATCTATAATCCAGCCTTTTAAATCATTGTGTTTGTCTAGCATTACAATTTCATCATACATCTCTTGTGTTTTTGCATTAAGTTCTTCCTGAGATATATCTAATAAAAGCATTCCTGGCATCACAATATAAGCATACGCATCTCCTAATTTGGAAACAGAGAATTCGACTCCTTCTGATTGTTTTTTACTAAATCCATAACTATAATCTTTATATAAAAGTTGTTTTTTGGGAGTTGCTGGATAGTATCCGTTTTCAGAAAAAAGCATGCAATGGTTACAACCAATAGAGTCGAAAACGCCTTTACTTTCTTTAAGAGAACTTTCAAATGTAGAATGTATTAATGCATTTTTTTCGAAATGCATTTTTATCTTATTCCAAGACACTCCATCTTTAAAAAGATAATTTTTTTCTAATATATAAAATAAGCTATCAGAAAAAATTTGAATGCTATCTTGAACAGTTAAGTTTTGTTCAATTTCTTGATCTGCCGAATTAATACTGCGTTTACATTTCGCAAATAAAAGGAGTACAGTAATAAGAGCTAAAGCAAAATAAATTATTTTTTTCATCGTATAAAGTTTTCATTACTCAAAAGTAATTTGCACAAATAGCATTACCCCATAAAAAAGGCGGTTATTAGGCCAAAAAGAAGAATATTGGACTTTTTATAGCCCTTTTTTATAACGAGAAGGAGTTATGCCCGTATGTTTTTTAAAGATTGAATGGAATGACGATTTTGATTTGAACCCAGCTTCATATGAAATGGCCTCAAGTGTATAATGATTAAAATTTGAATCATCAATAAGCGCCTTCACCTTGTTCACTCGATATCTATTAATGAATTCTGATACATTGCACTTATAGACAGTATTGATATAATTAGAGAGTTCCTTATGAGATATATTCGTCGCCAATGCCAATTTGGGAAGTGAAAAATCTTTCTGGGTAAACAATTCTTCAATTTCCATGATTTGATTTAGTTTTTCTTCGATGAGCCTCTTTTTCTTTTGATCATGGCTTTGGGGGGCTAAAGTAATTGTGGAAAGTATAGTATTATATTTTGTAAATCCCACATAGCCTATCCAGTATAAGAAAATTGTATTTATAAAAAATGTTATATAGAATAGATTAAGAGCAAGGATACTCGTTTTATCAAGAAAAAAAGTAATAATGGTAAGGAGTAAGCTCAATAGATTGTAGGTTATGAAAACTCTTGAAAAAAGGAATAACCAATTCAATGTTCTGTTGTCTTTAGTGCTTAACTCAATAGTAGTCATTATTTTACTTAAAAAACGAATAGCTAAAACTCCAAGAATTACATTGAATATAAATCGAATATATTCTATCACTAAGAAAAACCCTGAACTCTCAAGTTCACGATAAATTCTATTACTATCTTCTTGAATACTTATAGAATAGAAGTAAACATCTAATAGCGAATAGATAAGAGCAGGGATAAACCAAAAAAACTCTTTTTTGTAAATCGAAGACTCAGAATTTTTATGGCTTTTTACATAAAAATAAAATCCTACACCCATTAAAAATTCATAGGGATAAGGAATACCATTTATTGATAATCCATTAATTTCATGAATCCCCATAAAATATAGAGCGTACCATAAATTTAGATATGCTAATGAAAAAAGAAATAATGAGAAAAACCGATATGTTAATGAATTTCCACTTTTTTTTAAGAGGAATAAAATCAGTAAAATTCCTTGCAGTGCCCCAAACAGGATAATTGCATTTGCTAGCGGATAGTCATGGTAGGTCAATTTTATTAATTTTTATACAAGATTAAAGTTTTACAGAATAATTATTCCATTCTTTTCAACTTACTTTCTAATTGCTGCCAACGTTTCATGTATGAGTAGTACCGGGTTTTCACTCACGAACCTTTTGTTTTATCACTTAAACGGCTATTATTTATACACAATGCTGGGTTCGTTATTTTGTCCATTTAATATTTAAGCCTCTTCTTTCGAGTTCATCAAAAAACTCATCAAAAGTTGGAAAATTAATGTTCTCGTCAAATGCATCATATTCCATTCCATTACAATACACTTTTTTGGATTTCAATGATAGAGAATCCGCTAAATATTTTATTTCGATCCATTTATATCCTGAAAACATATTGATACTTGTATCATCCCGAAATATGATGCTTTTTATTTTATCAAATCTAATTTTTTCTTCTCTTTTGAAGAATAAAAATCGATTTATAATTAGCATCTCTTCACTATTCAGAATAAAGTTATTATTCATAATTGCATAATAACAGTATACTCCAACAAAAAGAATAGCTGATGTAAGCAAGATAAAAATGCTTGATAGGTCAATATTGATCAGTTCTGTTTCAATTCCAAAAGTCAATCCTAATCCCAAAATTGTAATTAGAATAAGAATTATTTTTAATTCTAATATGTAACTTTTGAATTCCATATTTTATAAATAGATTTTTATCTCTAAATCTTGTTCGATAGACTTTGTGAAGAAAGATTTTAAACTGTTTATATCGTCATTTATATTTTTCAAATCATACTCTTTCGTAGTCCAAAATTTTAATATCTTTTCCCTATTCAGATTAAGAGTAAACTCTTCATTATTCAGTATCCTGCGAACTCGTTCAATTTCGTTTTTCAGCTCAGATATTCTGTCTGATTTAAACGTCTGTAATTCGTCTATCCAATCGTTAGAATTAAGATCCAAATTTAAGAGTATTGGGAACTCATTTCTAATATTTTTTGGTAAATGCTTTGAGCAATAAATAAGAAAGTTAGGAGCCATCTCAAACACAACTTCTTCTTTTTTGTTTAAAGCTTCCATCCATCTTCCCATAATTTTGATTTTGATGACACACAACGTCTCTTGTATGGTGCGTTTATGTCCCGAAGGGTACAAATGCAATATACAAATTGTTATATACTTTTTATTTAAGGCCTTCCTTCCATAAGTTGAATAAGCTCAATGTTTCGTTTTTCCAAAGAGGTTAAAAACTTGTCAACATCAGTATGTTGAGGCTTGTACCAATTTTGTTGTCTAAAATAATTATCCATTTTGCCTCCTTCTATAAATTTATATCCGTATCGAGCAAAGATTTCGTTTCTCATGATCTTAAGTTCCTTAGATGACATCTTTTCAAGGTTTTCCGGATTTAGATTTTCAAATGAAGCATTTGCGTAATGCCCATAATATGTCTCAGATACTTTTTGATTTGCTTTACGTCCAAGTTCGTACTCTCCTTTTTTCTCTGATACCTCACTCCACGAATCATAAATTTTCAAGCACTTTATTCGTTTTCCATTGTTTTCATATATAACGAATTCTCCTTGATATTGGTCGGATGTGAACTGCTCATTCTCATCAATCTTAACGTTGGTCAAATTATCATAAAGGAAAATCCATTCAGTTGCTTTAATATCGGAATTCCATTTTCCACTTTTTATTTGAGCAATTATTTCAGATCCCGTACTGAACAAAACCAGAGTGGATTCTCCCTCCGAATCTCCAAAATTATAAACTCCATAGTATTCCATTTGAAACTTTGGTATCCATTTGTCAACATCTGAATCATCAATAGGTGAATAACCCAGATATTGTCCGAAAACTATCTTGGTAGTGAGTATGAAGAATATTATTAATAGGTTTCTCATCCTTGTAATTGTACACAATGCTAAATATATGAATCAGAGCAAGGCAAGCATACCTATACCAATTGATTTATTTGCGCATTTTTTTTCTTATTCAATTTATAAAAATCTGGCGCCATTGCAAAAAGGAAATGACCTTTCGATTTGCTACTAAATTGCTTTGATTTCATATATAATGTTACAAGCTGGCTTTTTTTAACTCATGCTTTTTCAATTCCAATATTACTGAATTTAATAAAATCAGAAGAGTACCAACTACTACAGAAACATCCGCCATATTAAAAATTCCTGTGTGTAAAAACCCGTATTCCAAGTACATAAAATCTGTTACTGAATTAAATAATATTCTATCATATATGTTTCCAATTCCACCTCCAATAATAAAGGAAAACCCAATCAGATTAAGTTTCGAAATCTTATTTTCTTTAACAATATAAATGAACATAAAAAGAAGGACTAGCAAAGGCAAAACCTGTAAAAAAATGATCTTTAAGTTAGGAGTAAGGTTTTCTCCCAAACTTAAAGCTGCTCCAGTATTCTCAACTTTTGTTAGAATGAAGTTGTCACCAATTACTTTTACAGTTTCATTTTTAGAAATTTCCTCCCTAACCTTTTCTTTTGTAATCTGATCACAGCTTATATTACTGAAAATTATTACTAAAGAAACAAATATTTTAATCAGTCTTTTTACTTTCATAGTTTTACTTTTTCGGTTTGCTTGTGACGGTTTGGTTAAGCTGCATTTTAATGCAGTTTAGGTAGTGTTATGTACTTTTTTATTCTTAATCTTTAATGTCCATATTTTTCAATACGATCAGTGTAACTTACTAAAAGACCATAAATATATTGTTCTTTTACTTTTTTGAAAATAGATTTCAGACCTGTATTTTTTGAATATAAATTAACTTCTAAATTATACATAAATTTCACACATCTTAACTAAATCTAATTTATGTCTTTACAAAAAGTCATTTCTTAAATTTTCTTTCAGAATATTGGCCTAAAAAGTAGTAGGCTATTAAAATAGGAATTAAGATGTAAGCTAAATATTTTTCAAACACACCATATTCTAACAATACTATTAATAGTATAGGTGACATTATTATAAGAATTAGATTAAATGTTTTTTTATTCATAGTAATTTGGTTTTTAGTTTGTTCGCAATGAGTTGCAACGGTTAGTATATGAAAAGTAGGTGATTTCGAAGCATAAAACTTTTGGTTAAGCTTAAAGTTTGGTACGAGTACCAAGCCTTGAATTTAGCAATATATCGACTATTTTTTATATACATTGTTGCCAGTATTTTTATTCACTTAAAAATTCTCTCAAAACAGGCAAGGCTTTATTATCAAAGTCAAACAACGCTTGATTTTCCCATGCAGAAGCATCTGTTGATTGATTTCCTTTCCAAGCAATTAATTCAGCACCCCAATAACAAAATCCTATTCCGTTTTCTAATTCTTTGGCCAATGTTTTTATTTGTTTTATAAAATCTCTTTGACCTTCAGGAGTTGCTGGATATTTGGGAAGAATTAATTGCTCGTCTAATCCTACAATATTATTTGTCCAGTCATTCCATTCGAGTGTAAAAGGGTAGGCTGTTTCTGCAATAACTATTTTTTTATTGTAGGTTTCACTTAAATTTTGCATTTTAGTTTTGAGGTTATTTAAAGATTTTCCGTGCCAAATTGGATAATAGGATAAGCCAATAATATCATAATCTAAAACACTCACTTGATTATAAAACCAATCAGAATCTTCAATGCCAGCAAAATGTATGATTATTTTAGTATCATAGTTATTTGTTCTTACTGCTACAATTGCAGTATCCATTAGTTCTTTAAATTGCTGAAAGTTATTTGTAATATGTCCATGTGGATGAAGAAATCCAGGATTTATTTCATTACCAATCTGGATATAATCAGGTTGTAATTCGGTCATAATTTTTTCCGTATAATTATATACGCTGTCTTTCAATTGAGTAAAATTAATACCTACCCATTGCATTGGGGTTTCTTGATGAGCAGGGTCTGCCCAAGTATCTGAATAATGAAGAGTCAACCAAGTTTTAAAACCATTAGTTTTTAAGGTATGGGAAAACTGTTTTACTTCATTAAATCCTGAGTGTTCATTACTCGGATTTACCCAAAGCCTCAATCTAATAGTGTTTATTCCATTATCTTTAAGTATTGTTAAGAAATCATTTTGATTTCCTTCCAAATCATAGTAAGTAGGATTTGAATTTGATATTTCAGGATGGCTTGATATGTCAATAGCAGAAATAAAAGTCGAATTTTCATTCTCTGTAGTTGGTGCATTAATGTCATCTTTATTACAAGAAATGAAAATCAAAAAAGTAATTAATATTTGTAATGTTCTATTCATTTTTCAAATTACTGGCAACGTTTAATATATGTGTCGTAGCAGAGCAAAATGTTATCTTGCGTTTCGGTTTTTCTGCGCATTGGTTGCTAACTTTTTCTTGCTACAAGCATTACGTCTTACCAAAAATACAATAACCAGTGGATTGATCACTTAGCTGCTATGATCACTTATATAGTGTTATCATTATTTTTTTAGATACAGAAGACGTATCATTATGTGCCAGAAACCATAGTAGTCAATTTTTTTATTCAACAAAACATCTATTGAATTCCTATCATGATTATTTATAGTTAATACTTCGTATTCAAACTTCCGAATCATTCTATTCGGTTGATTTTGTTTTGCTTTCTCAGATTCTGATTTTGGGATTTCGAATCCTTTAATTTGTTCGATTCCAATTAAGTACAACTTCTCGCTTTTAATGGCTAGTTTTTTCGTTCCTACGATTAACCAGTCACCATTTCGATGCCCAAACTTAACTATTGGAATTCCAAATTCAGATTGATCAATATTGCTTTCGAATTCTTTTTTAAAGTTGTTGGATAAGTCATCATATAAAAATGAATATTCTGTAGGTATTCCATATTCCACAGCTTTCTCACTTATATTCTTTTTGATTTCTAAATCCGTCATATTTAATTAATGATAATGCTTAATATATGTGTCGTAGCAGAGCAAAATGTTACCCTATTTTCGACAAAAACTGCGCATTGGTTGCTAACTTTCACTTTTCGCAAGCATTGTGCCCTACCAAAAATACAACAACCATTCGATTAAACACTTAGCTGCTATGATCACATATATTGTGTTGTGAGCTGTATTTATTATTGACAATACTTCGTCAGCTTTATACTTTTAAGCGCTTTAAAAAACTCTACTTGAGTTGAATCCGATAAACCATTTCCATAAAAACTCAATCTTGTTTTATTAGAATTCGGTCCACCGCCTTTTAAGCTATCAATATAAATTCCACTTGCGCCAAATCCTTTATTTTTCGGTTTTATAAATTTGGTCTGAAAGCAATCGATACTGTCTAATTCATATTCATATTTTAAATAATCCTTAGCATCATATTCTGTGGTCAAAAAATCATCTACAACTAAATGTTTGGTTGTTTCCAATTGCTTTTTTTGTTCCTTAGTAAATTTAGCATATTCAGATTTGTCAAATACGAGAACTTCGTTGTTTCTTGTTAAGTCACCAGAATACCAACCTAAATCGAAAATCAGAGTGTCATTTTTGTTAGTTATTAATCCACTTATATAACTGTCAATCCCCTTCTTTTTGTATTTGTTCCAACTAGAAGGAACAGTTATTTCAATTTGTCCAAAATCAATAGTCTTGTACTCTCGTTTCGAACAAGAGAAAATCAAAAGTAAGATCAATATTGATATCAGTCTTTTCATATTGCTCACAACACTGAAAAAGCATTGCGTTTACATAGTGTTACCAACTGGCTCTTTTCATTATTCAATTCCGATTTGCTTATATTTTGTCAATAGTTTTCTTTTTCCTTTTTTGTCGGTGAAATATAATTTCGCTTTTTTATTTTGAAGTTCCAAAGTCCAATTGTATTCAGTTTCAATTCCGTCTTTATATGCAGTCAGAGTGTGAAAATTTCCATTCTGAGTTATTTTTCCGTTTTGAGTAATCGGTTCAAGCATTTTATAATTCCGCCATTCTTTTTTCGAGGTACAGTAACTGTTTCGAGTGTAAGTAGAGTCAGAGTGAATTATTAATTCCTTAACAGAATAACAATAGTATTTTCCATAGCTATGATTTTTCGACAAATAAATTCGGTCGTTTGATTGTCCGAATAAATTTGAAAAAAATAAAATCAGAGTTATAAATATTAATGTACGTTTCAATTTTCAGTTTGTTGGTAACGGACTTGTGTATAGAACGTAGCGTATAAAAAGCCACTAACTTTTCGGTTTAACACGGAGCCGAATTTTTATATTTTGTTTTAATTTTTTAATTCTTAAAGCCAAATTAAAAATTTGGCGGTTTTCATAAATAATTACAAACCTTTCGATTTAGGATTTATTAGCTATGTTTTATACATCGTGTTGGTAGGCCCTTATTTATTTTCTACAAGCGCACTCATGGTGTTCATTGAGATAAGCAATTGTTTCCATACTAAGTTTTTCTACAACTGGAATATTTATGTCAGCTAATTTCTTAAAATAAATACAGGCCTTGCCCATTTTGAATTTCCCTAAATCTGTTAAAAGCGCATCACTTTTATCTGTCTTCGAATAGACATAGAGTGAAAACTGAGCTTTTCGTGGTGAGAAACCCAACAAAGGAGCGTCGCCTTCATGTCCACTTGCGTATTTATAGTGATAGCTTCCAAAACCTATTATAGTTGGTCCCCACATTTTAGGTTTAAAACCTGACCATTCACTCATTAACTCTAATAACTTATAACTGTCAGCTTTCTTTTGATCATTATCTACAAATGATTCAATAAAATCAAAAACATCGACTTCTGTTTCGGTAGTTTTATTTTTGGCCATTTCTGTAATTATTTAAGTTGTTTTGTAATGCCTGCCAACGTTAGGGCTACGGTTCATTACGGAATAGTACGCCAGTATCATTCCGCCATAACAATAAATGTAGCAAAAAATCGTGAAATTCTGAGTAGGAATTTCAGTCGTAATGAACTATAGTCGTTGTTGTGTGTAGGTCTTACTTTTTATTCAATTCAAAAGTTCCATTATCTCTTGGAAAGCTTGAATCGTATTCACCGCTGATTTCAATTCCGTCATCATCTTTCATTCCATCATATTCAATAAACTGTCCATTTCCAATTGACATTTTAGCTTTAAAGAATCTACGATTGGATTCACTGCTTTCATTCGGTCGTCTTTTTTGTCCAATGTTATTTCCATTAATATCTGATTCCGAAAAGTTTCCTGACAATTCCACTATTCTATTTTGTCCAGGCTTATAAACACTCCAGAGATTGTAATAAATGAGCGTCTCACTTTTAAATTCATTGTTGTGATTTTCAGGAATCGTTGTCAGTACTTTTCCACTAATGAGCGTATATTCAGAACTGTTCCATTTTCCATTCCAATTAGATTCCGTAAAGTTTTCAGGAATCGAAGTTCTATAGACGATTTCGTTTGATATAAACACAACGACAAAAAGAATCAAAATCGTTATTAAAATCCGTTTTATTATTTTCAAAAATCTATTTTTCATTAAGAATACAGTTTATCTCAACTTACGCACAACGTTTTGGCTAAGCTGCGTTTTAATGCAGTTTAGGTGTTGTTGTGGTGTCGTTTTTGTTCAGTTATTTTAAATTTTCTCCCAATTAATTCACACTTCTTGGTAACATTCCAAAAAGCAAAACCTGGCTTTCCAGATGGGATCTTCCAATAAACTATTTTTCCGTTTCTTTTTCTTAATCCGAAATCCGAAATCAAACCCTCTGTTTTGACATTAGCAACTTTACCAGTTGGTGTATTGATAATAGAAATACTTTTATATCCATTATGCCATTCAAATTCAGAGTAATTAATGATTTCACACGAGTCAGAGTCAATTTGGACAAATTTTTTAGTTGTGTTAATTACAAATTCCGATTCTGAAATTTTCAAGACTAATACAGGAATTTCATTTCCATCTAAACTTAATCGTTGTTTAAGTTTAACTTGCAATTTCGCATTTAAAAGTTCAAACAATGTAAAAATCTCATTTCCATTAAAATCCGTTTTGGTTTTATTGAAATACTTAAAGAACCAAAATTCAATTCGTTCTTTAATTTGTATAGTAGATTTTTCTATTAATTCTTCCATTTTCTAATGCACTACAACGTTATAAGTATGTGTCGTAGCTGTGTAAAACGTTACTGAGCCATCGATTTTTTCTGCCCTGATTTTATCTTTCTCGTCATAAAATCTTTGCGCCTTACCAAAAATTCAACAACCATTCGATTCATAACTTATCTGCTATGATCACATATATGATGTTACCCACAGTTACTTTTTCGATTCAACTTTAGGTTCCAAGTAAATTTCTCCATTAACTTCGTAAACCATAATCATTTTTAATTCCAAATCAGAAAGGTCATCACAACAAATTCCATATTCATCCTTTTCGACATAAATTTCGGAATATGCTTTGCTTAATTCAAGTACTAAGTCTTTTCTATTAAATCCGTTATCATTCTGTATTTCATAACCAATTTGTTTTTTCAAAGGGAAATCTATTAGAAGTATTGCTTTAGTGCTGTCAGTAACGGACATATCAGCACCGTATAATTTATTTATTTCTGGGTTTGCTAAATTTATTCCGCCAACGCCACCTTTTCTACGGATATACCTTTTTCCATTTTCTCCTTCTATTTGAAATGGGTTTGCCGAGACCACCATTCCACCATACATCAAATTAGGTTTTTCTATTTCAAAACTTTTATCAGATATTGTCTTTTCTCCACAACTAATAAAGCTCAGGATTATAAATATCAATAAACTATTTTTTTTCATAATTGTGGGTAACGTTTTGTGTATGAGTAGTAGCGGGTTTCTACTCACGAACCTTTCGGTTTTGTACCGATCTTTTTTTTATGTTTATACTTTCATTTTATCACTTAAACCGCTATTACTTATACACATTGTTAGCAACTGTTTTTTATTCGTGTGCAAATGAAACGGGTTCATTATGTTCATTTTTTAAATGCTTGTTGACTTTCAGGTAATTCATCCATTCCATTGCTCTTGAACGTGAATTACAAGCGTACATATTGTTTGAACAACATAACTTATTTGGATAACCCAGAGTTGTATTGAAAGTCAATTCTAAAACCTTGATAATAGAATATACACCTTTGTCTTTTGTACTTCCGCCACCTCCTACAAAAGATGAATTAATATCAAATTTTAATAAATCATATATCTTGTCATAATTTAATGAATTGTCCTTATTCAAAAAATCAATTTTGACTTTATTGAGGTAAAAAACGTACAATTCTTTTTGACTAAGTTTATTATAATTACTTAAAAAGTCATCTCTATTACCTTTATCGACTATAGTAGGAATATGAGTGAAACCAAAATCACTTGCTAAAAAAGAATATTTACTAGATTCTCGTTTAAATTTCACATTTTCTATCAGTTCTAATGCTTTACCTATTTGGTCATAACTAATTTGCGATAGAAGGTAAGTAATTTCTTTTTCCCGTTCAGTACTATCATTTTGCTTATCGATAATCTTTGAATAAGAAGATTCAAAACTTTCTATATTCTCGGAAGTATTTCCATACCAAGATTTTTTCTCCTTTTCTTTAAATACAATTGGCTTCTTAGCAATTTCTGTTGCTCTTTCAATTTGAGTTTTAATTTTTGAATTAAAGGAATGTAAATTTTCTATTGAATTGATATACAATTTATTAGAACCTATAAACTTAATTAGGTAATTATTACAAAACCCAATAATCCCAAGGTCATCAAAAAGACGTGATTTTAATAAATAAGTTTTAAGGTATTGTTCATTTTCAATTAACTTATTCCAATTTTTTGAATAAAATATATCAAGAATTCTACCACTTGAATATGATAATGACCATGAATTGGAATAGACTAAACTCCAATATTCAAAAGCAGTGATATTTTCTAGACTTAAACTTTGAATTAGTTCATTTTCTAATTTTCGCCTTTCTACAAAAGATAATTTTTTTTTTAAACGATTAATATTGTCTTTTAATTGATTACTTCCATTGAAATCTATACTGTTTTGATTGCAATAATTTGTTAGTTGAACAAGCTGTTTCAAAAATTTATAAGGGAAAAGAGGTAGCCTTCGGTTTTTTGACACTCTCGCTCTCCTATATTCATCTGATAACTTTACGACTTTTTCTGGATTTAATTTAGTTAATTGGATGAATGCGGTCAATGCTATCGTATCGTTCTCATTCGATAATTGTTCAATTAGACCTTTTTCTTTATCAACAGATTTAACACTTAATATATTATTTGTAAACGCTTTGATAGTTTCATCCCACTTGTAGTTTTTATAGTTGTTTGCTATGAAAATAAGTAGATTGATTTTTGACCGTTCATAAAAGTCCTTTTCTAAATGGTAGCTTAAAACTCCACTTTCATTTGGGACAGCAATTTGAGAATTCGTTAGTAATTGAATTAAACTAATTACTTCTTCATTGTCGTAGTGTTCGTCAAATCTGTATCGGTTTTTTAATAAAACTGAAGCTATTTTTAATAGTGCTAAAGGATTTCTTGAATCTACTAAGCTGTCGATTGCGTTTTCTCTAACCCAATCGAGTTTTAATAATTCATTACGTTTAGCATTTAAACTGTTCCATTTAAAGTCAGTTAATTCGATGATTTCAAAATCCGTTTTTCTTTTGTCAAACGGTGTTATTAAAAAGGCATTTGCAAGATTTGAAAATGTAATATTCTTTTTGTTTTCTTTTAGAAATTTTTTAAAATCAGCGCTAGTTATTGTAGAGTCAATAACTATTTCGGAATCAAGAAACATAGAATTTTCCCTAACTAGTCTTTTAGCAACATCGGATTCATTAGTATTAATTATGTGATAGCCCAAATATTCAGTTAATTCAGTTTTACTGTCAAAATATTCAGCTATTTGGGTTAAAGCATTCAAATCTCCTTTACGTAATTGCCAATCCAAAAAATCAAGTCGCTCTTTTTGAGCAAATAGATTAGAAGTAATAATTAGAAATAATATCAGTAGGTTTCTTTTCAATCTCGATGTTTTTCAAAGTTGTTGCCAACGTTCCTTGTATGTTGCGTTTGCTTTCCGAAGGGAGCATATGCTATATACAATTTGTTATGTGCTCGTATTTTTTAATACTCCATTATGTCCTCATTGATAAAATCATATTCACTGTCCATCAAGTTTTTTAAATAATCTTCAAAGCTATCAGCGATTACTTTGAATTCGTCTGGGTCGTGTAAAAATCTTACTACTTGTCCTATTTTCCCTTTTTCAGATGGACTAAAATCTACAAACAATTGAGAGGTTCCTCCATTGTTCATACAATCAGAAAAATGAAGCCAATTAATCGTGTCAGCTCGATTTGTGATTTTATCATCAATTTGAACTCCATCATATTTTCTTTCAATATAATCTGCATAGTATTCTGTAGCTTGATTTCGATTTTCTATTATTTCTTTAGATGATAATAAATAATAGGGATATTTATAAACATCAGAACCTAAAATGAAGAATGTAATTTCTTCTTCGGCATATTTTCTCCAATACGTTCCATCTACATATCCAAGTAAGGCAATTAAAGCATTAGAAGTCTCAGGATAAATTTGTTTTAGTTTACTAATATTTTCTTTTTCCGCTCTTTGTATAACTTTTTCAAAATGCTCCCAATCCTCCCGTCCATTATTTTCAAAATATGCATTTTTAAGCCCATTTATATATTTTTCAACTATAGCATTCATCTAATTTTCAATATTACTGGTTTTGCTTGCACATAACGGCTTAAATAAAAAGTTGTTTTAATACTTTTTATTTTCGTGTTATGTGATGTTTTATCTTTTTACACATTTATCTTTCTCCATTATATCCATCCCATCTTTCAGGTGAAATTAATTTTATGCCCTTTATTCCAGTCTGTTCGAATGCTTCTTTAAATAATTCATCTACCAAAATTATTCGGGTAAAATACCTTGCTCTGAAAATCTTGTTGGAATTATTCATATCTTCCATTAATACAAGTTGATCGATACTCCAAATTATAGTATTTTTCTCATCTTGATCCATATCCATTATGGAAAGATTAATATCGATACAATCTAAAAGTCCAATAATATTAGCAACAAAATATCCTTCTTTAGCTGGTTCTTTTTCCCTTTCAATAATAGTCGCTGGAAAATATTGAATATTATCCATGCTTAGGTTGTCTAAAAAAGTTTTAAACCGCTTAGACACTACTGAACATCCCATGTCACTCACAGCATAATCTGGAAAATATCCTTTGGGTAAGCTTTCACAAAAGAATTCTAAATTGGATAAATCATAGTCATCTTCGGAAACCAATACACCATTTTCCCAAATCATTTCATTACAAGAACAGTTAACAGAAGCCGTCAAGGAAGGAGATACTTCCTCATCAGGGCACAGTAATAAACTTTTCATAAAAAAAGGTATTTAATATCACATAACGTTTTGGCGGACTTTATTAAAAGCACTACACTTTGGGTTAAGCATCAAACCCCGTATTAATTATAGCCATTGTTGTAGTGCGTTTTTCATTCTATTATATTCCGATGAATACTCGTGTTGTATTTTTGAGTTTTATATTCACTTTTATCAATAATTGTATCTATCTTTTTGTTAAAATCAATTTCGAATATTCCATAATCAGATTTTACAACTTTCAATTCGTAGCATTCATTAGTTTTAATTCCTAACCTCTTAATCCCGTTATTAGTCAAGTCAGTTAACTTATGAAAGACAGTATCGTTTTTTACGAAATAAAAGTAAACCACATCTTTTCTTGTTGTCCTACCTTTTTTTGAATTGGGTTTTAGTTTTTCAACGACTCCGATAGTATTGAAAGATTCAGTTTCTAATTTTTTCTTTCTGCTTTGTCCATTAAAATAAATCATAATAAATATTGGACTAAACACAAGTAAAATATATCCGATTTTTTTAATCGAACTTGGTTCCTTTTTCTTTTTAGATTTTTTTTTTGGTCATAAAAAATTAAGAATCATTTTTAGTTTTGTGTTTTCTTAAATGCACTACAACAATTGGATATACCCAATTGAGTATATTTCTTATATGTCTTTAACAAATCTAACTTATTTTTGATAAACACAACATTATCAAACCATACAAGTATAATCTTTCGATGGTGTTCGGGGTAATGTGAAGATATAGCGTACTTCGACATGGCTAACAAGGCTTTGAACTTTTCTATACACTTAAGATGAAATGGGTATCAGATTAAAAAACTATGCTCTATAGTTATCCAAGGAAGTGTTAAAATCATACTTTTTAAGCATTAATTACACCTATTGCGGAAACCCGTAAGAATCGTATTATTTAGTACAGTATCTTTATACTAAGTTGAGTTTATATGATTGTAATTTAAGTGGTTAAATGTGTAAAACCCTCTAGTGAAATCTTAGAGGGTTTTATATGTAAAGTATATATGTTAGGCTGTTGTGGATTTAAATGTTTTTTGCCATAATCCAATTCTCGATACACCACCCTCAAAAGCGCGGCACTCGAATTGACGTTTTATGGTGAAAAAAAGCTACTTTCAATACCGCACAACAGATTACGCTAATCAGAAATATCACCTGTTTTTTAGTGCATCGATGGTTTTAGCAAACTTTTCTTTTATCTCATGGTACTTTATATGATTTTGGTTTGCTACAATCATCTCTCCATTGGCAATAGTTCCTAACTGCATATTAGAATCGGTAGCATATACTATTGTCGATGCCAGGTTTTGTGTAGCTACAGTAGCTAATAATGGCGACGAAGCATCAATAATGCAGGCGTTTAGTGGTTCTCCGACCTTAAAGAAATCTGCAGTAAAATTATTCATCGCTTTTCTTCCTGTTTTTGTTGCCATTTCTATTGCATAAATTCCAGAATCTCCTTGTTGATGAGAAGAGTACGTATTTCTTTTATGAGAAATTAAACGTTGCCCATAATCCAAAATGCGTAGTTCTTCTAATGGATTAAGCCCTACATGACTATCTGTACCAATACTCCATTTTCCACCATTTTCCTGGTATTTTCTTAACGGAAATAATCCATCACCCAAATTACCTTCTGTACTGGGGCAGAGTACTACATTGGCTTTGCTTTTTGCAATACCCTCGATTTCGTTATCTGTTAGGTGTGTTGCGTGTACCAGATGAAACCTATCATTCATATCTACATGATCTAATAGCCATTCTACGGGGCGTTTCCCCAGGTATTTTACAGAATCTTCGATCTCTTTTAGTTGTTCTGAAACATGAATATGAAATGGAATATCCTGAGGTCCGGATTTTGCAATCTCGGCAATATCAGACGGTTCAACTCCTCTCATAGAATGAATGCCAATAGCAATATTAGCGTGCTGGTAGTGTTTACAAGCTGCTTTACTCGATTCTAATAAGGTAAGATACTTATCAATCGTAGGAGAGATAAACCTTCGTTGTCTATCGTTTGGTTCTTTTCCAAAACCACCTTTTTGATAAAAAATAGGAATTAAGGTAATCCCAATACCTGCATTTTTTGCTGCAGAAATAAGACTATTTCCCATTTCTGAAAGGTTAGCGTAGGGAACTCCATTTTTATCGTGATGTACATAATGAAACTCGGCTACATTGGTATATCCATGACGAGCCATTTCTGCATAGAGCATAGTTGCTATGGCTTCCATTTGCTCTGGATTCATCGTTAATGCCAATTGGTACATCGCTTCTCGCCATCCCCAGAAATCATCCGGGGTAGAAGTAGTGTTTTCATGTCTTTCTGCCAAACCAGCCATTGCATATTGAAAGGCATGGGAATGTGCATTTTGAAACCCGGGAATTGCAAAGCCATCAATAATTTTATTGGATGTATGTTGTGGATCAAAAGAAGAGATATCGGTAATGATACCTTCATTATTCACCGTAACCCCTGTATGTTCTTTCCAACCGGTATTTTGTAATATTCCCTTAAAATGATAGGTTTTCATTTGTTTAAGTTTGTTGTTTATTAGATCAAAGTTTCAGTTTGAAGCTCGATGCCTGAGGTCGAGTGTCGGAAGCTTGATGTTTGATTGACAAAAACTTGTCTAACCTCCAACCTCTGATTTTTCTGATTATGCATTCAACGTTTCAATTAAACGCTCCATGGTGTTTTGTAATATGTGCTGCACCTCTTTTGCTCTGTCCACATTATACGTAATTTCATTATCGTCCATATATAAAATCTTATTCATTTCGAGCTGAAGCGTATGAATGTCGTTTTCCGGATTTCCGAAGTAACGGGTAATGTGCCCTCCTTTAAAAGGGGAGTTGTGATTAACTTTAAAAGCCCCAGATTTTAATCCGCTTAATGCAGCGGTAATGAGTTCTGGCGATGCGGTTTTCTCATCGTTATTCCCTAAAATCATATCGGGAAAAGGATCTTTTTGAATAGTACTTACTTTATGGCGAATAGAATGTGCATCCCAAAGTAAAACCTTGCCAAACTGCTTTTTTCTATCTTCTATAAGAGTCTTAACTTGCTCGTAGTAGGGCCAGTAATAGGTCTCTAATCTTCTTTTAATTTCGGTTTGATCGGGTTCGAATTCTTGAGATTTATAAATTTTATTACCATAGAAATCTGTAACAGGTGTATTACTGGTAATAAGCCTATTATCATTATATAAGGGTACACTTTTGGGATCTCTATTAAGATCGATGACCCATCGGCTTAGATTTGCCTTAATTACAGTGATACCCATAGCTGGTGCGAATTCATACAGTCGATGCACAAACCAATCGGTATCATCAAGGTGCTTACGCATTCTTTTTTTATACTGTTTTTTTATCGCTGCAGGAAACTTTGTTCCCGAATGAGGTACACTTATAATTATAGGAACTATAGGTGCTTTGGCTTCTGTAATCTTAAATAGATTCACACGTTTACATTTTTATCATTAGTTGTTACTTCAGAAAAAACTAAGGTACTATCTTTTATGGCATTAATATGCATAATCGTTGCTATTGGCTGGCGTATCATCAATACATCAGATTGACTAATCGTATATGCTTTATCATTGATATCGACGGTAACTTCTCCAGAATACGTATAGATAAACACCCAATCTCGCTTATTTTGAATAGGGTATGAGGTGTTCTCATTTTGGGTAACATTACGAGCATTTAGTGTACCCACCGTATTACCTGTGGTCATCAGATTAAAATCTGTACATATCCCTATAGAAGATGTTTTCCAACCTCCTTCAAATATATCACTATCTAATTTGGAAAGTTGTTTCGTATATTGGTTTTGGTGTTGTAATGTTATTTCTCCATCCAAAACCAGTAGTGTTCTCGATACCCCGGGAAGCGAAGTAAAAACAGATTTTTCTACTGCAACAGTTGCCATACTTAACCTGAAATCAAAATTTAATTCCTTGTAATTTGCCGTTGGCGGATGCATAAAAAATTGCGTTGTTGTGCCTCCCGACCAGGCATTGGTCTTAAATGTATCTGCTGTTATGACAGTAATTTCCATATATGATGAACTTATATAAAACCTTCTAAGAACTCTTCATCTACCAAATTAGGTAATGTTACTTTAAGTTGTGGAGTTCTTTCCATTTCACGTTTTATAGCAAACAGTGCTTCTTCATTTCGAGCCCAACTTCTTCTTGAGATTCCGTTATTTACATCATAAAATAGCATGCGTTCCAGTTTTTCTGAAGCTTCTACGGTTCCATCAAGTAACATCCCGAATCCACCGTTGATTACTTCTCCCCAGCCAACACCACCACCATTGTGGATAGATACCCAGGTAGCTCCTCTAAAACTATCTCCGATCACATTATGAATTGCCATATCTGCAGTAAATTTACTACCGTCATAAATATTACTGGTTTCGCGATAAGGAGAATCGGTACCGCTCACATCGTGGTGATCTCTCCCCAGAACAACCGGCGCCGAAATTTTTCCGCTTTCAATTGCTTTGTTAAACGCTTCAGCAATTTTGATTCTTCCTTCGGCATCGGCATATAAAATACGAGCTTGAGAACCAACTACAAGTTTATTTTGTTTGGCTTCTCTGATCCAGGTAATATTATCCTGCATCTGCTGTTGAATTTCTTTTGGAGAAACTTTCTTGATAGTTTCCATCACTTCTAGAGCAATCTGATCTGTAGTATCCAGGTCTTCTGGTTTCCCAGAGGTACATACCCATCTAAAAGGTCCAAACCCATAATCAAAACACATAGGTCCCAAAATATCCTGTACATAAGAAGGATATTTAAAATCAATACCGTTTTTTGCCATGATATCTGCTCCTGCACGAGAGGCTTCGAGTAAGAACGCGTTTCCGTAATCAAAAAAATAGGTACCTCTTGCCGTATGTTTATTAATGGCATTAGCATGCCTGCGAAGCGATTCCTGAACTTTGTTTTTAAATGCTTCGGGATCGTTGCTAATCAGGGTATTGGCTTCTTTATAACTTAGTCCCACAGGATAATACCCTCCAGACCAGGGATTATGCAATGATGTTTGATCAGACCCTAATTGAATGTAGATATTTTCATCATAAAAACGTTCCCAGATATCTACAACATTACCTTGATAGGCAATAGAAACAGTTTCTTTTTGCTCCATTGCTTTTTGAACCCTGGTTACCAAATCATTTAAATCATCAAGGATTTCATCTACCCAGCCTTGCTCATGGCGTTTTTGGGCAGCTTTTGGGTTTACTTCTGCACATATGGTAATACATCCTGCAATATTTCCCGCTTTTGGCTGTGCACCGCTCATTCCTCCTAATCCAGAAGTTAAGAAGATTTTACCAGCAGGTGTTTCTTCGGGTTTCAATGTTTTTCTAAAAGCGTTCATTACGGTAATGGTAGTACCATGAACAATACCTTGAGGACCAATATACATATAGCTCCCTGCGGTCATTTGCCCGTATTGTGTTACCCCCAGGGCATTGTATTTTTCCCAATCATCGGGTTTTGAATAATTAGGAATCATCATTCCGTTGGTTACAACCACTCTGGGCGCATCTTTTGAAGAAGGAAATAATCCCATGGGATGCCCCGAGTACATATGCAACGTTTGTGCTTCGGTCATTGTAGCCAGATACTGCATCGTGAGTATATACTGCGCCCAATTTTGAAATACAGCACCGTTACCTCCATAAGTAATTAGTTCGTACGGGTGCTGTGCGACCGCATGATCAAGGTTATTCTGAATCATAAGCATGATTCCTGCTGCTTGTTTTGTTTTTGCAGGATATTCATCGATAGGACGAGCATACATCGTATATTCTGGCATAAAACGATACATATAGATACGACCGAATGTATTTAGTTCGTCTAAAAACTCACTGGCAAGTTCTTTATGCCAGTCTTTTGGGAAATAGCGTAATGCGTTTTTAAGCGCGAGTTTTTTTTCTTCGTTAGAAAGGATTTGTTTTCTCTTTGGGGCACGGCTAATTTTAGAATCCAAAGATCTCTTTGGAGGCATTGTTTTAGGAATCCCTTGAAGTATTTGTTCTTTGAAATTCATATTTATTTTTTTTAGCTTCATGGTTGTTACAGAATCGAATTCGGTACAAGCCATTGAAATTTGATTTTATACCATTTGTAGTTATACTAACTTTCCACGTTTCCATACCTGGGAAGGAACAAGTTTTCCCTGGTGATAAAAGATTTCATGTACATGCTCTGTTTCAAACAGATTAAAATCTGCAAGCATTCCAGAAACCAATCTTCCTCTGTCGTCTAGGTTAAGTGCTGCCGCCGCTCTACAGGTAATTCCGGCAAGAACTTCGGCATTACTTAGTTTTTGAAATGTTCCCAGAATAGATGCCTGGGTTAGTAAATCACCCATTGGTGCCGAACCAGGATTCCAGTCACTGGCAATAGCTAATGCTCCTCCGGCATCCAAAATTTTTCGGGCAGGAGTAAAATCACATCCTAAACCTATTGAAGCACCGGGTAATGCTACCGAAATCACATTACTTTGGGCTAGCATTTGTATTTCATTCTCGGTACTGGCTTCTAAATGATCTGCACTAATAGCACCTACTTTTACAGCTACTTCGCTACCTCCGGTATTAAACTGATCTGCATGTACCGTAATATCGAATCCCATCTGTTTTGCTTTTTCAAAATAGGGATAGATATCAGAAGGGAGAAATGCGCCTTGCTCAACAAAAGCATCAATTCGGTTGGTGAGCTGTTCTTCTTTTAATATAGGAAAAAGGGTAGTGCTCATCTCTTCGAGGTATGCTTTGTGATCTCCATCAAAATCCTTCGGCAATATATGCCCTGCAAGACAGGTAGAGACTAAATCTGCTGCTGTACTGATATTTGCAGTTTTTATAGCGCGTAGCATTTTAAGCTCTTCTGTAACCGAAAGCCCATATCCGCTTTTTACTTCTGCAGTTGTGATTCCTCTTTTTAATAAGGTATTAGCTCGCTGTATAACTCCATCGGTAAGTATCTGTTGTTCTGCTTTTCTGGTTTGGGTAACAGTATCCCAGATACCTCCACCAGCTTCGGCTATTTCTAAATAGGATCTTCCTGCATTTCGCATGGCATAATCATTAGCCCTGGATCCAGAAAAACAGATATGCGTATGAGCATCTATAAATCCGGGAGTACATACGTAATCGGTATGCAATTCTATAATTTCTGCATGTAACGCATGGGCCTTTTCTTTTAAATCAGAGAACACTCCAATGGTATGAATGTTTTCACCTTCAATAAGAATACCAGCATTCTCAATAATTTCGAGATCATGATCTTTTATCGCGCCTTTATTACCCGTTTTTTGTAGCGGTATAAGCTGCGTGATCGGGCCTATTAATGTATATGTTGTCATATTATATTTTTTTCCTTTACATCGAGCTAAGGGAACTACTTAATTTTTGGACTAATACTGTTCAAATTCACTAGAAAACTGTGTTTCCAGAGATACGTGTTCTTTTAAGGATACTTGATTAGCAGTAGTAATTATAGTTTTGTTTTGGATGATTTTGATTCCTTTCTCAATATCGTCTGCAAATACCCTGTCTTTATCTGCAAAAGATACGGCTTCTCGTACTTTTTTATGAATTTCATCTAGAATAACCCCTGATTTTAAAGGTTTTCTGTACTCGAATGCCTGAGCGGCAGTTAATAACTCTATGGCTAGGATTTTTTCCAAATTTTCGATTACTCTTAGCGCTTTTCTACCACCGATCGATCCCATACTTACATGATCTTCCTGGCCAAGAGAGGTAGGAATACTATCTGCACTGGATGGAAAACATAATCCTTTGTTTTCACTAGCTAAAGCAGCTGTAGTGTATTGTAGTATCATATATCCAGAATTGATACCTGTATCTTGCATTAATAATTTAGGAACTCCAGGAGAATTACCTTCTAATGCCAGGTAAATTCTTCTATCCGAAATATTGCCCAGTTCTGAAGCTGCTAAACATGCATAATCAATAGCCATAGCTAGCGGTTGCCCATGAAAACTACCCCCGCTAATAGTTAACTCTTCGTTGATTATTATTGGATTGTCGGTTACCGAGTTTAGCTCTACTTCGAGAAGTTCTTTTAAATGTAGCCATGCATTTCTAGATGAACCATGCACTTGTGGCATACAGCGTAAAGAATACGGATCCTGAACCCGATCACAATCGATATGATCTTCCATAATTTCAGAACCTTTTAATAGAGACTTTATTCTTGAAGCAACATGAATATTACCTTTATAGGGGCGTAATTGATGTAGTTCTTTAAAAAATGGTTTTACAGAACCTTGCAATCCCTCGATCATCATTGCTCCAATAATATCTGCTTGTGTAAGACAGCTATGTAATTTTGCAACTACCTGTACTGCATGTGCTGCAATAAATTGAGTTCCGTTGATTAAAGCTAATCCTTCTTTTGGACCAAGATCAAGAGGTTTTAAGCCTGTGATGTCAAACAACTCTTTTGTGGTGATTACTTTATTTTGATATTCGACTTTCCCTAATCCCAGTAAAGGTAAAAACAGGTGAGAGAGCGGAGCCAAGTCTCCAGATGCTCCAACAGATCCCTGACTGGGAACAATAGGTATGGCATCATTATTAATATGCCACAGAATCCTGTCTAATGTTTTTTCTGCAATACCAGAATATCCTTTTGCCAAAGATTGAATTTTGAGAATGAGCATGAGCTTAGCAATCTCGATGTCTATGGGTTCGCCAACACCTACACTATGACTTTGTAAGATGTTACTTTGTAAAATATTGGTTTCTTCTTTAGATATTTTTGTAGTACAAAGTGGTCCAAAACCTGTATTAATACCATATACAGGTTCTCCTTTTTCTACAATATTTTCTACTACCTGCTGACTTTTTTTTACGCTATTGCGAGAAGTTTCAGAGATAACTCCGGTGGTTTCTCCACGAGCAATTTGTATTGCTATACCTGCAGTTAGGTAATCTTCTCCAAATGAAAAATGGTTTGTTATCGTTGACATATGCGTATTTCTATTTTTTTACTAAAATAATACCTATTTTTGATAATTAGAAATACTAATTTGATCATTAATTAATAACTATGAGTTATCAAATAGAACTTCGACACTTCACTTATTTTATGGCAGTAGCCGAGGAGTTACATTTCAGAAAAGCTGCGGATCGATTGTTTATTTCTCAACCGGGATTAAGTAGGCAAATCAAGCAAATGGAAGAAATAATAGGTGTTGCTCTTTTTGTGAGAAATAAAAGAAAGGTAACACTAACGGCTGCGGGAGTATATCTTAAGAAGGAGTTAGATTATATTTTTAACCATATTGATTTTACAATACGACAAACTCGTTTGATTGATCAGGGGAGTAATGGGGAGATTAGAATTGGTTTTTTGGGATCTGCTATGCAAACGGTTATTCCAGAACTATTGGTTATGGTTAATAAAGAACTCCCCGATATACAATTTAGTTTAGAAGAAATGTCTAATCATCTGCAGGTAGAAGCTGTAGAAAAAGATCAGCTAGATCTTGGTTTTGTACGATTAGCACGTGTGCCCGAAGGTATACAAAAGAAAACAGTTCATACAGATTCATTTTCTTTGGTAGTACCATTAGAGCATCAGCTTACCTCAAAAACTTTTAAAAGTATTGCGCAAGTATCTGACGAGCATTTTATTTTGTTTTCATCAGATTATAGTTCTTTGTATTATGATAAAATTATGAGTATCTGCGAGGATAAAGGATTTACTCCCAAGGTGACACATAAGTCGGTACATGCACAGACTATCTTTAAATTGGTAGAGAGTGGGTTAGGAGTTGCTATTGTTCCTACCTCGTTACAACGGGGTTTTGATCTGGGCGTAAAGTTTTTAGAGATCCCAAAAATACCTCAAAAAGCTATACTTTCTGTTATTTGGAAAAAAGACAATCGGAATCCTGCGCTACAGCAAATTTTGAAATTCTTATAGCAATATGTGCGAAACATTTTTACATATTATCTATTAAGATATTCTTAACAAAAAGGAGTGATATACACCTATTTAACTTTATAAGTACTCAAAACCCACTTGTCGAAGTGGGAGGGGGGACTTATATAAGTACCCTATCTGGTGGTTGATGTCGATAGAGGGTACTTAGTATAGTGGGGGTGCTGTAGTGAATACCCGGTTTGGGGTACTTCAAATGTAGGCCAGGGGTACTTCAAACAGAGGTGTCACCTCTGTTCAACACAAGTGTATCCTGTATTTAACACAGGATACACTTGTCTTTGTACTGGGGGGAGGGTAGTCCCGAAGTAGGGAGGGGGTACTTATGAAGTACCCTACTAAAGATCATGAAATGTTAATTTTTTAACAAATAAAATGTATCTATAGTTATAAAAAGTATGTTTTAAACACATAATTTTGATGTATTCGACTATGTAAATCAAAGAAATATGGTCTCAATTATTTCCTGGTAAAAAGATCAACTATATATAGTATCAGGTTTTTGAAATTTGTCGGGCATTAATTTGGCATAGAATAGAAGAACTGCTCTTCAGTAATTTTACCATCATTTACTTGATAGACACAAACTTCTTCTATTTGCATACGACCTTGCTCTTTAAAAGTGCAATCCATTTTCATGGCACAGCTAAAATGATTTTCTGCAACTACGGGTTCAGATATTTCTCCACCATGATACTCTTCGACAGAAGCAAACCAATCCTCACTTTTTTTAATCACAGCATCAATACCCGAAGTTACTTCATTAGGTGTTCCTGGCATTTCTTTACTTACTATATTCTGAGCGTATAATTCTTTAAGAGCTTGCATATTTTCTCCCTGGCGACAGAGTTCTACTAGACGTTTGGCCACTTCTTGTGTGTTCATGATGTTAAAATTATTGGTTTATGAATAACTTGTGATATGTGTAAAATACAAAAAAAACGGCATCGGTAATTTTAAAAAAATGTTATAATTTTTTTACCTAACCAACGGCTTTCTTATAAACTGTAAGACAACGCTCACGTGCCATTTTATGTTCTACCATAGGTTGTGGATAGGTAAGCTCATTAATGTTATTAACCCAGGTATGGATATAGGAAAGTTGTTTATCGAATTTGGTGATTTGTGTAGTAGGATTGAAGATTCTAAAATAAGGAGCTGCATCAACACCAGAACCGGCTGCCCATTGCCAGTTGCCTACATTTGCAGACATATCATAGTCTACTAGTTTTTCTGCAAAATAAGCTTCACCCCACCGCCAGTCGATCAATAAATGCTTGCATAGAAAACTAGCAACCACCATGCGTACACGATTATGCATATATCCTGTTTGATTAAGTTGTCGCATCCCTGCATCTACTAATGGATACCCTGTTTGACCATTCATCCATTTTTCGAATTCTTGTTCGTTATTTCTCCATTCGATTCGATCATATTTCGGTTTAAAAGAAGAATCCTTTGTATACGGATAATGCCATAGGATTTGCATGAAAAACTCTCTCCAGATAAGCTCTGACCAAAATACCTGATTATCTTCAGTAATAGCTTTTTTGATAATCGATCGAATTCCTACTGTTCCAAAACGTAGATGAGGGCCAATTTTTGAAGTTCCGTTTTCTTTTGACGGGAAATTTCGGGTCGCCTCATAGTTTTGAATAAGATGAGATGAGATATCATAATCCAGAACCTTGATAGATGAGGTTACAAATCCCATTTCCTGTAATGTTACATTAGCAAGATCAGTATCCTTAACCAAATTGTTAAGATATAGTTTTGTAGAATGAATTTTTAATAAGGTGGGGTCAAATATTTCTTTCCACTTGTTTTTATAGGGAGTGTATACCACATATGGATTACCATCTTTTTTTACAATTTCATTTTTTTCAAATATCACCTGATCTTTAAAAGTATGTAATTGAATGCTATGCTTTTGTAAAAGGTTTTTGATTAGAGTATCTCTTTCTTTTGCATAGGGTTCGTAATCATGATTGGTGTATACCTGTTGTATTTCGTATTGAGAAATTAGTGTTTCAAAAACTGTTTTAGGAGTGCCATAATAGAGCGATAAAGAACTTTTGTATTGATGTTGAAGTGCTAACCTCATTTTTTGCAGCGTTTCAAAAATAAAGGTTACCCGGGCATCATTTTTTGGTAAATGATCTAAAATATGTGTATCAAAAATAAAAATAGGTAAGACTGGATACTTTCCTTTTAGTGCTTTAAGAAATCCTGTATTGTCATCTAATCTAAGATCTCTTCTAAACCAGAATACAGTGACTTTCTCTTTCATAAATTAGTTTACATTAAGAGTAGACATACCGCCATCTACACCTATAATCTGACCTGTAATCCAGCTACTATCATCACTTAACAAAAAACGCGCAATATTTGCGATATCTTCTGCTTGTCCTACACGTTTCATAGGATGGCGATTATCCATGAGTTCTTTCTTTTTTTCATTACTTAATAACCCTTTTGCAAGAGGAGTATTGGTTAGTGATGGTGCGATAACATTTACTCTAAATTTTGGAGCATATTCTGCAGCTAATGCTTTTGCAAATCCTTCTATTGCACCTTTTGCAGCTGCAATACTGGTATGAAAAGGCATTCCGACCTTTACAGCTACTGTACTAAAAAATACTAAACTTGCTTGTTCAGAATTTTTTAATTTTGGGAGTAGGGTGTGTATGATTTTGACCAAAAACATAAAGTTAATCTGCATGTCTTCTTCAAATACTTTTGGAGTTAACATGTTGAAAGGCTTGAGATTGATACTACCCGGACAATATACAAAACCATCGATTCTTTCGGGAAGAACAGAAGTGTCGATTTCATCCTTTGAGGCATCATAAGGAATATGAGTTACTTCTAGATTACCCAGATTTTCTGAAGTCCTTGAAGCAATAAATACAGTATGCTCATTATATAGTTTAAGAGCAATTTCAAAACCAATTCCGTGACTTCCACCTATAAGAAGAATATTTTTTCTCATTATTTAAGTTTTACACAAATATAATTTCATTATTTGCTTTGGTTTCTATTGTTCCGAATAATTCGATTAATTTCTTTTTGCGATATTCAAACACTTCCTTTAATCTTGGTTTTACAATCATAGGGTGAATTAATTGCCCTAATATCCCGAACGGTATTTTATAGTCTATAATATCTTCCATTTCAATACCACCAGGAATTTCTTTAATAAAGTGTTTATGGTGCCATAACGAGTAGGGACCAAATCGTTGTTCGTCTACAAAATATTCTTTGTTCTTTACGTGTGTTATTTCTGTAACCCATTTGTTTTTGATTCCTGCGATTGGAGTAACAATATATTGTATGATTTGACCAGGATACATTTTACGATCAGCACCCGATAAGACCTCAAATTTCATATACTCTGGTGTTATGGTTTTTAGGTTTTTTGGATCAGAAAGAAACTCCCAGGCTTTTTCTATAGATATAGGAAGGTGTTGTTTCGTTTTTAATGTATAGATTTTCATAGCTTACGAAAGTATACCAACAAATGTATGAATTTTTTGTTTAACTTATGGTAGTTTTTGTTAAACAGGATAAGAATAAGCTTTGTCAGAAAAAACTTTTAGCCCAGGCTTTTGCTTCTTCGAGCGTACTAAAAAACGCAAAGGATTTACCGTATAATGGCTGTTCTAGAATGGCTTTATCCCTTTCTTTATCGTTACTAGATACAATTGCCAATCCTATCATATTATCTAATACCCCTTGTTTATATATCTCTGGAGAGACTTTGTGCTCAAACTTGCGATGGCTAATCATTATAAAATTCTTTGATTCATAATGCTTTTTAAGTTTATCTCTTAGTATTGAAGCTCTATTAAGTGAAAATTCTACATTTTCATTAATAGTAAGTATAGCATATTGATCGTATAGGTCTATTTTACAAAATTCATTAGAAAAATGCTCCATTGGGGGATATGGGTATTGTTTATGAATTGTAAATATATGTTAAAAAGAATGACTTTTATAGGGTATAATACCAAAAAATCAGTTTATGTGGATAAAGTAACTGGTAATAAAACTTAAATTGGCTTTGCTTAATTTTGATAATAACCAAAAATAGACAAGTTAATTATTAGAAAACACTAGAATTGACGCTTTTTTCGTAATAATCTTCCTAGATACACAACGGGTAAAGCTTATTATTCTTTAGCAATCTTTACAACAATTATCGGGTTTTACCAGTTTACAGGTTAGAACAGCTAATAGTGCACCTAGAACAGGAGCAATAAAATACAACCATTGATGTTCCCAATGACCAGATAATAGAGCGGGCCCCAGTGACCTGGCTGGATTCATTGAAGCATTAGTCATCGGACCGGCAAACATGGCTTCTAGCAATACGACACCGCCAACTGCAATCCCGGCCATTGTACCGGTTTCTTTTGAGCCTGTAGAAACATTAATGATAACAACCATAAGAAAATAAGTGAGTAATGTCTCTAGAACGAATGCTCTTAGATCATCGAAAGCTGGTAGGGTACCGCCAAGGAACTCACTTTCAGGAAATAAAAAGAGTAGAATACTACTAGCTGCTATAGCACCAATACATTGAGCAACAATATACTTAGGTACTTCTTCCCATTCAAATTTTTTGGCATATGCAAATGCAATGGTAACTGCAGGGTTAAAATGTGCTCCGGATATTTCTCCAAAAGCATAAATCATTGCCATTACAATAAGCCCCCAGGTAATCGCTACACCAACGTGAGTGATATCTCCGCCGGTTACTTCATTAATAGTCATAGCACCAGTACCGCAAAATACCATACTAAAGGTTCCTATGCTCTCAGAAATATATTTTCTCATTACTTTTTTAAAATGATGACAAATATACTATTACTTATTTTAAGTTTTTGTTAACCTTTAATGTATGTTGTAATCCTTATTTTCGTCATTAAGTAATTTAAACCAAACTAAACTAACTACAATGAAAAAGATCATCTTATTTCTTTCTATGGCTTTATTTTCTTTAGGAATTGAAGCTCAGGTAAAAGCACCACAACCAAGTCCTACTTCTAAAATAGAGCAGGTTATTGGGTTGACAGATGTTTCTGTTGAATATTCTCGCCCTAGTATGCGAGGAAGAGCTATTTTTGGAAATTTAGTGCCTTATGATAAGCTATGGAGAACAGGAGCTAATAAAAATACTCAAATTACATTTAGTGATGATGTAAAAGTTGCTGGTAAAGAGTTAAAAAAAGGAACATATGCAATTTTCACAAAACCAGGTAAAGAAAATTGGGAAGTGATTTTTTATAGTGATGCAAACAATTGGGGGACTCCACAAAAATGGGATGATACCAAAGTAGCAGCTACCGCAACTGTAAAATCAAATACATTACCTATGAATGTAGAGACATTTACAATCATGTTTAGTGATTTTAAAATGGATTCTGCAGTTATGAATTTTATTTGGGCAAACACAGAAGCTGCAGTTACGATAACAACTGCTGCAAAAGCACAAACTATTGCCAGTATCGAAAAAACTATGGCAGGACCAACCGACAGAGATCATTATCTTGCGGCTACTTTCTATAAAGATTCTGGAGATTTTGCAAAAGCAAAAGAACATATTGATAAAGCGATATCACTACGTAAAGAGCCTGCTTTTTGGTACCATAGACAACAATCTTTGATTTATTCTCTGGCTGGAGATAAAGATGGGGCAATAAAAGCAGCAAAAACTTCGTTAGAGTTAGCAGAGAAGGCAGGAAATGCCGACTATGTTAAAATGAATAAAGATTCCCTTGCAGAGTGGGGAGCCAAATAAACACTCTTTTTCACACACAAATCATAAAAGCGTTCCATTTGGAACGCTTTTTTGTTTTCTAATCTTCTTCTTCTAAAAAGAAGATATCTTCTAAAGGTTTTTTGAACAGTCTGGCAATTTTTAACGCCAGAACTGTTGATGGGACATATTTATCCTTTTCCATAGCATTAATCTAATGTTTGTATGTTACAGATCGAAAAACAAAAGAGAGAGATAGTAGTTATGAAATAAAGCAAATAGATTATATGAGTTATTAGCTAATCATTGAGAGATATCATAAAAATCCAGTATGAGGAAGTTTTTTGCAAAAAATACATGAAAAAATATGCATCTTTGTTATAAAAATCAATCAAAAAAACATGAAAATGTAAGTAACATTTTCAATAACTGAGACATAAACATTAAATTAAGTGTCATAAATATAAACTAGAAAACAAAAGTGAGAAATGAAAAAAACAGTATTATCGATTATAGTATTTGGAGTTACTTTAGGACTTAATGCACAAATCACTGAATTACCTAATGGCAATGTTGGAATTGGTACAGTTACTCCCGATCAGAGTCTAGTAGTTAATGGAAGAATCTCTTTTGATTATGGAGACAACAAGTCCTACAATGGATTTAGAAGGAATGGCGTTAAAACAGAATATTATAACATAATAACAGGAGGAACTAGTGTTATTCATGAATTTACAGGTTCAAATGGGGCTATTATGTCGTTAAAAAATGACGGGAAAATAGGAATTGGAACGACTAGTCCTAATGATAAACTACATGTAAATGGGAATACTACTTTAAATATATATCATGGAACTACACAGGGACATTTAAATTTTAGACAAGGCCAACCAGTAACAGACGTTGCTATAGTAACAGCTCAACACGGGTTTGCTACATATAATGGTCTTAGAATTAATGGGACAAATGGAGTATCTATTGGAACTAATAATGGAGTAGAAAGGCTAAGAGTCGATAGTGCTGGAAATGTAGGAATTGGAACAACTAGTCCTGATATGAGGTTGACTGTAAAAGGAAACATCCATGCAGAAGAGGTATTAATCGACTTAAACGTTCCTGCTCCTGATTATGTTTTTAAAAAGGATTATAATTTGAGAAGTATTGAGGAGGTAGAGAAATTTATTATAGAAAATAGTCATTTACCAGAAATACCATCTGCAAAGGAATTTGAAAAAAATGGAGTGATGCAAGCAGAAATGGATATGAATCTTCTTAAAAAAATTGAGGAATTAACGCTTTATACAATCCAACAACAAAAAGAAATTGATGAATTAAAATCCCTTGTTAAGAAGCTACTTAAATCAAAAGAATAAAGGATTTATAACTATCTCAAATAAGTTACAAAAATGATATCATCTGGTTTTGGTAATAATCTCAATTTTATATAACGAATTGATACATCAAAAAAGATGAATTAATAACTTAATATGTTTAATACCCCAGTTTCTAATTACTTAAGAATACATAGAATGTGGATTGGTTTTGATTTAAGAGCTAAGATTTTCTTCTTCTTAATTCTTATAATAAGTCAATTTTCTTTCTCACAAGAAAATCAATGCGAGATCAAATTGATTGGTAATTGGGAAGTTTTCAATTGTATTGTTCCTTATCAAAGGCCACCAATAGATTCTTCTAGATATTATAATCATTGGTTTATAAATAAGAAAACTATTAGGATAGGTGATAGTAGAAAACATGATTATGTAATGAATACAGAATGTACGGAACTACATTTAATGTATCAATCTGGCAGTGGAATGAAGTTTTTAGTTCGCAAATTAACTAAAGACTCTCTAATAATCGAGTATAAGGATTCTCCTCATGAATCCCTAGTATATTGGCTAAAAAAACAGGATTAAAAAAATATTATGAAAACACAACACTGTATAATAACTCTAATTTTACTGATAACATTTTCTTTTAGTTATTCTCAAAAATGCTTGAGTGATGAATATTTAGATCAGTACAAATTAGTAGATAAAAATATAATAGAAAATGTAAAGACTGTTGTTAAAAGTTTTCAAGCTAAAAGCAACTCCTCTGATCAAACAATTATCATACCTGTAATATTTAATGTGATTCATTCAGGTGAATCTATAGGAAATGGTAAGAACTTATCTAGACAAAAAATTTTGGAGCAAATAAATATTTTGAATGAAGCCTATGCAGGGGCTTATGGAGGAGTAGATACAAAGATTAAATTTTGTTTAGCAGAAAAGGATATTTATGGAAATTATACAGATGGAGTTAATCGTTATTTCGGCCCTTCCTATTTTGATACTGGGAGTGATGTTCCTTGTAACCCTAAAAAAGTTAGCTTAATAACAGATCAAAAAATTAAAAGTTATAGAAAACCGGGATTCCCTACAAATCAATATTTAAACTTATGGACAACAGATATTAGAGCCTGTGATAACAATCAGGATTTAGGATATTCTTCATTTCCTTTCATAAGAGATAACAATAAATTAGATGGAGTAGTTATTGACTACTATTATGTTGGAAAAAGTGATAATTCCACAGTATATAATTTAGGTAAAACAGCTGTTCATGAAATTGGACACTGGCTAGGTTTATTTCATACTTTTCAATACGATTCTTGTTCGTCAAATTGTGACACAGATGGAGATATGATTTGCGATACCGAAGGAGTACAAAGACAGGCACATTACTCTAATCAAGATGCGTGTTTAGGGTATAATTGTAACAATCAAGTTACCAATGCTATTCAAAATTTTATGGATTATGCTAGAGATGAGTGTCAAACTTTTTTTACACAAGGACAAAAAGATAGGATGCGAAATATGTTAAGTCTTTATAAGCCAATGATTTATAATAAAGAATCGAATGCAAATGGTATTGTTTCGTGTTCAGGAGTACCTCCAGGTACTGGAGGAACACCAGGAGGATGCACTATTGGAAATACTCCAGTTCAGAGCATATATCCTCCTAATGAATTGTATACTGTTGATTGGTTAAATGAATTTGGAGGAAGAATTGAAGTGAATGATAAATGGTTGATTACTACTGATGCTAAAGCCGATTATTTATTAATTTACGAAAGAAGTGGTTGTGCTTATAATCTTAAGCAGAATTTCGCAATTGACTTTTATTGGTCAATTTCTGCAGACGAGGGTCTTATTCTTAGGGATAATGAAATAATTGTTTCCTCTTGGACAGATGATAAAGTTTATATCTATAATTACAATACTACCAGTGATCAATGGTATTTAAAGCAAACTATTCAAAATAGTTCAGCAACTAGTAAAGTAGGCTATGATGTTTTTACTTTAGATGATTTTCTTTTTGTTTTAGAAGCATCAGACACAAATAATATAATAAGAATATATAAGAAAGATAGTAATGGAAATTATCAGTTTCATCAAAATTTCTCTGTTCCTGGGTATAATTTGTCATCAAATTCTAGCCATTATACAGTTTTAAATTACTCTAAGGTAAAGAGAGGGAATTATGATCCTAATGAAATATTTTTACCTCTTACCAATAAATTATTTGGTATTTTAGAATTAAATAGTAGTAATCAATGGTATTTATCTGAGACGATACAAATGGATTTTATATCGTCAGAAGAAGGATTTATCACTTCTGAATTATCTAATAATTACTTATATATGGTTACAAAAAAAGATTATAGAACAGTATATGATGATATTTATTTATATACAATACCGATACAGTCAGATAATATAAAACAATCTCTTACAGGTACAATTTCAAATAGAAAACAGTTTTTAAAAAAGTATAACAATGCCTCTTATAGCAGTAAATTAAGGGTTTTTGGAGATCAGTTCTTTATTTTTGGCCCTGGATCTCATGGAGGATTTTCATATTTGTTTTTTACCAATACTAAGTATGGACAAAACGTTACTTTTCCAGAGTGGCAACAAAAAGATATTGATTTAGAATGCTTCTCGGATCATGATTCTGATTATGAGGTATATGGTAATTTATTGTTTTCTGGATTAGGAGACAAACATAAAATAAATGTGTATGACATGTATGATATATTATCAAGTATGGGATATAGTGCTGATTATATTTATGATTCTGCATTTTATAAATATAAAAATTGTTCTGTTCCAAAATTAAAAGTATCCTATTTTTCTGATGAAGTCACTTTTGGAGGTAACTGTAATGTTATATTTGATGGAGTTCATAAAGATATTTCGGCAAGAAAGGCTATTAATCTTAAACCAGGTACTAAAATTAAATCTGGCTCTACAGTATCATTTACATTAAAGAACCAAATCTGTAATTCAATAATTTCTTCTCATAATAAAAATAATGCTTCTATTGAACAAAATAATGAAGATTTAAGTCCAATAAAGCTAATTTCTAACCAAGAAGATGTTAATTCAAATCCGATTACAATATATCCAACCCCAACACAGAATGGATTTGTACATGTTAAATCTAGAAATGTTAATATCCAAAATATAGTTATCTATAATTTGTTTGGGAAATTGGATTTATCATTAAATGAACTGAATTTGAAAAATCCTAAAGAAATTGATATTAACCTTAGCAGATACCCAAAAGGTATTTATTTAATAAAGATTTCAATGATTGATAATAATGAAGTTATTAAAAGGATTTTAATAGAATAAGAGTACAAAATCACTAGCTACTTAATTTTATGATAATAGAATGAAACGTCTTTATTCTATTGGTTTGTAACCCTGTATAGGAAAGTCTATACAGGGTTATAAACTACTGGGATGCATTCCGATCTAGAATCATAACGATGCAAATGAACAAAACCCCTGTATGTCAATCCTTGTTGAATCCGAATAAAATCTTAATTACTGCTAGTCATAGTATAATTCGATTTTTTCTCTAACCGTATCTAACAGGTTGATTAACTGGATGTTTTTTTCGAAACTCATGACTGTACTTTCTGTACGATTTTGTAGCAACATTTCCTATACATGAATAGCTTCATATTTATAACCGTTTGTAGCAACGTTAAATTCTATACGTTCTGATTTTCCTTCTCTTTCAAATCTTCCATTTATCGAAACAATATCAGGCGCAAAAATTTCAGGAATTAAGCCTGGTGTTTTTTGTCCGATATATGGGCCTTCCAAGACTGGAAATTCATTTTGACCATAATTTTGAGTAATAATTATTATAAAGAATAGTATGTAAATGTGAGTATTAACATATTTCATAATGTATCCTCATTAATATTATTTATGTACTTTTGACCATGCGCGGGTTTTGTACCTTTAGTTATATTTTTTTACTGAAGAACTATCGGTATTCATAATATAAATATTCCAGTCTCCATTCCTGTAGTCTCCATCCTTGTTCGTGTTTGATCCAAAAAGTAGTTGAGTACCATCATTATACCAAGATGGGCGCCAATCATCAACATCATTATTTGTTATTCGTTTTTGATTACAACCATCTATATTCATCACATAAATTTCAAAATTTCCATCTCTCTTAGACATAAAAGCGATTTGCTTGCCATTAGGTCAAACTGCAGGATCCACTCACCAGCTTCATTATTTGGTCCTGGCTAACGTAGAAATGTCGCTTTTCTACCATGAGAGAGAATCTTTTTTACTGAAGAACCATCGTTATTCATAATATAAATATGTGATTTTTTATCCTTGTTGGTTGATGAAAAAATTATTTTAGAACCATCAGGGGACCAGGATGGGTGCCAATCATCAACATCATTATT
>NZ_JACB01000003.1 GCF_000520975.1 Aquimarina megaterium XH134
CTTAGACATAAAAGCGATTTGCTTGCCATTAGGTCAAACTGCAGGATCCACTCACCAGCTTCATTATTTGGTCCTGGCTAACGTAGAAATGTCGCTTTTCTACCATGAGAGAGAATCTTTTTTACTGAAGAACCATCGTTATTCATAATATAAATATGTGATTTTTTATCCTTGTTGGTTGATGAAAAAATTATTTTAGAACCATCAGGGGACCAGGATGGGTGCCAATCATCAACATCATTATTTGTTATTCGTTTTTGATTAGAACCATCTATATTCATCACATAAATTTCAAAATTTCCATCTCTATTAGACATAAAAACGATTTGCTTACCATCAGTAGAAACCTCAGGATGCCATTCTTCAGCTTCATTATCTGTCAAATGGATAATGTTGGTACCATCAATATCTGCTATGCTTATCTCACCTTTTTTATCTTTGTATTCTGAAGTAAATACTATTCTTCCATCTGGAGTAAAATAAGGATTACTACCTTTTAATGATTTTATTTGAGTCCTTTCGCTACCATCTTGATTCATAATCCAAATTTCTGCCTGCCAAACGTCTTCCGAATCTTTATATTCTCTTGCAAAAGCAATTTTTTTTCCATCGGGAGTCCATTCAGGTGCACTATCCCATTTGTTTTTTGCATGAGTTAATCGTTTGCTATTCGTACCATCACTGTTCATTGTATGAATAGACCAAGTCTTTCCGTCATCATGATATACTCGAAAAGCAAATGTTTTTCCATCAGGAGACAACGCTAAGTAATCACCCTTCGTATTTATACTTTTAATATTTGATTTACCTTCTTTATCGCTTGAATAAATTTTTGCTACTCCCTTTGAAGTATAGGCAATTGTATGGGACGATGATTTAGATGTGTCATTTTCCTTATTTTCTTGAGCAAAGATTGTGTTTAGCGATAAAGCACATGTCAATATTAATAATTTCGTTGTTTTCATGTTTTCTTCTTTGTGTTTGCAATTTATAATTTCAACCCGCCAGCGGCTCGTTCACTAAAAAGGTCTATTTTGAATTGATGTTTATGAATTAAAAAGACAAACATACTTTTTGAGAGATTACCAGTCTTGTAAAATCTTGCTATTCTTTTTATAATTACCAGGAGTTACTCCAACGTATTTTTTGAAACTATGAGTAAAATGACTTTGGTCATAAAACCCTGATTCAAGCGCAATTTCTACCAAAGGAACATCACCATAAAAAAGCTTTTTTGAGTTTTCTATTCTAATGGTAGTTAGATATTCTAAAGGTGTTAAACCAATGTTCTTTTTAAAGCTTTTTTGTAGTTTAAATTTATTCACTTTAAACTTTTTTTGTAGTGTTTCTAAAGTGATTGATTCGTTATAATTTAGAGACAAGTAATTTAGGATATCGTCAAAAGATTCGTTAGCATATTTTTTAAAATAAGGTTGATGAACATCATTCAAAGTATCCAGAAAAAGGTTTTCAATGATTTTAAAAATTGATGCTTCGTTTATGTCAAACTCACTGTTACGATATGAGATAAAATATGGAAAGCTTGCCAGATAAGAATAATCGGCATTTATTTTTTTTGCAACATTTTTGATTACGTCATCGCTTATATAAAGTGCCTTATAGGCCCAGGCATTGTTTTTATTGCCCCAGTTTTTATGAATTGAGTAAGGGGGAATTAATTGCAAAGCATTCTTGCTAACCAAAAACTCCGAATTGTTAAACGCTATGTTTTCGCTTCCGTATTCTACATAAGCCAGACTCCAAGATTGATGAAAATGCGAAGGAAAATTTTTATCGATGAACACAGCAGACTTAAGCTCAATACCGTCTAACATTGATAGTTTTGTTGTCTTTACTTTGTTTATTTTGATCATTTAAATTTTCAATTAAGTATTTGTTTTCTTGAACAAAGACAATATTTAGCGATATAACAATTATTAATATTACTAATTTAGTAGTATTTATATTTCCTCCTTTTGTCTATATGTTTGGTAACGTCTCTTTTATGGTGCGTTTGCTTCCCAAAGGGTGCATATGCACTATACAAATTGTTAGCTATTGTTTTAATTCTTCAGTTATATTCTTTTCTACTTTTTCAATTACTTGTATAATCAAATCATATCTTCCTAATTTAAATTTTCTATTATTTCTAATTCTCCATAAATAACTAAGGATTTCCTTCTTTTGATTTGTGTCTAATTCATTCAAATTATTAATACTTATCAATTCTCCATTCTTATTAAATTCCATAAACGGATATATAATAGTATTAATTCTTGGAAAATAATTTTTATAGGATTTCATTTCGGGTACATCATATTCTAATTTCTCAATTATGCTGTAATAATAATCGTATAGTGAAATGATTTGAAGTCTTAAAGAGTCGGTTGAAATGATTTTTAAATTATTTGCTTTTAAAGATTCATAAGCAGATTTGTTAATGATTGGGATATAATCTCTAAATAAGATTGTGTAATAAATTCCTATTGAATCTTGTGAAACTTTTTTTCCATTGATTAGTTCCCTAAAAATAGAATCAGCTTTTAAGCTCATTTTATTTCCGTAAATGTTGTTGTTGAAATCTTTAATATCAATCTTAATACTATTCTTTATTTCAGTTAGTATTTTTTGCTCGGAATGTCTATTATTTCTATTATCATTCCAATTATTTAATGCGAATGCTGCAATTACTGCAATGAATATTGATAGAAATTCAAATGCATATTTTTTCCATTTTCTTTTTTTCATTCGACTTTATATTCTTTCTTTTTTTCGATTGCTTTTAAATAATAGCTAACGTCAAATATATGAATCGGAGCAAGGCAAGCAAGCCTGAACCAATCGATTTATCTGCGCATTTTATTTCTTATTCAATTTATAAAAATTTAGCACCATGGCAAAAGGGAAATAACCTTTTGATCTAGTACTAAATTGCTCTGATTTTATATATAATGTTAGGGCAAGTTTTTTTTCATTTCTTTTAGACTTATTTTGTCCTTAATTTTTTCTCTTTTTACTCTTCCTATTTTATCTCCTTGACCTATGATTTTAATGATTCTTTTTGGTTCTATAGAGTTGGATGTGACAATTTGTAAATGTTCCATACTCAAATTTATAAACTCAATATCAGTTAGTATATTACTTAATTTAATTGATTCTTTATCAATCTCTTTTTTAGCAATTTTAATCAAATCTTGAATTGTTAAATCTAAATAATCGTCTCTAGAATGAGCGAGATGTTGACCTAGTTTACATAAAAATACATTTTTGAATTCTTTCTTGAGAGTTTTTAAATCTCCAATTTCTTTTTCAAAAGTATCTTTATTAGTGGCTCCATACCAGTCACCAAAATATGCAGGCATATCAGATTCCGTCAATCTAAAAATAAATCCGTTATATTCTTTTTTATCGGAACCATTAAACATATCAACCCAGAATTTGTCAACATAATGATTACCTGTCAAAGGAAAACAATATAATCCATTTTTATTTTTACGGATTCCATTTTTCTTAATCCTTTTTGTATTATTTACAGGTGACCAATGAATTGCTAACATTTCTTGTTTTCTATTTGCCCTAACAACAGAATATAGGACATATGTCCTATATATTCCATGTATTTTTATTTACAAATCTAGAGGATTTATAATTAACTTAAAATTACCTATATCTATCTTGATATGATAAAAATAGACCTCTATGCTTTTGTTTTTGAACAATAGAACTAAGCAAGAAATTCAATTTAATTGTAATGCAAATCTATTTTTTCTCTAACCGTATCTAACAGGTTGATTAACTGGATGCTTTTTTCGAAACTCATAAGTGTACTTTCTGTACGGTTTTGTAGCAACATTTCCTGTACATGAATAGCTTCATAATTATAACCGTTTGTAGTAACGTTAAATTCTATATGTTCTGATTTTCCTTCTTTTTGAATAGTAATAGAAGAGGGCTCATGAAAACGACTATTAATGATGAGTACTCCTTTTTCAAATTCGAGAGTAGCAGTTGTATCGGTTTCTTGGGTAACGGCACTAAATAGGGAAGCTGTAGCTCCATTTTTATAATGAAGCTGAATACTACAATCTTCATCGACTCCTGTTTTTCCTATAGTAGCCTGGGCATTCACTTCTTCGGGATACCCTAAAATACTTAAAGCAGCAAACAACGGGTATATACCTACATCGAGCAAACTACCCCCTCCCAGTTTTTTGTTAAATACTCTTCCATCGGGATCAAAAGCAGTTGTGAAGCCAAAATCGGCTTTCAGTGTTTTTACTTTCCCAAGCGCATTAGATTTAACAACATCTAAAACATAGGTGTAATGCGGAAGAAAATACGTCCAAAGTGCTTCCATTAAGAATATCTTGTTCTTTTTAGCAACCGCGATCATTTCTTCTACTTGGGCAGTATCCATAGCAAACGGTTTTTCGCAAAGAACCGCTTTCTTATGGGTAAGGCACATCAACGTATTTTCATAGTGAAATACATGTGGCGTTGCAATATATATAACATCAATATCGGGATCCAGACTTAAGGCTTCATAGTTATCATAACAGGTCGAGGCGTGATGCTCCTTCCCAAACTCCTGAGCTTTTTTTAGACTCCTGCTTGCAACGGCATGAAGTTTTGCATTAGGAACCGATTTTAGGTCATCGGCAAACTTATGCGCTATTTTACCACAACCAATGATCCCCCATTTTATGATTTTTTCAACACTCATTAGGTTGTTATTTTGGGTTTAGATCCCATTAACGGTTGTATAAATATCGCGATGGTCATTACCAGAACACATCCAAATAAATTGAGCCATAGATATGGCATCCAGTCATAATACCAGCCAAGAATAACAATTACTTGGGTAATAAGTGCTGCTACAAAGGTAGCGTTGCTATGTACAAATTTTACAAAGAACGCTAATAAGAATATGCCTAGCACATTTCCGTAAAAAATAGAACCAATGATGTTTACTAATTGAATAAGATTGTCGAATAAATCGGCAAAGCATGCTACTATGATTGCTAAAATACCCCATCCCAGAGTGAAAAATTTGGAAGCTGATACATAATGTTGATCGCTTTTTTCTTCGGCTACATTTCGTTTATATAAATCAATTGCTGTAGTTGATGCTAAGGCATTTAATTCTGAAGCTGTAGAAGACATGGCGGCAGATAAGATAACAGCGAGAAGCAGGCCGATAAGCCCTCTGGGTAAATTATTTAGAATGAAATGGATAAATACATAATCCTTATCATTTGTCTCTACTGCGGTATCTGCTTTTTTGATTACTGTTTTTGCAGTTTCGCGGATTTCTTTTTCTTTTTTGTTTAGTTCCTGAATTCGACTTTTATTTTCTGGTTTTTGTTCAGCCAGATATCCTTTAATTATGGCATCTTTTGCATCATGAATTTCTGCAAGTTCGTTTTCTAATGCTGTATATTGCGCTGCATATTCTGTATTAAGTACAGCTTCTTTTCCCTTTGGATTAAAATTTAGAGGAGATGCATTAAATTGATAAAAAACAAATACCATCACTCCAACTAAGAGAATAAAAAACTGCATAGGTACTTTGAGCAATCCATTAAACAAAAGTCCTAGCTGACTTTCTTTTATAGATTTACCCGTTAAATACCGTTGTACCTGACTTTGATCTGTGCCAAAATAGGAGAGAGCCAAAAATGTTCCTCCAATGATTCCACTCCAGAACGTATACCGATTATCGAGATCAAACGAGAAGTCAAGTATTTCCATTTTTCCGCTGGCGCCTGCAATATCTAATGCTTTAGAAAAAGTAATTCCCTCTGGGAGATAACTTATGATAATAAAAAAGGCAACCAACATCCCAATAAAAATAATACCCATCTGTTGTTTCTGAGTAATATTAACTGCTTTTGTTCCTCCAGAAACAGTGTATATAATTACGAGTATACCTATGATAATATTTAATGTAATTAGATCCCAACCTAGTACAGACGATAATATTATAGCTGGCGCAAAAATAGTAATCCCAGCAGCTAATCCTCTTTGAACCAAAAATAGAATAGCGGTTAAACTTCTGGTCTTGAGATCGAATCGACTTTCGAGGTATTCATATGCTGTATAGACATTTAGCTTATGATACATTGGGATAAATACCATGCAAATAACAACCATAGCAATAGGAACCCCAAAATAAAATTGCACAAAGCCCATTCCGTCATGAAAGGCTTGCCCCGGTGCAGAAAGAAAAGTGATAGCACTTGCTTGTGTTGCCATTACCGATAGACCAATAGTCCACCAATGTGCATCGTTTCCTCCTCGAATATAATCTTTTACATTTTTACTGCCTTTGGTTTTCCAGGCACCATATAGTACTATAAATAGTAAGGTTCCTAGTAGTACGATCCAATCTATGGTTTGCATAAGTTGATTGATTAAATTAGTTTATTGATTGATGATTGAGGTTGTTTTCTGTACAGAAGAATTATGAATAGGAATTAGTGATAAAATAAAACAGTAGTATATAAACTGCATTAGCGATTAATACTGCACTATATAATTTTTTCCACTCTCTTTTTTCGTCTTTCTTTTCCATAATAAAAATTGCTAGATTAGATATATTTGATATTTATTTTCCTAAGGAAAGCATATTCGCAAAAAGTCGATATGCACCCGATACTCCTGCCGGAAACTCTCTAAAAAAACTAAGTCCGGTATATACATAATGTCCTTTACCATATTTGGCAATTAATAAGGGGCCTTTTTTTTCAGACTCTCCTTTATCATTGGCCGCCAAAATAGGGGTGTATTCTTTTGACCATTCATTAGGGAAATATAACCCTCTTTCCTGCACCCATCCTTTAAAATCATTAGCAGTGATTTTATTGGGTGAATTTAATACCTGATGCTCTGCTGCCAAAAAGGTAATTTTTGCATTTTCATCGGTTACCCGATCTCTGGATAATTTAATGGGGTATGGACCTAAGTTATCAGTCACTTTTAATCTATGACTGGTATTGTATTGAATGATAAGGTTTCCTCCGTTTTTTACATACTCTAATAAGTATTGTTGTTTAAATTTTAGCTGCTCTACAGTATTATAAGCCCTAATTCCTACCACGATAGCATCAAAAGGTTGCAAACTTTCTGTAGAAATAGATTCTGGATCAATTGTGGTTACTTTATACCCGATTTGCTGTAAACTTTCTGGTACTACATCTCCGGCACCCTCGATATATCCTATGTTTTCCCCTTTCTTTTTAATATCCAAACGCACAACTTTGGTCTCAGACGGTAATACTACAGTTTGGTATGGGATATGGTCATAATCAATAGTAATAACTTCTTTTGAATATAGATTTCCATTGATTTCTATTTTTGGTGAAATGTAACCTTCACTTTGAGTCTGGGGTGATGTAAGGGTAAAAATGATTGTTTTTTCTTCTCCTTTTTGAGAGAGATTAAAATTAATAGCAGCAGGAGTCACTTGCCAACCTTTTGGATGTGCTAATGTAACTTTTCCATTTAAGTTGGCTTTTCCGGCTTTTATAGTAACAGGAATTTGTTTTGAAGCGCCATTTGCATAGATAATTACTTTATCCTTGATACTTGCAGAAATAGTAGGGATGATCTCGAATGGCTTATATACTTCTCCTTTAACCGGGTCGTTTGTCTTGTAGACAACATCTTTAGAAAAAGGGATAGAAACCCCATCGATTACTACTGTAAACAAAGCTTTAATTTTATGATCTGTTTCTGGTTTTCCGATTAGTTTTTGATCACTAACATTATACATTCCCAGTGTACCTTTATTGGTAAGCCAATAAGGATTGGTAAAATCAAAATTGGATGAGATACTACCTTTAAATTCGAAGTTATTTCGGATATTATTTTTTAGAACTTTTTCAGAAACATCATTAATATTAACTGCAGCAATTTTGATAGATTGCAGAGTCATAGTATTTGTACTTCTATTAATTGCTTCTACTTTTAGTGTAATTTCACTCCCTTTAGTAGTGTTTGCTTCGGTTGCAACAGCTTCTAGGTAAAGACCAGCAGCAGCAGCAATGATTTCCTGAATCTCTTTAGTTTTAACTGCTTTCCAATGTTTATTTTCTAATTGTTGAATTAGTTGGTATGCTTTTACTAGTTGAGGAATACTAGCAGAAGGGACCTTGAAATCAAAATCTTTTTCTACCTGATATAGAATATCACCAATAGCTTTACCTCCTTTAACACGATTCCAAGAAGTGTCAATTCCTTCAAAAATATTGGTTTTATCTTTTGGTAAATCCCCTTTAATGAGTTCTATATATTCACTTTGTTGCCCACGACTACCTGTACTACCAAATCCCTGGGATTTGTGCTGGCTACGACTTAATGATGCTATTTCGGTGTTAGAAAGCCCCAGAGAAGGAAAATATATTCCTGTATCAAACGCTAATAAATTAGTTTTATCTGCTTTTGCGAAATTTTCTCTACTACCATAAAACCACCAAGAAGTATTAAAGAATAGTCTTTTTGGTTGCCAGGTTTCTGTATAGTTAAGCTGATCTGGGTATACTGCTTTATCTCCGGTTATATCAAAAGCTTCTACACTTAACATTGCCGAAGAAGTATGATGACCATGAGTACTACCGGGGGTCCTGTGATTAAAACGATTGATGATTACATCTGGTTTAAAATTTCGTATTGCCCAAACGACATCGCTCAATACTTCTTTTTTATCCCAGATAGAAAGTGTTTCGTTGGGGTGTTTAGAATATCCAAAATCATTAGCACGGGTAAACAATTGTTCCCCTCCATCGGTCCTACGGGCAGCTAATAATTCCTGGGTTCTAATTACTCCTAATAATTCTCTAATTTCGGGGCCTATCAAATTTTGCCCACCATCTCCTCGGGTAAGGGACAAATATGCTGTTCTTGCTTTTACCTGATTAGACATATAAGATATAAGTCGAGTATTTTCATCATCAGGATGAGCTGCAACATACAATACAGATCCTAAAAAATTAAGTTTTTTTATAGCTTGATGAATTTCTGCTGCATTGGGTTTATTAGGTTGTTGTCCTTGTATAACATATGGAAATAGTATACCAATACAGGCTATAAAAAATAATTTTCGCATAATTTCTCGGTGCAATTTTTAATTGAGTTTCTCCAAATATAAAAAGATAAAATTCTCAGAATTGTGGTTTAAGGATACTTTAACAGGATGTCCTTATCAATTATCTTTTGGGTAGACAATTTTATATAACTACACTTCTTTTGGGGTTTTGGATCTATAAATTAGCCCTAATAACGACCCTAAAAGCACAGTAATAGCAATGGTAGGAGTGGGGCCAAAGACAAGTATACCAACTATTAACCCTAACAGACCTCCTAAGGCACTGGCCAGAAATCTTCCACTATTTCTTTTTTGTTGGATAACATAGATCATCGCTATAGAAAGTGTCATTCGTAATGCAGCACCTACAATAGTTATATCTACAATACTTCTCCAAAACAAAGCTACTATAAAAGCAACTATAACTGTAATAATAGTAGCATATCGTAAAGATTTTACTTTTTGTTCTTTTTTGGTAGTAGAAACAATATGAGAAGCTACGGCAAAAACAGAGGTATCTGCAGTACTCATTAAACCTGCAAAAAAAAGGACTAGTAAAAGCGGTAGCCATGATTGTGCTATAAAGTTTTGCATAGCATAAACAAATACGGTATCGGGATCTAAATTAGGGTTTTGAATATAGGTGTACAATCCAATTAAAAGCAATAGAAAAACGATACATAAAACAGGGATAATGGCAAGACTCAATCCTCTCTTTAATGATTTTTCATCTTTAGCGGCATAACAAAGCTGGTATCGATCTGCTAATCCAAAAACAGATAAGCCTCCATATAAAACTAAACCTACAACACTACCTATAGTCACATTTTTGTCTGTAGTACTACTAAGGATCATACCAAAATCCTTACTATCAAACATGCCATAAATTAGTATGCAGAGAAATACTATTATTATTACTGCCTGAAAAATATCAGTAACAATTACAGCTTTAAAACCAGAAAATAAAACATATACCATAACTACAATTGCTGTAATCAATAATGCGGTTTCGTAAGGTAGAATTTCGAAGAATGCAATGATCTTTGCACCACCAGCCAGAGATAATAGTATCCAAAAAAACTGAACTGCTATAGTTATAAAATTGGTAACAGTTGCCGTATTTTTATTACTTGTAACAAAAGCAGGTAGATCTCCCTGTGTATAGAACTTACCTTGTTTAGATAACCTTTTTATTTTTGGCGCTGCCCAAAATGCAAATAAAAAATAACCAACTACTGACCCCAGAGACATGGCAAAAAGTCCCCAACCAAATTTATAGGCATAGCCAGTATATGTAATTAGAGTACTAACTCCAATTGCACCTGCGAATTTAGAGAATAAAATGGCGTAAGCACTTTTATTCCTTCCTCCGATAAGAAAATCTTCACTTGATGATGATCTGGATATATAGATCGACAAACCAATGATTAGGATGATGTAAGCACTTAGATAAAGATAGATTTCCATACAGAGTTTATTTTTTTCTTTCTACAAATTCTAATTGATCAATACTTACATTGGTAGTAAAAACTCCGTAATTTACAATAGCTTTTTCTTTTTCTATGGTGTCTATAGTACCTATAGATTTTCCATCAATCATTCGTACTCGATCACCAATTTTTAACGTTACTTTTGGTTTTGCAGCTTCGATTTTTTCTTCTTTCTTTTTTTCTTCCTTTTTCTTTTTACGAATTACCTGTACTTTTTCTATAACTTCTTTTACGACTTTTTTCTCTTTGGCTTTTTCTACTTTTCGTTGCTTAGGGCTTTGTTTTTTTCGTTTGGAGTTTTCTACCTCAACGATTTTTATGAACTCATTGATTAGCTCTCTTTTTTTCTTATTGTTAAAGTATTTTTCGCTAAGATCATCAATTTTTTGACCCAGATAGATCATTCTTTGATTGCTATCATATAACTCCTGGTAGCTTTCGAGCTTACGCTGAATACGCTGATTTGTCTTTTCTAAGCGTTCTTTTTCTTCTTCTGCTTTTTGCTCTTTGGTTTTGAGTCCAGCAGTAGTTTTTTGTAGTTTTGATCTTTCTTTTTGAAGATTAGCAATACTTTTATCAAAACGAATTTTACCGCGTTCTACTTTTTTCTTTGCTTTGTTAATAAGACTATACGGGATTCCGTTTTTTTGAGCTACTTCAAAAGTAAAAGAACTTCCTGCTTCACCTAAGTGTAATTTAAATAGAGGTTCTAGTGTTTTTGAATCGAATAGCATATTAGCATTACTCATATTTGGTAACTCATTAGCCAACATTTTTAAATTGGCATAATGTGTTGTGATAATCCCAAAAGACCCTCTTTCATAGAACACCTCTAGAAAGGCTTCAGCTAGAGCTCCACCAAGTTCGGGATCACTACCAGTTCCAAACTCATCAATTAGAAATAGTGTTTTGTTATTACATTTTCGTAAGAAATAATTCATGTTTTTCAAACGATAACTGTATGTACTTAAGTGGTTTTCTATAGATTGATTATCACCGATATCGGTAAGAATAACATCGAATAGACACATTCTACTGTATTCGTGTACCGGAATAAGCATTCCGCTTTGCAACATTATCTGTAGTAACCCAATAGTTTTTAAGGTAATACTTTTTCCACCGGCATTAGGGCCGGATATAACAATAATTTGATTCTTCTCATTTAATGTTATGGTCTGCGGGAAGGTTTTCTCTCCTTTTATTTTATTGGTATGATATAATAATGGGTGATATGCGTCTTTAAGTGTTAGCTCTCTATCTGTAGTGATTTTTGGTAACACTGCATTAAGTTGACCTGCGTATTTTGATTTTGCAGAAACAACATCAACATCACTTAAGTATTCTTGATAGTGCTCAAATAATTCGGTAAACGGACGCAATTTGTTAGTGAGTGCTTTTAGTATTTTTACGACTTCTTCTCGTTCTTCGTATTGAAGATTACTAAGCTCACGACTAAATTGTAAAGTAGCTTCGGGTTCTATATAAACAATACTTCCGGTCTTAGAATTACCCATAATGGCACCTTTTACTTTACGTCGGTACATGGCCGTTACTGCTAAAACTCTTCGGTTATCTACGACACTTTCTTTAATTTCATCCAGGTAGCCCAAGCTGTTATATCGAGATAAATCTTTTCCGAAACTTCCATTTAGTTTTCCTTGTACACTATGAATATCTTTTCGAAGACGTTGTAGCACAGGAGAAGCATTGTCTTTAACTTCTCCGAATTTATCAATTACCATTTCGATTAGATGAATAACCTCTTTGGTAAATGTTACTCTAGAAGATGTTTGATGTAATGTAGGGTATAGCTCTACGTTTTTTCTAAAAAAATATAATAAATCATTAGTAGTAGTACTAATAGAAATCAATCGTTTTAGATTTGAAGCTTCTAAAAATGTGTTTTCAATATTCAATAATTGAATTTCTTTATTAATACTATCAAATCCATGATTGGGTATACGAGCATCATTGAATAGTGAAGATTTATATTCGAATACTTCTTGTAAAGCAATATGAAGTTGCTCTTCGGTATGGAAGGGAGCAATTTGTAATGCTTTCAACTTACCAAAATCTGTATTGCACTGTTCTGCAATATGTTTCTGCACAGTATCAAATTCTAGATCGTCTAGTGTTTTTTTAGAAATACGAATCATACTTTTTTTTACCCTATTTTTGGGTTATATTCGGTCAGTTTTAGAACAGGGCAAAAGTACACAATTGCTATAATTTTTTGACATCTATATGAATGTAAATATTGAACCTACTTGGAATCAACAACTTAAAGATGAATTTGACAAGCCGTATTTTGCTTCATTAGTAGGTTTTGTGAAAACAGAATATAAAAATAACACATGTTATCCAAAAGGAAATGATATATTTTCTGCTTTTGATCATTGTAGTTTTGATGATGTTAAAGTAGTTGTGATTGGTCAGGATCCTTATCATGGAGTAGGGCAAGCCAATGGTTTGTGTTTTTCTGTTAATAATGGTATTGATATGCCTCCATCATTGATAAATATTTTTAAGGAAATTGAAACAGACTTGAAACTACCTTTTCCTTCAAATGGAAATTTAGAGCGTTGGGCAAAACAAGGTGTTTTATTATTGAATGCTACGCTTACCGTTAGAGCGCATCAAGCTGGATCTCATCAAAACAAAGGATGGGAACAATTTACGGATGCAGTTATCCAAACGATATCGGATACAAAAAAGAATGTTGTTTTTTTGTTGTGGGGTGGTTATGCTAAGAAAAAAGGAGCTAAAATAGATAGATCAAAACATCATGTTTTAACTAGTGGGCATCCTTCTCCGCTAAGTGCTAATAGAGGGTATTGGTTTGGGAATAAACATTTTAGTAAGACCAATTCATACTTGCTTGAAACGAATCAAACCGAAATAAATTGGTAAATATGCTTATGCCGCGTTAGGTATCTCAGAAGATTTCGACTTATCAGATACCGAGTTAATCTGAACTTTTTGTGTTTTTGATTTCTTTTTGTCTGTATCAACAGATCGCATACTTAATTTAAGCAGGACAAAATTGAAGACAATAAGACTTGCGAGAATTATTAGAAAAGTTACCATAATAGATTTGTTAGTTAATTATTAGATGCAATGCACTTAAAAAGGTTGCGTATGCGCTAATAATTAGTTCATTTTATTGGGGGTAGGCTCGGCAAATGTACAATTTTTTTTATTTGTATATACGCTTGCGTTATAGATATTTAAGAATTAATTATTTGCTAAGCGTTTTTCATGTGCATTTTATATATTATATTTTTGATCTTAATTTTTTAAAATATCCTTTATGAAGTAACGTTTTAGATTAAGATATCCCTACCTTAAATTTTCACTTTTTTTAACCTAATATGGGTATATGCAGATCCTAGATGTTATGAATTAGTTTTTCGGGAGCTATTTTTTTGTTAATGATTTGTAGGTTAAATAAATAATCCTGAACCTCTATAAGTGTTTCTTTTTTAATAAGAGACTGGCTCCATTCTGTATGTTGTAACCATTTCTGTATATCTTCTAATTGTTGATCATACCTATAAGCAAGAGTTCTATCTATACTAGGGATATGTTTAAAATCTGTTGTGGTGGTGTTTATAATGTCTAGAATAGCTTTTATTTCTTCTTTTTTGGTATCGAGTATATCTTCTCTTACGGCTATAACAAAACAAGGCCAGGGGGTAGGACAGTCTACAACTCGTCTAAAAACTCCATTATCGACCAATGGTTTTGTAGTAAAATGTTCCCACATAAAATAATCAGCTTTCCCATTAGTTAATGCTTCAACTGCTCCATCCAGGTTTTTTACAACTTCAAATTGTAGGTGGGAGGTATCCCAATTTTGGTTTTGAGCATTTACATAAGCCATTAAATGTGAACCAGATCCATATCTACTAATAGCAGCTTTTGTATTTTGAAGCTCAGAAAGATTAGTATAGTTAGAATGAACACTTACATGAATTCCCCATATAAGAGGTGTTTGAATATATGTTTGTACAATTTTACTAGGATTACCGGCAATAATATCTTTTACGATTCCTTCTGTAAGGATTATTGCCATGTCGATATCCCGATTTCTTAACGCTTCGCACATTGCTCCTGTACCACCAGGATATTCTGTCCACTCTAATTGTATATTGTTTTTTAGATAGCTTCCGTCTTCAATAGTTAAATGCCAGGGTAGATTGAAGTGCTCAGGAACACCACCTATTTTTATAGTATGCATGCTATCTGAAATTAATAAATGTGTATTTCATCGATTATTTGTGTTTTTTAACGATAAAAATAAATGATTTTTGTATATTTGAACCATTACTACTTTAAAGAATTTTATATTTAAAAAGTTTTAACCCCAAATAAAAACAATATTGCTATGAAAAAGAATTTTTTAAAAAATAAAAATACATATGTAAAGGTTGCGAAGTTAAAAAATAATTCTCTAGAGAATGGTATCGTAGTCTTTATTGCAGTATTGTTGCTTACTAATTTATTAATTAGTCTTAAAATATTATTTGGTTAATATGTTTAGAAATAGCTAATTATTAACCAAATAATAAAAAAAGAATGAGGACCTACTACTCATTCTTTTTTATTTTATATAATTATTATTTATGGGTGATAACTTGCTATTTTTTCTAAAGTATATTTGATAAGCTTCTCTACGGTTTCTTTTGGATTTTGACTAAACTCTCCGGTAGCACGATTAGCCACAATAGCATTCATAGATACAGCTTTATGCCCTAGTAATTTTGCCAATCCGTATATACCAGCAGTTTCCATTTCTAAATTGGTTATTTTTTTATTCTCATATACAAAAGAGGCTATTTTTGTATTGAGGTCATGATCTTGTAGTGGTAATCTCAAAATTCTTCCTTGCGGACCATAAAAACCTACATTGGTCACTGTATGTCCTTTTTGAACAATACTACTTAACATATGCTCTCCTAATTTTTTATCATATGCTACTGTATATGGCTTTGATTTATTTTGATCCAGATCTATATGTTTTGCCAAAGCCTCTGAGATTTCTGGTAATTGTACATGGTGACTTTTATAGAAATGTAAAAGGCTATCAAAACCAGTAGCAATTTCTGAAACCACAAAACTATCTATAGGAATATCTTGCTGTATGGATCCAGAGGTTCCTATGCGAATAATATGTAATGTGGTGTGCTCTGTTTTGTTTTTACGAGTGGTAAGATCAATATTTACTAAGGCATCTAGTTCATTACATACAATGTCTATGTTGTCTGTACCGATACCTGTAGAAATTACAGTAATTCTATGGCCTTTATAAATTCCTGTTTGTGTATGAAATTCTCGTTTACGAATTTTGCACTCGATAGTGTCAAAATATTGTGTTACCTGGTCAACCCGATCAGGATCCCCAACAGTTATTATAGTTTGAGCAAGATGCTCTGGTTTAAGGTTTAGATGGTAAATACTTCCATCTTTATTAAGAATAAGTTCAGATTCGGCTATAGCCATATTATAGTTTTAACAGTGTGTGTGTTTCATTATTATACAAGTAATCGTATTTCTTGACACCTCCATAATACCAATCTAATATTTGCGTATTATAAAAGTTTTTTTTGTGTTGTAACGCTAGCTTTCCTCTTTCGGATAATAAAAGTCTATCTTTTGTTTGATCTAAAAACTGAAAAAGTCTTGCAAGCACACGTTTCATTTGCATATCCCCATATCCATAATATCCTTGATACTCTAGAGCATATCCCATAAGTTGTTTGATATTCTTGATGTGATAATTATCTACCATTTCCAGAATATTATGTTCTAGGATATTAAGCCCAGTTAGCATATTAGGAAAACGCTGTAAATGCGCTCTTAGGCATATAGACATATATTCGAAAGAAGAATCTCGTTTAATCTGCCCCGCCATTTTCTGCGGTTTTGATTCGCAGTATAATGTCCAGATATGAGAAGCAAATTCAAGGTCATCTATGGTTAATAAAACCTTATTTTTATAATGTTCTTTTAGTTGTTTTTCAGATAATTCGCAAAGTCCAAATAGTTTTTTTTCGTGCTCAATTCTACCACTACAAACCAAATAAACGGGAATGTCTTTAATTCCTTTACGAAGTAATAAACTAATTGCGGCAATCATATTAATATGGCAGAATAAGTCATATTCAAACCATAGTATGATTTCGCTATAGTTTGTAAGGTGATCTACTTTTTTGAGTTGAGAAACAAATTTTTCTTCATAATCAGAAGAACCGATTCTATAGTATTTTTTCAGAAAAGCTTCTCGTGTTTTGATAGCATCTTCTGTTTCTACTTCAATTTTGGTAGGCCCCTCGCAAAGCATTTCACGCCAAGTCATAAATTCTCCTGTAGCAAGATCTAACTCTTTCATTCTATTAGTTAGACTATCCCCATTAGTGATATGTAATGTGTTTTTCCCCAAAATAGTTATTGATTTATTATCCTCCGACACGTTTTACTTTAAATCCTTTTTCTTTAAGAATATCCATAATTTGATCTCTATAATCACCTTGTATAATTATAGCATCATTTTTAAAACTCCCACCAACACTTAAACGAGTTTTTAATTCTTTAGCAAGTTTTTTAAAATCTTCATCGGCACCAGTATATCCCTCGAGTATAGTGATGGGTTTTCCTTTTCGCTTTTCGTATTTGCAAAGTATTGGATCATTCTGCATCCATATTTGATCCTGATCATCTTGTACATTTTCTTCTGTCTCTTCTGGTTGATGATCAGGAAATAATTTTTTTAATTGATCTTGTATATCCATACAGAGTTTATTTTTTTATTAATCCAATTTCTACAAGTCTTTGATGTAAGAATTCTCCAGCGGTAATATCCTCATAGTGCTTAGGATTACTCTCTGTAATACACTCTTCTAAGCAATTTAGCTTCATGTCACTTCTTGGATGCATAAAGAAAGGAATAGAATATCTTGGTTTTCCCCATTGATCTTTAGGAGGGTTTACCACTCGATGTATTGTAGATCGAAGTTTATTATTAGTATGTCGTTCTAGCATATCTCCAACATTAATAACTAGTTCATCCTCTTCAGGGAGGGCATCAATCCATTGTCCGTCTCTATGTTGTACCTGTAGTCCTCCTGTAGAAGCCCCCATTAGCAATGTAATAAGGTTAATATCTCCATGTGCTCCTGCTCTAACTGCACCTTTAGGTTCTTCTTTAATAGGAGGATAGTGAATAGGGCGCAGGATACTATTACCATTACTTGCCCAATGATCAAAATAATGTTCATCAAGACCTATGTATATAGCTAATGCTCTAAGGACATATATTCCTGTCTTTTCTAGCATTTTATAAGCTTCCATTCCTGTGGTGTTAAAGTCTTTCAATTCGTCAACAATAACATTGTCTGGATATTCTTCAATTAAGTTAGCATCTGCATCTGGTTCTTGTCCAAAATGCCAAAACTCTTTAAGGTCTCCTTCTTTTTTACCCTTGGCATGTTCTTTACCAAAAGAAGTATAGCCTCTTTGCCCGCCTAATCCTTCGATTTCATATTTTTCTTTAGTGTCTGTAGGTAATGCAAAAAAGTCTTTGATCTCCTTATATAAACCTTCTACAAGTTTGTCACTCAAAAAGTGATTTTTCAATGCTACAAAGCCTATTTCTTCATAAGCTTTTCCTATTTCGTTGACAAATTTTTGTTTTCGTGAAGGGTCATTTGATAAAAAATCTGCCAAATCTACGCTTGGTATATTATTCATTAGTCTATTCATTTGTGTATTGAAGAACTAAAATAGGTGTATTTGACCGAAAATTCCTAATAGGACTTCAAATTTATTTATAGCTGCAAAATATCGGTCAAATTTGTTAATTATGGACGTCTAATCCTTAATTCATGGTAAATTTAACTAATTCGTAGAATTGTTTAGGGTAAATTAACAACTACTTAATAATATTGTAATTGGGATGCGAGTTGTGAAGTAAAAATAAGTATTTTTACCTAACAAATTTTCTGCTATGGAGCACATTTCAAAGGAAAAAATAGAACTACATTTTGACCGAAAAGAATACAAAGACGATCAGCTGATCTCATTATATCTCAAAATGCTTAAACCCAGGCTTATTGAAGAGAAAATGCTTGTGTTGTTACGACAAGGAAAAATATCTAAATGGTTTAGTGGTATAGGGCAAGAAGCAATATCTGTGGGGATAACAGCTGCTTTAGAAAACGAAGAATACATTTTACCAATGCATCGTAATTTGGGAGTATTTACAACAAGAGACATTCCCTTATATCGATTGTTTAGTCAATGGCAAGGAAAAGCAAATGGGTTTACCAAAGGGCGTGATCGTTCTTTTCATTTCGGAACACAAGATTATAATATTGTAGGTATGATTTCTCACCTGGGACCGCAAATGGGTATAGCGTGTGGTATCGCTATGGGAAATCTTTTAAAAAAGAACAATAAAGTTACTGCGGTTTTTACAGGAGAAGGAGGAACCAGTGAAGGAGATTTTCATGAAGCACTTAATGTAGCTTCGGTATGGAACTTACCTGTGATGTTCTGTATAGAAAATAATGGTTACGGGTTATCTACTCCAACCAGCGAACAATATAATTGTAAACACCTTGCAGATCGAGGCTTAGGATATGGTATGGAGTCTCATATTATTGATGGAAATAATATATTAGAAGTATACGATAAGATAAGCAAACTAGCCAAAAGTATTAGGATCAATCCACGACCGGTTTTATTAGAGTTTAAAACTTTTAGAATGCGAGGACATGAAGAAGCAAGTGGAACGAAATATGTGCCTAAGGAATTGATGGAGCATTGGAGTGTTAAAGATCCTATTAAAAATTATAAGGACTACCTGATTGATCAGGGAATACTTTCTGATGAAGATGATAGAGAAAAAAAGTCCATTCTAAAAAAGGAAATAGAATCCAATTGGGAACGTGCAAATACTGAAGAAGCGATTGATGTTAATTTGGATAAAGAGTTAGATGATGTGTATACATCGTTTGATTATAAAGAAATAAAACCCAGTACCGATACAAAAGAACAAAGGTTGATCGATGCTATTTCTGATGGTCTAAAGGAAAGTATGCATCGGTATGATGAGCTTGTGATTATGGGGCAGGATATTGCAGAATATGGTGGGGTTTTTAAAATTACCGAAGGCTTTTTAGATGCATTCGGAAAAGAACGAGTGCGTAATACTCCAATTTGTGAATCAGGAATTGTCTCTGCAGGGTACGGTCTGTCTATTAATGATTATAAGGCTGTTGTCGAAATGCAATTTGCCGATTTTGTGTCTTCGGGATTTAATCCAATTGTTAATCTGTTAGCAAAATCAAATTATCGATGGAGTCAATCTGCAGATGTTGTGATTAGAATGCCTTGTGGTGCAGGTGTTGCGGCGGGGCCGTTTCATAGTCAGACTAATGAAGCGTGGTTTACCAAAACACCAGGACTTAAAGTTGTCTATCCAGCATTTCCGTATGATGCAAAAGGCTTGTTGACTACAGCAATAGAGGATCCAAATCCAGTATTGTTTTTTGAACATAAAGCACTATATAGAAGTATTCGCCAAGAGGTTCCCGAAGGGTATTATAATTTACCATTAGGTAAAGCTTCTGTATTAAAGGAAGGAAAAGATATTACTGTTATAAGTTATGGAGCAGGTGTGCATTGGGCATTAGATGTGTTAGAAAAACACACACAAATCAATGCAGACCTTATCGATCTAAGAACATTGCAACCTCTGGATACAGATACTATATACCAATCGGTGAAAAAAACAGGTAAAGTTATCATTTTACAGGAAGACTCACTTTTTGGAGGTATAGCTTCAGATATTTCGGCATTAATTATGGAAAATTGCTTTACATTTCTTGATGCACCAGTAAAACGAGTAGCAAGTTTACAGACTCCGATTCCATTTGATACGAATCTTGAAACTCAATATTTAGGAAAAAACCGATTTGAAGAAGAATTACTATTGTTATTAGAATTCTAGTTTTGATACAAGCTGTTTCTGGTAATAGATATTAGAAAGATATCTGTATAGAACCTTATATTTTATTTTTTTTAACCATTGTAAAATTGTAGTTACTAAAATTTTACAATGGTTTTTTGTTTGTAATTGGTTGTTTATTAGTGATTTGTGTTTGATTATTGTGCTTGTTGAAGATTTTTAAGGTTAACAAAATATTATAAATTTTAAATAGGGGTAAAATCCCCTTTAACATATGTTGTATGTTCTATAAGTAAATCTTAATTTCGCGCTGACTATGCAAAAGTATGGTCTTTTGGACTAAAATACAGGGGGTTAAAATATAATTCATGAACGCGAAACAACTAGAACATCTTCGTTCTTCAACAATACTAGTAACAGGTGCAGCTGGGTTTATAGGGTCTAATCTTTGCGAAGCACTTTTAGAAATTGGAAGTACTGTAATAGGATTAGACAATTTTGCAACGGGACACCAAAAAAATATCGATCCACTTTTAAAGAATTCTAACTTTACTTTTATTGAAGCAGATATCAGAAATCTTGATGACTGCTGTAAAGCATGTAATGGGGTTGATTTTGTGTTACACCAGGCCGCATTAGGTTCTGTACCGAGATCAATTAATGACCCTATTACGACTAACGATGTTAATGTAGGAGGATTTCTTAATATGCTGGTAGCCTCTAGGGATGCAGGGGTAAAACGTTTTATCTATGCTGCAAGCTCTTCGACATACGGTGATTCTGAAGCTTTGCCTAAAGTAGAAGAAAAAATAGGGAAACCATTATCACCCTATGCCATAACCAAATATGTTAATGAGCTGTATGCCGATAATTTTAAAAGAACATATGATTTAAATACAATAGGATTACGATACTTTAATGTATTTGGTCGTAAACAAGATCCTAATGGAGCATATGCTGCAGTTATTCCAAAATTTGTAATGCAGTTTATGAAATATGAATCTCCGGTAATTAATGGGGATGGCTTATTCTCAAGAGACTTTACCTATATTGATAATGTAATCCAAATGAACTTATTGGCAATAGTTTCTGATAATGAAGAAGCTATAAATAATGTTTATAATACAGCATACGGAGAAAGAACAACACTGAACGAATTAACGATTTTGTTAAAAGAATATTTATCTACATATGACGCTGCTATTGCAGACGTAGATATTGTATACGGACCAGAACGTAAAGGTGATATACCGCATTCTTTAGCATCTGTAGATAAAGCAAAAACACTTTTGGGGTATGCTCCAAAATTTGATATCAAATCAGGATTAAAAGAAGCTGTAAAATGGTATTGGAAACATTTAAAATAGACTCTAAATTTCTAGTAAATAAAGAATAACTATGCAAAATATTAAGATTGCCATCATTGGATTAGGATATGTAGGGTTGCCTTTAGCCAGGTTATTTGGAACCAAATATCCAGTAATAGGTTTTGATATCAATGAAAAAAGAATCAAAGAATTACGTTCGGGAACCGATTCTACCTTAGAAGTAGAAGATGAATTATTAAAATCGGTATTAAAGGATAATAGTGGTTTGGATAAAAAAGGACTTTATTGCTCTTCTGATATAGAAGATATAAAAGGTTGTAATTATTATGTAATCACCGTACCTACTCCGGTAGATAAAAATAATAGGCCCGATCTTACACCTTTGTATAAGTCTAGTGAGACTGTTGGCAAGGTATTAAAAAAAGGAGATATTGTCGTTTATGAATCTACAGTATATCCAGGAGTTACCGAAGAAGAATGTGTTCCCGTACTAGAACAAATAAGTGGGCTAAAATTTAATGAAGACTTTTTTGCAGGATACTCACCAGAACGAATCAATCCGGGAGATAAGAAACATACAGTAGAGAAAATTCTGAAAGTTACAGCGGGGTCTACTCCAGAAGTTGGGAAAAAAGTAGATGATTTATATGCTTCTATTATTACAGCAGGAACTCACCTTGCCCCAACTATAAAAGTGGCAGAAGCAGCAAAAGTTATCGAAAATTCACAAAGAGATATTAATATAGCTTTTGTTAATGAGTTGGCTAAGATCTTTAACTTAATGGATATAGATACCAATGATGTATTAGAAGCAGCTGGAACCAAATGGAATTTTCTTCCCTTTAAACCAGGGCTTGTAGGTGGTCATTGTATTGGTGTTGATCCATATTACCTGGCTCAACGTGCACAAGAATTTGGATATCATCCAGAAATTATTTTGGCAGGACGTAGATTAAATGATAGTATGGGACAGTATGTATCATCAGAAGTGATTAAGCTTATGGTGAAACATGATATTCATATAAAAGGTGCTAAGGTATTGGTGCTCGGTGTGACATTTAAAGAAAATTGTCCCGATGTGCGTAATACAAGAGCAGTTGATGTTATTAGACAATTAGGCGATTTTGGAACCGATGTTACCATATATGACCCATGGGCAAATCCTGCAGAAGTAATGCATGAATATAACTTGGAAACAACAACTGATTTACCAAAAGAAAAATATAATGCAGTAGTATTAACAGTTGCGCATAAAGAATTTTTAGATATAGATTTAAAATCTATGCTTTTACCAAACGGTATTCTATACGATGTTAAAGGAATACTGAAAGAAAAGGTACACGGAAGATTATAATAAAATAATCAATCGGTAGCATAACAAAATAACAACTTAAGACCAATTATTTTGAGTCAATTAAAAAAAGGGGCATTACTAACTTATCTAAAGATTTTCCTTACTAATGTTATAGGTATTGTGATTACACCTTTGATCGTTAGTTATTTGGGAAAAGATGAATATGGTATTTTTAATGCAATAGGAGCATTAATAGGTACCATTGCTCTTTTGGATTTTGGTCTTACCAATACAGTTGTTCGGTTTATAGCTAAATATAGAGCAGAAAAAGATAGAAAGGGAGAAGAAAATTTTTTAGCCACCATCGGAATATTATATTTTGTTATTTCTCTACTCGTTATTATTCTCGGAATTGTTTTCTATTTCTTTATAGACTCATATTTTACCAAGTTTAGTATCGAAGAACTCAAAATAGCCAAAGTAATGTTTGTTATTTTGATTTTTAATCTGGCAATTCAACTTCCGGGAATGATCTTTACAGGAATTTGTAAAGGATACGAAGCATTTGTATTTCCAGAATCTGTTAGTGTTATCAGATACCTTTTAAGATCAGTGACAGTAGTAGCTGTACTTTTTTTAGGAGGTCGCGCTATATCGTTGGTAATAGTTGATTCGGTATTTAATATTCTTACCATTTCGGTATCTGCTTATTACGTGATTAAAAAACTTAATGTACGATTTAAATTGCATAAACTCTCTAAAGCATTTATCAAACAGATACTAAAATATTCTAGTTGGATTTTTGTGTTTTCTATTGTAGGAATGTTACAGTGGAAATCTGGTAGTTGGGTGTTGGGGGCTATGAGTGTACCAAAAGTTTTAGGTATTTATGGCATTGGAATCGCCCTTGGAACCTATTACGGAGCTTTTTCTACCGCAATATCCAGTGTTTTTTTACCTAGAGCAACACAAATGACAGTAAGAAATGCAACAGGTGAAGAGTTAACCGATATGATGATCAAACTAGGTAGGTTGTCTTTTATTGTACTAATGTATGTACTTAGTGCTTTTATATTGTATGGAGAACAATTTATTAATTTATGGGTAGGAGGAGAGTTAGAAACCGATGGTAGGTATAATACGCAAGAATGTAGAGAGATATACAGTATTGCCTTGATCATCATGATAGGATATACTTTGCCATTACTGCAAGCATTTGGGAATTCTATTCTCGAAGCAAAAAACAAATTGTCTTTTAAAGCAATTCTATATCTTGTATTTATGATTTTAGGTGCTGTACTGGGAGGATTTCTGGCAATAAAATATAGCGCATTAGGAATGATCTCTGGGTTGGTCGCAGGATGGTTAGTCGTACAAAATGTGATGAATTTTTATTATCATAAAAAAATAGGCTTAAATATCTTTCGGTTTTTTAAAGAGTTATTTCGTAAAACATTATTGGTCGTATTTGTTGTGATTTTTATTGGCTATTTTATTAATTATATTCCTGGAGATGGATGGTTGAATTTTGTGATAAAAGGAAGTGTATATACTGTGATTTTTGGGATACTTATGTATTTTGTAGGAATGCTTAACTACGAGAGAGAATTATTTTCAAAACCAATAGCTGCAGTACTAAAACGAAAATAAATTGTAATGGGAAAACTAACACTTGATACAATATCATATTCTGACGAAGGAAAGAAAATCGTTTACGATTATTCTGCCGAGGTTAATGTGCAGAAATATTTGGTGCAAGATAAGCCGCTTTATTCTACATATGGTATTGATGTAAGTAATGTGCCTGATAGTATAGCAGTAATCCCGTTTTTGTCTAATATTATGCCTATCGCATGGTATGCAGGATTTACTGTTGAGGTAGAAGAAGTTGATGAAGATTTTTATAAAGCCCTAGAACTAGTACACAAAGAGTTTCTAAAGAGAGATTCATTACATACAGTAAAAGGTAAATTAGAAGCTAAAAAACTCATTAAAAACAAAATCATAGGAGATAAATCATCTATGTTGTTTAGTGGCGGAGTAGATGCTTATGCAACGTATATAAGAATTTTTGAAAAGAAACCCGATCTGATAACAATTCATGGAGCCGATATTGAGATAGATGACCATTCTCAATGGGAAGATTTTACCAACTTTATTGAGACAGAGAAACTATTAGAAAAAAATAATCAAGAATATATAGAAACAAATCTTAGAGAATTTTATACCTATCAGGTAGAACTTCTGCTTAAAGATATAGGATGGTGGGGCAAAGTGCAACACGGCCTTGCTCTAATTGGTTCATTGGCACCATTGTCGTTTATATACAAATATTCTTCTATCTACATAGCATCATCATACACAGATCATATTGATATTGATTGGGGATCTACTCCAGAAATAGATGAAAAGATTACATGGGGAGGTGGAGTAAAGGTATTTCATGACGGATATGAACTAAAAAGGCAAGATAAAGTAGATTTGATAGCACAGTTTGCTTCGAATACCAATAATAAGTTTAAACTTAGAGTATGCTATTCTGAACTAAGAACAGAGTTTAATTGTAGCAATTGCGAAAAATGTTTTAGAACAATCTTAGGACTTATTTTAAATGGAAAGAATCCTAATGATTATGGTTTTAATGTCGATGAGACTGTATATGACAAATTTTATCAAGTATTAGAAATCGGTTCAGGAAGCAAAGGAGTAAAATACTTTTGGTGGGAACTCATGGAGAAAGCAAAAAATACAGATCAGTTTTATGTCTTTAAGGATAAAGAAGAAGAAACTTCTCAAATCAATAAAATTAGAGATGGTAAGATCGATCAACTTTTAGAACAAAAAATAAATACCTCTAACAAAGGAAAACAAAGGATTAGGTTTATTATAAGAAATAAATTTCCCTGGTTACAAAAGTTATATAGAAAAATAAGATACTAAACAAAACAAAATTTAAACGTATGAAATACGGACTACTGACATATGTTGAGAATAAGCGGTTTTTTAATGTTGGAGACAATATTCAAAGTTTGGCTGCAAAACAATTTTTACCAAACATCGATGTTTTTCTAAATAGAGAGAAATTAGGCGATTATAAAGGAGAGCCGGTAAAACTTATCATGAATGGTTGGTTTACTCATAATACTCATAATTGGGTTCCTTCAGAAGATATTGATCCAGTATTTGTTTCTTTTCATATGAACAATACAGCTGCACCTGCAATGCTTAGTGAAAAAGGAATTGCTTACCTAAAAAAACACGAACCCATTGGATGTAGAGATCAGTTTACTGCAGATACATTAAAAGCTAAAGGAATTGATGCCTATTTTACAGGTTGCTTAACCTTAACCTTAGATTCTTATAAGGTTGATGATAGTGAACGAGGAGAGGATATCTATATTGTAGACCCTTTATATAGCTACCCCAGACCTGAAAAAGTTTTTTATAGTGCTAAACATACTATAAAAAATATCCTTAACGGTACTGTTTTTCAATTAAATAAAAAGAATAAACATCTTAAAAATTTTATCAGTAAAGATATTTTAGACAAAGCAGAATTCATTAATCAAGAACCACCTTCTAATCAATATTCTGATGAAGAAAAGTTCGAAATGGCAGAAGCACTTTTACGTAAATATGCAAAAGCTAAACTGGTTATTACTTCTAGAATTCACTGTGCATTACCATGTTTAGCCTTAGGTACTCCCGTAATTTTTGTAAATGGTTTTGATAGTTTTGTAGATTCTTGCCGATTTGATGGGATTTTAGAACTCTTTAATCGAATTGATATCAATAGTAAAACAGGAGCGTTTACAACTAATTTTAATTTAGAAGGGAAAATAGACAAAAATACTTCAGTGCAGAACCTTGAAAAACATCATGAATTAGCAAATGCATTAAAAGAAAAGGTAAGAAACCAATTAAATAAATAAATTTTCCAAAGGGGCTATGGACAAAAGTGTTAGTAATAAGATACGTATTCTTTCTTTCTATTCTATTTTTATGGTAGTGGTTTGCCATGCTTATAATTTAACGAATTTGAGCATCGAAACCAATAGAGAGGTAGTTTATTATATTGAGTACTTATTTGCTTTAGAATTATCAAACATCTTTATACCGATGTTCTTTTTTATCTCGGGTTTTCTTTTTTTTAGAAATCATGACCTATCGGTATTTACATTTAAAAGAAAGATTAAAAATAGGTTTAAAACACTGGTGATTCCTTATTTTTTGTGGTGTGGATTGTGGTTTTTAATTGTATATGCTATCCAATTTATCCCGATGCTGTCTCATTTTTTTGAAGAACCATTGCATCAAATGCCTTTATGGAAACAAGCATGGTTGGCATTTGTTGATCCTATAAATTATACATTTTGGTTTATTAGAGAACTCATATTTTATATTTGGGTAACACCACTTATTTATCTGGCAATAAAATATTTAAAGTTTTATTTCTTGATTTTTTTATGTGCCTTACTCTTTTTAGAACAACCTAGCTTGTTTTATGCTAATAATGTTTATTTATTTCAATACCTGGGGTTGTTTTCTTTTACCTGCGGAGCATATACTTCTATTACAAAACTTAACATAATATCAAATTTTAAGACATCAACACATATACTGTCGGTAGTAATCTGGGGTATATGTATTTTCCTTAATTTTTATGTTCGTGATGCTTATGAAGAAACACATATGATTGCTATACTCTGTAAACGAATAACCATGTTTGTTGGATTTTTTACAGTTTGGACAATGTATGATTTTATTAATAAAAGGTATGAACTTACAAATAAACCACTTTATGGGTATCGTTTTTTTATATATGCAGCCCATGGTGTAGCATTAACCTATTTTACTAAGATATATGTAAAATACATTGGAGAAAATGATATTATTTTACTGATATTATTTTTTATAAGTTCAGTATTAGCAACCTTGGCTTGCGTATGGTGTGCAAAGTTGCTTCAAAAAACAACACCAAAAGTATATGCACTTTTAACAGGAAGTAGATAAATGATTAAACTACTCTACATAACTAATAAAACATTTGGCCCAGGAGGTTTAGAACGTGTATTATCTATTAAAGCCAGCTATCTGGCTGATCATTTAGATTATGAAGTGCATATCGTAACATTAGATCAGGAAGATGAAGAAATGTTTTATGACTTTAGTCCAAATATCATTCATCATGATATTGTTACTAGTAGCAATCCGATTCGATTTTTGCGAAGCTATGTAAAAGGACTTAGAAAAGTTGTAAAAGAGATTAATCCTGATGTAATCTCTGTATGTGACGATGGTTTAAAAGGGTTTTTAGTACCATTATTGATCGGGAAACCATGTTCGATGATTTATGAAAGACATGTGTCTAAAAATATCGAGATTAAAAGTGTTACCCCATCCTTGAAAAGTAGGATGTTTACAAAACTGAAATTCGGACTTATGAATTTTGGAGGAAAAAAATATGATCATTTTGTAGTATTAACCAATGGGAATTTAAAAGAATGGAATTTTAAAAACCTTAAAGTAATTCCTAATCCATTGTCGTTCTATCCCGAAGGACAAAGTACATTAAATAATAAAAAAGTATTAGCTGTAGGCAAACAGAGTTACCAAAAAGGATACGATAGATTATTGCAAAGCTGGAAATTGGTTACAGATACATATCCCGATTGGACATTAGATATTTATGGAACCATCAATGCAAATGAAAGGTTAGATAAAATAGCTAGTGATCTAAAAATAACAGAAAAAATAAATTTTTACGAACCCGTAAGAAATATAGCCGACAAATATCAGGAAGCTTCAATTTATGTAATGTCTTCTAGATATGAAGGTTTTGGAATGGTTTTAACCGAAGCAATGGCGTATGGTGTTCCTTGTGTCTCATTTGATTGTCCTCATGGACCATCAGATATTATTTCAGATAAAGAAAATGGTATTTTGATTGAAAAAGATAATATAGAGGATTTCGCAGAAGGTATTATGTTTTTGATACATAATGAAGAAGATAGAAAAAGAATGGGCGATAAAGCCCGAAATTCAGTAAAACGATATCTCCCAGAATCTGTTGTAAACGAATGGGATCAATTGTTTGTTAATCTAACGCGTAAGAATTAATGAAAAATATTTTACTAATCATACCGTATGGCGGTGTTGGAGGGATGGAAAGATTAGCATTTTCTTTTTATAACTTTTATAAAAAAGAAGGGCATTTTGTAAAAGCGGTGAAATTTATAAAACTCCAAAATGATATCATTAATTTTGATGAAGACGAGTTGTATTTTTCAGATCGTGATTTTAGCGAGATGTCAAAAGCCGAACGATTAAAATTCTATGTTTCGGTTCCTTATAAGCTTAGAAAAGTAATCAAAAAACATAAAATCACACATTCGATTGCATTTGGCGCTATGCCCAATGTTTATAGTTCATTAACTTTTACCAAAGATTATAAGGTAGCCAGTATTCATGCATTAAAAAGTGTTGAGCTTAGTAACAACTCCTTACTAAGTAAAATGACCAGATTTGGTTATAAGTATACCTATAAGAATTTAGATAAAGTAGTTTGTATTAGTAATGCGATTAAAGAAGATTTAATAGAAAAATGTGATTTTAAATTTGCCAACAAATTAACGGTTATATACAACCCTCATGACGTCGATGAAATACAAAAACGATCGTTAGAAGATATTACAGAAAAAAATGAAGTAGCATTATTAGCATCGAATTCTGTACTTTTTATAGGAAGATTATCTACGCAAAAGTCCCCGTGGCACTTGATAAAAGCATTTTCTTTGGTGATAAAAAATATGCCAGATGCAAGACTCATTTTTATTGGCGATGGAGATGCAGGAGTATTAAAACATCTTGAAAACTTAATCGATGACCTTGGTATAAATGAGTATATAAGTTTCTTAGGAAGAAAAAAGAATCCATATAAATATTTAGCTAATGCAAAAATGTTAGCGTTGGCTTCTCATTATGAAGGTACTCCTAATGTAATTGTAGAAGCAATGTGTTTAGCTACTCCGGTTGTTTCTTCTTGTTGTACGTATGGTATTGTAGAGTTGATGAGTCTTCATGCTCAAAAAATTGAAGATAAAATGGTAGAAGTAGAAGCCGGGATAATTACTCCAAACTTGTATAAAGATAAGCTTGGAATTCCTTTGACAGATGAGTTTATCGATGAGGAATATGTACTTGCAGAAGCGATAGAATTAGTACTAAAATCTTCTAAATACAAACAAAATTTAGAAGCTAATAAAAATGAATTATTAGTAAAATTTAATTTAGAAAGAGTAGCTAACGAGTATTTGAGTTAAGACAACAGCAGTATAGTAGAACCACTGTGATGTTATTATTAACCTAATAATAAATTGAAATGAATTTAGTTTTTGACATACAAAAATCTATAGAAAATAATTATAATAATAACGCTTTTTACTTTGGTGATACTTATTATAGTTATAAAGATTTTGCTCAGGTAATATCAGATATAAGAAAAGAGATTCAATCCTCAATAAAAGAGAACGAAATTAACATTGGGCTAATTACTAATGATGATGTTCAAACCTATGCTTCAATAATCGCTTTATGGATGGAAGGTAAAGCCTATGTACCACTAAATCCAGAATTTCCTATTAGCAGAAATAGTACAGTTATCGATCAAGCAGATATTAAAACTATTCTTGATTCCTCAGAGACTAAAGTCTTCACCGAGTTTAATGTTATTCTTACAAAGAAATGTGATACTTCTGAAATTGACTTAACACCGGTAGAAGTGACTAAGGATGATCTTGGATATATATTCTTTACTTCTGGTACAACAGGAACTCCAAAAGGAGTTCCCATTACTTTTGAGAATCTATCTGGTTTTATGGATGCATTCTGGGAATTAAATTATACCATTACAGATACAGATAGGTGTTTACAAATGTTTGAGTTGACATTTGATTTATCGGTAGTATCATACTTGGCCCCAATACTCAAAGGTGCCTGTATATATACAATACCAAAAGACGAAATTAAATACAGCTATATATTTGAATTAATGGAAGATCATGAGCTAACTTTTGCATTAATGGTTCCTTCTATACTTCATTATTTAAGACCTTATTTTGATGAAATCGATTGTCCGGCTATGAAATACAGCCTTTTTTGCGGAGAAGCTTTACCCTTAGATGTCACCGAAGAATGGAGTAAATGTGTCCCAAATGCTACAATTGCTAATGTATATGGCCCTACAGAATGTACTATATTTTGTACCGATTATACTTATATAAGAAAAGGGGATAACAAAACGCATAATGGCGTTTTGACGATTGGTAAGGATATGAAGAATACCAAAACTATTATTGTCGATGACGATAATAACGAAGTGAGAGAAGGAGAAAATGGAGAGCTATGCTTAAGTGGTATACAGCTAACTCCTGGGTATTGGAAAAATGAAAAAAAGAATAAAGAAGTTTTTTTTACCAAAAAATATGGCGGAGAAAAGACAAGGTTTTATAGAACAGGAGATTTGTGTACTGTAGATAGTGATGGAGATATACTATATTTGGGTAGAGTTGATTTTCAGGCTAAGATTCAGGGGTTTAGAGTAGAATTATCAGAAATTGAATTTCACGCTAAAGCAGCTTTAGATAAATTAAATGTCGTAGCCATCGCTTTTACAAATAGTATCCAGAATACAGAAATTGGATTGGTAATAGAGGCTACAGAATTTGAAACAAAACAACTGTTGGATGATTTAAAAACTAAACTTCCGCAGTATATGGTTCCTACACAAATCAAATTTATTAATAGTTTTCCTTTAAATACAAATGGAAAGACAGATAGAAAAAAATTAAATAAACTATTCAGCTAACATTAGAGAGCTAATTATATTATTATGGAAGTAGATGTAATAAAGAGTAAAATAAGTGATGCATTGGTATCTATATTAGAACATGATAACTTTGAGTTGCATGATGAATTAACAGCAAAAGATGTAGATGGTTGGGATTCTCTATCGCATATGATGATTATCACCAAAATCGAAGAAGAATTTAGTATTCGGTTTAAGCTAAGAGATCTTAATAAACTAAAAAATTTGGGTTCACTAGTTTCGGTAATTCAAAATAAAATTTAATTTATAAGAAGTGGTTTTTAATTCATTAGATTTTGTTGTCTTTATAATTCCGGTATTTTTATTGTACTGGCTGGTTTTTAATAGATCCAAAGTATATCAGAACATCTTTTTGTTAGGAGCAAGTTTGTTTTTTTATACATGGGCAGATTGGAGGTTTTTGGCCCTACTAATTGGTAGCACACTTATTAATTATTATTTGGGATTAAAAATCTTTCGCACTCCTGAAGATCGTAAAAAAAGCATTTTCTTATATATCGGTTTAGTATTTAATGTTGGGCTTTTGCTGTATTTTAAATATTTTAATTTTTTCTATGAAGGGTTTTATGAAATTTTAAATGCTTTTGGAAGTGAATCGACATATAACTCTCTGGTAATATTACTACCATTAGGGATTAGTTTCTTTACATTTCAAACTCTTGGATATCTAATAGATGTTTATAATGAAGAGATAGAACCAAGTGAAAATCTTTTAGAGTTTTCTGTATTTGTAACGTTTTTTCCTAAAATTCTTTCTGGTCCTATAGAAAGAGCGTCGAGTTTAATTCCACAAATTCAAGAAAAAAGAGTTATCTCATATGAGGTTTCAGTAGATGGATTACGTCAAATATTATGGGGATTATTCGCTAAAATTGTTGTTGCAGAAAATTGTGCATTAATAGCCAATCCGATTTTTAATAATTATGAAAATGAATCAGGTAGTACATTACTTTTAGGAACTTTTTTCTATGCCATACAATTATATGCCGATTTTTCTGGGTACTCTAATATGGCGATAGGTGTTTCTAAGCTATTTGGTATACAATTAATGCGTAATTTTTCTACTCCGTTTTTTTCGACGAATATTAGCGATTTTTGGAGAAAATGGCATATGTCGTTAACAACATGGATGATGGATTATGTGTTTACTCCATTATCATTTACTTTAAGAAGACATCAGAAAAAGGGATTAATCATCTCAATAATTACCACTTTTGTTTTAGTCGGGTTCTGGCATGGGGCTAATTGGACATTTGTTGTTTACGGATTATTACACGGTATTTATTTTGTACCATTAGTGTTTTCTGGAAAGATGAATACATCAGAAATTGTAGCAAAAGGAAAAATGCTTCCTTCTGTAAAAGAAATTATTAAAATGATCCTTTTGTTTGTTTTAATTATGCTTACCGATGTTTTCTTTAGGGTAGAAAGTGTTTCTGTAGGATTTGAATATCTGCAAGGGATTTTTTCTTTAAGTATTATTGATTTGCCTTCTGTGCTATTTACGTCTACTACATTAATTACTATTGCACTAGTTGGTTTTTTTATGTTGATAGAATGGATAAACAGAGAAAAGAAACATGATTTTGAGATAGGTAATTATAATATTTATCTTAGATGGATTTCTTATATATCCATTTTTGTTTTGATATTAATTTTTGGAAAAAGTGCTGAAACATTTATATACTTTCAATTTTAAATGATTATGAAACGATTACTTTTAAAGTTGTGTCTTTTCTTTATTTGCTGCTTGGCAATAACCACTTTTGTGTTAGTAGAATATGGAGGAAATGTAGATTATTTTTATCAAAAATTTACTACCCCAAAAGCTGTATCTATGGTGATAGGAGATTCTAGAAGTATGCAAGGGATACAACCAAGAGTGATAAACGAAAGGTTAAAAGAATTAAAATATGAATTACCCATTTTTAATTATAGTTTGACAATTGCAGAAACTCCGATTGGCCCTTTATATAATAAAAGTATAGGAAAGAAATTAGATGAAACTTCAGAAAATGGAGTTTTTATTATTTCGGTTACACCATGGATGTTTGGATCTGATAAGAATAATGATAATAATAAAGGAGAATTTAGAGAGGCAGATAGACCGCCTCATAATATGAGATTTGTTAACATGAATCCTAATTATGAATACCTTTTCAAAAATTTAACTTATTTTCATTTTAAAGCGCTTTTTAGAAAAACATCAACAATGCATAAAGACGGGTGGCTTGAAGAAAATAACTTACCTACAAATCCAAAAGTTTTTGATGAATGGAAGAAAAGGCAAGGAAGATTATTTGATAAAATGATAAGGAATTATGAAGTTTCTTCTTTGCGATTAAACAGTTTGGATGTTTTAATTAAAAAGTTAAAGAAACATGGTAATGTTTATATGGTACGTATGCCTATTGATCTTGATTTTGTAGCTGTAGAGAATTCATTTTATAAAAATTTTGATAAGGATATGAGTACCGTAGCAACATCTAATCAAATAGAGTACTTTAATTTTAATGTATCGAGTACGCATACAAATTTTAAAACCTATGACGGTCACCATCTGGATAAGCACGGAGGGTTAGAGTTTACTAATATACTTTGCGATTCTATTATAAGAAGTGCAAACACTGTAAAATAAGATAGTATATGAAATCAATACTTATAGCCATTTATAAAATATTTCTTATTCCACACATATTTGTATACAAATTGAGTAAAAATAGAAATAAGATCGATATGGATATAGAGCGGTGGGCCTCTGTAAAAGGAATGAATATGAGTAAAAATGCGTTACTTCTTGATTTTTTGGCAAATTCACCAGATTTTAGAACTATATTTTATTTTAGAACGAGAAGTTTGGTGTCACATATTCTTAACCTATATTGTAGAAAACAGAAAAATTTTATTATTGATATTACTACCAAACTGGGAGGAGGAGTTATTACAGGGCATCCATATTGTACAATCCTAAATGCCGATGCCATAGGAGATAATTTCTATGTAAATCATTTGGTAACCATTGGAGAGGAAAAAGGAAAAAGGCCAACTATAGGCAATAATGTATCTATTTATACAGGAGCAATTGTAATAGGAGATATTACTATAGGAGATAATTGTGTTATTGGAGCTGGTAGTGTAGTCACCAAGAGTATACCCGATAACTGTACCGCGGTGGGTAATCCTGCTAGAATACTGGATAAGAAATAAGAAGAGTTATGAAACAAACAATAAAATAAGAGAGTATGTTTGATTTTATTCCAGTAGAACAATATTTTCCGGTATATATAAATTTATTTCTTTTCCTGGTTTTATTTACTCTTTTACATACTCGTCTATTAAAAATAGATGACCCAAAAAATATTGGGTTTATTAATATAGCTGGTTTCGTGTTAATGGCATATATAATATTATATATGGGACAAAGACCATTAAGCGGTAAGTTTTTTGGTGATATGAGAACGTATACCAGGTACTTTAATTACTATAGATTAGGAGGAGTAGTAACATCAGATACAGATGTGCTTTTTCACCTATATATGAAAAGTTTGTCTTATGTGGCTTCTTCTCGTACATTTTTTACTGTCACAGCAGCAATATATGTATTACCCTTATATAGAATTTCTAAACAACTTTTTAAGGAGTATTGGTATTACGCGTTTTTAATGTTTGCGGTTTCTTTCTCCTTTTATACGTATGGAGTAAATGGTATTAGAAATGGGGCTGCTACATCTTTATTTTTATTAGGAGTAAGTTTTAGAAAAAATACGATAGCTATGATACTTTGCTTTTTGTTATCGGTTTCTTTTCATAAAACGATGTCACTACCTATAATAGCTTTTACCATAACAAGATTCTATAATGATCCCAAAGTGTTTCTAAAAGGATGGTTAGCCTGTATTCCGCTTTCATTGGCAATGGGAGGTTTTTGGGTGTCTATTTTTAGTAGCTTGGGGTTTGATGATAGACTTTCTGATTATTTGACAGCTCAGGCAGAAGAAGGTACTTTTGCCAGTACCGGTTTTCGCTGGGATTTTTTATTTCATAGCGCATTTGCAGTTTTTGCAGGGTGGTATGTTATTTATAAGAAAAATTTTGAAGACCCCTTTTATTTTAGACTTCTAAATACTTATCTAATTTGTAATGGATTTTGGATTTTGGTAATCAAAGCAAATTACTCTAATAGGTTTGCTTATTTATCATGGTTTATGATGGGATTAGTTGTCATTTACCCATTTCTTAAAGAACGATTTTTTAAAGATCACCATTTTATGATAGGAAAAATAACACTTGTTTATTTTATGTTTACCTATGCTATGTATTACGTATATTCTGGATAACAAATTAACCAATAAAAAAGTATGAAATGAGCCATAACAATTAATGTGATACTAACCGAGATGTTCAATGGCGAATTCCATCTGACAACTAAAAAACAATAAAAAAGAACAGATGAAAACGATTACAGTATTTACTCCTACATATAACAGAGCGTATTGCTTACATAAATGCTATGAAAGCCTTATTAAACAATCAAATCAGGATTTTGTATGGCTAATTATTGATGACGGCTCTTCTGATAATACCAAAGAATTGGTAACGTCCTGGATTAATGAAAATAAAATAGATATACAGTATCACTATCAAAAAAATCTGGGAATGCACGGGGGGCATAATGCGGCCTATAGACTTATTGAAACTACACTTAATGTTTGTATTGATAGTGATGATTTTGTGGGAGAGGAAGCAATTCAAAAAATACTGGATTCCTGGGAAACCATTAAAGATAAACCAGAATATGCAGGTTTGGTTGGATTAGATGCAGACGAAAGCGGAGCTATTATTGGAACCAAAATTCCAGAAGGGATTAAAGAAACTACAATGTATGAGTTATATAATACTCATAAAGTATTGGGGGATAAAAAACTGGTATATAGAACCGAAGTAGTCAAGAAATACCCTCCATATCCAATTTTTGAAGGAGAACGTTTTGTTCCACTTGGATATCTATATCAATTGATTGATCAAGATTATAAGCTATTACCAGTTAACGAAGTTTTTTGTGTGGTAGAGTATATGGTGGATGGCTCTAGTATGAATATGTTAAAACAATATCGACGACACCCCAGAGGTTTTGCATTTTCAAGAAAGAGCAGAATGCAATTGGCAACAAACTTTAAGGATAAGTTTAAAAATGCAATTCATTATGTATCAAGTTCATTGTTTATAAAGAATGGTTCTTTTTTAAAAGAATCTCCAAAAAAAATCACTACTATTCTCGCAATTCCTTTCGGAATAGTACTAAATCTCTATATAAGATATAAAACTAAAGAAGGAATTTAATGGGGCCAATTAGAGTATTACAGATTTTTACTATTATGAATCGGGGAGGAGCAGAATCCATGATCATGAACTATTATCGTAATATAGATAGAGATAAAGTTCAGTTTGACTTTTTGGTACATCGAAAAGGAAATGCGGCTTTTGATGATGAAATCAAAAGTTTAGGAGGAAAAATCTATATCATGGATCCAATTAACCCTTTTTTTCCAAAAGAATATTATCATAAACTTAGAATATTTTTTAATGAACATAAAGGGTATACAATAGTACATTCTCATTTAAATACATTTAGCAGTTTTCCTCTAAAAATAGCAAAAGAGTTTAATATCCCTTGTAGAATTGCCCATGCACATACTGCGTTCGAAAATATTAAACTTAGAAATTTTGTACCTAATAAAGAAAACATCACAGAAACGATAAAAAAACTTATAAAATTTAGATTGAGAAAAAAGGTGAGCACCTATGCTACCCATCGTTTTTCATGTGGAGAAAAAGCTGGGCAATGGCTTTTTGGTAAAAAGAATGATTTTTACACAATGAATAATGCCATAGATACCAAAAAATTTGTCTACAACCCTGATACAGATACGAAATATAGAAAGGAATTGAACCTAGAGGGTAAAGTATTAATCGGGCATGTGGGACGTCTTAATAATGCAAAAAATCATTCATATTTACTTCGAATATTCGCAAATATTCTGGAAAAAAGACCAGATTGTATTTTAGTACTTGTAGGAAATGGAGAATTACAACAGGCTATAGAGCAAGAAATTGATGATCTGGGAATTCAGGATCAAGTTAAAATGTTAGGGGTTAGGTCTGATATTTCAGAATTGCTTCAGATGATGGATATTTTTGTTTTTCCTTCATTTTATGAAGGCCTTCCTGTTACTTTAATTGAAGCTCAAGCTGCAGGACTTAAGATTTTGGCATCCGATACGATTACTCAAGAAGTAAAACTAACCGATGATATCGAATTTGTTTCGATTCAAAAATCAACTAGTTTTTGGGTACATAGGATATTCGATATTTTACCATATAAAAAACAAGATAACAGCGATAAAATCGCAAAAGCAGGGTATGATATCGGATCTAATACAGAAAAAATACAAAACTTTTATCTAAATAATAAATAGTTATGGGAAATATGCAGGACAAGATTTATGAACAATCTCCGCATTTTATACAAAATTGGATTGTTTCTATTTATAATCTTTTAGCATATAAAAAAAGGTATTCTGGGAAATATAAATATTTCCTGAATGCGTATTTACAAAAAAGAAATTTGTCATTAGACGAACTGAAAGAGTTGCAAATTGAAAAATACAAAGAGCTTGTATTACATACAAAAAATCATTCTGAGTATTATAGAAATATTTTCTCTACGATAGAGTCTCCCGAAGATCTTGCTAATATAAAACAACTGCCAATAATTGATAAAGAGACCTTAAGGAATAATCTGTCAGATATTTATACAGTTGAAAAAAGCGAAGGTATACTTTCTAAAACAGGGGGTACAACTGGGAAATCTTTAGAAGTAGTATATACTCACGACGATATACAGGAACGATTTGCACTACTCGATAATTTTAGAAATGAATTTGGATACAAACTCGGTAAGAAAACAGCGTGGTTTAGTGGTAAAAATCTTTTAAATAATAGAGATCTGAAAAAAAACAGATTTTGGAAAACAGATCATATCCATAAAGTGAGATATTACTCTACGTTTCATATCCATGGAAAATATCTAAAACATTATATTAACGATCTGATGACGTATAAGCCTCAATATATGGTTGGTTTTCCTTCAACGATGTATGAAATTGCAAAGTATGGAGTAGCTCATAATATAGATTTTCCTGCAAATATTATAAAGGCAATATTTCCAACAGCAGAAACAATCACAGACGATATTAGAGATGTTCTTGAAAATTATTTTAAAACAAATCTATACAATCAATATGCCTCTTCTGAAGGAGCTCCATTTATTTTTGAATGCAAAAATAAAAAGCTACACATGGATTTAAAAAGTGGAGTTTTTGAAGTTTTGAATGAAAATAATGAGCCTAGTAAAAAAGGAAGACTTGTAGTAACTTCTTTTACTACTTATGGTACCCCGTTAATACGATACGATATAGGTGATCAAATTGAGTTAGCAGATGATAATGATACATGTAATTGTGGGAATAATAATCCATTAGTTAAAGAAGTTTTGGGACGTATCTCAGATTATATATATTCTGAAGAAATTGGTAAGATTAATCTTGGTAATATCTCTAATTGTTTAAAAGGAGTAAAAGGAATTATTAAATTCCAAATTCAGCAAGATGTAATCGATAGCCTTTTGGTTTTAATAGAGAAAGATGATCAAATATACTCACCTGAGTATGAAAAGGTGTTTTTAAAAAACTTAAGAGATCGTGTCGGATCTAGTATTGCTATTGATTTAAAGCATGTTGCCGAAATACCAGTAGAGAAAAGTGGAAAATATAGATTGATAAAAAATAACATTAAAGAAGAAATTGGTAGCTAATGTGATATAGCTGGTAAGAATATAGTGTTGTTGTGATAACAGATAATTATATTATAAAATGATCAAAGTTTTACAGGTTTTTACGATGATGGATAGGGGAGGTTCAGAATCTATGATTATGAACTATTATAGGAAGATAGATAGAGAAAAAATTCAGTTTGATTTTCTGGTACATAGAAAAGAGAAATGTGATTTTGATGATGAAATTGAAAGCCTTGGAGGAAAAATTTATAGATTATCACCAATAAACCCAATATTTCCGGGAAAGTACTATGAAGAATTAAGAGCATTTTTTAAAACCCATACAGAGTACACTATTATTCACTCTCATCTCAATACATTTAGTTGTTTTCCTATTAAAATAGCTAAAGAGTTTACTATTCCGATTAGGATTGTTCATGCACATATTGCAATTGAAAAAATTAAATTTTCAGACCTAGTCCCTAGTAAAGAAAACCTTATCGATACGGTTAAAAAGTTGATAAAATTTCGATTGAAAAACAAAAATCGTAAGGATGCTACTCATTATTTTTCGTGTGGAGATAAAGCGGGTCGATGGCTTTTTGGTAAAAACACAGAATTTTTAACCATGAACAATGCTATTGATACCGAAAAATTTGTTTTCGACCCAAAAACAAGAAAAGAATACAGGAAAGAACTGGGAGTTGAAGATAAATTTGTGATCGGCCATGTTGGAAGATTGGATACTCAAAAAAATCATGTATTCTTAATACAAATATTTGCCCGTATTATAGAAAAATACCCCAATGCTAAATTGATGCTTGTTGGGGAAGGCCCCTTGAGAGAGAAAATTGCTGCTGAAGCCAAACGTCTTGGTGTAGAGGATGACGTTATGATTTTAGGAGTTCGATCAGATATCCCAGAATTATTACAAGCATTTGATTCTTTTGTATTTCCTTCGTTTTATGAAGGGCTACCAGTAACACTTATCGAAGCTCAGGCAGCCGGACTTAAGATTTTTGCTTCTGATACTATTACAACCGAAGTAAGTTTAACCAATGATATCGAATTTTTGTCAATTAAAGATACTGCAGAATTTTGGGCAAATAAAGTGGTAAAAGCAATGTCATATACCAGAATAAATAATAAACCTCAAATCGTTAAAGGAGGATATGATATTATTTCGAATACAAAACGAATTGAAGAATTTTACCTTCAACAAATAAACCATTAATTCTTATGCTAAAATCAATATAGATATATGCTTTTTAATTCGATAGATTTTTTCGTATTTCTTTCTTTAGTTTTTATAGGCTATTGGTTCGTTACGTATAAAAGTCTAAAGATGCAGAATGTATTATTACTTCTAGCTAGCTATGTGTTTTATGGTTGGTGGGATTGGCGTTTTTTGTCTTTGATAGCATTAAGTACGATTATTGATTATACAGCGGGGTCTCGAATATATGGGTCTAAAGAGGTTTCGGTCAAAAAGAGATGGCTTTGGGTAAGTATTGTGTTTAACTTGGGAATGTTAGGTTTTTTTAAGTACTATAACTTTTTTATAGATTCCTGGATTGATCTTTTTGCTTCTGTAGGTTATGAACTTCAAAGTACATGGACATTACAAATTATTCTGCCTGTTGGTATTTCGTTTTACACTTTTCAGACATTATCATACTCGATAGATATTTATAAAGAAAAGTTACAACCCACTAAGAATTTTATTGCTTTTGCTGCATTTGTAGCTTTCTTTCCGCAGTTAGTTGCAGGACCTATAGAAAGAGCGACAAATCTGGTACCACAGTTTTTAAAGAAAAGAACGTTTACATACCAAACTTTTTCTTACGGAATAAAGTTAATGATTTGGGGATTCTTTCTGAAATTGGTTGTAGCAGACAGAGCAGCTATTTATGTAAATGCGGTATATAACAATACAGAAAATCATGATGGCTTAAGTTTTATTGCAGCAACAGTATTGTTTGCATTTCAGATTTATGGGGATTTTGCTGGGTATTCGTTAATTGCTATAGGAACATCCAAACTTTTTGGGTTTGATTTGATGACCAACTTTAGGCGGCCCTATTTTTCGGCATCAGTAAGTGAGTTTTGGACCAGGTGGCATATTTCATTATCAACATGGTTTAGAGATTATTTGTACATACCGTTAGGAGGAAATCGAGTAGCAAAACCAAGGTGGTTATTTAATCTTTTTATTACGTTTTTAATTAGCGGATTATGGCATGGAGCGAATTGGACCTTTGTAGTTTGGGGAGCTTTAAACGGCCTCTATCTTATTGCAGAAGTTCTTGTATTCAAGAAAAGAAGAAAAGGAGTATTTAATGTATTGCTCACATTTATATTAATCAATTTTGCCTGGGTGTTCTTTAGAGCAAATAGTATTGAAGATGCTTTTTTTATTATAAAAAAAATCTGTACGGCGCCAGGAAGATTATACATAGGGAGCGGAGATGATATTACTGCCTCATTATATGCAACCTTGGCAATTGCTATTCTGGTCGTAGTAGAATTGAAAAAAGAATACTTCAATACTATGTTTTCGATTTCTAATCATAAGTATGAATTTGTACGATTAACAGGATATGCTGTTTTGATTTATATAATTATGTACTTTGGAGTATTTGGTAAAAGTCAGTTTATTTATTTTCAGTTTTAAATTATGATTAGAAAAGAATATAAGACATCTTTAATCAAGCTTGGAAAATTTCTTGTGATTTTTCTCATAGTTGATTTTGCTTTAGGAATGATCTCTAAACAATTGTTTTTTAGTCAAGAAACCGGAAAATATGCCAGATCTACTTATGCTATACAAGAAACAGATGCAAAAGTATTAATATTTGGAAGTTCTCATGCACACCGACATTATGTACCCGAGGTTATAGAAACAGAATTGAAAAAATCTTGTTATAATGCAGGGGCAGAGGGGCAACAATTATTATATCATGTGGCGCTCCAAAAAATGATTATTAAACGAATGCAACCAGAGTTGATGATCTTAAATATTGATGAAGATTTTTTATATCATGCTAAAGAAGCATATGATAGGCTTAGTGATCTGCATCCATATTATTCGGATTATAGAGATGATTTAAAACCTATATTAGGATTACAATCTAAGCTGGTAGATTTTAAATTATTTTTCAGGGGATACCAAACCAATTCAACAATTATGCATGTTATTCGTTATTATGCATCACCCCAGCTGGATTATAAAGGATACCGACCATTATTTGGAAAAGTTAAACCTTCTAAGCATATAAACGAAGAAGTTCAATCAAAAATAGAAAAAGGAGTAGAGGATATAGATCAAAATTTTGTAGCTGCGCTCCAGATGTTTATTGCAATCGCTAAGGATCATAATATAGATTTGGTTTTTGTTACTTCCCCAACTTATTTTACTGTAGATCATTCTATGAATACTTCTTTTAACAGGATTAAGACGATAGCCGAAAAAGAAAATATCCCTTTTGTAGACTTTTTTAATGATCAACAATTTATGGGTAAACCAACATTGTTTCATGATCCATCACATTTAAATAATGATGGAGCCAAGCTATTTACCAAAAAATTAGCAGACCAGATTAAAAAGTTTAAATAGCGCGAGTTCGATGTTATTATATTAGTCAGAGTGACTTTTTATAGTGAGACGCTTTGTTAAAACTAAAACTTTCTTTTTTTATAAAGTTCAGGATTTAAGCTCATTTTAATCCTTGCAATTGCAGCAAGCACATAGAAATTTATTCATTGAAATTTTTATGCACTTGCTTGATTTTACATTATTAAGATCTGTTTATTGTTTTATTATTTTTAAGAATATAGGAGTCTCTCTTTCTATTTTTATAAAATATATTCCATTAGGAACATCCCTTAACGAAACTTCTATTCCACTATTTAGAATGGAATATGTTTTAGTTAAAACCAATTTTTGCTGTAGATCATAAACATATACATCAACTTTAGTCTCATCTATTTTGATATCAGGAATACTAATTGATATCTTATCTTTAGAAGGGTTTGGGTAAACAATTGACGATTGTTGAATAATTACAGGACATCCTTCATTATCTACTTCTATATCTAAGGAAGTATTAGCACATAAATCTCTATCATTAGTAACACCATCATTATCATCATCTAATTGGCTTTGTGAACATCCGTCTGTATTTACTTGTTCTGCTGTAGGCGTATTGGCGCACAGATCTCTATCATTAGTAACACCATCATTATCATCATCTAATTGACTTTGTGAACATCCATCCGTATTTACTTGTTCTCCCGCAGGAGTACTGGTACATAAATCTTTATCATTAGTAACACCATCATTATCATCATCTAATTGACTTTGTGAACATCCATCTGTATTTACTTGTTCTCCTGTAGGTGTACTGGCACATAAATCTTTATCATTAGTAACACCATCATTATCATCATCTAATTGACTTTGTGAACATCCATCTGTATTTACTTGTTCTCCTGTAGGTGTACTGGCACATAAATCTTTATCATTAGTAACACCATCATTATCATCATCTAATTGACTTTGTGAACATCCATCTGTATTTACTTGTTCTCCTGTAGGTGTACTGGCACATAAATCTTTATCATTAGTAACACCATCATTATCATCATCTAATTGACTTTGTGAACATCCATCTGTATTTACTTGTTCTCCTGTAGGTGTACTGGCACATAAATCTTTATCATTAGTAACACCATCATTATCATCATCTAATTGACTTTGTGAACATCCATCTGTATTTACTTGTTCTCCTGTAGGTGTACTGGCACATAAATCTTTATCATTAGTAACACCATCATTATCATCATCTAATTGACTTTGTGAACATCCATCTGTATTTACTTGTTCTCCTGTAGGTGTACTGGCACATAAATCTTTATCATTAGTAACGCCATCATTATCATCATCTAATTGGTTTTGTGAACATCCATCTATATTTACTTGTTCTCCTGCAGGTGTACTGGCACATAAATCTTTATCATTAGTAACGCCATCATTATCATCATCTAATTGGCTTTGTGAACATCCATCTATATTTACTTGCTCTCCCGCTGGAGTATTGGCACATAAATCTATATCATTATTTACTCCATCATTATCCAAGTCTGACATATTAACCACAGTATTCCCTAACCAAGCTATTTTTTTATCTTTACTAGAGGCAGATACAATATCAATTTTGTTATCATTATTAACATAAGATAAATTTAAGTACTCTACTTTATCCATGTTTTCAGAAATTATTTGACCATTGTCAAAATTTCCTTTTCCATCTATATTTTCGTACCAAACTATTTTATTTAAGAAATCTGTAGTTCCAACTGGCCAACTACTTTTATTGTACAAAGATGAAGCAGCTATTAGATCTTTATCTCCATCATTATCAATATCTCCTGAAACCACAAAATTAGGTCCGGTTAGATCAGATGAAATTACCGTTGCAGAACCGAAGCTTCCTTTTCCATCTAAATTTTCACTCCAATATATCTTGTCTTCTTTACTAGAAACGGATAAAATATCTAAATCATTGTCCCCATCTATATCTTCTACAACAAAAGATTCTATACTGTCTAAAACTAAAACTAATGAATTATCACTATTAAAAGTAAAATTTCCTTTTCCATCTATATTTTCATACCAATATAAACGGCTATCTGTATCAAATATAATGTCTAAATCATTATCACCATCAATATCCGATACCATAACCTGATTTGTTTCATGAAGATCTAATAGACTAGTTACTTCATTAGGATATTCTGCAAATTTTCCTTTTCCATCTACATTTTCATACCATAATATTCTATTTTGTCCAAAACCAGAAGGAGCTATAATCAAATCATTGTCATCATCTCCATCGATATCGGCAATAACAATTGCTTTGACTTGTTTATTAGTAATAGGTCGTCTATCCTCACTAAAATTTCCTTTTCCATCTATATTTTCATACCAAACTATATGCCTTCCATGAGTGGCAGCGATATCAATGTCGTTATCGCCATCAATATCTCCAGTTGCAACAACAACAGCTTTGGTTCCATAGGCATCCAAAATCCCCAAATCTGACGAAATTAATTTTTGAGAAAAATGAATTCCATTACCATCAGTGTTTTCGTACCATGATAAAATACCATCAGTGTTAGAAAAAATTGGGTTTTCCGAAATAGAAATCAAGTCTTGATCTCCATCATTATCAAAATCTGCACTAAGAGCTTGATATGGTTCAAAAGATTTTATGTTTAAAACATTATGATTAGTAAACATACCATTACCCATATTTCTTTGCCAAGCAATTGCATAATAACTTATAGTATTAAAAGATATGATGTCTTCATATCCATCGTCATCCAAATGTGCCGGAATTAAGGTAACTCCTCTAAAACCTTTAGAGATTAAATGGTTTTGGTCAAAATTTTGTCCATCAATATTTTCAATCCACATAGTTCTCTCAAATGATCTATATAAAATATCTAGATCTCCATCTTTATCAATATCTGAAGAAAAAATTTGTCTAGGTACATCTTTTCCATCTGTAGAAACTAAAATTTCTTGATCTATAAAGTTTCCTCCAATATGATTTCGAGATAGAACAATTCGCTCATCATTTCTTCCCACTTTAATAGCAGTTAAAACATCAATATCCTTGTCGTTATCGATATCTAATGCAGTGATTGATCTAATATCATTTGTATAAGTCCCTATATTTCGATCAATAAAAGAAGTTGCGCTATCCATATTCTCTATCCAAAAGACTTCATTATTTGTATGAGCAATTATATCTATATCATTATCAAAATCGACATCTTTTGCTATCATATATTCTGCTGTTTTTGCAGACATCCTCAATACATTTGCCCCATCAAAACTTCCTTTTCCATCTATATTTTTGATCCAAAAAATGCCACTAGTAAATGCCAAAGCTATATCATTGTCATTATCACCATCTACATCTGTAGCGATCAGATGTTTTAAATCCCCTAGATTGATTGGGTACTCTCCTATATCTATTCTTTTTTCATCTCCTAAAATTCCATTCCCTAAATTTTCATATACACGTAATGTAGTAGTAAATCTACTAGAGATAAAAATAATAATGTCTAAGTCATTGTCATTGTCCAAATCCTTAGCTTCTATAACTTTTATATCTCTAATATTTTCTATTAAAACTTTAGACTTGTCAAAATCTCCTTTATTATTTGTGTTTTCATACCATCTTAATTTAGAAGATGCTTCAAAAATGATATCAGTATCGTTATCACCATCTAAATCAAATGCAGTTACTATATCAGTATATGAAAATGGAGGGGTGTTTGAATCAAAAACAGTAGTTTCATCAAACTGAGAATAGCTATTACTATAAAATATAAGCATTAATAAAATTGTGATTTTTTTTATACAATTCATAGATATAAATATAATTGGTGATCCGTAATTTTTGTAATTGTTAATTTTATTTTGAGTGAGTATTATAAAATTATTTCTTTAAGTAAAATTTAAAAAATGGATAACTTAAGTGCATTTAGGTATAAAAAAATAATTTGATTCTGAATGTCATATTTGTTAGTGTCATTACTAAACAAAATGTTACCATAAAAAATTAAATTTAATTTTAATCGACCTATTCCACACACACACACACATTCCTTCTAATCTCATACTGTTGTTTTGGTTAATAAGTGTTTCATTAATTTTTTTCGTCTACGGCTCAGAAATTTTCAAACATTCTATTTTTTTGCGCTTGTAGGTAACGTTTAATATATGTGTCGTAGCAGAGTAAAATGTTACCAAACCATCGACATTTCTGCGCATTGGTTGCTAACTTTTACTTTTTGCAAGCATTGCGCCTTACCAAAAAAATACAACAACCATTCAATTCATCACTTAGCTGCTATGATCACATATATAGTGTTGTACACAGGTTTTATTCTAATAAATTATTTTTAATCAGCGAGTCTAATTCCGCTTCGTATTTTTTACGCCAATCTTTTCCGTTTCTTTTATTCAGATACTTTTCAATTTGGGCGTTATATGAGTCAATTCCACATAATTGAGGTCCAGTTACTAAACAGCCAACATTGGATTCATGAAATCCGTATTCCTCATTCAACCCGATACAAGGAACTCCGCAAGGATAGGAAGGTATTCCAACCATTGCAATTCTAGGAGAATCACGCCAAATGTCAATTTTTGCAGTCAAATAATTAAATCTATTAAATAGCCCGAATTGCCAAAATGAAATTCCAATTATTAAGATTCCGATTCCAATTCTTATTTTCTTTTTAAGTGTCATTTGTCAACTTGTGTACAAAAATGTTGTAATAACAATTGCTATTATATTCCATTTATAAATTTTGAATTTACAAAAATATAAGTCCTAGAACTTTATATAGAACCATTCTTTAAAAATGTGACGAACTTAATCTTATAGAGGATGAATTTTAAACAAATTTACATTAAAGAAATATTTCACTTTTAATAATATCATGATATTATTAAAATAGGTTATACAATAAAAAAACCAGAGTATAACAACTCTGGTTTTTTATAAAATATTTTAGACTAATTAGTTACATGTATTACCTGTATCGGTTACCGCCCCTGGATTAGTAGAATTATTATTTATACATACGAATCTTGCCGCACCTGTTGGTTCAAAGATGGTATTATTAAGCAACGTTACTGATGAGTTATCTCCGAATAATCGAATTCCATCACTCTCTGTAGGGCTAATTTTAGTATTTCCAGAAACTTCTATATTAGAAGCATCTCCAATTTGTAAACCACCATCAACCTTATTGTTTTTAAATATAATACCATTGGTCTTTGTGAAGTTTACAGCTTTAGAAGTCGTAAATGTATTATCTTCTAAGGTTACACGATAGTCACTATATTCTGGCTTATTATTAAGCTGTGCAAAATATACATGAAAACGACCACCATTAACTGTATTACGCTTTAAGGAGATGTTTTTTGCAAAAGAATTTGTAGCACTTATAGCATTACCAGATGTAGTAATGTTATTATCATTAAATTCAGAATTCTTAGATTTTCCAAATTGTAATCCTATAGCACAATCGGTTATCGTATTATTAGTGATATCCGTATCATCGGCATTGGTAGCAATTGCCAGGTCATATCCAGAGATGTTATTACCAGAAATTATATTGTTAAAAGCAGTTTCACCACCATCTGCTGCAAATATGGCAAATCGCTCTTTAGCCTTTTCAGATAATGCTTTAAACGTATTATTAATGATTTTTGTACCGTTGGTGTGTGTAAACACTAATTGGGTTTCAAAATTATTTTCCTCAACAGTTACGGTCTGACCAATAGTTATAGATACACATCCGCCTCTACTACCAGTTTCGGTATTTCCTTTGATAAGGACATCAAAAACTCTTTCAAATTCTCTAAGCTCTCCTGTATCAGGATCTCTTCTTCTTGTGGCTTCAATATTAATAGCATATCCAACTTCACCACCATCAGAATTTGTAGAAACGTTACCAGTATTGGTAAACGTATTATTTAATATTTTGATATCTCTACCTTCTGTCAAAGCGATACTCATTCTTCTACTATTCTCGAATATACAGTTTTGTACAGTTACGTTAGTAGTAGGATTATAGGTATCTGGATTAAAAGAAAAACCAATAGAGTTAATATTAAGAGAACCACTGGATCCATCAATAAATCGAACACCATCTATGGTAACATTTCTTCCAGCATTAATTAACAAAGTATGTGAGCCATACTGTCCTGCTAATTCGCCAGGAGGGTAGGCTCGTATATTTCTATCACCAATTAAATTTCCTCCAGATATAGTAATATTTTCTGCATCACGTACAGCTAATAGGGCTCCTCTTTCATTTTCTGCAACACCAGGAAAAACACGCAGGTTAGTATTATCAGACATTACCAGATTAAAATCAGAAGGGACATTAACTGCTTCAATAGCCTTATGATGAACTATAGTATAAGGTGCTGTTGGATAGTGTATCTGGAAAAAAGCATCAAACTTACCAATCTGAAAAGTCTTAGCTCCATAGCTTTTTGTATACTCAAATAATCGTTCTAGCTCAAAAGTATTTTCTTGAGCAATCTCAGAAGTGGTAGTTCCTTCGACAATACCGTTCCACCGCGAAGCAAAAAATTTAAAGGTAGGTTCTTTAAGTTGTACATCTCCTTCGATTTCTATACTAGAACTTAAAAGTTCACCAGCGATAGTACCACCGGCAAAAATTAATTTTCCATTTTTAACATCACCACCGTCAAATTCAAATTTAACATTAGCTGGTAGTGTGATCGTTTCTCCTTTAAGATCTAAAACACAGTTAAATACGATTGTAGAATTGGCAGCAACAGTAGATAGGTCGAAATCACAAGGAGTAGTAACCACATTTGGTGGTGTATCAGCTATTGGATCAATAACAGGAACTTCTCCTTCAGTATCTGGCGGAGCAACTTCATCAACATTTTCTTTGCTACAGGAAATAGCAATACAGCTCATAAAAATAAGTAGGTAATAAGGTAACTTTTTCATTGGGGGGATATTTATTTGGGTTAATTATTATTCTGTTTTTAAGTTATTTACCATTTTTTTTGAGTTTGTTGTTACTTTTTTGAGTTAGTTATTAAGTGCACTAACGTAAGATTGAGAAATTAATTGTGTAAATTTTATTTGGAAATGTTAAATTTTCTTCAAAAAACGTAAATACTTGATTTTAATAGCGTAAACCTTACTTTTTTTGTTGATTTTCCGCAGAAAACAACAGCATTTTTACTAGTTATTTTGCCTGGCGATTAAAAAATAAAAGAAACCATAATTTAAAGTTTTCAAACACTCACATATAACTATATTTGTATCCGAAAATATTTTAGAATCAACTCATTGTTATTGTAATTACAAATTGATAATGAGTTTACTAGTTATACTTTTTAAGTCTGGGGAAAATGCAAAAAATAATTAGGGTTACTACCGTACCTATATCATTAGGGAAATTATTACAGGGACAATTAAAATTTATGTCTCAATATTATGATATCATTGGAGTATCGGGAAAAGGAGAAGGGCAATTAGATATGGTGTCACAGAATGAAGGGGTGCGTGTGATCCCGGTTGAGATGACTCGTAAGATTACTCCGATCAAAGATTTAAAAGCAGTCTACAGATTATATAAAGTTTTTAAAAAAGAAAAACCGCAAATAGTTCATAGTCATACTCCTAAGGCGGGAACATTGTCTATGTTGGCTGCAAAGCTGGCAGGTGTGCCTCATCGTTTACATACGATTGCTGGATTGCCATTACTAGAAGCTACAGGAGCAAAGAGAGTACTGTTGGATACAGTAGAAAAAGCTACTTATACCTGTGCTACCAAAATTTACCCCAATTCATCTGGGCTTAATGACATTATTATAGCTAATAAATATACGTCATCAAAAAAATTAAAAGTTATCGCCAATGGGAGTTCTAACGGGATAGATACTTCGTTCTTTGATCCGGGACTTTATACTAAAGAAGAAAATCTTAAATTATCTGAGAGCCTTGGTATTAAATCTACAGATACAGTAATTATATATGTTGGTAGACTGGTAAAAGATAAAGGTATACATGAGCTTATTGATGCGTTTAAGAAATTAAATACAGCGTCTGCTACTGTCAAATTATTGTTGGTAGGTACCTATGAAAAGGATTTAGATCCATTATCCCCAGATACCGAAGAAGAAATTAATACCAATCCAAATATCATTACCGTAGGCTGGCAGAATGATGTACGGCCTTATTTTGCAATTTCTGATATATTGGCATTTCCCAGTTATCGCGAAGGGTTTCCTAACGTAGTGATGCAAGCTGCATCTATGGGATTAGCAAGTATTGTAACCGATATTAATGGCTGTAATGAGATTATAACAGAGGGAATAAATGGCAAAATCATCCCGGTAAAAGATGCAGAACAGTTGTTTCAGAATTTAAAAATGCTGGTAGAAGACAAGACCCAACGAGATACCTTGGCCGGCAATGCTCGAGAATCGATCACTAGTCGATATGAACGAAAGGTAGTTTGGGAAGCGCTGCTGGAAGAGTATCGCACGTTGTAATTATGGAGGACAGATACAAACTTATATATAAAAATTGTATCTGTTTTTGCACATAATTTTTTAATAACAATTCCTTGTTAAAAAAAGTTAATTCAATGAGGTAAAAACCGAAATATTGATTGTATATTTACTCTCGATTTTAGATATAGAATCATAGACAAATTATTAGCTTCATTCCCTGGTAGTATAAATAATATTTGTCTGTTTATTCCCCCAATTTTTAGTGTTATGTGATTGTCCTGGATACATTTTTAGGATCATATCATTTTGTTGTTAATATTAATGATTGTAAAGGAGATAGTAATTCTTTTATTTCACTTTTTAACAAATGGTTTATACATTTGTTGGAGTAAATAATAGAGTCCCTTTTATGGCCGTCTAAACTTTAAAAAGGTGTATAAGTTTTTTATAAAAAGAAGTCTTGATTTTAGTGTGTCGCTACTATTCCTGATCTTTATTTTACCTGTATTTATACTATTGATTCTTTTTCTGGCTATTGCAAATCGAGGCAAACCATTTTTTGTTCAAAGAAGACCAGGTAAAAATGAAAAGATTTTTAGCATCATTAAGTTTAAGACTATGAATGATAGAAGAGATGCACAAGGAAATTTATTGCCAGATAAGGATAGAATAACCAGAGTAGGAGCATTTGTAAGAAAAACTTCTTTAGACGAAATTCCACAATTGATTAATGTAGTACTAGGAGAAATGTCCCTGATAGGGCCTCGCCCCTTGATAATAGAATATTTACCTGTGTATAATGATGTTCAAAAAAAGAGACATAATGTAAGACCGGGTATTACCGGATTGGCCCAGGTTAATGGAAGAAATTCTATTACCTGGAAAAAAAAGTTCGAATATGATGTATGGTATGTAGAAAATTATAGTTTTTTGTTAGATCTAAAAATAATCGGATTAACCTTAAAAAAGGTAATACAAAAAGAAGATGTGAATCTATCCAACGATCTGACATCAGAATATTTTGACGGTACAAACTAGTTATATTTCTTAGGAATAATAGATGAATAAAAATTTAAACATAGTAGCCTTAACCAAAAAAATGCTTAGAGAAGGTATAGAAAAAAATACCTATTGGAAAGGAAATCTTACCCCATTACCCAAAAGTAAAGCATTATGGTTAGTTTCGAATTCGAGAATAGAAGAGGAGGACTATTGTGGAGTTATTGGTTATGAAGGCGAAAAAATGATCTCTTTTGTTTTTATGTTCCCCGATCTACTTAATAATGGAATTGGAGAACCATCAAAAGTGTATTGGATGATCTCCTGGTGGGTGCATAAGGATTATAAAGATACAGTTCTGGGAACCTATATTTATAACGAAGCTGTAAATCTAACAGGAAAACAAATACTCATAAAATCGTATGCAGAAAATGTAACTACGTTTTACGAAAAACAACCTTTTACTGTAATAGCATCAAGATTAAGACATACTATCTTCCTTAGTCTCGATGCATCTATGCTTATAGGAAGGTTTCGGTTTTTAAAATCAATTAAATTTATCTTAGATAGAATCGATAATACAGTAGCATCATGTATTAGGTTACTAAATAGACCTAAAGCTAGAAAAAGAACTAAAACACTTTCTTATGAGTATATTAATCAGTTGGATGATGCGACCTGGCAGTTTATAGATCCGCTTTGCAAAAATGACCTGATCTATAAAACAAAGGAATATGTGAATTGGCAGATTAATGGGATGCAGTATATGCAAACTCCAATTGCAACAAAACATCCATATATATCATTGCAAACAGGAACCAGTAATAATATTTATATTCATAATCTTAAAATTATAAAAGAAAATGAAATTATTGGTTTTTTATCTTATGTGATAAATTATAATGAGTTTAATGTTAAATATTTTTTGGTAAAAGATGAGAAAAATTATGATGTATGTATCGATGCTTTAATAGAGAATTTTATCCAAAAGAAAACGAAATTCATTTTTACAGACGATACCAAATTATCAGATAATATAACGAAACGATATAGGACTATTTTTACCCATAAAGTAATAAAAAAAGGATTAGCACACGATGAGACTAGGCTCGATTTTGAAAATTCAAATATGTTAAATAGAGATGGTCATTTTTATTAAATCAAAAAGATGAAATTTGTAAAAACACTACAAGAATCGATAGAAAACCATTCTGATCATAATGCATTATGTATAAATCATACGTTTTATACATATCATGATTTTGCTATTGAAATATCTAAAATAAGAAATGCCATAGCTAATACTGTAGAAGATTCTGAAAAACTAATTGGTTTAGTTACTAATGATGATCTTCAGACCTATGCAAGTATCCTTGCACTTTGGCTCGAAGGGAAAGCATACGTTCCTGTAAATCCATCAACACCAATTGAGCGTAATAGTAAAGTTTTTGAATTAACAGAAACACAATATGTTATTGATTCTTCTGAAACCTCAATTTATAAGGATTATAAAGTTATTGCTTCGGGAGCATTAGATACTACAGATATTAACCTGAAGCCTAAGGATGTTTCTGGAGATCAGTTAGCATATATATTATTTACATCAGGTACTACTGGGCTTCCTAAAGGGGTTCCTATTACTTTTGATAATGTTAATGCACTTGTAAATGCGATTGATGCTGAACCAGAATTTAATCTGGTTCCTTCAGATCGATGTTTACAAATGTTCGAACTTACTTTTGATTTTTCTGTAGTAACCTATTTATTTCCTTTCTTATCAGGTTCTTGTATCTATACGATACCAAAAGGAGCAATTAAGTACTTTTATATTTTTAAACTTATTAAGGAGCAGAAACTTACGGTTCTTACGATGGTACCTTCGATCATAAATTATCTAAGGCCGTATTTCCCCGAAATTAATGCTCCCGATGTGAGATATTGTAGTTTTGGTGGAGGAGCATTGCATAGTGATATTGCTAAAGAATGGAGCGAATGCCTTCCTAATTGTAAAATATTTAATTATTACGGCCCTACAGAGTTTACTGTTTATAGTGGCTTTTATCCATATCATAAAGAAACTCACCAAAAAGCTCATAATGGAATAATAGCTATAGGGACGCCGCAAGAAGATACATTGTATCTTGTTGTAAATAAAGATAATGAAGAAGTGCCGGTAAATGTAACAGGAGAACTGTCCTTGGGAGGACCACAGATAACTCCTGGATATTGGAAAAATGAAGAGCGAAATGCTCAAAGTTTTTTTGTGAGAGAAGAAAATGGAAAAAAACAACGTTACTATAAAACCGGAGACCTTTGTTTTAAAGATGAAGAAGGAGATTTTTTATATGTTGGTAGAGCAGATTTTCAGGTAAAAATTAGAGGATATCGAGTGGAGCTGGCAGAAGTAGAATTTCATGCAAAAACAAAATCAGAGAGAAAGGTGAATATGGTTGCTTTAGATATTACCAATGCATTAGGTAATGCAGAGTTAGGCTTGGCTATAGAATCTGAAGAATTTGATACTGAAGAGATATTCAATTATATGAAAACTAAAATGCCTGATTATATGATTCCGGGACATGTACGATTTATAAAAGAGTTTCCGCACAGTATCAACGGAAAAATTAACAGAAAAGAATTAAGAACATATTTTGACATAAATTAAATAATCAATAATGAGTAAAGAAGAGATTTTATCAAAAGTAAAAGAAGCTTTTATATCTGTATTAGAACATGATAATTTTCAGCTTGCCGATGAAACTACAGCAGATGATGTTGATGGGTGGGAATCTGTAACGCATATGATGATTATTTCTGAAGTCGAAAAATCTTTTGGGATTAAATTTAAACTAATGGATTTAATGAATATGAATAATGTTGGGGATTTAATAAGAACCATAGAATCAGAATTATAACTATATAAAGTACTTTTGTAGGTATACCAAGGAATAATTTATAAAAAAACGTGGATGGATAAAGTTTTGATAATTGGTGCTTCGGGTCACGCTAAAGTGATTATAGAAACTATTGAGTTGAATGCAAATTATCAAATTCATGGTCTTATAGATACGTTTAAACCAAAAGGCGAAAAATTACTGGGTTATGAGATTCTTGGTACAGAAGATTATATTAAAGATCTTGTAGAACAAGGGATCAATAAAGGAGTTATTGCAATAGGAGATAACTGGACTAGGTTTTTAATGCAAGCGAGGATAAAAAAAATATCTCCGGATTTTGAATTTATTACAGTAATTCATCCTTCAGCAATAATTAGTCCGACTGTTGTGATAGGTAAGGGAAGTATAATACTGGCTTCTGTTACTATTAATGCGCATGCAAGGATTGGAGATTTTTGTATCATGAATACCGATGCTAATTTTGATCATGATAGCGATATACAGGACTTTTCTAGCTTAGCGCCAGGAGTTACTGTTGGAGGAAATGTTAGTATAGGTACATGTACTGCAATATCATTGGGCGCAAATATTATTCAAGGTATTACTATTGGAAAACATAGTATTATTGGAGCAGGTTCTTTGCTTCTAAACGATGTGGATGATTTTAAACTAGTGTATGGTGTCCCTGGGAAAGAAATAAGAACTGTTGTAAAAGGAGAAAACTATTTGTCTAAGTCCTAAGAAAAGAGATTGTGATTTTAGAAATAACGATAAGTTTAAAGAAATAAAGCGTTGTTAATTAAATTTATAAAAGCAATAAAAAATATATGTACAACCCATATGTAAAACGATTATTAGATTTTGTACTTTCCTTTTTGGGTATAGTAATGTTATCTCCCATTATACTAGTGTTGATTCTAATATTAATTGTAGTTAATAGTGGTAAGCCATTTTTTTTTCAGTTAAGACCGGGAAAAAATGGTCGACTTTTTAAAATCATTAAATTTAAAACAATGTCTGATTTAAGATCAGAAGATAAAGGTGATGTGCACAATGTTTCTCGTATAACAAAAGCAGGAGCATTTATTAGAAAATACTCCTTAGATGAGATTTTACAACTTATTAATGTTTTAAAAGGAGATATGAGTTTAATAGGTCCAAGACCTCTTTTGGTCGAATATTTACCTTTGTATAATGAGACGCAAAAGAAAAGACATGATGTAAGGCCAGGTATAACAGGATGGGCGCAGGTAAAAGGTAGAAATACAATATCCTGGAGTCAGAAATTTGAATATGATGTATGGTATGTAGAAAATCTAAGTTTTATCTTAGATATTAAAATTTTATTTTTAACCATAAAGAAAGTAATTAAAAAAGAGGGTGTAAACATAGATCAAAACACCATTATGCCTGCTTGGAAAGGAAATAACTAACAAAAAAACTTTTATAAAAGTTCTGTAGAACGACATAATTCACACAACCAACAAATCAACTTAAATTTAGTAATGAGTAAAATGAAAATAACTGAAGACCCCAAAAAAATAAGGATTTATGGAGCTGGCGGGCATTCTCAAGTCATACGAGAAGTATTAGAAGAGAACGGTTATGAAGTAACCGAAACTTTTGACGATAAACCTTCTGGACGCCATCATGCGTCTAAGAATGTAACTTCTGGAGCAAGAAGAAATCTAAAAGAATTTCCACATAAAGGATATCCTGTAATTGTGGCAGTAGGTATAAATGCAGAAAGAGCAGAAATAGCTGGTTTCCTAAAAAGTGATTTTGAAAAGGCGATACACCACTCAGCAATTATAGCCCCAACTGCAAAAATAGGAGAAGGTACCGTTGTTTTTGCGGGAGCGATAATTCAACCCAATACGGTTATCGGAGAACATGTAATTATAAATACAGCGGCAAGCATAGACCATGATAATATTATAGGAAATTTTGCACACATCTCGCCAAAAGCTGCTTTATGTGGCCATGTTGAAGTTGGAGAAGGTTCACATGTTGGAGTTGGTGCTGTTGTAATACCAAAAGTTAAAATAGGAAAATGGTGTACCATTGGCGCAGGAACCGTAGTTTTAAAAGACGTTCCTGATTATTCTACAGTTGTTGGTAACCCTGGTAAAATTATAAAAACAAAACTCACAGACTTGAAGCTTAATAACAAACCAAAATCGTCAGATATCACTTTTATTGGTTCGGGAATTTCATCATCCTTCACTATTTTGCATTTCTTGGATCTTATCGAAAACCATAAGACAAAAAGAAAGATTAATATTAATATAATCGATAAATATCGAGAGTTTCACTCAGGGATACCATATGGGTCAAGATCTGGTTTTTCGGTTCATCTTATAACATCTTTAAAAAACTTTTTACCAGAGCCAGAGTTGGGGAAATTTATTAAATGGCTTAATAACAATAAGAATTGGTTATTAGATGAATTAAAAAAAGATGGAGGTACCTTATCTTCCGAATGGATTACCAAACATGAGGATAAAATTAAAAATAATGAGTGGGAGGATCTTTTTATTCCTCGCCGCTTTTTTGGATGGTATATCAATGAAAAAGTAAAAAACAGATTAGAAGAATTTAAAATCAAAGGTGCTATTGATGTTAATTATATCAATGCAGAAGTGATAGATATAGAAAAATTAGAAAATACATATGAATTGCTTCTAGATAACAAAGACACTGTTTTTTCTGAAAAAGTTATCTTATCTGTTGGTTCTCTACCCGTTAATCACCTTTGGAAAAATGAAGATATAATAGAAGAGGATAAATTACTTTTTGTAAATGATCCTTACAGTTCTGAGTTAAAGACAACTTTAGAGAAAATAGATAGCTTTCTTGAAAAACAGTCAGAAAAGAAAACTAATGTGCTTATAGTAGGAGCCAATGCGAGTGGATTAGAGTTGCTGTATAAGTTAAATGACGTCGAAAATATAAAGTCCAGAATTAATAAATTCATTATTCTTTCTACTCAGGGATTATTGCCAGATGCTGTTATTGATGAAGAACGAAAAAAAGAATACACACCTTTTAACTTACAGGCATTAACCAAAGAAAAAAATATAACTGCAAAAATTATAGCAGAAGCAACATTTAAAGATTTGGATTATGCCGATCAGATTGATCTGGGAGCAGCTTCTACGGTAGATATTATATCAAAAGCTTTTGGTGCTTTATTAAATAAGTTAAACCCAGAAGAATTAAAAAAGTTTGCTTGCTATTATGGTAATGAAATAGGAAGAAGACAACGATGTGCCGGTTTTCATTATTCTAAAACCGTTGATGAATTGAAGGAGGAAAATCGTTTTGATCATATTGCAGGACGATTTAGAGATATTGATAATACAACTACGGGAGAATATTCTCTAGAATATTTAGATACAAAATCTGGGAAAAACAAAATCTATGAAGATTCTGTTGGGATAGTAATTAATTGTGTGGGTAGTACAAATCTAACCAAACAAAATATCCCAGAATTGTTAAAGAAATTAATAGAGAAAGGATATTGCAAACCTAATGATTCTAAGATAGGATTTGAGGTTAATGAGCAATTAGAAGCTTCTGATAATTTACATATTGTTGGACCACTACTAGCGGGAAATGTGTTTGATGGAAAAGCTGTGTGGCATGTAGAACATTGTGGTAGAATTATTTGGTTATCACAAGTGTTGTCTGAAAAAATAAATGATTACTTTTTAAAAAAAACAGAATTAAAAGAAAAACCTATATAGTACTAATAAACAACCATACCTAACTAATATTTTTACAATTGGAGCAAAATTACAAACTGTTAATTAAAAACCTTGATGAAAATTCAGACATCATAGAATATAAGACGCTCCTTCAAAAAAAATGGAACAATAATGTATATTATTCGGCCGAACATTTGTTACATTTTGAGAAGGACTCTGATACGCTAAAATACTTTTTGTTTGAAAAAGATAATGAGCCTGTTATTCTAATGCCTTTTGTTTTTAGAGAAATAAAGATAAAAGATAAGAAACATCCGTATTTTGATGTTACAAGCCCATATGGCTATAGTGGACCTTTGTTTAATGATACTGTGACAGAAGAAGATATTGTTCAATTTTGGAACAATGTTGATCAATGGTATATGGATCATAATGTAGTAACAGAGTTTATTCGATTTAGTTTAAATGGAAACCACAAAAAATATTCGGGATGTGTAACCAATACATTATCAAATGTAAGAGGGCATCTTTTAGAAAATTTTGACGATCAATGGGTGGCATTTTTACCTAAAGTTAGAAACAACTATAGAAAGGCAGTAAATCACAATTTAGTGTTTAAAATCTTTCATAAGCATGAAATAACAAAAGATATCATTAAAATCTTTAATGATATCTATGTGAATACGATGAATCGCAATAATGCAGATCGTATTTATTTTTTCTCCAATACTTATTTTGAAAACCTGATATTATCAAATTTAGATAATTTTTCTATTGCCATTGCATATTATGAGGGTACCCCAATTTCTATAGAACTTATCATTGGTTATAAGGATACTATTTTTGCATTTCTTGGAGGAACAAATGCAGAGTATTTTAGTTATAGGCCCAATGATTTTCTTAGAGTGAAAATTATAGAGTGGGCGATCAATAATAAGATCAAGTGTTATGTCTTAGGAGGAGGTATGAAAGATGGTGATGGATTGTACAGACATAAAAAATCACTTTTTCCAAAAGATGAGGATGTAATTTTTCATACCGGCAGAAAAATTATTAATGAAAAAATTTATGATGAGCTATGTCTCTCTGCCAATCTAGAATATTCTCATGTTCATAAAGAGAATGTAAAAGATTACTTTTTTCCCTTTTATAGATTAAGTATATGAAAAAGGTCCAGATAGATTATTTTTTTGAGCTTTTTGAAAAAGGATTGATTCCAAAAATCTTTCCTAAGATTGGTACTTTAGAAAGTGAAGAAGGATTAATTAATCCAGATTATGATGAAAAACTAATAAACAATCCCGATACGGTTTACTCGGTTTTCTTTATAGCTGATTATCTGAAGCCAGAACTTAATAAAAGAGTGTTTAATCTAAAAAAAATTGATCAGTTTTTTAAAGGGTATGCTATTTTACTGGAAGGTTTTGCTAGTGCAGATGCTTATGTAAAATATCGTTTCAGAAGTAATGCAAAAGGAATAAGAAGGAGAGTAAAACGACTCGAATCGTGTTTTCAGATTTCATATAGAACATATTATGGTGCAATAGAAGAGGAGGAATACGATCTATTGATGGATTGTTTAGAAAAAATGTTGATCAGAAGATTTAAACAGCGTAATGATGTGAGTCAAAGTCTTATTCGATGGAATCACTATAAAAGCATATATTTTTCTTTAATCAATCAAAAAAAAGCATCATTGTTTGTTGTTTATGACAATGATAATCCAATAGTTATATCACTTAATAATCATTTTTACGGACAACTATTTAGTGCAATATCATCATATGATATTGATTACCGAAAATTTAGTTTAGGGAGTGTAGAGATTTATAAGAAATTAGATTGGTGTATTGCAAATAATCATAAGTCTTATGAGATGGGGATGGGAGATCTTACTTACAAAAGAGAATGGTGCAACCATATCTATAATTTTGAACACCAAATAATCTATCCCAAAAAATCTATTTCTGCTGCTGTTACTGCCGCTATTGAATATTTGAAAGTAAGTTTTAAAGAACTTGTTTTTAAAATAGCCTATGTTCGATATAAAAAATATAAAGCAAAACGAAAAAAGAATACTGTTGCCTTACAGGAACCAACATATCAGGCATTACCTATAATAGAAGTACAGGATGATAAGCAATATCCTATAATAGATTATAATAGTGCCGAGTATAATTTTTTACGGAAAATTGTGTTTGACTTTTTGTATACGAGTATTGAAAAAGTATCAGATGTTAAAGTGTTAAAAGTTTTAGAAGAAGAAAATACATATTTGATTATAGGGAAATCGAAGATGCAAAAAATTGTTTTTGAGATCAATTCACATGTGTCCTAATTGATGTCGTTTTTTTACAATCCAGACATTGTATATCGGTATATATTTGTGATATGAAAAAAACAATTATAGCACGATTAAGTGTACAGAAAGAAAGTACTGATCAATTTTTGATACATGCAAAAAAGATGGTTCGGGAAAGTAATTTAGAAGATGGTTGTATGACCTATCGTTTATATCAAGAAATAGATGTCGATACAGAGTTTATTTTTTATGAAGAATATACAAATATGAATGCAGTTGATGCTCATAATTCTTCGAATCACTTTAAAGAGTTTATCTCACTAGTATCTTCAATGCTTACATTAGAACCAGTAATAGAAGTCTTCTAAATTGTTAATCAATAAAACGTCATATAAACCTAATAAAAGTTTGGCAATGTATGTTGATCGAATTTATGTGCTAAAACATTCGGGAGCATTTAAATTGCCTGCGATTTTGCCTGGCACTGGTTTAGAATTGTTGTTTCATACTCATGAACCACTGCTAATAAATAATTATAAATGTGATAATGGGCATATTATTTGCCCTAGAAATTCAATATTACATATAGATGAGTTTAGTGATGTTTCTTTCATATCGGTTCGATTTAAAAGTGGGGCTTTTCGTCACTTTTCTTCAATTCCATATATAGAGTTAAACAATCAGTTTGCTTCTGTCGAAGATATTTGGGGTTTCAGAGGTAAAGATTTTTTAGAGAAACTAAATGAGCACCATACTATTGATGACAAAATTAAATGTATAGAATCCTTTTTGCTTAAGTGTTTGTATGATTATCATGATAAACAAAATGACAAATGGGATACTATCATACATTCTTTGTATAAGCAGTATAATTCAATTTCTTTAAAGGAATTAGCTGCTTATACTAATTTGAGTTACCGCCAGTTTGAAAGAAATTTTAAATCTCAATTTGGGATTACACCAAAGAAAATCCAACGAATTATACGGTTTGAAGCTACAGTAAAAAAAATACTATTAAACAGAAATCCTGGGTATTTGTCTACTGCATTAGATCATGGCTATTATGATCAAAGTCATTTTATTAACGAATTTCAGTTTTTTACAAAAGAAAAGCCTTCTAACTATTTTGTAACAAAAAATTATGATCATCATTTTTATGATAAATCAATAAAAACACTAGAATGATATTAGTTTTTTACGAAGTTGGTATCTCTTAAATATTGGGTAATATCCTTTGCTATGATATCTCTACCGTGATTGTTCCAGTGTCTGTCATAGATCAAAGTGGTAGAACGATCAGAAGTTTCAAAAGAAGCAGAGAAATCAATGTAATTAAATTCATTTTTTTCTAAATACGATAAAAATAGAGGACTTGTTATTCTGGAGTCTAAAAGAAGCGTAAATCGTTTTTTATCATATCCATATTTAGAAATCAAACTTTTGAAGTTGGCCAGGTATTTTTCTTCATTTTCTTTTTTAATTCTCAAAATTTCGACATCATCTATCGAAACTGTCTTTTTTTTAGGTTTAAGCATATTAAGGAATCGATACATTAGTTCCTGAGGAGGATCTAAAACCCCAATGCTTTTACAGTATACTATTAGTTTACTTTTTTTAAGCATTTTGTTTATGGGAGATTCTAAAGCTAATCGACTATTAACAACCCGATATTCTGCACGGGTTAAATCGTTAGAGAATTTTATGCCCAAAATAACGTGGTCAATAAGGTCGAATTGAGAAGCATACGAATGTATCAGGTGCAGTTGATCTGCAAAATCATAGCCGGCATAACCATATTCATATACTTCAATTTCAGGAATAGCATTTTCAATCTTTTTACCAATAGAGTTATAGTAGTTTTGATGAAACCCTTCTATAAATGAATCCCCAACCAATGCTACTTCTATTTTATCTTTTGTTGGAGTAAATTCTCTATAAGAATTATACCCTGTTGTATTAATATGATATTCTGAAAAATTTTGCCTTCTGTTTCCGGTAACCGAAAAACCATTTTGGTTTGGTTTCCATTTTTCTACTTTATATTCGTCGAGAAATCGGGTAGGAGTGTCTTTTCCTAAATGAAAAACACGCACTAATCCTTCTAATACGATGAGTATTAAAAAAACATATAAGATACTTTTGATTATAAGTTTTTTCATGCGACTTTAAAATTATATCATAACGCTTTTTTTATTGTCATTGCCTATTTTTAATTAGAATTGGAAATAGATAAATGATCTGTCTATGTTGTCATCAAAGAACAGTAACATTCCTAAAATTACTAAAGTATATGCAACAAATCTCACGATTCTAGACTTAAATTTAAAAGGAGCACGCTCGTCTCTTCTAATTCTAAATTCATATAAAATAAAAAGACCTAACAAGATAAAATAATCTATCATACGATACCCTAAAGGATGTTGATAGGTTTCATAAGAAAAATTGACATATATCTGTTCTAAAAAACCAAAAGCATCTGTGATGGACTCAGATCTAAAGAATACTCTAGAAAATGTGACTAATAAAAAAGTGAGTAAAATTTGTGAGATTTCTGTTAAAGAGGGGAACCAACGATTTTCTGCTACCACAGTATTCATATAAATACGATTTCGCCCCATTAAAAAAACAGGAATGTATAAAACAGCATGAATTGCTCCCCATACGATAAAAGTCCAGTTTGCACCATGCCAAAAACCACTCACTAAGAAAATGATAATAATATTTCTAACCGATTTAAGTTTACTTACTCTGCTTCCGCCAAGAGGGATGTATACGTAATGTCTAAACCAGGTAGATAAAGAAACGTGCCATCGCTGCCAATATTCGGCAACATTTCTAGAAAATGTTGGAAACTTAAAGTTAGACATTAGTTCTATTCCAAATAGTTTGGCGGTTCCTATAGCAATATCAGAATATCCACTAAAATCTCCATAAACCTGAAAACTAAAAAGCGACACACCAAGGATTAAAGTAGAAGCAGAATAATCGTTATAATTAAGAAAGATGTCATCTACAATTGGTGCAATAGAATCTGCAATAACTACTTTTTTAAATAATCCCCAAAGTATAAGTCTTAGACCTTCTGTACATTGTGTGTAATTAAAAATTCTTTTGGTGGTGATTTGTGATAAGAGATTAGAAGCTCTTTCTATGGGACCAGCAACCAATTGAGGGAAAAAGCTAACAAATGTAGCAAAAGCAATAAAATTCTTGGTTGGAGTTAATCTTTTGTAATAAATATCTAATGAATACGACATGGTCTGAAACGTATAAAAAGATATCCCTACAGGTAAAATAATCTGTAATGTCCACGTGCTTTTAAGTTCGTATCCGAAAACAGAAAGAAAATCTACCCAGGATCCTATAAAGAAATTGTAGTATTTAAAGAAGCCTAAAAGACCGATGTTAAAAATTACACTTACCCATAACCAGACTTTTCTTTTTGAAGTAGAATCATTGGCGTGAATAGTTTGACCAATAAAAAAGTCAACAACTGTACTTGCCAGTATAAGAAATAGAAATCTCCAATCCCATAATCCATAAAAGATATAACTGGCGATAAGTATAAATAAATTCTGAACCTGATTTTTTTTATAGAACACAAACCAGTAAAGAACAAAAACGACTGGCAGGAATATAAAAAAATCTAAAGAATTGAATAACATCTATACTGTATATAATTATAAAATTCGGAGAAGGGGTATATAAAGAAATATTGCAAAAATATCTCATTGCTATTGAAGGGCATAAATTTTGTGTATTTAATTTTATAAATCAAATATTTATGAGATTATTTTTTATTTCATGCCAAATAATAGGTTTTGTTATAAAAAAAATGATGATAAGTGGGGGAAATCCCCCTATTCATAAATAGGTGTTATCCCCATGAAATTAATTTATTATTAAGCTATACTTGTACTACCCAAAATAGTTTACAAAAAAGTAATACAAAAAATGAATTTTGGTTATGCATTATGTATAATTTTGCGGTGAATTATGATTTTAGGTATAAATTCGTTTTTTATTACAAGTAGTTTTATGGAGTATCTATAATACTTTTCTTACGGGATTTCCGTATTGTAAGACAATATTTAGGCAAACGTGAGTCATTGAACGTTTTTTTTAAGTATTCTGTCTAAAAAATTAAATTTTGAATTGTTAATTGATTTAACTAGACTATTTTAGCTTTGGAAAACAAATTTAGAGTAAGTTCAAAAAAGGAAGTTCTACCCCCCTTCTTCCAGCGTTTTTTAGATTGTCATCAAAAAGATTTGACTAATTATTATACATGTTGTGTAATTGTTATGTCAATAGGAAATTATTGTTCATTATTAATGGGAAAATTATGAATATAATTGATTCAAAAAAAATATGGCTTTCTTCACCGCATATGGGTGGATCAGAGCAGAAATTTGTGAAAGAAGCATTTGACACAAACTGGGTAGCACCTTTGGGTCCAAACGTTAATGGATTTGAGAGTGATATCGAAAGTTATCTTGGAGAAGATGTTTATGCTGCAGCATTAAGCTCTGGTACAGCTGCATTACACCTCGGGTTAAAACTACTTGGTGTTACAGTAGGTGATGAAGTGTTATGCCAAAGTATGACATTTGCTGCTTCGGCCAATCCAATAGTATATCTTGGTGCTAAACCTATATTTATAGATAGCGAAAGAAGTACCTGGAATCTATGTCCAGATCAACTAGAAATAGCAATAAAAGATAGAATAGCAAAAGGTAAAAAGCCTAAAGCAATTATTGCTGTCCATTTATATGGAATGCCATATAATGTAGAAGCTATCCATAAGATTGCTTCAGAATACAAAATCCCAATATTAGAAGATAGTGCAGAAGCTTTAGGGAGTTCTTATCAAGGAATTAACTGTGGAACTTTTGGTGATATTGCAATCCTTTCATTTAATGGGAATAAGATTATAACTACATCTGGTGGTGGAGCACTTGTTTCAAAAAAACAACAATATAAAAATAAGGCCATTTTCTTGGCAACTCAAGCCAGAGATAATGCACCTCATTATGAGCATTCTGAAATAGGATATAATTACAGGATGAGCAATATTACTGCAGGTATAGGAAGAGGGCAGATGGAAGTTTTAGATGCCCATGTAGCCAATAGACGTAGTAATTATGAATTTTACAAAAAGAATCTTGAAGATTCATCTGAAATAAAGTTTTTAGAAGAGCCTTCGGGATATCATTCTAATAGATGGTTAACTTGTATAGAAACCAGTTCTTATAAATTAAGAGAAGGAATACGGTTATCATTAGCAGAAGAAAACATAGAATCAAGACCGTTATGGAAGCCCATGCATCAACAAGCTGTATTTGCAGATTGTGATGCGTACCTCAATGGAATTTCTGATGACCTATTTGATCGAGGCCTTTGCTTACCCAGCGGGTCTAATCTTGAAGAAGATGATTTATATAGAATTGTATCAGTAATTAAAAATGTATTGAGATGATAAAGAGCTACCTTATAAATAATTCGCATAAACACGCATCTAAATGGCTTGTTTTATCAATTGATGTGTTAATTACGATCTTTAATTTCTTTTTGGCGTATGTAATTAGATTTGGAATCACTTTAAATTTTGATACTACTAATTTAATATACCAATTACCAATTATAGCGGGGTTATCTACCTTAAGTTTTCTAATGATAGGCTCCTATAAAGGAGTGGTTAGACATACAGGAATGAGAGATGCTTATAACCTGTTTCTTGCTGTAACTATCTTAATTTGTTTAATGGGATTCTTTATGGCATCCAGTAGATTAGCACTAATGCCAGAATTGCTAAATATCCCTGTGTCTATAATTTGTGTGCATTATTTATTAAACATTATAACACTTACTACAAGTCGTTTGGTGTTTAAATATTGCTATTACTATGTGAAATCAAAAATAGGAGAGACTTCAAGAATATTGATTTATGGAGCAGGAGACTCTGGATTAATAACCCTTGCTGCAGTAACTAATGATTCTAATAGATCTTTGTCTGTAGTTGGTTTTATTGATGATAATTCTCAAAAAATAGGAAAAACCATTAATGGGATTAAGGTATATCCTTCGGGAATGATTGATCAAAGCTTTATCACAAAAAATAATATTAAGGAGATTGTTGTATCAATTCCGCATATAAGTAAGAAAAGGCTTTCAGAAATTTCTGATAACTTGCTTAAGCTAAAAGTTACCGTTAAAATAATCCCTGCAGTAAATGATTGGATTGATGGTAAGCTAAAAGTTTCTCAGATTAAAGAAATTCAAATAGAAGACTTATTAGAAAGGGCTCCTATTAGTATGGATAATCAGAATATCACACAAGAACTTAATGATAAAGTGATTTTGATAACAGGAGCAGCTGGATCAATAGGAAGCGAAATAGTAAGACAAGCTTCATTTTATAACTATAGACATCTTGTTTTGGTTGATCAGGCAGAATCTCCATTATATGATTTACAACAAGAACTTTTAAGTAAAGGAGTAACTAATTTTACGCCAATTGTTGCCGATATAAGAGATCATCAAAGAGTAGAAACTATATTTGAAAAATATAGACCTAATATGGTCTTTCATGCAGCTGCTTATAAGCATGTACCTCTTATGGAGAATAATCCTTGTGAGGCAATTAAAATTAATGTACTTGGAACCAGGAAACTGGCAGATTTGTCATCTGAGTTTGGTGTAGATAAGTTTGTTTTTGTATCTACAGATAAAGCAGTGAATCCTACAAATGTAATGGGAGCAACCAAGAGAGTTGCCGAAATGTATATAAAATGTATTAATGGAACCAGTAAAACTAAATTTATTACCACTAGATTCGGAAATGTACTGGGGTCGAATGGATCTGTTATTCCATTATTTAAAAAACAAATTCAAAAAGGAGGACCGTTAACAGTTACTCATAAAGATGTAACTCGCTTTTTTATGACTATACCAGAAGCTTCTCAATTGGTTATAGAAGCAGGAACAATGGGTAATGGAGGCGAAATATTTATCTTTGATATGGGAGAATCTGTAAAGATTTTTGACCTCGCAAAGAAAATGATACGATTATCTGGCCTTAGATATCCAGAAGATATAGATATAAAAATAACAGGCCTTAGACCTGGAGAGAAATTGTATGAAGAACTCCTGGCTGATACAGAAAATACGTTGCCAACATATCACAAGAAAATAATGATAAGTAGATTTGATGATAATGATTGTGTATTGGTAAAAGATAAAATTGATGACCTTTGTATTATGAATTTACTAAGTCAGGATCATCAAATTGTAGGGAAATTAAAAGAGATAGTTCCAGAATTTATCTCCAATAATTCTACGTTCGAAAGTATTGATAAAATTAATAAAAAAAGTATTCAAGGCAAGCGAGAAGTTCTTGCATAGAGCTTGATGTAACAAAAAAGTAGGGTATTATATAGTAAGGGAAAAAATACCTTCAAAATATTTTAGTAAGAAGAGATAGGCTTGTTTAGGGGAATAAACTTGCCTAAATGTTTTATGGTGTTCTTTTGGAACACATGAAAGGAAAATAGTATAGATAAAGCAAAATCTTATTGCTAAACTAAATAAAGTTATATTTTTGTAACTCATTAAAAGGCTTACTTATAAAGTATTAAAATATGCGATGTAGATTTTTGTTATTATTTGTGGTATTAATATCAGTTTTTTCCTGTAAAGTACCTGAAAATGTGGTTTATTTTCAAAATTCTGCAAATTTGGAGAAGATTTCTTCTACAAATTCTTTCACCTCTGTTTTTAAAGTTGATGATATTGTTGGCATACAGGTTTCTGCAGCAGATATGGATGCGGCAAGACCATTTAATTTGATGCAAGGTTCTTCTATATCGCTAGGAGAAGGTGGAGGAGGAAATACAGCAAGTTCTGCTGGGTCAAGTGAACCTACGTATCTAATAAACGAAGAAGGGAATATTGATTTCCCAGTTTTGGGGGAGCTAAAAATTGCTGGCCTAACTCGAATCGAGGTTAAGGAAATGATTAAAGAAAAATTAAAAATTTATATCAATGATCCTATAGTAAGTGTACGGCTTAAAAATTTTAAAATTACCGTTATGGGAGAAGTGTCAAGACCTGGTTCTTATACAATACCCAATGAGAGAATTACTATTATTGAAGCCCTTGGTTTAGCAGGAGATATGACTATTAAAGGAAGAAGAGAAAACCTAATGGTTATTAGAGAAAATGAAGGAGTAAATACATATCATCGTGTAGATCTTACTTCTAAATCAATTTTTGAATCCCCTGTATATTATCTAGCACAAAATGACGTTGTTTATGTTGAGCCAAATAACTCAAGAATAAAAGAATCCAAAACACGTAATAATACCCTTGGTGTCATTATTAGTATTGTTGGTGTAATTATATCTGTAGTAACTCTAGTTGTAAGATAATAAGTATATGATTTCTAATACCAATAATACCTCTACAAAGAATACTAATTTTGATTCGTCTTCTGGATTTAGTTTTAATCTTAGAGATCAAATTTTAAAATACCTTAAACGTTGGTATTGGTTTGTATTAAGTGTCTTTATTTTTGTTGGTTTAGCATATCTTAAAGTAAGGTATACAATTCCTCAATATAATGTGTCTTCTAGTATTGTGATCTCTCAGGATGAAAGTATGAGTGAATCAGAGTTATCGGCATTTAAAGATCTTGGTTTATTAGATGATGGGCAGAATAAAATTGAAAATGAGATTCAGATTCTAAAATCAAGAACACTATTAACTAATGTGGTTAATAATTTAAAACTTAATGTTCGATATTTTAGTGAAGGAAGAATTCTGGAAGTAGAGAATTATCCAAAATCACTTATTGAAATCAATTTTTTATCAGATGATTCTATTGTACATAAAAAATCAAAAGTTTTTCATGTGCAAATTGATTCTGATACCTCTTTCTCTTTTCTAGATGAAAAAAAGCAAAAAGTAAGTAATCATTCCTTCGGAAATACTATTAGTACTAGTATTGGTGATATTATTATTACCCCAAGTATGGATACTATGAATGCTAGTATTGGCAAAATCATCAAAATTGTAGTGACGCCAGTAAAGTTTGTTGCCGAGTCATATAGAAATAGGTTATCCATTATTTCGGTTAAAAATTCAGGTATTGTTAGATTGTCGTTAAACGACCCGGTCAAGGAAAAAGCAAAAGATATTATTAATAACCTTGTCGAAGAATACAACAAGGCAACTATAGAGAATAAAAAACAAGCTTCGGCAAGAACAGCAGATTTTATAAATGATCGTTTAGAGCTTATTTCGGGAGATTTGACCCAGGTAGATGATCAAGCAGCGACATATCAATCCAGTAGAGGATTAACTAGTAGTGATGTGGCAGTTCAAGCGCAGCAATTTTCAGATTTAGATACAAAAAACTCTCAAGAAATAGCACGATTAAATACGCAGCTTTACTTTATAGAATCCATGCGAAAGTTTGTGCTTAGCCAAGAGGGTAAGTTTGATCTTGTACCACAATCTAATTCTGGATTTAGTGATCCAACAGTTGCTAGTACGATATCAAGATATAATGGATTAATTCTTCAGAGACAACGTTTATTAAAAACGTCGAGTATAAAGAATCCCGTTGTTGTAAATATAGATCAACAAATTGGTGGATTAAGACAGGTTCTAACAGGAAGTTTGAATAGCCTTAAAAATTCTATCAATGGGCAATTACGAAGCTTAAATACCCAGAATCAATATTTTGGAGGTCAAATATATAGCGCACCAACACGACAGAAAGATATTAGAGCTATTGAGAGGGAGCAGACCATAAAAGAACAATTATATCTTTATCTACTTCAAAAAAGAGAAGAAGCAGAGATAAAGAGCCATATTACGCTTTCTAATGCCAGAGTAATCGATAAAGCATCTACATTAGGTTCATATCCAGTATCTCCAAATAAGAAAACAATATATGCAGGAGCTTTCTTTCTTGGTTTGATATTGCCTTTTCTTATTATTTATACTTCAGATTTGTTGAATGTAAAAGTAAGCTCAAGAGAAGATCTGGAAAAAGTGCTTTCTATGCCAATTATTGGATCTATACCAAAAGTGAAATCTAAAAATAAAATCATGATTTCGCAAAATGACAGATCAGGAATAGCGGAAGCATTTAGGATCTTAAGAACAAATTTAGACTTCTTAATGGCAGGAATTAACAAAGCTAAAGGGAAAGTTATTTTTGTTACATCTACTATTTCTGGGGAAGGAAAGACCTTAATCTCTTCAAATTTGGCTAAAACTTTGGCCATTTCAGGAAAAAAAGTAGCCTTTTTGGGTACAGATTTAAGAGATCCAAAATTGCATAAGTTTTTTGATCTGCCTAATGGGAAAGATTCTAAAGGACTTACTAATTTTATAATGAATGATGACTTAACTCCAGAAGATATCATATATAAATATAAAAAAGAAGATGCATTTGATATTGTACCATCTGGAGCAATACCGCCTAACCCTGCAGAACTTTTAATGCAAGAAAGAGTAAATGTAATGTTTAAGTATCTAGAAGAACACTATGATTATATTATTGTAGATACTGCTCCTGTTAGCCTTGTAACCGATACACTTTTAATAGCAAAACACGCAGATTTAAGTATTTATATAGTAAGAGAAAATTACTCTGATAAAAGAGTATTACAGGTTCCAGAAAATTTTTATAGAGAAAAACGTTTACCAAATATTGCAGTTTTACTTAATGCAGCTGGTAATAAGACTGGTTACAACTATGGATATGGTTACGGGAAAAAGAATTAAGAAAACTCGATATTGTTTTTCATTAATGAAGTAATCTTTTTAGCAATTTTAAAATCAAATCCTTTCTCAAGAATCTCTAGTTGATGATAATTGTGAACATCTGTACCCGTAAAGTCAATATAGTCCTGATCTATCAGTTTTTTTGTAAAAGATTTGATTTGCTCACCATAATATCCAGATATTGATAATAGGTTAACCTGAAACAGAAACCCTGATGCTTTTAACTCATCATATTTTTTTAGGTCATTTAGATAAAAAGAATATCGTTCTGGATGTGCCAAAATAGGAATGTATCCTGCTAATTTAATTTCGAATAAGATTTCGTTAAGATTAATAGGAGGAGCAAAAGTAGACATTTCGACCAGGATATAATTTTGGTGTAATGGTAAAATGTCATTGCTTTTTATACGTTCATAAAACAAATCGTCCATCATATATTCTGCACTTGCCTGTAATTCGATTTTTGTTATTCCCAAAGGAACAAGAACTTCTTTAAGTTTTTTAAAAGTACTAGTTATAGTTTGCGAAGAATTTGGCCATATATCTTGCATTATATGAGGAGTAGTAATTACTTTTTTAAAGCCAAAATTTTCAAATTGTTCCAAGATATAACCCGATTGATAAATTGTCTTTACTCCATCATCAATACCCGGAAGTAAATGTGAATGAATATCAATGTAACCATCGGGTACAATTTCTTTAAAAGGAACATCTTTTCTTGATAGGAACCGCAATTTGATTTTTGTTTTGGGGTGAACGTAAAATAATATATCTGTTATAATAACATTATTAGTGCATTATAACAAATAAAATGTAAAAATATAGATTTATTACACATAAAAAACTGTTTAAGAACAGAGATTCTTAAACAGTTTGATGTATTTAATAGTTATCTTAATGCTATCTTTTTGTAATATCTCCTGACCCAGATACCTTTTTATCTTCTTTTTGAGGGTCTCCTTTATAAAATATATCACCAGATCCTGATACACGAGCCTTTAAGTAGGTAGTGGCCATTACTTCAATATCACCAGAGCCAGATACGGTTGCTGTTACATTTTTTGCATTTAAGTCATATGCAGAAAGGTCACCAGATCCAGATACATTTCCGTTAAAACTACCAGCACTTCCTTTTAAAGCCAGATCACCAGACCCAGATACTTGTCCCCATATATTTTCGGCATCAACAACAAGTTGAACATCACCAGACCCAGATACTCCGGTTTTAAAATCAGAAGCCTTAATTGTATCAGAACTATACACATCTCCTGATCCTGATAATGTAACTTGAGTTAGATCTTTAAAAGGAACGGTAATAATTAATTTTTTTCCTACAGAAGGTTTTAGGTAATACCCTTTTTTTACATAAATTCTAAGAGCATCTCCTTGGATCTCGGTTACTATATAATCAATAAGGTTACTTTCTCCTTTGATTGTGATTTTTCCTTCTGTACCTGATATTAAGGATACATCTAGACTTCCTTTTACTTTTACTTGATCATAGTCTGATGTCGTTCTATTTTTGGTAACAGAATTGCCATTACCATTAATTTTTTTTCCATTTCCCCACCATTGTGCTTGTAAAGAAGTTATACTGCATAATGTAAGTCCTATAATAAATGCTGCTGTTCTCATTGTATTGATGTATTAATGTTTTGTATATATTAGTTTTTTCTTAATTTGATCCCACCATAGCTAGAGGTTATATTAATTGTTTTCCCGCTATTAGCTTGGCCATTATATCCCTGATAATCCTTTTTAGAATCCTTAACGTATTTCTTTTGCACATTTATATTGTCATCTAGTTTAATGCCTCCATACGAAGTTTTGATTGCAAAATCAAAAGTACATCCGTCCTCATATCCTATATTCACACTGGTATAATCTGTTTTGATTCTTACGCTTTTAAAGGTTGGTTGTAGTGAACGAACTTCGATAGATCCATAATCAGAATCAATACTTAGTTCTTCAGAAATACTTCCAAATTTGGTATTTACATAATCTGAAAAGCCTATTATTTTTCCTCCATTTTCTATTCGAATCCCGCCATAATCGCAGTTGTAGTTTAAGTTTTTTATAGATTTAAATTTTGATTGTGTATAATCTGCATTAAGATCAATCTTATCACCATTACCAACTTCAAAATCAGAATAATCGGCGTTTATTTTTCCATTTTTCATGTAAGAAATAGTACTGTTATTAGTGTAATCTATGTTGATATAATTATTGTCGCCTAATAGTTCTCCGATAATGATTTGACCATAATCGCAGTTAATTTTAGCATTACCTTTTATTTTATCCAGAGTGATGCTTCCGTAATCATTATTAAAATCTACACTATTAGTCACAGGAACTTTTACGGTATAATTGATTTTCATATTCATATTGTTGTTCCATCCACTTGTCCATTTATCCCACCAGGAGCTATTATTTTTATTAAAAGTGGTTTTGGCACTAACCATTTGAGAAGAAGAATCAAACTCAACATCGATAGATTCTAGTTTTTTGATCACTTTTTCTTCATTGTTTCCACTTACTTTAATGGTAATCTCCATAACAATTCGATTTTCATTCCAGGAAGTAATATCCAGATTACCATAATCGTTACTAATTTTTAATAAAGCATCTGCGTTAACCGAGAAATCTTTTTTTAATGTTTTTTCTTTGGTGTATTTTCCTTTCAGGTCTCCGTTATTGGCTAATGCCAAAGCAGGGATCATCAATAGGAGGATTATTTTATAGTATAAAGTTTTCATTTTCTGATAATTTAAATTCATTAATGCTGTTAATTTTTTGTAGTACCTCTTCTAATAAATTTGCACGTTTCTGAAAGTTCTTAATCATAGCGCTAATTACACGTTTATCGTTTCCACTATGAAAAAGGTCTTTTTTTAATATTTCATAATCAGATTCCAGCTTTTCTAATTGATTCATAGCATCCAAAACCAATTCTTTGGTTTCTGCAGAAGAAACTTTGTCGATTTCTTCGAGTTGCAATTGAATGGCAGAGGTAAAAAAGCTTTGAGTTTCCTTCATTTGAGGAGATACATTTGCTAGATCTACTTCTTCTTTTGGATTAAACATAAAAGTCATTGCTGCCATTCCAAATACTATAGCAATCGAAGCGGCTATTGCAAGTGGGGTATACCAATTCACCTTTTTAGGCTGCAATTGTACAACTTTGTTTTGTTGCTGCAACTTTTCTAAAAACCGAATTTGGTGATTAGCAGAAGGTTCGTGTATGTCTAATTGATCTTGCATACGTTTAAATAACTTTTCTATTTTATCGGTACTCATACAAATTGTATTTTTTTTCGTAAGCTTTCTTTTGCGCGCGAAATAAGCGTACGACAATTAGAATATGATATATTCATAATTTGACAGATTTCTTCATAATCATAACCTTCTATAAGGTGTAATGATAATGCAGTACTATAGCTGTCTTTAAGTTGAGTTAGTGTATTTAGCACTGTTTTTACTTTTACAGAAGAAAGGTCTTCTTCTACAATTCCGTTACTATCTGTAAGAGCATACTCAACAGTTTCTAGGGCTATTTCACGATGAACATCTTTTTTACGTGCTGCGGTTAAACTGGCGTTAATTACAATCCTTTTTAACCAAGCCCCAAACATATTATTGTCTTCTAGCATTGATAATTTTGTAAAAGCAGTTAAAAAGGCTTCTTGCATAATATCTTCAGCTTCTGCTGTGTCCTTTATGATTCTCAATGCTGTATTGTACATTGCCTTATAATAACGATTATATGTTTCGAGCTGCGCATTTTGATCTCGCTCGCGACATTTCGCAATTAATTGCTCTGTATTTAGTTGGGTTAGTGACAAAAAAAATAATTTACTTTAACATAAAGATATATATTGCAACGCATTGTTACAGTTTTTTAATTTTTTTTTTAAAACTTGTGGCATAACAATTGAAATGTAAATAATGAATCTATAATAAAGCCACTGTATTAATGGGTTTTATAAGGTTTTTAATCAGTTTCATTAAATTCTAAAAAAAAATGTTGTTTTGTCGTGATGACAAAATGACTTTGATATATACTTATGGCTAAAACCAAATTTACAACACTTGACAGTTTGTCATTTCAAGGGATAGATGAAGATGCAGAATTAATTCCTTTAATGACGCCAGAAGATGAAGAAGAAATAGACAAAGAAGATTTACCCGAAATATTACCGATATTACCTTTAAGAAATACTGTATTATTTCCTGGAGTTGTTATCCCTATTACTGCTGGAAGAGATAAATCGATTAAACTTCTTAACGAAGCTAATAATGGTAACAAAACAATTGGTGTAGTTTCTCAGAAAGAAGAGGGTATAGAAAACCCATCTTTAAAAGATATTAATAGAGTAGGTGTAGTAGCTCGTATTCTAAGAGTTTTAAAAATGCCTGACGGTAATACTACGGTAATATTACAAGGAAAAAAACGATTTCATATAGACGAAGTTGTAGAAGAAGTACCTTATATTAAAGCTAAGGTTAGAGAAGTTCCCGAAGCCAGACCGGCAAAAGAAAATAAAGAATTTAGTGCTATAATTGATTCTATCAAAGATTTGGCTCTAGAAATTATAAAAGAAAGCCCAACAATACCTTCTGAAGCTTCGTTTGCTATAAAGAATATAGAGAGTAATTCTTTTCTTATCAATTTTGTGTCTTCTAATTTAAACCTTCCTGTAGAAGAAAAACAAAAGTTATTAGAGATTAATGATCTTAAGAAAAGAGCTTTAGCTACTCTAAAATATATGAATGTAGAGTTTCAGAAACTGGAACTCAAAAATGTCATTCAAAGTAAGGTTCAGCATGACATGAGTCAGCAACAGCGAGAATATTTCTTACATCAACAGATGAAAACCATACAAGAAGAACTTGGTGGTGTTTCACATGAAGATGAAATCGAAGAAATGCGTGTACGCAGTAAGGATAAGAAATGGGACGAAAAAGTGAAGAAACACTTTGATAAAGAGCTATCCAAAATGCAACGTATGAATCCTCAGGTTGCAGAATATTCTATACAACGTAATTATTTAGATCTATTTCTGGATTTACCCTGGAATGAGTTTAGTACAGATAAATTTGATCTAAAAAGAGCTATGAAGATTTTGGATAGAGATCATTATGGTTTAGATGAAGTAAAGCGAAGAATTATAGAATATCTCGCAGTGTTAAAACTGCGTAATGATATGAAATCACCTATATTATGCCTATATGGCCCTCCTGGTGTAGGTAAGACTTCATTAGGAAAATCTATTGCAGAAGCTCTTGGAAGAGAATATGTGAGAATATCATTAGGGGGATTGCGTGATGAAGCAGAAATAAGAGGCCATCGAAAAACGTATATAGGAGCAATGCCAGGTAGAATTATCCAAAGTCTTAAAAAAGCAGGAACCAGTAACCCTGTATTTGTATTAGACGAAATAGATAAATTATCTGTCGGTAATCAAGGTGATCCATCTTCTGCTTTATTAGAGGTTTTAGATCCTGAGCAAAATTCTGAATTTCATGATAATTTCCTTGAAATGGGATTTGATCTCTCTAAAGTAATGTTTATAGCCACTTCTAATAGCTTAGGAACAATACAACCTGCTCTTAGAGATCGTATGGAGATTATTAATGTTACAGGATATACAATTGAAGAAAAAATAGAGATCGCTAAGCAACATTTGTTACCAAAACAGTTAGAAGAGCACGGGCTGGATAAGTCTCATATTAAAATAGGAAAACAGCAACTAGAAAAAATAGTTGAAGGATATACAAGAGAATCTGGAGTACGAGGCCTAGAAAAACAAATTGCTAAAATGGTACGTTATGCTGCGAAAAATATAGCAATGGAGGAGGAGTATAATGTAAAAATTAGTAATGAAGATATTGTAGAAGTTCTTGGAGCACCAAAGTTAGAACGCGATAAGTATGAAAATAATGATGTTGCAGGTGTAGTAACAGGACTTGCGTGGACAAGTGTAGGTGGAGATATTCTATTTATAGAATCAATTCTGTCTAAAGGAAAAGGAAACCTAACTATTACAGGAAACTTAGGAAAGGTGATGAAAGAATCTGCTACCATTGCCATGGAATATATTAAAGCTAATGCTGCAGAACTGAGTATTAATCCAGACATTTTTGATACTTACAATGTACACATACATGTGCCAGAAGGAGCTACACCAAAAGATGGTCCTAGTGCGGGAGTTACCATGCTAACATCTCTGGTTTCTTTATTTACACAACGTAAAGTTAAGAAAAGCCTGGCGATGACAGGAGAGATTACACTACGTGGAAAAGTATTACCTGTTGGTGGAATTAAAGAAAAGATCCTTGCTGCAAAAAGAGCGCATATAAAAGAGATATTACTTTGTGAAGATAATAGAAGAGATATTAATGAAATTAAAGAAGAATATTTGAAAGGACTTAAATTTCATTATGTTAAAGATATGGAAGATGTATTAAAACTTGCAATTACCAATACCAAGGTTAAGAATGCAAAGAAATTATAAGAATATAGCTTAACATGATTACAAAAACAAAGCAGCATTTTTAAATGCTGCTTTGTTTTTAAATTATCTTCTCTTTTTAATCAGGACATCTTTATACAATTCCATATTTTTTAAAACAATATCACTTCCTTTTACCACAGTTTTTAGTGGCTGATCTCCAAGATGTACTGGGAGTTCTGTAGCTCTGGATAATCGATCATCTAACCCTCTTAACATTGACCCACCACCTGTTAAATAGATTCCAGAATTATAAATATCAGCAGAGATTTCTGGTGGGATTTCAGAAAGCGTTTCCATAATTGCATTTTCTATCTGTATGATAGATTTGTCCAGGCTTTTTTCTATCTCTTTATATGATAACTGTATTTGCTTAGGTTTTCCGGTAAGAATATCTCTTCCTTCTACCCGCATTTTTTCTGGAGGTGATGCCAAGGTATCAATTGCAGAACCGATCTTAATTTTTATTTTCTCTGCCATAGATTCACCAATATGTAGATTTCGAGATTCTCGCACATATTGAGTAATATCTTCATTAAAAACATTTCCGGCAATTTTTACAGATTGCCCACTAATTATTCTACCCAAAGAGATTACTGCAATTTCTGTAGTTCCTCCACCTATATCTACAACCATGTTTCCTTTTGGCTCTAAAACATCTATCCCTCCACCTATAGCTGCTGCTATAGGTTCTGGTATAAGAAATATATTTTTTGCATTGAGTCGTTTTGCAGATTCTTGCACAGCTCGCATTTCAACTTCGGTACTTCCGCAGGGGATAGATATAATCATATTATAAGAAGTAGAAAAAGCAGAAGTATTAAAAACAGATAATCCTTTAATAAATGTTTTGAGCATTTTCTCTGCTGCATCAAAATTAGAAATAACGCCATTGTTAAACGGAGATATTGTTTTTATGTTCTTGTTAATTTTGCCACGCATCATACCAGCTTCTTTACCTACTGCAATAATTTTTCCGGTAATTTGATGAATTGATATGATAGAAGGATTGTCTACTGCTATTTTTCCTTTATAGGTAATAAGCGTATTTGAGGTGCCAAGATCTATTGCTATTTTTTCGTTTAAAAAATCAAAAAAGCCCATGATTTGTGTGTACTTATTAGATTAGTGTGTGATGATTTAAGGTGTGATAAAGTAGCTTATATTCATGCAGTTATGGTTTAAAGGTAAATAACTTCGATAAAACGTAATTATTGTATTTATAAATAAGTTTTACATTATTTCTTGTAGTGTCAAATGATAACATGCCCTTGCTGTAGCACAGTAACCCTGTATATTTTAATAAATAATTTATAAGATATCATGCGATATAATTATTTTATTAATAATAACTTTTTTTGTATAATCTGTATTTTCCAAATAGTTTGGTTTATTTTTGATTTTTAATACAAATAGTATTTCTCGTAAATTGGAAGACAATAAGATAATAATAGCTATAGATGGACATTCCTCTACAGGAAAAAGTACCGTCGCGAAACAATTGGCCAAAGCATTAGGGTATATTTATGTAGATACTGGAGCAATGTATCGAGCGGTTTCTTTATATGCTATGAGGAAAGAAATTATTGATGAGTTTCATTTTGATCAAGAAGAACTAGAAAAAGATCTTTCTGAAATAGATCTTAGATTTAAGATAAACCCAGAAACAGGCTTGGCAGAAATCTTACTTAATGGAGAAAATGTAGAAAGAGAAATCAGAACCCTTAAAGTTTCTAAATATGTAAGCAAAATTGCTGCTATCTCGAGTGTTCGTAAAAAATTAGTCGAACAACAACAAAAAATGGGGATAGATAAAGGGATTGTTATGGACGGAAGAGATATAGGAACTGTTGTTTTTCCAAATGCCGAACTTAAACTATTCATGACAGCAACCGCCAAGGATCGTGCAGAACGTAGATTTCTAGAACTTAGAGAAAGGGGAGAAGATGTAACTTATGAAGATGTTTTAAAAAATGTCGTAAATCGAGATCACATAGATAGTACAAGAAAAGATTCACCACTTAAGAAAGCAGAAGATGCTATCAAAATTGATAATTCTAATCTTACCTTAAAAGAACAATTTGAACAGATTATAGAATTGGCAAATAGTACAATACTAAAGGTTAGTTTTTAAGTCTTTTTTCTTTGATAATTGAAATAGAAATTTTTTTTGCGGCTATATTATTTACATCTCTGTATTCATAATATTTATAACCTTTCTCTGTCCATTCAACTAATCTTTTGAATCTCTGATTATTTTTAAGCAGTAATACACGGTTAATTCTTAATACTTGATTTTTTGCCGAAATGTATTTAGGGATTGAAGGATCGTTAACCCTGTAGAAAGGTTTGATTGTTGATATTTGATATTGCTCGCCATTATTCATAACTATTAGACTCGTATCTTCAAAGATTAATTGTACTTTAGAAAGACACTGGGCATAGTTATTAAATGAGAACAATAAAAATAATAATAGTATAATTTTTATCATAACTCATTGATTTAGTTGTTTTAACGTAATTAATTTACGGTTTTAAAGTAAGAAATCAAAAAATAATAAGATAAATTTTATTTGTGATAATGTAGCCGATGTATACAAGCCAGAAAAGTAAGAAGTAGGTTTTTACCAAATTACATGATTAAAATACAAGCACAAGCTTTATTTTCTATGTGATTGTTAATCATTGTTTTATGTGTTTAACTCTTTGTTGAAAATAAAAAGTGTTTATTATGATTAACTAATACTCGTATGTATTAATCAATAAAATAGTCTTTAGGTAAATTCTATACCTATTTAAAGCTAACATTATAATAAGAAATTAATTTCTTGGGGCAACAAGAGAACCCGAGATATTATTTTCCTGTAAATTTAAATCAGAAAGCTCACGAGATTCGTATAATTTCATTTCTTCTTTTACCCATTCGATTAATTGTATATACTCTTCATCATTACTAAGAATAAGGACACGATTTAATCGTAAAAGATGGTGATTAGCGTATTGCTTGTATTTTTTTATCGTAGTATCAGAAACTGAATAAAATGGTTTGTCAACCAGTATTTTATATTGTTTTCCGTTATTCATTACTATTTGATCCTTATGCTCGTATATAATCCTTGTTTTGGATAAGGATTGTGCGTAATTATGTAATGAAATAAATAAGAAAACTAAAAGTAATAATTTTTTCATATAAATATTCTATCGATTCGGAAAGCAAAAATACGGTAAAACCGTAAAACAACAAGGTTTGTAGTGCTTAGATCGTTGTTTTTTCGATGAAATGCATGATTTTTACCTTTTAACTAACTTAAAATGGAAAAAAAGCCATTAAAAAATATTTTTTAATGGCTTTTTATTCATGTTATATTAATGAAATTGATTCATAATTAGTTCATAATTAGCTTATGAACAGATGTTTTATGATCAGTTTTTAGCTTAACCAAATATGCTCCATTGGCAAGATTTCCAGGATTAAATGATTTATTACTTACATTATCATTTTTGTATACACTTCTTCCAAATAGATCGAAAATGATAACCGAAATATTATCTGTAGGAGCAGTAACTCTAAGGATTGTGTTAGTACCACTTACTACTGGATTTGGTGCTATTGAAACTTGAGAAGCTTTTGTAGTATTAAAACTCTCTACTGTTACGCCTCTAGCAGTACCACCTATCGTGAATGAAGTACTTTCTGAACTACCAAAAGAACCACCAGATGCTAATGTTGTACTACCTGCTGTTAATGAGTACGATCCGTTACCATATTGACAGCAAATTCCATCTCCATAAACATCACTTATTGTAAATGTATAAGTACCAGCAGCCAAACATTCTGTAAGAGTTAATGTAGAACCATCGGCCTGAGAACCATATGTTCCTCCAGAAGCTACAACTTGATTGCTACTATTAGTAATTTGCCAGCTTGTTTCTTCTGGGTAATTATCGAATGTAAAAGATAAATTTACATCAGTACAAGAAGGGGTTGTTCCTGTAGATAGTTTAACGTCATCAAAAGTGATATCACCACTCCAGGATGTGCTGGTAATACCATTAAATCTTAATTTTACTGTAGCTCCGGTATAGGATGCTAAATCAACACTTGCTGATTTCCAAGAATTACCTTGATTACCAGATTTGGTCCATAAAGAAGTCCAATTAGATCCATTATCTGTACTCGCTTCTAGTGTTAATGTTCCTATGCTAGTACCATACATATGATATTGAAAAGTAAATGTTGCTTGAGAAGCAGCACTAAGATCAAAACAAGGAGAGTTTAATATTGCTCTTTTGTTAGGGAATCCTGAACCGTTTCCTGAAGCTTCTGTATATACATAGTATGTACCTTCTGCCGCACTTGATGGCCCGGTGTTATTTGATGGAGTTCCGTTAGCATCTATAGTCCAGTTAATATCATCACTAGTAGCTTGAGACCATGCTCCAAGTGTATTTTCGAATCCTTCAGCATAAGGGAAAGACGAAATCTCTCCTGTACATCCTCCGCCAGTATTTCCTGGTAGTGTAGTTGCAGTTGCAGTATTACTAAAACCAGATTGGTTTCCTGCAGCATCTTTAGCTTTTACTCTAAAAGAATATGATGTATTAGCAGATAATCCAGTAGCTTGATAGGTTGTAGTTGTAGCTGTTCCTATAACTGTATTACCTTGATAAACATCGTATCCACTTACTCCAACATTATCTGTAGAAGCGCTCCAGGATAGATCAATGGTAGTTTGCGTTGCGTTAGAAGTAGCCAAACTTGCAGGAGTAGTAGGTGCTTGTGTATCTCCACCTGTTCCTCCGGTAATTTCGAAGTTAGCATTAGAGATATCAAAGAATATGTTTCCAGATCCTCTTACCATGATTCTGTTTTGTGTTCCTTGAGAATTCGGAACTGTTATGCTATGCGAACCGTCGTTTGGTACCGCTGTAGCGATAACGGTTGGATATGTATTTCCTCCATCTGTAGATAATAAAATATCTACATTAGCAGCATTAATTCCATTTCCAGTTGTACCAGCAACATCCCAGGTTACAGTTTGCGTAGAACCTGCAGACCAGCTAACATTAGTATTCGGAGTGTTAACTACAAAAGGCCCAGCAGAAGCAGTAACATTAACTTTCATGTTATCACTATTATTTGCTCCACCACCAGCTTTGTTATCTCTAACAGTTAACCTGAAGTTTAAAGCTCTCGTTACATCTGGTACAGCTTCCCATTTCCATGAGGTAGCACCAGTTTTAATAGTTTGTAATCTTGGAAAATACCTTTGATTAGATGCAGTAGGAGTATAAGATCTGAAAGCAACACCAGAAGTTACAGTTGGTCCAGGATATGTTCCTACACGATTATCCATTTGTTCCCAGCAGTAAGTAAGTGCGTCTCCACTATTAGCATCAGTACTTTGTCCAGTTAATACAAATGGAGTTCCTTTTGGAACCGTATAATCTGCTCCTGCATTAGCAGTAGGAACAGCATTACCTGTATTGGTATTGGTCTGACAGCTTGTTGATTTTACATAATTTGTAATCTGCTGGATTGTTGCTGCATGAAAATAAGGATCACTATTCTGTTGTACATCCGTAGCACCAGTAATTCCTGCATACCCCATTATAGTAGTACCACTTCCTGGTTCCATTTGTACGTTTGTTCCTTCACTACGGAATGTATACGTATGATTTCCTCCAAATTGATGTCCCATTTCGTGTGCTACATAATCTACATCATAAATATCTCCCTGAGGCGTATTTCTTGAAGAAAACGCACTTCCTTTTTTTCCATCTACACATACACATCCGATACATCCGGCATTACCATTTTTTGGAGCAAGAACAAATACATGGCCAACATCATAATTAGCTTCTCCAATTACACTGGTTAATGTAGATTGTAATTGGCTGTTGTAACTTCCTGTATAGGGATCTGTATTTGCATTTGTATACACAACATCATCATTGTTTGCAATGAGAACCATTGTAACTCCAAAATCGGTTTCATATATTCCGTTTACACGAGTCATAGTAGCATTAATTGCTGCCATGGCTCCAGCCTTAGTACCTCCGTGAAATTGAGCATACTCCCCAGTAGTCGAAACGGCTAATCTATACGTTCTTAAAACACCATCATCGGCATTTTTTTGATTGATTGCACCACTATTAGAAAAGTTAGGTGTATTCTCATTAACAGAACAATTTAACCTATCAACAGTACCTGATCTCTGATCTCTAGAGTAAATAGTATATACAGAACCACTGGTTGTATAAGGCTCTATAAATACAGTTTTAGAATTACCAGATAGACGCATACTTTGTAACCCAGAAGGAGCAACACTAAATCTGATTGTAGCTGTTGGGTCGTCAATTCCCTGGCCAGCATACGATTTAATCTCAGGATATTTGGCTGCAAGATCAGGGTGCATTACAGGAGCTTCTACTATTCTAAAAGATTCCATAGCACCTTCCGCATTCGGAAACTGCATAATAACAGTAGAGCCATTTGATGATTTTCCTCGCAATTGAGAGTTCTGAAGTGCTTTTTTCAGAGCTTTGATATTAAGATCAAAAAGAGTGTTTGATGGTAAATCGGTCTTTGTTTTTATAACATTAAGACTTTTTGAGGAATTAGTTCTTTGCCAAGGATTATTACCTTGTGCGAATACGTGGCCTACAATAAATAAGCCCACGAATAAAAATAATCGCGTTTTCATATAAGTTGAGTTTGAGTTAGGGGGCAAAAGTAGAAATATTATCTAAATTTTTGCTAAATGTTTGAGGATTTGTTGGTGTTATGTTGTTATTTATGGTTTTTACGTAATCAGTTAACGGTTTTAGTGAAGAATTTTGCAATAAATGCGATTCTGTAATAGGTTTCTAGTACGCAAAATTTGGAAAGATTAATTTAGGAAGGAGAATTTTTAAAAAAAGCAGAGTTCAAAAAGAAGAATAAAAAAAGACCACTATAATAAGTGGTCTTTTTTTATTTTAAATATGTATAATATTATAAATTAGGAATAACAAGCTCCTGATCTGGGTGAATAACGTCAGGATTTTTAAGAATATTTGTATTTGCTTCAAAAATAGCCTTGTATTTCATTGCATCACCATAATAGTGCTTTGCAATTTTGCTTAATGATTCACCGCTTTTTACTGTATGTCTATGATATACAGAAGTATCAGCAACTTTAATATCCGCCATAATATCAGAAGGAGAATTACCACCTATTTCTTTTATTTTATCCCAAAGTTGGTTTTTTTCATACTGTGTTTTTGCAGTACCTTTTATCTTAAGAGTTCCATTTTCTTCAGATACATCACCATCCTGGATATTTAATTCTTGTCCTAAATCCAGAACACTTTGATATTTTGACTTCACCATAACTAAGTTGATTTTAAATTATTAATTAGCTTTACCCAAATATAACAAATAATAGAATGGTGTTCACATAATTTTAGGATTAAAAATTGATCAATTATCGTTGAAATGCATAATTTATCTATATCCGGACACTTTTTAATACTATATTCAATGTTCCGTAAACGTTATTATTATATCATTCAGTTGCAATACCTTGGTTTTAGATATCATGGTTGGCAGAAACAACCTACAGTAAATACTCTTCAGCGAATGGTAGAGCGAACAATCGCTTTTGTTCTGGAACATAAAGACTTTAAGGTCTTGGCTACAGGAAGAACAGATGCCAAGGTATCGGCTAATGAAACCTATATTGAGTTATTTGTAGACCATCAACCTTTGGATATTGAAGTGTTTTATCCTTTATTGAATCAAAATCTTCCTCAGGATATTAGGGCTTTGGGTATTGAAGAAACTAATGAGCAGTTTAATATTATTCAATCCCCAAAGAGTAAAGAATATTTGTATTTATTCTCCTTTGGAGAGAAATTTCATCCATTTTGCGCTCCGTTTATGTACAATATTGCAGAAGAACTTGATATAAATTTAATGCAAGAAGCAGCTGCGTTATTTGTAGGAAAACATAATTTTAGATCGTATTGTCACAGGCCTACAAAAAATACGATTTTAGAAGGTGAGGTAACACATTGCGAAATTGAAAAAAATGAAGTGTATACTGCTAGTTTTTTCCCTAAAGAAAGTTATCTTTTACGAGTAAAAGGTGAAGGGTTTAAAAGAAACCAAATTCGTTTAATGATGGGAGCATTATTGGATTTAGGAAAAGGAAAAATAAATCTTGATTTCATTAGACAAACCCTGGATCCTGAATCAGAAGAAATTATATTAGAGCATATAGTTCCTGGCTCCGGATTAATATTAAACTCTGTTGAATTTAAAACATAAAATATGAAAGTTTTATCTACTAATATCGCAACACCACGTAGTATACTTTGGAAAGGAAGAGAAGAAAAAACAGGGATCTATAAACTTCCTGTAGAAGATTCTATATATTTAGAAAAAGAAGATGTTCGAAATGATCATGTTGTAGATAGAAAATATCATGGTGGCGTTGATAAAGCTTGTTATTTATATTCGGCAGATCATTATCCCTATTGGAAAACAAAATATCCAGATTTAGAATGGAATTACGGAATGTTTGGTGAGAATGTTACAGTAAAAGGGTTTGACGAAAAAAATATAAAAATAGGATCTATTTATCAACTTGGAAGCGCTACAATACAGATTTCACGCCCCAGGCAACCTTGTTACAAACTAGGTATTCGTTTTGGTAATCAAGCAGTGTTAAAGCAAATGATAGACTCATTGCTTTCTGGAGTTTATGTAAGAGTCATTCACCCGGGATCTGTTACTGCCAATGATGAATTACAGCTAACAAAAGAAAATGATGATGGAATATCTATTGCCGAATTAAATACATTATTATTTCATTATGATGAAAACACACACTTAGAACTTGCTAAGAAAGCACTTAGTGATACTTTGGTTTCTGATAGTGATAAAAAATATTTTAGAAAAAAAATAAAAGCTTATTAGCATATGCCAGATAAGACAAGATTGTATAGTCCTGATAAAAATACTATAGTTACTATTGATAATGGAGAGTTAATAAGTTACCAGGTCGATGGTATAGAAGTAATGCACCAAAAAGGAGATTTAGGATGGGGAAATACAGAAATCGAAATGTTTCCTACGATTGGCTCGACTAAAGAAAATCAATTTTCGGTACAAACTCCAAAAGGAGAAGCAAAACTGGATCAGCACGGGATTTTAAGAGTTATGGACTATCTTCCTTTAACAATTGAGAAAAGTAGTGCTTGTTTTCATAAAAAATACGTAGCGAATACCCAGTTGTCTAATCATAAATTTCCTAATAAATCTTCACAACAATGGCTTAATTGGCCATATGATTTTGAGTTTATTAAAACTTTTGAATTATCGAATGAAGCTTTAAAAATTGTCTTTGAGATAAAATCAGAAAGAAATATGCCATTGATGTTAGGGTTTCATCCTGCATTTAAGATTTATAACCAGAATATCATATTGAAAACTGCAGATCAGCATATTTCTTTGGATACGATTTTAAAAGCAGGAGCATCTGCTTTTTTATTAGAAAATTGTAAAGAAATATCTATCACCAACAATGGTAGTCTTGCTATTAATATAAAGACAAATGGTTTTAGACATATCATGCTATGGAGTGAAGTAACAAATATGGTTTGTATAGAACCCATTACTTTTTATCCTGCCAGCGTTCCTGTACACAAATTACATACAGGGTTTGATTATAGTTCTGGGTATGAAAAATATGAAGTTATTATTTCTCCAGACTCTAATTAGTATTTCTTTTGTTTTAAACTTTTAAATCTATTATAAAATTGTGATTTGCGATTTTTGAATAGTAAAACACAATTAATTCATAAAATTTTAGTTACTATAGGGTTGATTCTTAAAAAATTAAGTTTTATTAACGCTCCAAAATTTTACAATAGAGATCGCTCTATAATTGTTAATATTTTAGTTTAACTATTTCAAGAGTCTTAACTATGATACATTACAGCCCTTCTATTTTTGTAATGATTATATGGTAGGCTATAAAAAGTAATAACACAAACTCAGTATTTTTGAAAAGGGGCCTTTACATACTAATTTTAATCTATACTATTCTCCTATCCTGCAGTAATGATGATAAACTTTTAGACGATAAATATGTTCGTGGTGTTCGGCTAACGAATAATTATGCAGAAAAAACAAATGATGATACCTTTTTAAGGTACATACTTAATGATGATTATATAATTACAGGGGTGCATAAAGTTAGAATAAAACCGAGTGTCTCAAAAAAAGAAGATACTATATCGGTAAAGAAAGAAAAATCTCCTGAAAAAAAGCCAAAGGAAAATACTAAAAAAATAAAGAAGAAAGTAAAGAAAGAAATAGAAAGTGATTCTATCGAAATTAAGTATAGAAGGTATCATTTTATTGGGTTACCACAAGAAGTCACGAACCAAATAGTAACGCTACCCAAAAGAGAAGGCTTTGACAGGTTGATACAACAACAAGAAGCAACATTAGAAATATTAGAAGAAAAGTTAATAAGCAGAGAAGATATTGGTGGTAAAGTATATAAAGATATAGCAATTGACTACCTTGTAGAAATTGACAATCATTTAAAATTTGTAGAATTTTATAATGAAAGATTGTACGATGCATATTTAAAATTGGTAATAGAAGCAAAACAACTCGATCGTTCGATAGAAGAAGAATACAATACTGTATATGGGAGAATCAATAGCAGTACCGTTAAAGATTCTTTAGATGTAGAAAAACTGGTAATTTTAGAAAAAAAATATACATCACATAAAGAATTATTACAGACGCTCTTGGACTGGAATTTGAAGTTAGAAGATTTTCAAAATTCTACTGATGACTTTAAGATATTAAAAGATCGTAATATTGCAGAGACATTCGAGATGTACAAAAATAAAACTTCGCAAAAAGAAGTAATTCATTATTTAGAAATACGATTAGCAGATTTATTTCATAATGCTATGCGATCTCCAGAATAACATTAAGATTTTGAGTTTTCTTCTTCCAAAATTGTTAGTACTAATTTAATAGTATTGTACGCTATAGCCCCTTCAAAATGTTCAAAATATGGTTTTAAGGTTTCTGGGTTGTCCAATTCTTTTTTAGCATTTTTTACGGCATTAATATCTTCTTTATTTACAAATTGTTTTAAATCAATACTTTCACCATTTTCATAGAGTTTCATTATATGTGAGAAGATAGTAGATTGTGCCAATTGGCGTTGCAGTGCTATTTCTTCTATAGAAAGTCCTTGTTGATACAAGGTTAAAGTTTCTAAATGTGTATTTCCTTTTTTAGTGCTTTTCTTTTTTTTCTTTTTTGTTTTTTCGGCAGAAAAATCAATAATAGCTTTAATAAATTGGTATCCGTAGTTTTGCATCTTTTGTCGTCCAACCCCATTAATCTGCATAAATTCTTCATCACTCATCGGGCGAAACTTCTCCATTTCTTTAAGAGTTGCATCACTAAAAATCTGATAGGCAGGAATACCAGCTTCTTTTGCTAATTCTAACCGCAGTTGACGTAATTTCTCAAATAGGTTAGGTGCGGCTCCCTGATCTACCTGCTTTACAATAGCCGCTTGTTTTGCTTTTTCAAACTCTTTTAAATGTGCCAGACTTACTTTTTCTCCTTCGAATAGTACTTTTTTAGAAAGTGAAGTAAGTTTTAATTTGTTATTTTGATGAAAAGCAATTTCCAGATATCCTTGATTGATTAATTGTATAATGTATTGTTGCCAATCTCTCCACGCTATATCCTTACCAATACCATATGTTTTTATATTTTGATATTCTTTATCATATACAGCTGCATTTTGCGCACCTCTTAATATATCAATCACAGTACCGATAGGTTCCTGTTCTTTGATTCGGGTTACTGTAGATAATGCTTTTTGGGTAATAATAGTTCCATCTATAAAAGTTGGAGGATTTTTACACACATCACAATTACCACAATTTTCTTCGATTAATTCTCCGAAATAACTAAGCAGAATTTTACGTCGACAACTCAGCGAATCAGCATATTGTTTCATGCGATCCAATTTCGCTAATTGTACTTCTTGATTACCAGACATGTTAGCAAATTTTTGCAATTGTACTACATCTGCATAGCTATGAAAGAGTAGAGTAGAGGATGGTAAGCTATCTCGACCGGCACGTCCGATTTCCTGATAATACCCTTCGATATTTTTTGGTAAATTATAATGAATCACCCAGCGTACATTAGATTTATCTATACCCATACCAAAAGCGATGGTAGCACAAACAATTTGAATAGTATCATTAATAAAACCTTCTTGCACATAGGATCTCTTTTGATGATCTACTCCTGCATGATATGCTTCTGCATTAAATCCCTGGTTTTGCAGTTTTTCTGATAGCATTTCGGTAGTTTTTCTACTTAAGCAATAGATAATCCCACTATCATTTGGTTTGTCTTTTAGAAATTCGATGATTTGCTCAATTCTTTTGTTTCCTGGTCGTACTTCGAGGCTAAGGTTTTTACGATCAAAAGAAGCAAGATGTTGTTTGGCATTAGAAATATTTAACTGGTCACAAATATCTTGACGTGTCGCTTTATCCGCAGTAGCAGTTAGAGCGATAACCGGAGTTTTAGGAAACCTGTTTTTAAGATACCCCAGTTGTGTATATGCAGGTCTAAAATCATGACCCCAGGCAGAAATACAATGCGCTTCATCTATTGCAATTAAGCTAATCTCTATTTGCGAGAATATCACATCTAAAAAAGATAAACTCTCTGGAGCGATATATAATAGTTTGATTTCTTTATCCGATAATTGTTGATAAATTTCCTGTTGCTCGGTTTCGGTTTGGCTGCTATTGATAAAAGCTGCTTTAATACCGTTTGCCAATAAGCCATCTACCTGATCTTTCATTAAAGCAATTAAAGGAGAAATAACCAAAGTCACCCCAGGCAATAATAGCGCTGGTAGCTGGTAACATATAGATTTACCACCTCCTGTAGGCATAATAACAAGGTTATCATCTCCGGCAAAAACAGAGGTAATGATATCTTGCTGTAATGGACGAAAGCTGTCGTACCCAAAATATTCTTTTAAGGTATGTGAAATGAGTTGTTGATCTGGCATAACTACAAAGAAAAGAAAATAGCATGTGAAAATGAATTTGTATGTATTATATGTTAATTGCTTTATAAAAAACATTAAAAGAATAAAAAAAAGAGATTACTAAAAATGTAATCCCTTTTTAACTATTATGTCTGATTAAATAATTTCTGCTTTACTTTAATAAAACACTTCCAAAAATAGGGGCATTGTTATTACAGTTGGTATATCGTCTGGTTTCAAAACTAAATTGTAATACAAAATCAGAAGGGATATTACCATTTATAGATAATCGAACTAATCCGTTTCGAGTTTGCCCAGCAGTCTGAAATGTTCCTAGGGACCCTCCATTAGCACTAATATTAAGTCCAGAAGGGAGGTTTAAAAATTTAAAATTCCTCGCTTGAGGATATACTGCATTAACACCTGATATGTTTGTGGTGGTCAATTGTAGAAACGCAAACCCATTTCCATAATTCTGAAAAGAAGTTTGATCCAAAGTAATACAGTTACCATTACTGTTTTTTTCGAAAACTTTTGTTTGTGGTAATTCTTTAGATACATTATTTTTTTCACATGCTATAATAATAGTAGCTAAAAAGAATAATGAAATCACTTTTTTAAATGCATTGTAGTTCATGTGTGTAAGTTTTAAAAGTTTAAAACTAAGTTAGTTATGTTTTGCTTGGAAATTTTACACAAAAAAACAAAACAGTTACACTTTTTGAAGAAAAGAGTTATTTGTCCGATATCTTCTTCAAGGATGATATGAAACCCTTATTCTACAATAAAGATATTATTTCCTTATTCCTAATCTTTTCTAGAAGAAAGGTTAGAATAATATGTGTTGCAATTAAATTGGTTACAAATCTATTCTTATAAGTCGCAAGTAGTTTATTTTAATAATACATTTCCGGAAATTGAATTATAACAACTGGTGTCTCTATGACAGATATTAAAACTAAATTGTAATACGAATCCAGGGGGGATATCACCTCTTATCTGAATTGGTATTATTTCGGTTTTATTCTGTCCAGAATTTTGAAGTATGTTTAGTGATTCTTGTGAATATTTGGTAGTGATAGAAAGTCCTAGTGGAAGATTTAGAAATTTAAAATCTTTCGCTCTTAAGTATGAAATATCAATATCCGGAATATTTGTGATGCTTAGTTTTATATATGTTAGGTCGTTTCCTAATTTTATAAATGAAGTTTGATCTAGCAAATAACAGCTGTTGTTGCAATTCTTTTTAAATATTTTGGGAACTTGTTCTGTAGCAGAATAACTATATGTACAGGCTATAGTACATACCATAATAATAGTTAATAAGGAACATAGTAAAATTCCTCTTTTCAGCGTATTGTTAATCATTATAAAGATTTTGGGGTTTATATTATATAGAACAGTTTAAAATATATTTACCCTACTTTTTATAAAAAGAAAATGTTTATTTCTAATTCTTTTTCAGCAATGCTTACATAGTTTTTAATGTAGTTTGGAGAGATTTCCCCTTAATGCTCATTGCCTTTATAAATCCACATGGGTTCGGTTTCACCAGCTCTAACGAATCCTACTTTTTGATAAAAATCAATTGCTTTGCCATCTGCTGTTAACATTTGCATATGAAAATGGCCATATTTTTCCTGCATTTTGTCTACTATCATTTTTCCAATACCTTTTCCCTGATAATCAGGATGGATAAGTAAATGAGGATAATACACAACCAAATATCCATCAGAAATTGCATTACCCAGTCCAACCAGATGATCTCCGCTCCAGGCAGAAACTAATGAATGGGAATTCAGTAAGGCATTATGTAATTCTATAGGCCTATCTGCAGAACTCCATTTATTAGCTTTATATAAATCAATGATTTGTTTTAACTCAATATTTTTTGTTTCTGAGATTTTTATTTCCATTTTATTTGTACTAGTATTCTACAGTGTTATTTGTTTATTTTTTCTACGATAAGTATAGTATGAATTTCTTCAATATCATCTGCTTTTTTATATTTTTTTTGAAATGATTCTTTGATCTCTAAGGATGCTGTCGTTAAATCTTTTTCAATATTTTTTAAATCATGATAGTAAAAATATACTCTATCTCCACTACTTCCTGATAGATATCCAGAGTCACTTGGGTTTCCGGCAATAAAACTTATATAAAATATTCCTGAATCATTAAGTAATTTATTACAATCCATTATCATTTTCGTACAATCTGATTGTGATAAATAGGGGATACAGAAACCGCAAATAATGGCATCAAATTTATTTGGTATGGTATGTAGATCTCTGCTATCCATTACCTGTACTTTGGCTGTTGGATTATTTTTTTTAGCCAGCTCTATCATATTTACCGAATTATCTATGGCTGTTATTCTAAAATTAGGATTTTTAGTTAGAAGATACTGGGTAATATTCCCCGGGCCACAACCAATTTCGAGAATATTAGGATTAATTTTAGGAATTAATTCGCAGAATATGTCATAGGTATCATTGTACAAATCCAGATTCATGAATTTATCTTCATAAACCTGAGCTATTTTATCCCAAGTTTTAAATGTTTCCTGATATCTATCCATTTTTTCTTTTTAGAAGTACATGAAGAATACTTTCATTTCAAATCTCGATTATGGTAGATTCTCCAGAACTAAAATCGTTACAAGTCCATTGCCAAAATTCGTTTAATTTTATTTTTCCCTCTTCCATATATTCAATGTATGATTTGCATTTTCCGGTCATTAATTCATGCTCTTTGTTTATGTGTTGATATACAAATTCTAAGTGATCATTAACCCATTTTCCTACCAAATGCCCTTTTATAATTTGCCCACCGTCATAATTAGCCCAAATGATGTTTTCATTTTGGTTATATCTAAAAATAGTTTCATCTGATACTTCTCCATTATTGGTATTAGACTGTGTCTTGAATTTTTTATTGTTTAAATCAATCTTCATTGTTTTACTTTATCGTGTTCATGAGTGGCAATATACCTGATACAAAGTATTACTTACTCTGTTTTTACGTTTTAAAATTTGTCGATTAGAGAGGGTAACTTTAGGTGAAATGTATTGAAAATAGATTTTTGGAATAAAAAAACTATTCATGATGGAGCGACTTACTTTTCTATTAATCGATATCTTTTTCTGTCAAATTCATCTTTCATTTCATTTTGATTATAAACTTTCAAAAGTTCAATAAAGCCATTTTTGCACAATCGATCTAAATCATTTTGAGAAATATCGTTTGCCGTAAAATACATCGATTCTCCATTTACTTCAATAAACCATGGCATCCACAAAACGCCCCACATTTCCCAAAAATATTCAAATTCACTACTATTATTTTCAGAACACCTTTCTTTTAATTCACTCAAGAATAATTCTAAACGATCATCCATAAATAATTTGAATTTTTAAAATTATCAACATCAATAGTATCAATTCCTATTTGTATCCTAAGGGTAATCTAAGATAATGAAAGAGAAGTATATGTAGCATGTTATAATTCTAATTTTTTGGCCCCTATTTCTTATTTTTTAGAACTAAAGAAATTAGGCGTGATATGCATCTAAACTAGAAAAACTTATATAAAAAAATTATGAAGTATATGATAAGAAAAAACAGGTATTACTCAAATAAATCAGAACTTAGATACCTATCTCCACGATCACAAATAATAGCAACGAGCACGCCGCTTTTTAGCGTTTTTGCTAATTTTATAGCAGCAGTAACAGCTCCGCCGCTACTCATGCCAGAGAAAACACCTTCTTCTTTTGCTAATCGTTTTGCCATATCAGTGGCTTCTTCCTGGCTTACTTCGATAACCTGGTCTACTTTATTTGGATTAAAGATTTTAGGAAGATATTCTTTTGGCCATTTACGTATTCCGGGAATTCTGGATTCGTCTGTAGGTTGTACTCCAACAATTTGTATATCTTTTGATTGTTCTTTGAGATAAGTCGATGTTCCCATAATTGTTCCTGTAGTTCCCATGGAGGATACAAAATGTGTAATTTTACCTTGCGTATCTTTCCAGATTTCTGGTCCGGTAGTTTTATAATGAGCACGCCAATTATCATCGTTAGCAAATTGATTAAGCATTACATACCCTTCTTTATTAACTTTATCTTCTGCATAATCTCTAGAACCTTCTATTCCTATATCTGATGAGGTAAGTGTTACCTTTGCACCAAAAGCACGCATAGTCTGTACTCGTTCTTTGGTAGAATTTTCGGGCATTACCAATTCAATATCCAGTTTAAAAATTCCTGCAATCATCGCCAAAGCAATTCCTGTGTTACCGCTTGTTGCTTCGATAAGCTTAGTATTTTGATTAATATCACCACGATCCAGTGCAGATTTAATCATATTATAAGCGGCACGATCTTTAACACTTCCTCCTGGGTTATGCCCTTCTAGTTTTAGATATAATGTAATATTGGGATTGTCTATTAGGGAAGTAACCTTTACCAAAGGGGTATTTCCTATCAGGTCTAAAATACGATGTGACATTAGATAACTTTTTTGATCTTAATTTCTGCTGTATTTGAAATAATTGAATTTTCGGAAACCGAAGAGGTAATCCATGCATTACCACCAATGGTACTATTGGCTCCAATAACAGTACTTCCACCTAGTATTGTTGCATTAGCATAGATAGTTACATTGTTTTCTACAGTTGGGTGACGTTTTACATTACGAAGTTTTCTGTCTACATATAATCCACCAAGAGTTACACCTTGATATATCTTAACATTGTCTTTTATGATTACTGTTTCTCCGATAACAATACCAGTTGCATGATCAATAAAAAACGATTCTCCGATTTCTGCTCCTGGGTTAATGTCAGTACCTGTTAATCGATGTGAATATTCTGTCATTAATCGAGGGACAAGGGGTAAACCAAATTTAAGAAGCTCGTGACTTAATCTATAGATTGCTATAGCATAAAACCCAGGATAGGCCATATATATTTCTTCTATAGAATTTGCTGCCGGATCACTTTTCATAAAGGCCTGAGCATCCAGATTTAATTTTTCTAGTATACCAGGTAACTTCTCTAGATAGGATTGCCATAGTTTACTACATGGTTTATCGGTTTCCCAACACGATAGATCAACAAGCGTTTCGAAAGTTTTTTCAAGACGATCTATATTCTTAGCTACTTCTGTGTCTGTATCGAATAATGTATAGAAAAGTAATTTCGTAAAATATTCGGTTTTTTCCTTTAGCTCAAGCTTAAGATTCGGATTCTTTTTCAGCTCTTTTATCTCATCGATAATTTGATCTCTTTCTTTAGTCATTGTAGTTTGTTTGAAAACTCTAGTAAATATATAGAATAAAAGGTATAAAAGTCTTTTTAAACCATAAATACTTACATTTTTAAAATAATAATAACATTAGAAGGGTATAATTGGTTGTATTCTGTAATTTTTAGTTAAACTTTCATCAGTATAGGATATGTGAATAATGAATCATTATTGATCGGTTTATGATTTAAATCATATTTGGAGGCATTGTGTTTATTTATTTTTACATCAATAAAAGATAAAAAGATCTTTTTATAATAAATTAAATTAATTATCACTATGTTATCTAAAAAACAAGCGCGAAATTTCTTTCTGGGAGGAACATTGGTCACTTTTTTGGCATTTATTGGGTTAACGATCTATTCTTTTAGTGAAGAACAAGATCAATCCAACTATACCAACATAACAGAACAAGTTGTGCGTGGAAAACAGTTATGGGAGACAAATAATTGTATGGGATGTCATACTCTTTTAGGAGAAGGAGGATATTATGCTCCAGAACTAACCAAGGTTCTCGATAGAAGAGGAGAAGGGTATGTAAAAGCAGTGTTAATGACTCCTGTTCCCTGGGCACCAAATGGCAGAAAGATGGTAGCTTATGGTTTCTCTGAAGAAGAAGCAAAAGATCTTATCGCCTTTTTTGATTGGATTGATGATATTGATCTAAATGGCTTTGATAGAGTTGTGTCTCCATTAGCAAAAGATGAAAACTAAATAACTTAAAAATATAAATAGATGAAATACAAATCTCAAAAAGTAGCATACTGGTTCTTTGCCTTATCCATGTTACTATTGGTCTTACAAATTACCTATGGATTTATTATGGGTTTTGCTCGTATTGGTATGGATGGGTTACATGATTTTATTCCCTTTAATACAGCTAGAGCCGTACATACAAATTTATTAGTAGTCTGGTTATTATCAGGCTTTATGGGGGCTGCATATTATATTATTCCCGAAGAAGCTCAACGTGAACTTGTAAATGTAAAATTGGCTTATGTACAATTAATTTCACTAGCACTGGTTGGTGTTACTGCCATTATAGGATATCACTTTAATTGGTGGGAAGGACGTAAATTTTTAGAAATACCAAGACAATTAGATTTTTTGGTTGTTATTAATGTTCTATTATTTTTAGGATTAATACTCATAACTCTTTTTAAAGGAAAACGTAGGACAACTACAGCATTAGTACTTTCTATGGGATTACTGTTTGCTGCCTTATTGTATTTGCCAGGAATGTTACCATTTGATAGCCAGGTGACGGATTCATTTTTTCGTTGGTGGGTAGTACATTTATGGGTAGAAGGAGTTTGGGAACTTATTATGGGAGGTATTCTTTCCTTCTTGCTAATAAAACTTACCGGAGTTGATAGAGAGGTTATAGAGAAATGGTTGTATGTTATTGTGGGGTTAACTTTTTTATCAGGAGTATTAGGTACTGGTCACCATTATTATTACATAGGAGTTAACAAAATATGGTTAATTGTTGGAGGTATATTTTCTGCTTTAGAGCCTCTGGCCTTTTTAGCAATGGCACTTTTTGCAGTAAATATGTATCGAAAAGGAGAGAAAAAACACCCTAATACCATAGCGTTATTCTGGACTATAGGATCGGCAATTGTGTCTTTTGTAGGAGCAGGGCTATTAGGTTTCGCTCATACATTACCTCAAACTAATTTATATACGCATGGTACTCTGGTTACGGCCATGCATGGTCACCTTGCTTTTTGGGGAGCATATGCAATGATTGTACTTGCAATTATTAGTTATTCTTTACCAAATCTAACAGGTAGAAAATTGTACAATAGTGTAAGAGGAAGAACTTCATTCTGGACATCAAATATAGGTATGATAGGTATGACAGTTGCTTTTGGTGTCGCTGGTGTTGCTCAGGTATATTTAGAACGTAAGTTTAAAATGGAATTTATGGCTGTACAAAAAGAGATTAGCATTCACTTCGTTGTATTGATTCTCTGTGCATCATTATTTACTATCGGAATCATATTATATATAATTGATTTCATAAAGCATGGTCGCCCTAATGATGAAGCTATGGAAGTTCGAGAAGTCTAATTGATATAAAATATAGTTTTCTTTTTTCAAGATAAGGTCTAAAAAGACATGTTGCGTTTATGTATCTACCTTTCCCCCATATACTGTAGATGTACGATTGATGTTACAGTGATAAAACGATTCGAAAGACTTCATTTATTACTACTCATAACTTTTTAGGCCTTTTTCAATTTAAAAACAATAAAATTATGGATCATAATGCTACCAACGGAAACAAAACAATACTATCTAAAATAGCTGTAGAAGTACCACTAAATCCACCTTTTTATAAGCCCATTGCCAAGGAGATAGAAGTTTTTGAGCATACTTATAAAAATAAACTTCCTGTTCTTTTAAAAGGACCTACAGGAACAGGAAAGACAAGATTTATTGAATATATGGCATATCAATTAGGGAAAAAGCTAATTACGATTTCTTGTCATGAAGAGACGTCATCTACAGATTTGATAGGTCGTTACATAATTAAAGGAGCAGAAACTATATGGATAGATGGTCCTTTGACAAAAGCGGTAAAAGAAGGAGCTATTATTTATCTCGACGAAATAGCAGAAGCCAGGCCAGATGTTATCGTGGCAATTCATGCATTAACAGACCATCGAAGAGAGTTGTTTATTGATAAATTAGGAGAGACTATAAAAGCACATCGGGATTTTATGTTGGTTGCTTCTTTTAATCCAGGGTATCAAAAAGGATTTAAAGAGTTAAAACCATCTACAAGACAACGATTTATTGCAGTATCATTTCAATATCCATCTCCAAAGATAGAGTCTGAAATTATAGAAAATGAAACAGGTGTTACCGAGGCATTAGCAAGAAAACTGGTGAATATTGCCAATAAGATCAGAAATCTTACAGAATTAGGGTTAACAGAAACGGTTTCAACACGATTATTGGTTGATGCTGCAAAATTGATTCATTCTGGATTGCCAAAACGATTATCGGTTAAGGTAGCTGTAGTAGAACCACTAACAGATGATGAGGAAATAACAACTGCATTGACAGACCTATGTGATTTAATGATATAACAGAATCTTATGTTTGAGCCTGATGAATACATATATAGCAAAGTAGTTAGTTTTTTAAAAAGACGGAAAAAAAAGTCTCAGGAAAAAAATCAATTTGCAGTAAAGTTAGAAGATATAAAACCACGATTAACGATTCTGGCTCGAGCAATAACTGGAGAAGCAATAGAGCTTTTTGAAGCCGAAAGAGAAGGCGGATATAAGAATAATAATTTCTTTCTACCAACTCGTTTTTCAGAATTTTTAACGATAGAAGAAAATATTTCATTTTATGTATTTAGAACAGTCTATTTATCGATGCAAAAAAAACTGGGATTTAATTTTACTCCAGCAGATGAATATGCTATAGAAGAGGCTCAAAAAAAAGCAAGAGAAACCTCTGATAAGGTTTTGATTGAAGTACAGGGTCAATTTCCTTTTGTACTAGAGATATATCAGAAACTAAAAACCTGTTTTGAAGCAATAACACCAAAAGAAAAACAGCCAGATTTTACCTATATCTATGGAAAATGGATGAGCAATGATCCATTTTTAAAACCAAAATATGAGCTAAAGAATTTTTCTGAGAAAGCAAAAGAAGCAATTCTGGATGAAATCAAAACTACGCTAAAGGCTAATGCCGTAGAAGAGATCGTAAATATAGAAGTAGACAAAAAGACACAGGAAGATTATGTACTTACCCATAATTTTGAAAAAGTAGAAACAGCAGAGGAGTATGATGGGGGATGGCGTGATTTTGATGGAGATGATGAACTAGAGGAGCATGGCAATGCACTAGAAGAGCTTACTATGAAACATACGGTAAGGGTTGATGATCCCACACACTCTATATATCAGGCTGATTTTATAGAAAATACAACAATTTCAGAAAGCATTGAAGCAGATACCAAAGGATACCATATATCTTATGACGAATGGGATTGTTCTAAACGAGACTATAAACCAGATTTTTGTAAGGTTTATCCTAAAAATCAAATCGAAACCGACATTGAGTATTATAAAAAAACATTAAAAGAAAATGCTTCGACTTTAATGGGACTTCGTAAAATGCTTACCTCTGTTAATAATAAATACCAACAACAACGAAGACAGGTACAAGGAGAAGAATTCGACTTAGACATGATTACAGACTTATTTACCGATGTGCATTCTGGACATACACCTTCGGATAAAGTGTATGTGTCTAAACGGAAAAAAGAAAAAGATCTTTCTATTTTATTATTGTTAGATGTTAGCTTATCTAGTGATGGATATGCTGCTGGGAATAAAGTAATTGATGTAGAAAAACAGGTGTCCATAATTTTTGGAGAAATCCTGAATGAGTTTGGAGTCGACTTTTCTATACAATGTTTTTATTCTAAAACCAGAAACTATTCTACTTATATCACTCTAAAAGGATTTGAAGATGACTGGAATACATCCAAGTTTAAGATAGGAGCAGTATCGCCTTGTGGATATACTCGTATTGGTGCTGCACTAAGACATTCTGGAATGCTGATGGATCAGCGTACTACCAAAAATAAATGGGTAATTCTTATTTCTGATGGGAAACCTAATGATTATGACAAATACGAAGGGAAATATGGCATTAACGATGTGAAACAAGCACTTAGAGAACTAAACCAAAGACAAATAAATTCGTATGCATTAGCTATAGAAGCTCAGGCAAAATACTACCTACCACAAATGTTCGGGCAGAATCATTATCAGATTTTAACAACACCGGTAGAACTCTTACAATCATTAGTACAGCTTTATGAAAAAATAAAATACCAAAATTAAATGAATTCTTTTTTACCAGAAGTAGAGAAATTACCCGAGGGACACCCGGTAAAAGTGTATTATCAGGAAAGTGAACTCATCCAGAAATTACTATCAGAATTATATGAAGCAGATGCGATAGAAGACTTTCAACAGTACTTCAATATATTTAACCAATTAACAACTATAGAAAAACGATTTGCTCGAAAAGAGAACCAGCTATTTCCGTATTTAGAGAAACATGGTTGGAATGGCCCCAGCAGGGGTATGTGGTCTTTTCATGACAATTTAAGAGACCAGATTAGGCTGCTAAATACACATAATGCAGAGAGAAATACTACTAAAATCATAGAAAACCTTCCGTATTTGATAGAAGGAATAAAGCGCCTTCTCACTCTTGAAGATATGAGATTGTTTCCTATTGCCATGCAAATACTTAGTGAAGAAGATTGGAAAGAATTTTATGAAGGAGATGAAGAAATGGGGTGGATGTTACCCCAGAAACCAAAGCCATATCCCGCAATAGAAACAGCATATATTCACCCAAGCGAAGATTTTACCGAACGTGATTTACCATTTTCTTTAGAAGATACCTTTCATTATGATGAGGGTTACATGACCCCAAATCAGGTAAACCTATTGCTTTGCTATTTACCGGTTGATATTACTTATGTAGACGAAAACGATAAAGTTATTTTTTATAATCGGGGAGAAGATCGCGTTTTTCCCAGAAGCAAAGGAATTATAGGAAGAGAAGTTCGTTTTTGTCACCCTCCCAAAAGTGTAGATATGGTACTACGTATAGTAGATGAGTTTAGAGCTGGTACAAAAGACGTGGCAGAATTCTGGTTTAATTACAGAGGTCAGGTAATTCATATCCGATACTTTGCCATTAGAGATAAACACAAAAATTATAAAGGAGTTATCGAAATGTCCCAGGATGTAACCGAAATTCAAAAACTGAAAGGAGAAAAACGACTGTTGGATTGGGATTAAAAATATAAAGAAAAGTACAATTGTTAGATAGAACTCTATACAAGTAGTGAAGGATTAAAGAAGATAAATGAAACAAACAACTATTAACTATAGCAATATATACTACCCGCCAGGAGGAATTCTTATGTGGATCATAATTTCTTTAGAATTAATAACTTTTGGAATGGCTATAATAGCAATGGTATATTGTGGCAAACAAGAACCTGATCTTTTTCATCAATCAAGGATGCTGTTAAATCCGGTTTATGGAATTCTTAATACTATTCTTTTGCTTACCAGCGGTTTTTGTATGGCAATTTCGGTTCATTATCTAAAAATTAATATCCCACAAAAATCTAAAATACTGTTATTAGTAACCATGCTGTTTGGAATACTATTTTTACTAATAAAGACCTTTGAATATAACGAGAAAATAAATCTAGGCCTTGATATTAATCATAATTTGTTTTTTACATTTTATTGGTTACTCACTTTATTTCATGTCATACATGTTATTGTTGGTTTGGTGATATTAGGCTCTGTTTACTTCGGACTAAGAAAAGAGAAAACAAATATAGAAGATGTTGAAGCAAGTGCTTCATTTTGGCATATGTGTGATTTGATATGGTTATTTATTTTTCCTATCATTTATTTATTTTTTTGATAAAAAAGAGACATGTCTGTTTTAAGTGATGTACACTAATTTTAAAAGATATCCCATGAAAAAAAGTATAACTATTACCTATGTGTTTTTAATATTGCTAACCGTTATTTCGGGAATAATATCAGGTGCAATAAATAAAAATATTTCTTTTATCATTTTACTATTATCTGCATTAAAATTTATTGGCGTATCGTTTTATTTTATGGACTTAAAAAAAGCACATACTTTTTGGCAATCTATTATAATAGGTTATGCAATAGCATTGGTTATCATTGTTTTAATGATTTGATGATGTTATCATTTTATAACTGTGAATCGATCTGCAATTGATAGGAATAATGTATTGAAATATCGACACAAATTTTGAATACATGAACTGATATTTATCATAATTTTTTTATGAGTTTGATCCTATCTTTAGTATAGAATTTAAACCTAATAGAATGAAAAAAAGAACACCTGTTTCCAAAATTATGACTTCCGATGTAATTACCTTAAATCACACTAATGGTTTAGAAACAGCGGAAAAGCTATTTAAAGAAAATAATATTCGTCATATTCCTGTAGTTAGTGGCGATGCCATTATTGGTATGTTAAGTTATACAGATTTACTACGTATAAGTTTTGCCGATGCCGTAGAAATAGATGAGCAAGATGTTGACACGGTAGTTTACGAAATGTTTACTATAGAACAGGTAATGGCAAAAAATCTGATAAGTGTAAGTTCTAGTACAACAATCAAAGAAGTTGCAGAAATATTGTCAAAAAAAGAATTTCATGCATTACCCGTAGTAGATAATGATAAACTGGTAGGTATAGTAACCACAACAGATTTGATAAATTATTTATTAGATCAATTCTAATAACCCAGTTTTTAGAAAATGCAAAAAAGGGAAGCAATGTGCTTCTCTTTTTTGTTGAAATAAAGTAAAGTTTGATCTACTGTATTCCATAAAATTTAGTTAAACTTCTATAGAGAAAACAGATTTTAGTATTTTTAAGATCAAAGTATATTATATGAGTACCATACCAAAAACAATATTTGAATTTTTAAAAGATCTAAAAGAAAACAATCATCGAGATTGGATGACAGAAAATAAGAAACAGTATCAAAGTAATGAAAAAATACTCAAAGCGTTTTATGCATCTGTTGCAGAACGATTAAATGAGAAAGACGAGATCGAAAAAACTAAAGTATTTAGAATTAATCGAGATGTTCGTTTTAGTAAAAATAAAACACCGTATAATGTGCATCGCAGCGCAAGTTTTAGTAGGGCAGGAGCACATAGGAGAGGAGGGTATTATTTGCGATTAGAACCAGGTAATTCACTTATGGCAGGAGGTTTTTTTAGCCCAGAACCAGCAGATTTATTACGAGTTAGGAAAGAATTCGAAATGGATGACCAAGAGATTCGTGAAATATTATCAAATGCAGATTTCAAGAAAGCATTTAATGGTTTTGACTCTTCAAACCAGGTAAAAACAGCTCCAAAAGGATTTAGTAAAGATCACCCTAATATTGATTTGATCAAAAACAAATCATTTTTTGTCGCTCATAACTTTACAGATGATGAGGTTTTTGCACCTGATTTTCTAGATAAAGTAGTATACCATTATGAATTGCTAAGACCATTTTTTGATTACATGAGTGATGTGCTTACTACGGACCTTAATGGTGTTTCTTTAATTGATTAGAGAATAATGGAAATACGAATCATAAAAGATAATAGAAGAAATGTATTGTCTTGTATTAGAGAAGATGGCAGTATAACCAGTACTGGTTTAGGCCCTGATCTTCCTAATCATGATATGGCACATTTTGTTGTAGAATCTTATTTTGGTTTAAAACAAGGGTTTTATGGAATGATAAAATCAGGGATGACTATAGAAGACCTTTCTAATAAAGAAATTATTAAAACCTTAGGAAAAGAATCTTGGCTTGCCGAGGTCTTAGCAAGAAATCTTCAAGCATTAGGTTCGGGTTCTAGTACGATAGAAGAATTTATTTCTTTGGTTATTTGGGAAACAAATACGATGTCAATTCAACCTCCAAAAATGAAATTATCCGATGTTAAAAAAATCAAATCCAGTTTTAATGAGCTATGTAAACAATGGAAACAATTATCTGATCAGGATTGTCTGAGCTTGACGTTTTAAAAAATTATATTATTAACATTGGAAAATTCTGTGAGGTTTTTAAACTTAAAATGATTTATTAATAAAACCTCACAGATATATTGATCAGTAAACAACAAACTCTTCGATCTTGATTTAATGTAGTTTATGTCGTGATAGAATAGATAAGGAAATTAAACCTGAGTCATTCCTCCATCAACTTCTAATTCTATACCATTAATATAAGATGCATCATCAGATGCCAGAAATAAAGCAGATTTAGCTATTTCTTCTGGAGTCCCAAAACGACCTAAAGGTACTTGACTGGCAAAACCTTTTCCCATTTCTTCTGAAACATCTTTTGGTAGCCCCATTTTACTAAAAATAGGAGTTGTAATAGGCCCTGGAGAAATAGAATTAACGCGAATACTTCTGGACTTTACTTCTGATGTTAAAACCCTTTGGTAAGCACGTAATGCACCCTTGGTGGCAGAATATATCGCTAGACCGTCAAAAGCTCGATGTGTTACTACAGAGTTATTAAAAAGGATTGTTCCTTCATCATTAATATGTGGTAATGCTTCTTTAACGGCTAATATTGGTCCTTTTACATTAATATTAAAAATCTCTTCATAATGTGCTTCTGTGATTTCATGAGTTGGAGTGGGACGTAAAACAACGCCAGCATTAAGGAATAGAATATCAATTTTACCATATTTATTTATAGCTTCTTTAATCAATCTTTTATTATCTTCTGGTTTGGCTACATCTGCTGTAACGGTTATAAAATCCCCTACAAGTGTTTCTGAAACTTCATCCAATGCTTCCTGGCGTCTTCCTGAGAGTACCACTTTGGCACCTTCTTGTAAATACAGCTTGGCCGTTGCTAATCCGATTCCGCTGTTTGCTCCTGTAATAACAGCTACTTTGTTGTGCAGTTTTTTCATCTTAATTGATTTTTTGTTAATAAATTTTACTTGAGGCAATTATTTCGAATATGCTAAACGATACATATGACAATCCGATAACTCCCTTATAGGGTTTCTACTGGGGAAGTAGAACTAGAATTATTTTTATCGAATATACGGTAGAAATCATCATTGTAGTAATATACATGATGTATACCATTAGAATTATGTGTATGTGTTAAGAAATTTTTAGAATTGAAGAATAAACGATATCCCGAAAAGAATATATCTGAGGTTGACTTGTTATTTTGAAGCGTTATTGCTTTATGATAAGTATAGCTATGTCTATTTGTAGTAACAGGTATTATTTTTTTGAAGAAATTTCTATATAATTCTGTTTGACAGAACCATTTGCGAGTATCATTTTTTTCTCCCATAGTATAGTGGTTTTAAGAAGTATATACCAGATGGGATTTGTCTGGAAATTACGCAAAAAAAGTAGGTTTTTTTTATACGTATCATTAATTTTCGGATGATAATATACAAATAATCAATGTGTTATGCAAAACCTAATATTTTGAGTTTTATAGAGTTTTGATACTAAAAAGAACGATAAAAGAATTGAGACATATTTAAAAAGGCTGATTTTGATAGAAATCAGCCTTTTTTTCACGAAGAAGTATTTTATATTTGACTTAGCCCACCATCAATTTCTAAATCCACACCATTAATAAAAGATGCATCTTCTGAGGCTAGAAATAAAGCTGATTTTGCAACTTCTTCAGAAGTTCCGAAACGGCCTAATGGTACTTGTTGAGCAAAACCTTTACCCATTTCTTCTACAACATCTTCTGGTAATCCCATTTTACCGTAAAGAGGTGTTTCGATAGGTCCCGGCGCAATAGAATTAACACGAATACCTCTAGATTTCACCTCAGAGGTTAAAACACGTTGATAGGCTCGTAATGCTCCTTTGGTCGCAGAATAAACACCTAATCCATCAAACCCTTTTTGAGAAACAATAGAGTTTGTAAATAATATAGCCCCACCGTCATTGATATGAGGTAATGCTTCTTTGGTAGCTAATATTGGCCCTTTTACATTGGTATTAAATAAAGTATCGTAATGCTCTTCTGTTATTTCGTGTGTAGGAGCTACTGGTGCAATTCCGGCATTTAGAAATAACACATCAATTTTTCCATATTTAGTGGTTGCTTCCTCAATTAATCTTTTGTTATCTTCTGCTTTTGCTACATCTGCTTTTACGGTAATAAAATCGCCTTCAAGTGCTTCTGCAGCTTCGTCTAGTGCTTCTTGACGCCTTCCCGAAAGTACCACTTTGGCTCCTTCCTGTAAATATAGCTTTGCTGTTGCCAATCCTATTCCGCTATTGGCCCCTGTAATAACTGCAACTTTGTTTTGTAACTTTTTCATTGTATTATTTTTGTATTTATAAATAGTTTATTTGAAACAATCGTTTCAAAATAGGTTAAAAAAAATTAGTATAGTACTTTGAGTACAGTACGAGTGAGATTCCTTAAATCATTTTCATTTTTATTTAGTATTCCTGTCATTCTAAGTCCTTGTATAGACGAAAAGAGGTATAATGCATATTGGCCAGCTGTCTGATTTTGGTTAAATATCTTTTCCATTTGCCCTTTGGTCACAATATCTTCGAGCATTGCAATCATTCTATCTTGATTTTTTTCCATAAAGGATTTAATCAAAGGCTCCTGGTTTGTCATTTCTGATTTACAATTAATAACCAAACAACCTTTACGATCATTATCATTAATAATTTCGTGAATATATAAATCAAAAATAGCTTCAATGGCTTCGGTTGCATTATAAGATTGTGCTAACTTTTGGCTAAAACTGTTTCCGTATATAGATTGATAATGCGAAAGAACTTCGAGAAACATATTTAATTTACTTCCAAAAGAGTTGTAAATACTAGATCGATTTAAATCAGTAGCATCTACCAAATCTTGCATAGAAGTACCATTATATCCCTTTTTATGAAATACTTCGGTAGCTTTTTGCAAAACTGTGTTTCTATTAAATGTTTCTACTTTTGGCATACTTATAGTGAAATGATCGTTTCAAAAATAATTAAAATTAGCAATGTGTATTGTTATAAAAATCATAAAGTTTATAAAATGAGTTTCATCATCATATCTGTTTGAAGATCTGTTCCTAACATAAATCGGTGAGTATCAAAGATTTTAAAACCATTTCTTTTATAAAACTTGATAGCCCCGGGATTTTTCTCCCAGACACCTAACCAGATAAACTCTATAGATTTTTCTTTTGCTATTTGTAAGATTTTTTGAAATAGCAATTGCCCAATTTTTTTGCCCTGATGCTCCTTTACGACATATATTCGTTCTATTTCTAGAGTGTTACCTTCTACGGGTTCTGTTTGAGCATTACTAAAATTTATTTTAATATACCCAGCTATATCATTATTTATTGTCGCAAAGTAAAACTTAGAGTTTGGATTTTGAAGTTCTTGTGTAATGTTATCCAAGGTGAATTTTTCATTAAGGTACCCATTGATATTTTCTTCTGTATTATGAGGAGGACCAAAGGCATCATAAAATGTCTGACGTCCGATATCCAATAACTTACGGTTATCTTCTGGTTGCACTGGTTTGATTAGAACTTCTGGTAATTCCATTTTGATACTGAATTAATTGGATACTAATTTTTTAAAAACCTAGATAAGATCATCACTACATTTACAGCTATCAAGTTCTGGGAACTTAGAAAATAAAGATTATGATTGCAGCAATTAATTAATAAGTATAAAAGATCAAAGCGAATGTATCTTAACTAGATAATTCGTTTGATTACTCTTAATTTATGTGTGTGTGTACGTTTCTCGGCATTATAAATCCCAGTATGATCGATACGATCTACACGTACTTTACCATGCGCATGAATGATATAGTTGTCCTTCATTATAATACCTACATGGGTAATTGCCCCTTCTTCATTATCAAAAAATGCAAGATCTCCAGGTTCACTTTCTTCTATAAAACTTAACGGATCTCCTTGAGTTGCTTGTTGAGATGCGTCTCGTAATAATTTATACCCATTAAGTTTATATACCATTTGAGAAAAGCCACTACAATCAATACCAAAATTTGTTTTTCCACCCCATAGGTACGGCGCATTAAGAAATAGAAAAGCGGTATTTATGATATTATCTTTAGGTTGTTTTTCTGTAATTCGAGCCCCTTCATAGTGATGTTTAAAAAAGTCTAATGCTTTCAGAGAAGATCCAAGAGGAATAAGCATTAGTTGGTTCTCATCACAGCTTACAAATTCGACCATATCTCCCACCATGCAAAGCGGTTTTTTATCGAAATTAGTATATTCTTCTTCGGTGATTTCTATATATTGTTTGTTATCAATCCAGCCTTCATAACGATCAAAAGCCAATCGAATTTTACTCCATTTTTTACGTTTTTCTAACACTTTAAAATGTTCACCGTATAATATTTGGGAAACCATTTCACTAGGGTCTTGAGGTTCAAAACGTAACGGGACAATACTTAAATTACAAATACCGTATTGCATGAATTTTTTATAGGAAAAAGACGAATAAACGTCAGATTATTATATGATTAGATTGAAATTCAGAAAATCGAAGTTAAGGGGAATAGCTTTCGGCCCTTAACTTCGGTTTTCTAATGTACAACTATACTCTTTCGATTACCATAGCCGATGCACCACCACCACCATTACAGATAGCTGCAGCACCGATTTTGGCGTCGTTTTGTTCTAATACGTTGATTAAGGTAATTAATATTCGTACACCTGAACATCCTAGTGGATGTCCTAAAGAAACAGCACCCCCATTTACATTGGTATTGGTGTCATTAAGTCCCAGAATTTTTTGATTTGCTAGCCCAACAACAGAGAAAGCTTCATTAAATTCAAAGAAATCTACATCATCAAGAGAGATTCCTGCTTTTTCTATTGCTTTTGGTAATGCTTTTGCTGGCGCAGTAGTAAACCATTTCGGCTCTTGTGCAGCATCTGCATAACTTTTTATTCTTACAAGAGGCTCTAATCCAAGTTCTTGAGCTTTTTCGGCACTCATAACAACAACAGCCCCTGCACCATCATTAATTGTAGAAGCATTTGCAGCAGTAACTGTTCCTTCTTTAGAAAAAGCAGGACGTAAAGCAGGTATTTTTTCCATTTTTACGTTTTTATACTCTTCGTCTTCTGTAATCATAATAGGCTCTCCACGACGTTGTGGTACTGCTACAGGTACTACTTCATTATTGAATTTACCATCTGCCCAAGCTTTTGCAGAACGTTCATAAGATTGAATAGCAAAAGCATCCTGATCTTCTCTGCTAAAATTATGTTCTGTAGCACAAAGATCTGCACAAACTCCCATTGCATTATGATCATAAGCATCTACTAATCCATCTTTTTGCATACCATCATCCATAGTCTGAGGTCCAAATTTATGCCCTGCTCTTAATCGCACATAATGAGGTATTAAACTCATATTTTCCATCCCTCCAGCAACTACAATATCTGCATCACCCAAAGCAATAGTTTGTGCAGCATGCATAACAGCTTTCATACCACTCGAGCATACTTTATTTACGGTTGTACAAGGAACAGTGTCGTTGATACCTGCTCCTAATGCAGCTTGCCTGGCAGGAGCTTGTCCATTTCCAGCCTGAACTGCATTACCCATATATACCTCTTGAACTAGTGAAGGATCCAGATTTATTTTATCTAATGCACCTTTGATTGCAGTAGCTCCCAATTGGGTAGCCGGAACAGTAGATAAGCTTCCCATAAAACTTCCTATTGGTGTACGTGCTGCAGATACGATTACTACTTCTTTACTCATTATTTATGTTTTAAAAATGTGTGTATTGTTTTTTGCGAATTTAGTGATTTTTAAAGGATATGCATAGTGAAGTTACTAACAAGAGTTATAATGAGGTGCTGACTTATTTTTTATTACTTTTGAGTAATTTATATAATACTACTTGTAGGGTACATAAATAAAGTTTTAGTTATTGGATTTTATGAATTATGAACTAAAATGTTTGATAGAGAAACAATGCTGAAAAGACATTACAAGTAATATTGAATTTTTAATCAGTGAATTGGGATTGATTAAAAAAAAATAGGATCATGAAAAGTTTTTTGAACAAATTATATAAAAGACAATCCTCTATATATAGGATTTTTCTTTTTATATGCACTACAGCACTCATTGTATATTTATTTCCTAAAGGGGGGATATTTAAATATGAATTTACAAAAGGTAAACCTTGGCAATATGAGAATTTATACGCTCCTTTTGATTTTGCTATTGCAAAAACTGAAGCAGAAATAGAGGAAGAGAAAAAACGAATTAATGATAATGTAATTCCCTATTTTGAGTATGATACTATAATTGCTAATTCTGCTAAAGAATCTTATGATACTACATTTTCTAATTATTTAAAAGTACTTGATCAAAGTAGCAGTAGAGACCAAGCAAAGCTTTTTGGTAGAATATTGTTAAATGATATATATAGACATGGAGTGCTGCAAGAAAAATACTCTTATGGCAGTGATAGACAAATTTTTTTAAATAAAGGAAATACTGCAGAAGCAATAACATATGGCCAAATTCTAACCTCTGATGCCCTAACTAAAACTATTAATTCTCGTATTGATAAAAGTGAATATACAAAGTTTAAAAGCGATTACGTCGCACTGTTTTATGATTTGATAAAGCCAAATGTAAGATTAAACAAAAGGCTAACAGAGAGCACTTTAGAAATTGAACTAGAGAAAGTTCTTACTACAAGAGGAGGAGTGTCCAGGGGGAGCAGAATTATAGCCAAAGGAGAGGTAGTAGAAGGAGATAAATTACAAATATTAAATTCGTTAAAAGCAGAATATGAATCCCAGGTATGGAGTGATAAAAACTTCTACTGGATTGTATTAGGATATTGCTTATTGGTTTCATTAGCACTTATGATGCTACTATTGTTTATTAAAAAATATAGAACAGATATATATGAAAACAATACTCAGGTAACTTTTATTTTTTTCAATGTTCTTTTTCTGGTATTGATAACCACTTTGGTGGTTAAATATCGATCAGAATATATCTATGTTGTTCCTTTGTGTATTCTTCCTCTGGTTCTTAAAGCATTTTTTGATTCGAGATTGGGGTTGTTTACTCATGTTATTACAGTACTTATACTGGGGTTTGTTGTTCCTAATAGTTATGAGTATACCTTTTTGCAGATTATTGCAGGAATTGTAACGATATTAACAATTTCAGAATCTTTTAAGAGAGCTAATTTGTTTATTTCTGTGGGCCAGATCACACTAATTTATATCCTGGCATATATTGCATTTCATATTATTCATGAAGGAAGTATAAGTAATATCGACTGGGTAACGGTTGGGTTGTTTGTGATAAGTGGATTTGCAACTCTTATAGTGCATCCTTTAATCTATGCTTATGAAAAGGTTTTTGGATTAATTTCTGATGTTTCATTATTAGAACTTAGTGATACAAATTCGGTTTTACTTAAAGAATTGTCTAATAAAGCTCCAGGAACATTTCACCATTCACTTAATGTGGCTAATATTGCAGAGGCTGCCGCTAATGAAATAGGAGCTAATGCTATGTTGGTAAGAGTAGGAGCATTATATCATGATATTGGTAAGATGGCAAACCCTACATATTTTACCGAAAATCAATCTGCCTCGGGTAATGCACATGATGTGTTATCCCCGAAAGAGAGTGCAAAAATTATCATTAACCATGTGATACGAGGCATAGAGATTGCTAAAAAAAATAACTTACCTGATCGTGTTATCGATTTCATTAGAACTCACCACGGTACTAGTACCGTTTATTATTTTTATAGTAAAGAAAAAGAAACTAATGAAAATGTGAATATTGAGGATTTTAGGTATCCCGGTCCGAAACCATTTTCTAAAGAAACTGCTATTTTAATGATGAGTGATAGTGTAGAAGCTGCTTCAAAAAGCCTTAAAAATCCTACAAGTAGTTTGATCGATTCTTTTGTAGAAAAAATTGTTAGTAAACAAATGGAAGATGATCAGTTTCTGAACGCCAATATTACTTTTAAAGAAATCCAACAGATTAAAAAAGTCTTTAAACGTAAACTAACTAATATTTACCACCTTAGGATAGAGTATCCAGAGTAATGGTTGAGTAAATAGTTAGAATTTAATTGTTTTCATTTATGGCATAACGTTTGATAAAATTGTTTGAGAAATAATAAAGACAATTTCTATCAGCATGAAAAAATATTATATTCCTTTCGTATTTTTAATATTAATAGTAATGTTTCCGGTTTCTGCTCAAATTAGGATTGTAGGAAAAGTATCTGTAAATATAAATCATCCTATCCCAGAAGTTGTGATTGTAAAAGGAAGATCAAAACGCCCTATGCCAAGGCAAAGACGTAAACCTCCTGTAATTGTGTCAACTTGTAATCCATGTAACCATAGTTTTGGAGCAATAAATAATCAAAATGGTCCAAGCGGAAGATATGTATATCAAGTGACTAATGCTTCTTTATTACCTTCCGAAAATGAGGGAGAACGTATAATATATAACTTAGATACAGGCGAGGTACTTGAGATAATTATTGTTACCGCTCATTCTAATGATTATAATTATCATTATAATAAGCCTGATTGTAATTGTGTGCAACATAATAATACTATTTTAGCAATACTCCTCAATGGAAAGGAGATTCCTTTACGAGATGGAAGTTTATCTTTACAACCAAGGAGTAATGGGAAATTCCATAGTGTTATTAATTTGCATAGTATTTACCATGGTGATTTTAATGGCACAATAAACTTTTAGCGTAAATACTTTCGATCCATCCAAAAAGTTCCGAAAGGGATAATAGAGCAAACTAAGACAATCATAAGTGTTTTGTTGTTCCATTGTTTTTCTGGTTTCACAAGAAATGCAAATACAATATAAATTAGAAAAAGAAACCCGTGAGCCATTCCTATTATTTTATTAGGCTCTGGAGATTCGAAAATATATTTTAAAGGCATGGTTACAAAGAGAATAAGTAGGTATGAAATACCCTCAAGATAGCTGATTATTCTAAAGCTTGAAATCATAAAATTATTGGTGTTACGTTATTTTTCAGGAGTATAATTTAGTTCGAATACCTCTAGATTAAAATAGGGTATTGCAGATAGTAAATGATCAAAAATGTCTGCCATTATCTGTTCATAGTTTTTCCAAACTTTGTTATTACTAAAGGCATATATTTCTAAAGGTGTTCCTTGTGCAGAAGGTGGTAATTGACGACTCATAATTGTCATTTCCTTATTGATAAACGGGTGGTTTTCTAGGTATAACTCTACATACATTCTAAAAACGCCCATGTTGGTCAGGTTTCTTCCGTTCATCAACACGCTTTTATCAATCTTAGATTCATGATTGTAAGAGTCTATTTTTTGTTGAGTTGTAGTAAGATACCCTTCAATAAGTTCAATTTTTTTTAATTTATTGAGATCATCTTCAGATAAAAATGAAATACTCGATGTTTTGATTAACAATGCTCTTTTAATTCTTCTTCCACCAGAATTCATCATACCTCGCCAGTTTTTAAATGATTGCGATGTAAGATAATACGTTGGGATTGTCGTGATCGTTTTATCAAAATTCTGAACTTTTACCGAAGATAGGTTAATCTCGATCACATCTCCATCTGCTCCATATTTTTGCATAGTGATCCAATCCCCAATTCTCACGGTATCATTTACTGCTACTTGTATACTTGCAACAAACCCCAGGATAGTATCTTTAAAAATTAGAAGGATAACGGCAGACATAGCTCCAAGTGCTGTTAAAAATGTCCATATTGATTTGCCCGTCATTGATGAGAATACCAGAATAGCCCCTATAAACCATACAAATATCATAAACACCTGTACATAACTGTCAATAGGTTTATCTTTAAAGGAGTCTAAAGATTTTAAAAAATCTCTAAACGTTCTAAGGATACTTCTTAAAATCCATATCGTTAAAACAATAACCATAATATTGAATAGGGTTTCCAGATATTTTTCTGCTGTAGGAAAAGCAATAAACAGCATGGGAACAATCCATATGGTTAGCGATAATGGTACTATATGTGCCAGGTAATCAAAGGTTTTATTTTTTACCAAATGATCATCGAAGGTATTTTTAGATTTTGAAGCATAGCTTTTAAAGATCGTTACAATAACTTTTTTCATTACAAAATCTAATACAAAAAGAACAACTACCAGGATACATATCCCAATAAGAAGGTTTAAGTATTCTGCTGTATGTTCTGAAATACCTTTTGAAACTAAAAGGTTGTAAAAGTAACGAGTTAAATCTTTCATGAATATCTATTACTAAAATTCATGCAAAAATAGGATTCTAGCTTTTGATACAATACATAAAGTGAAAGATTTAACTTTTTTAAAAGATATAGAGCAAATAAGAGGGGCAGAAAAGTTTATTTTTTTGACATGTAAAGCAGAGCCGAAAGACAATCATCTTTTACTCTAGGTATATTTCGACTCTGCTTTATATGACAGAATGGATGTTTTTTAGCTGTTATTTAAACAATCCATTCTAATTTAATTAACTATAATTTATAGTTTAGTGATACATTAAACATAGTACCTAATTGACTAAAATGAAAACCATTATATGTCATTTGAGAATACCTTTGATTAAAAGTGATTAAATTAGAACGGGTTTTTAATTCTGCCGGATCATTAAGAAGTGCATCACCAGCAGCGTTAAGAGATTTAAATTCCCATTCTGGTAAAACGTTTAATAGATTGTTAACGTTTACAGACACAGTAAATTTATCTGTTGCATTAAAATCAATACCTAAATCCGTAACAATTTTTGGGATAAACTCAGTTTTTAAATTAGGACCTAAACCTTGTTGTCTAAATTCTGTTTTTCCGAAATATGTATTATTTAGGTTAAACCCAAATTTACCGATATTGTAATTGGTTCCCAAAATCCATTTGGTCTTAGGCCTAGAGGTAAAGAATAGAGCTTCCTGAGTTAGGTTAACGACAGATTGTCCTGCATTCGCAACAATTTCCGGATTCTTAACATCTCCATCTCTTTCGTTTTCTATTGTATAATTACCAGATAAACTAAACCCAAGAGAACCACCGGCAAGATCTATATTTTTATAATTTGCAACGACATCTATCCCAGAAGTTCTGGTGTCTAATGCATTAACAAAAAAGCTTAGATCATTTAGGTTATTATTATTTAGTAATTGATCAAGGTTTGTATTACCAATACTATTACCAACGGCATCGGTGGCAGTTTTTCCAATTTCGGTACTAAGTACAATTCTATCTTCAACCTGAATATTGTAATAATCAATTGTGAAGTTTATATTGTTGTTGATTTTAGCTCCAATACCTACAGTTATATTTGTAGATTCTTCTGCATCTAATTGTGGAATATCTAATAATTTTGCTTGAGGAGAAACATTATTTATTAGTCCGCCAACTTGAATTCCTGCTCCCGGAACAAAACTATATTGCGCTTTTTGAGTATAAATTTGATGAAGTGTTGGTGCTCTAAATCCTGTAGAGATAGAGGCTCTTAACGTTAATTTATCTTCTAAAAATTTGTAGCGTGAACTCAATTTCCACACAAAAGCGTCACCAAAATCACTATAATCTTCTAATCTAACTGTACCGTTAACCAGAAAATCTTCGGTAATATCATACGCTATATCCAAATATCCTCCAAAATTATAACGGTTAAAAGTTCCTGAATTTTCGGGACTATTCCCGGCAAATGAATCGGCACCACCGCCATCATACGAGGCAAGATCTCCTTCAATAATTTCAAAGGTTTCTGTTCTAAATTCTGCTCCAAAAGCAATACTGATTTTATCGGTAAGTAATTTTGCGATATCAATATTTCCTACGCTATGTCTGAATCCAGTTCCTCCGGGATCAAATGATATAGGACTATTTTCTCTATACAATTCAGAACCTTGTGTGAGTTCACCAGGATCTACAGTACCATTGTCATTAGAGTCAATCCATGTAGATGGAGAATATACCGTATTACGATTGTGCGAGTTATTTACTTTATAGGTTTGTGTGTTACCCCCAGTAGTATAACTTAGATCATAATTCCAGCCATTTCTTTTAGTTTTAAAACCAATGGTTGCATTATAATCATTAAGATCTCCTTCAAAAGTAGGTACATACCCTATATATTGACCATTTGGCCCATCAGGGAAAAAATCTGCCAGATACGGAAAGTCTGTCAATGTTCTCCAATATGGAGTCCTATAATTAGCAAAACTATTTACTTTTTTATACACATAAGCGGCATTCATATAGATCTGTGTATTTTTACTGATATCATATCCACCGTTTACCAAAAATTTTGCTGCAGATGTTTCTGGCGACCCGTTAATATTTCCGGCATCTGGTTTAAGAGCCAAAAATTGATCAACATCTGCTCTTCCTTGTGTATTGGCAGCATTGATTTCTGCAAGCCTGGTAGTATGATTAGGAGTGCCTACATAGTTATCAATAAATTCTTGCTGAGCTTGCTCTGCCGTAAGACCTGTTAGTGTAGCTCCCCCGTCTAAAGCTTGTCCTCCAGCATCTAAATAGCTGCTATAGCTATCTGGATTTGTGAATACAAAATCATCAAATTCCCCTTGTGCATCTACAGTTCCTGGTCTGTTGGCCAAGCTTACCTTAGAGAAATCTACAGTATAGTTAAAAAAACCTTTATCTTCTCCTATAGAACTACCATTATTTAAACTAATACCAATCGTTTCTCCGTCTCCTTCAGATGTAATTCCTGATCTAATGGTCACCGAACCTTCTTCGGGATTGTCTTTTAGAATAATATTCATCACACCTGCGATAGCATCAGAACCATATTGTGCAGATGCACCATCTCTTAATATTTCTACTCGTTTTATAGCATCTGTTGGTATTGCAGAAATATCTGAGCCGGTTTCCCCTCTTCCCGGAGAGGTTTGAGTATATAATAAAGCACTTAAGTTTTTACGTTTTCCGTTAATAAGAATTAAGGTCCTACTCGGTCCCATATTTCTAATCTCGTAAGGATCTAATAATGAAGTAGCATCATTTACTGGTGTTTGAACGGTATTAAATGATGGTATTTTATATTGTAACGCTTTATCGAATGTAATTTGACCAGTAGAAGTTAGTTCTTTTGCTGGTAATACATCAACAGGAAGCGAAGAAGTAGTATTACTTCTTGGTAGGGCTCTGGATCCTACTAAGATAATCTCTTCTAGTTCTGCTCCACTATTTAGTGAGATATTGATGATCGTTTGAGAATTTACAGATACTTCTTTAGAATTAAAGCCTACATAGCTGAAAACCAGAATGCTTTCTGGATTAACTTCGATGCTGTATTTACCATCAAAATCGGTTGTAGAACCATTACTGGTTCCTTTTTCAATAATATTTACTCCAGGTAAAGGAGAACCATCTGCATCCGAGACGACTCCAGTTACTGTCTGTTGCGAAAAGCACAGACTTGTGGATAGTACGATTAAAATAAATGCGAGTTTTTTCATGTAATAATTTGTGTTTAAATGAATGTTGGTTTAAAATGATTGTCGGCTAAATATATTTAAAAATGATAGTATTTAACATAAAGTATTATGAATTTTTCAAAATATATGTGAAAAAATCATAAAAAAATGTGTTTTTTTTACTTTGAAAACCTTAAGAATTGATACTTAAAATATGTAGTAATAGAAGTTGTTCTGGTGGGATGTTAGCCAAATTCGGCTGCTATATTTTAGGCTCAAAACGATGAGCAGATGTAGGAAAACACTATAAGTTATTATTAAGAAGATAAGAGTTATGTTGTATTTAAGAAAGTTCTAGTTTTATGTTTAAACAAGAAAAAAAGAAAGGATGTACAAATGAAAAGTAAAAAGACCGCTTTAAGCGGTCTTTTAGTATATACTTTTAGGTGTTTTGTTGTTTTAGAAATTAAAATCTAATCTAGCATAGTAATAAGCTCCACCAAATCCCATTTGAACAGCATCCCAGTATCCACCAGCTTCTGTTTCTCCGTCATTCTGTTGATCAGGATACTCATTAAAGATATTGTTTCCTCCAATAGTAAATTTTAGATTTTCTGTTAACTTGTATCCTAGATTTAGATCAGCAGTAATTTTAGCACCATATACATCTTCTGTATCTGCAAAATCGATAAGAACAATCTCACTAAAATGTGTCAAGCCAAGTCCTGCATTAAATTTGTTTTTGCTATAATTAGCATTAAAAGCAAATTTACTTTCTGGAGCAGAGGCTAATAAGAATGCTTTTTCTCTTTCTCCGAAGAAGGTAGCTTCGTCTAGGCTTCCATTGTTTACATCTTCAATAGTCATATTATTAATATTTCCGGCTAATGTTGCTGATATATTACCAAAATCAAAGTTTCCTTTCCAGGATAGTATTAAATCTAAACCAATAGTTTCTGTATCCACACCATTGGCGAAGAATTGTGCTTCTGCTACATTTGGTATTTGAGGAGCCGCAAATGTTCCTGTCAATACAATTCTATCTTTAACATTAATATAGTACCCATCTACTGTAGCTGTAAACCCTCCAAAAGTTGCTGTTGCACCTAAGGCTCCATTTAGCGCTGTTTCTTCATCGAGTTGGTCAATTCCAAAAGAAGCTGTTACAGGGCTATTATTAGCAGATAATAAGGTTTCGGTTGCAATACCCCCCTGGAAATCAGTGAACCTAAGGTTGTAGTATATCTGAGCTAGGGAAGGAGCTCTAAAACCGGTACTTACAGATCCACGAATATTAATAGCTTCTGTAGCTTTAATTCTAAAAGCTAATTTACCATTAGTGGTACTTCCAAAATCACTATATTCTTCAAACCTTCCTGCAACTCCTAATAAAAAACTATCAGAAATATCTAATTCCGCATCTGCATATATAGAAAGGTTAGACCTTGAGCGATCCACCTCGTTTGCAGGACTATATCCTGGGAACCCTTGTGACCCACCAGGCCTCAATTCTCCAGAAAGAGGATCCGTAGGCTGTGTTTGATTTGCAGGATCTGTAATCGGCAGACCATTTACATCATACGTTGCATAAGATCCTTCTTCACCAGCAAAAATTACGAAATTTTCGGTTCTGTATTCTGTACCAAAAGCAATGTTTAATCCTTTAAGGATGTTTGGATAATATCTAGAAAGGTCAAGACTGGTTGTATTTTGACTTAAACTATGTCCACCAGCATCAAAATCTGTTGGTGAAGAACCTTGTAACGATGCATTTAAAGTTCCTTTGATGAAATAGTGAAAATTATTTTTACCCCAGGTATTATTAATATCAATTTTCCAACCGTCTTTGGTTTCGGTTCTAACACCGGCAGAAACAGAGTTATCGATGATATTTGATGTTATCCTTGGTGTAAAGCCATTCGAATAAATTGATGGTATCACACGCTCTCCGTCGTTACGCGTAAATGCAAAAGCGTCTGTGTCACGATAATTTCTTCCTCCAAAAGCATATATCTCAGTTTTTTCAGATATTGGGATTGCGGCATTAGCAAAGAAATTAAAACCATCTATAGCAGCTTCACCAAAACCTCTTCTGAAATCAAAACCAGGACGTAATGTTTTGTGTTTACTAAGATATTCTGTAGTAAAGTTTGCATAGCCTCTTTCTCCAATCTCTACCCCATAATTGGCAGTTATTTTTACAGATCCTCCATCAAAATTTTTATCATCAGCAATCATGTTTCCATCATTTTCTGTATCCAAACGATTTCCATCGGTATTAGGTGTTCCTGCTGGAAAATCTCCTTTGGCATTCGCATTATAAGCGCCATAACTAATACTTCCTGTTAATTTATTAACATTATCTTTTAGAACAATATTAATAACACCTGCGATAGCATCAGAACCATATTGTGCAGCAGCACCGTCTCTTAAGACTTCAATTCTTTTAATAGCAGATGCAGGAATAGCATTAAGATCTGTTCCAGAGTTTCCCCTTCCACGGGTTCCAAAAACATTAATTAAAGAAGAAGAATGTCTTCTTTTTCCGTTTATTAAAACCAAAGTTTGATCTGGTCCAAGACCACGTAATGTTGCCGGGTCGATATGATCAGCTCCATCTGATCCTGATTGCTTATTTGCATTAAAAGAAGGAGCAGTATATTGCAGAAGTTCATTAATTTCTATTTTACCACTTTTGGTAATAATATCTTGCATATCGATAATATCAATTGCTACAGGAGTATCGGTTGCAGTTCTTTTTGGGCTTCTGGACCCAACCACAATAATTGTGCTTAGTGATTCTCCTTCGAGGAGGGTGACATCTATTTTTTCTTGTGTTCCTACTTCTATTTCTTGTGTCTCAAAACCAATAAAGCTAAATACAAGAATAGCATTTGCGTCTACAGCAATTGAGTAGTTTCCTTGATTATCTGTTGTCGTACCTTTTGCAGATCCTTTTTCTATAATATTTACATAAGGTAACGGAGATCCCGAAGAGTCAGTAACTGTCCCTGTTATTACTTGTTGGCTAAAGCACCAACTAGTGAATAAGCAAAATAAAATGAGTGTGATTTTTTTCATAAAAAATGTTTATTTAAGGTGATTGTGTCCTTAAATATATCTAAAAGGTTGGTATTTAGCATAAACTCTCACGTGTTTTTTAATTGAATCCCTAGTTTCATTGGCGATTGCAGTTTAAAAAAAGAAGTATTAAAATTGCTTATAAAACCAAAAAAGATGAACATTATTTATAAATTAAGGGTGTAAGGATTTACGTCGATATTTTACACCCTTAAGTTTCGAAATATTTAATTACTTTTACTACTTATGCACATGGAGAATTCCATGGTAGTGCACATAAGGGAGCACTCCATTCACCACCACAAGCTAGGCAATCTTGTTCGTTTCTCGGCCATCCAGAACCCTTAATAACCTGAAGTTGTTTTCTGTTAAGTTTCTGGACTCCTTTAAAATTTAAAATTGTTTGTAACATAATTTTTGGTTTTAAGATTTATACTATGATTTTAAATCATCACCTAAATTTAGGTTTTTCAAATAAAGCTGTGCCTATTATTTATCATAAATTATTTATAAATAGAAGTTTACATAGAAAGATCTATATGATATACATCATAAAAAAACCGAATCTTATTAGAGATCCGGTTTTAATTGTAAATTAATATTGTTTAATATTTAGTTTTCTTGATATTTATATACAATTTTGGTTACCTCATCTATTTTGGAATCATACATTTCTAGGATGAAATTTTTGTTTTCATCAAAATACCCTAGACAGTTATCGTTACCTCCAGAGTTCACAATATAAAGTCCCTTTCTAAGTGGTCTTACTTTAGCTACTTTATCTCCTGATTTATTTAAAAAAGTCATTATAAAACCTTTTTCATCAGCAACTTTAGTATAACCTACCATATCAGAAGTGGTTTCAAACTTTTGTACTACTACTTCATCATCTTCATAAATAGCAGATTGATTAATTTGATCTTCACCGTCAGGGCTAAACTTTATTTTGCCTTTTTTAGTAATAACTTCTTGTTTTTTAATAACTTTTTCTTCACCATTAGGCCCTTTGATACGAATCGTCTTAGTTACTGTTTCTTGTGAAGAATTTTGTTGGTCTTTTTTTTCGTCAGATTGCGCGTGGTTAACAGCGGTAAACATCAAAAATACCACTACGATTAGAGTTTTTAAAGTTTTCATTTGTGTATTTATTAGGTATAAATTTACAAAAAAACTAAAATATGCTAAAATCTAAATATCTTAATTGGTAATTTTTGCTATAAACTATTTATTAAATAATCTTATGAATCTGTACTTGTTTACTATAGATGAATAGCATTATCTTTGCACTCTTAAAAATTGGGAGCGAACTATAGAATATATCCCAGCCATTATTAATATACGTACCATGAAAGCAGGAATCGTAGGGTTACCAAATGTTGGAAAATCAACATTGTTTAATTGTTTATCTAATGCAAAAGCACAAAGTGCAAATTTTCCATTTTGTACCATAGAACCCAATATTGGGGTGGTGAATGTACCAGACCCCAGGCTAGAGAAACTAGAGGAATTAGTAGTGCCCGAACGAGTAATCCCCGCAACGGTAGAAATTGTGGATATTGCAGGTTTAGTAAAAGGAGCAAGTAAAGGAGAAGGATTAGGGAATCAATTTTTAGGCAATATTAGAGAAACAGATGCTATAATACATGTATTACGTTGTTTTGATAATGATAATATTGTTCATGTAGATGGCTCGGTAGATCCAATTAGAGATAAGGAAACGATCGATATAGAATTGCAGCTTAAAGATCTGGAAAGTGTAGAGAAAAAACTAGATAAAGTAAAAAGGGCAGCCAAAACCGGTAATAAAGAAGCACAAAAGGAAGAAGCAATTTTACTAAAACTTAGAGAAGGGCTAGAAGCTGGGATATCGATTAGAGCAATCGACATCTCTGAAGATGATCATACCGCGTATGTTAAACCATTACAGTTTATAACAGATAAACCAGTACTTTATGTCTGTAACGTTGATGAAGGGGCTGCGGTCGATGGAAATGATTATGTAAAAAAAGTAAAAGAAACTGTAGCATCAGAAAGAGCAGAAGTAATAGTATTAGCCGTAGGTACCGAAGCTGATATCACCGAGTTAGATGATTATGAAGAGCGCCAATTATTTTTACAGGATATGGGGTTAGAAGAAGCGGGGGCATCAGTATTAATTCGCGCAGCATATAAATTATTAAACCAGCAAACTTATTTTACTGCTGGCGAGAAAGAAGTAAGAGCATGGACGGTTAATATAGGAGCTACAGCACCACAAGCTGCAGGAGTGATTCATACCGATTTTGAGAAAGGTTTTATACGAGCAGAAGTTATTAAATACGATGATTTTGTAAAGTATGGTAGCGAATCCAAGGTGAGAGAAGCTGGAAAGCTAGGAGTAGAAGGAAAGGCATATGTCGTAAATGATGGAGATGTAATGCATTTCTTATTTAATGTATAAAAATATCTTGTTGATTTATAAAACCCTTTCTGGTAATACTAGAAAGGGTTTTTTGTTGGGTATCGTAATTAGAAAGTACTTAGATTTTTCAAAAATAACAATACTACTATTTTTGAAAAATGCAAAATAGTAAGTTATCCTCCTACGGAATTGTACTGGCAATTGTTGGTATCGTTTTATTCTCTGCAAAAGCAGTATTAGTCAAATTAGCGTATAAATTTGAAATAAGCTCAGAGCACCTATTATTGTTTAGAATGTTGTTTTCTTTACCAATATACATTGTATTGGCCTTGTATAAAAAGCCAGTCGAGAAAAATAAAATTAGAAGAATAGATTACCTGTGGATTTTATTTTTTGGGTTCGTTGGGTATTATTTAGCGAGTTATTTTGATTTCCTTGGATTGCAATACATTAAGGCAGGATTAGAACGAATAATTCTTTTTATTTATCCAACACTGGTTATTATTATTTCACGTATTTTTTTGAAGAATATAATAACGAAGCAACAACTATTGGCTATTTTGCTAACTTATATAGGTGTAATCGTTACATTTTGGGGAGAGCTTCAAATTGAAACTACGCATGTCATTCTTGGTGGCACTTTGGTTTTCTTAAGTGCATTAACCTATGCTATTTATCTCGTGGGGAGCGGATGGTTAATTCCTAAGTTTGGTGTTGTAACTTTTACTTCATACGCAATGATAGTTTCATCTCTATGTATAATTATTCAATATTTGGTTTTTGATAGGCAAAATATAATGAACTATCCCTTAGAAGTATATTTTATTTGTATTGTCATGGCAGTCTTTTCTACAATTATACCTTCTTATTTGGTATCTGCAGCTATTGCTAAACTTGGGGCTTCTAATTTTTCGATTATAGCAAGTTTGGGGCCTGTATCTACAATTTTATTAGCTTATTTCCTTTTAGGAGAAAATTTGTCAATGATTCAGATAATTGGTGCTACAATAGTGATTCTTGGTGTATATGTAATCTCAAAGAAAAAATAAGATATGGTAAAATCTATTCACCTATAAAAAGTTTCAATGTTATTTTTGAGCTTTTTTTAATGTTTTTTCATTAATTTAACACTCTAATTAGTAAGTGTTTACTTACGTTGAAGGGGATTACTTTCCAAAGAAAAGATTGGATAAGTAAATTAGATTTGTAATATTTATGGGTAAAGGGGGCTTAAGGATAGTAGTACTGTACTGCTTTGTATATGTTAGTATTGTTGGTTATGGACGAATAAACGATAATATTGGTGATAACAAAGTGGCATCACTAGAGAAATCCAGTAAAGGAAAATCAAAACCGGTAGAGGTTAAAAAAGTAAACTTTGATGAAGATATATATCAAAGAGCGCTTGAAAACAATAAACAAGAAGCATATTTAGAAGAGATAGCCAGAAAAAATACTATTATTAATATACTATGGGCTAGTCTTGTTCTATTATTAATCATTTTGCTTTTATTGTATCGAAAATATAGAGTAAGGGAAAAAAATAGTGATGCCTTAAAAGAAAAAAATGAAGAGCTTATTGAAGCAAAGGCAGAAGCAGAAAAACTTACCAATACAAAATCTCAATTTATTTCTACTGTAAGTCATGAACTAAGAACTCCTCTTTATGGAGTGGTAGGGATTACCACATTATTGTTAGAAGAAAAAGATATTTCGCCAAAGCACAAGAAATTACTTAGTTCATTAAAATTTTCTGGAGACTATCTTCTGGATTTAATAAATAAAGTATTGAAAATAAGTAAGATTGAGTCTAATAATGAAAAACTTACAAAGACTCCTACAAATCTACTTAAGCTTTCTCAAAACTTATTGTATTCTTTTGAGTACCAGGCAAAAAACAAGAATAATGAGCTTGTTTTAGAAATACCTAATGAACTACCAGATGTACTAAATGTGGATTCTCTTAAAATATCAGAAGTTCTAATTAATCTGATCGGAAATTCATCAAAGTTTACTGAAAATGGTAAGATATGGCTTAGGATAAAAATCCTCTCTATAGAGAATGAGATGATTACCATTAGGTATGAAGTAGAGGATAATGGTGTAGGAATCCCAGAAGACAAAAAAGAGTTTGTATTCGAGAAATTTTCCCAGGTAGGTAGAGAGTTTAATAAATCTGAAGGAACAGGATTAGGTTTATCTATTGTTAAAAACCTTTTAGAGATGATGGATAGCAAAATTTATTTAGACAGTAAAGAAGGGAGAGGGACAAAGTTTCATTTTGATTTACAATTAGAAATTATAGATGAAAAGGAAGAGAAAGAAATAGATTCAAATAGCAATAACATCAATACCGTTTATAGACGAATATTGGTGGCAGAGGATAATAAAATAAATCAAATTGTTACCAAAAACCTTTTAAATATAATAGGGTATGACTGTACTATTGTAGAGAATGGCTTTAATGCTTTGCAAATGGTTAAAAAAGAAGATTTTGATCTTATCCTGATGGATTTAAATATGCCTTATCTTAATGGAACAGAAGCTACTAGACGTATACGAGAATTTAATGAGATCACACCTATTATTGCTCTTACAGCTGCAGAGTTAAGTGAAGTGCAAGAAGAATGTATGGAAATAGGAATGAATGATATTATTAATAAGCCATTAAATAAGAATGATCTTAAAAACATTATAACAAAGCATTTGTTGCCTTAGTTTTTAATGAGAAGGATATATCTTATTAATAAATGAAATGACGTTTTTAACCACAATTTCTGTACTCTCTTTATGAGGTGTATGTCCAATATCAGAAATTAGTAAAGCTTCAGAGTAACTCGATGTATTTTTTACAATAGAATTTACCTGATCCAGTGTTCCATACTCATCTTTTTTGCCCTGAATTATTAAAGAAGGACATTTAATCTTAGGTAAATATTCTTCAATATTCCAGGATTGATACGTTTCAGAAAGCCATGTCTCTGTCCACATTCTAAAAACAGCTTCAGTTTTATCTCCATGGTATTTATATAGCTTTTCTTTAAGAGAAGTATTTTGATATGCAAGGACTGCCGCCTTAATACCATTAATGGTCTCTTGTTCTACAAATACATGGGCTCCTTCGGTAATAATACCTGTAATTTTTTCTGGAAACAAAGCTGCAGTTAATAAGGCAATACTACCACCATCACTATGACCAAATAATATCACATTTCTCAATCCTAGATTTTGTATTATTTTTTCTAGAATATAAGCCTCTTCTTTTAAGTAATCATTATTTCTTTTAGAAGTAATAAAAGGAGCAGATTTACCATACCCCTGGCGATCATAAGAAAGAATATTGCACTCCGTTTTTGATGCTATTTGTTTGGGGAAATCTTTCCACAATTCAATACATCCTAAAGAATCATGTAAAAAAATAATGGTTACCTTTTCTGGTGCTAGTGACTCAGGGTATTTAGAGAATTGTAACCGATGTTTATCAATTATTAAATTCAAAATAATGGTTTTGTTATAAAAAGTGCTAAAAATAAGCTAAAGTCTATGCAAATTGTATATTTTGCATCATCAAAATTGACACACTAGACATTTTTTTAAGTCTAGCTAAAGTAAATAGTTAATCCAATACAATGAAAAAAACATTAGCCAAGATTTCCATTGGTGTATTATTAATTGGTTGTGGAACCAGTAATCCTACAAATGATATAGCAACAAATGTACCTATAGCAACAGCTATAGATTTAACCCAGGTAAAAGACGATAAAGTTCCGGTTACTATAGATCCAGGACGCTTTATTCAGGATACCGTAAAATATCGTATTCCCAAAGTGGTGCAGGGTACTTATGCGGTAAGTGATTTTGGGAAATTTGTAGATGATTTCAAGGCTTTTGACTATCAGGGGAATGAAATTAAAACAGAAAAAAAAGACACCAATACATGGTTGATTGTAAATGCCAAGCAGCTTGATAAAATTAGCTACCTGGTTAATGATACTTATGATATAGAAAACACAGATGTCGGTACACCTTTCTCTCCTTCTGGGACCAATATAGAGCCAGAAAATTATGTGTTAAATCTTCATGGATTTATAGGATATTTTGATGTACTGAAAAATAATCAGTATGCATTAGAGGTAAAAGCACCATCAGAAATGAAGAGAACCTCTGCTTTGCCCAATGCAGGATCAACAGTTAGTGAAGATAAAGCAGTTACTACAGATAAATATTTGGCAACACGGTATTTCGAAATTACAGATAACCCAATGATGTATGGAAATCTTGATGTCGAAGAATTTATGGTTGGGGATATCAAAATTGTGCTAAGTATATATTCTCCAAATAAAGTACATACAGCGGCTAAGATAAAAGAAACGGTATTTAAAATGATGAAAGGGCAAAAGGCATACCTTGGAGACATAAATAGTACGCCTCGTTATGATATATACTTATATTTAGCGCCTAGCACAGAAAATGCTCCTACAGGATTTGGGGCATTAGAGCATCATACATCTACAGTAGTAGTATTGCCAGAGCAAATGCCTGATGAAGCATTGGCGTCTGCAATGATTGATGTAGTTTCTCATGAATTCTTTCATATTGTAACCCCACTTAGTGTGCATTCTGAAGATGTACATTACTTCGATTATGACAAACCCACTTTTTCAAAACATTTATGGATGTATGAAGGAGTAACCGAATATTTTGCGACCTTATTTCAGGTTAATCAGGGATTGGTAGAAGAACAGGAGTTTTATGATAAAATCATGGGTAAAATTCAGAGTGCAAGTGGATTTGATGATACCATGAGTTTTACGGTAATGAGTGAAAACATATTGGATCAACCCTATGCTTCTAACTATGTTAATGTATATGAAAAAGGAGCATTAATAGGAATGTGTATCGATATTCTAATGCGTGAAGAAAGTAATGGAAATCGAGGAATTTTATCTTTAATGAAAGAATTATCTCTTAAATATGGTAAAAACAAACCTTTTAATGATGATAACATTATAGAAGAAATTACAGCAATGACTTATCCTGCTATAGGTGAGTTTTTGAAAACTCATGTTGTAGGGAAAACTCCTATTAACTATGAAGAATTCTTTAAAAAAGTTGGACTATCTGTAGAATCAGAGCGGGTAGAAACAAATTATATTCAAAACTCTGGAGTTTTAATCGTAGCCGGAAACCAAGAAAAAGGGACAATATTTTTTACAGATTTAGTTTCTGAAAATAGTTTCTGGGCAGAAAACGGCGCCAAAGCTAATGATGATATTGTAGAGGTAAATGGTACTAAATTGACATTGCAGAATGCTAATAATATATTAGGCTCAACTTTTCAATGGCAAGAAGGTGATGATATTGAAGTTAAACTTAATAGGGCAGGAGAAGAAGTTATTATTAAAACTAAAGTAACTAAATCCTTCACCAAAGGAAAAAAACTTAAAGTGATTGATAATTCTACAAAAGAGCAAACAGAGCTTAGAAAAGCTTGGTTAAAAGGGTAGGTATTTATAAAACAAAACTAAAAAAAGCCCCTTGTATAAGGGGCTTTTTTAGTTTTAAATAACTTCCTCATCTTTATAAGGAATCGTATTTAAAACATATTGTATGGCTTTAATTCGTGCCTCGGTTTTACGATCAGCCTCGATAATAACCCAGGGAGAAAGTTCTGTATTCGTTTTTTCAAACATTTTAACCTTATACTTTGTATATTCTTCCCAGAGCTCTTGGGCCTTTTCATCTACCGGAGTCATTTTCCATTTTTTTAAAGGGCTTGATTTAATATCTTTAAAACGAGCAGCTTGTTCTTCTTTGGTGATAGAAAAATAAAACTTAATGAGGTATGTATCAGATTCTAATATCATTCTTTCAAAATCATTTACCTGCCCCATAAATGTTGTATACTGATTTTCGCTGCAAAACCCATTAACAGGTTCTACAACCGCCCGATTATACCAGCTACGATCAAAAAGAACCATTTCTCCTGGTGTAGGTAGTTGGTTAACATAACGCTGAAAATACCATTGCCCTTCTTCTTCGCTAGTAGGTTTTGGTAATGCCACAATTCGAAAATGCCTGGGGTTTATATGAGAAGTAATTCGGCGAATTGCCCCACCTTTTCCTGCAGCATCACGACCTTCAAAAATAATTACTATTTTCTTCCTGTTTTTTATGGTCCAGTTTTGTAATTTGATAAGTTCTGCCTGTAGTTCTTTTAATTGTATTTCATATTTAACCATTCTCAATACCTTTTCAACATCGGTCTTTTTATCCATAAACAGATATTTTAGACCAATAGGAGAATTTAGTATTTCCAGATCTTCTTTAGAAAGATTAATATGTTTTGTTTTTTGAGTTGTCTTCATTTATCAAATATCTATCTGTTCAATATATCTATAGTACCTTAGGATCACATTAGGATCAGGAAGTAATGTAGTTTTTGCCTTGGATTTACCTGTGTAGTCAAATCTCGATAACACATATCTCATACTTTCTAAACGAGCCGTTTTCTTGCTATTGGTTTTTACAATTACCCATGGGCTAAATGTTGTATGGGTTTTCGAGAACATTTGTTCCTTGTACTTAGTGTATTTATTCCAGAGTTGTTGCCCTTTCATATCTACAGGGCTAAATTTCCATACTTTTAATGGGTTTTGTAGTCTTGCATCAAAACGTTTTTTCTGCTCTTCTTTCGATATCGAGAACCAAAACTTGATTACTATAATTCCATCTTCATATAGCATATGTTCAAATTCGGGAACCTGTACCATAAAATTTTTATATTGTTTATTGGTACAAAACCCCATTACAGGTTCTACAACAGCACGGTTATACCAGCTACGATCAAAAAAAACAATCTCTCCCGGATTAGGCAATTCTTTAATGTACCTTCTAAAATACCATTGCCCTTTTTCGACTTCGGTAGGTTTTGATAACGCAACAATACGCATAGAACGAGGGTTAAGATGCTCTGTAAATCGTTTTATAGACCCTCCTTTACCAGCAGCATCTCTCCCTTCAAAAATTACTGCAACGCGTAGCTTCTTTTTTGCAATCCATTGCTGAAGATTTACCAATTCTCCTTGTAGGGAACGTAATTCTTCTTCATATCGAAGTTTCTGTAATATTTTTTTGATATTGATGTTTTTTTGATCTGCAAGATTGATCAAATGTTTCCGTTTTTTGACTTGATTTAACTCTTCAAGTGTAAACATAAAGTTTGTAATTTGTTATTCTGTAAGTAGCGATTAAAGGTAAAAATAAAATGAATTTTATCGCACTATAGTAACAATTCTTTAGCATAAAAAAACTTGAAGAATATATTTATATCGTTTTTAGGGTTACACTTTCCAGAAAAACCTTTCTTTAGTTTTTGATTTTGCTCCTATTTTTTTATAAAAGTTGATAGCATCGGTATTAAAATCGGGAGTTTGCCACTGAATAATAGTACAGCCTTCTGATATAGCAAATTCTTTTACCAAAGCCATTATTTTTGTGCCAACTCCTTTTCCCCGCGTTTCTTCTTTAAGATATAAACAATCGAGATAGATATAAAAATGAGCATCCCAGGTAGAGAACTGTTTCATAAAAGTTGAATATCCCAAAAGCTCGTTATTTTGCTCTACAACAACACATTTTAAGACATTCTCTGAACCGAAAAGATATTGCAAAAGTAATGTTGCTTTCTCATTAGAATCAAAGGTTGCTTTTTCATATAGAGCATGAGCTTTACACAGTAAAACAATTTGTTTGATATCTTCTTCTTTTGCAAATCTAATAATCATAATTTCATTTTAACATGCACATTGAATTAAGGAACCTTTAGAAGGTTTGGTTCCCTGGGTGGCATATCCATCAAATTTCCACCATTCAATACCACCGATTAATTCTTTTACTTTAAACCCAAGTCTGACCATATGTAATGCTCCTTTGGTAGAAGCATTACAACCAATACCATCGCAATAACAAATATAAGTTTTTGTTTTATCAAGATGAGTGGTGTTTTCTGCTGTCATTTCCTGATGAGGTAGGTTAATAGCGGTCGGGATATGTTCTTTTTCATACCCAAAAGATTGTCTGGTATCGACCACTACGATATTTTCTTCTTTTTCAAGAGCATCAAATAAGTCAGAAGGATCCATTTCATAAGCTAATTTGTTTTCGTAAAATTTAATTTGATTTTCCATAATGCTGTGTTTTTATTTTGTCAAATGTACTATCAATTTATAGTCTATTCCTACCAGGTTAGATGAATGATTCGAGGCAGTAATTGAAATATTTTCACATTCGTTACACTAGTATTATTGTAGCTTTGTAGGTATGGATATTAAGTATTTTAGACTCATAAAAACTATTACTGAAGAAGGTAATATTGCCAACTCATCAGAGCGATTATTTTTAACGCAATCGGCATTAAGTCATCAATTAAAAGAATTAGAAACAAGATTAGGTTTTAAAGTATTTCATAGAACAAGAAATAAATGGAAACTAACAGAGGAAGGTATAGAATTATATAAGATAGCTAATAATGTGCTTGAAACTATTGAACAGGGGTTTAATACGATCCAACAAATAAAAACAGGATCTAAAGGAAATATTAAAGTAAGTACAGAATGTTATTCTTTTTATCAGGGATTACCGGGATTCATTCAAAAAATGGGAATGCTATATCCTCAGATTGATGTAGATCTTATTCTTGAAGCCACACATCAACCGATTTCAAAACTATTATCAAACGAAATTGATATTGCTTTGGTAACTTCTATACCCGCAAATGATCGATTATCAAGTATTACATTGTTTGAGGATGAAACGTATGCTATTATGCACAAAGAACATAGGTATGGCAAAACCAAATATTTAAGTGCTAGTGACTTTGCAGATATTCATTTGATTATTCATTCTTTCCCTTTAGAAACAGTATCTGTTTATGAGCAATTCTTAAAACCCAATAACATAACACCAATAAAAATTTCTGCTATCCCGCTTACCGAAGTTTCTTTAGAAATGGTGAATGCCAATATGGGAATTATATGCATGCCGAAATGGGCATTAAAATCACTAAAAATACCTACAGATTTAATATTTAAAAGCATTGGAAAGTATGGAGTAAAACGAACCCATTATTTGGTCGTTAGAAAAGAAGATATGCATAAAAAATACATTAATGATTTTGTTTTAAGTTTTAAAGAGGAATTTCTGGGTATCTGATTTGTATTTTTTATTTAAAAACGGTCTAATTAAATGCATCAAATGGCTGCGTACCAAATAATCAACAAAATTCACTGTCGATTTGTTAATTACTTTGTAGAAAGGCTGTTTTAATTTTGTAAGTGAAACCTTATATTAGCAGGCATTCTACCCTATATTTATGAGCAAAGAAACCAAATATACCGAAGATAATATACGATCCCTCGACTGGAAAGAACATATACGTATGCGACCCGGAATGTATATCGGGAAACTAGGTGATGGTTCTTCTGCAGATGATGGTATCTATATTTTATTAAAAGAAGTGCTAGACAATTCTATTGATGAATATGTAATGGGCGCCGGTAAAACGATTGAAATCTCTATTCAAGGAGATAAAGTAAATGTAAGAGACTACGGTCGTGGGATTCCATTAGGTAAGGTGGTGGATGTAGTTTCTAAAATGAATACCGGAGGTAAATATGATTCTCGAGCATTTAAAAAATCTGTAGGGCTAAACGGTGTAGGTACAAAAGCAGTTAATGCATTATCTACATTTTTTAGAGTAGAGTCTACGCGAGATGGCAAATCAGCTTCGGCAGAATTCGAAAAAGGAAACCTCACCAATCAGGATACATTAGAAGAAACTTCTCGTAGAAGAGGAACCAAAGTATCTTTTGTACCAGATAGCACTATATTTAAGCATTACAAGTATCGTTCTGAGTATGTAGCCAAAATGCTTAAAAACTATGTGTATCTTAACCCTGGTTTGACCATTATCTTTAATGGAGAAAAATATTTTTCAGAAAATGGATTAAGAGATCTTTTGTCCGACAATATAAAAGAAGAGGATAGACTATATGATATTGTTCATCTTAAAGGTGATGATATAGAAATTGCGATTACACATAGTAAAACACAATATAGTGAAGAGTACCATTCTTTTGTAAATGGGCAACATACAACCCAAGGAGGAACACATCAGGCAGCATTTAGAGAGGCCGTAGTGAAAACAATTAGAGAGTTTTATGGTAAAAATTATGAAGCCAGTGATATTCGTAAATCGATTGTATCTGCGATAAGCATTAAAGTGATGGAACCTGTTTTTGAAAGTCAGACCAAGACAAAATTAGGTTCTACAGAAATGGGAGGAGATTTACCAACGGTTCGAACCTATATTAATGATTTTGTAAAAACTAAATTAGATAACTTTCTTCATAAAAATACCAGTACGGCAGAAAGCTTACAGCGAAAAATATTACAGGCAGAACGTGAACGTAAAGATTTATCTGGAATTCGAAAACTAGCAAAAGAGAGAGCAAAGAAAGCTAGTTTGCATAATAAAAAATTAAGAGATTGCCGTATCCATCTTACCGATAGTAAGAAAGACCGTAATCTCGAAAGTACACTGTTTATTACCGAGGGAGATTCTGCAAGTGGATCTATTACCAAATCCAGGGATGTAAATACCCAGGCTGTTTTTAGCTTACGCGGAAAACCGTTGAATAGCTATAACATGAGCAAAAAGATCGTGTATGAAAATGAAGAATTTAATCTATTACAAGCAGCACTTAATATAGAAGAATCCTTAGAAGATTTACGTTATAACAATATTGTAATTGCTACTGATGCCGATGTAGATGGTATGCACATACGATTATTACTGATTACTTTCTTTCTGCAATTTTTTCCAGAGGTAATAAAAGAAGGGCATTTATATATATTACAAACTCCATTATTTAGAGTACGTAATAAAAAAGAAACCATTTATTGCTACTCAGAACAAGAAAGAAGAGATGCCATAGCAAAATTATCGGGTAAACCAGAAATTACACGATTTAAGGGATTAGGGGAGATTTCTCCAGACGAATTTGTGCATTTTATAGGAGATGATATACGTTTAGATCCTGTGATGTTAGATAAAGAAAAGTCGATCGAAGAATTATTGTCTTTCTATATGGGGAAAAACACACCGCAAAGACAAGAATTTATTATTGATAACCTTAAAGTAGAACTGGATTCAGTAGAGGAAGAATTATAATTATTAGAAGCCCCAGAAGTTATATATGGATTTGGAAAACGAAAACGAAGAATTACATCACGATTTAAACCCTGAAGATCACGAACCGCAAGAGGTTATTACAAAGGTCACAGGAATGTACAAAGACTGGTTTCTGGATTATGCATCTTATGTAATCCTGGAACGGGCAGTACCTGCAATTGAAGATGGTCTAAAACCGGTACAACGTCGTATTCTTCATTCTATGAAGGATTTAGATGATGGTCGATATAATAAGGTAGCCAATATTGTTGGGCATACGATGCAATATCATCCCCATGGAGATGCCAGTATTTCTGATGCAATGGTACAAGTGGGACAAAAGGAGTTACTAATCGATATGCAAGGAAACTGGGGTAATATTCTTACCGGGGATAGAGCAGCGGCTTCGAGATATATAGAAGCTCGGTTATCTAAATTTGCATTAGATGTAGTATATAACCCTAAAGTTACCGATTGGCAATTATCCTATGATGGAAGGAAGAAAGAACCGATTAATCTTCCGGTTAAATTTCCCCTATTATTAGCACAAGGCGCAGAAGGAATAGCCGTTGGGTTAAGTACTAAGATTCTTCCTCATAATTTTATAGAACTAATAGATGCATCTATAAAGCATTTACAAGGTAAACGATTTACGATCTTACCCGATTTTCCTACGTCTGGTATTGCAGATTTCACGAATTATAATGATGGCAATCGAGGGGGTAAGGTAAGAGTACGTGCAGAAATATCCCAATATGACAAAAATACTTTGGTCATAAATGAAATACCGTTTTCTACAACAACTACTTCTTTAATAGATTCTATTCTTAAAGCGAATGAGAAAGGAAAGATAAAAGTTAAAAAAATAGAAGATAATACCGCTGCAGAAGTAGAGATATTAGTGCATCTTCCTTCTGGTATTTCTCCAGATAAAACAATTGATGCCCTATATGCATTTACGAATTGTGAAGTATCTATTTCTCCTCTTGGTTGTGTTATAGAAGATAATAAGCCAAACTTTATTGGTGTTTCAGAAATGTTACGTCGTTCTACAGACAATACTGTGGAGTTATTGAAAAAAGAACTCGAAATTCAATTAGATGAATTACAGGAACAATGGCACTTTGCTTCGTTAGAAAGAATTTTTATAGAAAATCGTATTTATCGTGATATCGAGGAAGTAGATACATGGGAAGGAGTGATACAAGCAATTGATAAAGGATTGAAACCTCACATAAAACACCTGAAACGAGCAGTTACTGAAGAAGATATTGTACGTCTAACAGAAATTCGAATTAAGCGTATTTCTAAATTTGATATTGATAAAGCGCAACAAAAAATAGAAGCGCTTGAAGAAGATATAGCCCAGGTAAAACATAATCTCGAACACCTTATAGAGTTTGCTATAGATTATTTTAAAAGGCTAAAAACTACTTATGGTAAAGGAAAAGAGCGTAAGACCGAAATCAAGATCTTTGATGATATTGAAGCGACCAAAGTAGTAATTCGAAATACAAAATTATATGTAAATCGAGAAGAAGGATTTATTGGAACTTCACTTCGTAGAGATGAATATGTAGCAGATTGTTCTGATATTGATGATATTATATGTTTTACAGGAGAAGGAAAATTGATGATTACCAAAGTTGGATCAAAGACTTTTATTGGTAAAAATATAATTCATGTTGCTGTCTTTAAGAAAAAAGATAAGCGTACCATTTATAATTTGATTTATCAGGATGGTAGAGGAGGAGCTTCATATGTAAAGCGTTTTGCCGTTACTGGAGTAACTAGAGATAAAGAATATGATCTTACCCAAGGTAAAAAAGCATCTAAAATCTCATACTTTTCGGCAAATCCGAATGGAGAAGCCGAGGTAATTACTATATATCTAAGACAAGCTGGAAGTATCAAAAAATTAAAATTTGATTTAGATTTTGCAGATTTGTTAATCAAAGGTAGAGGAGTAAAAGGAAATATTGTTACCAAGTATAATATTAAGAAAATTGAACTAAAAGAGCAGGGAGTATCTACTCTAAAACCGCGAAAAATATGGTTTGATGATTCAGTACAACGACTTAATGTAGATGGAAGAGGAGAATTATTAGGCGAGTTTAGAGGAGAAGACCGTATTTTGGTTATAAATCAAAATGGTATGGTGAAGACAATTATCCCCGAGATGACATTGCATTTTAGTTCGGATATGATTGTTTTAGAAAAATGGAAACCTAAAAAACCAATATCTGCAATATATTGGGATGGGGAGAAAGAAAAATATTATGTAAAACGGTTTTTAATTGAAAACTCAGAGCGCGAAGAGACTTTTATTACAGAACATCAAAAATCTTTCTTAGAAGTTATCTCTACCGATTATAGACCGATGGCAGAAATAGTATTTACTAAGCTTAGAGGCAAAGATCAACGGCATAATGAAGAAATAAACCTAGAGGAGTTTATATCGATCAAAGGAATAAAAGCATTAGGAAATCAGCTAACTACACATAAAGTAAAACAAATCAATCTACTGGATCCATTACCATATGAAGAACAAGAATCTCTTCCTGCAGAAGAAATTGAAGTGATTGAAGAAGAGAATGTATCTCCAGAAAAAATAGATACTAAAACTTCTGCAAAACCTTCTGATGATGATACTGATGCTGGTGGAGAAGGAGAACAAGCTAGTTTATTCTAGATTTTGATGGAAAGCATAAATATGCTGATATAGATAGACTTAATTAAGAAACTAACTTCTTCAGAAATGAAAGAAGAAAAAATATTTTAATTTGTTAATCTGTAAAACTCAAGAAATAGATATTGATACGGTAGTATCGATAGAAGCTGATACTGAAAACTCACAGTTCATATTGCCTAACTCCAAAGAAGAACATTTACATCTGATAGCAGATAGTGATATAGAACATTTGATACTGAAATCTGAAAATAACATAACTATTGGTTTTGTAATATTGGCAGGATTGCAAAATAATAACAGGAGTATTGAATTTCAAAGAATCGTTATAAACTCAAAAGGAAGAGGGTATGGTAGAATGGCAATTAAAGAACTAAAACAGTATTGTTTTAAAAAATTAGACTGTCATCGCTTGTGGTTAGATGTATTCGAAACGAATAAAAGAGCCAGATATTTATATCAATCTGAAGGGTTTAAAGAGGAAGGGATATTAAGAGATAGTATATGGGTTAATGGTGAATTTAAAAACTTAATAATCATGTCGATGCTTGAAAACGAATACATAAACACTACTACCAACAAAATATAGAGCTATTTATCTTAAGATTTCTTTACAAACTTTGTAAGAATAACTATATGTTGCCCATTTGCACGACCTTCGATATGCTCTGGGTTATCATGAACTAATGAAATATTTCTAACATGAGTCCCTCGTTTAGCAGTAAAATTAGCACCTTTTACATCTAGATCTTTAATTAAAACAACAGAATCTCCAGCTTGTAATAGCGCACCATTAGCATCTAAATGCTTAATTGCATTTTCTTTATCATCCCCATCTCCAGAGGCATTTGCCCATGCTGTCATATCCTCATCCAGATAAAGCATATCTAATAAGTCTTGTGGCCAACCTTCAGATTTTAATCTATGTAACATTCTCCAAGCCATTACTTGTACTGCAGGAACTTCACTCCACATACTATCATTAAGACAACGCCAGTGATTTATATCTACTTTCTCTGGGTCTTCTATTTGTTCTAAACACACTTGAGAAATAAGAATATGTGAGTCTAGACCTGTCCCAGGAGATTTAGGCACTTCATAGACTTTCAAATTTTCAGTTACCCCTGATAATTCACATACAGATCCGCTACGCTTGTGTAATTCTCTTTCTAGACTCATTATAATGATACGTTTATGGTGTAGATTGTTTAATACTGCAAAAGTGCATTAAAATTTATAATTATGAAATAGCAGATAACCTATTTATTGATGATGACAGATAATAATAAAGACCCATTAGAATTCAAAAATGTAATGAGCCTTTATTATCGAAATTTTAATACCTACACATTGATTAATCTGGTAAGCGGTCACGATCAGATTTTTTACGATTAAATCGGTATGTGAGCGTTGCAGTAACCCTTCTACCACTTCTAATAGTAGAGGAAACCAAATTGTAGTTTTGTCCTGTAACTGTAGATTTATCAATTCTCGAATCAAAAATATTATTTGCATTAAGTGTTAGAGAGACTTTATCTTTAAACAGGTCTTTACTAATCCCAAAATTTGCCCAATACTGTGATTTGATAAGCCTTTGTCCGCTATTACTTTTTCCTTGGTAGGTAAAATTTGTTTGTATAGAAAACCCTTTTGAAAACTTCATTCTAGAATTTACTCGTGTAGACCATTTTGTGTCTTCGGTATCATAATTGATATTTTCATGAGTTCCTTCTTGTGTAAAAGTATAATAATTAAATTCACCAGATAAACGCCACCATTTAAATGGGTTGTATGTCGTTGCCAACTCAAACCCAAGACGTTTTTCGCGAGATAAATTTACTGGTGTTGTTATAAAACCACCTTCAGCAGTAGGTGAGGTAATAAATTGAAAGAAATCGGTATGATATTGATAGTAGATTGATGGGTTGAGTGTTATTTTGGTCCACCTTTTTAATAGTGCAAGTTCAAGAATATTAGCATATGCAGGATTTAAATCAGGGTTTCCTGCAAAGAGATCTCTGGGGTCAGAAAGTCCTCCAAAAGGATTTAATTGCCAAAATCTAGGCCTGTTAATTCTTCTGCTATAACTTAATTGAAGATTGGTTCTTTCTGTAAAATTATAGGTAAGATGGGTGGTAGGAAATATATCTGTGTATTTTTTGGTATTGCTAAAAAGTGCTTCACGATCACTAATACCAATATCAGAATGTTCTAATCTAACTCCAAGAAGGTAATTAAACTTTTTTCTATTGTTACCATATTGCATATATGCTCCATAAATACGCTCGTCATAGTCCAAACGATTGTCAAAACCTTCTAATATTTGATCGTCTATCCATGCGGTATAGTCACTGGTAATTCTCCTGATTTCTGCCCTAAGACCTGTTTCTAATCTTGATTTTTCGGTTAATGGCGATATGAAGTCAGATAATATGAGCAAATCTTTACTACTTTCTACGTCTCGGGTTCTTATTCTTGATAAATTTCCTTCAGTTGGAAAAATACGTTGTTGAGTAATCATTTCATTTTCATCATCATTCCAAAAATCATACTGAACATTAGCTGTGAATTTTTGTCCCTTTTTATCAAATGTCTTTACATAATTGATCTCCAGTTGATTAAAATTTTGAGGCTCTTTATAATCCTCTTTTCGAGACAGTATACTATCTGTTTCTTTATTGGTATTTAGATAGGTGTATATGAAATCGGTTTCATCTGTATTTTTTAATTTGTTATGATAAAAGCTTGCTGTAAGTGTATTTTTATCATTAATGTAATAATCCCCACCAAAATAAATATTGTAATGGTCGTCATTTCTCTTGGTGTCTGCGTTAAGATTTACACTATTAGTTATAGGACCTATTTGAGTCGTTTGTGTTTGTTGTTCTTCTCCAAAAAAATTAGCATATCTGTACCCTAGGTTAGCGAATACATTAATTTTTTCTGTTTTATAGTTTAGATTAACATTAGCATTATGGTTTGCAGGAATTCCTGAAGTAAACTGTAAAGAACCTCCAAAACCAGAACGTTTATTCTTTTTAAGAATAATATTAATAATACCTGCTGCACCTTCAGATTCATATCTAGCTGAAGGATTAGTAATCACTTCTACTTTTTCAATATTTTCTGCTGGGATTTGTTCAAGCCCATTGTTTGCAGTAAGTACAGATGGTTTGCCGTTAATTAATATTCTAACACTTGGATTCCCTCTAAGGCTAACACCTCCAGCGGCATCTACACTTACAGAAGGTACGTTGTCTAATACATCACTTATTGTTCCTCCCTTATGAATAAGATCTTTTCCTACATTAAATACCTTTTTATCCAATTTATACTCTACAGTAGTTTTTTCTGATACTATTGTTACTTCTGCCAATTGCTCATTATCTTCTTCGAGCTCTATAGTATTAAGAGTATGATCTGCATCGATGGTTATATTATTTATGTGATAGGATTTAAAAGAGATATATTCTACTTTGATATGGTATTTCCCAGGAGAAACTTCTATCGCAAAGCTTCCTTCTGCATTGGTGATTCCGCCAGTGATAGTTTTTTGATCTGTAGCGTTTATAATTGTTATTGTTGCAAATTCTAAGGGTTGTTTATATACTTTTTCTATTATCTTACCGCTAAGCGTTAGTTGTTTTGACATTTGGGCTTGTAATGACATAAAACCACTTAACAAGCATATAAATGCTATTTTTTTCATTCTGATTCGTTTTTTGATTCTTGCCAAAAGTGCTTGTTTTGTTGATACCGATTTTGAGTTATCGACAAACACTATCAAGAAATCGTCAAATGATGAAAAACATATACTCAGTATATATTCGTCTTTTATTTTACCTGATTCAGGTGGTTTTTTTAAGGATTGGTCTACTTCAGTACTTTAGACTCATAACAAGACATATTTTTGTTTAAATATATTTTCTGAAATAAGGAATTAAATGAATTTTTTAAACCCTTATATGTATATAGAATAATCAAAATAAATAGTAATGATATGTTTGACAAACGATTAATTGTTTTAAGTTTTTTGCTTTTAATTTGGAATAATACTTATGCTCAAGATTCCTTTGAGCAACCCAAAAACCTTGCTAAAGCGATGATAGAAAAATTGATGGATTTACCAAATACACCTCCAGGAATGTCAATTGCAATAAGTCAGAAAGGAAAAATTATTTTTGCTGAAGGATTTGGGTATGCGAATCTGGAAACAAAAAGACGGGTAACACCAAATACTCAATTTAGAGCAGCATCAGTATCTAAAGTTATAGCAGCAACTTCGTTAGCCAAATTAATTCAAGACAAAAAAATAGATTTGGATGAACCTGTATATTCCTATGTACCCATGTTTCCAAAGAAAAAATATTCGTTTAGTACAAGACAACTTGCTGGACATATTGCAGGTATTCCCCATTACTCATATAAAGATAAAATTGAACAACGTTTTTATAAATCTGTAGAAGAAGCATTAGGTGTATTTGCCCATATAGAACTTTTACATGAACCAGGTTCAGAATATCAATACAGTACACATGGATACACTTTATTATCTAAGGTAATTGAAGGAGCATCGAATCAAAACTTTCTTGATTATCTAAATAATAAGGTATTGAAACCTTTATCTATGCAAGCAACTCAGCCCGATTTTCGATCCAATCCATCTATTGAAATGACAGAGTTATATGATTTTTATAAAGAAGGAATGAATAAAGGACTTCCAGTAAAGATCAGTAATCCAGAAGACCCTAGTTATAAATGGGCAGGAGGAGGAATGGTTTCTACTCCAACTGATTTAACCAAAATGGGCGATTCCTATATAAATGGATTTATAAAACCAAGTATTGTTAAAACAATGTTTGAAAGTCAAAAACTAAGTTCAGGTAAAAAAACAGGAGTGGGGATAGGATGGCGTGAAAATTGGGATATAGATGGACGGCGAATTCATGAACATGCAGGCTCGATGGGAGGAACTCGAAGTGTAATTAGTATTTTTCCAGATGAAAAACTTACAATTTCTATCATGGCAAATGCCCAAAAAATATGGGCTATTGAAGAAACTGCACATATGATTGCTTTACTTTTTTTGACTCCATCCACTCCAATTACTCAACCTAAAGGAAAAGCAGAAGTTATTCTTAAAGTCAGAAATAAAGGAAAAGAAATTGGTAAAAAAGGCATTCTCATTCTTGACGGTGAAAATGACAGGCTTATTATTGAACCAAATACAGGCAACATGAAAATATACCCTCTTATTTATTTACAAATAAAAAATAAATACGCACTAATACATCCTCATGGAATTTTAAATACAACAATTGATTTTAATAACAATACCATTTCTGGAAAAACCATGTATTATAGGAGTCCAGGACTTGTAAAACCGTCACAGGGTTTACCATTACTTAGATTTTCTGGTTCTTTTACAAGCGAAAACTAATCTTTTTTAATTATAACAAAAACTATAGTATAACCTCTTAAACGAGATATTAAACTTTAGTAGAATAATATGTATAATTACTTAATGAACAAATAGATGGAAACCAAACCAATTTTTCTACTTATCATAGTTCTAATTTTTACTTCTTTTGAAAATCAAATAGAGGACTATGTCTGCAAACCTTGTGAGTTATCCTGTGATGAATTAACTTTTTCTAAACCGGGAATTTGCCCACATTGTAAAATGAAACTCATAAAGAAAAGCGATCTAGAAAAAAAGCTGGTTTTGAATGAAATCAACATTCAAAACGGCTCAGGAGAATTTCTTATTGATGGAGGAAATCAAAATAAAGACAAGACTATAAAAGTGTTTTATCATAAACCAAAAAATTATCAACCAGAATCACAAATCTTGATTGTTGTTCCGGGAGCAGGAAGAAATGGTGATAGTTATAGAGATGCCTGGATTTCGGCTTCAGAAAAATATGGGATTCTTATTCTTTCACCAATGTATTCTGAAAAAGAATTTGGATTCGGTGCTTATCATATGTGTGGATTGATGTATGATTTGAATCTAAAGAATAATATAGAGTATGTAAAAAACTCTAATATTGTAAAACTAAAAGAGGATGGCTTTACTTTTAAAGTAAATTCTAATCCCGAAAAATGGATTTTTAATGATTTCGACAGGATATTTGATCTTGTTGTTGATGCTCTAGGTGCAACCCAAACACAATATGATCTTTTTGGGCATTCTGCAGGTGGTCAAATTTTACATCGTATGGCAATCTTTCAGCAAAATTCTAAAGCTAACAGGATTTTAGCATCTAATTCTGGTTTTTATACGTTGCCAGATTTTGAATCAGAACTTCCTTTTGGAATAAAAAACACAAAACTTACAGAGCAAGATTTGAAATCTTCGTTTAGAAAAAAATTAATTTTATGTATTGGAGAATTAGATAATGAACACGAAAAGGGAGGTACGTTGTTGAGATCTGTGTCTGCTGATAAACAAGGAAAACATAGATTAGAAAGAGGAAAATTCTTTTTTAATGAGGCAAAAACAAAAGCGAAGAAAATGAATCTTGAATTTAATTGGGAATTGAAAATAACACCTAATATTGGTCATAATCATCGAAAAATGGGAGCATCTGCCGCCGAATTTCTATATAAAAAACAGTAAAACCTATAGTAAAGAATCTCCTCAAAAAAGTAGTACTTTGGAATAAAATAAATAATTTCTTTTTTGAGAAAGAATCATACATAACAGCATATTTAGATTATGGATTTTAAAAAAGTAAAAAAAGATTTTAAACAGTCAAAATTATCTTTTCATATTATATTTTGGTTGGTTGTTTTATTATTTTTTATGGTTAGAGATGATTTTGAAGAAAATCATACAATGGTAGCTTCTTTGGTGTATAAGATTTGTATTATGATTCCTCAGGTATTGGCTTCTTATTCTTTAGCATACGTTTTGGTTCCCAAATTTATTTATACAAAAAGATATGTGAGTTTTACTGTTCTAATTATCCTTAGTGCCTACATATTTAGTGCATTAAGTAGAGTATTGATAGTTCATGTGGCAGAACCTTTGGTAAGAATACCACCATTTACTCAAGAATCAATAGCAGAGATTTTTCTGGATCCAAAATTCTTAATGGCTCATTATTTTCCTAGTATTTATATAGCTGCGTTAATTTTCCTGGCAGTTCGGTTTATAGTTGATATTTCTAAAGTGAAACAACAAAATTTGTTATTAGAAAAAGAGAAAGTGGGAGCAGAGTTAAAAATGCTTAAGACCCAATTACACCCTCATTTTCTATTTAATACACTTAATAATATCTATATGTTGTCTTTGGAGAATTCTCCAAAAACTCCAGAATCAATAAGTAAGTTATCAGAGATATTAGATTATGTACTATATAGATGTAATACTAAATTTGTTTCAGTTACAAACGAAATTTCTTTTTTAGAAAATTATATTGCTCTCGAAAAACTACGATATGATGATCGTTTACAAGTAACATTTAATACATCATTAGAGAAGGATATTGAAATAGCCCCGCTTATATTACTTCCATTAGTAGAAAATGCCTTTAAGCACGGAGCAGGAGAGGACAGCGGATCTCCAAAAATTGATATCTCTATTCGTTATCAAAACACTATTTTTACCTTTGTAGTCGCTAATTCTATTGCAAATGCTATACAAGAGGGAGTTAAGGAATCTATCGGACTTAATAATATCACTCAACAATTGGATTTGATTTATCCTCATGGTTATGTCCTTAATATAGATGAAAAAGAAGATGTATTTACTGTAACACTAGAAATTGAAATATGAATACAAGTACAACAAAGACAAGGTGTTTGATTGTAGATGATGAACCTTTAGCCACAAGACTTATAGAAAAGCATATTTCTCAAATAGAATCTTTAGAAGTAGTGGCTTCTTGTAATAATGCATTAAAAGCATTTGAAATTCTTAATAATGAAACCATTGATTTACTTTTTTTGGATGTAAAGATGCCTTCGGTTACAGGGATAGATCTTTTAAAAACGATAAAACATCCTCCTAGCACTATCTTAACAACGGCTTATAGGGATTATGCATTAGAAGGCTATGATCTGGATATAGTAGATTATATTTTGAAACCTGTAACTTTTGATCGGTTTTTTAAAGCGGTAGAACGTTATTTCAGAATAAAAAATGGAATTCAGAGAGACGCAGAAGCGCCTGCTAATGCGTTAACAAGTGAAAATCCCTATATTGTTATCAAATCAGGTAATAAACATCACAAAATACATTTAAATACCATTTTATACATTGAAAGTCTAAAAGATTATATAAAAATACATACCAATAAGAAATGTATTGTGGCGAAGTATAAAATCGGTGATATAGAGCTCGAATTAGCAGATAAAGAATTCTTAAGAACACACCGATCTTATATTATTAATCTAAAAAAAGTAACAGCTTTTACAACAAATGATATTGATATCGATACTGTAGAAATTCCTATAGGTGTTAGTTACAGAGATAAGGTATTTCCTTTCCTCGAGAAAATATAAACACTCTCTTCATTCACATATTAAAATTGCAGCTTATATGTATTATTGAATGGGAACCCAGATTTCTTCTTCAGATTTTGGATGATGCGGGCCATGATATTTATCTCCCATAATGGCAAAATGATTTCTTTGATCTAATTCATACCCAGAATTAGGAAGCCATTTTCCGTGTATATAATTCATTGTCTTGTTAAAAGTGTCTACAGGGCCTTTGTGAATAAATATAGCATATTTACCACCAGGTAGTACATAAGAGGTCATACCTTCTGGAATATGATCAAAATCTGTGACTTCAACGGCAGCCCATTTTTCGAATACCACATCTTCTGTAAAAGTATCAAAAGTGATGTCTTCATCAAAAGTCTGTACAGAATAATACCCTGTGTTTTTATTGTTTTTAATTTCAAATCTTCTGGGCATAAATTGTCGCCACATTTGTGAAGTTGTATCATTTGCTAGAGAGGTCTTTATTCGCATCCCTATTAATTTTCTGTCTGTAATCGTAATAATTTTTGGCTCCATAGAAACAAAATCGTTTTGTAGTGTATTGATATCTGTTGGTGATAAAGTATATCGTTCAAAAGCTACAAATCGATGCCCTTTTTTTCGATACTTTCCAGGACTTGTCTTAAAAACAGATTGAAAAGCTCGTGTATATGCTTGTTGAGAATCAAACTGATAACGTTCTGCAATAGCTACAATAGGTTGTTGAGTAAGAATTAACTCATGTGCAGACTCAGATACCCTTCGTTTTCTTACATAGTTTACTACTGTTTCTCCTGTAACTGCTGCAAAAAGACGAATGAAATGATATTTAGAATAACACGCTTCCTGTGCAATACGATCTAGTGTAAGCACATTCTTCAGGTTACCCTCAATAAAAGTAATAGCTTTAGAAATCCTAAGCTGATATGAATCTTTTATGTTTTCAGACATAATTTGCTTTTTGAACACTACAATAGTACATCTAAAACCCGATTATTTTTTGACCGGTATTGCGAAAGTATACGTTCAGAAAAAACAAACCAAAATATTATATACTGTATAGCTCAAAACACAAGGCTTGTCTGGCAATTTGAAAATATTTTACACTACTACTAAGTAGTCCCTTGTCTTTATAGGGGCAAAATTATCTGGTTAATTAAAAGTCACTTAACTAACTTAATTGAGGTTTAAATTTACCTTTACTTTTTCTTATCCTCACAGCGACAACCTTGTATTCTGGACACATTGCCTCTGAATCATGAATGTCCCCAGTTAAATTATTAATCATAATTTCTGGAAAATGAAAAGTAGTACTTAAAACACCCTTTTTTACTTCGTCTGTAATTCTGGCTTTTACATCTACCTTTCCTCGGGGAGATTCCAGACAAACATAATCACCTTCATTTACCAAGTTTTCCTGGGCATCCTCGGGATGAATCATCAAATAATCATCTGATAATATCTGTTCATTTGATGTTCTGCGTGTCATTGCACCACAATTATAGTGCTCTAATTCTCTATTTGTTGTCAAAATATACGGGTAATCTTTGGCATGCGAAATTAATTCTTTGGTTTCTTCCCAAGGATTAAATTCAAAGTACCCTTTTCCTCGTTTAAAATCAGTTTTATGAAGAATCTGGGTGTCTGTGCCATCTTTGGCAACTGGCCATTGCAATCCATTTTCACCTAATCGATCCCATTTAATTCCGGCAAAGAAAGGAACGATTTGAGATATTTCTTCCAGCATTCCATCAGGTGTATAATCTGGTTGTGCATATCCCATTTTATTCATGATATCTACAATGATTTGTCCATCAGGCTTAGAACCTTCAATAGGATCAACAACTTTGTGTACTGCTTGCACACGTCGCTCTCCATTAGTAAAGGTTCCGCTTTTCTCTAAGAACGATGCTCCTGGTAATATAACATCTGCATATTTTGCAGTTTCTGTCATGAATAATTCCTGTACAATTACTAAGTCTGTAGCTTGAAGTGCTCTAATAACTTTTTGAGTATTTGGATCAGTTTGCACTACATCTTCTCCGATAATCCAAATAGCTTTGAGATTACCTTTTAGAGCGGCATCAAACATTTCTGGGATTTTATACCCAATATTTTTAGGCACATTAACACCGTAAAATTCATTATATGTTTTATTAACCTGATCATTTGTAACATCCAGATATCCTGCTCCCTGATGTGGTTGTACCCCCATATCTGCAGAACCTTGAACATTATTTTGACCACGTAAAGGGTTTACACCAACACCACGTCTACCAATGTTTCCTGTAAGTAAAGCCAAATCAGCAATTTGCATTACAGTAAATGTTCCTTGAGAATGTTCTGTTACCCCTAATCCATGAAAAGACATAGCATTTGGAGCAGATGCATATGCAATAGCTGCTTCACGCACCTGGTTACGATCTACACCAGAAACGGCTTCTAGTTTGTCTATATTTATAGCAAGAATTTCTTTTTTATAATCTTCGAACCCTTCAGTCCTGCTTTCGATAAAAGAAGTGTCTGCTAATCCTTCGGTGATGATATAATACATCATCATATTAAGAACAGCTACATTAGTTCCTGGTCGTAATGCTAAGTGATGTGTTGCATATTTAGCCAATTCGGTACGTCTTGGATCAATAACAATAGATACATTGTCACTTTTCATGGCAAATTGCTTTAATTTGGCACCTGTAACGGGGTGTGCATCGGTTGGGTTGGCCCCAATAACCATAATACAATTTGTATCTTTTAAATCATCGATAGAATTTGTAGCAGCACCAGTACCAAAAGTACGTTGCATCCCTAAGGCAGTAGGAGAGTGGCATACCCGTGCACAACCATCAATATTATTGGTTTGGATTACAGCTCTAAAGAATTTTTGCATTAAATAATTCTCCTCATTGGTACATCGTGAAGAAGAAATCCCTGCCATAGAATCAGACCCAAATTCATTTTTATAAGCAGTTAACTTTGAAGCTATATAGTCATATACTTCATCCCAGCTAACCTTTTCAAATGTTCCATTTCTTTTAATCATAGGAGAGTTTAAGCGCTCTGGGTGATCATAGAACTTAAATGCATACCTACCTTTTAGACAAGTATGCCCTTGATTTACCTCAGCATCATAAGGAGCTTGTATGCTTAAAATTTCTCCATTACTCGTAGCGACTTCAAGGTTACATCCCACACCACAATAGGTACAAATAGTTCTTGTTGTATCGGTTGCTTTAATAGCTTTTGACTGAAAAACATCTGAAATAGCAGAAGTTGGACATGCTTGAGAACAAGCACCACAGCTTACACAATCAGAATCCATAAAAGATTGATCTAGCCCTTTGATAATTGAAGAATCAAAACCGCGACCAGACATGCTCAATACAAATTGTCCTTGTACTTCATCGCAGGCACGTACGCATCGATAACAATTAATACATTTAGACAAATCTGAAGTCATATATGGATGACTTAAATCTTTTGTTTTATAAAGGTGATTATCTCCTTCGGGATATCGTACTTCTCTAATTCCTACCTGAGCCGCAACTGTTTGTAATTCACAATTTCCATTTACTTCACAAGTCAAGCAATCAAGAGGGTGATCGGTGAGTACCAGCTCAACGATATTTTTTCGTAATTCTTTTACTGATTCAGAATTTGTGTATATATATTGTCCTTCTACTACAGGAGTATGACAAGAAGCCATAGTCTTAACGGCTCCATTCTCTTCTAATGCTACTTCTACACTACACACACGGCAAGAACCAAAAGGATCTAAGTTGGGTGCGTCGCATAAAGTGGGAACAAGATTTCTTTCCTTATACCTCCTTATAAAGGTGAGCATGGTTTCTCCTTCAACTATTTCAAAAGCCTGATTATCTATATATGCTGTTTTCATGGTATCAAATATTTAGTTGAAGTACATTTTCAATTCATCTTCAAAATAATGTAATGTGTTTCGGATAGGTAACGGAATACCTCCTCCGTGTGCACATAATGACCCTTGTTCGAGGGTTGTTAAAAGGTCTGTGAACAGTTTTTGATCTATTTTATGGCCAGCATGTAGCGCTTTGGTAGAAAGTTCATGTCCTCGTTTCGTTCCTAACCTACAAGGAAAGCATTTTCCACAGCTTTCATAAGCAGCAAAATCAAATAAATGTTCAATAAATTTCATCATTGGAAAGCTAGAAGGAATACAAATAATAGATGCATGACCCAGTAAGAAACCTTCTTTTGAAAAAGATTCAAAATCTATTGTTAAATCATTAATTTTTGAAACAGGTACCACTCCACCAAGAGGGCCACCAATCTGAAGCGCCTTTACTTCGGATTTAAATCCACCTCCCAGATCATTAATAACAACAGAAAGAGGCGTTCCCATTTCTACTTCATATAGACCAGGTTTGTTAAAAAAGCTATCTAAAGATACTAGTTTTGTTCCAGAAGATCGCTCGGTTCCGATTTGTTTCCAGGTACTTCCTCCATTGCTAATGATATAATGTAAGGCTGCCAATGTTTCCACATTATTGACCACGGTTGGCTTATTAAATAGACCTTTTTGAGCAGGATACGGTGGACGAACACGAACTTCTGGTCGTTGTCCTTCTATTGAATTTATAAGAGCGGTTTCTTCTCCGCAAATGTATGATCCTTGTGCTTGTATAATTTTAAAATCAAAGCTAAACCCACTATCATTAATATTATTACCTATCAATCCCTCATTTCGAAGATCATCAATAGCATCTTGTACAATTTTTACCGCTTCAGGATATTCTGCACGGATATATACAATCCCATAACTTGCATGTGTAACATATCCAGAAATAAGCATTCCGAATAGTACCGAATGCGGTCTGTGTTCTAGTAAATATCGATCTGAAAAAGCTCCAGGATCTCCTTCATCTGCATTGCAAATAATGAATTTTGTAGTGTTTTCTACATTTCTGCAAAACTCTAACTTTAACCCCATCGGGAAACCAGCACCACCACGACCTCGAACATTTGAGGTTTTAATTTCTTCTAGTATTTCTTCAGAATCCTTTTGTAGTGCGCCTATAAACGGTTTGTAAAAATCAGCAATAGTAGTAAATGACTCAGTAAGTACTGCTTTTCCACTAGCTTTCACGTTATAGCTATCTTGATTTAGTTCATTTTTTGAGTTAATAATAATATCAAGATTTTGAAGCGCATCACCAGAGTAATTTTTTCCGTTATAATGAAAAGCGTTATTTTCATGACATCTTCCCAGACAAGTCATATGTCCGATTTCTTCTTCTTTAAAATGATTTTTAAGTGTTTTATTTACAGTGTCTTGTGTGCCGGCACAAACACATGCGGTTCCATTACATACATATACTTTTTTGCCTTTGTTTTCAGGTTTCAAAAAGTCATAAAAACTGGCCGTACCGAATGCATTGGCTTTTCCAATTAAAAAATCATCAGCCAATATTGCTAATTCTTCATCACTTGGAGCCCCTGTAGGTTTTGCCAGCTCTCCCATTTTATTGAAGAGGCTTTGATCTACTTTTTTTCTACCTAATAATTCACTTAAATTATCTGACATATATTTTTTTTAACTTGCTTTTATATCGATGTTTCGAAATCCTTTATTTGTTTTGGTTCGATGAGGATTAGAGTAGCAGGTTGCTCTATGATTACGACAAAACGCTAACAATGTGATTCCTAGTTCTTTAGAGTAATCTACTGCTAAAGAAGATGGAGCAGAAACAGCTGCTAAAAACGGAATTTTTGCTTTAAAACATTTAACAACAATTTCATAAGAAACACGTCCGCTTACAGTAATTATTTTTGCCTGATCCAATTTGCGCATCAAAATTAGTTTACCAATAACTTTATCTACGGCATTATGACGACCAATATCTTCCATCGAGCATAGCAATTCTCCGGTAATAGTAAACGCTGCTGCTGCATGTGCACCACCAGATTGATTGAAATTATGTTGTAAGGCACTCATTTTTATAAATAATTGATGAATAAGATCAACATCGATTATTTCGGTATCATCAATGGTTTTTCCTAGGAAGGATAAATCTCCAAGTTCTGTTCGGCCACAAATACCACAAGAAGAGACAGATAATAAACTTCTACTGTTAGCATATCCATCACCTAATTCTTCTTTAGGAATAGTGAGATTTACCACAGTTACTATACCATCATCATTTTCTTTTTTTAAAACGATATCGGGAAGAAAATTTTTATTTTTAATGATATCTTCAGAATGAAGCATGCCACGAATTAAGCTAATATCTTCTCCCGGAGTCCTCATAGACACCGTAAAAGGTTTATCGTTGATATTTATTTGCAATGCTTCTTCAATAGTAAGTGAATCTAATGTTTTATTCACTGAATCTACTTCATATTTCTTGCCTTCATAATTTCTAATTGCCATAACGAACTATTAATTAATAAAGAGCTATTTACACAAAGTTAATAGAAATAATTGTATTACGTTAAACATTAACTATAATGTAAAAGGGCGTATTTATTACTATTGACTTCTAAAATAACCCAGTAATATTACCATCATTATCAATATTGATGTTTTCTGATGCCGGATGTGCAGGAAGACCAGGCATTCTCATCATATCTCCTGTAATTGGTACTAAGAATCCTGCACCTGCAGCAATTTCTATTTCTCTAATCGTTATTGTGAAATTTTTAGGACGACCAATTAATTTCGGATTATCGGATAATGATTTTTGAGTTTTGGCAATACAAACAGGAAGATTTTCTAGTCCTAATGCTTCAATTGTTTTTAGATTTTTCTTTGCTTTTGCAGTATAATCAACACGATTTGCACCATATATTTTTGTAGCAATGGTTTCGATCTTAGTAGTTACATCTGTTTCCCAATTGTATAAAGGAGTAAAGTTTGATTCACCCGACTCTACAATCTCTATAACATGTTTTGCAAGTTCTAGAGCGCCTTTACCTCCTTTGGCCCAAACTTCGGCTAAAGCAACTCTCACGTTATTGTTTTTTGCAAACTCTTGAATAGCTGCAATTTCTTCATCACTGTCTGATACAAATCTATTAATAGCAATAACAGGAGTGATTCCAAACTGCTTTACATTTTCTAAGTGTTTTTCAAGATTTGGTATTCCGTTTTTCAAAGCTTCTACATTAGGATCGGTCAATGATTTTAAATCCGCTCCTCCATGATATTTTAATGCTCGTATTGTAGTAGTGATTACAATTGCTTTTGGTGATATTCCTGCGCTTTGACATTTAATATCTAAAAATTTCTCTGCACCTAAATCGGCACCAAAACCTGCCTCGGTTACGGTGTAATCAGAAAGTGACATTCCCATTCGCGTAGCAATTACAGAGTTGGTACCTTGTGCTATATTTGCAAAGGGGCCGCCATGAATAATTGCAGGATTACCTTCTATAGTTTGCACCAGATTTGGTTTAACAGCATCTTTAAGAAGTGCTGCCATGGCTCCTTCTACTTTTAAATCCTTGGCATAGATTGGTTTTTTACCAAAAGTATAGCCAATAAAGATGTTTCCTAATCGTTGTTTTAGATTTTCTAAATCATCAGCAAGACATAGGATTGCCATTATTTCTGATGCAGCTGTGATATCAAAACCTGTTTCTCTTGGTACACCAGAAGTTGTTCCTCCCAGGCCAACAACAATATGTCGAAGGGCTCTGTCGTTCATATCCATTACTCTTTTCCAGGTAACTGTTCTGGCATCTATCCCTAATGAATTCGTTTTGCTTTGAATATTATTATCAATAACAGCAGAGAGTAAATTATGTGCTTTTTCAATAGCAGAAAAATCACCTGTAAAATGCAAGTTAATATCTTCCATAGGAAGTACTTGTGAATAACCACCTCCTGTTGCTCCACCTTTAATTCCGAAAACTGGACCTAATGATGGTTCTCTTAAAACCACTGTGGTTTGTTTTCCAAGTTGATTTAATCCTTCAGACAACCCAATAGACATTGTCGTTTTTCCTTCACCTGCAGGTGTTGGAGAAATAGCAGTAACAAGAATTAAGTTACTTTTGTTAGCCTTATCTTTATCAATAACAGAATGTGGTAATTTAGCTTTATGCTTACCATACATTTCAATATCGTCTGAGTTTAATCCCAGTTTTTCGGCAATAGTACTTATGTGTTTAAGTTGTATCTGTTTTGCTATTTCTAAATCATTCATGTGAAAATCATTTTTTTAGGAGTATAATATTAATTAAATTATTTTGATTCTAATATTATACTTGTGAAAAACATCTTCAAATAATACTAATTTGTGTTGATTATAATTAAGAATAAGAATGGATTCTAAGCCGGATTATTTAGAAGTATAATTGCTTATAAATTTGATTGTTTTAGCAATGAATGTTCTTTTATTTTACATTCATTCTTTTGATATCAAAGAAGCCTGCAATCGCAAAAACAAGAAAATATCCCAAACTATACCATGTTACAGTAGGGAACCACCAGAAGAGATTTAGATCAGAAGTTTTTTCGTCTAATGGGTTCATGCTTATCATAGAATAGGAATACGGAAAATAAATAGATTCTGGTGCTCTTGCAGCGATTAAACCTACAATTACTAATACCATACCAACACCTAAAGGAATAATAAAATTTTTAAATCGAAAACTTAACCAGAATTGAATGGCTAGAATACCTAAAACAGAAACAAAAGAGCGAAATAGTATTTTTATATGAAATACATATTCTGGAGAAAATTCTGAAAAATTTAATTGTGGACGCATGCCACCTAATAAATTTCCATTTAGTAAAATTAAACCATAATACATAGCATATGTAGCAAATACAGCAGCAATAATTATGCTTAGTTTACCAAAATAAACACTCCATTTTGGGATTGGTAAAGCAAACAAATGTTTAATAGCTGTAGCTTTATGTTCAATCTGAATAATTAGACTTGTAATAAGGACAATAAATAAAGGAACCAATGCAGGAAGGCTGTTCACAATTTGCTCATTTGCGAATTTATTCCAGGGGTTAACTCCTTCGGCGGGAATCAGTTTTTCCCACTTTACGATATAAACTATAAAAAATAATAAGGGAATTAATAATGCACAAATAGCTGTTAGCCATAAGGCAAACGTATGTTTTAATTTTAGTGTTTCGTTTCTTAAGCTATTGAAATAGAATGCTGTAGTTGTCATTTTAATTAATTTTCGGTGAGATTAAGAAACAATTCTTCTAAGTTATTTTTAATCGTTACCTGATAAATACCAATGTTATTTTTCCGAAGCGAATCGACCAATACAGGGATTTGGGACTTTTCTTTTACTGAAACAGAAAGAAGGTGTTCTTCATGTTCTATCTTTTTTATTTCGAAGCCCATTTGAATCAGTTGATCATATGTACGATGTTTATCGTCTGTTTCAAGTTCGATCTGTAATTGATCTGATTGCGAATCGGTTAAAGCCTTAACAGTATCTTGAAAAAGCATCTTTCCTTCTCTAATAATGCCAACATGAGTACATGTTTTTTCAATTTCACTTAATAAATGACTTGATATAAAAATGGTGATACCATCTTTGTTCAATTTTTTTATTAATTCCCTCATTTCGATAATTCCCTTTGGGTCCAATCCATTTGTTGGCTCATCTAATATCAATAACTCTGGTTGTGAAAGTAGTGCTATTGCTAACCCTAAACGTTGTTTCATTCCTAAAGAAAAAGTTTTAACCTTTTTGTTTTTTACATGTAAAAGATTGACTGTTTCTAAAACTTCATCTATTCGATCTTTCTTGATATTTTCCCGATATGTAGAGGCAATACGCAAATTTTGTTTTGCACTTAAATGGTTGTAAAGAGATGGGTTTTCTATTAATGCCCCAATTTTTGATAGTGCATCAATTCTATGGTTTGCAAAAGGTTTTTCAAAAACTCTAATATTTCCTGAGTTTTTATTGAGTAAACCTAAGAGAAGTCTTATGGTAGTTGTTTTTCCTGAACCATTTGGACCTAAAAAACCATATATACTTCCTTTAGGGACTTCTAAGTCTAAACTATCGATATCTTTTTTAGATTTCGAATATGAGAAGTTAAGCTTTTCTGTTTGGACTATTAATTGACTCATTATCTATACATTTCCCAGAAGACGAATCAATGGGTAAGTTGTTACACTTATCATAATCACTTCAAGGAAATGTATAGTTTTATAAGTAGTATCAATTCATTCTTTTGATTTTCTTGTAGCAATCTCAATAAATAAAACTATTTCTTGTTTTTTAGTTGCTTTTTGGATAACCTGATAAAGTTTGATTGCTTTGCTATAATTTTTATTTTTTTCATATAACCAACCTAAAAAAAACATACTTGGAATATGATTTGGTTCCATTTTTAAGCATTCTAGATAATCAATTTCTGCATTTTTCAATTCGCTATTAGCGAAATACAAATTTGCTCTTTCCCAAAGTAATTCAGTTGTTTTATTTTTTGAAATAAGAGTAGTGATAGAATCTACTTTTGATTGACTATATTTCTTTTTCATGGCGAGAATAGATTGCTCCCTTAAGTTTTCAAAGAAAAGAAAATAGGCATCACATTTTTGAATTAAATTCTGTTGCATTTCAAAGAATATTTTTTTGCCAATGACCTTGCCTTGTTCATACTCAGAAATAGAAGAATTTTTATCAATAAGTTTATCTAATTCATTTCGATAATTACCAATATTTTGGCTAAAACAGTTTTCTAGCGTATTGATCCCTTTTTTATTGTTTTCTGTAAAACAGTTACAAACATCATTGCTGAGTTTTTCTTTATATTCTTGTCCATATATGGAAATAGAAATAAATAATAGAGATACAATAGAGAGAAAATTATTCATATTTTATTTTTGATACGTTCAAACGATTTACCTTTTGAATCGGTTTATACTATTACAGATTATATTTTATACTTTTTGTTTAGCTGCTTTTTGCTTTTTTCGTAATTTAAAATTTAAAAACTCTACTAATAGTGAGAACGCAATGGTAAAATAGAGGTATCCTTTTGGTATAGTACCAACTTCGCTTTCAAATATCTGAAGATGCGCTAGGTGTGCAGCTTCGGCGATAAGCATAAATCCAATAAGGATTAAAAATGAAAGCCCAAGTATCTGAATTGACGGGTGTTTGTTTACAAAGCGTCCTACAGGAGTTGCAAATATCATCATAATTAGTACGGATACTACTACAGCAATAATCATTATTATTAAAGCATCATTAGGATTATCACTTAATCCGTTTGTCATTCCTACTGCTGTAAGGATAGAATCAAAAGAAAAGACAACATTAATTAAGGTGATTTGTACAATCGCATTAGAAAGAGAAGAAGAACTTTTAGCTTGAATTTCTTTTTCTTCTTCACCTTTTTCATCGACTTTTTCATGAATTTCATGAACACTCTTATATAGAAGAAACATCCCACCTGCAAATAAAATTAAAGCCTGACCGCTAATACCAGCTTCTATCCAGGGAAGATTGATATGCCAGAAAGGGGCTTCCATGGCAACTAATAGTGATATACCAAATAATAGAACAACACGCATAAGCATAGCTAATAGTAATCCAATATTGGTTGCTTTTTTTTGTTGCTGATCCGGTAATTTGCTAGAGGCCAATGAAATAAATATGATATTGTCAATACCAAGAACAATTTCTAAAAATGTTAGTGTTAATAAGGCGACCCAGGCATCTGCAGATGTAAAAATTTCGAACATTATTTTATTTTTTTTGCGGTTCCACGTTGTTTATTAGTTGAATCTACTAATCCGTATTCAAAAGTGTAGATGTTTTTATCGGTTGTTAAGATTTTCATATGTATAGCTTTTTTCTCTGCCATATTTTTGGGAGACAATTTTTGTACAATATATTCACAATCATTAATCCATCGAATACTGGCTGTGTCAACCTTACCTCTGAAAAAATCAATTTCTATAGAATCATTGCGAATAAAAGTGGTTGTAACCAATTCACCATCCAGAAAAGTTTCAAATTCAAAAGTCCCTGTATGAAAATCTGTACAGTTGCGTTCTTGTTGGTAACAACTACTCATAAGTAGAGTAGAGAAAAATAGTAAAGCAAATCGCTTCATAATTGTTATAAATGAAAAACGAAAATAATTCTATTTCCAGAAAGTTAATAGAAAGGAAGAAAAAAGTTGTTAAGATTTTTTCATGTGATATGAACTAAAGGTACCATCGGTATAAAAAATAACAATTCTATCTATTTCATTTTCTGTAGAAATTACTCGAGAAATTTTTTCTAGTGGAGGAGTATTTGGGTCAGCTATTTTTTCTTCTGGTGATGACTGTGAAAATAAATCTTGTTTAGAAACTGTAACTGGAGGAGGTGTAGGTTGAGAAACAGTAGAGGTGTTTGACAAAGGAGTTTTTTTCTCAACAGAAACATTCTCAGATTTAGGAAATGTTCCTTTTCCATATAACAACCATTGTAAATCTACATCGGTATATGCATCAATAATCTTCATTACAAAATCAAGACTAGGCTTGTTTCGTCCGCTAAGAATATGAGAAATAGAGGAACGACCTACACCCATGTAATCTGCAAAGGATGAGGCAGATACAGCATGGTAATCCATTATTTTTTGGATTCTTTTGCCAAAATCTTTATTGTTTACCATTGTAAACTAGTTTAAGAGTAAATATTGGTTACAAAGGTAAACAAATTTGTTGAAAACACTGGTTTACAATTGTAAACTAGTAATATATAGTGTTAAATTATCTGTTTATATAAGTGTGTATAAATATCTGATTATTAGAATATTAATTAATATGGATAATTACCATTATTTTTTCTGTTAATAACTGAAATACATTTGGAAACATAGTAAGTATTACTGTTTAACTATGTAAACAAATAGATATATTTTGAATGTTTACAAATGTAAATTGATTGTTGTTACACTTGTAAACAGCACTCTAGTTTACAAGTGTAAATATTAATCTGATTTGTTATGAATCTTCGGTAAACTGTAGTAATTTCGTAGCTTTCTAAAACAAATTAATGGATACGCATATATTACAGAACTGGTTCGATACCTATAAAGAAGTTTCCTTATTTGGGCGTTATATTACTCTGGATCATATTTCTCCTTTATTAGATCTCTTGTCTTTAAAAACAGAAATTGAACAGATAGGATTTTCTGAGAATAATGCATCTATAGATCTCATTAAATTAGGTAGTGGATCTAAAAAACTTTTGTTTTGGTCGCAGATGCATGGTAATGAAAGTACAACAACAAAAGCTGTATTTGATCTCTTAAACTTCTTTACAGACGTCTCAAATGATTTGGCAAAAACTATTTTAAAAGAGTGTACAATATATATAATACCTATTTTAAGTCCCGATGGAGCAAAGGCATATACCAGACTTAATTTTAACCAGGTAGATCTTAATAGGGATGCACAGCAAAAAACACAAAAGGAGAGTATAGTATTTAGTAAACTAGTCGAGCGTATTCAACCAGATTTTGCGTTTAATCTTCATGGGCAACGTACTATTTTTAGTGCAGGAGAAACTAAGTATCCTGCTACTGTGTCTTTTTTATCTCCTGCAAGTGATTTAGAACGATCAATAACCCCGAGCCGTAAAATAGCTATGGAAATCATTGCTAAGATGAATACAGTGCTTCAACAATTTATTCCGAATCAAGTAGGGCGGTATGACGATGGTTTTAATTTAAATTGTGTAGGAGATACTTTAGCGAGTATGGGAATACCTACTATATTATTTGAAGCAGGGCACTACTCAAATGATTATGATCGTGAAATAACCAGAGAATATATATTTTATTCTCTTATAACCTCGATAGAATATATAACGACTACTCAAATTACAGGAGATAGATATAAAGATTATTTTTCAATACCAGAAAATGGAAAATGCTTCTATGATGTCATTATAAGAGATGTGATGTTAAAGGGTGAAAATGTAGATATAGCGGTTCAATACAGTGAAGAATTGATCAAAAATAGTGTGAAATTTATACCAAAAATTGTTAAAATTGGGGATCTTCAAAAATTTTATGGTCATAGAGAGATTATTGGCAAAAAAAGGGCAATATATAACGAAAACGTTACAGTAGAGATAGTTCCAGAGGCTATGCTGTTAAAATTTCACCTAAACTCTGAATTATTCTTAATAGAATCAACAAAAAGTTAAAATAAAATGTATGGAAACTGTATTTTTCTGCTAAATTTGCAATGTAAATAATCGGGAAAAATAATAAAAAAACAATATGGCAAAGTTTAAATTAGACGAAGTTGACCACCAAATTCTAGACATGTTGATCGAGAATACTCGTACACCATTTACAGATATCGCAAAAAAATTGTTGATTTCTGCGGGTACGGTACATGTGCGAGTTAAAAAAATGGAAGAAGCAGGTATTATTGAAGGATCTTCTTTAACATTAGACTATAAGAAATTGGGATATTCATTTATAGCATATGTTGGAATTTATCTTCAAAATACTTCGCAAACCAAATTCGTCTTAGAAAGGATTAATGAAATACCATTTGTAACGGTTGCTCATATTACAACAGGAAAGTTTAATATTTTCTGTAAAGTAAGAGCTAAAGATACGAATCATGCTAAGGAGATCATTTTTAAACTAGATGATATTGATGGCGTATATCGTACCGAAACTATGATTTCATTAGAAGAGAGTATTAATGATAAGAAACGATTAATGCACTCTATTTTTCAGGATTTATAAAGGGAATGTACTAAACAAATATAGAATAAGCCCTTTAAGAAAACCTTAAAGGGCTTATTAATTAATAACCTTTTAATAACCCATATGGCAAGATGTGCTAAACAAGTTTTATCTGCTATATCACTAACAAGAATACATATTAACCATAAACAAGTACCACCACACCAATGGCTAGAAAACCAAAAATTGAACGTTTTAATGAAAACGTTCTTGCTAAGTACCAGATATACAATAGTATATTTATAACATTACCTTTTGATACTATAAGTAACACCGGGGTTTTATTACCACTGTTTAAAGAAGTATGCGAAAAAGGCTATGATCAACACAAAAATCCTACAGAAATCGTAGAAGACTTTTTTTTATTATACCAGGATAATCCTGAGTCAAAAGAAAAGCATGATTTGCTATTTAGGTTTATTCAGTATATCGAACGTCAAGTTGTATTGTTTGATGCAATAGAAGATGCTGCCTTTCCTATAGTGAACAATATGGATGGTAGAGGGACTTTAAGAAGTATCAAAGAAGAAGCCCAGGCAAAAGGTAAATTAGAAGAGTTAAAAGATTATCTAAGGAGGTTTAAGATTCGTCCTACCTTAACAGCCCATCCTACACAGTTTTATCCAGGAACAGTACTCGGGATTATTCATGATTTAGACGCGGCAATTCGTAATAATGATTCACCTAGAATAAAAAAACTACTAGCTCAGCTAGGTAAAACAGCTTTTTTTAAGAAAGAAAAACCAACACCTTATGATGAAGCAGTAAGCTTGATCTGGTATTTAGAAAACGTATTTTATCATTCTGCAGGAACCATATATAATTATGTCCAGCAAAATATATTTGAAGGAGAAGATCTCGAAAATGACTTAATTAATTTAGGATTCTGGCCAGGAGGAGATAGAGACGGAAACCCATTTGTAACCACAGAGATTACTTTAAAAGTAGCAAAACGATTACGAAAAACAATTTTGATCAATTATTACCGTGATATCCGAGCATTAAAACGAAGAATTACTTTTGGTAACCTTCAGGATAAAATAGCGGTCTTAGAAAATGCATTGTATGATAACTTTTATTATGCAAAAACCGCAGAACCATTATCGATAGAAACATTAATGAATGGATTGCTCGAGATTAGAGAAGAATTAATAAAAGAGCATCAATCTTTATTTCTTGAGGACCTGCAAGATCTAATTAATAAGGTGAAAATTTTTGGTTTTCATTTCGGAACACTTGATGTTCGACAAGATTCAAGAGTTCATCATAAAGTACTTACAGAAGTTGTACAGAAAACGAATGAATTGGGACTAGATATTTTCCCCAAACAGTATGAATCTTTTTCTGAAAAAGAACAGGTTAGTGTGCTTTCTACTATTAAAGGAAAATTAGACCCTTCTGTTTTTGATGATGATATAACAAGAGCAACAATAGAATCTATTTATGCGATAAAAACGATACAGCAAAATAATGGAGAACGAGCAGCGAATCGTTATATTATTAGTAATAATGGAAGTGAACTTAATATAGTAGAGACATTTGCTTTAATAAAGCTTTGTGATTGGGAGTTCCCTACGGTAGATGTAATTCCTCTTTTTGAAACAGTACCAGATTTACAGGTTTCGCACCAGGTAATGGAGTCTTTATATACTAATCCAGAATATATGGAGCACTTAAAACGCCGTGGAATGAAACAAACTATTATGCTTGGTTTTTCTGATGGAACCAAGGATGGAGGATATCTTATGGCGAATTGGGGAATCTTTAAAGCAAAAGAAGCATTAACTGAAATTTCTAGAAAATATAATGTAAAAGTTATATTTTTTGATGGTAGAGGTGGACCACCTGCAAGAGGAGGAGGAAATACAAATCAGTTTTATGCATCTCTTGGCCCAACAATCGAAGATGAGGAAATTCAATTAACTGTTCAGGGGCAGACGATTAGTTCTAATTTTGGGACATTGGATTCTTGTCAGTATAATTTAGAACAATTATTAGGAGCCGGAGTAGAAAATGAATTAACAAGTAACGAGGGTAATCTTTTTTCTGCAGAGAATAAGCAAACTATGCAAAAGCTTGCTGATATAAGTTATCAAACTTATGTTGATTTTAAAAATCACCCTAAATTTCTTCCGTACCTGGAGCATATGAGTACATTAAAGTATTATGGGAAAGCAAATATTGGTAGCCGACCTTCTAAAAGAAGTAAAAGCGCGACTTTAGATTTTGGTGATTTAAGAGCAATACCTTTTGTTGGAAGTTGGAGCCAGTTAAAACAAAATGTCCCTGGCTTTTATGGAGTAGGAACAGCTCTAAAAGTATTTGAAGAAAATGGAGAATTTGATAAAGTAATGTCTCTGTATAAAGGTTCACCATTTTTTAGAACGTTGATAGGTAATAGTATGATGAGTCTTACTAAGTCCTTTTTTGAATTAACTTCTTATATGAAAGAAGATGAAGAGTATGGTGCATTTTGGGATATCATTCATAACGAATACTTGTTAACCAAACGATTGTTATTTAAGTTAACGGGGTATTCAGAGTTAATGCAAAACGAGCCGGCAGGAAAAGCATCTATCGATATTAGAGAAAATATCGTATTGCCTCTGCTCACGATACAGCAATATGCATTGAAGAAAATTCAGGATTTAAATAAAAATAAAGACGCAAAACCAGAAGATGTTGCAATTTATGAGAAGATGGTAACTCGCTCTTTGTTTGGGAATATTAATGCTAGTCGTAATTCGGCATGATTTTTTAATAAAGTACTGTTAAGGATATTATATTATGAAGCTGGAATGATTAAATTTCAGCTTCATTGTTTAACTCATATTATACTTTATGGCAAAGTTTTATAGTGTAATGTGAGTTTATATATTATTACAAATAAATTTAAATTTAATCTATATCTAATACACTATGGTATCACAGTTAAAAGAAGGAGAATTTAACCCGTATTATGAAACATATATTGCTAAAGCCGGATCGCCAGATATTGTAAAGGGGTTAGAAAGTAGTCAAAAAGAATTTGTTGATTTTGTACAATCCATTCCTGATGAAAAACTTACTCATGCCTATGCAAAAGATAAATGGACTGTAGCAGAGGTGTTGCAACATGTAATTGATGGAGAACGTATTTTTGCATATCGTGCTTTGCGTTTTGCAAGGAATGATAAAACGCCAATTATGGGTTTTGAACAAGATGATTATGTTCCGTATTCAAATGCGAATAATTATAGTAAAGAAGAATTGATTTCAGATTTTCAATCTGCGAGAAATAACTCTATTTCATTATTCAAAAGCTTCACTGGTGAAATGTTAACCAGAATAGGAGAGGCGAGTGGTAGCCCTATGAGTTCAAGAGCTGCAGGATATATATTAATAGGACATCAAAAACATCATTTTGAGGTTATAAAAGAAAGATATTTATAAGTATGACAAAAGAAGAAGTTGCTCAGAATTACTTATCGTTTTTAGAAAAAAATGAAGTGAATAAAGTTGTTGGTTTATTTGCCGACGACGGAATTGTTGAATCTCCATTGTATGGAACAATGCCAGCCAGTAAATTTTATAAGGCTTTGGCAGATGATACCACTACTTCAAAATTAAAATTTGATGGTTTGTTTTTTGAAAAAAACTCCAATAGAATTTCACTGCTCTTTGATTTTGACTGGGAATTAAAAGACGGAAAAAGAGTGGTCTTCAAAGTAGTAGATATTATAGTGCTCAATTCAGAAAATGAGATTCAAAAACTTACTATTATTTATGATACCGTTCATAGTAGGTCAGCAATAGAAGCGTTAAAAAAGTAGTGCAATAGATTTATAATAAGTTGGTTAGAGTTTTTGGTTCTAGCTCGTGTCCTCCTGGATGAGTTCTAAATTCAATCTGAGGTAATATTTGCTGCACCCGTACTTTCTCGGCTTCAACTTTTTCGATTTCAAAAAAAGGATCTTTTTCTCCCAGAATATGAGTGATTCTTGTCTGATCAGTTAGAAAAGAAAAATCTTCTCTGGATAATTCTTTAGGAAAACCACCAGATATCATAACCAGGGCGTCACAATTTATTTTACGGCTGGCAACCCATCTACTGGCGATACTTACACCTTGGGAGTACCCTAAGACAATTAGCCTGGCATGCTCAGGGACTTCTTCAGATGACAATATTGCATCAACATATCGTAATACATTTTTGGTCTCTACCATAGTGTTTTCTTTGGTTAGCCAACTAGAGCCGACTCTTCTGTAATTATCACCTTTGTAATATTTAGAAGGAGCCTGCGGTGCAATAAAATAATTATCTTCTTTATTAAGGCTTTCAAACAACCGTATAAAATATCTACTTAAGTATCCGATCCCATGAAAAACTAGCCAAACATTTTTAGTACCAGGGTGTAAATTATTAAGTGTAGAATATGTGTTTGTAGCAGTATAAGAAATTTCTTTTTCAGTAGCACTCATGTGATATATGATAATAGATCTTTTGTATTTAATTAAGATGAAACCAATCGTCGATAATCGGCCACAAGATATCTCGATTTTTTGTCCTAAAAAAATCAAAGTGACCAATAGTTTTTAGGTTAAAATCTCTTGGTTTTAGATGTTTTCTAGTCACTTTAGCATTTTTGTATACGCGTTCACCCAAAATGTCTACCGATTTTTTGGGAGCAAACAAGTCATCATCAATACTTAATAAAAGCATAGGTTCTTTGATTTCTTTATAATATGTGCTAGTATCTTTTTGGGTAAAATACAGCATCGAATCCGGGTGCAATAAAAAAATAGCCCAATCTTTGGCTACTCTGGTGGTTAAGGGGTTTCCTAATCCAAACCAACCAGAAGGGTAGTATTCTAAGAGTGATGTGGTAAGCGGTACAAAGAACTTAAAATTAAGGTAGATGAGTATTCTCATTTTTAAAGTGAAATGCTTGTAAAATCCAAATTGAGAAGCTACAGTAAAGTATTTATCGTAATATTGATATGCATCGCTAAAGCCTACACTATTACCACCATAACTATGGCCGATCATGTATTGTTCGTTTTTAGGAAATTCTTCTTTGGCATGTTTAGAAACTGATTTAAAATCCTGTGCCCAGAATAAAAAACCATGTTCTTTTAAAGATTGAATGCTTTGAGAAAGAGAATCTCCAATTCCGCGATAGTCAAAAGTAAATACATTACATCCCTTGGTAGCGAGATATTTTGCAAGAGGAAAATAAATTTTTTGAGGAACTGCCACCGCAGGAGCAAAAACTACTGTTTTGCGATTAGGAGATCTAGGAACAAATTCATGTACCGAAATTGGGTAACCGTCAAAAGAACGAATAGTGTATGATTCCATGTTTTATTGATTTAATATTGCCGTTTCTGTTCTTTCCATGGCATTGTTAAGGTACTTTGGGTCGTCATAAATCTGCGTTAATAAGATACCTCCTTCAATATCCTGTACCATTTGTTCTGCCAGTAGTAATGCTTTTTCTGTTGAGTGATGTACTTCAAACAGTTGTTGTAGGCCTAAAATAAAATCCTTAAAAAATGATTGTATTTCTTTTTTATATATGGGGTCGAGGTGAATGGTTTCTAATGCTGTATTTGCCATAATACATCCACCATCTGAAGCTCTGAATAATTTGTCCAGAAGTAGCTTCATTTTTAACACTTTTTCGTTAAGAGTTAAAGTATTACTTTCAATAATCCTAAATAGATTGTAATTAAAATAACTGTGAACAGTTGCAAGAACTTCTCTAATTAGATCTTCTTTATTGCTGAAATAATAATAAAAATGAGACTTCTGTATACCGCAAGCTTTAGAAAGTTCACTCATACTACTGTTTTGAACTCCTCGAGAGCGCAGGATAGGGATTATCTTTTTTAGAACTTCTTCTTTGGATGTTTTTGATTTCGGCATTTTATTGAACGTTCGTTAAAATAATAATCAAATATAGTTAGAATTATTAAATAGCATTGTATATTTTTGGTTTAAATTATTAAGCTTATGAATTTGACACAGACAGAAGTGCTGGAACAATGCGCTAAGATGTGTAAAAACACTTTAATGGAAACTTTAGAGATTTCTTTCTGTGAAGTTGGTAAAGACTACCTTGTTGCTAAAATGCCAGTGACTCCCAGGGTGCATCAGCCAGATGGTGTTTTACACGGGGGAGCTATGGTAGCACTTGCAGAGAGTGTAGGGAGTGCAGCATCATTTATTTTTCTTAATGCTAAAGATTTTTATATAAGAGGAATAGAGATTTCTGCAAATCATGTAAAGAGTGTTAAGCAGGGCTATGTGTTTGCGAAAGCAGAAATTCTACATCAAGGCCGTACTACTCAGTTATGGGATATAAAGATAAAGGATGAAGAAGGTAACTTGGTTTCCATAGTTAAGTTGACGACTATTGCGCTTCCTAAAACCAAATAGTATGGACATAGGGGATGTTTATGCTAAAATTGAAGAGCAGTTAGGTCAAAATCTACCTTTTGTGGTATATAGAAAAGCTGATTCTATGACGCTACATGCTGTTTTTCAAGAAAATAATCAGGTATACGAAGTAGAAGATTATACTGTTTCGGGATTTGTTTTTGCTCCTTTTGATAATGCTCATAAAGCCGTTATTATTCCTTCAGAAAAAAGTGACTATTGCACTGCTACCATTTTATCACAAACCATAAGTAGTGAAAAAAGAACTTCAGGAACAATAGATAATGCTCTTTTGGTAGAATCTGAAGCTCAAAAAAAACATATTGAGCTTGTAAAAAAGGGTATTGAGGCAATACAATCTGATCGTTTTAAAAAAGTAGTATTATCTCGAAAAGAGGAGGTTTCGATATCAGATTCTTTTAGTAGTCTACATATATTTAAAAATCTAATACACTATTATCCAAAAGCTTTTGTGTACCTATGGTGCCATCCAAAAATTGGTACATGGATGGGGGCGACTCCAGAAACCTTGATTCGGGTAAAAAATAATAATTTTTTCACTATGGCTCTGGCCGGTACTCAACCTTATATAGATACTATAAATGTCGATTGGGGGACTAAAGAATTAGTAGAGCAGGAAATGGTTACTTCTTTTGTTACGAATAAATTATCTTCAATTATTAATGATATACAACACTCTAAAACTTATACGCATAAAGCCGGTACACTTTTGCATCTGCGTACCGATATTAGTGGGGTTTTGGATAATGAAAACTCAAGAATTGAAAAAATAATTGAAGTATTGCATCCCACTCCTGCGGTTTGCGGGCTTCCTAAAGACGAGGCTAAATCTTTTATTCTAGCTACAGAAGGGTATAATCGTAAGTATTATACTGGTTTTATGGGAGAACTAAATATGAATGAAGATGGTATTATTAAATCAAATTTGTTTGTAAACCTTCGTTGTATGGAGTTGAGTAATGGTAAAGCTATTCTTTATGTGGGAGGAGGAATCACAAAAGATTCTGATCCAGAGAAAGAATGGGAGGAAACTGTGAAGAAAACAGAGACAATGAAAAGAGTTTTGTTGTAATCAGGGTTAAATTATTTAAAATTCTGGTGTAAATTAGATCGATATTGTAATTTAGCGATTCGAATGAAGAAACGCTTATATTCAAAAATTCCTTTAGCACAATCTATTGTTACCTTATGCGAAGCAAAAGGAATTACCCATATTGTTATTTCGCCGGGATCTCGTAATGCACCGCTAATAATTGGTTTTAGTGAACATCCCGATATGCAATGTTATAGTATCGTAGATGAACGATGTGCTGCATTTTTTGCATTAGGTATTGCACAACAAATCCAAAAACCAGTTGCTTTGATCTGTTCTTCGGGTAGCGCGTTGTTAAACTATTATCCAGCAATTTCAGAAGCATTTTATAGCGATATACCATTAGTGGTTCTAAGTGCAGATCGCCCTATTGAAAGAATTGATATTGGAGACGGACAAACGATTCGTCAAAAAAATGTATTTGAAAACCATATTTTGTACTCGGCCAATTTATATTCTGAAGTGGTTGCAGAAACAAAAATTGATGACCCCAAAGTACGCCAAAAACACCATGAAGCTCAAAAACATAATGAAAGAGAAATCAATCTGGCGCTAAATAAAGCGATAGAACGAAAAGGACCAGTGCATATTAATGTACCTTTTTATGAGCCTTTATATGATAAACTAGAGCATCCTACTATTGTTTCTAGAAATATCCCGGTAGAAAAGCCACATCATCAGTTTTCTGAAGATTTACAATCAGAAATGCGTGAAGAGTGGAACCTGGCAAAACGTAAAATGGTACTGATAGGTGTTAATTCACCAGGTACAGTTGAGCAAAAATGGATAGAATATTTTGCCGATGATCCTTCGGTCTTGGTACTCACAGAAACAACGTCTAATATTCATCATGAGTCTCATATTAATTGTATTGATCAATTGATTTCTACTTTGAATGAGAACGAATTTAAAGCATTGCAGCCAGATATTCTTTTAACTATTGGAGGTATGGTTGTTTCTAAACGAATCAAAGCATTTTTGCGACAATATCAACCAAAATCGCACTGGCATATTGATTCGAAAAAGGCATACGATACCTATTTTTGTCTTACAGAGCACATAAAATTGCAACCTAATGTATTTTTCTCGCGTTTTTTTCAAAAAAAGAAGAGCATCGATAGTACTTATAAATCTTTTTGGATTTCTATTAGAGATCATCGCAGATTGAAACATGCAGCATATCTTGATAAAATCCCTTTTACAGATCTTAAAGCGTTTGAAGTTATTTTTAATAGTATTACAGATGGGCAGATGATACAGTTAAGTAATAGTTCTACTGTTCGTTATGCGCAACTCTTTACACTAAATCCAACTTTTCAGGTGTTTTGTAATAGAGGAACAAGCGGTATCGATGGAAGCACATCTACTGCCATTGGTGCAGCTCTTGCTTCGGGGGCGCCTACAACTTTGATAACGGGAGATCTAAGCTTTTTTTACGATAGTAATGGGTTATGGAATGAGTATATTCCTTCAAATTTCAAAATTATTGTTATTAATAATGAAGGAGGAGGGATATTCAGAATTTTACCCGGAAAAGAAGAAAGTGTTAATTTTGAAACATATTTTGAAACGACACATCATCTTACAGCAATACATTTATGTAAAATGTTTGGTTTTGAATATCATACTGCGCATACGCTTGAAGAATTAATTCATGAATCTAAAAAAGTATACGAAAATGATCATATGCCCCAACTGCTTGAAGTTTTTACGCCTCGAAAAGAAAATGATAGTACTTTGATCGATTATTTTAGGCATTTTGTCTAATTTCCTTGTTTTAATATACTTTGCAGATGAATTATTAATGAATAATTCATCTATATTTGATCTGGAAAAAAAAGTGAACTAAAAACCTAAAAACACATTTATCCTATGAGTAAAAGAGATGAATTAATCACAAAATACGCCGCAGATATCAAAGATAAAATTGGTCAGACTCCAGATATGGATCTTTTAACCATGGTTACTATTGGATGTGGGCCTTCAATTTACAATGCAGATGCTGCTACAGTATCTGGTTCGGATCAAAGTGAATTAGATACCGTAAAGAAAAACTTTTTAATCAATAAACTTGGTCTTTCTGATGGACCAAAGTTAGATGAAGGTATTGCTTCTGTCATTGAAGCTTATGGTAAATCAAATCGTAATAAGTATAGAGCGGTTGTTTATTATCTTTTGACAAAACATTTCGGAAAAGAATCTGTTTATAAATAATATACGATTTTTACTGCAGAAAAAGGTGTCCATGATCATGGGCACCTTTTTTTGTTGAATTTAGATAAACAGGAGAATTAAAGAATTATCTTTGCGCAAAAAAATAGAGACATGCTTAAGCTTGGGGAATACAATATGTTAGAGATTGTTAGGGAAAGAGAACAAGGAATTTACCTTTGTGACGAAGAAGGGGATGAAGTGTTATTACCTAATAAGTATGTGCCAGAACAATTTCAAATAAGAGATGTTTTAAAGGTGTTTGTGTATTTGGATAGCTCAGAACGTATTGTTGCTACTACCTTAGAACCTTTTGCGACTGTAAAATCTTTTGCTTATTTAAAATGTACAAACGTATCAGGAATTGGTGCTTTTCTGGATTGGGGATTAGAAAAAGATCTTTTTGTTCCGTTTAGAGAACAATCTTCAAAAATGAGAGTAGGTAGCTGGTATCTCGTTTATGTTTACCTCGATGAAGAAACTAATCGACTTGTTGCATCAAGTAAGACCAATGCTTTTTTAGATAATTCTTTGGTTTTACTATCATCGTATGATGAGGTTGATCTTATCGCTTCTCATCCTTCGCCACAAGGATGGAACATGATTGTAAATCAAAAACATTTGGGGTTAGTATATAGCGATGAAATTTTTCAAAAGATCACACCGGGAGATCAGCTTAAAGGGTTTGTGAAAAAAGTTCGCCCTGATGGTAAAATAGATCTTACATTACAACGACATGGATTTAGAGGAATAGAACCAAATGCAGAGCAGATTTTAAAAGAATTAAAATTGAGTGGTGGTTTTATTGATCTGAATGATAAATCTGATCCAGAAGATATTAAAGAAGTTTTTCAATTAAGTAAGAAAAGTTTTAAAAAAGCTATTGGATCGTTGTATAAACTCAGAAAAATTGTTATCGAAAAAGAAGGAATACGTTTGGTAGAGTAGGACAAAAATATACACTACAGTTATAGTTAAAGGAAAAGCTAATTTTTATTTGTTTTATTTGGATTAAATCTAAATAAAAAGTATTTTAGCCGCCGTTAATTATGGAATTAATTTTTTCTTCAACATACTACTCCTCTTATCAATCATCAACAGAGCGATGTTATTATATCGATTTTGGCCATAAAATGGTTAAAATTTCTTTCTGTCAATTGCTTAGCTTAAGATATAAGGCAAAACAAATGTCTACATTTGACTATATAGACGATTTGCTTAATCATAATGACACCGTATTATTATCGTTATGCGATAAAGAACATTTAATTTTATTAGACACATTAATGGTGCTGGATTTTGTAGATCTTATGAAAGGAACATTTGCAATGATAGAATTAAATGCTATGCTGGTGTCATGATATTTTAATATTAGATTTAGACTTACTATAAATTGAGTGTCGATTAAGTTTTACATCTAGATTTTCTATACTTTTATTAAAAATATTGGAAATGGAAAATCTAACACGACAAGAAATAAGCATTAATCTAGAAGTAATGGATATGCTTAATAAGCAAATTGAGAAAGAACAAAAGGCCTCGTCACTGTATTTAGCAATGGCTTCATGGTGTGATCAGAAAACGCTTGTAAATAGTGCTTCCTTTTTTTATAAACAAGCAGAAGAGGAAAGAGAGCATATGATGAAAATTTTTAAATTCATTAATGATACTGGTGGGTCTGCTTATTCTCCAAATGTCTCTAATATTACTCATGAATTTTCTTCACTTCGAGAAATTTTCGAAATGACACTTAATCATGAGATATCTATCACACAATCAATATACAAAATTGTTGCAAAATGCAGACAGGTAAATGATTTTGGTTCAGAGAACTTTTTGATGTGGTTTGTAGAAGAACAACTAGAAGAAGAAGAAACTATCAAAGATATTTTAGATATGTTTGATTTATCTGGAGATATGCCACTTCAATTTATCGACGAAAGAATTCCTGTTGGTAAATAACCGCATAAAAAGATTTTAAGCCAAAGTGATATAGTGAGTTTCAGGTTCTTTTTAGAATAATAAATTAGTATGCTAAACCTGTGATAGGACAGAAAGCACCACTGTACAAACTAGCATCTTTATAAGCCGTGTTTTTTATACCTCCTCTGTTAGTATTGGGGGTATAGCCGTTACCGTATACTCTAAAACCAGATGTTTTAGGTTGCGGAATTGCAACATTGTATTTTGATGAAATATCTTTATATTTTGGAGTATCGATATACATCGTATAGCTTTTTTTAAAAGCTTGTTCTCTTAAATCTATAGCCAAATCTACTTCTTGTAATTGATATTTTTGAGTTTTAACCTCTTTTTCATGCATTACCAGTGGAGCACTTAGTTGTTCCCATTCTATGGCTATGGTTTGTATTGCATCCTCTTGTCCATATGATAAAAAGCTGATGCTTCCGATAAGTATTACTAAAAAAACTTTCATAATGGTAAATATATTATCAATTCAGAATAAAACTATCAAAAACTATACTAAAATCTATTTTTTATTTGAAATAAAATTAAAAATTAGGGGATTTACCCTGTAATTGATGCAGTGAGATATAGTATATTGTAGTATTTTTGAGGATACAAAAAAACATATTAATGAGTTCAATAGATTGGAAAACTGTAAAGGAATACAAAGATATTACCTATAAAAAATCGGGAGGTGTTGCAAGAATAGCATTTAACAGACCAAATGTACGTAATGCTTTTAGGCCAAATACAACAAGCGAACTTTATGATGCTTTTTATGATGTGCAAGAAGATACATCTATAGGTGTGGTTTTGCTTTCTGCAGAAGGACCTTCGACAAAAGACGGAGTATATAGTTTTTGTAGTGGAGGAGATCAAAAATCTAGAGGTCACCAGGGGTATGTGGGAGATGATGGTAGACACAGGTTAAATATCTTAGAAGTACAAAGGCTTATTAGATTCATGCCAAAAGTTGTTATTGCAGTTGTGCCAGGATGGGCTGTAGGAGGAGGGCATAGCCTACATGTAGTTTGTGATCTTACTCTGGCAAGTAAAGAACATGCTATTTTTAAACAAACTGATGCAGACGTTACAAGTTTTGATGGAGGATACGGTTCTGCATATCTGGCAAAGATGGTTGGGCAAAAAAAAGCACGTGAAATTTTCTTTTTAGGAAGAAATTACTCAGCGCAAGATGCTTATGAAATGGGAATGGTAAATGCAGTGATTCCTCATGATGACCTTGAAGATACGGCATACGAATGGGCGCAAGAAATACTTGAGAAATCACCAACATCTATCAAAATGTTAAAATTTGCAATGAACCTTACAGATGATGGTATGGTAGGGCAACAGGTATTTGCAGGAGAAGCAACACGACTAGCGTATATGACAGACGAAGCCAAAGAAGGAAGAGATGCGTTTCTTGAAAAGAGAAAACCAGATTTTAAAAACATTAAATGGATGCCTTAGTTTATGTAATTATCAATCTTTCCTAAAATAAGAATTACCTTAGCTATACAATGGATAAGAAAGAAGAAGAGCTTATATCGATGCATTATCAGATGGAAAAAACTGATATCAAACAGCAACGGCTGGAGGATCGACTTATCTCTATTTCTGAAGATTTAAAGAGAAGTAAAAGAAGACGTAATTTTTATTTTATATTTATTCTTGTTTTGATGTTGTTGCTAACTGCAGGGAGTTTCTATATGATTCTCGGGAAAAAGGAAAATATTACCAAAATTGATTCTTTAGAAGGAGGAATGGATGTTCAGCAGCTTGTATTTGAAAATGATTCTTTACAAAAGGAAGTGAATAAACTTAAAACTGATATTTCTAAGTATCAAAATGAAGAATTATCAAATAATGCAAATTCGACAACTTCTCTTTCGGTTGGTATAGGAGATGTAAAGAAAGAAGAAGAGGGTACTAAAGATGGTAAATCTAAATTAAAATTTGAAAGGAAATATTGTTACATAAATAAGGTGTATAAAAGCAATGATGTTGTTTTTATAGAAGCAGATATTATAGAGTATTATCAGGGTAGAAAAGCAGTTAAAAAAGCTAAAGAATTAGGCAAAGCTGAGTATGATTTGGATAAAAATGGAGATACATTGTATTTTTTATATAATAATTATTATATTCATAACCAGAGTTCTAAGTCTAAAATATTGGAGCTCGACGATAAGGCGAGGGTGAAGATTGAAAATATTAATCAGATTTCTTCCGGTTTTCCATTAAAGGCCTTCCAGAAAGTAATTACAGATAGACCTGTTTTGATTTTGGAAATTAGTAATGGGATAGTGTATAAAATAACCGAACAGAAACTCCCTTAAGCATTGTTTAAAAAATATCTTTAGAAATAACTAACTAAACTTTTGAAGCTATCCCCCACAATGAAAGTTATGAAAGATGAGGATCTTCTATCTTTACATTACCAGATAGAAAAAGCCGAAATTAAACAGAAAAAGCTCGAAGACCTTCTGGATGAAGAGTCTGATAAGCTGAAAAAAAGTAAGAAATCTAATAGGCTATTTGGGTCTTTCTCATTAGTTCTATTTTTATTAGCCATTTTTCTTGTAGCGAATGCTTTTTATTTTAGCAAATCACAATCAAAAAGCAGTGAAGTAGAAAATAATGAGATTTCTGTAATAAAGCAAGAACTAGTCTCTGCTAAGAAGGAGTTAGAAACATTAAAAAAAGAAAAAATTAGCTTAAAAGAAATCAAAGATTTATATCTATATAGAAGTTTGATTAAAAAGGATACTGTGTATTCGGTGCAGTTAAAAGCATTTAGTGCAAAAAACACACCAGCTATTTCTGAGAAATATACAAATGCCCTTATTTATAGTGATACTTCTTTCTATAAAATGAGTTTAGGTATTTTTGAAACCCTGGGTGAAGCTCAGGATTTTAGAAAAACACTTATAGCTTCCGGATTTGACAAAAGAATATTTGTAATATCTTATAAAGACGGAAAACGATTAAAAATAGAAGACTTTCAGTAGTTAATTACCTTAATTTCGGAAAATTAGCTGGATTCGCTTCATTTATAATAGCATACACTTTTTCGAAAATATCTTCTGTGGAAGGCTTACTAAAATAATCTCCATCAGTTCCAAAAGCAGGTCTATGCGGTTGTGCACTTAAAGTCTGTGGTTTGCTGTCAAGATATTGATACACATTTTGTTCATCAATCAATTTGTGTAAAATATATCCGGTAGCACCACCAGGCACATCTTCATCTATAATCAATAATCGGTTGGTCTTGGCAACACTTTTAACAATATCGTGATTTAGATCAAAAGGAAGTAAAGACTGTACATCGATTATTTCGGCATTAATTCCTACGGTTAATAGTTCTTTTGCGGCTTGCTCAACCAATCGTAAAGTAGAACCGTATGATACCAAAGTGATGTCTGTTCCTTCTTTAACTGTTTCAACAATACCAATTGGTGTTCTTATTTCAGATAAATTAGAAGGCATCTTTTCTTTTAAGCGATATCCATTAAGGCATTCTACAACTAGGGCGGGTTCATCGCTATCCATTAGTGTGTTATAAAAACCTGCAGCTTTGGTCATATTTCGAGGCACAAGAATATGAATACCTCTTAGTAAATGAATAAGGCCACCCATTTGAGAACCAGAATGCCATATTCCTTCTAGTCTGTGCCCTCGGGTTCTTATAATTAAAGGGGCTTTTTGTTTTGCAAAAGTTCTATATCGCAGTGTAGCAAGATCGTCACTTAACCCTTGAATACAATATAAAATATAATCTAAATATTGAATTTCTGCAATGGGCCTAAGTCCTCGCATAGCCATCCCAATTCCTTGCCCTATTATTGTAGCTTCTCTAATACCTGTATCAGATACTCTGGTTTCTCCAAACTTTTCCTGAAGCCCTTCAAGTCCTTGATTTACATCACCAATTTTACCACTATCCTCTCCAAAAATAAGAGCTTCGGGAATTCGGCTAAACAGCTTTTCGAAGTTATCTCTTAAAATAACTCTACCATCAACTTGTGGTGTATTGGTATCGTATTGAGCTTTTACTTCCTCTACATGAATAGCGCTAGAATCATTTTCATTATATAAATGACTACTATATTTTGGTTGAATACGAGAAATGTAATTATTTATCCATTCCTGAAGTGTAGATTTTTCTACAAAATTTTCTTTTGTAATGTATTGCAATGTTTTTCTTGTAGCTTCAAGAATATCTCTGCGTATCGGTTCTTCTTTTGAAGCTAAAATATTAACCAGAGGAGAGATGAAGTTTTTATTAGCACTTTTGTTTTCGACAGATTTAAGAATTTCTAATGCTTCTTTTTGTTCTGATTTGATTTCTGACAAATATGCATTCCAGGCTTCGGTTTTTCCTTTTCTTACTTCTTTTTTTGCAGTTTTTTCAAAATCAAGAAGCTCTTCTGCTGTTGCAATATTATGTTCAATGATCCATTCTTTAAACTTTTTGTTGCAATCATATTCGCGTTCCCAATTTAATCGCTCTTCACTTTTGTATCTTTCATGAGACCCAGAAGTAGAGTGTCCTTGCGGTTGCGTTAATTCTTTAACATGAATAATAACAGGGATATGTTTTTCGCGTGCTAATTTTTCGGCTTTTTCATAAGCGTCCATTAGTGCAGGGTAGTCCCAGCCATTAACTTTTAAGATTTCATAACCTTCGTGATTTTCATCACGTCTAAAGCCTTCTAAAATTAGAGAAATATCTTCTTTGGTTGTTTGATGCTTTGCATGAACAGAGATACCATATTCATCGTCCCAAACACTAACCACCATTGGCACTTGTAGTACACCTCCTGCATTAATAGTTTCCCAAAACAAACCTTCACTCGTACTTGCATTGCCAATAGTTCCCCAAGCTACTTCGTTTCCTTTACTTGAGAAGTTAGAATGATTAGTAATTCCTTTTTCGTTACGGTATACCTTTGATGCCTGAGCAAGACCTAATAATCTTGGCATTTGTCCGGCGGTAGGAGAAATATCTGCACTCGAGTTCTTTTGTTGCATCAGGTTTTTCCATGTACCATCTTCATTAAGACTGTGAGTAGAAAAATGACCTCCCATTTGTCTTCCCGCAGCAAAAGGTTCTTTATTGATATCTGTATGAGCGTATAATCCGGCAAAGAATTGTTCTACCGTATATTGATCAATAGCCATCATAAATGTTTGATCCCTGTAGTATCCTGATCTAAAATCACCATCACGAAAAACTCTGGCCATTGCAAGTTGCGGTAACTCTTTTCCTCCTCCAAAAATTCCAAACTTAGATTTACCGGTCAATACTTCTCGTCTTCCCAGCAAACTACATTCTCTACTAATCAATGCTATTTTGTAGTCTCTAAGTATTTGATCTCTATATTCTTCGAATGAAATATTAGATGAAGTAATGGTTTCAGGCTGCATGTGAACGGTGTTTTAATGTTTTGCAAATTTAGCTAAAATCCTAGCCATTTGCAAGGTCGAAACTCTTAATTTTTTTGAATATAATTCATTAAAAATGTGTTTTTATTGATGAATTATAGTTTTTGGACAGTATTTTAAGGATTGGTTAACAAATGTTCAAAATTTTCACATTTATTTTTCAATATGACTTTTTGTAAGAACATTAATACCATTCTCTGGTAAAAAGGCCTATTAATGTTTCTGGACTTAATGTTATGATAAATCGAATTTGTTCTTCGTAATTTGGCTGTGATATTTCCCACCCTTTATTAGACACTACAGGAAAAAAGACCTCGAAGTAATCAGCTACTAAACTAAGTCTAACTCCTGCATCATAGACAAATTTTGGGGAGATGTTTTTATTTTTCACCAATCCTACATCACCATATGCATAAATCCATTTCCATATATTGGTATTTGCATTAAAGGTGGTAATCCATTGATTAGCAAAAGGATATTCGAGTTGTGATTTAAACCCTCCTTCTGCCAAAATAATCTGTTGGCTTACCAAACCAGTATCTTCACTACGCCCAAGGTAATTATAATCGAATAAATAATCTGTGGGTCTGTCTAGCGCAAAGCTAAAGAAATTGCCATCTTTTTCTGTATCATTAAAAAGAAAAGACCCCGCAAATAGACGTAAATTTAATTGCCGATTATTAAGAAACAACTTCCTGTAATTTATGGTAGCGGATAGTTTACTAAAGTTTTTTGATATTTGATAATCAATAGTGTACCCTAGAAAATTAATAAGATTAAAATCAGAATATCGATATCTTACATTAAATACGTTATAATCTGGGGTGGTAACAGGATTCTCTTTATCTCGATCTCTAAATACATTAATGTTTCTAATGAGAAGCCTCTGTTTTTTATTAGACCTTAGATCTTCTGGCCTAAAATAGAAACTTAGAGATGATGAGAATCGTTTAAACAACAGGTCGGGAGCATAGCTAAACATACTACCATTTATTCCATATCGCATTTTGTATAATCCATAATCTGAAAGTTGTTGTCTATAGAAAATAGATGCTGATCCCAATAATTTATTGGATTTGAAACCGTAAGCAGGGGAGAAATTATATTCTAAGTTTCTTTTTATAAAAGACTTGTTGTAAAATTTTGAAGCTAATGTAAAACCATCATATACATTAAACTCGATTTCTGGGATAAAAAATACTTGGGCATATCTGGGATCTTCTATATCCTGTAAAAATCTAAACTGTATAGGTTTGTTAAATATCCATTTTAGGTTTCTGTAATTATTACGTCTGTTTACTTCTGGAATGTTCTGGTCATAATCCAATACCAGTTTACTAATATCTTCATTGGCAATTTTTACTTTTTTGGTCCCAGTGATCCCCATAACCCAGGTTTTAGAAACCATGTCTTTTTTTCTAAATCCGTAGAGAGAAACCGGCATTGTATTATTACCATTATTCTTAATCGTAACTTCAATAGAATCTTTTCCTTTTTTTACAGATTTGATTTTAAAATCAAGTTTTTCATTAGTTTGTACATAATCCTCAAAAAACCATTCTATATCGAGAGGAGCTATATCGATAAGTGCCTTTTTATATTTTTCAGAATTTGTATATTTTAATACATTTTGAGTGTAGAAATCTTTAATACTCTGGTCGACAATATTGTCATCGCCCAAGTAATCTTCTAAATATTTAAATCCTACTCCTGCCTTATATGCATTTGCTATATTTTTATTAAATTTTACCAATTCATCTTGTGGCTGTAATAAAGGCTGATCTAAAAACAATCGAGCCATGTTTTTATAAGCTAAGAAATATTGATCATTAAAGTCCAGGTCGGCAGCATGAAACCACCGTATACCAATTACTTTACTCAGTTTACCGATAATTTTCATTTCGGGATAATACTGTTCTGTGTATGCCATCATTAAATAGATGTGTATCGCATCTTTTATCCAGGCATCGTATCTGGGGTTTATAATAATAGTTTTTTCAAGATAATTTTCGGTAATTGTTTTAAGTTGTTTGATTTCAAACTGAAAACCATCAGGGAAAGGCCTTAATATATCGGGTAATTGATTTAGCCCATATACAGGATTGCTTTTGTAATCATTTTCAGAAATTACAATCTTGTCAAAAGGATACGGCCCTAACTTTTTTTGTAAAAATCCAATAATTCTATCGGTTGCTACCGATTTCATTTCTGGCATTAAATCATTGTCATCTATATTGCTTATAAATTGAACACCATCAGAAGGGAAACTATAGAAAGAAGATGTTTTTTCTAAGTATAAGTTTGCTTCATTTCTTTTGTTGCCTTCGAGTTGTATAGTTTTGGTTGTTTCATCCTTTGATAGAATGCTATTTTTTTGTTTTAGATCACTAACTATTTCATAGGCAGAAGGCAACGTGAAATGAATTTGATAATCTGCTATAGGAGCATATAAGTCATCCAGATTTTTATGGCTATAGATATTCCATTTTGTATCATATACGGCCGGAAGGATATACCAATATTTTAAACTAAAATTTCCGTTAGGATGATATCCGTACCTGGTAAATTTACTGCTTGCAATTTTAATTTGATATTTTAAAAGAAAGGTTTGACTTTCTCCTGGATAAATAGGTTTAGAAGATTTTACCCATAATATATCCTGGATTCCATCGTGTCGTCCCCACTGTAGAGGTTGTAATTCTTTATCACTGACATTTTGGATTATAGTTCCTCCTCGTTCTTCGTCTTTGGCAAAATAAAAACGTTTTATAAAATCTTCTGCAAATCTTTTGCCAAGGGGAGTGGTCTTATCAGAGAAGCTATTGGCCCAATCATGAAAGAATATTTGTGTAAGCGTATCTTTTGATAAATTCGTATAGGTAACTTCCTGCTCTATAGTTATTGTCTTTTTTTGGGCATCTAGATTAGCATTTATAATGATGTTATGCTGTGCAGACCCTGCGGTAAGCGCAAAAAAGAAAATTATAAAACTATATATTTTTAAAATATTCAACTTTTATGTTTAATTAAAAGACGTTTTTAAGATATAAATCAAAAAGGAATATTGTTACCTATCTGGTCTTATCTATTAAAACTTTATTAACTATAGGCAGAGCCTTATTATGATATTCTTCAAAATCGATTTTATATTAATAATTGATTTGATAACAAAATGAATTAGAAATTCGGACTTAAATTATACTGAGTATAAAATTTATCTAAAATATCTAATACTTCACCTGGGGTATCTACAATATGTATTAGGTTTAAATCCTCGGGACTTATATTTCCGAATTTTTGGAGTAATGTACTTTTTACCCAATCGATTAGTCCACCCCAAAACTCTGTACTCACCAGTATAATTGGAAATTTTGCAATTTTTTTGGTTTGTATTAATGTTATTGCTTCGAATAATTCATCCAAAGTTCCAAACCCTCCTGGCATAACTACAAATCCCTGAGAATATTTTACAAACATCACTTTACGTACAAAAAAATAGTCAAAATCCAGGCTTTTATCACTGTCGATGTACGGATTGTCATGTTGTTCAAAAGGTAAATCTATATTAAGTCCTACAGAGGTTCCTCCTCCCAGATGTGCTCCTTTATTTCCTGCTTCCATTATACCAGGACCACCGCCAGTAATAACTCCGTAACCCTGATCCACAATTTCTTTGGCAACATCTACAGCTAATTGGTAGTATTTGTCATTTGTTTTTGTACGAGCAGATCCAAAAATAGATACACAAGGCCCTATTTTACTCATTTTTTCAAACCCATTAACAAATTCTCCCATAATCTTGAAGATTGCCCACGAATCATTTGTTTTTATTTCATTCCAGCCTTTATGGTGTTGCTCTTTTCTCATAATTTATTTTTTAAATATTGTTACTTACAGCTCGTTCTTTAAAAACTGAGCAGTATAGCTTTTTTTATCTTTTATAATTTCTTCTGGTGTACCTGTAGCTACAATTTTTCCTCCATTTTTCCCTCCTTCATATCCGATATCAACGATATAATCAGCCATTTTGATTACATCCAGATTATGTTCTATAATTAAAACTGTATTTCCTTTATTTACCAACTCATTTAGTACGTCCATCAAAACACGAATATCTTCAAAATGCAGCCCTGTCGTAGGTTCATCCAGAATATAAAAAGTATTACCGGTATCTCTTTTTGATAATTCTGTCGCTAGTTTAATACGTTGTGCTTCACCACCAGATAGTGTAGTTGATTGTTGCCCAAGAGTAATATATCCTAAACCAACATTTTGGATAGTTTTCAATTTTCTTGAAATCTTGGGGATATGTTCAAAGAATACACAGGATTCATTGATTGTCATTTCTAAGACATCAGAAATAGATTTTCCTTTATATCGAATCTCTAAAGTTTCTCTATTGAATCGTTTCCCCTGGCAAGTTTCGCATTCTACATATACATCGGGTAAGAAATTCATTTCTATTACTCTTAATCCACCACCTTTGCAGGTTTCACATCTTCCTCCTTGAACATTAAAGCTAAAACGTCCCGGTTTATATCCACGAATCATAGCTTCGGGAGTTTTGGCAAATAAACTTCTTATTTCAGAAAAAACACCTGTATATGTTGCAGGGTTTGACCTTGGTGTACGGCCTATAGGAGATTGATTAATATCAATTACTTTATCTGAATGTTCGAGGCCTTTAATGCTTTTATATGGCATTGGTTTTTTTACACCATTAAAATAATATGCATTTAAAATAGGGTAGAGTGTCTCGTTTATAAGTGTAGATTTTCCGCTACCTGAAACCCCGGTAACAGCAATCATTTTACCTAAAGGAATATCAATAGATACGTTTTTTAAGTTATTTCCTGTAGCTCCTTTTAGTGAAATGGTTTTCCCGTTTCCTTTTCTGCGTTTTGCAGGAGTCTCAATTTGTCTTTTACCACTTAAATAATCTGCTGTAAGTGTATCGTGTTGTTGTAATTCTTCTGGAGTACCCTCGCTAATAATTTCTCCACCGTGTTTCCCGGCCAATGGTCCAATATCGATAACATGATCAGCGCGTTCTATCATATCCTTATCGTGCTCTACAACAATAACAGAATTACCTATATCTCGCAACTGGACTAGTGAATTGATTAGTTTTTGATTATCTCTCTGATGTAAACCAATACTGGGTTCGTCTAGAATGTATAAAACTCCAACCAGTTGCGAACCGATTTGAGTAGCTAATCGTATACGTTGTGCTTCGCCACCAGAGAGTGATTTGCTACTTCGGTTTAAAGATAAATATGTAAGCCCTACATCTACCAAAAATTGAAGTCTGGCATTAATTTCCTTTAATATTTCTCCCGAAATCTTATTTTGTTTTTCACTTAAATGCTCGGGAAGAGATTTAAACCATTCAGAAAGCTCACTAATATCCATTGCAGATAATTCGGCAATATTCTTAGTATTTACTTTGAAATATAAAGATTCTTTACGCAGTCTTGACCCTTTACATGATGGACATTGAATATTATCCATAAAATCTTTGGCCCATCTTCTTAATGAGGTTGAATCATTATTTTTATATGTATTATCGATAAACGAAGCTACACCTTCAAAATCAATTTTATAATCTCTGGTAACTCCAAGAGATTTGCTATTTACAGTAAACTTTTCTTTCCCACCATGAAGGATAATTTGCATGGCTTCTTCGGGGATTTTTTTTATAGGATCACTTAATTTAAAATCATAGCGTTGTGCGATTAATTCTAATTGTTTAAAAATCCAATTATTTTTTTGAGGTCCCTGCGGAGCTAAGCCTCCATTTTTTATAGATATAGTATCATCTGGGACGATTTTTTTTAGGTTTACTTCATATAAATTTCCTATACCATTACATTTAGGACAGGCTCCTTTTGGGGAGTTAAATGAAAAGTTATTGGGTTCTGGGTTAGGATAAGAAATACCACTAGATGGGCACATTAAATTTCGACTAAAGAAGCGTACTTCCTGAGATTCTTGTTCGATCACCATCAATACATCATTACCGTGGTACATTGCAGTATTGATCGTCTCCATTAGACGTTTTGAATTATCCTGATCTTTGGTGACCTTTAATCGATCAATAACGATTTCGATATCGTGAGTTTTATAACGATCGAGCTTCATACCTTTGGTGATATCTTTAATTTCTCCATTGGTACGCACTTTTACAAACCCTTGTTTTGCAATTTGCTCAAATAACTCTCGATAGTGCCCTTTTCTAGAACGAACAATAGGGGCCAGAATACTTATCTTTTTTTCGGCAAAATCTTTTAAAATTAGATTCTTGATCTGCTCATCACTATAGCTTACCATTTTTTCTCCAGTATTAAAGCTATAAGCATCACTTCCTCTTGAGAATAATAACCTGAGAAAGTCATAAATTTCGGTAATGGTTCCAACTGTACTACGCGGACTTTTACTGGTCGTTTTTTGCTCGATTGCAATAACAGGAGAGAGTCCATCAATCTTATCGACATCTGGTCGCTCTAATCCTCCTAAAAATTGTCTTGCATAGGCAGAAAAGGTTTCTATATAACGCCGTTGCCCTTCTGCATAAATAGTGTCAAAAGCTAAAGAAGATTTACCAGATCCCGATAAACCTGTAATCACTACTAATTTTTCACGAGGTATGGTAACGTCGATATTTTTCAAGTTGTGAACACGTGCTCCTAAAACCTCAATATTTTCTTCTGATGTAACCATAAATTCTAAACCAAGATTGCAAATGTAGTTATTTGACAGCGTTTTGTGAAATTGGAAAAGTTTCAGTCATGTTAAATCAACATTTTTGTTAGAGATATATGTTTTGAATCTTGTGAAAATATTTTTAATCAACTGAAAAACAGTATTTTGTATATGTGTAAAACATAAAACCAGCGTATTAATTTTCTTTCAATATAAAGTGCATGTAAGAATTTTGTTTTAACAAGTAAGAAGTTTTATAAATTTTTTTGGGCTAGCATTCTAAAAAAAAACTATTACGTAATATGAGACATTTATTTGAATTTGAGATCAAGTTTTAGAAATAAATATATCTAACAATATGTTCTTTTTTAAGGTTTTTTTTGATTAAAATGATTTTATTAATGATGTTTTTTTAGTTTTTTAACTAAAATATTGAATGATTTATATTTTTTAGAACTGCTTATGAACTTTTTTAAATCGGTATGTAGAATTAGTAACTTAATTATTCACAAACTCTTTGAAGTTTTTACTATTGATAGTATAAATAGCCCAATGTAGTCAATAGAGGAATTCTTCAAAATTAAAACTAATCACGATGAAAAACATGTTCAAAATTGCAATTACCTTTTTTATGGTAATAAATTTTATGCAGGCTCAACAGTCGCAGCATAGACCTAGTGAGTTGGTAAAACAACAAAAAACACAGGGTTCAGATTTTCAAGACGTTAAATTGTTTAGTTTAATGACAGCTAAGCAAAAATCGAATGTACAATTACCAAAAGAGGTTAAAGATTATACTTTATTTTCTTTAGATGCCAAAAAAATGGCTTCTATAAAGTCTAATGCTCCCAAAGCTATGAATTTGGAAATCCCAGGGCAAAAATCTTCTATGGTACTAGAGTTGGTTAAAGTAGATATTGCTACAGATGATTTTAAAATTGTAGAAATGCCTTCTGGTAACGTTGTTAAATCGGATAAAACTGTTTCTCATTATAGAGGAGTAGTAAGAGGTAAAACAAACTCTATTGCCGCCATTAGTTTATTGGATGGTGAAGTCTCGGGTGTTATAAGTATAGGTGGCGAAAACGGAAACCTTGTTATGGGGCGATTAGAAAACAGTTCGAAACATATCATGTATGAGGATAATAACTTAATTCATCTACAGGACTTTACCTGTAATACCGAAGCGAATTATGAAGGTTATACAAAAGAAGAGCTTTCTGATAACCCTTCTACCAGTAAAGCGGCAGAAAAGTGTGTTAAGGTGTACTTCGATATAGGGAATGATGTTGTAAGAGACAAGGGAGGAAGCCAGCAAGCATCTGATTATTTGCAATCTATATTTAATCAGGTAGCTATATTGTATTCTAATGATAATGTGACTGTAAAAATATCACAGATAAATGCGTGGACTTCTCAAAACCCTTTTAGTGGGTTGTCTGATTATTCGCGTTATAGAAGGCAAAATGGTCTTAATGGAGCAGACCTGGGACATTTTGTAACTTATGATTTCTCTGGTGGAGTAGCATATTTAAGTGGTGTTTGTCAATCTAATTACAGATTTGCAGTTTCTGGTATTAATAAAACTTTTAATAATGTACCTACATACTCATTTTCTGTAATGGTAATTGCACATGAGATGGGACATAACTTAGGTTCAAATCATACCCAGGCATGTGTTTGGAACGGTAATAATACTGCGATTGATGGTTGTTATAATGTAGAAGGTAGTTGTTCTAGACCAGCGATCCCATCAGATGGAGGAACCATTATGAGTTACTGTCACCTTACTAGTGCAGGAATTAACTTTACTAAAGGGTTTGGTCCACAACCGGGTAATGTGATTCGTAATACGATTAGTTCTTCTAGTTGTCTTCAAACATGTAGCACTACTGGATGTAATACTGGTGATTCTGCAACGGTAACATTTAACAATAATACAGATTGTACTTTAGAGTATTTTACAAACAATAGTTCTCAGTTTTCAATTAATTCTGGTCAAACCAGACAGGTTTCAACGACTAGAGGAGCGAGTTGGGAAGCTAAAAATTCATCTAATGCTACTGTAGATTCTTTTACGGTTCAATGTAGCCAGGATAGTTATGCTTCTACTGGTAACTGTACAGATGGAGGAATCACCTGCGAAGGAGTACAGCCCTATTCTAGTGGTACTGTGTATTCTGTAGGAGATCGTGTAACCTATCAAGGAAATTTATATGAGAGAACATCTACTGGTTGGAAAAACCTGGGGCCATGCCCAACTGATCCAAATGATCCATGTGCAGGAGTACAGCCCTATTCTAGTGGTACAGTATATTCTGTAGGAGATCGTGTAACCTATCAAGGAAGTTTATACGAAAGAACATCTACTGGTTGGAGGAACCTCGGACCTTGTGGTTCTGCTACTCAAGCTTCTCTACAAAGAGGTGGGATTTCTGGTGAACTAAGTATTAAAGCGTATCCTAATCCAGCTGATGAAATTCTTACCATTGAAGTTAGTAATGTATTAAATACTTCTTCTACATTATCTATTAAAGATATTAATGGTAGAGTACTAAAAGTTGTTGATTTAGATACTACTCCGGGAGGAAAAGATCGTCATACGATTGATATTAGTACATTCTCTCCTGGAATGTATTTTGTTCAGGTAACAGATTCTAAAAAAACAATTACCAAAAAAATATCTATAAAATAATTAGAATATAATATTTGGGCTATTAGGGGGTGAAACTTTATGTTTCACCCTTTTTTATGTCTTTTAATCATTCCACGTTTTAAGGTCGCTAATTGGAATCCCGAAACCAAGTAATTTATGATGTTGAGAGAGGTGGGCTCCTGTTTTTGTAGTTGTCCAGTTTTTCCAGGTAGCTTCAAGCCCTCCAATCGGAATGATAGATACCCACATTTTATAACTTGTAGGTCTGTAATTCTTATCAACTTTCCAGAGGTAAGAATCTCCAGGAGTAGTCCCTCCAGATTGATAGGTAACCAATAATCCTTTAGTGTCGTTTTCTAAAGTTACTAATTTACGAACTGTTCCTTTGTCAAATATCTTATGAGGAGCAACCAACCAAAAAGAATCATTGTTAAAATTTACCAATGCATTTTCTATCATTTTTTTCTTTTTATGATCACTAAGGTAGGCTGTACTAAGTACTCGGTTTTTTTCTGGAAAATCCAAATGTAAAAGCACCGAGTGACCATCTATTTTTACAGTTACAGTATTTGATTTTTTATCCCAGAGATAATGGTTTTTATTTCTAAAAGTCCATTGTAAATAATCAGTATTTAGATAGTTGTCATGCTTAACAGCATCTAGTATTTTTAATGCAAATTTATCAGCTTCAGGGCCAGGTTTTCCTTCAGGAAGTTTTTCATGTAAAGCAAAATACAAGGTCGCAACCGTAATAACTACCAAGGTGAGTATGCTTAGTAGTAGTATTTTGAAAAGCTTTATAAGTTTTTTTCTCAAGAGGTTATGATTTTTAATAAGTGTTGTCTTTTGCTAATGTAATGAAATGCTAAGAATGTAGCTTCTCAATATTATGATTAATAGCCGTCTATTACAGAAATAGAAATCCCCGTTTAAAGAAAAAGAATAGTTCGTGTGCCTCTCTAGTTAGTCATAAAATATAAAACCATTACACCTTAACATCCTATATCATAAAGAAGCATAATACTCAAAAGATGTAAGAATCAATTCATCCGATACAATACAGTTGTATTTTGCTTCACCAATAGTATTTAACAGAACAAAGTAAACATTTCCGTTCTCATTCTTTTTATCATGAATAAGAAGTTCCATTATTCTTTTATAATCTCCAGCATCAATATCTATTTTTGGAAATGTAGCCAAAATTACAGAGCTAATATATTCTAAATCTTCTTTGGTTAAGGAAAGTAATTCTGTAGATATATAAGCTTCCATAATCATCCCTATTGCTATAGCTTCACCATGAAGCAATGTTGGTTTTTCGGGATGAGTGAGATAAAAAGATTCGATAGCATGACCTAGTGTATGACCATAATTAAGATACTTACGAACATTTTGCTCGGTAGGATCTTCAGAAACAATTTTGTTTTTGATCACTACAGAGTCATAAATCATTTGGTCCAGATCTTCAAAATTAAGTTGAGAAAGGTCACTTATCTTTTCCCAATACCCACGATCTTGAATGAGTCCGTGTTTTAGCATTTCGGCAAATCCACTACACATTTGATTTACTGGTAAAGTAGCCAGGTATTCTGTGTCAACAAGAACCATTTCTGATTCACTGATCACACCTACCATATTTTTTAAGTTACCCAAATCAACACCGGTTTTTCCTCCTACAGAGGCATCTACCATTGCCAGTAATGAAGTTGGGATGTTAATATAGTTAATTCCTCTTTTATAAGTACAAGCTATAAAACCCCCCAGATCTGTAATAACACCACCTCCCAGATTAATCATTAGGCTTTTTCGATCCATACCTAATTCTGAGAGCGCATTCCAGATACCACTACATGTTTCGATATTTTTATGGATTTCGCCACTCTCTATTTCAATCACTTCGATATCATATTCTTTTTCAATCTTGCTCATTAATAAAGATAAACAATGCTCATGGGTATTATCATCCACGAGGATACATATTTTTGAATGGTTGGCTTTTTCGAGATATGCGTTCAATGCTGTATAGCATTCTTCACCAAAATATACAACAGAGTCTTTTGAAACTATGGGCTTCATATAGTATTAAATTATATGGAGCGAAATTAAGCAGAATTTATAATAAAATAAACTCGCAAGTTCTATATTTGCAGATATCTTAAAATAAGTGCAATGTATGCATAAGAATTAATGATATTTCTATGTGCATATTTTTAAAATTAACTTTTGATGAACCAAAACAATTTGTTTGATAATACTGAGACTGCATTTAGCTTAAAAAGCGACTCAGAGCTAGAAAGAGCGTACTTTCTATTTAAAATGATTTCTAATGAACCTTTGGTTAGAATAGGAACTGCGGTTACAAATTTTGCTATAAAAGCACATTTACCTGTTCAGGGATTAATAAGAGCTACTGTTTTTGATCATTTTTGTGGAGGAGTTAGTGAAGAAGATTGTTTGTCTGTGGTTGATAAAATGTATGACAAGAGAGTATGTTCTGTATTGGACTATTCGGTAGAAGGAAAAGAAGAAGAAGCGCAATTCGATGCAGTATTAGAAAAAACAATGAAACTTCTTGAGTTTGCTGATCAAAAAGATGCAATGCCCTTTGGTGTATTTAAACCTACAGGGTTTGGCCGGTTTTTGGTTTGGCAAAAGAAAACCGAAGGCACTCCTTTAAATGCAGAAGAGGAAAAAGAATGGGAGCGTATCGAAGAACGTTTTGATATGGTGTGTAAAAAAGCCTATGATTGCGATGTAGCTTTACTGATTGATGGAGAAGAAAGCTGGATGCAGGATGCTGCTGATGAATTGGTGGCAAAAATGATGAGAAAATACAATAAAGAAAAAGCTATAGTATATAATACATTGCAACTTTATAGACACGATCGCCTAGAGTACTTACAAAAATTACACGAAGAAGCACGAGTTTATGATTTTAAGATTGGTGTAAAAATTGTACGCGGTGCTTATATGGAAAAGGAAAACGAGCGTGCTAAGGAAAAAGGATATCCAACTCCTATTTGTAAAGATAAACAACATACAGATCAGAATTTTGATACTACTATGAAATATATTCTTGAAAACATAGACGATATCTCTGTTTTTATAGGAACGCATAATGAAGATAGTAGTTACCTGGCAATGAAGCTAATGGCAGAACTTAATATTGCTAAAGATGATTTTAGAGTTTGGTTTGGTCAATTGTATGGAATGAGTGATCATATAAGCTTTAATCAGGCTGCAGAGGGATATAATGTGGCAAAATATTTGCCTTTTGGTCCTGTACGGGATGTAATGCCATATCTAATTCGTAGAGCAGAAGAAAATACTTCGGTTGCTGGACAAACCAGTAGAGAATTGAATCTACTTTCTCAGGAGAAAAAAAGAAGAAGACTATAGGATACCTTTAGAAGTTTTGAAACATGCGATAGAATAGGAGGTATAGCATTATAGTGCAAGTTTTATAATTTAAAGAATATAAAATGAATCTAAACCAGGTTACCATACCATCTCTTGATGTTTCTACCTCTATTTCTTTTTATAAGAAACTAGGATTACATCTTATTGTTGAATCATTACCACAGTATGCACGTTTTGAATGTGTAGAAGGTGATGCTACTTTTTCTATTCACTTGGTTGATGTATTGCCCGAAAATAATGGTGTACATGTATATTTTGAAACTGAAAAATTAGATAAAGAAGTAGAACGCCTTATTAACGAAGGGCTGCAATTTGATCTATTGCCTACAGATCAACGCTGGTTATGGAGGGAGGCAAGGCTTAAAGATCCCGATGGAAACCTAATCATTTTATATTTTGCAGGAGATAATAGAAAAAATCCACCTTGGAGAATAAACTAACGTATTGATATCTATTTTTATGAGTCATCCAATCATCGATAAAACTTTTGAAAACAAAGATTTTTCTAATCAAAAATTACCATCAAAAGAATATGATAATTGCACATTCGTAAACTGTAATTTTTCTAAGACAGACATGTCTGTGGTTACTTTTTTAGAATGTAGATTTGATACTTGTAATTTTAATACAATAATGATGAAAGAGACTTCTTTTCAAGAAGTTGTTTTTGATGCTTGTAAAATGCTGGGATTAGATTTTAGTACATGCAATGATTTTCTGTTTGAAGTAGAATTTAATCATTGTAACCTTGATTATGTATCTTTTTATGGCTTTTCTATGAAAAATACTACGTTTAATGATTGTAGCTTAAAAGAAGCAGATTTTACTGATGCTGACCTTACAGGTTCGATCTTGTCTAATTGTAATTTATCTGGAGCAATTTTTGAAAGAACTATTGCAGAGAAAGTTGATTTTAGAACTGCCAAAAATTTTATAATAGATCCAGAAATCAACAAATTAAAGAAAGCAAAATTTAGTACATCGGGACTTATAGGGCTGTTAACAAAATATGATTTGACGATAGAGTGATTTTGTGTAGTCTTTGTCAGATTATCAATTTGTTTTGTTTGACGAATTCGAATACTTTTACTAGTCGCTCGATAACTTCAAGAATCTCTTCTTCATTTAATGAAGCAAATCCCATTCTGATTCCGTTGTGTCTTGAGTTATCATTATCATAACGACGCCAGTCCGGATTAAGCTCTATATCTAGTTTTTCGGCTTCATTACATATTACATCCCAATTATATGCTTTGTTTAGCTTTACCCATATTGCCATTCCTCCTTTTGGAATTTCAAAATCAAAATAATTACCTAGTTTCTCTTTCAATAAAGAACAAAATAGATCTCGTCGCGTTTTATAAATTTTAAGAACCTTGTTGCAATGTCGTTGTACATCTCCTGTACTAATCATTTGAGCTAAGGTTTGTTCTAGCAGTGTATCTCCTTGTCTATCAATAATACGCCTTAATTTGGCAGCTTCATCAACAAAATCTTTCGAGGCGACTAAATATCCAATTCGAATTGCTGGGGCAATAATTTTGGTGAACCCTCCGATATAGATTACATTTCCGTGGTCATCATTACTGGCTAATGGTAAAATCGGAGCATTGTTATAATGAAAATCATAGTCATAATCGTCTTCGATAATTGCAAAATTGTAGTATTGAGCTAATTGTAGTAAGTGCATACGTCGTTCTGCAGAAAGTGTTACAGTAGTTGGGTGATGATGATGAGAAGTAGTATAAACAGCATTAATCTGTTTGATTTTACAAAGCTTTTCGATAGCATTAGTATCTAAACCCTGATCATCAACAGGTACTTGTTCTATACGAGCTCCTGCTTCTTTAAACGTATTATCTGCTGTCATATAGTTAGTATTGCCAACAACAATAACCTTATTCTTTGCAGAAAGGAGTAATTGACTATTTAAATAAATCCCCATCTGACTCCCACGGGTAATCAAAATATTATCAACAGTAATGTGTAAACCTCTGGTTTGATTAAGATAAGTAACCAGGTTTTTTCTCAATTCTAAATTCCCATATGTAGAACCATAAGTAAGTAAATTTTCATGATGACTTTTTTTGGTAATATTTCGGTATACTTTTGCAATCTCTTCTATTGGTGCTAATCTATGATCAGGGCAACCGTCATCAACAACGAGCATTTTTTTATCGGTCTTATGCTTGGGTTTACGCACCAAATGTGATCGGGTGAGAAAAGAGAAACCACTTTTTTCTTTCGTACTGTTTTTTAGAACTGGTCGAACAAAGTTTTTAGGGTTAATGATTGGTAAAGAGCTGGTGACAAAAGTGCCTTTTGTAGGAATGGTTTCGACCCACCCCTGGGAGATAAGTTCTTCATATGCCGAAATTACTGTTTTGCGATGAACATTAAGAGCTTCAGCTAATTTTCGGGATCCCGGTAATTTGGTAGAAGGTGGTAGTTTTCCAGATTTTATGAAACCAATAATTTGATCACATAACTGAAGGTATAGATTACGGTTACTATCTCTAACAAGAACTATATTATTTTTAAATGGAAACAAAACTGGACTACTAATTATTTATAAACTGGATTGCTTTAGCACACCATAAAACTATTATTTTTGAGTAAGAAATAAAATAAATTATGGCAGAATATTCAACTTCCGCGCTCAATAAGGTAGTTCGTGGACCAAAAAGAGCAAATTACGATGTAGATACTATTAATACCATATTAGACGATGCATTTTTGTGTCATGTTGGATATGTGTATAAAAACCAGGCTATTGTGATTCCTATGGCTTATGCCAGAAAGGATGATAAGATCTATTTACATGGATCACTTAAAAATAGAATGATGTTGAGTTTATTAGAAGCAGGAGAGGCGAGTATATCGGTAACACATCTTGATGGATTAGTATTAGCAAGGTCGGCTTTTCATCATTCTGCGAATTATAGATCAGTAAATGTATTTGGTAAGGTAAAAAAAGTAGAAGACCCACAAGAAAAAATGGAAGCTCTGGAGTATATACTTAATCATATGGTTCCTGGTCATTGGGATAATGTAAGACAGCCAAACGAAAAAGAATTTAAAGGAACTTTAGTTCTTGAAATTAGTATAGAAACGGCTTCGGCAAAAGTAAGGGCAGAAGGAGTAAATGATGAGCCTGGCGATCTTGATTTGCCAGTATGGGCAGGGGTAGTTCCTATTAAACAAGTAGCTTTTGATGCTATTTCGGATAATGATCTGCAAAAGGATATTAAAGTACCAAATGCAGTATTAAATTATGTGACGAACAATAAAAAATAATAATCGAAATGCTCACTCCAGAAATAAAGAGGTATATTGATAAAAGTGTTTTATGTTGGTTAGCCACATCTTCATTAGATAATATTCCGAATGTATCGCCCAAAGAAGTTTTTACATATTATAGCGATACTACTATTATTATTGCCAATATTGCTTCTCCGCAAACCGTAAAAAACATTAAAAAGAATAATAATGTATGTGTTAGCTTTATAGATGTTTTTGTTCAAAAAGGATTTCAGTTAAAAGGAGTGGCTAAGATTGTAGCAAAAAATGATCCCGAATATGCTGCTATGCAGACTCCTTTGTTGCAGTTAACCGGGGGTAAGTTTCCATTTGCAACAATCACAAATATTATTGTTAAAGATGTAAAACGAATAATAGCCCCAAAATATGTTTTATATCCAGAAACAACCGAAGAACAGCAGATACAAAGTGCACTAAAACAATACAAACCATAAAAAACAAAGGATATGCTAGAAATAAGACCTAATTGTGAACATTGTAATAAAACACTACCTAATGATAGTGATGAGGCAATGATTTGTTCTTATGAATGTACTTTTTGCATTAGCTGTGTGGATAATGTTTTACATAATGTGTGTCCTAATTGCGGAGGTGGTTTTGAAAAAAGACCAACTCGACCGGTAAATTGCCTGACGGGTAATTGCATAGAAAAACACCCTGTTGGTACAAGAATAGTATATAAACCAATTGATGAAAATGCTTTTAAAGAGATTTTGAAAGAATTTAACAACATAGAACCGCGAAAAAGATAAGAACAAATCTAAGTAACATACCACAAAAAAATGAATATTAAAATTATTGAAACTACTGTTGAAGAATTAGATGTTTTGACAGAATTATTTGATCAATATATGGTTTTTTATAAGAAGCCTTCAGATAAAAAAAAGTACAGGTCTTACCTAAAAGAAAGGCTTCAAAATAAGGAGGCAACAGCCTATTTAGCTTTAGATAATAACACTAGTAACCTTGCAGGTTTTGTGTTAAATTATCACTCATTTAGTTCAGTATCACAGGGGAAAATAGTGATTTTGAATGATTTATTTGTGGTACCTGAGTATCGTAAAAAAGGAATTGCAGAACGTTTAATTAATTCAGCTTTTGATTTAGCAAAACAAGTTGGAGCTATAAGAGTAGATTTAGGAACAGGAAAAGATAATGCTACAGCCCAAAGATTGTATGAAAAAATTGGATTTGTAAAGGATGAAGATTTTTATGCATACAGTTACGCTATCAGAAATAATTAAGATACTAAAATAATAACTTAAATAAGCTTACTGAAGAAAAGATGGTAAAAAATGAAGATGATTGACATAAGAAGAGCAACTATAAAGGATGCAGAAAAAATTTCATCTTTAGGAAGAAAGACCTTTGATGAATCCTATGGAGAGTTTTTTAATAATAAAAGCAACCTGATCAATTACTTGGATTGGGCTTTTTCTATTGATAAGATTAAAAATAGTTTAACAAAACCCGAGAACTTATATTGGTTGGTTACAGATACCTATAATTCACTGCCCATAGGATATGCCAAATTGAAACTAGACACCCCTTCAGAGTTTATAGATGAAGAGCATGTTTGTAAGCTTCAGCGTATATATTTGCTGCAAGGGTATGAAGCAAGAGGTATAGGAGGGAAGTTGCATCAGTGTATTGTAAAGGCAGCTGTTGATAACAAAAATAATTACATATGGTTGTCTAACTTAAAACTAAAAAAACAGGCCGTTGCTTTTTATAAAAAGAAAGGCTACCAAATTGCTGGAGAACATAACTTTACTGTTGGCGATGAAACTTTTGAGTTTTGGGCAATGCAAACTAAACTGAAATAGCCATACATGAATATGAGTTTGAAATATAGAGAAGCTAATGCTGATGATCTTGAGGGATTACAGCAATTAGGGAAAATTTCATATGCAGAGTTTTCAGATGTATTAAGTCCAGAGAACTGGAAAACATTGAGTACTATTTTAGAAAGCGAAGAAAATGTATTAAATCTTATAGAAATTAGTAAAATTTTTATTTGTGAAATCGATTCAGATATAATTGGGATGATTTATTTTATTCCGAAAGGAAATCCAACAGAGTTGTACGAATCTGATTGGTGTTATATACGATTCTTAGGAGTTGATCCAAAATATCGAGGTTTTGGGATTGGAAAAGAATTGGTTAACTCTTGTTTAAGGTATGCGAAAAAAAGTGGAGAAAAAACTATTGCTCTGCACACATCAGAGTTTATGAACCCAGCTCGAATCATGTATGAAAAAATAGGATTTGAAAGAATAAAAGAAATTGAACGATTAGGAAAAAAGTATTGGGTGTATACCATGAAATTACCCTTTATTGCTTAATTTAAAAACCTGGGGATTAAAGATCAAAATACATATTGTTCTACTTAGTGAAATAGCAGTATTAGTTATTTGAAAACTCTTCTTTTATTTTAAGTTAATTAGTTTTTTACAACTGTCATCTTCTATATTTTTATGATTTTACTCAAATTTTGGATATTAATTTGTAAAAATTCATTTTTTATCGGATATTTTTATCCGAATTATTTTTATACATAAACAATTAGTATATTACCTACCTAACTCATTAATTTCTTTTTTTGAGTGTAACCGCAATGTCAATAAACCTAACCTTATTTTTGTGTCATGAATTATATTCATAACCATATTCTTGCCCTAATTTTTGCCCTTTTTGCTTTTCATGTATATAGTCAGCAGAATTACTTTGAAACTTTAGAGAGGCAATTTGATAGTATTGAGAACGAATCGTCTGATAAAGCATTGCTACATGCCCAAGAGATGATAAGCTATAGTATAGATTCTAAAAACAAAACCTACATAGTTAGTAGTTATGTAAAACTAGCTACTGCTTATGAAAATTTAGCGAAGTCTGATTCTGCAGTTGTATTTTATGACAAGGCTCTTGATATAAGTAGAACTGTTGATAGTGATACCTTATTTGCTTTTGCGGTGATAGGAATGAGTCGATTAAATAGTATACGTGGGGATCAAGAAAGAGTTGTAGAGTTAATTTTTGAAGCATTAAAAAAAATAGAAAATGACCCAAACCCAAAACAAAAGCATGAGTTGTATTATAAGCTTTCTGAAGTACATAGAGAATTAGGGAGTTTTGATAAAGCAAAATATTACTTACAGCTCATTATTGAAGAAACAGAATTAGATTATTTATTAGCAGCTGCATATAACTCTTTGGGATTGATTCAATACAGTAATAAAGAGTATAATAAAGGAAAAGCTAACCTTTTGAAAAGTATGGAGTTGTATAAGGAGCAGAAAGACAACCATAATATTTGTAAGATTTTAATAAATCTAGGGGCGATGCATTACAAATTAAAAAAGCTTGAAAAATCTAAAGAATACCTAATTGAAGCAAGTAAATTAACTAAAGAATTCGGCTATATAAATTTATATAGTATGGTTTTGATTAACCTATCTGTTATATATCATAAAGAAAAGGATTATGAAAAGGAACTAGTTTATTTAAAAAAAGCAGAAGAATTAGCAAAAGAAACTGGTAATTATCAATCACTTTCTGTAGTGGCTAATAACATGATGTTTGCATATGCTTTACAATCTGATATGAAAAATGTTCAACGATATGCCAAGCGTTATAGAAATGCAATTGATAGTTTATATAAGACAGAACAGAATAAGAAAATATTTGAAATTGAAACCAAATATGAAACTTCAAAAAAAGAATTAGAAATAGCTCGCCAAAAAGAGTTGGTGCTTACACAGAGAACACATATTGTTATTGCTATAGTGTTAGTTCTATTATTAAGTATAATATTGTTTATGTATATACAACGTTTGAAGAGTCAAAAACTGTTATATGCGAATCAGAAAGAATTAAACGAAGAAAAGATTAGTAATCTATTAGATACACATAAGCTACAAAAAATTAAAGCCTATGTCGATGGTCAGAATAAAGAACGGGAAAGAATTTCTAAAGACTTACATGATGGTATTGGAGGCAATTTGGCTGCTATCAAAATGCGATTGAATCGTATAAAAAACAGGTTACCTTTAGAATTAGAACCTATAATTACTAGTGTAGATTCTACTTATAATGAGATTCGATCTATTTCTCATGATCTAATGCCAAAAAATATTAATCATCTGTATTTTACAGATTTAATGAAAGAACTTGTAGGTTTTTCTACCAGTAAAGATATAGAGTACAAATATTATATTCATCCAGAAAAAAAACTAAACAATATATCAGAGAGTTTGCAATTAACAATTTATAGAATTATTCAAGAATTGATAACTAATATAAATAAGCACGCTCGGGCAACCGAAGTATCTATAAATATAACTATTCATGAAGAAACGAATATTGTGAATATGATAGTAGAAGATAATGGCAGTGGTTTTAATACTAAAAAAGCCAACTCTGGAGTAGGGTTAAGAAGTATAAAACAAAGAATATCGGATAATAGCGGACTTATAAAAATAGATTCTAACTATGGTATTGGTACAGTAGTTTGTGTAGAGCTTCCAATAGGGTAAATAAGTATAATTAGTTTATTGAATAACATTCAGTACATTAATTTTGGCAATAGAATCACAATTTTCGATAAGCATATTAATATTTTTTTCTTTAATAGCTCCTTCAATAAAATAGGTTTTACAAGAATCTAATTTAGTATTGCTTTTAGAAAAAATAACATCCCCATTTGTTAATAAAAAAGAAACATCTGCAGTATCTATTTTGTATTTCGTCATATTACTTGATACTTGTTCAGAAAAAGCTTTTTTCTTTATTCTAATACTTTTTAACACCCTGGCCGAAGGACCATAATCACAAGAAGCTTTTTTTCCGCCAAGAAAGAAAAATAAAAGAATAAGACCGATGGCAAATCCACCTAAGTAATAAAATAACCGTTGTGCTAATTTCATAAACAGAATGCAATATTATGACGCCAAAAGTAAGCAAAGTTTTAAAAAATCATACGCTTAGCGTTGCAAAGTTTACTATAAAAAGAGTAATACTGTATTACTATAAAATTAGCAAGTTTATATCTCTATAAGAAAGGTCAAACCAATCTGCAATAGGTTTGCTGGTCAAAATCCCATGATAGAAATATAGACCATTCTTAAGTCCACGATCAAAACGTACAGCATTTTCTATTCCTCCTTCATCACCAATTTGCAATAAATAAGGTGTAAAAATATTACTTATCGATAATGAGGACGTTCTGGCATATCGAGAAGGGATGTTAGGTACGCAATAATGTATAATCCCATGTTTTTCAAAAGTGGGGTGGTCGTGAGAAGTAACTTCGCTTGTTTCAAAGCATCCTCCCATATCTATGCTTACATCAATGATTACTGCGCCAGATTTCATACGTTCTACCATAGTTTCAGTAACTATAATCGGAGCGCGGTTTTTTCCTCTTACGGCACCAATTACTACATCACAACGACGTAGAGCTTTTAATAAATTTTTTGGCTGAATAGTAGATGTGTATAAAGGACGCCCCACATTGGTTTGTATACAACGAAGTTTGGTAATAGAATTGTCAAAAACTTTTACATTTGCACCTAATCCAATAGCCGAACGTGCAGCAAACTCACCAACAGTACCAGCACCAAGAATAACAACTTCTACAGGAGGAACACCACTAATATTACCCATCATTAATCCCGAACCCATAGTTGTAGCACTACTCATCAATTCTGAAGCAATAAGTACCGCTGCTGTTCCTGCAATCTCGCTAAGTGCTCTTACAGCTGGATAGGCACCATCCATATCTCGAATAAACTCAAAACCAAGAGCGGTGATTCTTTTTTTGGCAAGTCCCTGAAAATATTCTTTGGACTGCGTTTTAAGCTGTAGAGCAGAAATTAATACAGTTTGTGGGTTTATATATTCGAGCTCCTCTAAAGAAGGTGGTTCTACTTTTAAAATAATTGGGCACCCAAAAACTTTTCTCTTATCATTCGTGATCTCTGCACCTGCCTCGCTATAATCTCTATCGGTAAAACTTGCTCCAATACCGGCATTGGTTTCTAATAAAACTCGGTGACCATGCGCTGTTAATGCAGCTACAGCATCTGGTGTAAGACATACTCGTTTTTCTTGATAATGGGTTTCTTTAGGGATACCAATAAAAAGTTTTCCTTTTTTGCGGGCTACTTCTATCATTTCTTCCTGCGGTAGCAGCTGCTCTTTGGTAAAAGGAGATTTTGGTGTACTCATTTGTGTGAAATTCTGTATCTCAAATTACGAATAAAAATGCCAAGAAAACAAATAGGATTAATTATTTGATGGTATAACTTTGATTATCAGTGTTTCTAAAATGAAAGAATACGTTTTTCATTATCAAGTAAATTAATAGTAATACTAACACTATTTTCGGGTAATAATCCTGAAATTTTTTCGGGCCATTCTATAAATATCCATGCATCAGAGTCCAAATATTCTTCAAATCCTATTTGATACGCTTCTTCTTCTTCTTTTATTCTATAAAAATCAAAATGATATATAACTCCATCATTGCTTTCATATTCGTTTACCAAAGAATAAGTGGGGCTAGAGATGATATCTTCTACCCCCAGGTGTTTACATATTTCTTTTATTAATGTAGTTTTACCAACTCCCATCTCGGCATTAAAGAGAATTATTTTATTCGCTACATTCGAGATTATTTTTTCTGCCACATCAGGAAGATCCTGCAAGGTATATTCTATTGTCATTTTAATAATTCTATATTCTAAAACCAGAATACTATATAATTTTTGAAACTATCTAGGATTTAATACTATAAAAGGAATGATCATTTCTTCTAAAGATACTCCACCATGTTGGTATGTATTTCTATAATAACTAACATAATGATTATAGTTATTTGGATAGGCAAAGAAATAATCTCCTTTTGCAAAAATAAAAGAACTACTCATATTTATTGATGGTAAATGTACCGCTTTTGGGTTTGTTGCTTCCAAAACTTCCTTTCTTTCATAAGTAAGACTTTTTCCTGTCTTATATCGTAGATTAAGACTGGTGTTTTTATCACCTATCACCTTAGAAGGATTCTTTACATTTATTGTGCCGTGATCTGTAGTTAACAGTAGTTTAAATCCAAGTTGTTGCGCTTGCTGAATCATTTCTAGTAAAGGAGAGTTTTTGAACCAACTTTGAGTCAAAGATCTGTATGATTTGTCATTTGATGCAAGTTCCTTGATAACTTCCATTTCTGTCTTGCTATGAGAAAGCATATCCACAAAATTATATACTACAACTGTTAAATCGTTGTTTTTTAGTCCTTTAAAATTTGCTGCTAAGGTTTTTCCAGATTTTTCGTTAGTGATTTTATAATATTCATGTTTGATATCCATCCCTAATCGCTTTAATTGTGCGGTTAGAAATTCATTTTCATTCATGTTTTTCCCTCCCTCATCTGTGTCGTCTAACCAGAGATCAGGATGCATTTTTTTCATTTCAGAAGGCATAAGTCCAGAAAAAATTGAATTTCTGGCGTATTGTGTTGCCGTTGGAAGAATACTACAATATGAGATTTCTTGTTCTTTTTTGTAATAATTATTTATGGTAGGTTCAAAAGCTTTCCATTGATCATATCGCAGATTATCAATTACTACCAAAAGAGTAGGTTGATTTTTACTAATTTCAGGCACTACTTTTTCTCTAAATAAAGTATGAGACATTACCGGAGCTTCCCTGTTTTTGTCAAACCAATTGGGATAGTTTTTGTCGATAAATTTGCAGAATTGAGAATTTGCCTCTACTTTTTGTGATTCTAAAATCTCAAACATCCCGGTATCCTCAATGTTCTCTAGTTGTAATTCCCAGTAAATTAGTCTTTGGTACAAATCAGACCACTCTTCGTATGAATTTACCATAGCCATATCCATAGCTATTTTTCTAAACTCTTGTTGGTAGTTTGCTGTAGTTTTTTCTGAAACCAAACGAGAATTGTCTAAGTTTTTCTTTAAACTTAAAAGTATTTGATTAGGATTAACAGGCTTAATTAAATAATCAGCAATCTTACTACCAATTGCTTCTTCCATAATATATTCCTCTTCACTTTTGGTAATCATTACTACAGGAATACTATCTTCTTTTTCCTTAATTTCTGATAATGTTTCTATTCCAGAAAGGCCTGGCATGTTTTCATCCAAAAAAATGATATCAAAATTATCATCATCAATTATATCTAATGCTTCAGTTCCACTTTGACACTTGGTTACGTCATAGTTTTTTTGTTCTAAAAATAATATATGTGGTTTAAGCAAATCAATTTCATCATCTACCCAAAGTATCTTTATTTTACTCATCAAATTTTATTTTTTTTATTTATAAACTTAATATATAGCCTATTTATTCACTTTACTAAGAAAACTTTAATAATTTAAATTCATTTTGAAATGTTTTATATGCCTAGCATATATGTATATTTGCTTCCGTAAATGTAAGATGAACTTGAAAAAAAGAAATAAGCTTAAAATATTAAACGATCCAATTTACGGTTTTATTACGATACCTAATGAACTAATTTTCGATCTTATCGAACATAAGTATTTTCAGAGGTTACGTCGCATATCTCAGATGGGCCTCTCATATTTGGTATATCCGGGAGCGCATCATACTAGATTTCATCATGCTTTAGGATGTATGCATCTTATGCAAAAAGCTGTGAGAGTTCTTAGTTTTAAAGGGATTAGCATTTCTGAAGAGGAAGAAGAAGCCCTTTATGTAGCGATCTTATTACACGATATTGGCCATGGTCCTTTTTCTCATGCAATGGAACATAGCATCGTAAATGAGGTAAATCATGAGTCTATTTCTCTCATGTTTATGGAAAAGATTAATGAAGAATTTAACGGTAGTTTAACGCTGGCAATTCAGATTTTTAAAGGAGAATATCATCGTAATTTTTTGCATCAGTTGATTTCGAGCCAATTGGATATGGATCGTTTGGACTATCTGAAACGCGATAGTTTTTATACCGGTGTGGCCGAAGGAAATATTAATAGTGAACGCTTAATTACCATGCTTACTGTTGTTAATGATGAATTGGTAGTAGAAGAAAAGGGGATTTATTCTGTAGAAAAGTTTTTATTGGCCAGGCGCTTGATGTATTGGCAGGTATATCTTCATAAAACAAGTTTGGTAGCAGAGAATTTATTGATTAGAGTATTGAAAAGAGCTAAAGAATTGGTAGAGAAGGGGGCAGAACTAAAAGCTAGTGAAGCACTAACATTTTTTCTCGAAAATAAGATAACAGCAGAAAATTTTACTACAGAAGTTTTAGAAACATTTTCTAGATTAGACGATTATGATATTATTTCTGCAATGAAAGAATGGTCTCGTTCAGAAGATTTTGTTTTAAGCATGCTGTCTTCAATGATTATTGATAGAGATCTTTTAAAAATAAAAATTAAAAAGAAACCTTTTCAGAGTCATAAAAAAGAAAATCATATCGAAAAATTTAAGAAACAATATAAAATTTCTGATGAAGAAGCCCGTTATTTTATTTTTGAAGGGACTATTTCTAACCAGGCCTACCACCTTAATAAGCAGAATATAAATATTTTATATAAATCAAGAAAAATTGTAGATGTAGTTAAAGCTACAGATGAGTTTAATCTTGAAGCCCTATCAAAACCAGTAACCAAATATTTTATGTGCTATCCAAAGCACAAACATTAACACATTTTTTATACTTTTGCTAGAATGATTTTTACAGCCACACAAATTGCGGGTATTTTGAACGGGGAAATCGAGGGAGATGAAACCGTCGAAGTATCTAAACTAGCTAAAATTGAAGAAGGAACTAAAGGTTCATTAACCTTTTTGTCAAATCCTAAATACACCCAATATATCTATTCTACTGATGCATCAATAACTATTGTAGATAAAAACTTTGAGGCAGAGTCTACAATTAAAACAACTCTTATTAGAGTAGATGATGCATATAAAGCTTTTTCTCAACTGCTAGAGTACTATAATATGGTAAAGATGAATAAAGCAGGGATAGAACAACCGAGTTTTATTTCTGAAACAGCATCTTTTGGAGAAAATATTTATTTCGGAGCATTTTCGTACATAGGAGATAATGTGAAAATTGGTGAAAATGCTAAAATTTTTCCTAATGTATATATAGGAGATAATGTAACTATTGGTGATAATGTAATTGTTTTTGCTGGTGCAAAAATATATTCAGAGACCATAATCGGAAATAATTGTGTAATTCATAGTGGAGCAATAGTAGGGGCAGACGGTTTTGGATTTACACCTAACGAAAAAGGAGAATATAGTAAAGTACCTCAAACCGGTAATGTTATAATAGAAAATAATGTTGATGTAGGAGCGGGTACAACTATTGATAGAGCTACACTAGGATCTACAATCATACGTACAGGAGTAAAACTAGATAATCAAATACAAATTGCTCATAATGTAGAAATAGGAGAGCATACAGCAATTGCAGCTCAGACAGGAATTGCAGGATCTACCAAAATAGGTAAACATTGTCTTATTGGTGGGCAAGTTGGTATTGCAGGACATCTTGTTATAGGTAATAATGTAAAAATACAAGCCCAATCAGGTATAGGAAGAAATATAAAAGACGGAGAAGCTATTCAGGGTTCCCCTGCTTTAGGATACTCTGACTTTAATAAATCTTATGTACATTTTAAAAATCTTCCCAAAATTGTGGATAGAGTATACAAACTAGAGAAAAAGATAAACAATAATGAGTGATATTGTCGTAGGAAAACAAAGAACCATTAAAAAGGAAATAAAGCTTACAGGTGTGGGCTTACATACCGGAAAAGAAGTAACATTAACTTTTAAACCGGCACCAGAGAATCATGGCTATGCTTTTTGCAGAATTGATCTTGAAGGCAATCCAATTATTGAAGCTGATGCTAACTATGTTGTAAATACACAACGTGGGACAAATCTAGAGAAAAACGGAGTTAGCATTCAGACATCAGAACATGTGCTTGCAGCTTGTGTTGGATTAGAAATCGATAATCTTTTGATAGAGTTAAACGCATCAGAACCTCCTATTATGGATGGTTCTAGTAAGTTTTTTATCGAAGCTCTTGAGCAGGCAGGAATTGTAGAACAAGAATCAGAAAGAGAAGAATACATTGTAAAAGATGTAATTTCTTATGTAGACGAAGAGTCTGGTAGTGAAATTATTGTAATGCCATCTGATGAATATCAGGTGACTACAATGGTTGATTTTGGAACCAAAGTATTAGGAACTCAAAATGCTTCTTTAAAACGTCTTTCAGATTTTAAAAAGGAAATAGCAGATGCTAGAACTTTTAGTTTTCTACACGAATTAGAAATGCTGTTAGAACATGGCTTGATTAAAGGAGGAGATTTAAATAATGCTATAGTGTATGTGGATAAAGAATTAAGTCCAAGTACGATGGAAAAACTTAAAGTAGCATTTGGAAAAGAATCTATCGCTATAAAACCTAATGGTATATTGGATAATTTAACTTTACATTATCCAAACGAGGCTGCACGTCATAAACTATTAGATGTTATAGGGGATATTGCATTAATAGGAACAAGGATTAGAGGAAAAATCATAGCTAATAAGCCTGGACACTATGTAAATACCCAGTTTGCTAAAAAGCTTTCTAAGATTATAAAAATAGAAAAGCGTAATAAAGTTCCGCAATTTGATCTTTCTAAAGAACCTTTAATGGATATTAATAAGATCATGGGGATGCTTCCACACAGGCCTCCTTTCTTGTTGATAGATAGGATTTTAGAAATGTCTGATAAACATGTGGTTGGTCTTAAGAATGTAACCATGAATGAGCCGTTTTTTGTAGGACATTTTCCGGGAGCACCAGTAATGCCAGGAGTGCTTCAGATTGAAGCTATGGCTCAAACAGGCGGGATTTTAGCATTGAGTACAGTACCTGATCCAGAGAATTATCTTACCTATTTCATGAAAATAGATAAAGTAAAATTTAAGCAGCAAGTATTACCAGGTGATACCTTGATATTTAAATTAGAATTGATAACACCCATTCGTCGAGGTATTTGTCATATGCAGGCTTTTGCTTATGCCAATGGCAAATTAGTTACCGAAGCAGAGCTTATGGCGCAAATTGTAAAATCAAAATAATCAATAAAATAGATGAATCAACCATTAGCATACGTTCATCCAGGAGCAAAAATTGCAAAAAACGTTGTAATAGAACCTTTTACGACCATACATAATAATGTGGTAATAGGAGAAGGAACCTGGATAGGTTCTAATGTTACCATTATGGAAGGAGCGCGCATAGGAAAAAACTGTAGTATTTTTCCGGGAGCTGTTATTTCTGCGACTCCTCAGGATAAAAAATTTAATGATGAAGATACTATAACCGAAATCGGAGATAATACTACGATTCGAGAATGTGTTACAATCAATAGAGGGACTGCAGACAGAATGAAAACCAAAATTGGAAAAAATTGTTGGATTATGGCGTATTGCCATATCGCTCATGATTGTATTGTAGGTGATAATTGTATATTTTCTAATAATAGTACATTGGCTGGCCATATTAATGTTGGTGATTATGTTGTTTTAGCTGGTATGGCTGCGGTACAACAATTTTGCAGTATTGGTAATCATGCATTTGTAACAGGAGGATCATTAGTACGTAAAGATGTACCTCCATTTGTTAAAGCTGCCAGAGAGCCTTTGTCATATGTTGGAATTAACTCTATAGGTCTACGCCGAAGAGGATTTACAACAGAAAAAATAAGAGAAGTACAGAATATATATCGAATTTTATATCAACAGAACTATAACAACACTCAGGCAGTTGCAATTATCGAAGCAGAAATGGAAGCAACACCAGAGCGTGATGAGGTTTTAGAGTTTATTAAGAACTCTCAGAGAGGAATTATGAAAGGATATTTTTCTAATTAAGTAATTCGATACAGATAATAATCATAAGAAATTAAAGAATAATGGCAAGTACTAGTGATATCAGAAATGGATTGTGTATCAAATACAATCACGACATCTATAAGATTATTGAGTTTTTACATGTAAAACCAGGTAAAGGACCTGCTTTTGTGCGTACAAAATTAAAAAGCGTTACTACAGGAAAAGTGATTGATAATACATTCTCTTCGGGACATAAAATTGATGATGTACGAGTAGAAACACATAAGTTTCAGTATTTATATGCCGAGGGTGATACTTTTCATTTTATGAATACCGAGGATTATAATCAAATTACATTACAAAAGTCTACTTTAGATGCTCCTGGTTTATTAAAAGAAGGAGAAGTAGTGACTGTTATCATTAATTCTGAAGATCAAATGCCTCTTTCTGTAGAAATGCCTGCTAGCGTTATTCTTGAAGTAACAGCTACAGAGCCAGGTGTTAAAGGAAATACGGCTACCAATGCTACTAAACCAGCTACTGTAGAAACCGGAGCAGAGGTAATGGTACCTCTTTTTATCAATGAAGGAGATAAAATTAAAGTTGAAACAGAAAAAGGGACGTATAAAGAAAGAATAAAAGAATAATATTTTATATCCCAAATTTTTATAATGAAATTTCCACAAGCGCATACCTTACAGCAAATAGCTACTATTATATCGTCAGAGTATGTAGGGGACTCTAATTTCCCGGTTTTAGGGATGAATGAAATTCATGTGGTTTCTCCAGGAGATATAGTTTTTGTTGATCACCCAAAGTATTACGATAAGGCATTACAAAGTGCTGCAACGGTAATTTTGATTAATAAAGAAGTAGAATGCCCAGAAGGTAAGGCACTCCTTATTTCTGAAGATCCTTTTAGAGATTTCAATATACTTACAACATATTTTAGACCCTTCAAAAAAGCAGATTCTTTAATTTCGGAAACCGCTAAAATTGGTAAAAATACAATTATACAACCAGGTAGTTTTATTGGAAATAATGTAAGTATTGGTGATAATTGTATTATTCATGCCAATGTAAGTATTTATGATAATACTAGTATTGGTAATAATGTTACTATACATGCAGGTACTATTTTAGGAACCGATGCTTTCTATTATCAGAAAAGACCTCATGGATTTGATAAATTAATTTCTGGAGGACGTGTAGTAATAGAAGATAATGTAGATTTAGGGGCATCCTGTACAATAGATAAAGGAGTTACCGGCGATACTATTATAAAAGAAGGAACCAAAATAGATAACCAGGTACATGTTGGTCATGATACTGTAATAGGTAAGAAATGCTTGATTGCATCTCAAGTAGGAATTTCGGGCTGTGTTGTTATTGAAGATGAAGTGACGATCTGGGGACAGGTTGGTATTACCAGTGCTATTACAATTGGTAGTAAAGCTATTATTTCTGCACAATCAGGAGTGAGTAAATCATTAGAGGCTAATAAGAGTTATTTTGGTACTCCTGCAGATGATTTTAGGAAAAAATATAAGGAGATTGCATCAATACGGCTAATTCCTGATTTAATAGATAAATTGAAAAAAAATGAGTAAAACAGTTAAGGATATAGTACGATCTTTTTATGAAACAGATCTTATTCATAATACTGAAGCCTTTTCTGAGTATTTACATCCCGAAATTGAATTATATTGGAATAGTAGTTTTGGGTTTAATAAGAAAGATTTTAATGATATTAAGACCATGTTTAATGAAATGGCATTGTCTTTTGAAGCTCTGAGATGTGAAATTAGTCACCTAATAGTCGAAGGAAATACAGCGACTATACGATATACATATTTTGTTCAAACTATCGAAGCGCCAGATAAAGAAGAGCCTATAGCTCATTTTATTACAATTTGGGAACTTAAAAATGATAAATTATATAGAGGATATCAAATAAGTCAACAAGGAGATAATGCTCCAGAAAGTATAATGTCATTTATTTCAAAATAATTAGTTTTTCATTTCAACCATAATTTTCAAAAGCTTACTTTTGGAGCTCTAAAAAAAATAAAAAATCATAACGCAATGAGTGTTTTAGTTAATAAAGATTCAAAAATTATTGTACAAGGGTTTACAGGTAGTGAAGGTACTTTTCATGCAGGCCAAATGATCGAGTATGGAACAAATGTTGTAGGAGGGGTTACTCCCGGAAAAGGAGGACAAACTCATTTAGATAAACCCGTTTTTAATACTGTAGAAGATGCAGTTAGAGAAGTAGGTGCAGATACTACAATTATTTTTGTACCACCAGCTTTTGCCGCAGATGCAATTATGGAAGCTGCAGATGCAGGAATAAAAGTAATTATTACAATTACTGAAGGTATTCCCGTTGCAGATATGATTACGGCATCAAACTATATTAGCGATAAAGGATGTAGACTTATTGGTCCAAATTGCCCAGGGGTAATTACTCCGGGAGAAGCAAAAGTTGGTATTATGCCAGGGTTTGTATTTAAGAAAGGTAATGTAGGTATTGTATCAAAATCAGGTACGCTAACCTACGAAGCAGCAGATCAAGTTGTAAAACAAGGACTTGGGATAACTACTGCAATAGGAATAGGTGGTGACCCAATTATTGGTACCACTACAAAAGAAGCGGTTGAACTATTGATCAATGATTCAGAAACAGATTGTGTGGTTATGATTGGTGAAATTGGAGGTCAATTAGAAGCAGATGCTGCAAAATGGATAAAAGAAAGCGGAACTTCTAAGCCTGTTGTAGGTTTTATTGCTGGAGAAACTGCTCCTGCCGGACGTACTATGGGACATGCCGGAGCTATTGTTGGCGGTAGTGAAGATACTGCAGCTGCCAAAAAAGCAATTATGAGAGAATGCGGAATTCATGTTGTAGACTCTCCTGCAGAAATAGGTAAAAAAGTTGCCGAAGTACTCGGTTAGAAATTATACGATTAATCTCAAAAAAATGAGATTAGTTTATTGCTTATAAAAAAACTTATAATGAATTTTCATTATAAGTTTTTTTTTATAGCTTACTTAAAAGCTCTGATGCTTCTTTAAATTTATAATTACTTGAAGACTCTGTTATTTGAAATAATATATTCTTTGCTTTTGACACATCATTCTTTTTAAGAAATAATAAAGCTTTATACCATTTACCTTTGGGGCTATCTATAAACTTGTTTTCTATTAATGTATTAAAACTAATTTCTGCCTTGTCAAATTGCCCTAGTTCCATTTGAGAAATTCCAGTATAAAGATATATGATTGCTTTATTCTTTTGAGCAGTAGAAAGCTGCTGCTCTAAAATACTTAATGATTGATCGTATTCTTTAGCTTCAAATAATTTTTGCGCTTTGATTAGTAATTTTTGTTCGCTATTTCCTCGGTCTATTAAAGATGGTAATTCGGATAAATTTATATAATTGGCATATAATTCATTAGTAGAAGTTTTAAAAGGCGAAAAAATAGTGAGACCAATGATAATTAAAATGACAGCGATACCTGCGTATAAAAACCAAGATTGACTTCTTTTCTTTTGTTGTAGCTGATATTTAGAATTTACTATATGTAATGTGTTTTTTAATGTTTGGGTTGATTCACTTCTAAATAATACTTCATACTCATCAATTTCAGAATGGCTGGTATTGCTGCTAATACTCCATTCAGAATCATTTAAATTAAGAAAGAGCTGTTTCTCAAAATTCACTTTTTCACGAAAGTCTTTATCGTTTTCCATTCTCGATAAAACGAGATCTCTTTCTTTTTCTGTGAGTTTATTGTTTAGAAAATCCTGAATTAATATATGTTCATCTATACTCATAGTTTTTTTAGAGAATTATAACGCTTATCGTTTTTGATTACTTCAGATAATTTTGCTTTACATTTAAAAACACGCTGCCTGGCAACAGTTTCAGAATTGTACCCCATTGTTTTTACAATATCTTTATAAGAGATATTATTAAAAAACATGGTTAATACTTTTTTGCAGTTATCCGAGATTAAACTCAATTTTTCGGTAAACAATTCCCATCTTTTTTGCTCTAGAATTGATAATGCGAGATTACGTTCGGCAGGTACTAGTTCAATAATCTCACTATTTGTTACCCTGTTTTTTGATATTTTTAACTCTCTACGCCATAAATTCTTACAAGTGGTAAATAAATAGGCTTCAAAACTACTCTTGATTTCGAATTTTTCTCTCTGGTAACGTACGGTAATCTGTAACAAAGCTTTTTGAAAAATATCTTCAGCATCTTGTTGCTGTCCTTTATTTTGTAAAATAAACTTTCTAACTCTAGGAAACACCAAATTATAGATGTTCATAATTCCTTTAGAATCATTGTTTAGTAAACTAGTAAGGTGTTGTATTTTTTCGGCCATTAAGAGATTGTAAATCCATTATACGAAAATAATTTTTTTATCTTCATTTGGGTAACAAAATTGATGTTTTGGTAACTTATAAAGTGAAATTAAATTAATTTGTAAAAATTATAACGATGAAAAGAAGTTTTTTTTTAAACATAGTGTTAATTATATGTACATTCTTTTGTATTGTAAGTTGTACATACGATACTGATATCCCTGAACGTGTTGTTACTAAAAATGTAAATACTAAATTAATTAGTGTAGATAATACAATGGAACTTTTAGTTGAATATAGAAAAGGAACTTCTGCATCTACAAAAAAGAGAATACGAAGTAATTATATTATTACAGGTCTGTTGTTAGGATGGGAACAATGTAAAATAAAGGATAATGAAAATGTAGAAGTTTGGATAGTGAATCCCGAAATATATTATGCAAAGGATCCTGCGCCAATTACTGATAGTGATAAGGAAGATATGGAAAGATTAATGGAGAACGCTAATTGTAAAGATTATAAGAAAAATTAATATTGAAATCGTCGTATAAATTTCTTTGGATTGGTTTCTTGTGTATAACGGTAAATAGTAATGCTCAGGATCTATACAGATACTATGAATCCTTATGGAGCCGTAATAATATCACTATTTCTAGTGTACAAAAAGAAGTTGATAGTATTATAAAAATTTATGAAACTAAAGGAGAGGTTTTGAATAGCATTAGAATTGCTCACGAATTTTCTAAAAAACTTTATACAGAAGATTTATATGAAAAGGGAATTAAGTATGTAGAATATGAAATATCGTTATACAGAAAGCTACATTTAAAAAATAGTAAGTATGCAAAAGCTCTATATAACTTAGGGCTTTTTTATGCTCTAATAGGAAATTTTGAAAAATCTATATCGTGTTATCAAGAAGTAGTAACTATTGATGTAGATGAATATACTACCGCCAAAGCCTTTTGTGAATTAGGGAAATATTATTTTAAAAAAGGAGATTTTTTTAGATCAAACGACTACTATTCTCGTGGTCTTTCTGAGCTAGAAAAATTTGACAAAAAAAAGCTTTTGATTAAAAAGTATATTGATTATTCTCATGTTTTATATGAAATGCGGACTAGAAATAGTTTAGACCGAATGTTAGAAGTACTAAATAAAGCCAATCAACTTTTTAGTCTAATTTCTAATTATTCATTAAAGGATTATAATACCTTAAATAATGATTACGTAAATTATTACAATACCCAAGAAAGATTAGATTTTTATAAAGCCAGATATTATTGTTCTAGAAATTTAAATAAAGCCATACAAAACAATGATTCTACTTTTATCTATGCATCATATACTAATCTGGGAATTTTGTATACAGATGCTAAGGATCAAAAACAAAAAGACAGCGTTCTTTTCTTTTTAAATAATGGATTAAGATATTCTCGAGGAAGAAAAGAGAAATCTATAGTATATCATCAATTCAGCAATTATTTTTTTGAAAATAAAAAGTATCAAAATGCACTTGATAATATCCAAAAATCTCTAGTCGCCAGTACTCATTTAGATGGGGGTATTAAAGCATTACCCAAGCTTAATGATTTAACAATTTCTGATAATAAGTATAATATTTTATTAGCATTGATTCAGAAAGCAACGATTCTTATAAAATTATATGAGAAAGAAAACAATAGTAAACATATTGAACTTGCTCTTTCTAATTTGTTATCAGCAGATAAATTAGTAGATATTTTACTCAATGTTAGTAAGGAAGAAGAATCAAGACTAAATTGGCGAAAAAAAGCTTCAGAAATTTATCTAAAAGGAATATTGGTATGTGAAATTCTTGATGAAAAAGAAAAGGCCTTTTACTTTTCAGAAAAAAAGAAAGCATTACTCTTAACAGAAGATATCCTCAAGAATACTAATAAATGGCAATTACCTGATGAAGTATTAGAGCGTGAAAATGAACTTAAAAAACAGATTCTAGATCTAGAAAATTTAATTTCTTCTCAGAAAAATAGAGATAGTATTAAGAAGTTGGAGTATAATCGTTTTGAATTAAAACAACAATACCAGAAAGAAGAAGACTCTTTACAAATGATTTTCCCAGATTATTACAAAGAGAAAGAAACGACTAGCATAATTGATTTAAAGAATATTCAGGAAACTTTAGATAAGGACAGTGTTGTTATATCTTATGTTAGTAATATGGGTGATGATGATGATTCTTTTAGTGAATTGTATGCTGTTTTGGTTTCTAATACCAAAACAGAAATAATAAGAATAGGTGGATTAAAAGTTGTAGAAAAATTGATTAGAACATACAGAAATCAATTGTCTAAACCTTTTGAGGTAGAAGAAGATCGATTAAGATTTCAAGAAATAGCTTCTCAATTATATGCTTTATTGATGCCAAAAGGCAAAATCTCAATGTCTTTGAATCAAAAACATCTCATTATAATTCCTGATGGTAAACTACAATATATTCCTTTTGAATCTTTAGTAGTAGATAAGAATACAAATCGATATCTTATAGAAGAAAACGAAATAAGTTATGGATATTCTATGTCTTTTTTACGACATAATGCTACAGTGCATAGAAAACCATCTATGGATTTGGTGGCCTTTGCTCCAATAACTTTTGCACATAGTGATTTAGAGGATATTGCCAATAGTATCAATGAGATTAATGCTATTAGTGATTATATACCTATAAAAAGTTATATAGAAGCTGAAGCTTCTAAACAAAATTTTTTATCCAAAACAGAGAATCATAAAATAATCCATCTGGCTACGCATGCTAATTTTTCGGATAACCTTCAAATAGCATTTAATGATACTAATCTAGAATATCATGAGTTATATACGTCCAGAAATCAAGCAGAATTAGTGGTATTAAGTGCTTGTAATACATCTTTAGGAGAAATAGCTAAAGGTGAGGGTGTTATGAGTTTGGCTAGAGGGTTTTTCTATGCAGGGACTAATACGGTGATTTCATCTCTATGGAATGCTAATGATAAATCTACAGCTCTGATAATGGAAAACTTTTATAGTAATTTAGACAAAGGGCAAACCAAATCAGAGGCTTTACATAATGCAAAAATTAAATATCTAAACTCGGCTTCTTTATCAGATGCATCACCTCATTATTGGGCAACATTTGTGCTAATAGGTGATTCAGAAACTAAATTATTTTCATCAAACGTTCTCTTTTATGAGATCATATTTTTTCTTCTTTTAATACTGATAATCAGTATTCTAATAGCTCTTGTCAAAAAAAAATAATTTTTTTGGGTAACAAATTAATGATTATAGTCACAGGACAGGGTAATTATTAAAAGAGTGTCGCTTTCCTTTCTTAATTATACCATAAAAATTCTTTCGCGAAGAATAGACATAAACTATGAGTGTCTTTAAATGTTTATAGTATTAATACAATTAAAATTATAATAAATATGTTACACAAATCAAAAATTATAATAACGTTACTTTTAGGTTTTTTACTGTTTTCTTGTACAGAAGAGAATAATACAGACTTACAAAAAAATGAAATAGAGAACGTATTAGATAGTTCTAAAAATGCTTTAAAATATTGTAATGGATCAGAAGATTCAAAAAATCCATATAATTATGTAGGCGAAATACATAATGAAATAGTTAACGCGTTTGTGATAAATCATTCTAATGAAAAACTAGACGTTGATGAAATTGTTGCTGTTGTAGAAAATTTGGCGAATGTTAATCAGAATTTTTTAAGAATTAAAGATGAAGAGTACACTCCTGTAGATTCATCAATCATATTAAAAGGAGCTAATGATTTTGAAAATAATTTTCATACCATCATAAATTCTCTGGATTTGTCTTTGCAAGCAAAAGATAAATTAGTAACTGTAGTTGATTATCTATTCGATAAAGCATATTCAAGTAGAGAACCTAATCTAGAAGATGTTCAGAAAAATTTAATAAAATTCGAAAATGATATTTTAAGCAACAAAGGTTTCAATGAATTGGAAAAAAGAACAATTTTATCAGCTATTTCTACAGCAAGATATTCTACATGTTATTGGTATAATTATTACGGTGCTATAAAAGTAGCTGATAATTCCATTACAAAGAAAAGAAAATGGTGGCAGTGGCTTATAGTTGGGGTTGCAGATGTCGGAGGTGCTATCGCTGGTAGCGCAGGAGGGCCAGCTACTGCTGTGACAACAGGAGCATCAGCAAGTACTACTGCTTATAATTTGACAAACCCAAGAAATAAATAAAAAGTTTGGGTTTTGTTCGTAATAGCATAGCCCCATTTTAGTATAGCGTGAGTTCGAATTGTGAAAATTAATGGTTTTCATGAATTATTTATAAATAGAACTCATGCTATGAAGTGATTTAAACTTTTTAAAACCATTTAAAAAGTTTAAATCACTTCTATGTTAAAAATTTAGGTATTGTAAAGCAAACCGCAATAATTTTAATTTGTATTTATAGATAAATATGAAGTTTTCTTCAATTAATATATTTACTTTCTTTCTAATTACTTTTATGTTATTAAGTTGTGATAATATAAGTTATGACGGATGTGTATATATAGTATCACGAAATTCGAAAAGTAAAGAAGGGGATTTAGTTTTAAAATATAATTCTACTTCTAATAATATTTCACACATTGGTATTGCACTAAGTAAAGGTGTTGATGCATATGTATATAATGTTAGTTATGACAGTATTAATAGTTTTGGCTCTTCATTAATAAAAGAAAAATTAGATCTTTTTTGGTCTTCCCCAAATAAAGAAGATAATAGAATATGGTCATTACCAGTTAGTAAGGAAGATTTCGAAAAAGCAAAAACATACATACGCAAACTAGAAAAGGAAAAAATCTTTTTTGATTTTAACTCTAAAACAGATCTAGGGTTGTATTGCTCAGAATTCGTTCACAATGTTTTACTGTATGCTAATGATAAAAAATTTCAGGTAAAACCTATTAGTAAAAAATTAAAAGGTTATGAAAGGTTAATAACCAATGAAGAATACTTATCTTATTATCCAGCAGATTTTTTTCTTGAATATTTAAAAATAAAAGAATTGTGAATAATCTATTTAGTGTATTTAATGATTTTTCTCTTCCCTAATTACATATATCTTCAATACCAGTATTTCCTTTTTTAAAAATCCTACAATGTAATCTAATTGTACTACAGAAGCCTTTTGAAAAACTTCTCTTTTAATCTCCTATGGCCTACTTTACGATGCTTTGCCTCTTAGAGAAGAAAAGTTTGAGTACCTAAGGTTTTTCAATAAAAACCTTTCTTTTATTGAATACTTGGTTATACCTGTATCAAGGCAGTTTACTATTTATAATTTACTCTTCTTGTATAATTCTATTCCTGTTAAAATATTCTTAATATTTGTAACATTGATAATAACTACACGTATTATAGTACATTAATTATAAACTAACTCATATAATCACTCTGGTGTTATAAAGACACTATAAAATAATTAAAATAACGTATGAAATTAATTAAAACGATTTTGTTATTGCTGTCAGTCATTTGTCTTAGCAATTGTAAAAAATCATCACCAGAAACGAATGTTTCGCAAGAAATTAAAGTCGAACAACATACCGACGCAGCAGGTTTCAACTATGAAACTGTAACCAATGATCCAACAGGGTTAAGATTATATACCCTTGAGAATGGCTTAAAAGTATATTTGGCTAAAAATGAGGAAGAACCAAAAATTCAAACTTTTATAGCTGTACGAGCTGGTTCTAATTATGATCCAAAAGAAGCTACCGGGCTTGCTCATTATTTAGAGCATATGGTTTTTAAAGGTACTGATGAGATAGGTACTCAGGATTTTGAAAAAGAAAAAGTACTGCTACAGCAGATTTCTGATTTATATGAACAGCATAAAGTAGAAACAGATGCAGATAAAAAGAAAGAGATCTATAAGAAGATAGATGAAATTTCTTTCGAAGCTTCAAAGATTTCGATATCGAATGAATATGATAAAATGATAAGCTCTTTGGGAGCAGAAGGAACCAATGCACATACGTGGTTTGAAGAGACCGTATATAAAAACAAAATCCCAGCTAATGAATTAGATAAGTGGCTTACTGTAGAAAGCGAGCGATTTAGCCAGTTGGTGTTACGTTTGTTTCATACAGAGTTAGAAGCAGTTTATGAAGAATTTAATAGAGGACAAGATAATGATGGGTGGAAATCATACGCAGCAATGCTAGAAGGCTTGTTTCCCAATCATCCATATGGGCAACAAAAAACAATTGGAACCTCTGAGCACCTTAAGAACCCTTCAATGGTAGCGATACATAATTATTTTGATAAATATTATGTTCCTAATAATATGGCGATGGTATTAGTTGGAGATATTGATTTTGATCAAACCATACAAAAAGTGAACAAAGCTTTTGGCGGTTTCGAGAAAAAAGAAGTAGTTCACCCTGTATTACCAAAAGAAGATCCGATAACCAGTCCGGTTATTAAAGAAGTATTTGGACCTACTGCCGAATCTGTTTCTATAGCATTTCGTTCTGCTGCTATAGGTACAAAAGAAGAAAAATTACTCACATTAGCAGATATGTTACTGGCTAACGGTAATGCGGGTCTAATTGATTTGAATTTAAATCAGAAACAAGTCGTTCAAAATGCAGGTTGTTCACCTACATTTTTAAATGATTATGGGTACCACCAATTTTATGGATCACCAAAAGCAGATCAAACTCTGGATGAAGTAAAAGATTTATTACTTTCTCAAATTGATAAATTAAAAAAAGGGGAGTTTGAAGATTGGATGATCTCTGCAGTGGTTAATGATTTAAAACTTAGTCAAACAAGAGAATATGAAAATAATTCTGCATTAGCCTCAGCATATTATAACGCATTTATTCATAGAGAAGATTGGAAAGATAAAGTCGAATTCTTAAATGAACTTAAAAAAGTTTCGAAGCAAGAATTAGTAGATTTTGCAAATTCTTTTTATAAGGATAATTATGTAGTGATATATAAGCGTAAAGGAGAAGATAAAAATATTACCAAGGTAGAAAACCCTGGTATTACACCAGTAGAGTTAAATAGAGATAAACAATCAGAATTTATCAAGGCATTTGCTCAGCAAGAAACACCTCCTTTAACACCTAAGTTTATTGATTATAAATCGGCAATTAAAGAAACTAAAACCGATAGCGAATTAAAAGTATCTTATATTGATAATCCTAATAATGATTTATTTAATCTTAGTATCATTTTTGATATGGGAAGAGATAATGATCGTAAGGTTTCTCTGGCAACAGGATATCTAGATTATTTAGGTACAGATAAATACTCTCCCGAAGAGTTAAAGAAAGAGTTCTATAAACTCGGAATTGATTATTATGTAAATGCAGGTTCAGATAAAACGTATGTTGGTATTTCTGGATTAAAAGAAAACCTTGATGCAGGCTTGGCTTTATTAGAACATTTATGGACTAATGCAGTTCCTAACCAGGAAACATATGCAAAATACGTAGATCAGATCGCAAAAGGACGTCAGGATGCGAAAACGCAAAAAGGAAACATTTTGTGGAATGGATTGATGAATTATGGTATGTATGGCGATAATTCTCCTTTACGTAATATTTATACAATAGGAGAGTTGCAAGCTGTTAATCCACAGGAATTGGTAGATAAAATCAAAGAACTTCGTAATTTTAAACAACGCATATTTTATTATGGTAAGGATATAGATGCTGCAATTGCATCAATAAACAAAAACCATAAAGTACAAAATGAATTGTTAGACTATCCAGAAGAAGTTAAATATGTCGAAAAAGAAACAGGAGGTAATGTCTACTTTGTTGATTATGATATGGTGCAAAGTGAAATGATATTTTTGGCAAAAGGATCAGAGTTTGATCCAGATAAAATGGCAGCTTCAAGATTGTTTAATACATACTTCGGGAGTGGATTGTCATCTATAGTATTTCAAGAAATAAGAGAGTCAAAATCACTGGCATATTCTGCGTTTTCTGCATATTCGACGGCATCAGAAAAAGGAGATTCGAATTATGTATACGCGTATATAGGCACTCAGGCAAATAAAATGCCTCAGGCAGTAGATGCAATGATGGATTTAATGACAAATATGCCAGAAGCAGAAGAACAGTTTAATGCTGCAAAAGAAGCAACATTAAAGAAAATTGCTGCCCAGCGTATAACCAAATCTAATATTTTCTGGACTTATGAAGGGTTAAAGAAAAGAGGGATCGATAATGATAATCGAGAAGAGATGTATAATACTATTAAAGATATGACTCTAGATGATCTTAAATCTTTCTTTAATGAAAATATAAAAGGAGAAACCTATAATGTACTTGTAGTAGGTAACAAAAAAGATGTAAATATGGATGCGTTATCTAAATTAGGTGTGGTTAAAGAAATGGATATTGATTATCTTTTCAACTATGAGAAGAAAAATGAAGATATAAAACTGTAAAATCAGATAAACGATTATTAATTTATAAACCCTGTGAGAAATCACAGGGTTTATTGCTGTTGACCTGTTTGTAATTCTTATATTTGAATTCACAATGCAAATTATAAATGGTTTAGATACCACAAAAATTAGAAACATAACGAATGAATCTTTTACAAGGTAAAACAGCTATTATCACTGGAGCTACTCGTGGTATTGGCAAAGGAATAGCAGAGATTTTTGCACAACAAGGAGCAAATATTGCTTTCACTTATAGTTCTTCTGTTGAAGCAGCTAAAACATTAGAAAAAGAATTAAACGGATTAGGAATAAAAGCTAAAGGATATCAAAGTAATGCAGCAAGTTACGATCAGGCACAGGAATTAGCCGCAGATGTCTTAGAAACATTTGGTAGTATTGATATTTTAGTAAATAATGCAGGTATTACTAAGGATAACCTTTTAATGCGCATGAGCGAGGAAGACTTTGATAAAGTTATCGAGGTAAACCTGAAAAGCGTATTTAATATGACAAAAGCAGTTCAAAGAACTATGCTTAAGCAACGTAAAGGAAGTATAATAAATATGAGCTCGGTGGTTGGAGTAAAAGGTAATGCGGGCCAAGCTAATTATGCAGCTTCAAAAGCAGGAATTATTGGTTTTTCAAAATCTGTTGCGCTAGAACTTGGCTCTAGAAATATTAGAAGTAATGTAGTTGCACCTGGTTTTATTGAAACCGAAATGACAGAAAAACTTGATGAAAAAGTTGTAGAAGGATGGCGTAATGCAATTCCGCTAAAACGAGGAGGTAGTCCCGAAGATATTGCAAATACATGCCTATTTCTGGCAAGTGATTTAAGCGCATATATTACTGGGCAAGTACTTAATGTGGATGGAGGAATGCTTACTTAATTTTAGAATTACGATTAACGATTTAAGAATCATTTTTTTTGAATATTTTAATATTTTTTGATGCTAAAAGTCATTAAATTTCAACTTGTATGAAAAGAGTTGCACTTAACACTCTAAAATAAATTGTTATTCGTAACTCAACCATCGTATATCGTAATTAATAGAATGCAAACACAAACAATCTTATTGATCATAGCCGCTTTTATAACAGCATTAATTGTTGCATTGTTTCAATATTGGTATAAAACAAAAAACAGGAAAAAAAACATCCTGTTTTTTGCTTTTTTACGCTTCCTTAGTGTTTTTGCACTACTATTGTTATTAATTAACCCTACTTTCAAACAGAATACTTATTATATAGAGAAACCTGCTCTGGTAGTTGCAGTGGATAATTCTTCTTCAATAAAATATCTTAAACAAGATCAGAAAGTTACTCAGTTCGCAAACCAAATTGCGGATAATGAAGAGCTTAATGAAAGATTTGATATTACTTACTACTCATTTTCTGATAAATTAAATGATTCCCTGCGCTTTTCTTTTGATCAAAAGCAGACTAATATATCAAAAGCGTTAGAAGAACTTGAGCAAATTCATAAAAATACAATTGCTCCTACAATTGTGATCACCGATGGAAATCAAACTTATGGTAAAGACTATCAATTTAGTAGCATAGGGTATAAGCAAGCGGTGTATCCGATTATTTCTGGGGACACAATTAAAGTACTGGATACCAAAATACAGCAACTCAATGTTAACCGTTATGCATACTTAAAAAATAAATTTCCTGTAGAAGTAATTCTTACATATTCTGGTAATGAGGAAATTACAACCACATTTCAGGTAAGGTCAGATAGTGGTACAGTTTTTTCTCAGCCCGTTTCTTTCTCAGGAACAAATAACTCTACAGTAGTTAATTTTACCCTGCCAGCAAATACGGTAGGTGTAAATCAATACGTTGCTGCATTGACACCTTTGGATATAGAAAAAAATACAATAAATAATTCAAAAACTTTTGCTGTCGAGGTAATTGATCAAAAAACCAATGTGTTGTTAATTAGTGACATAGTACACCCAGATCTTGGAGCTATAAAGAAAAGCGTCGAAAGTAATGAAAGGCGAAGTATAACGATTAGTAAGCCTAATGAAAATAAGGAATTAAATGATTATCAGTTGGTTATATTGTATCAGCCCAATACTAGATATAGGGCAGTATATGAAAAATTAAATACCCTGAAAAAAAACTATTTTACGATTACCGGCTCAAAGACAGATTGGGTTTTTCTTAATAGGATACAAAATAAATATACCCAGGAAATTACACGACAGAATGAATATTACGTTCCTAGGTATAACAATAATTATGGAGCATTTCTTCTAGAAGATATTGGTTTTCAAGGTTACCCTCCTTTAATAGGAACTTTTGGAGAAATTAGAATGAATTCGAACCATGACCCTTTATTATATAAGACAATAAGTAATATTGATACAGATGAAATGTTACTTGCAACCATAGAACAAGGAGGAATAAGAGAAGCCGTTTTGTTTGGAGAGGGAATATGGAGATGGAGAGCTCAAAGTTATTTAGATACTCAAAAATTTGAGGATTTTGATGAGTTTTTTGGTAAACTGATCCAGTATCTGGCATCAAACAAAAGAAAGAGTAGATTAAATACCATCTCAGAATCATTTTATTATGGTAATGCCAGTGTCGTTATTAAAGCAGAATATTTTACCAAGAATTATGAATTTGATAGGAGAGGAAATTTAAGGATTTCGATTAAAAATAAAGAAACAGAGGCTACTCAAACTATACCTATGTTATTGAAAAATAATTCATACGAAGTTGATTTGAGTAATCTTGATGCAGGAAATTATGACTATACAGTAACTGTGTTAGGTGAAAATATAGCACGTTCTGGAAGTTTTGCAATTCTAGAATATGATGTAGAACAACAATTTCTTAATGCAGATGTAACAAAACTGAAGCAAGTAGCTACTAATACTAATGGTAAGTCATATTATTTAAACCAAAAAGACACACTTATAAAAGAATTACTAGAAGATCAAAGATATCAAACGATACAAAAAAATAAGGAAAATGTAGTATCTTTAATAGACTGGAAATATCTTTTAGCAATAGTTATTTTGTTACTTACTATAGAATGGTTTGCACGAAAATATAACGGACTTATTTAAAATTAAAAACTCAAAATTATTATGGAAAAATTACCAAAAATAGGATTGCCTATTCTAATTCTATTAGTATTAGCAATCGTCTTTATTTCAAAATCTACAGAAACTATTGGTTCAGGAGAAGCCGGTGTACTTTATAAAACATTTGGAGGCGGTGTCGTTACAGATGCCCCACCTCTGGGAGAAGGGTTTCATTTAATTGCTCCCTGGAATAAAGTAATCGTTTATGAAGTACGACAGCAAGAAGTTTTTGAAAAAATGCAGGTACTTTCTTCTAACGGATTAGAAATTAAATTAGATGCTTCTGCGTGGTTTCAGCCAGATTATGACAAATTAGGACTATTACATCAACAAAAAGGAGAAAATTATGTGGCAAGAGTTTTATTGCCAACGATACGATCGGCAGCCCGTAGTGTAGTGGGAAGGTATACACCAGAACAATTATATTCTAGTAAACGAGATGCAATCCAAAAAGAAATTTTTGAAGAAACAAAAAAGATAGTAGGTAATCAATACATTCAGCTTAATGAAGTACTAGTACGTGATGTAACGTTACCGCCTACGATCAAAGAAGCAATCGAGCGTAAACTAAAACAAGAGCAAGAAGCTTTAGAATACGAATTTAGATTAGAAAAAGCCAAAAAAGAGGCCGAAAGACAAAAAATCGATGCAGAAGGTAAGGCAGTAGCGAATCAAATTTTAAGTGCTTCATTAACAGATAAAATTCTTACAGAAAAAGGAATAGAAGCAACATTACAACTAGCTAAATCACCTAATGCTAAGGTAGTAGTTGTAGGATCAGGAAAAAACGGAATGCCAATAATTCTTGGTAATCAATAAAAAAACAAGATCGTATGATTAGGCTTACAGGCACTCTAGAGTGCCTGTCTTTTTATGAATTTAAATACGTGTAAAAACCTCTTGGTGATCATAAAACAGTAAAGAATTATTGCAGATGCTGTACTATGAAGATCGTAAGTACAAAAAATCATTCAAATGGAGATAAAAAATAAGGAGGATTCTTCGTTTTACATAAATAATCCGGATAATACATTTGTAGATAATGTAACTACTGCTATTCTAGAGAAATGTGATGATACAAAGGCATTTCATGCATCTTTACCAGGATATAAACCAACACCTTTAATTCCTTTACCTAACCTATCCAAAAAGTATAATGTTGGTAATATTTATATCAAAGATGAATCATTTCGTTTTGGTTTAAATGCATTTAAAGGGTTAGGTGCTTCGTATGCTATACATCAGATCCTTAAAAAGAAACCACAGATAGAAACTTTTTGTACCGCTACAGATGGTAATCATGGAAGAGCCGTGGCATGGTCTGCTAATTTTTTTAATAAAAAAGCAGTAGTTTTTGTTCCAAAAGGCACGACAAATCAACGTATTAAAGCTATTGAAAAAGAAGGAGCTATAGTTGAACAAGTAGATGGTAATTATGATAAAACCTGCGCCTATGCTAAAGCAGTAAGTGAAAAAAATGGATGGGAGTTAGTACAAGATACGGCTTGGGAGAATTATGAAGAAATACCAGCATATATTATGGGAGGGTATTTAACACTCTTTCAAGAAATGGAAAATAGCCTTCATCTTGCGTTGGACCCAAAAATAGATCTTGTTTTTCTACAAGCCGGGGTAGGGAGTTTTGCAGGAACAGGGATTAGATATTACTTAGAAAGGTATGGAGCAAACCGTCCTAAGATTATCATTGTAGAACCAACAGAAGCAGATGCAATTCTTGCTTCCTTTAAAAAAGGAAAAATAACTACTTCGTTAGGAAATAGTGAAACAATAATGGCGGGACTTAATTGTGGAACACCTTCTCTGGGAGCATGGGATTTAATAAAAAATGGTAGTGATGTCTCGATCAAAATTGATGATAAGTATTCTAGAGAAGCAATTCGAGAACTTTATTTCTCTAGTGGTTCGGATACAAAAATAATTTCTGGAGAATCTGGTGCTAGTGGTTTAGCAGGTTTTATTGCGATCATGAAAGAACAAGAATGCAAACCGATAAAAGAAACGCTACGTATAAATGAAACCACTAATATTCTTTTTATAAGTACCGAAGGTGCAACAGATATAGATATGTTTGATAGTATTATAAGTGAGAAATAATTAATAGAACATTAGAATACAAATGAAAAAAATATTAGAAACCGAAAGATTATCTCTTCGTGAATTTAATCTAGAAGATTCTGACTTTGTTTTAAAATTGATGAACTCTCCAAAGTGGATAGAATTTATAGGAGATAGGAATATTAAAACAAATGTTGAAGCAGAGGAATATCTAAAAAGTAACTTAATAAAAAGTTACAAAGAAAATGGGTTCGGTTTATGGGTAGTGGTATTAAAAGAAACCAGTGTTTCTATAGGAATGTGTGGATTAGTAAATAGAGATACACTAGAGGATATTGATATTGGATTTGCAATGCTTCCAGAATATTTTGGATTTGGGTATGGGTATGAAATAGCCAATGCAACAATGAAATATGCTAAAAACACTTTACGCCTTGATAAAATTGTTGGAATTACAAACCCTAATAACATTGCTTCAATTAAATTGTTAAACAAAATAGGATTGCGTTTTGTGAAAACAATAGAATTATCAGAAAAGGATACGGTTCTATTTTTTTCTACCCCTACAAACACTAAAGAAGAAAATGAACTAAACAAACTAACAACTAGATTTTTTAGCCTGTTTACCAATGCAGAGGGGAGGATTCCTAATGTTGAAGAAATTGAGAATATCTTTATTTCTAATGGCATCATAATAAGTAATACTCATGGTGTTCCAGAAATCTATGATCTTAATGAGTTTATAGCCCCGAGGAAAAAAATGCTAAGCGATGGGACACTTACGGATTTCAGAGAAAGTGAAATTTTACATAGGACAGAGATATATGGTAATGTAGCACAACGATTTAGTTTTTATAAAAAATCTGGTAAATTAAACGGCGTGTATTTTGAGTCTCGAGGAATGAAAACTATTCAATTTATCAAAGAGGGACTTGATTGGAAAATGTCTTCTGTTGCTTGGAGCGATGAAAAATAAGATATCATTAGTATTGAGTGTGTTAAGAATAAGAAAGTGATACAATATGTGTTAAATTTAACTTATTTTTATGTTAAATTAGGTAAAAAACCATAATTACACTACTTTTATACCTCAAACTCAACTAATGCTAACATGAAAAAAAGAATGACCCGCCCGGTTCTACTGGGCCTGGGATTAGTCGCCCTATCAGTACTTGTCATAAACTCTGTAAAGAAAGACAATTTAGAACAAAGTACAAATGAGACTGAAATTACCAATTTACGAAAACAACATGCTTCGTATTTAAAAAACAGCCCCTATAAAGAGACTTTAAAACTAACAAAGTCTGAGAGAAAAGCCAAAGGACTTCCACCAAATAAGTATTTTGAACAGATGTGGGAGTTAACCATAAACCCTGCAACAGGTAAAACAGAACCTGAGAAAATCTACGCAGTTCAAAAACAATTGGCAAATACATCAAAAAGAGCTCCAGGAGATGCTCAGAATAACCCTTGGGTAGAAAGAGGTCCTAATGATATTGGAGGACGTACCAGAGCTATTTTATTTGATCCCAATGATGCTAATAATAGAAGAGTTTATGCCGGTGGTGTAAGTGGTGGATTATGGGTTAATAATGATATCACATCTGCCGCTTCACAGTGGAGTCGAGTGCAGAATGTTCCTGGAAATCTTTCGGTAACCTCAATAACTGTAGATCCTAGAAACTCAAATACATGGTATGTGGGTACAGGAGAACAATATACAGCAGGAGATGTTGTGGGTAGTGGTGTGTACCGATCAACAGACGGAGGAACGACCTGGCAGGCGGTAAATATCCCACCTGCTGGAGGAGGTAATATTAATTTTAATGCTTCAAACCTTTTCCTTTCAGGAATTTATTATGTGAATGATATTGTAGCCTGGAATAATACAGCACAGAATCGTACTGAATTATTTGTTGGAGTAGGAGCACATGTATATGGAGATTCTTCTGGACCAGCAAATTGGCTAGGAATCCAGTCTGCAGGAATTTACCGATCAATAGATGGTGGAGCTAACTGGAATAGAATAGAATCTGCTAATATGCAGTATCAAAGAAATAATGTAAATTATTACTATGTACCTAATGATTTTGAAATAGGAGCAAACAACAGATTATGGGTTGGTACGATCAATTCGCCATTAGGAAATGGAGGAGGACGTGTATTTAGTTCTGATGATGGTGCAACATGGACAGAAGCAGCAGCTTCTCCTCTTAATGATTCTAATAGAGTAGAATTAGAAACATCTGAAACCAATGCTAATAAGATATATGCATTAACTCAAGGAGTTGCAAGAGATGCAAATAATAAAGTTATAGATCCTGTTCATATTTATCGTAGTTTGGATGGTTTTGCAACTGCTCCAACCGCAACAGCATTACCTAATGATGTAGATAATGGTATTCCTGCAAAAGATTTTACCAGAGGGCAAGCTTTTTATGATTTAATGATAGAATCAGACCCTAATAATGATGATATCGTATATGTCGGGGGAATTGACCTTTTTAGATCTACAAATAGTGGTAATGCATGGAGCCAGATTTCTAAATGGTCTAACAATAATAATTTAGCTGGATTAGGAGCTTCTATTGTACATGCAGATCAACATGCAATGGCATTCAGGCCAGGAAATTCAAATCAAGCAATTTTTGGTAATGATGGAGGGATATTCTATGCAAATAGTTTATCTACTGCGGCTAATAATAATGTTTTTGGAGCAAGAAATAATAATTATAATGTAACACAATATGTAAAAGCGGGTATAGGTCCGAATGGAGTGGGTGATGTTAATGGGATTTTCTCTGCAGGAGCTCAGGATAACGGATCACAGGCATTTAGAAATGTAGTGCCAGGGATAAACGGATCCGAACCACTAACAGGTGGGGATGGGTTTTATACATTTGTTGATAAGGATGGTCAATATATGATAGCCACCTATGTTCGCAATGTTATTTATAGATTTAATTTGCCATGGGATGGACGTAGTAGAATCCAAGGAGGAGCAACAACGCTTGTAAATGATGATTCTAAGGGAGATTTTGTAAACCAAATGGGGTATGATAGTGACGCAAATTTTCTTTTATCAAATAATACTCATAGAGTAAATAACAATACAGTTTATTCTATAAAAACGGTTGATGTAGCAAGAAATAGAAATGCAGATATTACAAATGCTTTATTAACAAGCAAACCTACTGCTTTTATAGCTTCTTCTTTTGCTAATAACACGTGGTATGTGGGTACAGCTTCCGGAGGTTTATTAAGATTAACAAATGTAGGTTTAGGAGCAGCTAATTGGGCAGAAATAAATACACCTTTTGTTGGATCTATTTCCTCTGTTAGATTAGGTGCAACAGCAAATGATATTATGGTAACTATTCATAACTACGGAGTTACAAGTATATGGTACTCGTCTGATGCCGGAGTAAATTGGTCAAGTAAAGAAGGAGATCTTCCTGATATCCCTGTTAGAGATATTTTACAAAATCCATTAGATAGAACAGAAGTTATTGTTGGAACACAACTGGGTGTATGGGTTACTACTAATTTTGATGCAGCAAATCCAAATTGGGTTCGATCACAAAACGGAATGAGTGATGCTAGTGTAACTTCTTTCGACTATTGGGAAGTAAATGGAGATCAAAATAATAATAAAATTATTGCCTCTACCTACGGACGAGGAGTATTTACAGGTTCATTTACAGCTAATGGTGCACAAGATAACGAAGCACCAACTGCACCAACAAACCTTATTGCCTCAAATATTACACAGACAACTATAGATTTGGCATGGACAGCATCTAATGATAATATTGGAGTTACAGAATATGATGTATATCAAGATGGAGTTGTTATTGCAACTATAAACGCTACAAATAGAACAGTAACCGGTCTAATAGCAAATACTTCTTATACATTTAAAGTAAGAGCTAAAGATGCAGCAGGAAATGTATCTGCCGATAGTAATATAATTAATGCTACAACAAGTGCTGCTGCTTCTGACCCTTGTAATGGAGGAGCTACACTAACAGCAAACTCTGGCAATTTTGAAGATGGTAGTGGTGCCCAAAATTATGCGAATAACAGAAATTGTACATGGTTAATAAAACCAGGAAACGGAGGCACTGTAACATTAAACTTTGATAGCTATAACACAGAATCTAATTATGATTTTGTTACAGTATATGATGGAGAGAATGCTAATGCAGCGCAATTGGGTAGATTCTCTGGAGCAACAGTACCAAATCAAATGGTTTCTACAGGCAATGCAATGTTTGTTCAGTTTACATCTGATGGATCAGTTACTGCATCTGGATGGGCAGCTAGATATACTTCTACAGTTCAGGGAGTACCAACTTGTAATGATGGTATTCAAAATGGAAATGAAACCGGAATAGATTGTGGAGGAGATTGTTCACCTTGTAATGCTGTAGATCCTGGTTGCGCAAATGGTATTAGTGCTTTTCCTTATAATGAAGGGTTTGAAGCTGGTATAGGAAGCTGGACCCAAGGTGCTGGGGACGATTTTGATTGGACTCGTCAATCAGGAGGAACACGCTCAAGAGATACAGGACCATCAGGAGCACAAGAAGGTAGTTTTTATGTGTATGTTGAAACTTCTGTTCCGAACAGCCCTAATAAAACAACAATTCTTAACTCTCCATGTTTTGATTTGAACGGAGTAAACTCACCAAGTTTTGCATTTAGGTATCATATGCTAGGGAATGCAGTAGGAGAGCTTAAATTAGAAGTAAGTGGTGATGATGGAGCAAGCTGGGCATCGATCTGGAGTAAAACAGGTACTCAAGGCAATGCTTGGAATAATGCTAATGTTGATTTAAATACTTACGTAGGAAGATCAATAAAAATGCGTTTTGTAGGTACTTCAGGAAATTCTTGGCAAGGAGATATGGCTGTCGATAATATCTCATTAACTACCTCAAATGTGGGAGCTGTAGCTGATAGATCAACAGGAGACTTAACAGATTTAGGACTTAATAACCCAGAAAGTAAAGCTTTTGATGTGAGTTTTTACCCTAATCCGGTAGAAGGCGTTATGTATATTAATGCAACTAAGACAACATCTTTGATCAATTATAAAGTAATGAATATCACTGGTCAAATTGTTAATCAGGGAGTTATTAATAATAATAGTATTGATCTACAAAACTTAACCAAAGGAGTATATATTCTGGAATTGAAGTCAGAAAAAAATAAAAGCATTAAACAATTTATAAAAAAATAATAATTTTTATAACAGTGATTTGTTTAGGAGGCTGTCTGAAAAGACAGTCTTCTTTTTTTTAATACGTTATTTTACCTCTGCTTATAATTTATAAATAAAAAAAGCCTCCATAATATACATTATGAAGGCCTTACTAAATAGTAAAATGGTTAGTGGTTACTACTTATCTTTAAGTTTCTTAGCTTGCTTTGTCCATTTATCTCTTTCAATCCTACCAGGAAAGAATTGAATAAGTGTCGTTACCGTATCAATATCTTCTGGGGTAAATTTACTAATTTGATCAAAAGTATAGATACCAATACTGTTTAATTTTTCTTCAATAAAGGGGCCAATACCGCTAATTAGCTTTAAATCATCCTTTTGAGAGGCATCTGCTTTACCAAAACTATCAAAATTTAATGTAGGCATTTCTCCACCATTAGTAACCGCAACTCCTCCGTGATCCCTCGTCTTAACTGCTTTAATTCCATTTTCGGGATTAGAAAATGTCGAATTTGCTTTTTGGTTACTTGCATTTTTAAGCATAGCATTTTCTCTTTCACATTCATCTAATGCCTTTTTATATTTTTTTTTGAGCGCTCTTCTTGATAAGAATCTTCCTAATAAAAATGCCAGGAATAATAGCAATAATAAGCACCACCAATTTGCTTCGTTTAAAAAATCTAACATAGTTGTAATATTTTTAGTTTACGGTTATTTCTATTCTTCTGTTTTTTGCTTTGTTTTCCTCATTATCATTCGGAACGATAGGATTTGATTCTCCTTTAGATAAGGCTATAATCTTATCTTTAGCTATGCCTTGTGAAATAAGATATTCTCGCACATTATTTGCTCTTTGTTGTCCAAACCAGAGATTTGCTTCTTCCTCACCAACATCATCTGTATGTCCAGTGATTATAACCGATTTATCAGGATATTTATTAATGTAATTCTTAAGCTCTAATGCATAATTAGATAAAGTAGCATCGGGTTGAAATGTTTTTTGACCAAAATTAGAATGCAACGTTCTGGTAGCTATACTTTTTTCGACTTCGACCAATCTAGCTTCATTTAATGTGCTAAAATTTAATAGTATTCCGCCGGGATATTCTCCATTATTAGAATAGGTGTAATTATTTAATTGTGTTTTGGTTACAATACGATCTGCATTAATTCCTGCTTTAACCAAGATATCTTTAATAAAGTTAGCTCTAGAAATACCTAATTGTGTACTATCACTATTTTCAGAAGAATTTTCATAACCATAAATGATAAGTTCCTGATCCTGATGTTGTCCTAAGTAATCAGCTACTTGTTGGCTAAAACCTTTTAGAGAATTGGGGATAAATACATCTGCATTGGTATTGTTAATCTTTAGATTTTCAACATATCTAAATACATCTTGCCCGTGAGGTCCTTTTGCAAACAATCCAACATTTCTATTTGCTGCTGCGATGCTATCTTCATATGCTTTTTTTGCTAATGCTTCTAATTCGGGATCAGGTTTTTGTTCTACCACAGGTATACTTTCATTAGTGCTTTTTGTACACCAATCACAAGAGTAATACCACCATATTGCCAGCCAGGCAAAAAGTAAAAAAATAAGAAAAGAGGAGAAATTTTTCATGCGTTGTTGATTAGTATTGGTTTTTTAAAGTTATAAAAATGTTTATAATCAACCTATTGCAGGCTTTAAATTCTATGAATTTAATGATAGAAAAAAGATGAATCGCAAAAAAATAAGTTGAAATGCGTTTGAGTAAAAATAATTTTTTATAAATTCGCAGGGTATTTAGAAAAAACAATGAATAATATATTTGTACATCATCATCATTCTTACATTTTCGCTCAGGCGTGGTAGGTATGGTATGTGTATAACACAATAATATGAAAACCCGTTTGAGTAATTCAAACGGGTTTTTTGTTTCTGCAAAACTCGTTTTTGAATTGCTCAAGCACAACAACAAAAAAATGTCAAAAATTAAAATTGCAATTCAAAAAAGCGGGCGCCTTAATGAAGATTCAGTAAAAATATTGAAAGACTGCGGTATTTCGATTGATAATGGTAAAGATCAACTAAAAGCCCAAACCCGTAATTTTCCTATGGAAGTTATGTTTTTACGAAATGGAGATATACCTCAATATCTTAGGGATGGTATCGTTGATATCGCTATTATAGGAGAAAATGTACTTATAGAAAAGGGAAAAGATATTTCGATTACAGAACGACTTAATTTTTCAAAATGTAAGGTTTCTCTAGCAGTCCCAAAAGATTTTGAGTACAATTCGATTAAAGATCTTGACGGAAAAAGAATTGCTACATCTTATCCCAACACAGTTAATGAATACCTAGAAAAACAAGGAATCTCGGCAGAATTACACCAAATATCTGGATCGGTAGAGATTGCACCCAATATTGGTTTGGCAGATGCAATTTGTGATATTGTATCTAGCGGTAGTACATTGTTTAAAAATAACCTTAAAGAAGTAGAGGTTATGCTTACTTCTGAGGCTGTACTTGCAGTATCTCCAAAAATATCGGACGATAATAAAAGACTTCTTGAAAAATTAGAATTTAGAATCAAAGCCGTTTTGAAAGCCAGGAATTCTAAATATGTCCTGCTTAATGCTCCTAATCATAAAATTGAAGATATTGTTAAAATACTACCTGGTATGCGAAGCCCTACAGTATTGCCACTGGCAGAAGAAGGTTGGAGTTCTATTCATACTGTTGTAGAAAAAAACAAATTTTGGGATATTCTTGATGAGTTAAAAGCAGAAGGAGCAGAAGGGATTTTGGTTTGTCCAATAGAAAAGATGGTTTTATAAATAATTTAATGTGTTTCTGTGAAAGCAGAAATGAAGAAGAGATGCAAAAAATATACAATCCAAATAAAAATAATTGGCCAGAGATATTAAAAAGACCAACACAAACTGTAGCTGATATTGAAGAAAAAGTGTTGACTGTTTTTAATGAAGTCAAAACAGAGGGTGATCTGGCGGTACAACGATATACTAAGAAATTTGATAAAGTAGATCTTGATGCAATTCTTGTAGATTCTAAAGAAATAGAAGAAGCAAAGAAACAGGTAGATCAGGATTTAAAAGATGCAATACAATTAGCTAAATCTAATATTGAAAGGTTTCATGCGGCACAAAAAACAAATAAAGTTTCTGTCGAAACAACAATCGGAGTGAAATGCTGGCAGGAGAAAAGACCAATTCAAAAGGTAGGATTATATATCCCAGGAGGAACAGCTCCTTTGTTTTCTACAATTTTGATGTTAACCGTTCCTGCTAATCTTGCAGGATGCAAAGAAATCGTATTATGCTCCCCCCCGAATGAGGAAGGAAAAATTCACCCTGCTATTTTGTATGCTGCTAATCTTTGCGGGGTAACAAAAATCTGTAAAGTAGGAGGAATTCAAGCTATTGCAGGAATGACTTTTGGAACAGAAACTATTCCGTCGGTATACAAAATATTTGGTCCGGGAAATCAATTTGTAACGGTGGCAAAACAGCTGGCAACGAAGTTTGGAGTCGCTATTGATATGCCAGCAGGACCAAGTGAATTGCTTGTGGTTGCAGATGATACTGCCAATGCATCCTTTATTGCTTCTGATTTGTTAAGCCAGGCAGAACACGGTAAAGATAGCCAGGTGATTTTGGTATCCACCTCCAAAGAAATGATGACTAAAGTAGAAGAAGAAGTTATCAAACAATTAGCGGTTTTACCAAGAAAAGAAATTGCAGAAGGGGCTATATCCAATTCAAAATTAATTTGTGTTGAAGATGATCGGCAAGCTATACAATTAATCAATGAGTATGGCCCGGAGCATTTTATAATATGTACAAAAAATGAAGATTTTTTTATTGATAATATAACCAATGCAGGCTCTGTGTTTATCGGTAATTATACTCCAGAAAGTGCAGGTGATTATGCTTCGGGAACTAATCATACGTTACCAACTAATGGATATGCAAAGCAATATAGCGGTGTAAATCTGGATAGTTTTATGAAGTCAATGACATTTCAGAAAATATCAAAACAAGGTATCCAGAACATAGGTAGAGCAATTGAACTTATGGCAGAAGCAGAAGGTTTACAAGCGCATAAGAATGCAGTAACATTACGATTAGAGAGCTTGAAATAGTTGTTAATTAATAGGTACAAGTAGCTAGTTAATCATTAATGAGAGTTTAACCAACAGCAATAAACTAAAAATGAGCAAAATACAATTCAACATAAAACAATTAGTTCGTAAGAACATACAATACCTAAAACCGTATAGTTCGGCCAGAGACGAGTTTACAGATTTTGATCAGGATATGGTTTTTTTGGATGCCAATGAAAATCCTTATGAAAATGGAGTCAATCGATATCCTGATCCGCAACAGAAAAGTTTAAAAAAGATAATAGCAAATCAAAGAAAAGTTTCAGAAACAAATCTACTTCTTGGTAATGGTAGCGATGAAGTATTAGATCTAATATTTAGAGCGTTTTGCGAACCTGGTATCGACAATATTATTACAATGCCTCCTACATATGGGATGTATAAAGTATTGGCAAACATCAATAATATAGAAGAACAGCAAGTATGTTTAAGAGAGGATTTTCAACCAAACGTCGAAGCGATACTCGCTACAGCGAATAATTATTCTAAATTACTTTTTATTTGTTCTCCTAATAACCCTTCAGGAAATTTGATTGAACAAAAAAGAATAGAAGAACTTCTTGAGGGTTTTAGAGGATTGGTAATTATTGATGAAGCCTATATCGATTTTACTGATAGAGAAAGTTGGGTAGGGAGTATAGATAAATATCCAAACCTTATAGTAACGCAGACGTTATCCAAAGCGTATGGTTTGGCAGGTATACGATTAGGGGTTTGTTATGCTTCTGATAAAATAATAGCTGTTCTAAATAAAATAAAACCACCTTATAATGTGAACGAATTAACACAACAGCGAGCTTTGCAACGTGTTATCGAAGAAGATCAAATTCTAGCCGAAGTATCCGCCATAATAGAAGGACGTACCCTTTTGGAAGAAGCTTTATCTACCATAAATTTTGTAGAGGAAATATTTAAAAGTGATGCCAACTTTATTTTGGTAAGAGTAGATGATGCCAATAAGCGATACGATCAGTTAATTAAAGAAGGTATTGTGGTTCGCAACAGAAGTACACAACCTTTATGCAAAAATACACTTCGGTTTACAGTAGGTACTAAAGAAGAAAATGAAAAACTAATACGGGTACTTACTTCAATTTCGAAATCGTGAACCCATTTCATAAATTTTTTAAATAAAAGTAAAATTAGAGACAATATTACAGTATGAAATAAGCCTTAACAATTAAGTTGATATCCAGCTGAAATGATTTTATGGCGATTCCATCTGACCATTAAAAAAACAATAAATATATAAACAGATGAAAAAGAAAGTATTATTTATAGATCGTGATGGTACGATTATCAAAGAAACTGCAGATGAGCAGATAGACGCATTCGAGAAGATGATATTCTATCCAAAGGCATTTACATATTTAGGTAAAATTGCTCAGGAATTAAACTATGAACTGGTAATGATTACCAATCAAGATGGCTTGGGTACCGATGTATTTCCTGAAGATACATTTTGGCCTGTGCATAATTTTATTATGAAATCTTTTGAAAATGAAGGAGTCGTATTTGATAAAGTATTTCTTGATAGAACTTTTCCTCATGAAAATGCAAATACCAGAAAACCAGGAACAGGCTTGTTAACCGAATATTTTTCTGAAGAATATGATTTGATAAATTCTTTTGTGATCGGTGATCGTTTAACCGATATGGAATTGGCTAAAAATCTGGGAGCAAAAGGAATTTTTATTAATGATAATACCAATCTGGGAACAGGAGAAATTACAATAAAAAGGGAAGAGTTAAACAATCATATTGCTCTGGAGAGTAATGATTGGCAAAAAATATATGAATTTCTTAAACTAAAAGATCGCGTTGCAGAAATTTCACGAAAAACCAATGAAACCGATATTTATATCAAACTAAATCTTGATGGTATCGGTAAAAGTAATATTAATACAGGGTTAGATTTTTTTGATCATATGTTAGACCAAATTGCTCGTCATGGTCAAATGGATTTAGATATCAAGGTAAAAGGAGATTTAGAAGTCGATGAACACCACACTATTGAGGATACTGCAATAGCATTAGGAGAAGTATTTAGTAAGGCTCTGGGGGATAAATTGGGAATCGAACGTTATGGCTTTTGTCTACCAATGGATGATTGCTTGGCACAGGTAGCTATTGATTTTGGAGGACGTAATTGGTTGGTATGGGAAGCAGAATTTAATCGCGAAATGATTGGTAAAATGCCAACAGAAATGTTTTTCCACTTTTTTAAATCATTTACCGATGGGGCTAAAGCAAATCTTAATGTAAAAGCAGAAGGCACCAACGAGCATCATAAAATTGAAGCAATTTTTAAAGCTTTTGCAAAAGCTATTAAAGTTGCAGTACAACGTGATCCTGGTAAAATGATTTTGCCCAGTACCAAAGGAGTACTATAATTAGTTACGAATTAAGATTGAAGAATTGTAAATCTGAAATCATAAATCTGAAATATAAAGTGAAAATTGTAATTATCAATTACGGAGCAGGAAATATCCAATCTATAAAATTTGCAATACAAAGACTGGGATACGAAGCGATATTAAGTAATGATCCCGAAGAAATCAAAGCAGCAGATAAAATTATCTTTCCTGGAGTAGGCGAGGCAAGTAGTGCAATGCATAAGCTTAGAGATTCTGGATTAGATCACTTGATCCCAGAATTAAAACAACCGGTTTTGGGAATTTGCCTGGGGATGCAATTAATGTGTAACTATACCGAAGAAGGAAATACCAAGGGGTTAGGAATTTTCGATGTTGATGTTATACGATTCGATAATCAGGTAAAAGTACCACAGATAGGCTGGAACCAGATAGAATCTCTTGATTCACCTTTGTTTGAAGGGATCTTAGAAAAAGAGCATATCTATTTAGTACACAGTTACTACGCACCAGTTACCAAAAATACAGTGGCAAAGACTCGTTATGGAGTTGCCTACAGTACAGCTCTGCAAAAAGGTAATTTCTACGGAACCCAGTTTCACCCAGAGAAAAGTAGCGTTGTCGGTGAGAAGATATTAAAGAATTTTTTGAAACTATAAAAATAAAGTAATAAGTACAAAGTGTTAAGTTATAGTATGAACAAATTTGAGAATTTAAATGTTTGGAAGAAATCTTATAGCATAATACTTAAGACATAATACCGTAAAACTATGAGAATAATACCAGCTATAGATATTATCGACGGAAAATGTGTTCGTCTTTCGAAAGGAGATTATAACACAAAAAAGATATATAATGAAAACCCATTAGAAGTAGCTAAGGAATTTGAAGCCCATGGAATCGAATATTTACATTTAGTGGATTTAGACGGAGCAAAATCTAAACATATAGTCAATCATAGAGTACTAGAGCAAATCGCATCAAGGACAAGCTTGAAAATTGATTTTGGAGGAGGTCTTAAGACCGATGATGACCTTAGAATCGCTTTTGAAAGTGGAGCAAATCAAATTACAGGAGGAAGTATTGCCGTAAAAGATCCCGAAATTTTTACATCGTGGTTACAAAAGTATGGAACAGATAAGATCATTTTAGGAGCTGATGCGCATCATGAAAAAATTGCAGTAAGTGGATGGTTAGAAGAAAGTGACAAAGAATTAATTCCGTTTGTTCAGGAGTATCAGAAAGAAGGAATAACTTATGTGATTTGTACCGATATTAGTAAAGACGGGATGCTACAAGGACCTTCATTTGAGCTGTATCAAAGGATTTTAAACCAAACAGACAATCTTAAGTTAATAGCATCAGGAGGAATCTCTACCTTTGATGAATTGCCAAAACTAGCAGAAATTGGTTGTGAAGGAACTATTATTGGAAAAGCGATTTATGAACATAAAATAAGCTTGAAACAATTAGAAGAATATATCCTGTTAAAAGCATAAAAAAATGGATCAAAAGCTTGCTGTTTCTTCTGAAAATAAATCTGCAGAAAAGCAACTTTTTGAAAAACTGAAGTCTATAGTACATAAAGCTCAAGAAGTAATTAGAGATCGCACTGTAAAAGAACTGAGTAAAAAAGAATTATGTTAACAAAGAGAATTATACCATGTTTAGATATCAAAAATGGGCGTACCGTAAAAGGAGTCAATTTTGTAGATCTACGAGATGCAGGCGACCCTGTAGAACTTGCTGATGCGTATTCAAAAGCAGGTGCCGATGAATTAGTGTTTTTGGATATTTCTGCAACAGAAGAACGTCGTAAAACATTAGCAGAATTAGTGCTTAAAGTAGCAGAAAAAGTAAATATCCCTTTTACTGTAGGAGGAGGAATTTCATCTATTGAAGATGTAGATGTTTTATTGCAAAATGGAGCCGATAAAGTATCTATAAATTCATCTGCGGTAAAGAACCCACAACTAGTTAATGATCTGGCAGGAAAATTTGGATCACAATGTATTACTGTAGCTATAGATGCAAAACAAATCGATGATAAATGGGTAGTACATTTAGTAGGAGGCAAAGTGCCTACAGAGTTGGATTTGTTTGACTGGGCAAAAGAAGTAGAAAAACGAGGTGCTGGAGAAATATTGTTTACATCTATGGATCATGATGGTACCAAAGACGGGTTTGCAAATGAGGCATTGTCTATACTATCAGAAGAACTAAATATCCCTATAATTGCTTCTGGTGGAGCAGGAAATGTTCAACATTTTGTAGATACGTTTAAAGAAGGTAAGGCAGATGCAGCACTAGCAGCAAGTGTTTTTCACTTTAAAGAAATAGAAATTAAAGATTTAAAAAAGAAGTTACAGGATAATAAAATCCCTGTGCGATTATAAAAAAAGAATCTTCGATAGGTAAAAACAAATGATATAAATTTTGATATCATATAAAACTTCTCGAAGTGTATTAGATTATGGAAATAAATTTCAATAAAAATAGTGACGGACTTGTTCCCGCTATTATACAGGATGCAATAACTAAGAATGTATTAATGCTTGGATACATGAATCAAGAGGCATATCATACGACTGTAGAAACGAAAAAAGTTACTTTTTTTAGTCGCACCAAAAATAGATTATGGACAAAAGGAGAAGAAAGTGGTAACATTTTGAATCTAGTAGACATAAAGAATGATTGCGATAATGATTCCCTTTTGATTACAGTGAATCCAGTAGGCCCAACTTGTCATAAAGGATCAGATACATGTTGGAATGAAGATAATAAACAATCTTACGGATTTTTGTCAGAACTTGAAGATGTGATTAGAAGTCGAAAAGAAAATCAGAATGATTCTACATCATATGTAGCATCGTTATTTAAGAAAGGAATTAATAAAGTAGCACAAAAGGTAGGGGAGGAAGCTGTAGAAGTAGTTATAGAAGCTAAGGATGATAATGAAGAGTTATTTTTAAACGAAAGTGCAGACTTGTTATTTCATTATTTGATACTGTTACAAGCAAAAGGATATGAGTTAAAAGATGTTGTGGGAGTTTTGAAATCAAGATCTTAGTTTTGCTTGTATTGAAGTGTAGGAAATATTTTATATTGAGATTTGACACGAAAAAAATATTTATATTTGCTGTCAAAATTTTCCTACCCTTGTTGAATCTTCATTTAATTGTAAGATTTGTATCTATTTTTAGTAAAATATTTTAGATGTCTAATATTTATTAAATAAATCCAATTTTGAAATATACTAGCAAGTTACTAGTTCTATTATTTACCGTATCACTAATTACTAAGAGAATACATTCACAATGTAATCTAGGTCTCATCACTATAGAAAAGTGTGATATGGAAAATATAGACTTCGATGGAGTTAATGGCCCCGACGGGATTATCAATTTGTATAATGAAACGGGTACTACATTAGCAGATGGTACATGGCGTATAGATCCAAGATTTAGATCAGCTTTTGATGAGGCAACGGGTAATTTGTCTACATGGGCATTAAAAAGAGCAACTACAGTAGCGACTCAAAATGATTATTTTTTCGAATTGATGAATGCTGCTACCTGTGGTACAGATCCGGTTAGAACTGCGCGACTAATTCTTGGCCCATTTTCTGGAGTTGCATTACCACCATCTGGCCCAAATAATGTAAATGCTCAAGGTTGTGATTTTGATGGCTTTGATTTGTTTAGTGCGTTTGCATTAGATAGTAATACACCCTCTCCACATTTAAATGGAGAATGGACATATAACGGATCTAGTCCTAATTTTGGAGGAATTAATGGTTCTGTACTCTTAGTAGATATTCCTTATCAGCCAGGAGTGCCACTAGTAGATCAGGAGGTCTTTGAATTAACATATACAGTTTTTGGGGTTTCAGGATGTATTGCAGAGCAAACTACAGTGAGAGTGGCAATGGTTAGACAAGTAGATTCGGGAGAATCAGAACCTACTCATATTTGTGAAGACGATCTTTTGGCCGGAGTATATGATGCCGATATAGATTTAACTAATGATCTGTATTTATTAGGAGAAGATATTGAAGGAATCTGGTTGCCAGAACCCACAGGACAAATTGAGAATTCGCAGGACTCTATGGTTAATTTGAGAGCGATTTATGACAACCTTATTAGTGGTAATAATTTACGATTTGGAAGAGAGCAATTTGATTTTGTTTATAGTGTAGAGCAACGTTCTGCGGTGTGTGATGATAAAACTACAAAAGTAAGTTTTGTGCTCTATGAACAGCTAAGGCCATTTAATCAAAAAGACCCTCCTTTTCAAATATGTAATAATATTCCAGGAACGATAGATTTATATGATTTGTTAGAATTTACTACAGAAAATGGCATACCATTCGAATATTTTAGTGATAGAAGCACGAATTGGCGTTTAGTTTCTGGTGCATCAGATTTAGGGCTACATGTTTTATCACCTCCTGATCCATTAAAACCTTATACACACAGAGGAACTGTAAATACCTTTGGTGCAGATCCAGGCACTTATATTTTTGAATATGCGGTGAGTCCTAATATAAATAGCGATCCCAGTTCTTTTTGTGATCCCTATGAGACTGATGTAATGGCAGATTTTTATTGTGAACACCCTTGTAATATTATGACCGCCAGAGTAGAAGTTCAAATATTTGGATTTGACTATGCAGGAGAAGATACAAAAGATATCAATTTATGCGAATCTCAAGGGCAGGTAGATCTTAGAAGCTTATTAAGAACTAATGGTAATACAATAGCAACTACAGGAGTTTGGACAAACACAGCAGGAGATGTAATTGATAATACATTTGTTTTTCCGAATAGCAGTACTTCACAAACATTTACATTTACGTATTCAACAAATACAGTAAATGGATGTGTTGATAGTGCAGATTTAATATTTACAATTAACAAATTATCTAATGCAGGAGAAGATGCAAGCGCAACACTCTGCTCAGATGATTTAACGATAACTCTTTTTGATCTTTTGGGAGGCAATCCAAGTACAACAGGAACCTGGGCAGGCCCTTTTGGATATACATCACCAGATCATTTAGGTGTTTTTGATTCAAGTAATGTTTTATTACCGGTTTTGGGAGCAGGTGATTATATATATGTAGTGCCGGGTAATGCGGGGTGTTCTGCATCAGATCAATCTACAGTAACTATTACCATTGTAGAACCGGTAGAAATTGGCAATGATCGAAGTGAAACTTTCTGTAAAATCGATGGTAGGGTTAACTTATATTCACTTTTAGATAGAGATACTCCACGTACTGGAGTTTTTGAAGATACTGATAATACAGGTGCATTAAGCGTAGATGGAGTAGTAGAGTTTGAGACATTAACAAACAATATTTATAATTTCAGATATATAATAGCAAATACGCTGCCTTGTGACCAGTCTTCTTTAAATGTAGCCATACAAATTGTGGATTTACCAATCCCTAATGTACCCCCTCAGGAATTTTGTATTCTTGATGCCGCCAGATTAGAAGATATTGAAGTTGATGTTCTAAACTATAACTGGTATACTACTTTAGAAAGTGAAATTCCTATTATTGATAACCCTTTACTTTTTGATAATCAGGTATATTATATTGCTGCAATTGATGCAAATAATTGTGAATCCGAACGTCTTGAAGTTCCGATAAATATACTAAATACCGGAGAGAGGTTTGCCAATGGAGAATTGTGTACTCTTGATTTTCAGGATGGAGTATCACCAAACGGTGATAGTCAGAATGATACTTTTGATTTGTTGATAGAAGAGGTATATAATATCCCAGAAGCATTTCCCGATTTTGATTTGAAAATATATAATAGATATGGTAGTCTTGTCTATGAAGGAAATATTAATACAGAAGAATTTAGAGGAGAAAGCAATGTATCAGTACAGTTAGGAGACGATCTTCCTTCGGGAACATACTTTTATGTTTTTGTTCCAAATTTTGAAAATAATTTACCAATACAAGGGAGTTTTTACCTAAGCAGATAAACCAATGAAATTGAAGTTAGTTTTTATAATGTCAATAATTTTCTGCTCGATGGTCTATGCCCAGCAGGAGCCACAATATTCTCAATATATGTATAATATGAGTACGGTTAATCCCGCATATGCTACAGGTCAAAGTGGTCTGATTTCGACCGGGTTATTATACAGAAGACAATGGACAGGGATTGAAGGAGCCCCTCAAACAGCCAATATATTTGCTAATATTCCTATGAGTGAAAAAATTGAGCTAAGTGTAAATTACGTAAATGATAGGATAGGAGACGCTATCCCAGTTAATAATGATTATATAAACGTTGATTTTGCGTATATCACAAAGATTTCTGATCAAACTCGATTATCATACGGATTGAAAGCAGGTATTAATAATTTTAAAATTGATCCTTCTGGTTCTGATGTCGCTAACGATCCTGCATTTGCAGATAATACATCAACCACACAATTAAATATTGGAGCTGGTTTGTATTTGTTTACTAATAATTTTTATGCAGGTATATCTTCCCCTAATTTACTTCCTAGTGATATTGATATCGATGGTATTGGTGTTGCGCAAACAAAGACACATATATATGGAATTGCTGGCTATGTTTTTGACTTTGTTGATGAAGTGAAATTAAAACCTTCGATGGTTATTAAGCAGGTTTTAGATTCTCCTTTAACCTTTGATCTTTCACTAAACTCTTTGATTTATGATAAGTTCGAATTAGGAATATCTTATAGGTATACAGACTCTTTTATTGCTTTGGCAGGCTTTAATATTACAAAAAACCTAAAAGTTGGATATTCTTATGATTTTAGTGTTAGTGACTTAAGCGGTTATAATAATGGAAGTCATGAAATTGTAATACTGTTTAATTTTGACCTTCTTAAGTTTAGTAATAAATATTCCTCTCCAAGATTTTTCTAGATGATAAAAGCTAAGATATTATTGATACTAACTATACTGATTACTCAGTTTACCTTTTCCCAACAAAAAAGCAGAGCAGATCGTTTTTTTGAAAAAGGAGATTATATAAACGCAGCACTGCAATACGAAGAAGAGTTAAATCAGGAAGGATATACCAAACATATCCTTAAAAATATTACTACCTCATATTATAATACTTTTCAATTTAGGCAAGCGTATCGATATTTAAAGGTATTAACTTCTGGTAAATTTTATGATAAGGATAAAACATATGATAATCAGTATAACTTTATGATGTATCAGGTGTTGTCTGCTTTAGGAGAATATGAAAAATCTGTAGAATATCTCTCTTTGTATAAATCAAATAATACCATAAGAGATTTTAGCGCCTCTGATGCGATTTCTACAATAGAAGATTTTAAATTGAAAGATGACGATTATACTATAGCAAGTGCTATTTTTAATTCTGAAGCCTCAGAGTTTGGAGCTATTAGGAGAGATAGTATTCTTTATTTTACTACCGATAGACGTCCTTATGGTCCTTTGGACAAGAATTATAGATGGACACATCGACCATTTTTGGATATTTATAAAGTGAGAGTAGACAAGGATAATAAACCTGTTTCCGAAATTGAAATGATTTCCAAAAAAATTAATTCAAAACTTCATGAAGGTAATTTTTGTTTTACCGCAGACGGAAATACAATCTACCTATCTAAAAGTAATTCTGAAAAAGGAAAAAAGAAATTTGATAGTATTAATAATAATGCTATTCATTTATATAAGGCTACTAAAGTTGATGGTAAATGGGGTGAGCCAGAGAAATTAGAATTTAATAATGTAAACTATTCTATTGAGCACCCATCATTAAGTGCAGTGGGGGATACATTGTATTTTAGCTCTAATATGCCTGGAGGATATGGAGATTTTGATATTTATTTTGTTGCTGTAAATCAGGATGGTACGTATGGCGAGCCAACTAATTTAGGGCCAACAATTAATACCGAGAATCGAGAACAGTTTCCGTTTATTTCAGAAAAAGGAAATCTATTCTTTTCTTCAAATGGGCATTTAGGATTAGGTATGATGGACATATTTGTTTCAGAATTAAGAAGAGGAGAATTTATAAAACCTATTAACCTGGGAGCGCCAATTAATTCTAGCTACGATGATTTTTCTATAACTTATTACAATGAAACAGATGGTTTCTTTGCTTCAAATCGAAAAAAAGCAGGAGATGATATTTATACTTTTTCTCAAATTGGAGATATTTTCCCACGAGAGTATAGAGCACGTTTTGAAGTTCGGGATTATGCAACCGATAATTATATAGCCAATCCAGATGTTGTCTTGTATAATAATGATAATATAAAGGTATATGAGGGGCAATTAGATTCTATTGCAGCTTTTGATATTAAGATATTTCCTGGGAGATATAACTTTAAAGCTTCTGCAAATAAATATAAAACGAGGACGAAGCCGCTGGTGGTTAAAGAGAAAGAAGAAGAGACCTACATCATTTATTTAGATAGAGCAAAAGATGCTGTTGTAACAGATGAGAGCGATGATAAAAATAGGACACAGATCAACGATAGTACTAATATTAGTGAGCGTACCCGAATCAGTGAATCTAATACAGAACGTAGGAAAGAAGAAATTACCAAAACCAGGCTAAGAGAAATTCTTCTTGCAGATAAAGATGGCCCTCCGGTTATCGAAAGGAATGGAAAACTATATTTTGATATGCCTCCAATTTATTTTGATTATGATAAATGGAATATACGGGCTGATTCTAAAAAAGTACTGGATAAACTTGCAGTAAAGTTAGAGCGATATAAAACCGTTTATATTAATATAAGTTCTCATACCGATAGTAGAGGTACAGAATCATATAATCAGATATTATCAGCCAAAAGAGCAGAATCTACTCGTAATTATCTAGCTTTGGTGGGATATGTAAATGCAAGAAGAATGCAGTTTGTTGGGTTTGGAGAATCTCAACCTTTAATCGACTGTGATAGTAAGGTGTGTACAGAAGAAGATCATCAAACCAATCGAAGAAGTGAATTCGAAATTGTTAGGTATTAGTAATTTGCTGAAACGCATTATAATCTTTTGTTTTCTAATAAATTTAATTGTACTTTTGCACTCCTTTTTAACGGATAAGAGAATTAAAAAGGACATAGTGTAAATTTAATTAATACTTCTGTATAATTTTCGTCTTGATTCTCAATAATATACAGGATACAAATTTTATCTTCAATGTCTGAAGAAACAAAAAACACAGACGTTCAGGAAGTAGAGAAGAAAGCAGTAGCTGAAACTCCGCAACAAGCAAACCCTGAACAATTCCTAAAAGATTTTAATTGGCATAACTACGAAGAAGGGATAGATCCTATCGCTGATTCGAAACTTGAAGAATTTGAAAAGTTAGTTGCCGAGAATTTTGTAGATACCCTAAATGATGAGGTAGTAGATGGAACAGTAATTAACATCACAGATCGTGATGCTATTATTGATATCAATGCCAAAAGTGAAGGTGTTATCTCATTAAACGAATTTCGTTATAACCCAGATCTTAAAGTAGGAGACAAGGTAGAGGTTTTAATTGATGTGCGTGAAGATGCAACAGGTCAATTAATTTTATCTCACCGTAAAGCTCGTGTAATTAAAGCATGGGATAGAGTAAATGGTGCTCATGATACAGGTGAAATCGTAAATGGTTTTGTAAAATGTAGAACCAAAGGTGGTATGATCGTAGATGTATTTGGTATCGAAGCATTCTTACCAGGTTCTCAGATCGATGTGAAGCCAATTCGTGATTATGATGCGTATGTAGGAAAAACAATGGAATTTAAAGTGGTAAAAATAAACCACGAATTCAAAAACGTTGTTGTATCGCATAAAGCACTTATCGAAGCAGATATCGAAGAGCAGAAAAAAGAAATTATTGGTCAATTAGAAAAAGGTCAAGTATTAGAAGGTACTGTTAAGAATGTTACTTCTTACGGTGTATTTGTTGATCTTGGAGGAGTTGATGGATTAGTTCATATTACAGATCTTTCTTGGTCTAGAATCAATCATCCAAATGAGATCGTTGAACTTGATCAGAAGTTGAATGTAGTTATCTTAGACTTTGATGAGGCTAAGACTCGTATTCAATTAGGTCTTAAACAATTAAAACCACACCCATGGGAAGCTCTTGATAAAGAACTTAAAGTAGGTGATAAGGTTAAAGGTAAAGTTGTTGTAATTGCTGATTACGGTGCTTTTATTGAAGTTGAAGAAGGAGTAGAAGGATTAATTCACGTTTCAGAAATGTCTTGGTCTACACATTTACGTTCTGCACAAGATTTCGTAAAAGTAGGTGATCAGGTAGAAGCAGTAATTCTTACCTTAGATAGAGAAGAGCGTAAAATGTCTCTTGGTATCAAGCAATTAACTCCAGATCCATGGACAGATATTACGACTAAATATCCTGTTGGATCTAAGCATAATGGTATCGTTCGTAACTTCACTAATTTTGGTGTATTCGTAGAATTAGAAGAAGGTATCGATGGTTTAATTTATATCTCAGATCTTTCATGGACTAAGAAAATTAAGCACCCATCAGACTTTACTAATGTAGGTGATAAACTTGATGTAATTGTTCTTGAGCTTGATGTAGAAGGACGTAAGTTAAGTCTTGGTCATAAGCAAACAGAAGATAATCCTTGGGATAAATATGAAGGAGAATTTGCTTTAGGAACTAAGCATACTGCAACCATCGGTGAAATTGTAGACAAAGGTGCTACTATAGATTTCAACGAAGATGTTGTTGCTTTTGTACCTTCTCGTCATCTTGAAAAAGAAGATGGAAGCAAGCTTAAGAAAGGTGATGAGGCAGAGTTCCAAATTATTGAATTCAATAAAGAATTCAAGAGAGTGGTTGCTTCTCATACAGCTTTATTCAAAGAAGAAGAAGCTAAAATCGTTAAACAAGCTGCGAAGAAAGCTGCTACAGGTTCAGCAGAAAAAACAACGCTTGGAGATATCGATGCATTAGCAGATCTTAAAGCTAAGATGGAAAAAGGAGGGAACTAGTTTCTCAACACTTTTTAATATAACAAAGGCCGTTCGTAAGAACGGCCTTTTGTTTTTTAGAATACACTGTATTCAGGGTTGTTGTGACTCCTGCCTATTTTGAGTTTACTCTATGTAAAATTACAGCTCTACTTTCTTTAAATATGCTGTGATCGTAATTATACATGGGGTTTTGATATATATCGCAAAAAGAAATAACACGGTTATTGAATCATAATATAATGATATTACTATATGATAATGTATTGGTGTGGTTGAATTATGATGTTTTTATATCCCTGAAAAACGGGACGACATTTTCACTATTAGTGGTATAGTACTAAGGATGAAGCTTCCTGATATTTGCATTGTAAAAAATCATAAACGTTTTTTAAAATGAAAAATATAAACAGGGTAATCATATTTACATTAAATTTTTTAATAATCATTCAGGCAAATGCCAAAGAAACAAATAGGTTGGCAGTTGTAGCAAATGATAAAGCGATTATAACATCTGTAAAAAAGAATACAGATACTGAACCAAAAAGTAAAAAAACAAAAAAAGCAGTTGAGAATAAAAGTTTTCATTCTATCAAAAAATGGAAAATAACAATAGAATATACAGATGGTGGTATTATGTCTAAAACTATTGTGGTACAAGAAAGCTCAGATTTAAGTGCTTTGGAAACAGCATTTTTAGAAGCTGAAAAATACATGGAAACTATTGAGAATATAAAGAATTATGAAGTTTCTCCGGTATCCAAAAACTCGTTTGTATTATTAGCAGGGGGAATATAGTGTAAAGGATTATTTGATGAAGGCGTAATACGACAATTACGCCTTTTTTTATAGCTAATTCTATTGAATTCACCTCTTTTATAGATACTACGAATTTAGAACGACTAATTCACATTAATGTGTTTTCTGCAAAGTAGATTTTCTATAGTATGTTATTTAGAAATTGAATTGTATTGTTCTAAAATTTCACTACTTTTGTATTCCAGATATCCATTTGGAGATTATGAGTCAAAAATTACTACTTAGTGCGAAAGAGATTGATATAATTCTGCACCGTTTGGCTTGTCAATTAATTGAAAATCACACGCATTTTAGAGATACTGTTTTAATTGGTATTCAGCCAAGAGGAGCTTTTTTAGCCGATCGTATTAAGAAAATTTTGGTTGATGACTATATGGTAACAGATGTCAAATTAGGTTACCTTGATATTACATTTTATCGAGATGATTTTAGGAGAGGAGAAAAAATTCTTGAGGCTAATAAAACTCATATAGATTTTGTAGTAGAAGATAAGCGAATTGTATTTATTGATGATGTGCTGTATACTGGGAGAAGTATTAGAGCAGCTTTAACAGCTGTGCAATCCTTTGGAAGACCACAGGAAATCGAACTACTAACATTAATTGATAGGCGTTTTAGTAGACATTTACCTATACAGCCTAATTATAGAGGTCGCCAGGTAGATGCTATAAATCAAGAAAAAGTAAAAGTAGATTGGATAGAAAATGATGGCAAAGATGCCGTGTATTTAATAGAAAATTAAGATCTCTAAATAAGATTGTTTTATTTAAAATTATAAATTAAGACGAATGAGCGAATTAAGTGTACATCACTTATTGGGAATAAAATATCTAAATAAAGAAGATATTGATTTAATCTTTGAGACTGCTGATCACTTTAAAGAAGTTATTAATCGGCCAATTAAAAAAGTTCCTTCGCTTAGAGACATAACGATTGCGAATCTTTTCTTTGAAAATAGTACAAGAACAAGATTATCTTTCGAATTAGCAGAAAAAAGACTTTCTGCAGATGTAATTAATTTTTCTGCAGCATCTTCTTCTGTAAAGAAAGGAGAAACACTCATTGATACCGTTAATAATATTCTTTCTATGAAAGTAGATATGGTAGTCATGAGGCATCCTAATCCGGGAGCCGGGGTTTTTCTTTCTAAACATGTTGATGCAAGTATTGTTAATGCAGGGGATGGTGCTCATGAGCATCCTACACAAGCTTTATTAGACTCCTATTCTATACGTGAACGATTAGGAGAGGTAGGAGGAAAGAAGGTTGTGATCGTAGGAGATATTTTGCACTCTAGAGTTGCACTTTCTAATATCTTTGCTTTAAAATTACAAGGAGCCGAAGTAAAAGTTTGTGGCCCCAAAACTCTGATTCCTAAATATATCGAGAAATTAGGAGTTGAGGTCGAAACAGATCTAAGAAAAGCACTAGAGTGGTGCGATGTAGCCAATATGTTGCGTGTACAAAATGAAAGAATGGAGATTAGTTATTTTCCATCAACACGAGAATATACCCAACAATTTGGAGTAAATAAAAAGTTATTGGATAGTCTGAATAAGGAAATTGTAATCATGCACCCAGGACCAATCAATCGTGGAGTAGAAATCACGAGTGATGTTGCTGATTCTAACCAAGCCATAATATTGGATCAGGTACAGAATGGAGTTGCAGTGCGAATGGCTGTAATATATCTTTTAGCTTCAAAAATTAAACGATAATTTATGATTTTTAATAAAGAAGGTTCTACTACTATAATCACACAAGAAAAAACTACAATTATTGAATTTGTTAATGGTCTTGAAGACAAGTATGCTTCCCTGGAAAATGATAACATAATTGTTAACTTGTTTTCATTAGAACAAATCTCTGTAGATGATGTTAATGAATTTTTAAGGATTTCTAATAAGCATAAAGCCGCTAAACATTCATTCGTGATTGTTACAAATAAGATATCCTATGATGAAGTCTTACATGAAATAACAATTGTTCCTACACTACAAGAAGCGTATGATTTGGTAGAGATGGAAGAAATAGAAAGAGATTTGGGTTTTTAAAAAACTCAACTTTTTGTAATTATTTATGTTGCTTTTCGTCTGATAGGTTATGAACAGATTAGCCCCAATTGTAAGTATACTCTTTTTTGTGTTTTTTGGTCATGATGTTATTGCTCAGGACTGGAAATATGATTTTGATGAAGCAAAGTCATTAGCAAAAGAAAAAGATCAAAATATTGTATTGTTTTTTACCGGATCAGATTGGTGCCCACCCTGTATTAAATTAGAAAGAAATATTTTTTCTAATCAGGAGTTTATAGAATTTGCTGATCAAAAATTTATTTGGGTAAAGGCAGATTTTCCTAAGCGGAAAAAAAATAAACTTTCTTTGACTCAACAAAAGAAAAATGAGGTACTTGCTCAAAAATATAACAGAAAATGGGTTTTTCCTGTTATTCTAGTTTTGGATAAGGAAGGAAAAGTATTAGGAGTAACAGGGTATAGAAGAAATCTTGATGCCAAAGGATATATATCATTATTAACATCGTTTGATTCTTTTGGTCGTTAAATTGATTTATAAATAAGATTAGATTATATTCACAACCTGTTTAATAAATAGGAAAAATAATTTTGAAACTTACGATTTTAGGTTGCTATTCTGCAACTCCCCGAACATTTACAAATCCTACTTCTCAGGTCTTAGAAATAAACAACCATATCTTTTTAATTGATTGTGGTGAAGGTACTCAAGTAGAATTACGACGAAATAAAATCAAGTTTTCAAGAATCAAACATATTTTTATTTCACATCTTCATGGAGACCACTTTTTCGGACTAATTGGATTAGTATCTACTTTTAGATTGCTTGGTAGGGATGCACCATTACATATTCATGGTCCTAAGGGAATAAAAGAAGTTATTACATTACAATTAAAACTTTCTAATTCGTGGACAGATTACCCGTTATACTTTCATGAACTTACCAATACAGAATCAGAAATTGTTTTCGAAGATGAAAAAGTAATAGTACATACAATACCTTTGCAACATAGAGTATATTGTAATGGGTTTTTATTTCAGGAAAAACCAGGAGATCGAACCTTGTTAATAGACAAGGTATCTGATTATGGTATTGATAAGGCATATTATCGTGCTATAAAAAAAGGAAAAGATGTTGTTTTAGACAATGGCACTGTGATTTCTAATGAAGAGCTAACCGACCCTCCTAAACCCGTTAAGAGCTACGCATTTTGTAGTGATACTAAATATAACGAAGAGAAAATTCCTTTAATCAAAGACGTTACAGTATTGTATCACGAATCTACTTTTTTAGAAAGTCATAAACATTTGTGTGCAAAAACTGGTCATAGTTCGGCCATTGAAGCAGCTACTATTGCCAAAAAAGCAAATGTTGGATCCTTGATTTTGGGCCATTATTCTACCAGGTATGAAAACATTGAACTTTTTAGGGAAGAAGCAAAAACTGTTTTTGATGATGTAGAAATAGCTGATGATGGTAAAGTGTTTGAGTATTGATATGGTAAAAATTATCTACTTATTATTGTTTTCTATATTTTAAAAATAGGTAAATTGCATAATAATTTGAGATAATGAATAGAGATCTAACAGCGTACAGAAAGTCATATGAAAAAAGTTTTTTAGAGGAAGAAAATCTTCCAGATTCTCCTTTTAATCTTTTTTCTGAATGGTTTGCAGAGGTAGAAGAGGCTGGCGGAGTTGATGAGGCTAATGCAATGACAATAACTACCACAGGATTAGACGGATTTCCAAAAGCAAGAATAGTATTGTTAAAACATTTTGACGAAGACGGTTTTGTGTTTTATACTAATTATTCTTCAGAAAAAGGTAAAGCTATAGCTGCTAATAATAAAGTATGCATTTCCTTTTTTTGGCCTAATTTAGAACGACAGGTTATTATTAAAGGCACAGCACAAAAAATAGAAGAACAAGAGAGTACTCGTTATTTTTTATCTCGCCCAAGAGGGAGTCAATTAGGAGCTTTGGCATCTGATCAAAGCGAGGTGATTAAATCAAGAGAAGCATTAGAAAAACGATTACAATCTTTAGAAAAGGAATATAAAGATACCGATATACCTAAGCCTAAATTTTGGGGAGGGTATTGTATAGCACCTATTGAGTTCGAATTTTGGCAAGGTAGAGCTAATCGATTGCATGATCGAATTCGTTATACTAATCAAAAAAAGAATTGGCAGATAGAAAGATTGTCTCCGTGAAAAAGATTACATAATTACAAAACTAGAACGTCTGTTCTTTTGGTATTGGTCTTCAGAACAGTCTTCTCCATCTTTACAGTTATTAACAGGTCTGGTTTCTCCAAATCCAACATAAGAGAGAATTCTGTTTTTAGATATATTTTTACTTATCAGATAATTATAAATAGATTCTGCTCTTTTTTGAGAAAGCGTTAGGTTATAATTTTCTTCACCACGACTATCAGAATGTGTTTCTATTTTGATTACCATATTTGGGTAGTCATTATTCATAATATCTACCACTTTATCAAGTTCAATTTCTGCTTTTTTGGTGATATCCCATTTATCAAAATCAAAATAAATTTCATTCAAATTTATCAGATCATTTATGGTTTTGGTTAATTTTAAATCTGATTTTAAAGGTGAATCGGGTGTGCCACTAGACTGTACAATATCTCCCGATGCAATACCTCCACTTTTGGTGTTATTAGATTTGGTTACCTCATCCATCTCTCCTGGTATTACTGCAGCAAATTGACTATTCATTTTCTTTTTAGGAATAGAAACAAGACGGCTGGCATTAGGACAGTTTAATTCGCTAATATCTATAGCTAACTTAAATTGATAGAAATCAGGTAGTTCACAAGAGTTGATATGATTATACCCTTTAGAATATTTTACGGTTTCATTTAGCGTTCCATTAAACTCGGCCATCACTGGTTGATCCACTACAAGAATATCATCAATTGTATTAATTGATTCACATTCGGTGTCTACAATCACATTATAACTAATTTTAAATGGTTCACTATCTGTTTTTACCATTTTATTAGGTACTATAAAGTTTAATGTTCGAGATGCTTTATCATATTTTACCTTTATTCTTTTAGAGGGTAAAATCATAGTTTTTTCAGAAAAGACTACATTTTTTGGTAAAACATCTTTTATGATAGTATTTTTTGCATCATCATTACCATCATTATATATGGTAAGATTATACGTTATTTCTTGTTTTGGAGCTAAAACATCATTTGGGTGAATATATTGATTATTAGCAGTATATTTTGATCTTTTTACAATATGAATTGCAGGTTCGTATATTTCTACACTAAATGCAACTGCCATGACAGAATACCCATCATTATTGGTTGATAATCTAAATTTAGCTTCTGTTTGATTGTTGCCTATAATACTATTTCTTACATTTTTTATATCAAATAAATCGGCATCATATCCCAATGTGTTTTGGCTGGCAGGGACTCTGGTTTTTACATTTTTTCCATTTTCGGTGATATTGGCATTAAAGAAGTTGTTCATAGGATTAATACCATCTGCAAGACTTTTATATCTGTTAGTTTCATTAGACATTACCTGGAAACGATCTCCTATAATTCCTTTGTCTCCTTCATAAGCAATTACACCTATTTTCCCGTGAACTGCTCCATTAGGAATAGTTTGAAAATTGTTAAAAGAAAAAGCTACAGGTTTTGCTTTTGAGTCAATATTTACAAACCCATCATATACATAAAATCTTTTTCTTGGTTTGGTGTCATCCTCATAAATTACAACCATTGTCCACCCACCGGCAAGGCCATTACCTAAAGTTTCATCATCATTTATCGCACTAGTAGTAGCAGGGATGTTAGCAACAGTATATGTTCCTAATGGGTTTTCTAATTCTAAAATATCTGCAGTGATATCTTTATAGCAAGAATATTGTTTGAACAAAGATTCGCTATCATTATAGTAATCATGAATTATTTGTCCATTACTAATGGTCGAATAAGATTGTTGTCCTGGATATTTTATTTTTATAGAAGTAATATCATGTTGTCTGCTATCATCTGCATAAGCAGCTGTCCAATATAAACCAACATGTTTAATAGCATTACAGTTAGAATCAATATCCAAATCTGCACTACTAGAATTAAAAGTAGTTGGATCATTATCAATATCGATAAAGCCCATCTTAAACAGGTTATTTAATCCACCATCATTGTAGCTTTCATTAGGATCAAATACATCAGTTCCATCATCATTACTAACTTTACCCAGAACAGTATTAGATACAAACTTGAAATCCCCCTTAAGTGTTAATTCTGTACGCTTCTTAAGAGGCACCTCTACTTGCCCATATGCAATTGTAGAACCAATACTGCATATGAAAATAAGTAGGAACATATTTTGAAACCATTTAAGATTTCTTTTTATAGTAATCACTTTTTCCACCTTTCTTGTTTTTTATTACCCTACTGATATTATGATAAATTTGTGCTCATAATGTTTGGGGGGAAACACTCTGATTTAAGGGAAAACCGTATGTAAATTTATATTTTAACATTTAATTTTATACGAAAAAAAACATGTTTTCGATGTAAATACCATTTTTATCGATTAAAATCAAATGTTTATTATGTTCATTTTCATTATTTTAGCTCTTTTGTCTGTTATTTTTATATTAATTATTTGATAAGTAAAACAGCTAAATATGAAAACCAATCTTAGCTATAATTACATAAAAATTGATTTTTTATATTCTTATATTTAAGATTTGTAAAAACGAATCCTTAAACTTGTATTAAATAACTTCATTTTTGCTAAAATAGTATCAGATTCATGAAAACTTTATATATAATAAGACACGCAAAATCTTCTTGGGAATTTGATGTATCGGATGATAAAAGACCACTTAATGATAGAGGAGTAAGAGATGCCGGATTGGTTGGTGAGCAATTGAAAACACTGGTAGGACCGATTGATAAAGTTTTATGTAGCCCAGCTAAAAGGGCATATAGTACTGCAAAAATTATTGTAAGTCATTTAGATATTCCTGAAAACATATTTTCTTTAGAACCAAAACTTTATGATTTTGAGGGAACCCAGGTTATTGATGTAATAAAAAATTGTCATAATGATATTAATACTTTAATGATATTCGGACATAATCATGCTTTTACTTCGATCGCTAATCTTTATGGAGATCAACATATAGATAATCTACCGACTGCTGGAGTAGTTGCTATAGAATTTGAAGTGGATATGTGGCAAAATATTTCTGTAGGAAAAAACTTATTAACAATTTTTCCTAAATCTTTGAGATAATGACAGAAAATATTAAAAATCAATATGTTAATAGAGAATTAGGTTGGCTTCAGTTTAATGCGAGAGTATTACAAGAAGCTGCAGATGATACAGTTCCACTGTTAGAAAGATTACGTTTTATAGGGATATTTTCTAATAATTTGGATGAGTTTTTTAAAGTGAGGTATGCTACCATTAAACGAATAGACCTGGCAGGAAAGGATGGAAAAAATGTACTTAAGGGTACCACGGCAAACGAACTACTAGAAAAGATTACAAATATAGTTATCAAGCAACAGGCAGAAAGCCTTAAAACCATTGATAATATTAAAATTGAACTTGAAAATCATAATATTTTTATTATTGATGAAAATCAGGTTACACCAGATCAAGATGCCTTTATCCGTAACTATTTTGTAAGTAAAGTTAGCCCAGCTTTAGTTACTTATATACTAAATGATCTAGAAAAATTTCCTCATTTAAAAGATAGTGTAGCGTACTTGGCAGTAAAACTGGTACTAAAAGATAAAGTCCCTAAAGAAGGACGAATCTCCAAAATATTACAACAAACCACCAAAGAAAAAATATATGCACTAATCGAGATACCAAAAAATACAGATCGATTTGTTGTACTTCCAGAAAAGGATGGAAAACAATTCATTATCATTTTAGATGATTTGATCAGGTATTGTATGCATATTAACTTTAGTATTTTTGATTATGTTAGAGCGTCAGCTCATATGATTAAAATAACCCGGGACGCTCAGTTGGATTTTGATAATGATTTAAGTAAAAGTTTTATTCAAAAAATATCAAGTAGTGTACGATCTCGTCGTGACGGAGAACCAGTTCGATTTGTATATGATAAAACTATCGAAAGAGATACCCTTGATTTTTTAATGGAAAAAATGGGAGTTGATAATACAGATAGTATTATTCCTGGAGGAAGATACCATAATCGCAGAGATTATATGAATTTTCCAGATTTGGGAGCTATTAACTTGGTATACCAACCAATTAAACCTTTAGCTATACCCGGTCTTGTTTTGCAAGGAAGCTTATTAGATAAGATTGCCAAAAAAGATTTTCTGCAATACACACCTTATCACACGTTCTCATATACCGTAAAATTTTTACGAGAATCTGCAATTGATCCAAAAGTAAAAAGTATTAAAATTACGATATACAGATTGGCAAATATATCTCATATTGCCAGTTCTCTTATAAATGCTGCCAAAAATGGTAAAAATGTTACTGTGCAAATAGAATTACAAGCTCGTTTCGACGAAGCTGCAAATATTCGTTATGCAGAGCAAATGCAAAGAGAAGGTATACATTTGATTTTTGGAGTTACCGGGCTTAAAGTACATTGTAAAGCATGTGTAATCGAACGAGAAGAAAAAGGAAAACTTAAACGATATGGTTTTATAAGTACAGGAAATTTTAATGAATCTACAGCAAAAATCTATACCGATTATACTTTGTTTACAACCAATGAATCTATTCTGAAGGAAACCAATAGAGTATTTAAATTTTTTGAAATAAATTATAAAATAAACCGCTATAAACATTTATTGGTGTCCCCACATTACACAAGATCTTCTCTGGTAAAACTAATAGAAAAAGAAATTAGAAATGTAAAAGAAGGTAAACCTGCAGGAATTAAACTAAAATTAAATAGCCTGAGTGATTATGATATGATAGATAAACTATATGAAGCAAGTAGAGCAGGAGTGAAAATAGACTTAATTATTAGAGGTATTTGTTGTTTGATACCTGGTATTCCGGGAATGAGTGAAAATATACGAGCAATAAGTGTAATAGATAAGTTTTTAGAGCACACGCGATTATACATATTTCAAAACGGAGGAGAGCCAAAAGTATATATATCATCGGCAGATTGGATGACACGTAACTTAGATAGAAGAGTAGAAATTTCTTGTCCCATCTATGATGAGGATATCAAATTAGAATTAATGGATACTTTTGATATTTGCTGGAACGATAATGTTAAAGCCAGAAGGCTTTCTAAAGAGCAAGATAATGTGTACATTAAAAACGACAATGAGAAAGTAAGATCACAAAAAGCCACATACGACTATTATTTAAAAAAACTAGGAAATTAATTATTTTGTTAACTATAGAAAAATATGGAGCCATAGATATAGGTTCCAATGCAGTACGATTATTAATAAGTAGTATTCATGAAGAGAAAGGAAAAACTACTAGATTTAAAAAAACAAGCCTGGTTAGAGTACCCATACGATTAGGAGAAGATGTTTTTAAATCCGGACGGGTTTCTCATGAAAATATTACTAGAATGATAGACGCTATGCAGGCGTATCAGCTATTAATGAAAACGCATAAAGTGATTAGATATAAAGCTTGTGCAACATCTGCTATGCGAGAAGCTGAGAATGGAGAAGAAGTAGCTCACCTTATAAAAGAGAAAACAGGTATTCAAATAGATATTATAGATGGTAAAGATGAAGCCGCTATAATTGCAATGACCGATTTACACGAGTTGATAAATACAGATGCCACATATCTATATGTAGATGTTGGAGGTGGTAGTACAGAGTTTACATTATACCATAATGGAAATACTGTTAAATCCAGATCTTTTAAATTAGGAACAGTAAGACTTCTTAATAATCTGGTTTCTGATGAAGTATGGAAAAATGTAGAAGATTGGATTAAGGAAAGTATTATAGGCTATCGTAAAGTTTCTTTAATTGGATCTGGAGGAAACATTAATAATATTTTTAAGAATAGTGGTAAAAGAATGGGTAAACCACTATCTTTTTTATACCTAAGTTCATATTATAAATTGCTTAATTCTTTAACCTATGAAGAAAGAATTTGGCAACTTAATTTAAATCAAGATAGAGCAGATGTGATTATTCCAGCTACTCGAATATATCTTTCGGCAATGAAATGGAGTGGTTCTAGAGAAATCTTTGTTCCAAAAATTGGTCTATCAGACGGGATTATAAAATCATTATATAATGAAAAACTAAATAATCGTTGAAATTCATAAGTAATACGTTTTATCGATTTTTAGAGAGTAATAATCTGTGTGGAGCTCTAAAATGTTAATGAAAATCCATTATTTTGTACTAAATTGAACCGTAACCTAATATTTATACTATGAAAAAAACAGTACTATTCGCTGTGGTTTTATTAATGTTTGTTGTTTTAAAATCTCAAGCTCAAGAGATTGCATATGGAATAAGACTTGGAGCTAACCTTAGTTCTATTAGTTCTGATGATATTCCCGAAAACCTTAAAGATAGCAGATTTGGTATAGTAGCAGGGTTCTTAGCAGAAATTCCTATTAACCAAAAATGGAGTGCTCAACCAGAGTTTCAATATTCTTCTTTAGGTAATGATGACGAATCCCTAAGAGTAGACTATCTTCAATTACCAATAGTGCTTAAATATAATTTTTCTGAATTGTTTAATGTGCATGTTGGCCCTCAAGTAGGGCTTAAAATATGGGAATGGGAAGATAATTCGGCAGGAGAAACCAATTTTAACACATTTAACTTATCTGCAGTTGCAGGTGTTGGAGTACGTATTACAGAGAATTTCTTTGCTGATTTACGATATGGTTTTGGGGTCTCTAATATTATAGATGATGAAGATATTCCTGGAGGAGCAAAAGGAAGTAATAGGAATATTCAACTCTCTTTTGGTTATAAGTTATAATAATAGGGTAAAAATATTATACATTATATTGCTTATAGTTATCAAAGAAAGACTTCTTTATGATAATACTTTTGTTGCTATATTCTAACAAAAGGTTACTATTAAATTTATTAATGATTTTATTGGCTGTTACTCTAGAAACCCTAATGTAATTAGACAACTCATTTTGATTAAGAGGAGAGTTTATAATAATTTTTTCAGAATTGTAAGGACTCCCAAATTTTTCTTTAAATTCAAAGAGCACTTTTATCAACCGTAATTCTGCAGATTGAATCTGAAGTGTTTTTATTCTGTTTTCATATTCCTGATATTCCTTACCTAGTATTGACAAAAAATCTTTATAAAGATTAGGGTTTTTTTTTATCGTTTTTTGTATGATGTTTTTATCAAATTCATACACTTTTGTTTCTTCACTAAGAGATTCATATATACAATATGAACAAAAGTCTATAAAAATAGAGCTTGCTCCAAAAACTTGATTTTTTGTCAATATAATAAGAACTACCTCCGCTCCGTGGTCAGTGAAACAACCAATTTTCATAACTCCATTCTTAATAAGATAGATCTTCTTAGAGCATGCCCCAGTACTTTTTATAATCTCATTTTGATAATAAATGTTACACTTGTATTGATTGTTTTTTACTAGAATGTTTAATAATTCAAAGCACATAATAGGGGTTATTTTTAGAAATTGAATTATTTACTGACTTTCATTAAATAAATGTTAAAAAATCGAATTGTTAACAGATAATTAAGTTTTTTATTGTGACTTAAACACATTCTTTTTACGCTAAAAATGTAATATCATACTAATCATAACTAAAATAAAAATGATTAAGTGTTAGAATTTTTATATCAATAATTTCTATGCGTTTCTAATTTCGATGCAACAAATATTAACTCTTAATTTGCACAAACTCATGAAGCGCACAAACTCAACGTGTAGAGGTATATACGACCTCTATAAAAATAATATTCCCAGAAGTCGATATCAGATAATTTCATTTAGTAGATTAAATTAGAAAGGTATTTTTATTATGGAAACTACAGTTTCTCATGCTACTTCTGAAGCAGAAGTACGTGACACTTTTGGGCATATACCCTTAGTACCGGGCGATACTTTTATAAAATCTACAATAGCGAATTTATCATTATCAGATCAATATCTTTTTCAAAGATTTGGTCAAGGACCAATAACCAGAGTTCCGTATAGATGCATACATCATGCATTTGAGGCTCATGCCAAGGTAAATCCTAACGCTATTGCTGCTAGTTATTTAGGTGAGGTAATCACTTATAAAGAATTAGACCATCAGGCAAATTTACTGGCTTTAGAACTCATAAAAAATGGAGTTCAAAAAGGTGATAATGTTGGGTTATTTGTTCAACGATCAATACCAATGTTAGTAGGGATATTGGCCATCTTAAAAGCAGGAGGTGCTTATGTTCCTCAGCATATCGGACTAGCCAAAGATGAGCAATTAAGGTATGTTGTCAAGTCGGCAAGTATAAAATTAGTACTCACTTTATCAGAGTTTAAAGATTTAGTACCCGCAATAAACGATAATAAACTTATTGTAATAGATGATTTTTTAAAATCAAATACAAATAGTAATAAGGAAATTATACTACCAAGTGTACCTGTCACCGAAAATGATATTTGCTATATAATTTTTACATCAGGAACAACTGGAGATCCTAATGGAGTCCAGGTTAGCCATGGAAATACGTGTAATATACTCCTTACGTCACCGGGTAATTTAGGAATGAGACCTGGATTAAAAGTAGGACAAATTTTAAGCATTGCTTTTGATATGTCTGTTTGGGAAATTCTGGGGAGTTTGGCAAACGGAGCTACCTTAGTTATACGCGGAAAAAATATTCAAGAAACAGTAAGTGAGGTAGATGTAGTGATTTCTACACCAACGATTCTTAGTTCTTTAGATGTTACTCGTTGCCAGAATGTTCGCGTAGCTATAGTTGCAGGTGAGCCTTGTCCTAGGATTTTAGCAGAAAAATGGTCTTCGTTTTGTGCTTTTCATAACTCTTGCGGACCTACCGAAACTACAATTATCAATACCGTAAAGCGGTTTTTTCCAACAGATGAATTACTTACCATAGGAAAACCTACACCAAATAATACAGTATATGTTTTAGACGAAAACTTGAAACCCTGTAGCATAGGCGAACCTGGTGAAATGTGGGCAGGAGGTCTTTGTGTAACTCACGGATATATCAATAATCAAGAGTTAACAAATGAAAGATATGTAGATGACCCATTTCTGGGTCAAGGTAAAAAAATGTTCAGAACACGAGATTTGGGAAGATGGACTTTAGATGGTGAATTAGAACATTTGGGAAGAACCGATGATCAGGTAAAGATATGCGGGTTTAGAGTAGAATTGGATTCTGTATCCTCTATTATAGAGAAAATGCCAGAAAGTAAAAGAGCAGCTACTTTAAAAATAGATAATAGAACTTTAATATCCTTTGTAAGCCCAGAGGATATTGACCAGGAAAAAGTTAAAAAACAGGTAGAAGAAGTACTCCCATACTACTGTGTTCCTGCAATAGTGGTCGCTATGCCGGAACTTCCAATGACAGACCGTGGTAAAATAGATAAAACGAAATTAATGAATCTGATCCCTCTTAAACAAGAACAGGAAGAAAAAACAACCTCCTCAATAACAGGTCAAAAACCTGTAGAAAATGATGAAATTCCTAATTTAGAAATGGTACAGTTACCTCCTCAAAAAAAATCTTTTAGTAGGATATGGAAAGGAGAAAAACTAATGCACTACTATCGTTTATTTGCACTGCTTTTAATAGCAAATATAGGAATAATGATCTATGGGGCAACAGAGGGTAATTGGTGGTCTCAGCAAGAAATGCGCTTGGATATTATCTCTAAAATCACATTGATTAACTTTACAATAGGGATCCTTATTAGACAACAATATATTATTAATTTCTTGTTTTGGGTTGCGACTAGTATTCCTACAAGTTGGCCTTTGTCGATAAGAAGAAGAGCAGGGAAAATATATCATTTTGGAGGAATTCATATCGGTGGGACAATAAGTGGAACCCTTTGGTTTATAGTGTTTATGGGATCCTTATATTATGATTTTTTTAATCCTCAAAATGAAACTTCTAAGGACATTACATTGTTATGGGTAACTACAATGCTTACAGGGATTTTAGTTTTTATGATTATTATGGCTTTGCCAAAATTAAGAGCAAAATTTCATAATAGTTTTGAAAAAACGCATCGATTTGGTGGATGGACAGCACTAATATTATTTTGGGTACAAACAATGCTTATATTAAGCAAGAATGGTTCAGAGCAACCTTTTTTAGAAAACGTATTCGATTCTTTTAGTTTTTGGGCATTAACAGTAATAACGATTAGTATTGTATTACCATGGTTAAGACTAAAAAAAGTAGAAGTCGATATTACAAGACCATCAAATCATGTTATTCTGGCAAGATTCAATTATGGAGAAACTCCTTTTGCCGGCTCCTCTACGGCGATTAGTAGAGATCCCTTAATGGAGTGGCATTCTTTTGCAAATGTACCAGAGCCAGGCAGAGATGGATTTCGACTAACTATCTCGAGAGCAGGAGACTGGACAGGTGAGCTTATTGATGATATGCCAAAATACTTATGGGTTAAGGGAATTACTACCGCAGGAGTAGGAAATGTTGATAAGTTATTTAAAAAGGTCATTTGGGTAGCAACAGGTAGCGGTATTGGCCCATGTTTACCACATCTTTTTTCTAGAGAAACTCCCGCTCGTTTAATATGGGCAACGCGAAATCCAAGAAAAACATATGGAGATGAATTGGTAGAAGAAATTCTCGAATCACAACCAGAAGCTATCATATGGGATACAGATGCACATGGAAAACCCGATATGGTGAAGCTTGCATACAAAGCATATAAAGATTTTGATGCAGAAGCAGTAATATGTATTTCTAATAAAAAACTTACCTGGAAAGTAGTCTACGGAATGGAAAGTAGAGGGATACCAGCATATGGCGCAATTTGGGATTCTTAAACTTAAATATGTACTAACACAAACTCAACTTTTTTATACAACAACACATAGCTGAAACCAGCAATTTTAATAAAGACATCTTTAAAAAATGAATAGTCTTTAGGAGATGCTATGTAAAAATTAAAACTATGAATATAAAAATCGAACAAAGAAAACGGGTAGTGATTATAACCTTAAATCGCCCAAAAGCATTAAATGCACTAAATAGTGAATTAATGCAAGAAATGGTTTCTGTTATGCAGAAACTAGATAAGGACCCAAGTGTAGGGTGTTTTGTAATCACAGGATCTAAAAAAGCGTTTGCGGCAGGAGCAGACATAAAAGAAATGGAAAATAAATCCTATATGGATATGTTTCATGAAAATTATTTTGCTGCTTGGGAAGCTTTTACAGCGATTAGAACACCTAAAATTGCTGCCGTATCAGGGTATGCTTTAGGTGGAGGATGCGAATTAGCTATGATGTGTGACATTATTTATGCATCGAATACAGCAAAATTTGGTCAACCAGAAATAAAACTGGGAGTGATCCCAGGTATCGGCGGAACCCAACGCTTAACAAAAATGGTAGGAAAAACAAAGGCTATGGATTTGATTCTTACCGGACGTTTAATGAATGCAGAAGAAGCAGAACGATCAGGATTGGTATCTCGTATAATACCAGTAGAAACCTTATTAGAAGAATCTGTAGAAGCTGCAGCAGTTATTGCTTCTTATAGTAAAACAACAGCTATGGTTGCAAGAGAAGCTATAGATAGAGCTATGGAGTTAAGTCTTCGCGAGGGAGTGCTATATGAAAGAAGAGCCTTTCATGCATTATTCGCTACAGAACACCAAAAAGAAGGTATGCAGGCTTTTGTAGAAAAACGAAAAGCTAACTTTTCTATACCTAATCAAAAACAAATCATTCAAGCTCACTAATCATTAAACACATAATTAAAGAAACTAAATCATGAAAAAACTCATAATAATATTAATTGCAATAGGTTTTCAGTATTCAACAATACAAGGACAAGAAGAGAAAAAGAAAAAAGCAACATTAGCAGTAAAAGTGATCCAAAACAGTGTTGCGGGGTTTTCAACCTTATTTTTAGGAGGTTTTGAAACTAATAAAAATTTCGATATTACTTTTTATAGTATGTTCTGGACGAATCCTTCTTTCGGAACCCCAGAATCTGGTAGTGATCAATTATTAGAAACTGGTATTGGATTAGGATTTAAACTAATGGACGGAAAATTATTTCTTAACCCAGGAATTGGGTTTGCGCACGGTAAATTCTTTTCTGATGTTGCAGGTACAAAGATAGGAGAGGCCGTAATCCCTAATACTTTTGTAGCATACCATAACTCCATTTTTGATATAGAAGCATATCTGGCTTATTATAAATCGTTAAGAGATAGAGATGATATCTCGACCAAAGATTTACTTCTTTTTTGGGCAGCACCCGGAATTAATGTAAGTGATCGTTTAGTGTTAGGTGGTTTTTTTGAAGAATTAGCCTTTATGAACCTAGAAAATGACGATGTTAATAAGAATATACAGGTATATCGTTATTTAGGAGGTTCTGTGAAATTAAAACTTGATAACGGTATGGCATTTAGATTTTCTGCAGGAGCTAACCTGGTTACAGATGTAGGAGCATCGGACGAATTTTATAAAGTATCTGCTTTTATACCATTTTAAAAAGGATAAGTGTTAATCCGTATACCAATTTATGCGGTAAGGATTAAAAGTCCGTTTTCACAGTTCAGATTGTTATATTATCTTTACTTGTGATGTAATGAATAAAGCTATCGAAAGGTAGCTTTATTCTATTTTAATCTATCTTGTTATCCATGAATCGTTTCTTTATTTCCCAAAGATTTCATTATTTCTGCTTCAAAAACTAGTAATTCCTGCCACTTTTTATCGACTTCTTCACGATTTCCATATTGGCGTGCAAAATTTAAAAACATAGTATAATGATTAGCTTCACTTACCATCAGACTTCTATAAAAGTCAGCTAGTTCCTGATCTTCTAATTCTTCAGATAATAATTTAAAACGCTCACAACTTCTGGCTTCAATCAAAGCCGCATATAATAAACGATGTACAAGCTGGGTTGTTCTACTTCCTCCTTTTGGGAAAAAAGTTATTAATTGAACCACATAATCATCTTTTCGATCTCTACCCAAAATCCAACCTCGTTCAAGGATTTTATCATGAACCATTTTAAAATGACTTATTTCTTCTTTTACCAGTTTTACCATTTCTTGCACTAATTCTGTGTATTCAGGAAAACTCACCATAAGCGATATAGCTGTAGAAGTAGCTTTTTGCTCACAGTATGCATGATCTGTAAGAATTTCTTCAATGTTTTTTTCTACAATATTCACCCATCTAGGGTCTGTAGGAAGTTTTAAGCCTAACATGGTTCTGGTGTTTTTTAATAATAATCACAAATTTATGAAGTAACTCATTATAGAACTAAGATTCGAAAGAAAATATTAAATTTTTCATTTATCCTTACTCTAAGCAACCTTATAGATTTTTATTCATCTTATTAAAAAGTAGATACCATGAATACAAAAAAACTGATTGGTCTAATCGTAATATTCGGAATTTTGGCTTGTAACAGTGATGATGACAATAATAATACAGATAGTTGCGATCAATTAACTGTAATTAACTCAAAACAATATGTTAGTGAACCAAATCATAATCTAACAATAAGTAGTTTAAAAATAAATGGAAATTGTTTGAAAATCAGTTTTGGCTCTAGTGGATGTAGTGGAGATACCTGGGAGTTAAAACTTATTGATTCTGAAGAGATTTTGGAAACCAATCCACCACAAAGGAATTTGAGATTGTCTTTAAAAAATGAGGAGTTATGTAATGCATTTATTACCAAAGAAATATCGTTTAATATTCTTGGGTTAAAAGTAGATGGTAATAAGGTACTGCTTAATATAAAGAACTCAGATGATCAAATACTTTATGAATATTAAAAAAATAAATAATTTTAAAGACAAGACAAGACAAAACTAAATATCTAAATCAAAAGAGGAGCGTAACTTATCAATAAGAGGGTTTTTTTCTCTTAATTTTTCATATTTATCCTGAGGGGTGAAAGCATATTTTTTAGAAGCTTCTTCGTTTACAGTAATCTTCATTTCAATACTGTAATTTTTTAATTTTTTGAATAAAAACTGCAATAATCCAGATTGAGCAGCTTCCATATCAATCTTCATCGATTGGTTAGGTAATTCTAATGAAATATAACCTTTATCAAGGGTAGGAATATTCATAGCAAACATAGATCCGATAATACGTTCTCCTTTTTTATCTTGCATTTTACCATATTCTATCCAGCCTTCCTGCATTTGTGATTCTGTAAATTCTTCTTTTGGTAAATTTTCAGGATCAATTACCTGCTCTTCTTTACTTTCTTCATGTTCTTTCTTCCTCTTAATACTACTTAGCGATAATCCAGAAGTTTTGCGTTTCTTATTTATTAAAACTGATTTTTTCTCTACTACAGGAGCTTCAGCGGTAATTGTATCCTCAGAATTTTCTTCTTGAATATGAGGTTCTGTATCTTTGTCTTGTGAAACCTCAGAAACAGGAGTAGTTGAAGGTTCTTGTTTTTCTTCTGTTTGAGGAGGTGTGCTATTTTGTTTTTCGGTTTCGGTTTTTTCTAAAACCTTTTCTTTTATTTCAGATGAAATTTTAACTGGCTTAATTCCTTTTTCCTTAAAATAAGAAGGAGGAATTATGTAGGGTTTGTCATTTTTTTTTTCTCCATCCACAAGGATAGAGGCAAGCTGCATTAGGCATAACTCAACCAGCAGTCTTTGATTGCGACTGGTTTTATATTTTAGATCACAATCATTAGCAATCTCAATACCTTTAATAAGAAAACCATGGGGAGCTTTTTGTGATTGTTCTAAATACTTAGTCTTCGTTTGTTGTCCCACTTCGAGAAGATTGATAGTAGCTTGATTTTTACATACTAATAAATCTCTAAAGTGCGATGCAAGTCCAGATACAAAATGATGCCCATCAAAACCTTGGGCAAGAATTTCGTTAAATTTTATAAGGAGTTGTGGGATATTGTTCTCAAGTATTAAATCAGTAGTTTTGAAATAAGTTTCATAATCTAATACATTTAGGTTTTCAGTTACTGCCTGTCTGGTTAAATTTTTTCCACTAAAACTAACAACTCTATCAAAGATTGATAGCGCATCTCGCATTGCTCCATCTGCTTTTTGAGCGATAATTTGCAAAGCGTCTTCATCAGCAGTAATTCCTTCTTGCACTGCTACTTGCATTAAGTGATTTTTTGCATCAGTTACAGTAATGCGTTTAAAGTCGAATATTTGACATCGCGATAAAATTGTAGGTATGATTTTATGCTTTTCTGTCGTAGCCAGGATAAAAATTGCATGTTTAGGAGGTTCTTCTAATGTTTTTAAAAAAGCATTAAAGGCCGCTTGAGAAAGCATATGTACCTCATCAATAATATATACTTTATATTTTCCAACCTGGGGAGGGATGCGAACTTGGTCGATAAGACTTCTAATATCATCAACAGAATTGTTTGAGGCTGCATCGAGTTCAAAAATATTAAAAGCAAAATCTTCATCAGGATGCTCATTTCCATCCTGATTAATTGTTTTTGCAAGAATTCTGGCACACGAAGTTTTTCCTACTCCTCTTGGTCCGGTGAATAATAAAGCTTGTGCAAGATGATTGTTTTCTATAGCATTAAGCAGTGTATTGGTAATTGCTTGTTGCCCTACAACATCCTTAAATGTTTGGGGTCTGTATTTACGTGCTGATACTATAAAATGCTCCATCGCTACAAAGTTAAAAATTGCTTACAAAAAATAAATTATAGACATCGGTTTTTATTTTTAGTTATTAACAGCCAAAAAATAATGCTGAATTCTGAATTCTAAGTTCAGAATTATAATACTTTTGCACAAAGCAGATCACCTTATCGCTCTCGATTATTCGGGGGAGGAAAGTCCGGACACCATAGCACAGTATAGCGGGTAACGCCCGTCCGTCGTAAGGCGAGGACAAGTGCAGCAGAAAGTATGTACAGGTAATGCTGTAGTGAAACCAGGTAAACTCTATACGGTGCAACGCCATGTAAACCAGCTTTTGAGGGTTGTGCGCCCAATGTTGGAGGGTAGGCGGTTTGAACTGATAAGTAATTATTAGTCTAGATAAATGATAAGGACCCGATATATCGGGAAACAGAATCCGGCTTATGATCTGCTTTTTTTTACAACTCTTTTAACAATATCTAATATCAATTTTCTTGTACCTTGTACCACAAGAAAAATTATTTGAATGAAAATTGCTATAGTCTGTTATCCTACCTTTGGAGGTAGTGGAGTGGTAGCCACAGAATTAGGGATTGCTTTGGCAAAACTAAACCACGAAGTACATTTTATTACCTACAAACAACCTGTTAGGCTAAACCTGTTGAATCCGAATATTCATTTTCATGAAGTTAACGTACCTACATACCCTCTTTTTCATTATCAACCATACGAATTGGCATTATCTAGTAAATTAGTAGATACCATTAAAAAGTATAAAATTGATGTACTTCATGTTCATTATGCAATTCCGCATGCATATGCGGGATATATGGCAAAAAAAATGCTTGAAGAAGAAGGAATTTATGTTCCTATGGTAACTACATTACACGGTACTGATATTACCTTGGTAGGAAACCATCCTTTTTATAAACCGGCAGTAACATTTAGCATCAATAAAAGTGATATGGTTACTTCTGTATCTCAAAGCCTTAAAGACGACACATTACGTCTGTTTGATATCAAAAATGATATTGAGGTAGTCCCTAATTTTATTGATGCGAGCCAGAGAAAGACTAGTTTTACAGATTGCCAGCGAGAACTCATGGCAACTGCAGAAGAACGTATAGTTACTCATATTAGTAATTTTAGAGCTGTAAAACGTATTACTGATGTTGTAGATATTTTTTATAATATTCAGAAAAAGATGCCTGCAAAGTTGTTGATGGTTGGAGAAGGCCCGGAGCGTAAACCGGCAGAAGAAAGATGTAAAGAACTTGGTATAAAAGATAAAGTGGTTTTCTTTGGTAACAGTAATGAAATAGATAAGATACTGTGCTTTTCTGATTTGTTTTTACTTCCATCAGAACGAGAAAGTTTTGGTCTGGCGGCATTAGAAGCGATGGTAAATAAGGTGCCTGTAATATCGAGTAATGCAGGAGGGATTCCAGAAGTTAATAACCATGGTGTTTCTGGTTATATGAGTGATATAGGAGATGTAAAAGACATGTCAGAAAATTCGATCAAAATTCTGGAAAATGATAGCAGATTAGAAACCTTTAAGGAAAATGCATATAGAGAGGCAATGAAATTTGATATAAGTAACATTATCCCGCTATATATAAAAATGTATGAGAGTGCTTTATCAGCAGTATAATATCATTTATTTTTAAAATTAAAACCCCCTTGTTATGGTATAACAAGGGGGTTTTTGGTTATTATTTTATGATGTTTGCCTAAAATGTATATCTGGCAGAAATACCAACATTTACTCCGGTATTGTCTACGTCTCTAAATCCGTTTGATCGATCGATATCATGGATATCAAATGTAGGACGAATACTAAATGCCACCTGAAGTGGGAAATCAAAACGATAATCAACTCCAAAATCTGCTCCGATGTAAGGGAAAAATTCACCATCTCTATCTACATCACCAATAATCACACCAAGGTATCGGGTTTTAAAATCTATATACCCTGCACCTGCACCTGGGCCAGCAAACCAATTTAGTTTATCCCAAATATTATATGTCCAATGAAAAAATACTCCACCACGATATGTAGAGATAAAAGAATTTGTTTTAAAGCCTAAATTGGCATCAATTCTATTATGTTCACTTATTATTTGTCGCTGGTATGTAATTTCGGGACCAAAGCCTTCATCTCCTATAACACCTTCTGATAATCGAATTCCTATAGCGTTTTCAGGAATATCTTGTGCTTGCAGTTGTGAAACCGAGATAATGATTGATAGAATAAAAAAAAGTTTTTTCATGATTTAAATTTTTTAAAAGTTTTAATTGATTATTATAAAAATGGTTAGTGTATCTTAAAATATGGTTTATAAAACCAGTGTATTGAGAATATTAATCAAATTTATATCTGGCACTTAAGCCAAAGTTAAAAATGATATCGTCATTAGTATAGCTATCGAAGTATATTTCTGGTCTAAAGTCTAGAGAGATTAATAGCGGAAAATCAAAATTATACTCAATACCAACACCCCCCGTTACAAACCCAAAAGTGGTTAAATCATCATCACGAACAATATCAGAATCAAAATCAACTAATCCACCTCCAATTCCTGGACCAATATACCAATTTAGGCCTCCGTTAATATTAAAAACCCACTGATACATCCCTGTAAGTTTTAGAGCATTGTAGCTTCTTTTACCTTGTGCTCCAAGTCCTACTTCTATTCTTGTCTTAGAACTTAAAGCATTTTGATATGAGGCTTCGGCCCAAAAACCATTCGCTTCACTTAGACGTAAACCAATAGTATGTTTAGAAATTTCCTGAGACTGTATATTACCCATACAAAGAAATAGAAAAGAAAGTGTAAAAAAAATATTCTTCGTCATAATCGTAAATAGTAATTTCCTACTTTCCGACTATAACGTCATAAATCTTCTATTCTGTAAGGATAAATCTTAAATCTTTGTTAAGATTGAACTAACTACTTTGTAACTGCATATCGGTACTCTCAAAAATCTTATCTGCAGAATCAGCAATGAAGCCATTAAAAATAACATCTTGACTATTTTTATAACGATATGAAAATTCATAATAACAGGATGTGATTTCTTTAACGTTTTCTTCAAATTCTACCTCGACTACATCGGCCAAAATACTGGATTGTTCTAGTAGTTGGGATGGAGAACCTTTTATTTCACCTCCAGAAGTATTCATTTTGAAACCATTCTCTTTGAGGAATTCATTTACCTTGGATAGATTTTTAAATGTTTGAAGTTTATTAACATCTACTGTGAAATGATTAGAGCAAAAGCCATTAACATATACCCAGGCCGCATATTCTGATACCGAAAGAAGTCTTTTGTAAATCTCAAAAGATGGTTTAGCCCAAACTCTACCTTTTAGGATAAGATCTTCTTGTTGTATAACTGTATGATCTATTTGATTTATAGTGTTTTGAACAATACTATTTAGCTCAACAGAAAATTCTTCAAGAAGCAATTCGCTAATAAAGATTTTTGGAGCATTACGATCACTTTTGTGTTCAAAATGTTTTGCACGCAATTTTTTGGCCTTAAAATGGTATTCTCCTTTGGGTTCATAACCCATGGCAATAAAAGGTTTTGCCAAAATATCAATATTAACTCTTGGATCATTAAAAGTGCGTATTGCAATATGATCATTAAAAACGGTATTGCCTTCTGCTTCAAATAAAGATTTAATTTTTTGTGCTGAAGGAGTTTTTACAGTGTATTGTTTCCAGAGTTCTTCAAAAAAATAAGTCAAATCCATTTTAATTATGTTTTTATTTGAAGCAAAATTATTATTTTTGACTATTATTGTGTGTATATATATTGTTTTTAGTCTCAATTTTATAAATTTTGTGTCAAATTGAAGATAATGTTTTGTTTTTATTATCAATTTTGACTGCAAGTGTTTTAAATTTTTTATGAGTATGAATCATTTTGATTATATAGATCAGCAGATTTTATTGCAGATACGTGAAGATGCCAGAAAGCCTTTCTCTCAAATAGCAGAGAATTTAAAAATTTCTAATTCTTTGGTACATCAAAGAATTAAAAAACTTAAGCAACGTGGTGTAATAAAGAAAGCCGAGTTTGTTGTAGATGAAAAACAGATCGGTTTTAAAACGAAATCTTATGTAGGTATTCGTCTAAGAGAAGCTAGATATGCAAAACAAGTGGTTGATGGTTTAAAAGAAATTCCAGAAATATTAGAATGTAATTATGTTTCAGGTCATTATGCTATTTTCATTCTTATTTTTGCATTTGACAACCATCATTTACGTAAGATTCTGTATGAACAAGTGCATCAGATTGATGGAGTCGCAGGAACGGATAGTTTTATTTGTTTTGATACTAATTTTAGAAGGCAGGTTTCTTTAAATTCTTTAGGAAAGAATATTTCATATGATTGATAAAAGTATATTGACATCTTTACAAAACCAGCTAGAAGGTCAACTACAATTTGATACTCTAATTACTGCTTTATATGCTACAGATGCTTCGGTGTATCGTAGAATTCCTCTGGCGGTAGCATTTCCAAGATCAATACAAGATATTAAAAAAATAGTTGCTTTTGCATCTCAACACGATATTGGTATTATTCCCAGAACAGCAGGAACTTCGCTTGCAGGGCAATGTGTAGGGGATGGTATTGTGGTAGATGTTTCTAAATATTTTACTAAAATAATTGCTGTTGATAAAACCAAAAAAACAGTGACTGTTCAACCAGGAGTGATACGGGATGATCTTAATCGTTTTTTGAAACCGTATGGATTGTTTTTTGGACCTAATACATCGACATCTAATCGCTGTATGATTGGAGGAATGGTCGGAAATAACAGCAGTGGTACTACATCGATTCAATATGGTGTTACAAGAGATAAAGTCTTAGAGTTACAAACAGTATTGTCTGATGGTAGTGAAGTTACTTTTTCTGAAATATCATCAAATGATTTTGAGACGAAACGAAATTTGAATACCCTTGAAGGAAAAATCTACGACCAGATTTATACCGAACTTTCTTCTAAGGAGATTCAACAACAAATTACGACTCATTTTCCGAAACGAGAAATTCATAGACGTAACACAGGTTATGCTATTGATGAACTAATTGATTCTGAGGTGTTTTCTACAACGAATACACATTTTAATATGTGTAAACTTCTCACAGGAAGCGAAGGTACATTGGCTTTTACAACACAAATTACGTTAGAGTTAGATGAACTTCCACCAGAAGAAACTTTAATGATTGCCGCGCATTTTAAGACTATCGATGATTGTATGAGAGCAGTAGCGCCTGTAATGCAACATTCGTTATTCACTTGCGAAATGATGGATAAAACTATTTTGGATTGCACAAAAAATAATATCGAGCAATTAAAGAATCGTTTTTTTATTGTTGATGATCCAGAAGCAATCTTAATGCTAGAACTTAGAGCAAAAGATGCGAATCATTTAGAACAGCAAAAGGATAAATTATTAAAAACTCTTGATGATTCAAAACTAAGCTATGCCAATCCAATTTTACGTAAAGAAGAAATAGATAAGGCTTTAGAATTAAGAAAAGCAGGATTAGGATTGTTAGGTAATATTGTTGGCGATAAAAAAGCAGTTGCTTGTATAGAAGATACGGCAGTTGCTATTCCTGATTTGGCGGATTACATATCAGAATTTACAGATTTAATGAAGTCTTATGACCAACAAGCTGTGTATTACGCACATGCTGGAGCAGGAGAGATTCACCTTCGACCGATTCTGGATCTGAAAAAAAGTAAAGATGTAACCCTATTTAAAAAAATAACAGACGATGTAGCATCTTTGGTAAAGAAATATCAAGGCTCTATGAGTGGTGAGCATGGTGATGGTATTGTAAGGGCTGGATACATACCTTTTATGATTGGTGAGGATAATTATAAGATTTTAGAACGTATTAAAAATACATTTGATCCTAATTCTATTCTTAATCCGGGTAAGATTATAGATGCCTATCCCATGGATCAAAAACTACGATATGAGATAGATCGAAAAGAACCAGAGATAGATACCATTTTTGATTTTACCGATTCGATGGGAATTCTAAGGGCTGCAGAAAAATGTAATGGTAGCGGTGATTGCCGTAAGTCTGTAGAAGCGGGAGGAACTATGTGCCCCAGTTATCGGGCTACAAAAAACGAAAAAGATACTACCAGGGGTAGGGCAAATACACTAAGAGAGTTTTTAACCAATAGTGAGAAGGTTAATAAATTTGATAATAGAGAATTAAAAGAAGTTTTTGATCTCTGTCTAAGTTGCAAAGGATGTGCCAGTGAGTGTCCTTCAAATGTTGATGTAGCTGCGCTGAAAGCAGAATTCGAATATCAATATCAAAAAGAAAATGGAGTATCATTACGTACAAAGCTTTTTGCTCACAATAATAGATTGAATGCTATAGGGAGAATCGCGCCTGGTTTAACAAATTTTTTCTTTTCTAATGCATTAACATCTAGTATTTTAAAATCTACTTTAGGTATTGCCAAACAACGAAATTTACCTTTGTTAAGCAAACAATCCTTAAGAGGTTGGTGTAAACAAAACATAAAAAGAATACAACCAGAGCAACCTATAAAAACAGTGTACTTTTTTATAGATGAATTTACGAATCATCTGGATGCCGAAATCGGTATAGATGCTATCGAGTTACTGACCAAATTAAATTATGAAGTAAAGATAATTGATCATAAAGAAAGTGGACGGACTTTTATATCAAAAGGATTATTAAAACAAGCCAAAATTCTGGCAAATCTTAATATTAAAACGTTTAATAATCATATTACTGCAGAAACTCCTTTGATCGGGTTAGAACCCTCTGCCATACTCACTTTTAGAGATGAGTATTTGAGATTGGCTGATGATAAAGAAAATGCAGCTGCAGTGGCAAGACATACTTTTTTGATTGATGAATTCTTACATGCAGAAATAGAAAAAGGAAATATAAATGCTGATTTATTTACTGCAGATACTAAAACAATTAAAATACATGGTCACTGCCATCAAAAAGCTTTATCTGGTATACACAATACATTTTCGATTCTAAATTTACCCAAAAACTTTAATGTTACGATTATCCCATCAGGGTGTTGTGGTATGGCAGGATCTTTTGGATATGAGAAAGAGCATTATGATGTTAGTATGCAAATAGGGGAGCAGACCTTATTTCCATCGGTTAGAAAAACACCTAAGGATACTATTATTGTGGCTGTAGGAACCAGCTGTAGACATCAAATAAAAGATGGAACGCAACGAGAAGCATCGCATCCTATTAGTATTCTCAAAAGTGCTTTAGTGTAGATAAGGTTTTAAAACCAGGAATTTCAAGTAAATGTTAGATTTAAAATTATACTAAAATGTTATCCATGTATAGTTTCAGAAGTGCCATAGTTCTGAATAAGCTCTCCTTCAAATTTTAATAAATCTTCCCATTGTTTATCTACATCAATACCTTCTCCGTATTTACGTGCAAAACCAATAAATGTGGTGTAATGACCAGCTTCACTAATCATTAAATCGTGATAGAATTTTGATAGCTCAGGGTCTTTTATTTTTTTTGAAAGAAGCTTAAATCGTTCGCAACTTCTGGCTTCGATCATTGCTGAAAATAACAATCGGTTAACTAAGCTTTGCTTACGACTACCACCTGTAATACCATATTTAAATAATTCATTTACATAACTGTCCTTTCGTTCTCTACCTAATTTATAACCACGCTTTTTAATAATTTCATGAACCATTTCAAAGTGCTGTAATTCTTCTTGTGCCAAAGTTAATAAATCAGTAACCAAATCAGTATGTTCAGAATTTAACGTAATGATGGTAATGGCATTTGTGGCTGCTTTTTGTTCGCACCATGCATGATCTGTTAAGATTTCTTCAATATTTGTTTCCGCAAGAGCTGCCCAACGTGGATCTGTTGCCAGTTTTAAACCAAGCATATTTATATTGTTTTAAGAGATATATAGTATTGTCAAAGATACGTTTTGCGATTTTTATTTCAATGATTCTAACAACTTATTAATATATCATTTTTCAAAATATTTATATATACATATAAATTGCTGGCATCAAATAAAAGATGAGGAGATACAAAATGAGGTGTAACACCTCATTTTGGCATGGATAGAATTTTTAAGAGAGAAATATTAGAATTGATAACGAATCCCTAATCCAAATCCTGTATAAAAATATGTTGAATCAGTACTTTTATTATCGGTAGAAAAAAATATTTCTGGCCTTATATTTAAAGAAATTTGTATTGGGGACTTATTAGGACTGTATTCAATACCTCCATCAGCTATTATTCCTAAATTAGCATTAAATAATGCTCCTCCGCCAATACCCAGATACCAATTAAAATTATTGTAAATAGGAAATACTCTTTGATATATCCCTGTAGCCATTAGACCAACAGTAGGTATGAATTCACTCCTATAAACGCGTAATCCCGTATCAAATTCTAATCTATTTTTACTGTTGATACGAAGTTGATAAGAAATGCCAATACCTGCAATATTAGGATCGTTATAATTATCATGATTACTAATAAGAAACTCTGGTCGAACCCCTAGGGTGTGTCTAGAAAACTCTTGTGATTGAGTAGTATTTATAGCCAATACTAAAACAGCAAAAATTAAAACATGTCTTTTGTATATCATAAAAAAGTTTAGGAGTAACAACAACAGGTTTTATTGGGACATCACAAATATGCTGCGAGGTTTTTAAGAAAAAGTCACGGTTTTCGGAGATATTGAAAAAGTAATAACAGTAAAGCGGGAGTAAGACAGATTATGATTTCTTGAGAGATGTGATTACTTCGTTTACCATAAAAGAGGCTTGCAGGGTCTCGGGATCAATTTCTAAGCTTTCTGCCTCTTCAACAGATTCTTCATAAGCTTTCATTGATTCATTCTCATAATGTACTAGTTTCCATGCTGCATCATGATATTCTAATGAAGTTAGATTTTCTATCCAATCTCCAGAATTTAAATAAATGCAGGACCCGTTTTTATCCTCGTATTTACGCATTTGAGGTTGATGGATATGACCACATACTACATAGCTATATTTGTTTTTAACAGCTAACTCTGCAGCAACATCTTCAAAATCATTAATATATTTTACTGCTTTTTTTACACTATTTTTGATTTTCTTAGAAAGAGAAAACTTTTCTTTTCCTATACGTAGCAAAAACCAATTAATAGCTTGATTAAAAAGAATTAGCATATCATATCCCCAACTGCCTAATTTAGCTAACCATTTTGCGTTTTGAATTGAGGCATCAAAAACATCGCCATGAAAGAACCATGCTTTTTTGCCATCTAATTCCAGAACAAGTTTATCAACTAACTTAAAATTTCCCATTTGAGCATCACTAAACTTGCGAAGCATCTCATCGTGATTGCCTGTGATATAGATAACTTCTGTTCCTTTTGATGCAAACGAAATAATCTTTTTGATAACCTTAAGATGGGATTTTGGAAAATATCGTTTTCTAAATTGCCAGATATCTATAATATCACCATTAAGAATAAGAGTTTTTGGTTTGATACTATTTAAATAGTTGAGAAGTTCTTTTGCTTGACATCCATAAGTACCAAGATGGATATCCGAAATTACAACAATTTCTACAATACGTTTCTTCATATAAAATATGATAATATCACAAATTAAATGAATCTGTTTTCAAAGATAATTATCTTATTATAAGTTTATTGTTATCTAAATTTAATCATTTTAATGAGTTGTTATCAAAACATTAAAATTTAATTATTGCTTACAGATTTTGATAAGAATTATAGTAAAACCCCCAGAGTACTTATAATTTCTCTAAGAATTTAGTCTATATCTCTCATTTAATATACTCTATTAAAGAGAATAGTATTGGTCGTATATGACCGATGATATGTTTAGATGTATTGAATAGAATCAAATTTATATATGAGAAATTATCTAGTATTGACCCTTATTACTTGTTGCTTATTATCAAATTGTACTCCTAAAGAATCAATAACTAATGTTTTGATATCAAAAGAAGATGCCATTGAGTTTAAGATTGATAGCATCCTATCAAAAATGACATTAGAGGAAAAGATAGGTCAAACTGCCCAACGTGGAAAATCAAGTAGAGTAAAAGAGCTACCTGTAGAGCTTAAGGAGGCTGTAAAAAAAGGAGAAATCGGCTCTTTTCTTAATATTATGAATAAGGATGATGCCAAAGAACTACAGCGTATCGCAATGGAAGAGAGCCCTAATAAAATACCATTAATATTTGCAAGAGATGTTATTCATGGTTTTAAAACCATTTTTCCAATTCCATTAGGTCAAGCTGCTTCATTTGACCCTAATCTGGTGCAAAAAGGAGCCAGGATATCTGCGATCGAAGCTTCTACATATGGTATACGTTGGACATTTGCGCCAATGCTCGATATATCCAGAGACCCCAGATGGGGGCGTATCGCAGAATCTGCAGGAGAAGATCAATATCTTACTAGCATTATGGGAGAAGCTTATATTAAAGGTTTTCAAGGAGATGACTTGTCATCTTCTACAAGTATAGCCGCCTGTGCAAAACATTTTGTAGGTTATGGAGCTGCCGAAGGAGGGAGAGACTATAACACGGCAAACATCAATGAATTTTCTTTACACAACACATACTTGAAACCGTTTAAAAAAGCTGTAGAAACTAACGTTGCGACCTTAATGACTGGCTTTAATGATCTTAATGGAGTTCCGGTTTCAGGAAATAAATATCTTTTAACAGAAGTATTGCGTAATCAGTGGGGTTTTGATGGGTTTGTGGTAAGTGATTGGAATTCTATAATTGAAATGGTTCCTCACGGATTTGCAGAAGATGAAGCGGCCGCAGCAGGAAAAGCAGCAAATGCAATGCTGGATATGGAAATGACCAGTACTTCATATCAGGATAATATGAAGAATTTAATAGAAGAAAGAAAATTCTCTGAAAATCAATTGGATGAAATGGTTCGGAATATTCTTAGAATCAAATTTAAATTAGGATTATTTGATAAACCATACTTCGAACCAGAATCTGATGTACTGTATGCCAAAGAACATCTGGAAGCTGCTAAAGAAGCTGCAAAAAAAAGTATGGTATTACTTAAAAATAAAAATCAAATATTACCTCTAAGTACTAAAAAAAGTTTAGCTATAATTGGTCCTTTAGCAGACGCACCACACGATCAATTAGGCACATGGACTTTTGATGGAGAAAAAGCACGTACGATTACCCCATTAACATCTTTTAAAGAAGATGGCGAACATCCTATTTTATATAGTAAAGGTTTATCATACAGTAGAGATAAATCTAATAAAAGGTTTAATGATGCGATCAAAATAGCTAAAAACTCAGATATCATCGTATTCTTTGGAGGTGAAGAAGCTATCTTGTCTGGGGAAGCTCATAGTAGAGCAAACCTAAATCTTCCTGGTAAACAAGAGTCTCTTATTAGTGAACTTCATAAAACTGGAAAACCAATAGTATTAGTACTAATGGCAGGTAGACCTATTACATTAGGCAATATTATTGATAAAGTAGATGCGGTATTATTTGCATGGCATCCAGGAACGATGGGAGGCCCTGCAATATTGGATATACTTACAGGTAAAGCTTCACCGTCAGGGCGATTACCAATTACATGGCCCAAAGAAGTAGGTCAAATACCAATATATTATAATCATAAAAACACAGGCCGCCCTACAATTCCTGAAGAATTTGTTCAAATTGACTCTATCCCTATAGGAGCGTGGCAAAGTTCTCTAGGAAATACATCACATTATTTAGATCTGGGATATTTACCGCAATACCCTTTTGGCTACGGTCTTACATACAGTAGTTTTGAATACTGTGACGTTAAAATTTTATCAAATGAGATTAATGAAAATGGTCCAATTATAGTAAGTGCAAAAATCACAAATACCGGAAATGTAATAGCCGAAGAAGTAGTACAATTATACTTTAGAGATATGGTTGGTAGTATTACTAGGCCTGTAAAAGAATTGCTGCGTTTTAAGAAAATAGAACTCGAACCTGGAGCCTCAAAAATCGTTGATTTTGTATTTAGTAAGGATGATATTTCGTTTTATGGACTAGATAAAAAGTGGGTTGTAGAACCGGGAAAATTCAAATTATGGGTTGGCAAACACGCTTTAGACCAAACACATGAGTTAGAATTTGTTATAGAATAACTATTGTTGAAGTGGGTTTAAAAAATATATACATCGTTTTTGGGGTTTCAGGATGTGGAAAAACGACCTTAGGTAAAGAACTAGCAACAACATTAGGAATTCCTTTTTATGATGCAGATGATTTTCATCCAGAAGAAAACATAAAAAAAATGTCTGATGGTATTCCTCTAAATGATCATGATAGAGCTCCGTGGTTACAAATCTTGGCAGATCATATTGTAGATTGGAGTAATGACAAAGGAGCTGTATTAGCTTGTTCTGCGTTAAAACAAAAATATAGAGATGTATTACAATCTGTTGGTCATAGTTATATAAACTGGATTTTTTTAGAAGCCTCATACGAATTGATTTTAAATCGTTTAGAGGCAAGGCAGGGGCATTTTTTTAAAAAAGAATTATTAGTATCCCAATTTGAAACTTTAGAAAGACCCGAACATGGAATTTTTATAGATGCAGAACAAAGTATTATAAATAGTATTACTCAAATAAAATTAGAATTGAATATTTCAAAATCACAATTAGGACTTATAGGACTTGGCGTTATGGGGAAAAGCCTTGCTAAAAATATGCTATCCCGAGGCTTTAGTTTATCTGTCTATAATCGACAGGTTGAGAATAGAGAAGTTGATATCGCCAAACACTTTGTGAATGAGCAATCAAATGATACAAATGTTCTGGGATTTGATGACTTATTATCTTTTGTGAATTCGTTAGAGCAACCTCGGACAATCATGATCATGGTCAATGCAGGAAAACCTATAGACATGGTTATAGAATCGATATTACCATTGTTATCAAGAGAAGATTGTTTGATTGATGGAGGGAATTCTCATTATAAAAAAACTTTGGAAAGAGAACAATTAGTATCCAAATCTGGAATACATTTTCTTGGAACTGGAGTTTCTGGTGGTGAAGAAGGAGCATTAAAAGGACCATCTATTATGCCAGGAGGGTCGAAAGAAGCATATATGCGTTCGGGAAAATTCTTAGAGGCTATTGCAGCTAGAGATAAAAATAATAATCCATGTTGTACTTATATTGGTACTCAGGGATCAGGACACTATGTGAAAATGATTCATAATGGGATAGAATATGCAGAAATGCAATTATTATCAGAAATATATCATTTTTTGAGATTTTATGGAAACAAAAACCCAAAGCAGATTAGTGATGTTTTTGAATCCTGGAGAATGAATAAAAAAGATAGTTTCCTTTTAGAAATTACAGTAGATATTCTAAGAAAAATGGAAGGAGAAGAGTTTTTGATTGATAAAATTCTAGATAAAGCGGGACAAAAAGGAACTGGAGGATGGTCAGCAGTATCAGCCTTAGAAATAGGAATGCCAATATCAACCATTTCAGAAGCTGTAATGGCAAGAAATCTTTCTGGTATGAAATCAGAACGTGTTCATGCCTCAGAAATTTATAAATTGAAGCCTTCTACAGGTTTTAATGATGAAGAACTATTAGCTACTTTAGAAAAAGCTTTTTACGCCACAAGTATTATCAATCATGCAATAGGATTTGACCTTATATCACAGGCATCTCAAGAATACCAATGGAATCTTAATTTATCAGAGATAGCACGAATATGGACCAATGGATGTATTATTCGTAGTGATATAATGGAGAAAATATCTACTTTATTTAAAGATAGTAATCCAATTTCATTGCTTTTGTTTCCAGAAATTGTAGAGATGATGAAAATTAATATCACCAAATTAACAGATACGGTCTCTATGGCAATGAAAGCTGGATATCCTCTGCCAGTAATGTCTGCTGCTACAAACTATTTTTTGATCTATACATCGGCACAATCTTCTGCAAATATGATACAGGCACAACGAGATTATTTTGGAGCACATACATACCAACGAGTTGATGCTCCAATTACCGAATATTTTCACACAAACTGGAAAAGCTAATATATATGGAATATCAATTACTAATTGCTGTAGGAGTAGGTATTTTTGCTCTACTTTTCATGATTCTAAAATTGAAAATACAGGCTTTTATTGCGCTTCTTATTGTATGCATACTTGTCGGCATCATTACTGGGTTGTCACCAGAAATGATTCTTGATAGTATAAAGAATGGAATGGGAGGAACTTTAGGTTTTGTGGCTACAGTAGTTGGGTTAGGAGCCTTATTTGGAGGATTATTAGAACATTCTGGCGGAGCTCAGGGCTTAGCAAGATATATATTAAAAATCGCCGGTGAAAAAAATGCATCCTGGGCGATGATGATTACTGGTTTTATTATCGCTATTCCGGTATTTTTTGATGTGGCATTTATCATTTTAGTTCCTGTAGTGTATGCTATTGCGAGAAATACCAAAAAATCGGTATTATTATATGCGATTCCTTTACTAGCAGGGTTAGCTATTACACATAGTTTTATTCCGCCAACTCCTGGACCCGTTGCGGTTGCAGATATTCTTGGAGCTAATTTAGGCTGGGTAATTATCTTAGGATTTATTACTGGTATCCCTGCCGCGATCATTAGTGGACCCGTTTTTGCAAAATATGTTTCTAAGAAAATAAGTGTTTCGATACCAGAACAAGGCGTAAATATCCTAGAAGATAAAGAATACCCTAATCCAATCACTATTATAGCAATTATAGCATTACCAATTCTTTTAATCGTTTTAAAGACTATTTTTCTTGGAGATTGGATGGGCGAGAATTTTTTGCCAGAATCAGTAACATATAGTAGTGCATTACTGGGGCATCCATTTACTGCTTTAATTATAGCAAACCTTCTTGCATGGTATATTTTAGGGATTAGAAGAGGAACAGGAAGAGACGAATTACTAAAATTGTCAATGAAATCTTTTCAACCCGCAGGAGCTATAATATTACTTACTGGGGCAGGAGGTGCTTTTAAACAAATTTTAGTAGACACTAAAGCAGGAGAAATATTAGCTTCTTCACTACAAGGATCGTTTATACACCCTTTACTATTTGCTTTTATAGTAGCAGCTTTGATACGTATACTTCAAGGGTCAGCCACAACAGCAATGATTGCTGCTGCCGGAATAGCATCCCCAATTATTTTAATCGGTGATTTTAGTGCTGCTCAAATTGCACTTTTTGTTATATCAATAGCTTCTGGAGCGACTATTTTATCGCATGTTAATGATAGCGGATTTTGGTTGGTAGGACAATACCTCGGTTTAACCGAAAAGCAGACATTTCGCTCATGGACAGTAATGACCACTTTGATTGCGTGCACAGGCTTAATAATGTCCTTGTTATTATGGTATGTATTCTAGTTGTAATAGTTCAAACCTAACTAATTTATTATAAATAAGAGTGCAATTGATAGTGTTTTCTTAGGTGAAAATACTCCGTTTTCGGTGAGAGTATAAATTGATACAATTTTTAACTTTTAATAAAAAATGAATTTTGATTGAATTTTTGTAAATAAAACCCAATTTTTTATATGATAATACTACTGTATTTTTGAAGATTAAAAATTACATTTGCTAAAAATTGTATGCATGGCAGGAAATACATTTGGTAACCTATTTAAGGTTACTACTTTTGGAGAATCACACGGAGTAGCAATTGGTGGAGTCATTGATGGCTGCCCAGCTGGTGTAACACTCGACTTAGACGCTATTCAACAAGAACTTGATCGTCGTAAACCTGGTCAGTCGGCTATTGTTACACAACGTAAAGAACCCGATACTGTCGAGTTTTATTCTGGTATTTTTGAAGGTGTTACAACAGGAACTCCAATAGGTTTTGCAATCAAAAATGCAAATCAAAAGTCTAAAGATTATTCTCATATTAAAGATTCTTATCGACCGTCTCATGCAGATTATACCTATGATCAAAAATATGGCATTAGAGATTATAGAGGAGGAGGACGCTCTTCTGCTCGCGAAACAGCAAGTAGAGTAGTAGCAGGAGCAATCGCTAAACAAGTATTGTCTGATATAAAATTTCAGGCCTATGTGAGCGGTGTTGGCTCCATCAAATTAGAAAAAAGTCATACAGAACTTGATTTATCATTAACCGAAAGTAATATTGTACGCTGCCCGGATCCTAAGATGGCTTCGGAAATGGAGCACTATATCAAACAAATTAGAAAAGAAGGAGATACTGTTGGCGGAATTGTAAGTTGTGCCATTTCTGGTGTGCCAGTAGGGTTAGGTGAGCCAGCTTTTGATAAGCTGCATGCCGAATTAGGGAAAGCTATGCTATCTATTAATGCAGTTAAAGGATTTGAATACGGAAGTGGTTTTGCCGGATCAGAACTAAAAGGAAGTGAGCATAATGATCTTTTTAATACCGATGGGACTACACAAACGAATTTATCTGGAGGTATACAAGGAGGGATTTCTAATGGGATGGATATCTATTTTAATGTAGCTTTTAAACCTGTAGCTACAATTATGCAGGATCAGGAAACTATCGATAAAGAAGGTAATATTGTTACTATGCAAGGAAAAGGGAGACATGACCCTTGTGTAGTCCCAAGAGCAGTACCTATTGTAGAGGCTATGGCTGCTTTGGTACTTGTCGATTATTGGTTAATGAATAGAACAATTAAGAAATAAATTAATATAGAGTAGTGTAGTTTTAATGTGTGGTACAAATTAGAATTACTAACCTGTAAAACACTTATATATTAAAAAAAACAGGTCTTTTATTTCGTATTTCACAATTTCTATCCCCTTTTATTATTTTAAATTTATATATTGGACGCTGTTTTGGCTTAAAAATTAAATTCTTCACATGAAAAAAATCGCACTGCATTGGAAAATTATGATCGGAATGATATTAGGTATATTATTCGGGTTTTTAATGACAACATTTTCATGGGGAAAGGAATTTACAGGAGATTGGATAGCACCTTTGGGAACCATATTTGTAAATCTACTGAAACTAATTGCAGTTCCGTTAATTTTAGCCTCTTTGATCAAAGGAATCTCTGATCTAAAAGATATTTCTAAATTTAAACTGATAGGAGGAAGAACTATCGTTATTTATATCTTAACTACGGTTATTGCAATAGCCATTGGTTTATTATTAGTAAATACTTTTAAACCAGGAAATGGGATTACTCCCGAAACTATAGAGAAACTAACTACAGAATATGCTGGTAACGCTAAAATATCAGAACGTATAGCTGAAGCAAGTAGACAAAAAGAAAGTGGTCCTTTGCAATTTATTGTTGATATGGTTCCTCAAAATGCTTTTAAAGCAATGAGTGATAACAAGATGATGTTGCAGGTGATATTCTTTGCAATTTTTCTTGGTATCAGTATGTTATTGATAAAACCTACACAGTCAGAACCTCTTAAAAAATTCTTTGATAGCTTAAATGATGTAGTGTTAAAGATGGTTGATTTGATTATGCTTACTGCACCATATGCTGTTTTTGCATTATTAGCTAATGTAGTGGTTACTTCTGATGATCCTGATATATTGTTAGCTTTATTAAAATATGCTGGTGTTGTAATATTCGGACTAGCGTTAATGATTGTGTTCTATTGTACATTGGTTGCTGTTATTACCAAGAAATCTCCATTATGGTTTTTAAAAGAAATCAGTCCTGCACAACTATTAGCGTTTTCAACAAGTTCTAGTGCAGCTACGCTTCCTGTTACTATGGAAAGAGTAGAAGAGCATATTGGTGTGGATAAAGAAGTATCTAGTTTCGTATTACCAGTTGGTGCCACGATCAATATGGATGGTACTAGTTTATATCAGGCAGTAGCTTCAGTATTTATTATGCAAGTGCTTTGGCCAGAAGGATTAACTTTTAGTAATCAAATTACTATTGTACTAACTGCTTTATTGGCTTCAATAGGATCGGCAGCTGTTCCCGGAGCAGGAATGGTGATGTTAGTTATTGTATTAGAAGCAATTGGTTTCCCTTCGGATAAATTACCAATAGGTTTGGCACTAATCTTTGCAGTAGACAGGCCTTTAGACATGTTAAGAACAACGGTTAATGTTACTGGAGATGCTACGGTATCTATGATTGTAGCAAAGTCAGTTGGAAAATTAGGAGAACCCAATGTAAAAGAATGGGACGATGATTATCAAGGGTAGATTAGACTAAACCTAATCAATTATTTTATTTAACTAACAGCCCAGTTTTTAAGTAATTCAAATAATAGTGGGTATTCTGTCTCTCTTTCGGGATTCCACATCATAGTTAGTTGTGCCTTCTGTTTTATATCTTTTAATTCAATAATTTTTATAGGAAATTCATGCCCCTGTAATGAAGATACAGGCTCGAAAGAAATTCCCAATCCAGCTTCGACTAGCCTGAAACTAGTACTTGCAGAATCTGTTTCATGAACAATTTTTGGAGCAAACCCGGCATCAATACAGATAGACTCTAGAATATGCACATAATTTGGACCATCCGCTACAGATGGAAATATAAATTCCTCATTAGAAAAAATAGAAAAATCGGTATAATTATGTTCATCAACAGGGTGATCTTCGGGGAGTAGTATTAAAAAATTATCAATACGAAGCACTTTACTTTTCAAATTAAAAGGAACCATCGGGTTTGTAGCAAAACCAATATCTAATTCGTTTTGTTGTAATGCCAAATATTGATCACGGTTATTCATTTCTTTTAAAACTGCTTTTATACCAGGTATTTGATAATTAATTGTCTTTAAAATCTCGGGTAGGATGGTTTGCATTATAGAATGTGTAAACCCTATATTAATTTCTCCGGCATGTCCATTATGAATATTAATAGTTTGCTTTTTTAATCTTTCTAATTGAGCAAGTTGTTTTTTTACTTCTTTTACAAAATGTTGCCCAGCAGGAGTAAGTTTTACGTTACGTTTATCTCTTATGAATAAAATAGCTCCAATCTGTTCTTCTAACTGCTTAATTTGCCTGCTTAAAGCCGGTTGAACAATGTTTAGTTCTTCTGCTGCTCTTGTAAAATTTAATTTCTCTGATAATACAACTACACTTTTTATTTGCTGAAGAGTCATTTATTACTTTTTGTTATTAGTTTATCAAAATTAAGTATTTTTTATTATAAATATAGATAACTAATTTTGGAGTGTTTAAATGTTTGTTTAATCCATTGCGCATATTGGAGAATTACTGATCAGAACTTGTCAGCCTGCTATTCTGGTAGATTGTCTTAATATAGTTGATACTTTAATTGCTTGTTTTACAGGCTGACTTTTTCTGAATTGTTAATTTTTTTTATATGTGCTATTAAAAGACCTAATTCTAATACGAAACATGCAGAATACAATACCAAAAACAGATATATTAGAAAAAGCTTACGATCCTTCAGATTTCAGAAAGATGGGGCATCAAGTTATTGATTTACTAGCAGATCACTTAGAAAAGGTTCAGACCGATCGAGAACACCCTGTACTACCTTTTCGCAATCCAGAAGAGGAACTATCCTACTGGAAACAAGATTTTGCATCAGATTCGGGAATACTAGATGTATTTAAAAACATTTTAGATCACTCGGTTCAGGTACATCACCCAAGATATATTGGTCATCAAGTTGCAGTTCCTGCATTGGTTTCAACTTTGGCAGGACTGATGTCTGATTTATTAAGTAATGGTACTGGTGTATATGAAATGGGAATGGCGGCTAATGCAATTGAAAAGATCGTTACTGATTTTGTAGCGCAAAGAATTGGATATACTGCAGAAACTTCTGGTTTTCTTACTTCTGGAGGTACTTTGGCTAATCTTACTGCACTATTAGCAGCACGTAAAGCTAAAGCTCCATCTGCTGTTTGGGAACAGGGGCATCAAGAAAAATTGGCGGTTATGGTTTCTGAAGAAGCACATTATTGTATTGATAGAGCAGCCAGAATTCTTGGTTTAGGAAGTGAAGGAATTATTAAAGTACCAGTAGATATAGATTTTAAAATAGATACAAGTGTGTTAGATACGTATTTGGATAAAGCTAAATCTGATGGGTTTCATGTGATTGCACTTATCGGTTGTGCATGTTCTACAGCCACAGGATCATATGATGATTTAGAAGCATTAGCTGATTTTGCAGAACTAAATAACTTGTGGTTTCACATTGATGGAGCACATGGTGGAGGAGTGGTATTCTCAAAAAAATATCAACATCTAACCAATGGAATATCTCGTGCTGATTCTGTAGTTATAGATTTTCATAAAATGTTAATGACTCCAGCTTTAAACACAGCGTTAATTTTTAAGAAAGGAGAAAATGCATATCAGACATTTGCTCAAAAAGCTCAATATCTTTGGGATTCTCAGCATACCAAAGAATGGTACAATTCGGGGAAACGAACATTTGAATGTACAAAATTAATGATGTCTATTAAGGTATATACCATCCTTAAGACATATGGAGAAGAAATATTCGAGAAGAATATTGATAAACTTTATGATCTGGGTTCGGTCTTTGCAAAAATGGTAAGAGAGCGATCTTCTTTCGAGTTAGCCCTAGAGCCTGAAGCAAATATTATTAATTTCAGATATATCAAAACCGATAATAAAGATCTTAATGCTCTTAATAATGCAATTCGCCAATGGTTAGTGAAATCTGGTAAATTTTATATTGTTCAAACAACAATAGGTGAGCATCGTTATTTAAGAACTACAATTATGAATCCATTAACTCAGAAAGATGACTTGGTAGCTCTTTTGGACGAAATTGAACACATTGCAGAAACTTTGATTTAGTTAGGGTTCTGATAAAATGATATGGTTGTATATTTTGATATTTAACATTTGTTAACGCAACGTATACTAAATGTAATTCATCTACTGTTATATAGTAGTAACCAAAAATAATAGAGATGAAACATTTTATTTATGTAGTATCCTTATTTGTCATAATAGGTTGTAGTGGAGATGATGATGATAACCCAGTTAATCCGCCTTCTAATCCATCTGGTTTAACAGGGATTTGGCATTTAGTAAATGTTACAGGAGGATTTTCAGGTATAAATGATGATTTTGAAAAAGGAGTCATAGTTTGGGACTTTGATGATACTAAAGAAAGAGTAGAAGTAACTAATAATAACGCAGCTAATTCTTCTACCGAGGATTTATTTCCAACAGGAATTTATACTTTTTCTATTGTTACCATAAATGGAAATAAAGAACTGATCGTTAACGAAAGAAACTTAGGTAATTTTGAAATTACAACTAATGAATTTATAGTTGACGAGCAGTTTAAAGATGGTTTTCGTTATACATTTCAACGTTAAAGATTAATTTGCTTGTTTTTTTGGGTATTTAACCTGGTAAAAGAATTGTTTTTCTGCTTTTTAGTTAGAAGAAATATTTAGTTTCCAGATCATAATACCGGTTTTTGATATTATACTTTTTGTTTCTCTTTTGATTTAGATAATGCTTCTTTTTAAAGTTGTTCGTTTATATTTTTAGCAGGGGAAAAACCCCCTAAGCATTCTTAGTTAAAATCCCCTTACGCTGTATCGTTCTTATCTATACATTTGAAGTATCACATAAACACTCATAAAGATGAAACGGCTTTTACTACCCATAGTGCTTATTACCTTCGCTGTAATATGTCTTAGTATTGTACATATTGATAATATTAATAAGTTAGATGCTCAATCAAATGAGCTTAGAAAAAAATATCAAACTGAACATACGGTAAAACATAGAACAAATGATTCTTCGGTTATTATACCGGAGACTAAATGAAGGAATGTAGATAATGATTCAATTACTATTGATCTATAAAAAGAGCGTTGAGTTCTGGGGTTGGAATCATACAACTTTCTTTTTTACCAAACCACTTATACCTGTTTTTGGCAATAATATCGTAAATCCAATCTCTAAAGAATTTAGGTAAAATAAGAAAAACAGAAAGTAGGGGATATATACCAGAGAGTTGTTTTGCAATATGTAGAGCAGCTGTTGATTTATAATAGTAAGCAATATCAGGGTCAATTAATAATATAGAGTCTAATTTTGTAGAATCAATATTTCTCTCTGCGATTAATCTTTTACCAATTTTACTTTGTAATGGAGCATAGCGAAATACATCATTTTTATCTCGTTTAATAGTAAATAAGACTGCAGTGTTGCATAAGTTGCAAACACCATCAAATAATATAATCTTTTTTCCATCTTCAATCATAGTACAAAGATAATTGGAATATGTATTATTAATAACCAATTATCAATATATTAAGAATTATTTCGCAATTACAGAATCAATAACCTGTTGTGTCGTAATTTGAAGATTTTTAGGAAGTTTATTATCTTTTGGTAAAACAGCAAGATAGCGGTCATTATTAGAATCATAGACTTGCTTGAAAACCGGTTCATCTAATTGCAAGGCATCACAAATTTCTTTAATTAGATCGAGATGATAAATAAGATCAGTACTTCCAAGGTGAAAAACTCCTTTCTTATTGCGATTAATGATATAATGTATTTGTTGTGTTAATTTAAATATCGAAGTTGCATTAATAATAACATTAGGAAAAACTTCTATAGGTGCTTTTAGATCATGAAGAGTTTTAAGCTCTTGCACTCTTGGAGTAGTAGAGCCAAAAACCATGGGTACTCGTGCTATTACATACTTATGAGTAGGTAATCGCATTAGTGCGTTTTCAATTTTGATTTTGAATCTGCCAAAAACACTATCACTAAGGGTTTTATCATATTCGTATGATGGGTAATTGCTAAAAGAATCAAATACATTAGCACTGGAGATAAAAACAAGTCGACATTTATGTTTTTGAATCCATTGTATGATACGTTGATGTGCGTCTAATTGTGAATTAAAGTTACCTCTAAGAGCAGTAATAATAATAGTAGGTTTAAGATTATCCAATAAAATAGAGATATCTTCCAGTTCCATATCATACTGAAAAAACTTTTGATTTTTTTCAAAAAAAGGATTATCTGTATGGTATGTACCGTAGGTGTCAAAATAGGAATTAAGCTCTTTATATAGCGCATTTCCTATAAAACCACTGGCTCCTATGATTAAAACTTTCTTCAATGTTAGTTATGTGTAAAAAAAATTAAGTTCCAAATATTACTGCTGTAACTTTGAAACTTAACTATACTATTTTTATTGTAAAACTACCCTTTGTAGAAAGGTAATTTTATTACTGTTGCAGGAATTGCATTTTTACGTACCTGGATATTGATTTTACTTCCCGGTTTTGCAAAAATCGAAGGAACATATCCAAGACCAATACCTTTTCCTAAAGAAGGAGACATAGTACCAGAAGTTACTATCCCAATACTATTTCCGTTTCCGTCTACAATATCATAATCATGACGAGGAATACCGCGTTCATCTAACTCAAAACCAATTAATTTTCGCTCTGCACCATGCTCTTTTTCTTTGGCTAAGGCTTCTGCATTAATAAAATCTTTTGAGAATTTAGTAACCCAACCTAACCCAGCTTCAATAGGAGAGGTGGTATCATTAATATCATTGCCATAAAGACAATATCCCATTTCTAATCTTAATGTATCTCTGGCAGCAAGACCAATAGGTTTAATACCATAATCTGCGCCAGCTTCTAATACTTTACTCCAAATTTGTTCTACTTCAGAATTTTTGCAGTAGATTTCAAAACCACCACTACCTGTATATCCTGTAGCAGAAATAATAACATGTTCGATCCCGGCAAAATCAGACACTTCAAAAGTGTAGAATTTCATTGCTTCAAGATCAACAGAAGTTAAAGATTGCATAGCTACCGCAGCTTTTGGCCCTTGAATAGCTAATAAAGAATACTCATCAGACAGGTCACGCATATCAGCATTCATTGTGTTGTGACTACTTATCCAATCCCAGTCTTTTTTGATATTAGATGCGTTGACCACCATAAGATATTTTTGATCAGCAATTCTATATACGATTAAATCATCTACAATTCCACCTTTATCATTTGGTAAGTAACTATATTGAGCTTTTCCATCTACTAACTTAGAAGCATCATTAGAAGTTACTTTTTGGATAAGATCTAATGCGTTAGGACCAGTAATAAGAAACTCTCCCATATGAGATACGTCAAAAACTCCAACACTTTTACGTACCGTTTCGTGTTCTATATTTACACCTTCATAAGATACAGGCATATTATAACCAGCAAAAGGAACCATTTTAGCTCCCAAGGCAGTATGAATTTCTGTCAAAGCAGTATTTTGCATAATAGATGATTTATGGTTATCAAATAGACGCCGAATGTAAAAAACTTTGTGTAGGTATCCAATGCTTTTTTGTATAATCCTAATAAATTATTGATTAGACATTATAACGAGGATTAAAAATTTGAAAAGATAAAAGGTACAAAATAATTCTAAGAGCATTTCTGTTCAGGGTATTTAGTAACTTTGAATAGTGTCATTAATGTATTGTAAACACATTTTAATTATGCCAACAGGATATTCGGGTACACCTCTAGCCAAAAAATTAGGGATTAAGGATGATGATATATTAATGCTTTATAAACAACCAAATTATTATTATAGCCTTTTTTCAGATATACCAAAAAGAATTAGAGAGGTACAGCAGCCAAAAAATGAAAGTGTAGATTTTATTCATATTTTTTGTACCACTTTTGCAGAATTAAAGGAAGTAGCAGTTATATATAAGGCGGCTTTAAAAAAGAACGGAATGTTATGGGTAAGCTGGCCAAAAGGAAGCTCAGTAATTCCTACAGATCTTAAAAGAGATCCTATAAGAAATTATCTAATTAGTATTGGGCTGGTTGATGTAAAAGTGGCTGCAATAGATAAGGATTGGAGTGGATTAAAATTTGTATACAGAATCAGGGACAGAAATTAACGAGGTAAAAATTTCTTAATATATCTATTTTTGAAGATTTTATACCCAAATAATAAACTAATAAAATCCTTGGATATATGTATATATATCAAGGGTTTGTAGTTTATTTTGTGATAATGAAATTTTTAGTGTTAATTATTTGTTGTAGTATCGTTAAAAAAAAATATTTACCTTTATCATGAATTATTGTACTAGTGAAAAAGGAATCACAAATAACACAAAGCTTTTTCATTAAGAATATAAATGAAGGAAATGAAGAAGCCTTCAAGATTCTTTTTGAACTTTATTATAGTAAGTTATTATATGTAGCTCGAAGCTATGTTTCTAATAAGGAAGAAGCAGAAGAGATAGTACAGGATGTATTTGTGAAAATCTGGAAAAACAAAAAAAATATTACTACTAATATTAATGGGTACCTGTTTAAGAGTACCAAAAATTCCTGCCTAGATTATTTACGATCCAAAAAATATAAGCTTAATAGCTCAAATAATATAGTACAACTTGAAGCTTTCATAAACCATAATGCACTTGCAGATAAGGATGCTTCTTCTATACTAGAGAAAGAATTAGAACAAAGAATACAGACAGGTATTGAATTACTTCCGAAGAAATGTAAAAAAGTTTTTGTTAAAAGCCGAATTGAAGGTTTAAAGAATAGAGAAATATCTGATGAATTAGATATTTCGATTAAAACTGTAGAGAATCATATGTCTAAGGCAATAAAACATATGAGGCTACATTTACGAGAATTCTTATCTTTTTTTTAAAAAAACCAAAATTTTATTGGGGGGTAATCCATATTTGTACGTCTGTATAAATATAAGATTGTAATTAATGCAAGAAAAAGACCTTATAAAGTTTATAAAGGGAGATGCTAATCCTGATGAAAAGAAAGTAGTAATCGAATGGATTAAAAAAGATAGTGAGCATCAAAAACAGTTCAATTTACTTAAGGCAGAATATGTTGCCTCTAATTTGGATTCACTAAGTAATATGGATGTTAATGCTCAGTACCAACGTTTTTCTTCAAAGAGAACTAAGAAGAAAAGATACTATTACACAGCTATTGCAGCATCGATAGTAGTCCCTTTTATGATGTGGTATATATTTACACCTTTTCCTAATAACAATTCGGTTGTTGATACTACAGAAATCCTTAATTCTAATACTAAGCATGTAGCTACGAGCCATGGAGGGTACAAAACAGTAGTGTTACCAGATGGTTCTACGATTGTATTAAATGCCAATAGTAGTCTTACTTATCCCAATACATTTACAGATAGTATTAGAAAAGTTACTTTGGTAGGAGAAGCATTTTTTGATATAAAGAGGGATGTAACCAAACCTTTTATAGTAACTACAGATCATATCAATATTAGAGTTTTGGGTACATCATTTAATGTGAAATCCTACCCAAAAGACGAAAAAATTGAAACTACATTGGTAACAGGAAAAGTTGAAGTTTTTCAACAACAAAAAGAAGAACCCATCGTTTTGGAACCATCGCAGAGGGCAATTTTTGATAAAGAAAAAAGTGATATTAAAGTGGATAGAGTGGATTCTAAAAATATAGTTGCCTGGCAAGAAGGTAAATTAATTTTTGACAAAACTCCATTAAAACAAGTTGTATTAGATCTAAACAGAAAATATAATGTAGAGTTTACAATTAAATCTGATTCACTTCTACAATACAAGTATACAGGAGAGTTTGATAACCTTACCCTAAAAGAGGTTTTAGAACTCATCAAAATGTCTTCACCAATTAATTATAAATATGTAAACAACAAAGTCATGCTCAATTCAGAATAATATAATAAATAGAGAAGAGGATGCGGTAACATCCTCTTCTGTTAATCATTTAATTAGACTCAGAATTAGAATAATTAAAATCACACAAAATTATGAAAAAAAACCTTTCCGGAGTTTTCTTATCCAGAAAACATCTTATAAGAATTATGAAAATTTATTCTTTACTTATATGTATTACCATTTCAAAACTATTTTCATTTAATACATATTCTCAAAATATATCAATCTCTCTTGAAGAGGTTACATTGCAAATGGCCATTGAGGAGATTGAACAAAAAAGCGAATTTCGTTTCTTTTATAATAACAATTTGGTCGATATTTCAAGAAAAGTATCTCTAGTAGCAACTAATGAACGAGTAAAAAAAGTGCTGTACGGGCTATTTGATAATACTAATATAAATTTCAAGATTTATAAAAATCAAATCGTTTTATTTCCAAGAAATGTAAAAACATCAGGATTAGCTCTTAGAAACCTATTAGATTATATAGAAGAAAAGTCAATAGAGCAAACCAATAAAAATACGATTGGTGATGAAACCAAAACACAGCAAAATTTTGTAAGCGGTACAATACAAAGCGAAGAAGGCTACCCTTTACCAGGAGTAAATGTAATTATTAAAGGAACAAACAAAGGAACATTAACAGATTTTGATGGTAATTATAAATTAGAAGTTAATCAAGGTGATGCTCTAGTGTTTTCTTATGTAGGTTTTGAAACGCAGGAAATTATAGTAACTAATACTATTATAGATGTAGTCTTAAAAGAAGATATTAGTAATCTAGAAGAAGTTATTGTAACTGGATATGGTGTTCAGCGAAAATCAAGACTTACAGGTTCTGCATTAAATATAGATGTAAAATCAATTACTGCCACACCTAGAGCAGCTATACAAGAGAGTATTCAAGGTAATATTGCTGGTGTACAGGTAACGGCTAGCAGTGGGCAACCCGGAGCATCTCCCAATGTGAGAATACGTGGAGTTGGATCATTTGAATCTGCATTTCCTCTATATGTTATTGATGGTTTTCAGACTACAAACTCTGCTGTGGTAACATCACTTAATCCAAATGATATTGAGGCAATGTCTATCCTAAAAGATGCTGCTGCTACTTCGATTTATGGTGTAAGAGGAGCTAATGGGGTAATCGTTATAAAAACCAAATCTGGGGTTTCTGGTAAGACTCAGGTTTCATATAGTGTACAATCTGGTTTGTCATCAGCGACTGTCGCAGAACGATTTAAACCATTAAACACCTCAGAATTACAAGAATTATTGGTAGAAGGAGTACAAAATGCAGGAATACGTGATAATGATGCTGATGCACTAACTTTTTTAACCGATAATGGATTTAATCCTAATGTAAATACAGATTGGTATGATGAACTTACCAGAGATGGATTATACCAACAGCATAATCTTTCTGTGAGAGGAGGAGGAGAAAACACAAAATTTTACCTTTCTGGTGGATATTTTAATCAAGAAGGAATTATTCTAAATTCGCAGTTAGAGCGAATGAATACTAGGTTAAAGATCGACCATAAATTTACAGATCGTTTAAAACTAGATGTTAATATCTCTTATAATAAATCAATTTCCAAAGAAAGACCAAGAGGTGGTACATTTGCTAATCCCGTACGTTCAATATACAGAATTCGACCAGATATATCTCCTTATAATGAAGACGGAACATTTAATTTTGGGTTTAATAGTACCCATAACCCAATTGCACAGGCGCAAGATGAGATACGAAAAGATATAGATCATAGAATACTGGCCGGTGCAGGATTATCATATGAAATTGCAAAAGGTCTATCTTTTGAATCTTTGATCAATATGAATCAAACCTTTCAGGACGAATTTATAAGATTGCCAGCTGGTTATGGAGATGGAAGACCTTTAGGTCGAGGAGAACAGGATTCTAATTTTTTGTTTTCCTGGTTGTTTAGAAACCTATTACGTTATAATCTGAATTGGAATAACAACAGTTTAACCGCATTCGGAGGGTACGAATTACAAAAAACCAGAAACAAATTTAGTGATCTTACAGTAGAAAATATTCCAGATGGTTTTGAAGATCTTAATAATGGTAGTACTCCAACCTTGGCTTCTACCAATAAAGCACAAAGTGGTTTAAACTCTGTATTTCTTAATGCAGAATACTCACAAAATGACAAATATTTGATAAGCGGTTCTGTACGACGTGATGGATCCTCAAGTTTTGGAGAAAATAATCAATTCGCAATATTTTGGTCAGCAGGCCTGGGATGGAATATAGCTAATGAGTCATTTATGGAGTCTGTTGGTTTTATAAACGACCTAAAATTAAGATCGAGTTATGGTGTAAATGGTAATGATCCTGAGACAGGAATATTTAACCTGTTCAGAGTTAATGATAGTGATGGTAATCCTGGTTTGATTTTTACATCAGTAGGGAATCCTGATATAAAATGGGAGTTAAATAAAGCTTTTAATGTAGGGTTAGATTATTCCTTATTAAATAATAGAATACAAGGTAGTGTTGATTGGTACACAAGAGAAACAACAGATCTATTAAGACAAAGACCTATTTCTGCAGCTAATGGAGATGGAGGAGAAGATGGGGGTGGAGGAAATAATATTGCAGAAAATATTGGATCGATGGAAAATACAGGGATAGAATTCGATATTACTTCTCGTAATGTAGTTTCGAATACTAATGGATTTACCTGGACAACAAATTTCAATTTTACAGCAAATAAAAATGAAGTTACCAAATTAAGTAGAGGCGGTGATCCTATAGTAGGCGGCACTAGTATTGTAGCAATAGGAGAAGATATAGAAACATTTTACCTGCCAAGATATGCAGGAGTAGATCCGGCAAACGGTAATGCCCTTTGGTATGTCGATGATACTAGAACCGAAGTAACTTCAAACTATAATAATGCAGAGCAAGTTATTATTGGTAATGCAACCCCCGATTTTTATGCAGGTCTTAGAAATTCTTTCTCATACAAAGGAATTACCCTGAATTTTCAATTATATACCGCCTGGGGAGGTTTAGTATATGATACATGGAATAGATTTACCAATAGTGATGGTTCTCGACGATTATCTTCTACTGGAAATGTGAGCCGTGGTACTTACGAACGAAGATGGCAAAAACCAGGAGATGTTACAGATATTCCTGCTTTTGTATACGGAAATGGCCAATCAGGAAGTTCTGCTTTGCGATCAAGTAGGTTTGTGTATGATGGAAGCTATGTGAGACTAAGAGAAGTAGCGCTTTCTTATGACCTTCCTTTAACTTCTATAGAAAGAATAGGGCTTTCTACGGCTCGAGTGTATGTAAAAGGAAATAATTTATACACTTTTATCAAAGATGATCGATTAGAACGAGATCCCGAAGCAGGATCAGACGGTAGATTAAATCAGGAAATACCTATTTCAAGTACATTGTTTTTAGGTTTAGATATCACATTTTAAACGAATTATCATGAAAAAATACATTTATATATTTATTGCCACAATACTCATCTTATCGTCGTGTGAGGATACTTTAGAACAACGCTTTTCTGATGCTGTCGAAGTAGAAAATGCTATTACAGATATTAATTCTTTGAAACTGGCTACTAGTGGAGCATATAGTTTCTTAGCAAATTCAGCTCTATATAACAGAACTTTTACGCTATTGCCCGAAATTATGTCGGATAATGCTTTTATTGATGCTTTTGACAACACAGGAAGGTATTTAGAATTTGATGATTATATAGTTACCTCGAATGATGCCCGAACTAACGAGGCATGGAATATTATGTCTCGGATAATTGCCACCACTTCAATTGTAATTCGTGAAGCCAAGAAATTATCTTTTCCAGAGACAGTACAAGAAGATGCAGATCAGTATATAGGAGAAATGTATGCATTGAGAGCACTGGCTTTTCATAATTTTCAGCTATTATTTGCTCAACCTTATAATTTTACTACAGATGCCTCTCATTTAGGGGTTCCAATACCAGATTTTGCACTGCTAGGTGATGGAGCAAACTTGCAAGAGCCTCCACGAAGTTCAACAGCAGCTGTTTATCAACAAATAATTAGTGATTTACAAGAAGCTATTAGTCTTATGCGTACAGAATCCAGGCCAACAAGGTTGGATATCAATGCTGCAAAAGCATTATTGGCGAGAGTATATTTACATCAAGAGAATTGGTCAGGAGCAAGAGATATGGCTACCGATGTTATTAATACCAGCGGTAAAAATTTACTAACAAGAGATAATTATATTACCGCTTGGGCAGAGGACTTTAATTCAGAAAGTTTATTTGTTGTTGCTAATAATGAAACCGATAATTCGGGATCAAATTCAATTAGCCATTTTTATCTTAATTATAAAGATGCATTTGCTACAGATAATTTTAAAAATAATTTATCTGATACAGATATTAGAAAAGAGTTGTATCCAGCAGATGGAGCAGTAAATTTGATACAAAAATTCCCTCGTAATGACACTCAGGATGATAATGTACATGTTTTACGACTTTCAGAGATGTATTTGATAAAAGCAGAAGCGCATGCACAATTAAATGAAGATTCAGACGCTCAGCAAGCATTAGATATTATTATTCATCGCGCATTAGAAGCACCCGTTCCTCCAGATACATTACCAGTATCGACAGAGACAGGGCAGGCATTGCTTGATAAAATTTTATTAGAAAGAAGAAAAGAACTGGCTTTTGAAGGGTTTAGGCTTTTTGACCTTACCAGGCATGGTGTTACTTTTAATAAATACAGACAAGATGGGGATCCAATCGAGATTAATGCACCTGCGAATAGAACGATTTTACCCATACCTATCGATGAAATCAATGTAAACCCTAGTATTGCTAATCAACAAAATCCAGGATACTAAAAACAAAACAAAAATGAAAAGTATAAAATTTATATACCTCATAGGTTTAGTAAGTATCCTAGGTTGTGATACTGAAAACGATGTACTATTACCTTCAGAATTTAATTATATTTCTTTTAAAACTAATGAGATCAATGTCCTTGAGTCTGATATGGGAGCTGTTACTACTACGTTTACCTACTCAGGAGAGCTTCTTGCTACAGACCTGACTGTAAATTATACTGTGACATTTCCGGATCAGGATGCGGCTCAAGAAGGAGTTGATTTTATGCTTCCGGCAAGTTCAGGAAGTTTTGTTTTACCTGCCGGACAGTCAACAGTAGATGTAACATTGCTCGAATCTTTGGTTAATGATGAGCTTTCTAAAGGATCAAGAGCAGTAACATTTAGTCTTCAACCTATACAAGGCTATATTTTAGGAGAGCCAGATCAAAGAGAAAATAAAAGTGTAACCATAAATATAGGAGAAGATGATCTTTTCGAATTTGGATATACTAGTTTTGAAGAAATACCAACTTTCGGAACTTTAACCAGGTATCCGCGTCCGGCAGCAACACAAGATCCGTTACCAAATATTCAAGATACAGACCCGGGATCAGAAGTGCCTTATGTAAGTTATATAAGTACAGGTGATGAGCTGGGTTTTACAGCATCCTTTTTAGCTGCTAGCGTTAGTGCAATTGAACAAGAAATAATGGGAGTCTATAATACTACAGTTACTTCTGCAAACCCAGATAGTTTCGAAACTAATTTTATAGACGGAAATCAAGGATATGTTACATCTGATCTCGATGGTTTTGTAACGTTAACCTTTGATGAAATTACAGGTTTAAATCCTGATGTTACTAATGCTGTTTTAGATGTAAAACTATTTTTTAGAACTACTTCCTGGGAGACAGAAGATGGAATTGTGGTTTATTTTGAAACAGCTGATGGTTTAGGAGACCCTATCCTTTCTATTTTTGATGATGATGTTGAAGCAGTAGAAGGAACATGGCAAGAATTGAGAATACCAATACCAGATAACAAATTAGCTACAGGAAGATTGGTAGTAACATTTAGAAATGGAGCAGGTACAGAAATGATTATACTAGATTCTATATCGATAAAAGGAATTTTATAAAAAAAGTAAAGGGATTTGAGTTAGTCATTGGTAATGGGCTCGATTAATATTAAAAATTAGTCGAGCCCATTTAATATAAAGACCTGTTTGATCATTATATTTCCGTTTAAAAATCCATATCTTGGCAATAACAAAATGTAATATTTTGTACGCCTAATTCTGAATGGATGAATTATAAAATTCTTGATGAAGATTTGGTTTATGATGGCTTTTTAAAAATTAAAAAAGCTGTAGTTACTCATGACCGATTTCATAAAAGTACTCCGGTGACATATTCCCGAGAAATGGTAGATCGAGGAGATTCTGTCGCAATTTTATTATATGAGAAAGACACCAATCATTTGATATTGATTAATCAATTTCGTTACCCTACTACAAAAAATGATAATGGCTGGCTTATTGAAATTCCGGCGGGAGGCTTAGAAGAAAATGAAGACCCTGTTGCATGTGCTATTCGCGAAACCGAAGAAGAAACGGGATATCAGGTAAATGATTTAAGACATATTACTACATTTTATGCTACACCAGGCGGTTCTTCTGAAAGAATGTATCTGTATTATGCCGAAGTTTCTGAGAAAGACAAAATATATATAGGTGGGGGATTAAAGGAGGAGGAAGAAGATATAGAGCTATGTAAGTACCATATCTCAGAAATAGATGATTTGTTAATATCCGGAAAGGTAAACGATGCAAAAACCATTATAGCACTACAATGGTTTAAAATAACCTATAAGTAAAGTTTACCAATTATAAATAAGCTTGTTATTTACAATTGGTATTAACAGTAATCTTTTTTAATTTTTTCCAGATTTGATGTTCTAGGGGCTGCGGAGATAAATTAAACAATACAAGGTGCTTATTTTGTGATTCACATGTACTATAATTTACTGTAATATTTAAATTCAGCTCTTTTTTTGTAGTAAAAGCATCATAAGTAAGTATTTTCCCTACATATATAGAATCATTTACTTTTTCAAAAAAAGCTTTAGACTTAGGTATTTTGTTCTTTTGTTTAGAATCCATTTTGGATACCAAACGCATTAAGCCATCAAAATAAGCTTCCATTTCGGATTCAATTTTTTTGGCAGATAGCCGTGGATCGTCATTTAAATCCCATAAAAATGCATATGAAAAATAGTCAGAAGCACCTTCTTTTCCCCATCCTGGAGCAAAACGAACATATTCTATACCCGAATATTGTAAAGAATTGGCAAATTCTAAAGGAAATTCAATAACTTCGCTCCTCCAATTTTCTGAAGCACTTAATAAATTTTTGATTTTGGTATTATTGTCACATTGAACAAATAATAACGTTATTATAATAAAAGGTATGGTTTTTGCAAAAGACATATTAAAATGTTATTTTAAGCAATAAAAATACAAAATTGTATAATTACAGATTTTTCATAAATTTGTGTTAAAGGGAATAGAATACAAAACCTACAAAATGAATTATTATAGAGAATTTTTACTATTATTTATTTTCGTAATTCAGATGGCCCCAGCTCAGACTGAACAAGATCGAAAAGAAGCAGAGATTATTAATGTCCAAAAAGGAATTGTTGCCAAACTTACAGGTCATGAACCTATTAAAGGCAGAAAAAAATTAAAAAGTAGAGAAAGCGCTTCCGAAAGGAAAGCTTCTGCAGACTTTTTATATAATTCTTTAAAGGATATAGGACTTAAGCCTGAAAGGCATTCTTATAATGTGAAGGATAAAAAAGGAAACTTATTTAATGGTACAAATGTTTTTGCCGAGATTCCTGCTACCAATGGCAATGATGAATACGTGGTGATAGCTGCGCATTTTGATACTGTTAAAGATAGCCCTGGTGCCGTTCATAATGCCACGGGAGTTGCGATAGCATATTATGTTGCTAAGAAACTAACAGAACTAAAAGAGCGTAACAGAAATTTTATGGTTGTGTTCTTTGACCATTGGAAAAGCAATATGGTTGGTACAAGGATGTTTACCAAAAAATTGAAAGATGAAGAATATAAAATTCATTCAATGCATCGATCTGATTATATGGGATGGGATAATGATGAAGATAGAGCAATCGAAATGTTGGCATCCAGCCTTAGTTTAGAGTCATTATATCGTATAGAATCTCCGGTGCCTATTTATAAGAGAGAAGTAGCTACACCAGAAAGTAGATTTTTTGCTAATTTTGGTTTTGAAACCGTTACGCTTACAGCAGAATTGAAAAATGCTGATAACTCACCTTATGCACGTCAGAGTGAAGATAAGTATACTACAGTAAATTTTAAATACTTAGCATCTACTACAGATATTGTTCATGGAGTAATGAAATCCCTGGCTAAATAAAGATTGAAAAAATAAAACTATATTTTTAAAAGAGTTCTTACCGAAGTAAGAACTCTTTTAGTTTTTCATAACTATTCACTATTATGCTATGCTTTTCTTTACCCATCACTTTTTGGATTTGATTAGGGATTTCTATAGTTGTGTCCAGAGTTTCTTCGACTATATTTAGAAATTTAACCGGGTGAGCCGTTTCAAGAAATATACCATATTGATCTTTGGTTACCTCGTGCTTTTTAAGGCCTAGATACCCAACAGCACCATGAGGATCTGCAATATATCCTGTTTCATCATAAATCATTTTCATAGTTTCTCTAGTCTGATCATCATTAAAACTATATGCAGAGAAATTATTCTTAAGCTCAGCAAAACTATGATTAAAAAGCTGTTGTATTCTGATAAAATTACTAGGGTTACCTACATCCATCGCATTAGAAATTGTAGCTTTTGATGGTTTTGGTTGATATTCTGAAGTTTCTAAATACCTAACAACAGTATCATTTATATTGGTCGAGGCTACAAATTGTTTAACAGGCAGTCCTAATTTGTGAGCAACAATTCCTGCACAAATATTACCAAAATTACCACTAGGTACAGAAAATACAATATCCTTTTTCTTATGTTTAACTTGTTTATAAGCAAATAAGAAATAAAATAATTGAGGAAGCCATCTGGCTACATTGATAGAATTTGCCGATGTTAATTGCTTGTGATTAGTAATACTTACATCCAGAAATGCAGTTTTCACCATTTCCTGGCAGTCATCAAATACTCCGTCGACTTCTAAAGCTGTTATATTTTGCCCTAGTGTAGTTAATTGTTTCTCTTGTATTTCGCTTACTTTTCCGCTTGGATAGAGAATAACTACATTCACACCTTTTACTCCTAAAAATCCGTTTGCGACTGCACCACCTGTATCCCCAGAAGTAGCAACCAAAACAGTAACCTGATTTTCGTTATTTCTATTAAAATATCCTAAGCATCGTGCCATAAAACGGGCTCCAACATCTTTAAAAGCCATAGTTGGACCATGAAATAACTCTAATGTCCCAATATTGTTTTCGACTTCTACTACAGGGAAATCAAAACTTAAAACATCTGCCAAAATATCCCGTAGTTCTGGTTCAGGAATTTCATCCCCAACAAATTGTTGTATGGCCTGATAGGCAATTTCAATGTTATCCAGGTGTTCTATGTTCTCAAAAAACGAACTGGGTAACGGAGTTATATTTTCTGGAAAGTATAATCCTCTATCTGGAGCTAAACCTTTTATGACAGCTTCAGAAAAAGATACTTTAGGTGCATTATTATTTAAACTATAGTATTGCATTATTTTTTATTTTCTGTATTCAGTTTCTTCTATTATCTTGATTCCTGTGCTATTAATTTTTGAGATGTGTATATCAAAATCAATTCCTGTTTTGTCGTAAATATCTTGTATAGCACCTGCTACGTCGTTTGCAACCTTCATACCTTTACTAAGTGCAAAAATTGAAGGTCCCGAACCAGATATTCCTGACCCCAAAGCGCCTTTTGCTATTGCTGCATTTTTAACATTGTTAAATTCAGGAATTAAAATAGATCGTAATGGCTCGATAATTACATCATCTAAACTTCTACCGATCAAATCATAATCTTCTGTGAACAATCCAGCAACAAACCCTCCTACATTTCCCCATTGGTGAATTGCTTTTTTTAAGGTTACCTTATGTTTGATTACTGATCGTGAATCTGATGTTTTTACTTCTATTTGTGGATGAATAACTGTCATTACCAGGTCTTTTGGAGAATGTAGTTTTATAATATCCAATGGGTCATAACTACGTACCAAAGTAAATCCACCAAGAAGGGCAGGGGCAACATTATCTGCATGCGCGTTACCGCTTGCTAATTTTTCTCCTTCCATTGCAAACTTTACCAATTCATGTGTGGTAAATGGATTGCCTAATAAATGATTTATAGCCCAAACAGCACCAGAGCTACTGGCAGCACTACTACCTATTCCGCTACCTGCTTTTATCTTTTTGTAAATTTCAATAGCAACTCCAATATTCTTCCCATATGCTTTAAGAAAAGCTTCAACAGCGACACCAGCGACATTTTTGTGAGCCTCCATAGGAAGGTTAGCTCCTTCAATCTTTGTTATTTTTACACCAGGATCTGAGGTGATAGAAATTATCATTTCGTCACCAACATTATCCAAGCAACATCCTAATACATCAAATCCACAAGAAAGATTAGCAACCGTAGCAGGAGCAAATATTTTGATACTTTTCATTTGTTGTTTTTTTAGTACGTTTTATTTGTCAGACCGACATTTTAGACTACTTACTTTTACCAATCCTTATAATATCTGCAAAGATACCAGAAGCAGTAACTTCGGCTCCGGCACCAGCTCCTTTAACAATTAGAGGTTGTTTAGGGTATCTATCAGTATAAAAAAGTACAATATTATCACTTCCTTCGAGATTATAAAAGGGATGATCAACCGGTATGTGTTGCAATCCTACTTTTGCACTTTCTTCTTCATATTGTGCTACATATTTTAATCGACATTGTTTTTTGTTGGCCTCTGCCAGAATTTCTTTAAAATGATCCTCGTTTTGAGCTAGTGAATTAAAAAATTCATCTACACTTTTGGTTTCTAAACTTTCCTGAGGAAGAAATGCTTCGTTCTCTATATTTTCTAATTCCATAACTTTTTCACTTTCACGAGCGAGGATCAAGATTTTTCTGGCTACATCAACACCGCTTAAATCTATTTTTGGATCGGGTTCGGTGTATCCTTCTTGCTGAGCCTGTTTTACGATATCATGAAAAGTAACTTCTTCGGTATAATTATTAAATACAAAATTAAGACTGCCAGATAATACAGCTTGTATTTTATGAATATTATCTCCAGAAGCAATTAAGTTATTAAGTGTATCTATTATTGGTAAACCTGCTCCAACATTGGTTTCATATAAAAACGGAGCATTAAATTTTCTGGCGAGATCTTGCAGTTCTTCATAATTAGAATATTCATCGGCACATGCAATTTTATTACAAGTTACTACAGCCATACTTTCTGCCAAATAGTGTTTGTAAATCTTAGCAATATTAGGATTTGCAGTATTGTCTACAAAGATAGAATTACGTAGATTCATTTCTTTTGCTTTCGCAAAAAATGATTCTGCATTAGCTTTTTCTCCCTGCGTAAGGATTTCTTGCCACTCATCAAGATCAATTCCATTTTCATTAAAGGCCATTGTTTTGGAGTTTGACATCCCGACCACACGAATTTTTAAACGTAATTTATCTTTAAGATATTTATTTTGTTGCTGAAGCTGTTCAAGTAATTTACTCCCTACGTTTCCTACACCAGTGATAAATAAATTGAGCTGTTTCGTTTTTACTTCAAAAAATCGTTCATGTAATATGTTTAAGGCTTTTTTGATGTCTTTTTTTGCAATTACTACAGAGATATTTTTTTCTGAAGCACCTTGCGCAATAGCTCTTATATTTACATTGTTTTTACCCAATGTACTAAACATTTTACCACTCAACCCTTGGTGATGGTACATATTGTCACCAACCAATGCGACAATGGCTACATCGTTTTCTATTTTAACAGGATCTAGCTTATGTTTAGAAATCTCAAATTCGAATGTAGCATCCAAAATGGTTTTAGCTTTGTCTGCTTCAGAAGCTTCGACAGCAAGACATATAGAATGCTCAGACGAAGCTTGTGTAATAAGGATTACATTTATATTTTCTAAAAATAAAGCTTCAAATAAACGTTTTGAAAATCCAGGAATGCCAACCATGCCACTTCCTTCCAGAGAAATGATCGAGATACTATCTATATGACTAATTCCGGTTACTGGTTTTTTTCGTTCTTCTACCTTTCGAGTAATAAAAGTTCCTTGATCTTTAGGTTTAAAAGTATTTTTGATCACTATAGGAATATTCTTTTCTAATACAGGATGTATAGTAGGAGGGTAGATTACTTTAGCTCCAAAATGAGAAAGCTCCATGGCTTCCTGATATGAAATGTGATATACTGGTTTCGCCTGTTTTACCAATTTTGGATTGGCAGTATATAGTCCGCTTACATCTGTCCAGATTTGTAATTCGTTGGCATCGATAGCCGAGGCTAGAATAGCCGCAGTAAAATCAGACCCACCTCTTCCTAATGTTGTAGGTTCACCATCCTTCGTTCTTGCAACAAAACCAGGGAAAAGACTTACTTTGTGCGTATTGCTATTTGCAAATTCTTTAATTCTGGCATTGGTTTCTTTATAATCTATTACAACTTTAGAGTTAATGGTTTTAACAATAAGCTCTCTAGAGTCTTTCAAAACAATATCTAAGCCTTTTATTTTGGCTGTTTCTGAAATAATATAAGAAGAGAGCATCTCTCCAAAACTTGCGATTACGGCAGCAGTTTTGGGAGATAATTCACTTAGTAAATATACTCCTTCGCACAATGATTCTAAGGTATTAAGCTCTGCTTTAACTTTACTTATTATTGCGCTTTGGGATACGACAGGAATAAGAGTTTTTACAGCCTCAAAATGTCTTTTTTCGATTTCTGCCAGTGTATTTTTATAATTTTCATTATTAGCAGAAGCTTCCTCTCCGGCTTGTAACAACAAATCGGTAATTCCACCCATTGCAGAAACGACTACATATAAGGATTGATTTTGCGATTGTTGTTTTATGATTTCTATTACACTTTCTATGGTCGATGCATTAGCGACAGAAGAACCTCCAAATTTTAGAACGTTCATAATATATTATATTTTTTTAGTTGAAATTATTAATAAAAGTTTCGTTAGTAATTCTTTTTTTGTGAATTACATACGTGGTCCGGTGGTAATATATAAATGAACTAACCCCTAAGGGTAATAATAGTAATAGTACCTGTTGTAATAGAAGAAGCCTCAGATACGATAATCGTTCCTAAGGTAAATAATAAAGCCAATAAGAAAATGGTACTAAACATTTGTTTGCTTTACTTTGCGTGTTCAAATGTATAATTTTTTACTTTTAAAGAAAATTAAATTAACGGCATTCTTAAACTTTTGCTAATTCAATAATTAATAACTTATTTCATTGTGTAATTCATAAAAAAAGTATGAAACTGGCTAGATTAAAATTGTATTTAGTGATTTTGAGAAAGGATTATTTAATTTGTTAAAAACTCTTAGCATAGAGTTTCTAATATAAAAGCATGAAGTATATAGAATACATATTAATACATATAGATAGATGAAAATATTTTCTGCGCAACAAATGCGTATGGCAGATGAAGCTACAATGGTTTCAGCTAAGATCACATCATTAGAATTGATGGAACGTGCTGCAACACAAATTTTTAATTTGATTCATAGCAGACTACAAGGGTCTCCAATTATGATCCATGTTTTTTGTGGTATTGGAAATAATGGAGGAGACGGATTAGTAGTTTCGAGATTATTACTGGAACATGGGTATAATGTGAAGACTTATATTGTAAATTTTAGTGATAACAGATCAAAGGAATTTCTATCTAACTATGATCGATTAAAAGAAATAGCCAAGGATTGGCCTATCCAGCTTAAATGTGAAGAAGATTTTCCTCAACTCAAGCGTGAGGATATGATTATCGATGCCATTTTTGGTATCGGACTTAACAGACCATTGGTACCTTGGGTAGTTTCTTTGATCAAACATCTTAATACTTCAAGATGTTTTAAACTTTCTATAGATATTCCATCGGGCTTATATTCTGATAAAGCACCAGATAATCCCGAAGGAGTTATTTTTGCCAATGTTACGGTTACGTTTCAATTACCAAAACTTGTTTTCTTTTTACCAGAAACGGGTATGTATACACAAGATCTGGAGGTGATTGATATTGGATTAGATCGCAATTTTTTAATGCAAAATCCCGGTGTCGGCGTCTTAATTAATAAAAACGAAGTATTGCCATTATATCGACCAAGACATAAATTTAGCCATAAAGGCACTTATGGGCATTGTGTAGTGATAGGAGGAAGTTACGGTAAGATAGGAAGTGTGGTCTTGGCTACTAAAGCAGCCTTAAAGACAGGAGCTGGTTTGGTTACTGCATATATTCCAGAATGTGGATATGAAGTACTTCAAACTGCTGTTCCGGAAGCTATGGTAATTGCAGATAGTGATGACGAATTAGAAGAGATCACTCTGGATTTTAAACCCGCAGCTATAGGAATTGGAATTGGTCTTGGAACTGGAGAAAAAACCATTAGTGCATTTGAAGAGTTTTTAAAAGAGAATACATCTCCTCTTGTAATAGATGCCGACGGGATTAATATCCTATCAAAAAGACCTGAGTTTCTTGAAAAACTTCCGAAGAAAACTATTTTAACACCACATCCTAAGGAGTTAGAACGATTAGTAGGTAAATGGAAAGACGATTTTGATAAAATTAAAAAAACAAAAGCATTTTCTAAACAATATGATTGTGTTGTAATAATTAAAGGAGCCAACTCTATAACGGTATTTGAAGATCAATTGTATGTGAATAATACAGGAAACCCGGGAATGGCCACAGCAGGAAGCGGTGATGTGCTTACAGGGATGATTACCGGTTTACTGTCTCAAGGTTATGACCCTCTGCATGCTGCTGTTTTTGGAGTCTATCTGCATGGAAGCTCGGGAGACATAGGTGTTCAAAAAACTGGTTTTGAAGGATTGATTGCGGGTGAAATCATATCACATATAGGTCCAGCTTTTATAGAATTATTTAAAACACCCAATGTTGAAGGGCAACAAGGGACATAACGAATACATTTTAACATAGAAAGAATATGTTTTCGTACACAATTTTGTAAGTGTTTTGGAGTTAATTTTAGTGTAATCTAATTACATTTGAAAGATAATTAAAAAGCAAAATGATGACAAAAACAAAATTATTAATAGCTGCTCTACTTTTTGGAGTGCTATTGAATTCGTGCTCTAATGATGATGACGGTCCAGCGGTTGCCACAATAGAATTAGAGACGATCGGATTAAAGCCTCTTACAGGAGGAACTGCTTATCAAGGATGGATTATTGTTAACGGACAACCAGTTAGTACTAATAAGTTTACTAACCCTGCAGGAGTTATTCGTTTAGACGTATTTGCATCTGATCTTGCAAGTGCAACTCAGTTTGTATTGACAGTAGAACCAGTGGGAGATATTGATAATGGACCTTCTGATACAAAAATTTTGACCGGTAATTTTAATGGTAATTCTGCACAGCTTAGCTTTCAACCAGTAGTTGCTGATCTTTCTAATACATCGGGTCAGTTTTTCTTAGCAACTCCTACAGATAATGTTGGAGGAGTGGATAATGGTAATGATGAATTTGGTGTATGGTTTATGAATGGTGCTAATGCTCCTGGCTTATCTCTTCCTGCTCTGTCTAGCGGATGGAAGTATGAAGGTTGGGTAGATTTTGGTACTCAAATTTTATCTACAGGGACTTTTTCTAATGTTAGCGGTGTTGATGACGGAAATTTCTTTAAAGGTGCAGGAGGAACTGTTCCTGCATTTCCTGGAGAAGATTTTCTTGTCTTACCAACCCAAGTTCCTATTACTGGAATTACACTTCCTGCTGCTGTAACGAGCAAAAAAGTGTTTATTACAGTTGAGCCAATAGCAGATGGTGATCCTAAACCATTTTTTATATCACCGCTTAGCGCAACTGCAGGAATTACAACTGGATCTGGGAATCCTGTAACAATGTTGTCTGATACTGTTGTTCCTTCAGGAATTGTAAAGAGACCGAATTAATCTTTTAAAATAGATATAGTATACTAAAAAGGCTGTTTGAAATACTATTTTTCAAACGGCCTTTTATTATTTTAAATTTTTTAGGAAATAAGTGTACATATTATCTCCTTGGATGAAAACTATGTATAACTTCGCTTAAATGACTTCGATCGATATGCATATATATTTCTGTAGTCGTAATGCTTTCATGACCCAACATTAATTGAATAGCTCTTAAATCGGCACCATTTTCTAAAAGATGAGTAGCGAAGGAGTGTCTAAAAGTATGTGGACTAACCTGTTTATGGATTCCTGCTTTTTCTACCAGTCGTTTTATGATCGTAAAAATCATCGCCCGGGTGAGTTGTCTACCTCTTCGGTTTAAAAATAAGGTGTCTTCATGCCCTTTTTTGATATCAATATGATTACGGATTTCGGAAGTGTAAATATTGATATATTTTTGAGTGGTTTCTCCTATAGGTACAAAACGTTGTTTATCACCTTTTCCGGTAACACTAATGTACCCTTCATCAAAAAAAAGACTGGATTTTTTTAAGGTGATAAGCTCACTTACTCGTAAGCCACATCCATAAAGAGTTTCAATAATTGCACGATTACGTTCTCCTTCTGGTTTACCAAGATCAATTTGGGCAATAATGAGATCTATTTCTTCAACAGATAGCGTATCGGGTAGTTTTCTACCTATTTTTGGAGATTCTATAAGTTCCATTGGATTAGATTCTCTATAATCTTCAAAAACAAGATAATTAAAGAAACTTTTTAATCCAGAAATAATTCTTGATTGCGAACGAGGATTAACCAGTTTTGCTATTTCAAAAATAAATTGTTGAAGTATTTCTTTTTCAATAGAAAGGGGAGTAGTTGCTATGTCTTGATGTTCTAGAAATTTTAATAATCGCTGAATATCAAGAGTGTAGTTAATAATTGAGTTTTCAGACAATCCTCTTTCAATTTTCAGATAATGTTTGTAGTCTTTTATCGCGTGATCCCATTTCATTACTACTAAGATATAATATAAAAGAAAACCATCCCAATTTACTTATAGATGGTTTAGAAATAATAAATCAATGTTCTTATAGATGTATGACAAATCCTATGTTGAATTGGAAAGCATCTTTATGAAACCGATCATCTAAGCTAAAATTATATCGTAATCCAGGTTCAATACTTACCATATCTCCTAGAAAAAATGCATACCCTCCCTGAACACCAAAATATGATGGATCTTGATTTAGATCTGTACTTGCACCATTATAATCGATTTGTACAGGGATTACTCCAATAATATAATATTTGGCACCTATTTTATATGAAAAAGAGTCAAATGATTCAGAATCCCCACCTTTATCAATAGATCCATAGCCTAAACCTACTTTTAGAGATAAATCATCCATAATAAAATAACCTACTTCGGTACCGATATTAAAGGTTGATCCCCCATCATCAGAAAAACTTATAAATTGAATACTTGTATTAGAAGCACTTGCTGCTCCAAAATTTGTATTAGCTTCGATTAGCCATTTTCCCTTAATGGTTTGACCATTGTTTTGAGCATTTGCAAAGACAAAACTTATTCCTGCTAAAACAGATAATATTATTTTTTTCATACTCTATTATTGGTTTAAAATTGGTTGCTAAACTATCTAATTTGTCAATACAAAAAGTTAATTAGTTATTAATATTTTAGAGACTCATTAGGTAAGTATATTCTTTGATTAAGTAAATAATAAAAAAGCATCAACTTATGGTAGAACATAAATTCTAAAATCATATTAATAATAACTTCTAAGAGTATTCTAAAATATTGAAGTGCATTTTTTGTTTGTAGATTCAGGTTTTTTAAAAAATAAAACTACTTTTGAGTAGTAATAGTATTTATTATATGATGAAGAAGTTTTTTCTTATTGTTTCTGCCCTAATGATGATCACATCTTTAACTGCTCAGCAAGAGAGTGAAGAATTATATACTCGTGCAGGGTTTAAATTTGGGCTTAATTATGCAAATATAACCGGAGATATAAAAAATACAGATGCGCGAGTGCGAATGCACCTGGGAGCTGTTATAGAATTTCCTGTATCTCAACGGTTTTTTGTACAGGCAGAAGTATTGTATACAGCACAAGGATATAAAGTTGATGATAATGGAGAAGAAAACAAGATCAGCTTAAATTATTTAACATTGCCCATTATTGCCAAATATTATTTCACAAATAAATTTAGTCTGGAAACTGGCCCACAATTGGCTATATTGGCAAATGCAACAGAATCTGCAGAAGATACTCCTGATGAGTTCTTTGATTCTTTTAATAGTTTTGATTTTAGCTGGGGATTAGGAGCTGGTTATAAGACAGAATCTGGTTTGTTTTTCCAATTACGATATAATCTAGGCCTAACAAATATTAATGATATCGATACATTAGATATAGATTTTAAACATTCTGTAGCACAATTATCGGTTGGGTATTTGTTTAAAACCAAGAATAACCGAAGACAGGATTCTAATATTGAATAATAAGCATGCAATGTATAATTGTTTGATATGAGTTAAATTACTAAAAAAATAGACGTGTGAAATTACTAATCATAAATGGCCCTAATCTAAATCTTCTTGGGAAAAGAGAACCAGAAGTGTATGGAAGTCAAACTTTTGATGAATTCTTTGCTCAATTACAATCTGACTTTTCTACACTAGAATTATCTTACTATCAATCTAATATAGAAGGGGAGTTGATCACTAAAATACAGGAAGCGGATGATTGGTGTGATGGAGTTATCCTTAATGCAGGTGCGTATACTCATACTTCTATTGGTATAGGAGATGCTATAAAGGCAATATCAATTCCTGTTGTAGAAGTTCATATATCAAATACTTTTGGTAGAGAAGAGTTTAGACATCAATCTTATATATCACCTAATGCAAAAGGTGTTATTCTTGGGTTTGGTTTACAAAGCTATATATTGGCAATACAAAGTTTTTCTACAAAATAGTTGAGAATAAAAACACCTACCTGTTTTGAAATAATTAATATAAAAAAACGCCTTATTATCTAAGATAATAAGGCGTTTTTTAGGATATATAACTTATTTATAAATGAATTACTTCGTCGTATGCATCTGCTACTGCTTCCATTACAGCCTCACTCATTGTTGGGTGAGGATGGATAGCTTTTAATACTTCGTGACCAGTAGTTTCTAATTTTCTACCTAATACAGCTTCTGCAATCATATCGGTAACTCCGGCACCAATCATATGGCAACCTAGCCACTCACCATATTTTGCATCAAAAATCACCTTTACAAAACCATCTTTGGTTCCTGCTGCACTCGCTTTACCAGAGGCAGAAAAAGGGAATTTTCCTACTTTTAATTCGTAACCAGCTTCTTTGGCTTGTTTTTCGGTCATTCCTACACTGGCAATTTCTGGAGAAGCATATGTACAACCAGGGATATTTCCATAATCGATTGGTTCTACATGCATTCCTGCGATTTTTTCAACACAGGTAATTCCTTCTGCAGAGGCAACATGAGCCAGGGCAGGGCCAGAGACTACATCACCAATTGCATAAATTCCCGGAATATTGGTTTGGTACCAATCGTTTACTACAATTTTATCTCTATCTGTAGCTATACCTAATTCTTCTAAGCCTATGTTTTCTATATTGGTTTTAATACCTACTGCAGATAATACAATATCTGCTTCGAGAATTTCTTCTCCTTTTTTAGTTTTAACAGTTGCTTTTACTCCATCACCACTTGTATCTACACTTTCTACAGAAGAATTGGTCATTACCTTAATTCCTGCTTTTTTGAAATTACGCTCAAACTGTTTTGATACTTCTTCATCTTCAAGAGGAACGAGGTTAGGTAAAAATTCTACGATAGTAACTTCTGTACCCATTGCATTATAGAAATGTGCAAATTCGACTCCAATTGCTCCAGATCCAACCACAATCATCTTTTTTGGTTGAGATTCTAGGGTCATTGCCTGTCTGTATCCAATTACTTTTTTACCATCTTGAGGTAAATTAGGTAGCTCTCTAGATCTAGCTCCTGTAGCTACAATAATATGTTTTGCTTCATAATCAGTTGCTTTTCCATCTGCATCTGTTACTGTTATTTTATTACTGGCTTTTAATTTGCCAAAACCTTCAAGAACATCGATTTTATTTTTCTTCATAAGAAACTGAACTCCTTTGCTCATTCCTTCTGCTACACCGCGACTACGTTTTACAACTGCATCAAAATCTTTGTCAAATTTATCTACAGTAAGACCATAATCAGAAGCATGTTTTAAGTATTCAAATACTTGAGCACTTTTTAATAGTGCTTTTGTAGGGATACATCCCCAGTTTAAGCATACTCCGCCTAAACTTTCTTTTTCAATTACTGCGGTTTTAAACCCTAATTGCGAAGCTCTAATTGCAGTTACATATCCCCCAGGACCACTTCCTAAAACGATGATATCATATGTGTTCATAAATGTCGATTTTTTGAAGTCACGAATTTAAGGATAATTCGGCTAACCAAAAAAGGATTTAAGTATTCCCTAAGAATAAGATTTTCATTAAAAAGGACAAAAAAACACCACGTTATATAAACGTGGTGTTAATTTTTAGTAGTTCTTATTATAATTAGTACGTATTATAAAATATAATTGAATTATGTATTTCTTTAAAAATCTAATTTAAGTGCTCTTTTTACAGCTTTAAAATCAGAGAAATCTATTTTTGAATTTTTTGCAAAGGTTGAAGGTATAACTACAATCCTGAAAGATTGATTGTCTGTAATATCAGCAGCCAATGCATTTAGATCATCACTCTCTAAAAATATATCAATACTTGCAATATTTTGTGCTTCATTAAAAATAAAATTGAATTGAAATTGAGCAAATTCACCAGGAGCAAAGAAAAAAGTTCTTGGTAGTGGTTCCCACACATCAACCTGAGCTGTTGATTTTTCAGGGTCTAGTATATAAACCAACGCAACATCCGAGTCTAACACATTAACATTATCTGGTACTACAGCTTCTATTCGAAAGTTATTAGCTGTATTAAATGTTCCTGTTACTTCAAAGGTATTTGCTATAGTATCAAAATCTGTATCATCATCGTTAGAACAAGATGTAAATATAAATGTGGCTAGACATAGTAGTGCGAAAATTTTTCTCATGAATTCTAAATTTTATTTATTATCGATTTATTTTTTATTAAAGTCTATACTAACAGAGTTTACACAATAACGTTGACCTGTAGTTGTTGGGCCATCATTAAATACATGACCTAAGTGACTACCGCAGTTTGCACATAATATTTCTGTACGTATCATACCGTGCGATGTATCTTTTATATATTCTACTCTTCCTTCTATTGATTCATCAAAACTTGGCCAGCCACATCCCGAATCAAATTTAGAAACACTTTTAAATAAAGGTGTATCACAAGCCATGCAGGTATATGCTCCATCTTCAAAATGCATATTATATTCTCCGGTAAATGGTCTTTCGGTTCCTTTTTGTCTCAATACTCTATATTGTTCTTCTGTTAGCTTCTTTTTCCATTCGGCTTCAGATTTTTGTATCGGATATTTGCTCATTTTTTTACTCATTAGATTTAAATACTAGAGCATCACCATTAATGCAATGTCTCATTCCTGTTGTTTCTTTGGGTCCATCACTAAATACATGGCCTAAATGTCCACCACATGTAGCACATAAGAGTTCGGATCGAGCATATCCTAATTTGTGATCAATATCCTTATCTATGCTTCCTTCTATTGCACGGTCAAAACTTGGCCAACCTGTTCCGCTATCAAATTTGTATTTACTTTCGTATAGCGGAGTATTACATGCAGCGCAATAAAATGTACCATGAGCATATAATTTATTTAAAGGGCTAGAAAATGGTCTTTCTGTTCCGGCTTGTCTAAGAATATAGTATTGTTCGGATGTTAGAATCTTTTTCCATTCAGCATCCGTTTTAGAAACAGCATATACTTTACTCTCTTTTTTATCCTCTTTTTGCGCTGTACTTGTGCAACTTATTGCCAGAATACTAATACATAATACAATAAAACGTTTCATAGTTTTTTCTAATTTTAATTAAAGTTATACCTAAGTAGTCGTATAAACTGGCTTAGAATAACTAATCAATAACTATTCCAAAATAAATTCTATGATTTTGGATATTACTTTTGGGTCTCCCAAAATTTTTCTGTGACCTAATTGTTCAGTAAGAAGCAGTTGTCCGTTTTCTAGATTATTAATGATTTCATGAGCTGCACTATAATGTACATCAACATCATTTTTATCATGTACTACTAGAGTTGGTATGTTAACTCCGACAGCAGAGGTTGCTCCAGAGTAATTGTCAAGATCTTCTCCATACCTTTTATCAAAGTATGTTTTTAATAAACGACCCACTTTTTGGTTTAATTGTAAGTTTTTTGCAAAATTTTTAGTGATTGCGGTAATACTATTGGCGGTACCAATAATAACCAGGGATTTAATTTGTAATCCAAACCGGGTAGTTCTTAATAATGACATTCCACCTAATGAATGTCCTATTGCTGCTTCAAATGGACCATGAGTTTTTTCTAATTGGTGTATTGTTTCGATAAAAAAGGGTAGCATACTTCTTTTTCCCGGAGCATGCCCATGTGCTGGAGCATCAAAACTTACAGTGCTATATCCATGTTCTAATAATTGATCTGCAATTTTAGAAAGTTGCGTTCCACTTCCAGACCAACCGTGAGCTAAAAGAATTTTTTTATCAGAATTTCCATAGTTATAGACGATAACCTCTCGGTTAATTTTTTTAATTCGAATTCTTTCTTTTTTACTTTTTTCATACATTTCTTTCTCTCTATCGGGCATTTTGTAACCAAAAGGAGTTAAGAATATTCTAGCAGCAAATCTTGAAGCCAGAAGAGGGGATATCCAATTCAATACTTTTGCTGTATATACAATAGATTTAGGAATTAAAAGTGCCTGTACAGGGATTAGATCTTTGTCTGCTTTAGCCATTAAATAGGTATTTATTGAAAAGATAAAAGTAAAATAACAACTGTTCTTGAAATTTACAATGATGATAAATTAATAGTATACAAAAAAACGTAAAGAAACAAAAAATGTCTAGTTTTTACATACAGATTAGGACTTATATGAATTCTGATAAGATAGTAAAAATAAAATGTAAATAGATTAAATATATCTTCTCAATTCTTTCATATAACCTTTAAAAGTGTTTAATTTTGTAGTTTATTTTTTTAATAGGAATTACATGGGATTACAACCCAAGAGGGTAGATAAAAAAGAACAAAAAGTACTTTACGATTATCAGAAACGGGATATAGATAAGATATTTAATCGTCTAAAAGAATTTTCCCAAAAATATAATCTGTTGTATCAACTTCCTACCGGAGGAGGAAAGACAGTTATTTTTTCTGAAATTGTTAGAAGATATATAGAATCCACTCGAAAAAAAGTCGTTGTTCTTACACATCGAATTGAACTCTGTGGTCAAACCTCAAAAATGCTAACCGAGTTTGGGGTAAAGAATAAAATCATAAATAGCTCTGTTAAGGAACTCGATGATCAAAACGAATATATGTGTTTTGTTGCAATGGTAGAAACCCTTAATAACAGGCTTAATGAGGATCATCTAGAGCTTTATAATGTAGGAATGGTTATTATCGATGAAGCTCACTATAATTCGTTTAGAAAGCTTTTTAAATTTTTTAGCAATTGTTTTATCCTTGGGGTTACTGCTACACCACTTAGTTCTAATATGAAACTCCCGATGAAGGATAATTATAATGAATTGATTGTAGGTGATACAATTGGTTCATTAATTAATAGCGGGTTTTTAGCTAAACCTGTAATTTATACCTATGATGTTGGATTAGGATCATTGAAAATAGGGATGAATGGAGATTATACTGTAAAATCTTCAGAAGATCTGTATACCAACATGTTAATGCAGGATAAGCTATTGCATGCTTATGAGGAAAGATCAAAAGGTAAAAAAACATTGATTTTTAATAACGGAATCAATACTTCTATTTATGTTTATGAAACTTTTAAAAAAGCCGGATATCCCATTCGTCACCTTGATAATACAAATAGTAAGCAAGAAAGAGAAGATATTTTGGTATGGTTTAAAAATACGAGTGATGCAATACTTACTTCTGTGAGCATTCTTACTACAGGATTCGATGAACCCACAGTAGAGAGTATTATACTTAATAGAGCGACAAAATCACTTACATTATATTTTCAGATGATTGGTAGGGGGTCCCGTATATTACCTACTAAGCCAGAATTTTCAATAATCGATTTAGGAAATAATACGGCAAGATTTGGATTATGGAATTCTGATGTTGACTGGCAATCTATTTTTAGGTCGCCAGATTTCTATTATGATAACCTGGTAGGGGATGAGGAAATAGAACGTAATTTTAGGTATGTATTACCAGAGGAGTTAAGAAAAGAGTTTTTAAAATCTGAAGATATTGAGTTTGATATCGAAGCCGAATATGCAAAAACCAAACGTTATGGACATAGAAGTTTAACGGTTCTTGAAAAATCTATAGAGCAGCATGCTATAATGTGCGTACAAAATAGCGAAGACGTTTTTGATGCACGAATTCTAAGTAAACTTTTGGATCAGGACATAGAGTATCGTGTACGCAGATATTCTTATTGTATTAGTAAAAGTACTAAGAATTATAGAGATTGGTTAGAAGAAGATTATAAACGAAAATTGAGATCTAAAATCAATCAGCTATTTATGGATGATTAATAGTAATTATATTTTTACAATTAATTTTCCCATGTTTTCCCCGTAGAAAAGCATATTTAAAGCATTGGGTAGGTTTTCAAATCCTTCAATAATTGTTTCTTTGTATTTTATTGACTTATTAATTACCCATGGAGTCATTTCTTTAAGCATTTCATCCATTTTATGATTATAATCTCTTGCTAATACTCCTTGTATTGTTGCTCTCTTATATAGTAATTTATGTAAAAACCTAGGACCTAATTCTGGATTATCCAACCCGCCCGAATATTGAGAAATTTGACCACAAATTATGATCCTTGCATTAGTATTTATTAATTCGAATATAGCATCGGTGATAAACCCTCCTACATTATCATAATATATATCTATTCCTTCTGGGCATATTTTAGAAAGTTCATTTTTCATTTCTATTGCAGAGGAGTGTTTTTTATAGTTGATTATAGCATCTACTTTCAGCTCATCTTGTAGATATTTGGTCTTTTTATCTGACCCTGCAATACCTACCACTTTACACCCTTTTAATTTTGCTATCTGTACAACAATTTGCCCAACCGCTCCAGAGGCACCGGACACGACAATAGTTTCTCCTGTTTTAGGTTTTCCAGCTTCAATTAATCCAAAATATGCAATACGCGCAGGCATTCCTAAGACTCCTAATGCAGTGGTTACAGGAGTTTGGTTTGGGTCTAATTTCCGAAGATTATTAGCTTCAGTAATAGCATATTCTTGCCAACCAGTGTATGACAATACCCAATCACCAGTTTTAAGAGAAGTGTTAGAACCGTTTATAGCTATTATTTGACCAACTACTGCTCCGCCTTGAATAGTATTTAAAGGATGAGGGCTTTCCCAGGTGTTTTTACTGGATTGCTGAATACGCATATATGGATCTATACTAAAATATTCTGATTTTATCAATGCTTCACCAGGTTTAAGATATAACTTAGAAATGGTCGTTTCTTTTATGGTATAATGACTATTGTCTACTAATTTCTCAGGTCTTTTAGTATAAATCCATTGCCTGTTTCTTAATGTTGTCATGATAAGTATTACTAATATGATAGTATACCGTGTTAATTTTGTAAAACCAAATACTGCTATTTGGTTTTACAAAATTACACTTTCTATAAATTATATTTCTATTTCTCCAATAAGGTATGGAACCGAATGTCCGCTAAGGAAAACACGGTTTCCATCTAATTTGCAATCTAATTCTCCTCTACGAGCAGATAGTTGCTGAGCTTTAAGATTATTTTTACCTAGTTTTTTAGCCCAAAATGGGACCAGAGAAGCATGAGCAGAGCCTGTAACCGGGTCTTCGGGTTGAATAATCCCATTTGCATCAAATACACGAGAAACAAAATCTGCATGTTTTCCTTCGGCAGTGATTACAATACATAAATAGGGCAGGTCTTTAAGTAAATCGAGTTTAGGATTCTCGTTTAATACTTCTTCTTCAGACGAAAGTGTGATCACCAAATCACGAGCAGCAAAAGTAGCAATAGGTTTTGCGTTTAGAGCCTGATAAATTTCGGATGGAATTTCAACAGGCTCCGGAGGTCTCGAAGGAAAATCTAATGTGATTGTTCCGTTAGTCTCTTTTTTGGCCTTTAGAATTCCACTTTTTGAAGAAAATGTAATTTCGTTGATAGAAGTGTCAAGATAGTTGAAAATTACATATGCCGATGCAAGTGTAGCATGACCACATAAGTCAATTTCTGCATGAGGCATAAACCATCTTATTTCGTAGATATTATCTTTTTTTACAAAAAAACCTGTTTCTGCCAAATTGTTTTCTACTGCAATGTTCTGTAGAGTTTGGTCCTCTAACCAATGTGGTAAATGACATATTGCAGCAGGATTACCCCCAAATAGTGTTTTGGTAAAAGCATCGATCTGATACATTGAAATTTTCATGATTTTATGTGTTTTGTTATTTAATATTTTTTACAAATAGTACCAGTGTTGCTGTTGTTAAATAGTTGTTTGTAACTATCTACTACATCTGTAATATTAACAGGGTAGTATCCAGCAAATTTTTGATCTTTGGGAAAATCTCCTGCAATAGCACCAGGAGCCACAACATTTAACCGAATCCCACGATCTAATTCTTTTGATGCTGCACTAACAAAACTGTGTAGAGCACCATTTACAAGTGATAACCCAACAGCATTAGGTTCATAATGTTCTGCCAGAATACCAGTTGTTAGGGTTATTGAGGCATTGTCATTTATATAATCTTTTGCTACATGTACAAGGTTGACTTGGCCCATTAATTTACTACGTATCCCTATATAATAATCATCTTCTGTTAATTCTGATAATGGTTTCCAGGAAGCAGTGCCTGCGGCATTAATTACTGCGTCTATTTTTGGTAGTTTTTCAAATAACGCTTTTATAGATGTTTTGTTCGTAATGTCTACAGGGTAGGATTTACTATTTCGATGAGCACCAAATACATCATTATACTCATTCTTAAGGGTGTCATAAATTGCACTGCCTATTGTACCAGTAGCACCAATAACTAAGATTTTCATACATTTTCTTTTTAGATGGTTTCTAATTTATCTCGCGTTAAATTTCCAGGAGTGTTCCCTGTATTGATTGTAGTGTTTGGCTCGAAGAGCATTACAGAAACTTCTTGTTCTGCCACTGGTCTATGCTCTGTTCCTTTTGGAATAATCAAAAACTCATTGGCTTTTAAATGTACCGTTCGATCGCGAAACTCCATTTTAAATTCACCATTTACAACATAAAACATTTCATCTTCATTATCATGTTTATGCCATACAAATTCACCTTTAAACTTTACTAATTTTACATGTTGCCCATTAAGTTCTCCAACAATTCGAGGATTCCAATGATCAGAAAAGAGAGAGAACTTGTCGTCGATGTTTACTTTTTCTATATTCATTTTGATATTAGTATAATTATATATTTAATTTTATAAATATGTATAACTAAATTTTTTTATAACTCCTTATTTATGGTTTCTAAAAATTCTTTAATTACAGATTCATTCCTTTTAAAATATGTCCATTTCCCATGTCTAGTTGTAATTAACAGACCAGCTTTATACATGCCAGTTAGATAGTGTGATATAGTAGGTTGAGATAACCCTGATTTATCCTTAATATGTTGTCCGCATACACCATCGTTGAAATGCCCAAGTTCTTCATGAGGAGGGAAATTAGCCTCTGGATCTTTTAACCACTTAAGTATATCTAAACGTGTTGCATTCGATAAAGCTTTATTTATTTCAAGTATTCTTGCATTATTCATATAACAAATATACATATTTAATTTTATAAATATGATAAAAATCTTTTTATAACATTCATTTATAACAAATGATTATTATTTTTTGTTATAATATATTGTTAATCAGTGTTTTGTAAAATAATTCAGTTTTATTGTGTAACAAAAGTAAAGAATGTTCGTCTAGTAAGTATAGGCAGTAAAGAAATGAATAATTTCTTGAAGATAAGCAAATTAGTTTTAACGATACCTATAGGGCGCGTATCTTGATATATCTTGAGATGAGTGCTTTAAAAAAAGGTTTATTTGCTTTAAACCAATCATAGAATTGAGTTTTTACTTAAAAGAATTCTTGATTCAAACAATATAAATAAGAGCGTTTATCCTGATACATCTTGGGATGGATGCTTTTTTTATGGCCATTCTGATAATTAAACAGTACTTTTTTTGAGTTTTTCCTGTATCCAAATACAGCGTAATTATATTACTTTTACTGAGATTAGTATTCTATGAATTTAGAACTTGTTATAAAAACTATATTCTATTGATCAACAGAAGACTAATCAAATAAATACTATGAAATCTCAATTAACCACAAATATTTACACAAATGAAAATTATCTTAAACCTAGATGGCGTAAAAGCTCTCAGTAAAGAGGAGCAAAGCAAAATCTCTGGGGCAGGACGTTATGCCTGCACACAAAGAGGTAGAATGTGTTGTGAACTTGCTCCTGGAGGTCCGTTCTGTGATGCTGGTATCTGTACTGGTATTGGCGGATCTGGAGGTTGTCTCTGGTATTGATCATTACTCGAAAAACAAGTTTAAAAACGAGACTGTAATAAAACAGTCTCGTTTTTTGTTTCTGTTATAATTAGTTTTGTCCTCCTTTTCGGTTTGGGCTTCTTAATTCTGGCCAGGTGCGTTGTTTTTTTGTACGTTTATTTACGGGTAATACACTTTTTTCTCTCGAAGTTTTCTTTGGGTCTTCACTAGCTTTATATGCCAGAATCGCAGTTAAAATTACATTATTAAGTACATCATCGAATATAATTTTATCATATGTATCACGATTTGTATGCCAAGTATAATTCCAGTACGACCAATTAAGTGAACTTAATGAAAACGCGGGAGCTCCGGCTGATACGAAAGAAGCGTAATCCGAACCGCCTCCGCCAGGAGTGCCTGGGAACGTAGTTTCTATATGCTTAGTGATGTTTTCGGGAACAGCTTCTAACCATCTTCCTACATAATCATAAGAATGTAGGAACCCTTGCCCAGATAGACGAACCACACGTCCTGTACCATTATCCTGATTAAATAAAGCTTGTACACCCGATACAATTTTTGGATGATCTTCTACAAAAGCTCTGGATCCATTTAAACCTTGTTCTTCACTTCCCCAAAGTCCTATAAGTATAGTACGTTTTGGATTTGGATATATTTTTTTAAGGATACGTGCAGCTTCCATCATAGTTATGGTTCCGGTACCGTTATCTGTAGCTCCGGTACCGCCATCCCATGAATCAAAATGTGCAGAAAGAATAATATATTCATCAGGTTTTTCGGTTCCTTTTATTTCTGCAATTGTATTAAATGTAGGCATCATTCCTAATTCTTTAGATTCTGATACAATTTTTATTTTTGGATTAGAACCATGTTTTACCAAACGATATAACATTCCGTAATCTTCTAATGATAGGTCTACTGTTGGTATTTTTTTTGTTCGTGCACTAAATATTTTGTTCACTCCAAACCCCTTAGACCAATTACTTTGTGCTATACCTACAGCACCGGCTTGTTCTAAAGCAGGAGCAAGAGTTCGACGATTATATCCAGTTTTTTTTATGTTTTCTCTCCATGCTTTTGTTTGCTTACTTCTTTGTTCTTTCATTTTTTTGAAAGATTCCTCTGTAGCGAATTCTTCCCAGTTATAATCAGGCCTTCCTGTAGGTTGATTCATAGATATCATTACAATTTTACCTTTTACATTTGGTAACCATTTTTGAAAAGCAATTGAATCTTTTACTTCTGGAATAACAATTAACTCGGCTACAATACCGGTGCTACCAGTACCAGGACTCCACGCTAGTTGAGTCCCTTCAAGAGATTTTACCCAAGGGGATACCATATCAATGTGAGTAATTCCTCGTTCCCATCCTCGCCATTCTCCCCATTTTTCATTTCTGGCATCAATTCCCCAGGTTTTGTATTTGGCTACAGCCCAATCATGAGCTTGTTGCATTTGTGGAGTACCAACCAATCTAGGTCCAATACCATCCATAAGTTCATGTGCCAGTTCTTTTAATTTAGAATTTTCTGTGGCTTCTTTAATAATTTTTCCAATTAATGGATCTTTACCCTGCGCCGATGTGACAAAACAAGAAAGATACGTTACAATAGTGATAAGTGTGAGTATGCGTTTCATATGGATTGATTTTTATTTCTACAATTTAAACATATCAATATTTTCGTGGTTTTTATTTAACAAAATCTTAATTCATTTGACATAATTATTTTAGGAAAACAAAATAATCACTATTCTTGCATACGATGAATATTGTTCCTGAAATAACAACTAAAAGGCTTGCTGTTAAGGTAAGGCCTTCGGCCGAAAAGATAATAAAACAAAGACATCCTTGGGTTTTTGAAGATAGTATTATAAAGCAAAATGTAGAAGGAGAAGCAGGTGATTTGGTGATCGTTTATGATACCAAAAAGAATATTTTTTTGGCTTGTGGTTTATATGACCCATATTCTCCTATACGTATTAAATTAATTCAATTTAGGAAAACAGCACAGATTAATACAACATGGTTTGCTGAAAAAATTTCTGAGGCATACGAAAAAAGAATACCTTTATTAGAAACAGATACCAATAGTTACCGATTGTTATTTGGAGAGAATGACCATCTTCCCGGATGTATTGCAGATGTGTATGACCAGGTTCTTGTAATTAAGCTATATTCACATATTTGGTTTCCTTATCTAAACTGGATCATAGAGCATCTAGTTGCTGTGTCGGGTTGTAAATGTGTTGTGCTTAGATTAAGTAGGTTGTTACAATCTAAAGGTGAAGTGTATGATCTAAAAGATGGTCAAGTAATTTATGGAACCCTGAAAAATGAGGTTGTGGTTTTTAGAGAACATGGAGTTTTATTTTCTGCAAATGTAATTAAAGGTCATAAAACAGGATATTTTCTTGATCATCGTCATAATAGAAAAAGAGTAGGGGAGCTTGCTTATGATAAAACTCTTTTGGATGTGTTTTCTTATGCTGGTGGGTTTTCGGTTCATGCTTTAAAAGGCGGCGCAAGGAAAGTTGTAAGTTTGGATATTAGTAAACAAGCTTTGGATATGGCTAAAGAGAATGTTGCTTTAAACGTACATAAAGGAAAACATGATGTTATTGTAGCCGATGCTTTTGATGGATTACAGAAATTAATAGATCAAAAAATTGTATTTGACATTGTAGTTATAGATCCTCCTTCTTTTGCGAAAAGGGCAAGCGAAATTCATAAAGCTATGATTAGTTATGCTCGATTAGCAGAACTGGGTTCATATCTGGTATCTCCTAACGGGATTTTGGTTTTGGCTTCTTGTTCTTCTAGGATTTTGGCCGAGGATTTTTTTAAAATTTCTGAGGAGAGTATTCTTAAATCTGGAAGAAAGTTTAATATATTAGAAAAAACCAATCATGATATTGATCATCCCATTTCCTTTCCTGAAGGAGCTTATCTTAAATGCGGATATTATAGACTTGATTAAATAATACCAGATTTATCTAAACAAACCTGGTATCATATTATTTTTAATGCTTTCCAAAGACATGAACCTTTGCCTTTTTTCTAGATAAATTTTTAGTATCATAAAAAAAGGTAATATCTCTAATTATGCGCTTTCCGCCTTTAAGGTCTATTATTCTTGTTTCGCTTTTACGAGAAAAATTGTGTTTTAATTGGATTACATCTTTTTTCCCGTTACCATATTGGATAACCATTTTGTGCATGTTTAAAGAGCCTCCTGTAACTTTAACTTTAAGTTTTTTGAACCCTCCTTTTCTTGCCGTTACCTTTATAACATCTTTATCTAATCTATAATTTACTGTTCTTGAGCCAAGGTGTTCCCAACTATTTATAGTAGAAGTAAAACTACTTGTTATTAGTAGCGTTATTAGTAAGAATAAAAAAGCAGGGATTTTTTGTAGTGTTATATTTTTCATAGTTTTTAAATGTTTTGATTTATTACTAAGACACTCTAACCATAAAAAGGTTTAATCCGTATTCTTTATATGATAAAAATTAAAAACGAGATGAATATGATGATCCATCTCGTTTTTAAAAAATAACGTAGTTGTTATTTAAAAGGTATGATTAGTTAGAAGACAGCATTGCAAAAAACTTATCCATATTTGGTAATAATACGATTCTTGTACGTCTGTTGATTGCCATATTTTCTTCACTATCATTCTCTACAAGAGGTTTATAACTACTTCTTCCAGAAGCGATTAATTTAGCAGGATCAACATTGTAATTAGATTGTAGTTTTCTAATAATAGATGTTGCTCTTTTTACACTTAAGTCCCAGTTATCTTGCACAACTGCATTACTAATGGTTCGTGGATCGGTATGACCTTCTATCATTACTTCAATACTTGGCTCAGAATTAATTACATCTGCTAATTTTTTTAATACTTCATCAGCTTTATTACTTATTCTGTAACTACCGCTTTTGAATAACATTTTATCAGAAATAGATATCATAACTACAGTATTATCAATATCTATAGAAATATCTTCATCTTGTTTTAGATCATCTGATAAAGAATTTTTTAAATTATGAGATACTGCTAAATTCATCGAATCTTTTAAGGATTTAGCTCCCTGAAGTTTTTGTTGATCAACCTTGGCTAAGGTTTCTTTCATTTTCTCTTTGGTTTTGTTAGATATTGCTGCAACATCTTCTACCATTACCATTTTTTCATCATTAGAGTCTTTTAAAGAACTGATCTTAGCATTATAATCAGCTACTCTAGCTTCAATCTTAGCAAACTTGCCTTCCAATTCATCTTTTTCTACTGCAGTCTTTTGCAACGTACTACGAGTGTCTTGCAATTCTTGCTCTAATGCAACATACTTCTTCTTTGACACACACGATGTCATGATTAATGCCCCTGACAAAGCAATAAATGTGAATGATCTTTTCATGGTTATTTAATTAATAATTAGTGTTATTTTAAACTACTACTAGGGCCATTTATTGTTGTACTAATTACTAATGTTTTCATATCAATTTCTTAAAAAGTGTTAATAGTTTTTTAAATACATATTATCCCGTAAAATACCTACGGAAAGCCTGTATAGCTTATGTTTTGTAACGTGTTGATTATCAAAATTCTAAAGGGATTGTCGAAAAAAACATGGCAGATGTTAAAAAATAAATTATTAACTTATTGTAATAACGTATTATTTTTACAGTTATATTGTAGAAAATAAACCCACTACCCAGGTCTACTTTAATTACTAAAAAAGTATAACAATAATTGATGTTTTTAATTAAAAAAAGACTTGTATTTTGCTTCCTGATATTTTCACCATTCCTGATGATAGTCGCACAGGAAACTTTGGAGCAAACAGAAAATATTCCAGTTGATCATAAAAAATTAGTCGTACAAGGTGAGATTATCTGCCTACCCATTTATCCTAAAAAGAATAATAATTATTTTCCTGATGAAAATGATGTATCAGAAAATTTAGAGGCCTATAATACAAAATGGGATAACCAACAATTTAACCCATATTGGAATGAGAACCTTACATTTCCCTTTCAATTAGCATTTCAGGATGAAGATTTTTCACCACCGGTTGATCGTAAAATGGTAATTACATCTCGTTATGGTTGGAGAAGAGGACGGCCACATCAAGGTATAGATATTGATCTTCAGGTCGGAGATAGTGTAAAATCAATATTAGAAGGTAAAATTCGATATGTTGGATATCATGGTGGACATGGAAATACAGTAGTGGTAAGGCATTATAATGGATTAGAGACTGTATATGCTCATCTTTCTAAGTCGTTAGTAAAAGAGAACGACGAGGTAAAAAAAGGACAAACTATTGGCACAGGAGGGGTAACAGGAAATGCAAGAGGAAGCCATTTACATTTAGAAGTACGATATCATGGTAAAAGTATTAATCCAGAGTATTTGTTTGAGTTTGCCAGTGATACAAAAATTAGATCAGATACTCTTTTTGTAACAAAGAAATGGATGACGCCCAGATATCATAGATCGACTCGTATGAGCAAAATAGTTATTCATAAAACTATGGAGGATATCGCCAGGATTAAAGAAGAACAAAAAAAGATTTATACGGTGCGTAAAGGAGATACTCTTCATCGAATAGCCAATAAGTACGGATTGGCAGTTTCTGAAATATGTAAAACCAATTCGCTAAAATATAATTCGGTGCTAAAAATTGGGCAACAAATAATTATAAACTAATTAGTTCAGTGGGTATGTATTGGATTATCTACATGTCTGTGGATCATTTCTAATAAATGATTTTTGTTATAAGGTTTTAATATGTAATCGTTTAGCCCTGCTTGTACAATCTGCCTGTTTAATTGGGTAACATCTACTGCGGTTAAAGCAATAATTGGTGTTTTTGTATCAAACTCACGTATCCTCTTTGTAGTACCAATTCCATTTAGTTTTGGCATATTAATATCCATAAGTATTACATTATACTCATTTTCTCTAACTAATTCTATGGCATCAAAACCATTATCAATAGTCGTACAGTCAAAGTTTTCTTTAGATAGTATTTTGTCTGCAACCAGGAGGTTTAATTTATTGTCATCTACAATTAATACTTTAAGCTTTGAAGTATTAGAATTGTTAAACGAAGTGTTGTGGTTTATACCTTCTTTATTAACTTGTGACTTAAAATCAATAACCAATGCGTACTCAGACCCTACATGAGAATTATTTTGGATAATAATTTCGCCATCTAGAGCCGAAGCAAGTCTATTTATTATTTTTGAATTAATTCCTGTACCCAGGTATGTTTTTTTGGCATTTCCAACGTTAATAAACTCTTGGTAGATAGATTTTTTGTCTTCTTTTGAAAGCTCATCTCCATCGTGATTAATTTTAAAAGAAATAGTAGATATATTTTCTTTTTTCTTAATTAAAATTACTGAGAAATATACATTTCCATTTTTGGTAAAACGTAAGGCATTACTTATTAAATTCATCAGTATTTGAGAAAGAATACCAGGATCTCCATAAATCATTTGATCAATTTCTGGATCAAACTCAAAATGCAATATGTTGTCACTATTCTCTGTAGCATAACTAAAAGAATGTGTAAGGTTTTGAGTAACCTCTTTTATATCAAATAATACATTTTGTACAGTAATTTCTTCAGAATCTAAAAAATTAACATGTAAAACATTATTGATAAGTGTAAAAAGATAATCCCCAGAAAATTTTAATGATTTCAGGTTTTTATCATTTTTAAGATCAGGATATTCTTCTTCTAGAAGATTAGTAAGCCCCATTATTCCATACAAAGGTGTTCTCAACTCTTGACTAAGAATAGAAATAAGGTTTTGTTGCAATTGAAACTGTTTCTCCGTTTCCTTGCTTAAAGATTTTAATTCTATATTCTTTTTTTTAAGTTTTTTGGTAACTTTTTTGTACTGTATATACAGAAAAAGGAGCATAACCAGAAGTACTCCCCCGATAGCATAATAGATCATACCTATTTTTAATAACAAAATAATAAATATAAGGTTTATCTTACAAGTTTGTAGGTGTATTTTTTTACATATTTCTAATAATTTATGGTTTACCGTAAAATTATTGGAGTAATAAGAACAAATTTAGTTATTTAGACATCAAAACACATGGTATTTTATAGGGGGTATTCTCCAAAATCAACATAAAAAGATTTTCAAATATGATCAATTAGTTATTGATAGGCATAACTAATACTGTTGGAAATTGTAATTATTACAGATTTATAACGTCTTTATTAGTATAAATGATGGACAGGAAATAAGATTTTATAGTGAATTAACAGTCATAAAAGACCTATAATATTTATCTTTACTTAAAATTAATAGGAGGCATAAAAGAGATGAAAGCTAATTTTTGTATAGTTTTTTTGTTATGTATGGGAATGGTAATGCATGCTCAAATAGAAAATTCTACTTCTTTGCGAATTGATGCCAAAAGTGATCTTAATACAAATAAGTATAGTCTGTCTAAAGGTTTAAACCCAAATTTTAATAGCGATTCGTCTTTATATAAAACTCCAGAAGCATTATCTGAGTATGCTCGTAGTAAGCCAACTTTTGATATGACAGGTAATGATGGTTTTTTTAAACCCAAAGCAGATGCTGTTCCAAAATGGTTCAAAAAAGATAATGAAATCAAAGACGAGTATAGAAGTGATCAATATCTTGGCGATTTTAAAAGTAATGGAGAATTTGTAAGATTGATGTATAGAGATCATCAGTTTGTAGATGGTGATGTGGTTAGAATTTATCTTAATGATGCTGTTATTGTTTCAAAAATATTTCTTACCGGAGATTTTAAAGGTATCTCGGTTGATCTTGCTAAAGGATTTAATAAAATAGACATACAGGCATTAAATCAAGGAGAATCAGGGCCTAATACTGCAGAATTTCATCTTTATGATGACAAAGGCAACATGCTTACAAGTAGCGAATGGAATCTTACCACTGGTGTTAAAGCTACATTGATTGTGGTAAAAGATTAAAAGACTTACCTTTTTAGAGCTACTCATTATTATCTATGATAGCTTATTTTTAGTAAATTTTAAGAGTATAATTAAGAGCTCATATAATATGTATAAAATATTCTGTGATTTTTTTGATATGTCTCATACTAATAAGGAAAAAGTAGGCCTATATGAGTAAAGAATACGAGTTTACTCGAATTATTAAAGAAAATGAAGGAGTTATTTTTAAGATAACTACCATTTATACCAATAATTACGAGGATCAAAAAGATCTCTACCAGGAAATTGTTTACCAATTATGGAAATCATATGATAGTTTTAAAGGAGATTCTAAAATTAGTACCTGGATGTATCGCGTAGGTCTTAATACTGCTATTACAAGATTAAAAAAAGAAAAACGAAGGGGAAATCAAATAGAAATATATGATGTGATCATGCGGCAAACCGAACAATATGACACAGGATTTGAAGAACGATTGAAAAAATTATATGCCCATATACATAACCTCAATGAGCTAGATAAAGGGTTGATTTTACTGCTTTTAGAAGGTAAGAAGTATGAAGAAATAGCAGCGATAACGGGTTTATCTCCAACAAATGTTGGAACTAAAATTTCTAGGATTAAGCAAAAATTGAAAACGCAAATTGTAAAAAAATAAGAGAGATGGAATTGGAAGAAATGCAAACAGTTTGGTCTCAGATGAGTGACCAGATAGAAAAACAAAAAAAGTTAACCGATAAAATGATCATTATGATGACACAAGAACAATACAGGCAAAAATTAAATAAAATAGCATATCCAGAGATGATAGGAGCTATTATATGTTATGGTACGGCAATATTGATATTAATTAATGTTAACAAGTTAGATAACTGGTACACTTTGTTATCAGGCATAGTATCTACAGTTATTCTATTAGTTTTACCAGTGTTATCGTTAAGATCAATTTATCAAATGAAAAAAGTAAATATTGCTGTAAATAATTATAAGGAAACATTACTGGAGTATAGTAAAGGTAAAAAACGATTTCAAACAGTTACCAAAATAGGGCTCTATCTAGGTTTCTTTTTAATGTTTGCTATCCTGCCAGTAGCTACAAAGATTCTTAATAATAAAGATTTGTTTTCTGGTACCAAATCTATTTGGCCATTTGTAATATCTATACCGATCGCCATTATAGTCTTTATTACCTTTTCAAAATGGGTGGCCAAGTGTTATAATAACAATATGAATTCTGCAGAGGCATTATTTAAGGAACTTAAGGATGTTGATATATCATAAAGACAATACTTCAAACGTACTATAATATAAAAAAGGCTGTCATTAGACAGCCTTTTTTCTTTTAATTTAAGGCAAAAAAATGTTTATGAACCGCAACGTCCACCATTGCTCCATCTTCCATTGGTTCCTAGTATATATAAAAACCCGTTATAGGTTACTTTATCTCCGGCGGTATAGCTGTTATTTCTACTATATTCGTTAACTCCTTCACAAATATCTGCACTTGGAGTAGTGTCTTTACATTCTGCAATTCGATTCCATCTTGTAAAATCTCTTTCGTATAAGAATCCGCGGTATGTTACTTTATCTCCTACAGAATAGCTTTGTCCGCTTACCCATTCTGCAATACCATCACATGGGTTTGTTCCTACAGGAGGGGTACCATCAGATGGATATGCTTTGTTTGTTCCTTCGATATCAAGAGCAGAAAGTGCAGCTTGTCTTCTTGGTAAAACATTTCCGTTAAGGTCTGTTATGGTAGGTTTTCCGTTTTTACTAAATGTATAACTACCATACATCATTGTAGATTTAATATCAAAATCTCTGGTTAGCAAAGTAGCAGAATTACTTTTGTAAAACTGATCCTTAGCTCCATTCTGGATATTGTCAAAATTGATAATAATATGATTATCTCTATCCGAACGGTTTTGCTCATGAATATACCCTAAAGTATGTCCGATTTCATGAATGATCACAACAGCTGTTGTACGAGTACCTAAACGAATAAATCCTCTTGATCCATTCATTCCCAGAGTCGCAACGCCACAATTACAGTTATCTCCATTACTACTAATCGTAACATAGTTTGATTCATTAGTACGCTCTTTAAAACGAACATTAGTTTTGCTTGTCCATTCATCCATCGATTTTTGAAGTTCACTTCTCACAGATTGGCTCAGTCCATTAATTACATAGACTATAGTATTATTTGTCCATTTACGAACACCACCACCAAGTCCTAACTTTGCATTTATTCCTGCATCTGGCTCTAGTTTATCAGAGAGAGGAACTTGTGTATCGGTTAACTGATCTTCAAATAATCTGGCATCAGTACCTTGAAGACTATAAGTTCCATCATCTTCTTTTTTTACAAGAACACGTTCTCCCAGGAAATATTTTTCGATAAATTGATCTTGCCCTCCAATAGTATCTGGATTTTGATCAAAATCTTCATTTTTTTGACAGGATGCAAAAGATAGAGCAACTGCCAAAGCTCCGATTTTAAATCGGTTTAATACGGTTTTCGTTTTCATTAAGTTTAATTTTGAGTTTATGATTTTAATTTAATCTGTGCACAATGTTTAAACTGGTGACACACCTGATTAGTCTTTAAGACTGAGTTAAAAAAACCGTTAAACTTTCTTAAAATTAATGACACGACTCGAATATTTGATGAAATCGATCTGATATGATTTTATTCTTTATATAAAATAAATTCATAAAAAAACCTGAATCTATAATCGTGATTCAGGTAGTAATATGGTGTATAGTAAAATGTTTTTTATTACGAAATCAATCCTTTAGCTATAGAGTTTCTCGAAAACCAAACTAAAAAGATAGCGACGATTATAATCATGATTGGCATTATAACTCGGCTGCCTGATAATACCACAAAATCCTGTAAAAAGAAATTATATGTAGCTTGTGCAATAACGGCAATGAGTGAAAGAAGTAGGAGAGGAGAAGCCCATTTTTTTCTAAGGAGTAATGCAAGGCAACCTAAAGCTCCTGCAAATACAGCTATGGCAAAAGCAGCAGTTACCCAAGCAGGTGTATTATTATAAAAATTTTGCTCTCCTTCTGGCAAAGTGGCCAATACTTCATCTGTCATAAAAGCTTGAGCAATATATGCCATTACCCCCATGATATTCCATAAAAGTGCTAAGACACTAATAATCCAAAACCATACGGGTGTTTTTGTTTTTGTTTCCATAATCTATTGATATTAAGTTGTTTTGCTGTAACAATGTAGTTAGAAACTCAATGAAATACAAATTGAGAGTTTTATGGATGCTAATTTTTTAAAGCACAATAGATGAAAGAGATACCTTTTCATATAAAGTGATATAATTCTAGTAACTACAAAATACCGATAATTATTAGTACTTTTAATATAGGCTTGCTTGGTTTTATAAGTTGAAATATATAGAATTAACAAGTTTTAATCAGAGGAAAACGAAAAACTAAGTAATTTCTAAAGCTCATTAAAAAAGTAGAAACGTTTGTATTCTGATTTTTTTACTCTAAAACCTGAATATTAAATATGTCAAACCCTATAAAGAATGACAAACTTATTAAACAATATGATCTTGAGCTAGGTAAAGTTTTTTTCTATGTAAATTATCTGATCATTGAGGTGGCAGAAGGTGTTTGTTTTGATTATGAAAAAGCAAAGACATTATCTCTATTAACAAACTTACATTTTGGTAATCGCTCTTTTGGTTATATCTCTCATAGAATAAATTCATATTCATTAGAAGCTACAGATTATATGAAAATAAAGGATGTATTTCCTAATATAAAGGCTTTTGCTGCAGTTACGTACAACGAAACTCAGAAGACAAGTATAAGAATAGAAAATATGTTTTACCAAGAAGGTATCGTGTCTTTCGAGAATATTGAAGAAGCAATTAGGTGGGTTACAGAACAATTAAAAAACGATTCTAGTACTTAACTATTCAATACATTATAATATTAAGACATATTGTCTAAATATTTACTTAAATCATCTAGAGCACCATCCCAGAATTGTTCGTAAAATTTTAACCATTGATTTACTTCTTTCAATGGATTGGCATTGGCCTGGCAAAAACGTTCTCTTCCTTTAGTATCTATATTAATCAAACCTGCTCCTTCTAGGGTTTTTAGATGTTTGGTAATACCCTGGCGACTAATATCGAATTGACTTGATATCTGAGTTATAGGTAGGGCAGTAGCTGCAACCACCAAAGCGTGAAAAATTTCACGTCTGGTGGGATCCGCAACAGCTTTTAATATTGTGGTGATTCTATCCTGCATGAACCATTTGTTTAAGGTAATCGGTTAATCCCGAAATACAATTATCCCATCCGCCATTAAAACTATTAAACATTTCAACAGCAGTTTCTCCTTTGTAACCAGAAATACCAGAATGCTCTAGGTATAGTTTAGTTCCTCCTTCGGTTTCTTCTAATACCCATTTAACAGTAGTTTCTATTGGTTTTTCTGTTACAATCCACGAATATACTAAAGTATAGGGATTTGCTTGTTTTACTTCACCTTTTATAGGAGAGCAATCTCCTCCAGAAGCGTTAAAGATATATTGATATCCTTTTTCAGCTTTAAAATCTGCTTCTATAAACCAGGTCGAAATCTCTTTGGCATCGGTTATAGCGTTCCATACTTTATCGATAGGGTGATTAAGTATTTTCTCTTTGATTATTACATCTTTCATATGTATTAAGTTTTTAGATTAATATGCAACTATATGGTTGCAAATATAAATAAAAATATTTAATACGCAACTTTTTGGTTGCTTATTAAGCAAACCACCATTATATCCACCACATTTATAGAAAAACAATTGTCTAATTATTAAAAATAGAATATTTTGTGTGTATGGAAAGTATAATTAATTATTTTGAAACGATACCATCATCTCATCGTAGTTTAATTTTAGTAGGAGGGATTACTTTTTTCTGGCTTATAGAATATGCTATGCCTTTGTTTAAATTTAATTATAAAAAGTTTAGACATGCATGGCCCAATATATTTTTTACACTAACAACTATAGTTATCAATTTTGTATTGGCTTTCATATTACTTAAAACTAGTGATTGGACAGTGGTTAACCAATTTGGAGTATTACAATGGTTAGCATTACCGTTATGGGCTACAATAATACTAGGTATTGCTTTACTAGATCTAATAGGGGCCTGGTTGGCACATTATGTTCAACATATCATAAAACCATTATGGATGTTTCATCTTATACATCATACCGATAATCATGTAGATACCACAACGGCTAATAGGCATCATCCCGGAGAAAGCATTATTCGATTTTTATTTACCACTTTGGCCGTATTTATTGTAGGAGCGCCTATAGGTATAATTATGTTGTATCAATCTTTATCTGTAGTATTATCTCAATTTAATCACGCTAATATATCCTTACCAAAAAAAGTAGATGATATGATAAGTTGGATTATAGTTTCTCCAGATATGCATAAAGTACACCATCACTATGTATTGCCATATACAGATACAAATTATGGGAATATCTTTTCTATCTGGGATAGAATTTTCGGCACTTTTGCCAAAATACAAAATGAGGATTTGATATATGGGGTAGATACCTATCCGGATGTGGATTCAAATGCAAATGTGGGTAAATTATTAAAACTCCCTTTTTCAGGATATCGTGCACCTACAGGAGCAAAGTTTGAATCCGAAAAATCGTAATCTAATTCGCTAAAAAAGAAATTCATGAACGTTATATCCATTATTTGTTGTTTTATCATTTCAACAGGGCTTTTTGCACAAACTAAAAATGCAATTCTGGATTTTGAGCCCGATCGGGACTATGATAATATACTAGTTAAGAAAGTGTATACCGATACACATACTTCGACTTTTGTAATATGGATTAAAAAGAATGTCAAACCCCATAAACATATAAAACATACCGAACAAGTATTAGTTTTAGAAGGTAAAGCAAGTGTACAATTAAATGATAAAGAAATTATAGTACAAAAAGGGGATTGGGTTACTATACCAGAACAAACTATACATGCTGTAAAAGTCTTATCCAAAATACCGTTGAAAGTAATTTCTGTGCAAACTCCCGAATTTAAAGGAGAAGATCGAGTATTTATAGACTAATATCGACGTGTTTAAAACACAAAATTTTCATAAAATGAGCCTACTGTATCCAATTAAAAAGTATTTTGAAAACTAAAGCAGTTGTAAAAATATTTAGTATGCGACAACAAAGAGTACAGTTTTTGGTTTTGTTAGTTTTAATATCGATAGTAGAGATGAGTTATGCCCAATACAAAAAAACAGATTGGGAAGAAAGAGATACCTGGATGAATGTACCAGAAATCTTTAAACTTGCAGGAGTAGAGCAAGGTAATGCAGTTGCAGATGTTGGTTGTCACGAAGGGTATTTTACGATGCATCTGGCTCAAAAAGTAGGAGAATCAGGAAAAGTCTATGCGGTAGATGTACGAGAAGATAGGATCGAAAAATTAAATAAGTATATTAAAGATCGTAAACTTCGAAATATAAAAACTGTAGTTGGAGATTATGATAACCCTAAATTACCAAATGAAGCATTAGATGTAGTTGTTGTAATGGATACATATCATGAGATGGATGATTATATGAAAATTCTGGATCATATAAAAAATGCACTAAAACAAGGAGGAAGGATTGTAATCATTGAGAAATTTAAAAAACATATGCTTAATACATCAAGGGCAGAGCAGACCGAAGCACATACGTTGTCTTTAAAATATGTGAAGAAGGAATTACAAAAAGCAGGGTTTTTGATCTCTAAAGAAATTAAGGGTTTTGGAAAATGGAAAAATGAAACAGATAAAACGATTTGGATTTTGGTAGGAACTAAAAACAAGTAGCTTTATCGGTTATATCTTTGATTCGTATGTTAGAAGACGTTCGTACTTGTCCAAAACACTCATTATAGATTTGTAATGCCTGTAATCTTCTTTTGTAACAATAGCCGTATTTATTACTAATATCTTACCTGTTCCGGTTTTGGAGTTAAAAAACATATAGGTCTCTGTTCCAGGATCACTACCAGTATGTCCTATATAGCCAACAGGAGTTATCCCCATAAAAAGACCACTATTATACTCTTCATTGTATGGGTTTTTTGTATTTCTGTTTGGTAAATTTTTAGAAGATAGCTGTTCTTTAAATAGTTCTGTATAACTGTTTTTATCAAGTAAAGTGCCTGCTCCATAATATCCTTTAATGAGTTCGATAAGATACTTGCTGAAATCAGTTATATCTGTTAATAAACCTCCATCGGGATATGTAATAAGAGAATATTTTGGTAAACTATCATTACTACTTGAATAAAGTACAGAGTGGTTATCCATATCTATGGTATCAAATGACCAACCCGATGCATCCATACCTAATGGTTTTAAGATATGCGTAATAGTATACTCATCATACGGAATCCCCGTTACACGCTCTATAATATAAGCAGCCAAAGTAGCTCCTATATTGCTATATTTAAAAATAGATCCAGGTTTATTTTTGAGATAGTTTCTCTTTTTGTACCATTCTCCATCTATAGAAAGTAAATTTTTCAAAAAAATCGGTAGAGCAATAGTTTCTTCGGGATCATTAAAAATTCGATATTTTTTCATGAGTATACCTTTATCTGTTCCTTTATTATTTTTCAGAATATAAGATTTGTCATAGTATTTGGTGTCTAGTATTGTTGATGTATGCGTAGCTAAATGCCTAATTGTTATTGGTGTTTGAGGGTAGTGAGGATTGATCACATTAAAAGGTAAATGTATGTTTACAGGATCATCAAGATTAAGTTTTCCTTGTTCCTGAACTTTCATTAAAGCAATACCAATTAATGTTTTAGAAACCGAAGCAATATTTTGTATGGTATGAGGTGTATATTCCTTTTTCTTTGACACATCTGCATACCCAAACCCTTTTTTATATAAAACAGCATCTTTATTTACAATAGCAACAGAAAAACCATTAATATACCCTTGTTTTTGTAACATTTTTAATTCGCAGGTCAAAGAGTTAATATGCTCTTCATTATCATTATTCTGTGAATATATCTGATTTAGCACAAACAGGGCTATTATTAGAATTATCTTTATCATGTATTAGAATATTTTCTACCACAAATCAAAAAATAAAATAAGTATCAAGCGTTCCAATGGATACATTGGAACCAATTTTTATAAAAATAAAGAATGATTAAAGGCTATTTTTATATTCTGAAGGAGAAACCCCCGTTTCTTTTTTAAATATCCTGTAAAAACTGGTTTTAGAACTGAAACCACATTCATAAGCGATTCCTAAAAGTGTATAGTTTTCGTATTTAGCAGAATTTATTTTTTCTTTTACAGCGTTTACACGATAGGTATTAATAATATCGTAGAAAGAGACATTCATATACTGGTTTAAAAGAGCAGAAAGTTTTTTATCTGTAGTGGGGATGAGTTGAGCTAATTTTATAAGAGTAAGTTCTTCATCTAGATATGGTTTTTCATTTTTTAGTACCTGTTCTAGCTTTAATCTTAGTTCAGAAAGTTCTGCATCAGTCGAATTTGATAAGTGATGAATACGTTCTTTTTTGGTAGTTTCGAGAGTATCTTCAAGGATTAAAAAATCTGGCAACAATACTTTTGATTGATTTATACCATAGTATCCTAAGTATGAAATGAGAAGTATCATTGCTATAACCGTGATATAGCCATGATCTGTATCTGGATAATCAAAAATATGCTGAAAGAGCAATATTAGTAAATCAATACTAATAACTATCCCACTACCTAATAATAAATGTTTAATCCACCCAACATCTTTCTCGGTAAGATTAGAATAATTAGATTTCATGGCTTTTCTATAGCGGGAAAATAATTTGAAAGATAATAATAAGTAAAAAATAGTATATACATTAGAGAGTTCTGCTTCTATAATGGAATGTTTGAAATAAAAATCTAAATAATTAAATACTGGTTTTTTAATGATATCTGATATTAGTTCAGGAATTGAAATAAGCGCAAGATAAATACCAAACGGGATAAAGTGTACTATGGTGTTCCTTATCAATTTTTCCTTTTTATGAAACAAAGATTTAATGTATAAAAATAATAATGGCCCTATTAACCACTGCGTAATATCGAAAGGAACAAAGCTTATCCATTGTAATACATGGATGTCGTGTAAATCGGCGTAAAAAAATATAGAAACAAATAGTAGAAAAACAAATAGAACGATAAGAATATACTTAGGTAATTGCTTTTCTTTTGATTTTATTAATAAAAATAGAATTAAAACAGTAATAGTAATACCAACTACTAAGATAAAATCCAGAATTAAGGTCATTCATTCATTTTTAATATAGACTAATATAAATAATTAATGTTACTATCATGTTATATCGAATAGTAGATATCACTTGCTGTTTGATCATCTATATTTCACCAACGTGGATAGCACTTAGCTCTTTCATTTCTTGTTCGGTATATATTCTTGATTTGATGATAAAACGAATTCCCATAGGGATTTCGAGTGAAAAACTAGATCCCCTACCTTTTACAATATCCATAGTTAATTGTGTATGTTTCCAATATTCGAATTGGTCTTCAGACATATAAAAGTCACAACCATGAATATTGCCCAGCCAGATATCTGTTTCATTAATCATTAATTCTCCTTTTTGAAAACACATCGGGGAGGAGCCATCACAGCATCCTCCACTTTGATGAAACATCAACTCCCCGTGTTTTGCAGTAAGGGTATCGATTACAGCTTTTGCTGCATCGGTAATCTTAATACGTGATATCATTTTTTTATTTTTTAGAAGAAGCCCATCGCTTTTTTATCGTAAGATATGAGCATATTTTTAGTTTGGCGGTAGTGATTAAGCATCATTTTGTGAGTTTCTCTACCAATTCCAGATTTTTTATACCCTCCAAAAGGAGCATGTGCTGGGTAGGTATGATAGCAATTTACCCAAACACGACCTGCCTGTACTGCTCTCGAAACCTGATAAGCCTGATGAGTATCACGAGTCCATACTCCGGCACCTAATCCATATAATGTATCGTTAGCTATCTCAATAGCTTCTGCCTGATCTTTAAACGTAGTAACACATGCTACAGGACCAAAGATTTCTTCCTGAAATACGCGCATTTTGTTATTCCCTTTTAGAAGTGTAGGTTTTATATAGTAACCATTTTCGAGCCCTTCGATATAAGCAGATTCTCCTCCTGTTAATACTTCGCATCCTTCTTCTTTTCCAATAGAAAGATAGTTTAGTATTTTTTCATATTGATCATTAGAAGCCTGAGCTCCCATCATCGTTTCGGGGTCTAATGGATGTCCTAATTTAATAGCTTCTGTACGCTCAATAACACGTTCTATAAATTGGTCATATATACTTTCCTGAATTAAAATTCTGGAAGGGCAAGTACATACTTCTCCTTGATTGAGAGCAAACATTACTGCTCCTTCTAAAGACTTATCAAAAAACTCATCATCAGCCTCCATGATACTTTCAAAAAAGATATTTGGCGATTTCCCTCCAAGTTCCAGAGTTACCGGAATTATATTTTTTGATGCATATTGCATGATAAGCTGCCCTGTAGTAGTTTCTCCGGTAAAGGCTATTTTATTAATACGTGGACTTGATGCTAACGGTTTACCTGCTTCAACTCCAAAACCATTTACTACATTAAGAACACCAGCAGGAAGTATACCTTCGATAAGTTCCATTAAAATCATAATCCCTACAGGAGTTTGTTCTGCTGGTTTTAAAATAACACAGTTTCCTGCTGCCAGTGCTGGGGCAATTTTCCAAGTGGCCATTAATAAAGGGAAATTCCATGGGATAATTTGCCCAACAACTCCCAGAGGTTCTGGTACATTTATAGAGACCGTATTGGCGTCGAGTTCACTAACCGAGCCTTCTTCTGCACGAATTACTCCTGCAAAATATCTAAAATGATCAATCGCCAATGGAAGATCTGCAGCAAGAGTTTCGCGTAATGCTTTTCCATTATCCCAGGTTTCTGCCCGGGCTAATACTTCTAGATTTTCTTCTAATACCGTTGCAATTTTTAATAAACAGTTACTACGATATGTGGCAGAAGAATTGTTCCACTCTGGTGCAGCAGCCCATGCAGCGTCAATTGCAAGTTCTATATCTTCACTGGTAGAACGAGCCACTTTGGTAAAGCTAACTCCGTCAACCGGAGAGATGTTTTCAAAATATAGGCCTTTTACTGGTGAGGTCCATTTTCCTCCAATATAATTATCATATTGGTCCTTAAAGTTTGGTCTTTCCATTTTACTTTTAGGGGATGCTTGTGAGATACTCATAATTTTAGATTTAAAGGTTTTTAAGTAATAAAATGTGTGTGTATTGTCTACATGTGTAATGTGTTGACAAGAAGAGATCTATCCTTAAATATACGGCATTTTGGTCATATTACTTTAGCAAACACTGTTAATATTACTGTAGATTTTTAAGGAGTATAACACCCATATATTTATGGGGTGTTTACCTTATGTTTTATAGTTGTAAAACTCTGTTTTACAATTGATTGTGTGAGTATTTTTATGTGATTAATAATTAAAACACAAAAAAAGATGAAAAGTAATCAAAGAGTGGGAAGAGGGGCAGTAAGATTATCAATCCCAGCAAAAGTTGCATATGATGCAAAAGCCTTTCAAAATAGTATTTATGAGCTGTTAGATGAATTGGGATGTCCAAAATGTTTCTCTGGTGTAGATTGCTATTTTCAGACGATTAGAGATTATGTTTTAGACCCGAGAGAAAATGTAGTTTCACGATCACTGGCTTTTAGAGATCCTTCTCCACAACCTAGTAAATTAATAGCAACAAAAACTCTAAATGTTGGGGTGTCCCCGGCAGTATCTTATGATATTGGTAAGATTGATGAAGCTATAAAAAGTATTTTTGAAGAAATAGGATGCTTGGCATGTTGTTCTGGGAATGATATATTCTTTCAAAACCAGTTTGATTTTAATTTTTAAAACAAATCATGGGTGTAATTGAAAAAACGCTAGAATTAGAATGCCTACCACAATTAGGGGTAGGCATTATTTACTCGCCTACAGTGGCCAATATTAATTTCCCTAGCGGGCTAATTGATACGTTTGAAATAGAACCTCAAACATTGTGCATCAGAGATGAAAATGACAATTTGAAGGTGCCAACAGAAGTTTTTGAAGAAATACATAAACTACCACATCATAAATTAGTACATAGTATAGGAGCGCCTGTAGGAGGAAGCTTACTGCCCAAAAATGATCAGTTAGCATTAATAAAATATGCTACAACTCTTTTTGAGAGTCCCTGGGTAACAGAGCATCTTAGTTTTAATGCCACTACCGAATTTAATACTGGTTTTTTTCTTCCACCTTGTCAAACAAAAAAAGGACTGAAATTAGCCATACGAAACATAAAGTATCTTCAAGATAAAATAGGAAAACCAATAGCAATTGAAACCGGGGTAAATTATCTAAAACCCAATAGTTATGAAATGAATGATGGAAGTTTTGTTGCAGAATTATGTAGAGAAACAGGATGTGGAATACTACTGGATATTCATAATATTTTTGCTAACCAATTAAATGGTCGTCAAAGTATTACAGACTTCTTAAAAGAAATACCACTAGAACATGTAGTAGAAATGCATATTGCAGGAGGAACCGAATTAAATAATTTATGGATGGATTCTCATTCTGGACCTATAGATAAAAGGTTACTTGCTATAACAAAAGAAATTTTACCAGACCTTACTAATTTAAAGGCTGTTACTTATGAAATATTTGATTCTTATATTCCTGTAGTTGGTGATGCCCTTATTATTTCTGAAATGGAAAAAGTAAGAGAGCTTTGGGAAAACAGAAAGGAGCTGTATCATATTTCTGAAGAAGAAAAATTGCCTAAGACGGTGTGTAATATTCAAAAACTTAGCCAGGAATTTGATCCTATCGCATGGGAAAATATGCTAGGTAATCATGTTATTGGTCGAGTAGATGAACATGATGTGCTAAAGAATGAAGATAGAATTAAAATATATCAAAAGCTAATAAAAGAATTTAGAGCTTCTATGGTAGCTCGAATTTTTAAGCTTACAACACGATATATGATGTTAGTGTTAGGGATGGAAGTATTTGCTGCTATTCTTAATGATTTTTGGAAACATTATCCTCCCGAACAACTAAGTCATAAAGAAGCTAAGAATTTTGCTGCTTATCTAATACATAAAGACTATAAGCTTCCTTGGTTAGATCGATTACTTAATTATGAAGTTGCTGTACTAGATACTCTAATGGATGAAACTCTTAGAGTAGTTACATTCGATGCCGATCCTACACCTATGTTTAATGCTCTTTCCCAAGGAAAGCTACCAGAAAAAATAGGAGATTTGGGAGATTACGAAGTCGAAATTACTCCCGAGACCTCTACAACGAACTGGATGGTGATGTAGTGAAAACAGAGGGGGTATATGGTGTATTTGTAGTAATTATTTTGTGTTGTTTTTTTATATTGTTTTCTACAAGAAAGAACTAATAGGGACTTTCTCCAATAACAAAGAAAAAAACGTTTCTACTTAATTCTCACGAATTTAGTACCTTTAGGTTTGATATTTATTACACGATATCATTAAAACCTAAATATTAACTCAATTTAAATTACTCTTAAAACCAATGAAAAAAAACATCATGTTAATGCTGTTGGTGTATTGCACCATGAGCATTTCTCTTTTTGCGCAAAAAAGTAATAAAGAGCTCGCCAATGAATATCTGAACCTAAAGGGTGAAGTAATTTTTAGCTTCACAATCAACAACAAAACAGAATTAAGTACTATTACCAAAGAATTAGCTATTGTTCATTTTGATGAAAATACCAATAGCGTTAAAGTAATGGCAAATAAAAGCCAGTTTTCTTCTTTCTTACAAAAGAATGTTCCTTTTACAGTCACTTCAGAAGATAATATCATAGGATATAGGACCATGACTTCTGATCTAGCGATAAAAGCTGCTACATTTCCACTTACTGCATACCCAACATATGCTGATTATGTAACAATGATGAATGATTTTGCCACTAATAATCCATCTTTATGTAAAGTAGAAAATATAGGAGCCACGGGAGAAGGCGATAAATCAATATTATTTGTGAAATTATCAGATAATGTAAACCAAAACGAGCAAGAACCTCGAGTAATGTATACTTCTTCTATGCATGGTGATGAGATCGCCGGATATCCTATGATGCTTAATCTTATTGATTATTTACTTGGAGCTTATAACAATACAAGTCATCCAAAACATGCCGAGATCAAAAACCTTTTAGATAATAATGAGGTATGGATTAATCCATTGGCAAATCCTGATGGTACATATCGCAATAGTGCAAATAACACATCTGTAGCTAATGCTACCCGAGGAAATGCCAATAATGTAGATTTAAATAGAAATTATCCTGATCCAGATGATGGGGCGCATCCAGATGGTAATAGTTATCAGACAGAAACCGTTGCTTTTATGAATTTTGCAGATACTAAACATTTTGTATTGTCTGCTAATTTTCATGGCGGAATAGAATTAATCAACTACCCGTGGGATACATACGCAGGAGCACATCCCGATGAGGATTACTTTATTTATGTATCTAAAGAATACAGAGATCACTGTCAGGCTAATAGCCCTTCGGGATATTTTACCGGACAAAATAACGGTATTACAAACGGGTATGCCTGGTATGAAGTACAAGGAGGTAGACAGGATTACCAAATATATAATCAGAAAGGAAGGGAGGTAACTGTTGAACTGTCAAACAATAAAACTCCTGCTGCTAGCCAATTAGTAAATTATTGGAACTATAATAGAGAAGCTCTTCTGGCATTTTTGAAACAAATAAATTATGGTATTCGCGGAGTAGTAACCGATGCAGCAACCAACCAGCCAATACAAGCCAAAGTAACCGTTGTAGGTCGTGAGAGTTATGATTCCTGGACACCCACAGAATTACCAGAAGGAGATTATTACAGACCAATAAAAGCAGGAACTTATGATCTTTTATACGAAGCAGAATGTTATGAATCACTTACTTTAACCGGGGTAACAGTAGCAGATTATGCTGCTGTGGTTAAAAATGTTCAATTAACGCCTATTGCTGGAGTAGCACCAACAGGATTAGCAGCATCAAATATACAACCTACAACAGCAACATTGAACTGGAATGCTAATTCTGGAGCTACATATGATGTAAGGTATCGTGCAACAGGGGGGTCGAATTGGACCACTTTGTCTTCCAATACAAATACAATTAACATAACCGGGTTAATTGCTTCAACTCAATATGAAGCTCAGGTAAGAAGTAATTGCGCAGGAGGAGCAAGTTCTCCTTATAGTACTTTAATAAACTTTACAACTACAGATACTCAGGCTTGTACAGGGATAAATAGTTTCCCATATACAGAAAGTTTTGAAACTGGTTTGGGCCTTTGGACTAATGCTACCGGAGATGATATTAATTGGACACGAGATTCTGGAGGAACTTCCTCATCGTCAACAGGACCTTCGTCGGCTCAAGATGGTACGTTTTATCTATATACCGAAGCATCTACAAATGTTACACCACCAGGAAGTCCAAATAAAACAGCACTTCTTAATAGTCCTTGTATTGATTTGGCAACTCTTTCTGGTATTTCTTTAGAATTTGGATATCATATGTACGGATCTAATATGGGAACTATGGAAGTCTTAGTGAGTACAGATGATGGAGCTAATTATACATCATTATGGACAAAGAGCGGGGATCTGGGCAATAGTTGGAACCAAGCTACAATCGATCTTACTGCTTACGCCGGATCGGTCATAAAACTACAATTTAAGGGCACTACAGGAACAAGTTTTAGAAGTGATATGGCAATAGATAATATTAGCATAAAATCTTCTGCTCCTGATACAGAAGCTCCTTCTGTACCAACTGGACTCTCAACATCGTCGGTTACTTCGACTACTATTGGGTTATCCTGGAATGCTTCGACAGATAATATAGGAGTATCGGGATATGAAGTATACCAAGGCGCTACTTTGATTACAACCGCGACAAGCACCAGTTATACTGTTACTGGATTGACTCCTAATACTAGCTATACTTTTTCTGTAAAGGCCAAAGATGCAGCAGGAAATATTTCTTCATCTAGTAATACAGCTAGTGCAACCACATCAGATGTTTCAATTACATACTGTGCTTCTAAAGGGAATAATGTAAGTTATGAGTATATCGATTATGTAGAATTAGGAGGTATTACAAATGCGACAGCTGCAAATGCGGGGTATGGAGATTTTACCAATTTAGTTGCAAATATTGGAACAGGAACAAATACAATTGTAGTAAGTGCTGGCTTTGCAAATACGGCATACAGAGAATATTGGAGTATATGGATTGATTATAATCAAAATGGGACTTTTGATGCTGCTGAGCAGATTGTATCAAATTTATCTAATAGTAGCGCTAATCAATCTTTTAATTTTGATGTTCCTACCACAGCTGTGGCAGGTAATACAAGAATGCGTGTGTCTATGAAATACAGTACAGCATCTGGACCATGTGATACCTTTACTTACGGAGAAGTAGAAGACTATACCGTAAATATTAGTACTACTTTACTTTCTAAAGGAAATGAACCTTCTTTGATAAATAATTTGGTATTGTATCCGAATCCAATAAAAGATGGAGTGTTATTTTTAAAAAATATAAATCAAAAAAATGTATCCTTTAGAATTGTCAATTATATGGGGCAAACGGTAATGCAAGATCAATTATCTGAAGAGAAAATCAATGTAACACGTTTACCTAATGGGATGTACTTTTTAGAGGTTAATACGGGTAACAAAACGATTACCAAAAAGTTTATTATAACTAAGTAATTTTATCTACATAATAAAAGCTTCTGGAAGTAAATTTTCCGGAAGCTTTTTTGATTGTAATATTGATTGTATTTATATTCTTTTCAACTCAATATTTCTAATACTATAGCTAATGGTTAGGGATATTACTACCAGAATAGCAATGCCAGCGAGATAGCTGTATTGGTGATGTAAGCCGCCAAAATAGTCTGTAAATGGTATTGCATTAATATTGGCATAGGTGATCATAAAGAATAAAATTTCAAACAATTTCTTTCCTTTGGTCAAAATCCCAGTTAGAACAGCGAGCGAAACAATAAAAACCCCACCTAATATAATAGAAGTAATATGCATAACATCAAGCTGTATCATATACCTTAATAGTAGTGGTAAAGCAAGTAAAAGAGCCAATAGAATCCCAGATAGTACTTGAGACAACAAGAGCCTTTTAAGAGGTTGATATGAAGCAAAAGTAAAGAAGTGTGTACTAAATATTCGCTCTTTGGTTACCAATGAAGACCATCTGCTTACTTGTAAGAACCAGAGTATGGGCAATATCATTTGATGAGCAATAGATAGAGGAGCAAAACATAATGCTAACATACCTGCAATATTTAATATCCATAACCATTTATGCCCACTTCGTACAAGTAATACAAATTCAGTTTTTATAAGAGGCAATATTTTAAATGAGAGAGAAACTTTTGGAAGCTTGGAAATATCAATATCATTATCAATTTTGGTTTGTAAGAGTGCTTTCTTATTTTTTGATTGAAAACGTTCTTTAACTTTAAACCTATGAAAAAACAGAGAGGCAAGGCCAAGTAAAAGAATTCCGAAAATGATCCACCCTATACGACTTAAAATATAACCTATGGGAAAATCTACTCCATCAAAAAGAAAATGATTAGCTTCAGATACATTCCCTAATACGAATCCAATGTTTAATCCACCTAAATCTTCATGAGTTGCAGTGTTTCTTACTGTTTCTTCCATTTGAGATGTGATTATCTTAGTGCCAAATGCATCCAAATAAAAATTCCTTGATGTATCGGTAGGATCATAAAGGGCCATTATCGAAAAAAGAAAGAAAAAGAGAACATTCTGAAGTATAGATTTTTGAATCAAAAAAACTTCAAATAGTACTGCCAGTACAGAAATAAAAAACAACGATGGAATGACAATGAGACTGTATGGAGTGATAAATTGAAGTATTTCAAAAGAAAATCCGTCATTGTATAAAAAGAATAATATAATGCTCATTATAAATATAATAAACGCTATAGTACATAAGACTAAAAAATTACTAATTGTTTTAGATAGTAGGTATCCAAAATTAGAAACTCTTGTAGTAGCTATGATCTGGCCTACTTTGCTATTGATATCATTTTTGATTGTTCCGTTAACCAGGTAAAAACCAATTAAAGAAAGAAAGATACTGGTCATAAGTGCTGTTACATAACCTATCCAGGAGGAGTTATAAAAACCTAGGTAATCTCCGATTCGAATAGTAGAATAACTAGCACCCGGAGCTGGGATAAATGAATATGCTACAGCAAGACTAATGCATAGTGTAATCAAAAAAGCGTAGCTACGAGTACGTTGTAAATAATCTGATTTTATTATCGTTATAAAATTTTTCATAAGTCGATTGTATTATTTTTTAGTAGTATACAGATAAGCATCCTCTAAGGTTGCTTCACATGGTGTTGCTGATTCTATTAAGGTGTCAGAGATGTATCGTACGATAACGGCCTCTTTTTTACGAATAGTATTTAATATAATATGATGATTTTTGAAGTTAGATACTTCCTCTTTGTTCATTGTTATTTCAAATACTCTATTTTTTACGGTGTCGATTATAGTTTTTTGATTTCCCTGGCATAATAGCTGACCTTCTTTCATTATAGCAACCTGATCGGCTATGGTATCAATATCAGAAACAATGTGCGAGGATAAAATAACAATACAATCATTGGCTAATTCTGAAATTAGATTGCGAAAACGTACACGTTCTTCTGGATCCAAACCAACGGTTGGTTCATCAAATAATAATATTTTTGGATGATTAAGTAATGCCTGGGCAATCCCGATACGTTGTTTCATTCCGCCAGAATAATTACCTATAGGTTTTTTGGCTACTTCGGTTAAGTTTAATCCTTCTAGAAGAAATGCGATTCTTTGTTTTAATTGTGTTCCTCCAATACCTTTTAGTGCGGCCATGTATTCTAAGAATTCATAAGCATTCAAGTTGGGATATACACCAAAATCTTGAGGTAGATATCCTAATTGTTTTCGCATATAATTTGGATCTTTTACAACATTGTTCTTGTTTAATAAAATACTTCCATTTGATGGTTTACTAATCGTTGCGATCATTTTTAATAGTGTAGATTTTCCTGCACCATTAGGACCAAGTAATCCCAAAATACCATTCTCGATATTTAAGGTATATTCTTTTAGACCATATTTATTGCTGTTGTATTTTTTGGATACGTTTTGTATATCTAGTTTCATTTTATTATCGTTTTAGTGGTTTTGATATATTTTTTATGATTCACCTTTTTAGATTGCAACAAAAGTTTTTATCATGCTAATAATAAATAGTACAATAAGAAGGCATAAGTTTACGATTGATTCCATGTTGATTGATTTTTGAATTAACACTTCAAAAGTGAGGGTAAGTCAATACATTAAAAAGAAAGAATGATCAATGTGCAGGATTTAATGATCAATAGTACAAAAGGTGTGTTTGTTCCCTTCATCAGCATATTGAAGATGTTTACAATCAAAAGAACTCCTTTGATCATTAATATCTGTGTTTTAGAAGCATTTTCTAGTATTTTTGAGAACATTTAAAGAAAAAATATGTCCAAATTAGATCAATGGATCGATAACCGTTTTGTGCAGAATCTTGTAGTATGGCTTTTTACTACATTAATTCTTGCAATGTCAATTCAGTCAGAAAACAGACTTCTTACTGCTGTATGGGTTACATTATATCTTATTGTCCCTGTGTATATAAACAACCTAAAAATACTACCACTATTTAACAGGAAAAATAAACTTTTGGGAATTGGACTTTTTTGTCTAAATGCTTTTTTGTTTAGTAGTATTGCTGTCTTTTTTATGAGTAAACAGTTTCAGAAATTCGAATGGTCGATGTTGTACAATCTTTTTTCTGTAATGGTTTTGGCCTTATTGTTTAGCTCTGCGATAAAGATTGCAAAAGATAGTTTTACTCGTAGGCAAGAAATAAAAGATGCAGAACTAAAACTATTAAAAGCACAGTTAAATCCACACTTTCTGTTTAATACATTAAATAACTTATACGGTTTATCTGTTGTGAATTCTGATAAATTACCAGATTTAATGTTAAAACTTTCAGACTTACTACGATATAGCTTATATGATACCAAAGAACAATTAGTGCCTTTGCAAAAGGAAATTCAATATTTACAAAATTATGTGTCTTTAGAACGCATACGCTTAGAAGATAAAACAGAGATAGTGTTAAGTACTTCTGGCGAAATGAGTACTTTAAATATTGCTCCAATGCTTCTGATTGTGTTTGTAGAAAATGCTTTTAAACATTTGGGAGTATCTAAAAAAGGAGAGAGTAGAGTAGTGATTACTATTCAGATAATCGAAAACGAATTATGGTTTAGTTGTGTAAACACAGCTGATTATAAAAGTCATAATGAATCTGATCTTGAAAAAGGGAAAAGTGGTATTGGTTTGCAAAATGCAAAAAAACGATTGACGCTGATACATCCAGACAGACATACCTTAAATATTAATAAAAAAGAAGAAGAGTTCGAAGTTCAATTAACCTTAAAACTATAAATGGAGATTTTAAAATGCATTATTGCCGATGATGAGCCTATTGCTCGTCAGATATTAGAAAATTATATTGAGCAAATCCCTAATTTAGAAGTATTAGCATCTTGCAAAGATGCTTTTGAGGTTATGAAAATTCTTCAAAATCAATCTGCCGATATTCTTTTTTTAGATATTAATATGCCAAAACTATCAGGTTTAAGTTTGTTAAAAACAATGCAGAAACGACCAGATGTGATTATTACAACTGCGTATCCGGAGTACGCTATTGAAGGATTTGAATTGTCGGTAACTGATTATTTATTAAAACCTTTTTCATTAGAACGTTTTATCCAGGCGGTTACAAAAATTCAGAAAAAAAATATAACAGATACTGTAGGAATACACCTTTCAGAAAAAGAAGAGATAATAACTTCGGTTTTTGTAAAAAGCGATAAGAAATTAATTAAGGTACTTTTTAAAGATATTCAATACATAGAAGCTTATGGTAACTATATTAAGATCTTTACAGATACTATGATTTTAACCCCCAATACGTTATCAGATTTTTTTGATAAACTTCCTAAAGAAGACTTTATAAGAATTCATAAATCGTATGTTATTAATTTTAATGAATTAAAACTAATAGAAGGGAACCAGTTAATACTTAATAATACTACTACTTTACCTATTGGTAAATCCTATCGAAAATTGGTTTTAGACAAAATAGATGGGATGTAGAATAATTATTTAATACTAAACTTTATTTTATGCGTTTTAGGTAAATGGTGAGATATCGTATCGGTAATTTCACTGTCGAATAACCTGTCTAAATTGTTTCCTGCCAAATCTTCAATATGATTGTCGAATAAAACATTGTAACTTCCTTTTTTCCAAGGGTATAATGGTGTAAAAGACAAGGTCGATTCATGATTAATAAGTTGCCAATTTCCATCAATTTTTTCCCCTTTTACATTTACAACGATAACACTGTTTTGCGTACTACCATAATCTAAAGACTCATGACATGAAATTAATACATGTGATTTAGAATTTACTTTTGGGGACTGTATTTTCCATAAGTTTACATCGAGTTTTACACGATCGTCATTAGTAATTTGAAATGAGTGTGTAAAATTGTCCTGCATGGATATTCCATTTTTGTCCTTCAACTTTTTTAAAACTACGAGTTTATATGCATTTTCATTTTTAAAAACCGGACCTAATTGCCTATTGGGGATTAAATCTCGTTTTTGACGCCCAGGTTCTATCCAAACAGTTAGCAGTTTTCCATGGTCACTAATGAGCGCATTCTCTAACGATAAAGCAGCTCTTGGTAACGTATCTCCTGTAGCATTTACAAATCGAATGTAGTCATAAATATGAGTTTCATTAATAGGATGAGAGAAATGAATATACCATTTTAAAAGGTTTGAAGGAAGAGTTTTTGCTGAAGGGTAAATCGACGTTACAGAAAGATATTTGTATTCTTCAGGAATATCAAGCGAAAAATATTCTACTGTATCACCATATACTAATGTATATTTTTGATTCCACCCAAAGGGTATTAACGGAGTAAAACGTAACGATGTTTTTTCCTCGATCAGTTTGCCTAACACGGGATTTACATTAGAAAGCTCGTCTTTAGAAATCTCACCTCTATAGATATATAAATTTCCCGATGTTTTTACATCTTTTTTTACAGTAATATATTCTTTATTAAAAGTAAATTCTGGAGATGTTTGAGAATAGATCTCCAGAACAGTAAAGAATATTATTAAAACGAAAAGTATAGGATTTTTCACTTTACTAACAAGTAATATAAATCTTATCGGGGCTATTATTTCTCGAGCCACCAGCTATTTCCTTTTTTTAGAGTGAGATTTCCACTAGATTCTCTTTGAACGATAAGAAAACCAGTGCCTCCAAATTTGTCTAACTGTTGTACATTAACATAAGGCAGGTTTACATAACTTACTCCTTCTGCAGCCCCTTTTTTAACGACCGGAGTAGTAAGAGAACCATTGTAGGACTCAAGGTCAGTAAATTCCATTTTCATAAGAGGTCTGTTATTATTGGCTATAAGTAAGTATCGTTGTCCACCATTTTTGATTTCTACCATATCTACAGGACTGTTACCACTTCCTAATTCTGCAACGGTTCTACCTTTATTATGTTCTCCGGGTTTAATGTTATTCATAGGAAAAATAACAAGAGGAGTACAGGTATAGCCAGCGATGATATGGGAGCTACCTTTTATTTTGGTGGGGATAAATGCTTTTATAGGAGCATGAGTTTCATATTGACCATGAGCGGCATGATAAATCTCTAAAGAACCATAATCTTGTTTATCTGTAAAAGGAAAATCAACCGATCTAAAAGTAGAAGCAAATTCTTTATTACTTAAACCAGAAAGCAATACTTTACCAGAAGTATATTTGATATCTGCAACTGCCCACTTACGAAGTTTTCGACCTCGTTTATCCTTCGCTTCTTTATTTACAGGATCGATTAATGAAGTTTTGGTATGAGATATATTATCTAGAGAAACTTTTTTTAATGTATTATGCTCTACACGAAACAATATCACATTACCCGAACTATGATGAACAGAGAGGTAAATATTATTATTTTCTGGATTAACCACCATATCTGTGATTTGTATTTGATCGATAGCAGAGCCCAGCATATCGGCAATTAACTTATCAAGAAAATCAATCTTCACAGCGCTATTATCAACTTTTGGATGAGTACTTAGGTCTATTGCAACAATTTGTGCAGATTTACTATCACCAATAAACAAAATACCTTCTGGTCCAAAGGTCATCGAATTGATAGAAGTAATACCGGGATCACCAGTTTTAAAATCTGCTTTTAAAGAAGAATTAGCTAGAATAGGATTTTCTAAAAAAGAAAGGATCAATAAAAGAACGAACGTTATTAATGTTTTCATAATGATTGATTTATAGAATGATCAAAGTTCCTAAATGTAGGAAAAAAGTACTATGCCTACAGTTAAAGAAATGCCAATATGAATTGTAATTTTTTAAACTATTTTAATGGCATTATTTTTGTTTTTATATAATTCATGAATTTGATCTTTTGGAAAGAAAGATTCTTTTTTTAGTGGTACATTATGATTGCATTAAAAACTAAAGAATTTTTAGGAACAACAACAGAACATTTTTCTTTTGGAAATTATGATATTTCTATGGTGAAATACCATAAACCGGTTTCAGAAGATTGGCATTCTCATGAAAAATATCACCTTTCTTTGGTTTTGCAAGGCGGTAACTTAGAATCTCGAAAGGGAAAGGATATTCAAATTTTTCCGGGAAGTATTGTGTTGTATGATAAGCTAGAGGTACATCGTAATAGGCATACGGCATTTCCGTCTGAGAATTTAAATATAGAAATCGATGATTCTTTTTTTATGAAAAATGAATTGCCAACTTCAGATTTTAGGACTTCGATTCTTAAAAATACTGCAGTTCAGTTTCAACTATTAAAAATATATAAGGAATTAAAGATCGATGATGCATCTTCTTCAGATTCGATTCATTCGTCATTACTTACGTTATTTTCGGGATATAATAAGATGACCGATTATAAACCTATATGGGTCGATACTATTCGAGAGTTGTTATGCGATAGATGGGATGAATTTATTACCCTAAAGGAGTTATCAGAAAAAGTACAGATACATCCGGTTACAATTTCTAGGTATTTTTCAAAATATTTTAATTGTACATTGGGAGAGTATATGCGTAGGATTAAAATAGAAAAAGCAATTTTGTTTTTAAAACATACAAACAAACCTCTTACCGAAATTACATTCCTCTGTGGCTTTTCTGACCAAAGCCACTTTTCTAAAACTTTTAAACTTTGTACAGGGTTCAAACCCAATGAATTTAGGCGAATATAGAGAAATGTGCTCTAGAGGTTAATTTCATCCTATTTTTCATGGATTTTTCTTTATTAATTTACACTAGGTAAAAATCACTTGCCAATAATTAATAATTCAACTTTCATGAAACAAACAGTATTACAGAAAAGTAAAATAGTAATCGCATTTCTTTTCATTACAACATCTTTTTTTGCTCAATCTAATAATGAAATCATCAAAGAAGCGCAAAAATTATTAGAAAAAAACTATATCTTCTTAGATAAAGCAAAAGAAACCAATGCTCATTTGGATGCATTGATGGAAAAAGGTTTTTTTGATAATCAATCTCCCAAAGATTTTGCCAAAACACTCACCCGGGAATTACGAAAAATTACAAAAGACAAGCATCTACGGTTTTTATCTCCCAGGCCGCCAGAACAATCAAAAAAAGATACAAAAGCTTCTTTCATACAGAACTTATCTAGATATAGACCTCCTATGCTAAGGGGATTTAAACTTATGAAATCTAATATCGGTTATATCGACCTTGCTTTTTTTGGTGGTTCTGAGGAACATTTGGCAAAAATAGATCAGGTAATGAATGATATGCTTGTTGCAGATGCTATAATTATAGATATGAGAAGAAATGGTGGCGGAAGCCCAACTACGGTAAATTATTTATCGAGTTACTTCTTTAATGAGAAGTTATTGTTAAACACTATTTATTCTCGCGCCAATGATCATACCGAAGAATTATGGGTGGCAGATGTGAAAGGGATAAAAAGACCTAAAGTACCTGTTTATATACTTACCAGTGATTATACATTTTCTGGTGCCGAAGATTTTTCATACACTATGCAAAGTAGAGGTAGAGCCACTGTAATAGGAGAAGTTACGGGAGGGGGAGCACACCCAACCAGAGGTTTCTCTCTACCAAATGGGTTTAGGATTGCAATCCCTTTTGCAAGAACAATAAATCCGGTTACTAAGACCAATTGGGAAGGTGTTGGGGTGCAACCTGATATAAAAATATCTGCAAGTAAAGCTTTAGAAAAAGCAAAAAAACTAGCATCAGTACAAGCTGTAATATATAAAGATTCATTTTTTGAACCCTTAGAAAAAACTCTTACAGTTATAGAGAAAAATAAGACAACAAGCCAAGAGTCTAAAAATGATATTTACAAACAACTTGTTTTATTAACCCAAACCGGTATGATAAATGAAAGTGAAATTAATGCAATGGGGTATTATTATTTACAAAACAATAATCCACAAACAGCTTTAATTATTTTTGAATCTAATACTCAGTTATTTCCAGATTCGGCAAATGCCTGGGATAGTCTTGCTGAAAGTTATTTGGGACTAGAAAACAAAGAAAAAGCAATTGAATATTATGAGAAAGCAATTGAAATGGATCCAAAAGGAGGAGTAGGAGAAAATGCAAGAGGAATGCTAAAAAGAATTAAGTCGCAATAGGTATATGAAATAATAGATATGTGATTTTAAAGTGAACTCTAAAATCACTAACAAAATGCCAAATAAGCTCTATTTTTTTAGAGCTTATTTGGCATTTTTTATATCTAAACCAGACGTTGCATTCAATACTTAATTAAATTTTAAGTATGGATTTACCAATATAGAAGAGGAGAAAAAATGAAATTAGTTCTCTTTATAGTCAATAATATCTTTTATTTCTACTCCCATATAATCGGCAATTTTCTTTAGCCGCTCAAAATCTTTTACCAGATCTTTTCGCTTAACCACATAATCTCCTGCCTGTGGACTAACTCCTAAAGCTTTAGATATACCGTATACCGTTTTGGCTCCTTTACTTTTTTTAAGGAGCCTTTTTAATTTCTTATTAATCATAATTACAAACATACATATAACATTTGATTAATCAAATAAATTTTTATTAAAAAAACATTTGATTATTAAAAATATGTTTGTATATTCGTAGCATACAAATTCAAATCATCGAACTATGAAACTTTTATTTGCAACAGTACTATTTTGCGTATCTATAGGAAATGCAACTCCTTCTAAAACAGAGCCTACTACTGATAAAAAAGAAAAAACAGAGCGTAAGAAAGAAGTTGATGAGAAGACATCAAAAAATAAAAATGTCCATTCTCTGAAAAAATGGAAAATGACGATTGAATATGTTAATGGTAATACAATATCGAAGACGATTGTGGTGAGTAAAAACTCACGCCTAAGTGCATTACAAACTGCTTTTGAAGAAGCAGATAAGCACCTAAAGAATATAAAAAATGTAAAAGATTATAGTATCTCTCCTGTAACGAGTTCTTATGTGCTCTTAGCAGGTGATTAAGAATTAATCAGTAACCCCTGAACTTACCTATTTTGATAAAAAAAGAAGCCACATTTTGTGGCTTCTTTTTTTTATGAACTCTACAGTATACCTGTATTTGCAACACGAAATAAGATTTTTTTATACATAAGCGATTTAATGTGTAACTATTTTTGAACATATTCGTCATATTTTAAACGACCAAAATGTCATCAAAACTTCAACACATAATAAAGTATACCTGGATAGGTCTCGTTGCCTTGTGTTTGTTGATATATTTTATTTATCCGACCCTGTTTACAAAAGAAAAAATTGCTTCTTTTGTAGGGCAGTTTCATAGATACGCTTGGATGGCTTATTTCCTAATACATGTGATAAGAGGTTTCATTTTGTTACCCAGTACACCTTTAATTTTTGCAGGTGTGTTATTGTTTCCTAATAATTTAGTTTGGGTACTCATTATTTCTTTAATAGGAATTCTTGCATCATCATTATTAATCTACTTTTTTTCGAATACATTAGGTTTTTCTAAGATATTTGAAAAAAATAATACCAAGTTTAATGTTATAGAGAATAAGTTATTGGGCAAAAATGGGTATTTATATATTATCCTTTGGTCTTTTATACCGGTAGTACCTACAGATTTAATTTGTTATCTATCTGGTGCAATTAAAATTAAAATCCCTGTATTTATAGCTTCTATTTTATTGGGAGAATTAGTTTTATGTTCAATTTATATCTTTGGAAGCGCATTCATCATCAATTAAAAATCAATCATAATCAAAAAATCATGTCAAACCTTTTCACAATTACTGCTTTAAAAAACCTAAAACAAACAGGGAGTTTATTTCGAAGTTCTAAAACATTAGCAAATAAACTTATTGAACCTTTGGATAGGAATAAAGATTTGGTAGTGATTGAGTTAGGTGCTGGAGATGGAATTATAACAAAACAAATTTTAAATAGAATAGGATTGAATTCTTATTTACATTCCTTTGAAATAAACCTTTCGTTTGTACCTATATTAAAGACTATAAATGATGAGCGCTTAACTATACATAATACATGTGTATCTAATTTAGCTACTATTTTTTCTGAAAACAAAGTGGATTTTGTAGTGTCTTGTTTGCCTTTAGCAAATATTGAACACACATTTAAAAAACAATTAATTGAAGATGTAAAATTTATACTTAAAGATAGCGGAAGCCTAATTCAGTATCAATATTCTAAAAAAGATTTAGAGTTCTTAAAAAATAATTTTACAGACACAAGCACAACACTTTGTATTAAAAATATTCCGCCAGCGTTTATTTATAATTGCAAAAACTAAATACCATTAGTTTTTTAGTGTAATACATATTATACTCTAATCATATTTCAAAAAAACAATACATTTCTATCCATTAGAACTATAGAGTTTATATATACTACTCTTATAGGTTTGACCTACAGGTATTTTGTGTGTATCGATCAAGATTCTATTTCCTTCGATAGTTTTTATTTTATCGATAGCAACAATAAAAGATTTATGAACTCTTATAAAATTGTCTTTTAACAAAAGCTCTTCTAAAGATGATATTTTTTCATGGCTCACAATCATATCATCATCATTAAGGTAGAGTTTGGTATAATTTCCATATGCTTCAATAAACAAAATTGTTTCTGTAGCTATTTGGTGGTATTTTTTATCGCCCTTAATAAAGAAACGACTTTGTTTTGCAATAGGGGATGGTGCCGTAGTGGTTGTATTATTTTTTACAACAGTATTAATCGTTTTATTAATAGCTTTTACAAACCGTTCAAAAGAAAAAGGCTTTAATAAATAATCTGTGATATCTAGTTCATATCCTTCGATAGCAAACTCTTTATATGCTGTTGTAACAATAATTTTAGGGGGATTAGATAGTGTTTTTAAGAACTCAAAACCCGATAATTTTGGCATATTAACATCCAAAAACATAAGATCTACTTGTTCTTTATTAAGCATTTGCATAGCCTCGAAAGCATCATAACAATTACCTGCTTTTTCTAAATGCGGTAAATTATTGCAATACCCCTCGATAATACGATGTGCAATAGGTTCGTCGTCTATAATAATATATCGTATCATTGTGTGTCTATCTCTAACGTTGTTTTGTAAATGGTTTTATTTTTTTTGATAAGTAGTTTATGTTTTTGAGGATAAATAAGTTTTAATCTGTCTTTTAAATTATCCAATCCAATCCCATGTTGACCGGTTTCTTTTGGTTCTTCATAATTATTTTCGATACAAAATTTAATGGTATCGTTTTCTGTTGTTAAATTAATATGAATATAAGCATCTTTTGTTAATCGTTCTACGCCATGCTTAAACGCATTTTCTAGCAAAATGATAAATAACAAAGGTGCAACCTTATCATCTTTATCATAAGTATAATCAAATGTTATAACCACTTTTTTTTGATACCGTATTTTATGTAATTCTATATAGTTCTCTAAATATTTGATTTCATCTTTTAATAATACAACATCTTGTTTACCTTCATAAATAGTATATCGCATCATATCGGATAGTTTTAGAACTACTTCTGGAGCACTATCAGATTTTTCGACTGTTAAGCCATATAAATTATTTAATGTATTAAAAAAGAAATGTGGATTTACCTGGCTTTTTAATAAAGCCAACTCGGCTTTCCCTTTTTCTGCTTTTAATGTCTTTAGCCATTTCCATTGTTCAAATAACCAAAGCATGATTAGAATGGGTATTGGTAATGTAAGAATAATGAATGCAATATCTTTTTCATCATTTAAATAAGTGTCTAAGTTTTTAGAAAACAAGCGAACATAAAAGAAATAGGATATTGCGATGGTATAGATTACTAGAATGAGCAGCTTATACTTTTTAAAAAATGAAGAAAATAACACATAAAAAACACCTAACCAGAACAATGTAATTAGAAATATAACAATAGGGTTATCTGGGATTTTCCAATAACTATCTACCGTAATGGCTACTATGAGTAAAAGTATTAGTCCAAGTATTTTATATACTACAATTTTATTTTTTTTGAAATACCTGAATTTATAAATAGGAAGTGAGGCAACAAGCCACCAAAATGTAAAAATAACAATAACTTCTATATGATTATCTTCTGGAATTTTGATGAACTCTATATGCTCTAAATACAGTATTGTAAAGAAGACCACAAAAAAACCAATTACAAAAGCTTTATATTTTTTTAGAAATGTAATCATATCTACAAAAATACAGATGTTATAGTGTCTTGACAATAAATTTGATGAACGATACTTTTTTTTGCATATACACCTTTCTTTTTTATATCAATCCTACTTTGTATCTATTATAGATGTTTGTATCGATTTTTTTAGTGTAGTGGTCATAAAAGTTGGTTAGTGATCTCATTTCCGAATAGGTTCGTATTAGAAATCATTAATTAATCAAACCATGAACAGATTACATATTCAAAATTTATCTAAAACGTATCCTAATGGAGTAAGAGCTCTGGATAATGTTTCTCTTACCATTACCAATGGTATGTTTGGCCTATTAGGGCCCAATGGAGCAGGAAAATCATCTTTAATGAGAACAATTGCTTCATTACAGGAACCTACATCGGGTAAAATAACCTTTAATGACAAAGATATTGTTAACCACCCTCAGGAAATTAGAAATCATTTAGGGTATTTACCTCAAGAGTTTGGAGTGTATCCTAAGATTAGTGCTCAAAATCTACTTCATCATATTGCTATTTTAAAAGGAATATCTAATAAAAACGAATGTAAAGATCAGGTAGAAGCGCTATTACAACAAACAAACTTATATCAACATCGTAAAAAAGCTGTACATACATTTTCTGGTGGTATGCGGCAACGTTTTGGAGTAGCTCAAGCGTTATTGGGTAATCCACAACTTATTATTGTAGACGAGCCTACTGCAGGATTAGACCCTGAGGAACGTAACCGATTTTTGAATTTATTAAGCGAGATAGGAGAGAATGTGATTGTTATTCTATCGACTCATATTGTAGAAGATGTTCGCGATTTATGTGCAAATATGGCTATTATGGGAGAAGGAAAAATTATAAAACAAGGCAATCCCATAGAGCTTACCAAAGCCTTGGCTGGAAATGTCTGGACAAAAACCATTACAAAGGAAGAACTTCAATTTTATAAAGAGCAGTTTAATATAATCTCCACACGACTAGTTTCGGGGAAAACACAGATTCAGGTTTTTGCCGAGACCATTCCCGAAAACGGATTTGAAACTATGCAACCAGATCTGGAAAGCGTGTACTTCTCTACATTATTTAATAATCAACCTATAAACAGCTAAGCTATGATATCTTCTTTATTACGTTTTGAAGCCAGCTACCAACTCAAACAAAAGGCATTTATTGGTTTCATCATTATTTTCCTTCTTTTTGGATTTATGTTGGGAAGTCAGGGTTCTTCTTTGGCTAAAGTAAATTTTAATTCTGGATACCAGATTAGTTATAACATTGCCGTATTATCACTTGGGTGTATGTTTGCAATTATGTTTTTTGCCATTAGTGGAATGCTAAGAGATAAGCAATATCGAATGGAAACTATAATCTATAGCACACCAATAAAGAAATCTCATTTTTTTCTTAGTCGATTTCTTGGAGTATTTGTATTTAGTTTGCTTGTTTTTTCGATGACTTTAGTCGGTTTTGCTTTGGGAACATTTATGCCTAACTTAGATCCAGAACGACTGGGATCTTTTCAGGTGACTCATTATTTGTCGACATGGTTGCTCATAGTTATACCTAATGTTTTTATTTGTACCGCATTTGTTTTTTCGGTTAGCGCATTTAGCAAAAATAATATCGCTACATATATTAGTGCAATTCTAATATATGCACTATACTGGATTTGCTCTATCTTTTTTAACTCCCCCTTGTTGGTCAATGCAACACCTGCTTCTCCAGAAAATTTGATTATAGCTGCATTAGCAGATCCGTTTGGACTTTCTGCCTTTTTTGAGCAAACTCAATACTGGACTCCTTTTGAAAAAAATACACGATTACTTTCTTTTTCTGGTAATTTTCTATGGAACAGAGTGCTCTGGATTTCAATATCACTACTAGTTTTAAAAATAACGTACACCTATTTTTCATTTAAGAAATTAAAACAAAAAAGTAAAAGAGTAGCAATTATAGAAGAAAAAGAAATAGTAAAAAAAGCATATTACCCCATTACTACTATAACAACTACGGTAAGAACACATATAGCAAGTTTTAAATCTTTATTAAGAATCGAACTTACCAATGTATTTAAGAGTTTACCCTTTATAGCTATTATACTAATTTGGATTGTTATTGTTGTTACCGAAATTTATACAAGAGTTAATCAAGGTGGGGCATATAATGATAGTTTATATCCAACAACAGATTTACTCATTTGGTTAATTAAAGATCCGTTACCATTTTTGGGGTTATTTCTAATTGTATTTTATAGTGGCGAATTAGTTTGGCGCGAACGTAGCTTGCAATTTGACGGTATAATTGATGCTACCCCAGCTTCGAATATGGTATTTTTTTTATCAAAAGCCATAACACTTATTCTATTGCCAATTATATTGATCACAATAAGTATTCTTATCGCTATTGGGATTCAAATTACAAAAGGCTATTATATTTTTGAAATTTGGCAATACCTCTCTATGTTTTATTACCTGGGGATGAGTTTTCTCTTTTACATTTTATTAGCCTTATTTATTCAAAGTTTATCTCCCAGTAAATATGCAGGTATAGCAATTACAGGATTGATTATTATCTTTTTTGGAAGCTCTATGGCTTCATTTATAGGAATTGAACATTCATTACTTCGAATAGGGAGTTTGCCTACTACAAAATATACAAATATGACAGGTTATGGGGATTATACTAAACCTTTTCATTATTATGCTGTTTATTGGACTGCATTAGGTTTAGTGCTCACAGTGTTATCTTTTAAATTATGGCAACGAGGTACAATACACAAGTTTCTTTTCAGATTAAAACAACTTCGATATCATTGGAAAAAATGGGAACTTACTACACTTGTCTTTTTTGGAATACTTTTTATGGCCTCAGGAGCAACTATTTATTATAATAAAAATGTGATAAATGAGTATATTACAGTAGGTGATACCTTAGATTTTTGCGAGGCATACGAAAAAAAATATAAAAAATATGATGTCCCCAGACAACTCGTTCCTGTAGCAATAAAAACCAAAATGGATATATATCCAGATGAGAACTTCTATACTATTAAAGCTGATTATATTCTCGAAAATAGAGGAAAAGATAGTTTACGAGAAATCTTTATTTCAGAGAGGGTTCCGGTTACTAATATGTCTATAGAAAATGCAATATTAGAAAAACACGATAGTGTTTATGATATTCGAATTTTTAAATTCGAAGAACCTCTGGCTCCAGGAGAACAAATAAAATATACCTATGAATTAACTTATCAAAAAAAAGGGTTTGAAACCAGTAATATTTTGGTCAATAACGGATCATTTATACAGCATAGTAATTTTGAACCAATTTTGGGGTACACTACGAGTTTTGAAATCACAGATTCGTTCGAAAGAGAAAAACGTGGGTTACCAAAACAAATAGAGGATGAAAACAATGCTAGCCATTTTAGTGCTGTTGATGTTTCACATGTTAAATTACCATATGAAACTGTTGTGTCTACACAAAAAGATCAGACCGCTATAGCAACAGGAGAATTAATAAAAACCTGGGAAGAAAACGATAGAAACTTTTACCATTATAAATCGTCTCATGATATTATTCCCTTTTTAGCTTACTATTCGGGAGCCTATAAGATCGAAAAAGAAAACTATAAGGGAGTAGAAATCGAACAATATTATCATCCTGGACATGAGTATAATATCAATACTATTTCAGAAAGTACTAAACAAACTTTAGACTATTGTCAAAAACACTTTACAGATTATAAGTTTGATCATATACGAATTGCAGAAATACCAGGGCATTGGCGATTTGGAGGACAAGCACAACCAGGAACTATTGCAATGGTAGAGAATCGATTATACCTTACAGATAATCGTAATACAGACAATTTTGATCTTGTAGCCAAACGAACTATTCATGAAGTTGCACACCAATGGTGGGGCCATATACTTACTCCTAAAAATGTAGATGGAGGAGGATTAATCACAGAAGGGTTAACCAAATATACCGAAGCAGTTATTATGGAAAAATACTATGGTAAAAAAGCAATTTGGCAATTAAGTAAATCTGCTAATACTAGATATTTTACCGGTCGTTCTTATGCTACCGATCCAGAACCTCCTTTATACATTGGAGAAGGACAGTCTTATTTGCTTTATGGAAAAAGCTATGTGTCTCTGTTAGCACTTAGAGATTTGATAGGAGAACAGAATATGAACGAAGCTCTTAGAAAGTTGGCAATCAAATATAAAGATGAAAAGGAATCTAAAGTTACATCAACAGAATTATTAAACGAGTTTTATGCGGTTACCCCAGAGAAGTACCATATTTTGATAGATGATTGGTTTAAACGTATTATTACATATGATTTACAAATTGAAAATGCAAAGGTTATTGTACTTGATACTGGTAAATACGAAGTTACTATAGAGGTTTTGGCAAAACGTTTTGAAACCAAAGAAAATGGAGAAGCGGTAGCAATTTCAATAGATGAACCTATTCAAATTGGGATGTTTTCAAAAGACCCAAGTACGATAGATCACCAGGATGCTATACTATATTTAAAGCCTCATCAGATCAATACAGATCAAATGCAGATTAAACTTATTGTAGATGAGATTCCACAATATATCTCAATTGATCCTTTTGGTACCCGTTTGGATGCAAATAATGTTGATAATACTAAGAAACCCATAGGTATTTAAATGATTAATTTATGATATGGTGAAAAATAATGGGAGTGTAAAAAAAGAATTCATAACTTTCAAAATTCTATTATATTGAATTTATGAAAAAAATACACTTCCTTATTTTTTTATTAGGTTGCTTTACAGCATCCTTCTCTCAGGATATAAATGAAGCTGATCAATTTTGGAACTCATTACAGAATTTATGCGGAAAATCATTTGAAGGCACTCTAGAACTACCCGTAGATGATAAGCAATTTGGCGGTAAACGATTAGTGATGCATGTGCGTTATTGTAGTGATAACGTTATTAAAATACCTTTTTTTGTTGGAGATGATAGATCCAGAACCTGGGTGTTAACGTATAAAAATGATCGTATTACTTTAAAACATGATCATAGACATGAGGATGGCTCTGAGGATAAAATAACACAATATGGTGGCAAGACAACAAATGTTGGGCAGCAAGGTATACAAGTGTTTCCTGCAGATGAAGAAACTAAAAAAATGATCCCGGCAGCTTCTACTAATATTTGGTGGATTACAATTGATGATACAACTTTTACCTATAACTTAAGACGTTTAGGAACTCCTCGTGTTTTTAAAGTTGTAATGGATATCACAAAACCAGTAAAAAACCCAGATGCTCCTTGGGGGTGGGAAGATAATTAATACATTCTTAAATATAGTATTGTATTATGTTGGACAGTGTTGATCATAAAATTATTGATAGACTTAAAGATAATTCGAGAGCATCTTATGTTGAAATTGGTCGACAAATAGGGCTTTCTCCATCTTCAGTTAGGGAGCGTATTCAAAAATTAGAAGACCTTGGCGTAATAAAGGGCTATAGACTAGAGTTGGATAATAAAAAACTAGGCTTTGGTATTGAAGTTCTTATAATGCTCAAATTGTTTAGCGGAAACCTGAATGTGTTTTGTAGCGAATTAGATAAATTTCCAGAAATTGTTGAAGCGCACCGTGTTACAGGTGCACACAATATTTCTATGAAAGTGAAATTAATTGATCAATTACACTTACAACAGTTTATTGATAAACTACTACGATATGGTGATCCTACAACGTATTTAATTTTATCTGATATTTAACTCATTTCACCTTCACCAACGGGTTCATTAGCAGTAGAAATCCTAGAATTATTGAATCCATTATCATTATTGAAATAAACATAGATTGGGCTTTCATTTCTTAGCATATCTATTAAATGTTGTAATTGATCATAATGATAATAAAAGCTATAATATGATCCAGAAACTGTTGCTACTGGTAATACAGCATTAGGATCTTCTCTAAACCAAACAGAACAGGTTTCCCCACCAGCTCCCTTTAAAATTAGATTGGTTTTTCCTAAGCTTCGGGATGACCAATTGTAATATGAATATGTTTTTACTTGAAAAGATGATTGTGCCATAACTTTATAAATTTATTATGACCAAATATACAATGGAAGGTTTTGAGATAAAAGAGTTAAAAGACTGATAGATAATAGTTAAAACCCTGTTTTTTTTAAAATGATACGCAAAATTTAATTTTTTGCATTGAAATCATGATTTATAATAGTTTTTTCATCAGGACTTTCAGTAATATTTAGATGATTAATTTCCCCTGCACCCAAAAACCGGTAACGAATACCTACAAATTTCCCTATGGATTTATTGTATTGTCTCGAGTAAATTTCCTTATCATCAACAAAAACAGTCAATTTTTTTTCTATAATATTGATATCGATAGCTTTGAAATCAGAAAAATCTACCCCAAAAGCAGAAAGATCATGTTCTTTACCTCTTAAGTACACATCATTAAGCATTACATTGATATCTGAAACACATCCCGGAATAGAAAATGGTACTATTAAAGCTCCATTGGTACCTAATATAACTATTCTGAATTTTTGACAAACCGCCCATTTTTCCCTATACAGGTTACGAACAGAAGTTTTGATCCTGATATTATCTCCAGACACAGCCCCAAAATCTTTTACCAAGTGAAAAGTAGAGACTACAGGTTCTGTAGTAGACTTAATTTCATTAATGATAGTATTTGAAAAAGATAATCTATCTCGAAACATATCTGTATTTGAGACATATTTTGGGATAGGCTTATAATCTATAGTGCCCATCCAATTATTTGAGGTAATAAACAAATCATGCTCTTTTATAATTTGCCCATCAACCAGAAGTTTGGCACCAAAATACCCTGGAAAATAATAAATACCAGTAGCTTTCTTTTGTCCTGGTTTTATTTTAATAGTTTTTGTAACATCCCAGAATTGTTGAATGTATATACTATCGGATTTAATCGTATTTAAATCAAAATCAAAGACTACAGAATTTGGTAATCCTCCGGTTATTGGTCTACTACTAAAAATGATTTTTGAGGAATCAATATTGGTTACTTCCTCTTTTTTAGCTCCAATCATAGAATAAAACGAAATAAACACAATAGTCATAATCGAGGCAGAAACCATAATAACGCCTAGATTCTGAGTTATTTTTTTCTCTACCCAAGACGGTTTTTTGACATCTTTTTTATTCTTGAAATCTCTCCAATTCGCATATCCAGCAAATTGTGAAAGTGTGTTTAATGTACTAATACTAGGAGCACTCTTATAATTTACTTTACCCCAAACACGTTTTAGAGTTGTTGGACTTAAGAGAATACCTGTGCTTTGCTGAATACTATCACTCAGTTCGATAAATACATCATTATGCCATTGATCAGAGTTTCCCCACTCGAGTTTCTCCTCGATTTCGAGCAAACACTTTTGTACTAATTTATGTTCTGGATACGTATTCATAATATCAAACAAAAGTCATCAAAAATTACGACTTGAACAACATTGAACCGATTTGCACCAACTTGTTTATACTTTATATACTATACATTAGAACTTTGAATGAAATCAAAAAACGAAACTCATGATTAGATATATTGTATTCTCTATAGTAAGTATTTTTTTTATTCAAAAAGGGAATTCTCAAAATATAATTCCTTTAGATACGATTCATTGGGAAATAAATGCCCAATCTTATGTTTTAGAAAATTATAAAGGAAAAGATGCAATTTATATTCAGCGTGGCTTAGCATTTTTAAAAGATACTAAATTCTTGAATGGTACTATTGAGTTTGATGTATATCTTACTAACCGACAAGGGTTCCCTGGTGTTCGTTTTAGAGCTTCTGATAGAAATAATATGGAATCTTTTTACCTGCGAGCCCATCTTTCGGGTAAACCCGATGCCAATCAAGCTGCTCCTGTTATTAATGGTATAACACCGTGGCAACTTTATTTTGGACCTAAATATTCTTTTGCATATGACTATAATTATGATGATTGGACCCATGTAAAAATAGTAGTGAATGGTCGTAGAGCACAGATATACCTGGACTATTCTGAAACTCCAAACCTATCATGGAATCTGGTTCATGATCCCAAAGAAGGACAGATTGCAATAGGAGGCGGGGGTCCCGCGGCCATGCATTATGCGAATTTCAAAATTGATAAAAGTAAATATGAAATAGTAGATTTTAAGCCTATAAAAAGAAAACCTATTGAAGGATTAATTTCAGAATGGCAAGTGTCTGATATGTTTGAAGAAAAATTAGTAAATAATCCATTGAAGCTAAATGAAGTAATTCAATCTAGAAAATGGGGAAAAACAATCCAGGTAGAAGAAGGTACTGCTGCAAACATTGCGAGAGAAGTAGTTTTGGTTGACGGAACTCCCGGAAATACTGTTTTTGCAAAAATTAAAATTACATCAAACAAAGATCAAATAAAGCTTTTTGAATTTGGATACAGCGATAGAGTAGTAGCTATTTTAAACGGCAAGCCTATTTATAAAGGAACAAATAGGTGGCGTTCTAGAGATTATAGATATTTGGGTACTGTAGGATTGTTTGATGCAATATATCTAAATCTTAAAAAAGGAGAAAACACACTTCTATTGGCCGTTTCTGAAGATTTTGGAGGCTGGTTAGTAACAGGGAAATTTCCCGATCAAAATGGGATTAAAATACAATAAAGCAATCTAGTTATGAAAATTATAATTGTGAATCTTTGATAGAGATGATGTGACCGGATAATAATTAAAATTTAGCTAAGTAAGTTATTAATGTTTGGCTTATATATTTTCCCCACAGGAATTTTATGATCCTTAATTGTTATTCGGTTGCCTTCAATTAATTCTATTTTATTCTTTGCAATAATAAATGATTTGTGCACCTTTATGAAATCTTTTTTAGAAAGTATCTCTTCAAAAGAAGATAAGGTTTGATGCGTAATGATCATTTGATGTTCTAAATATACCTTTACATAATTTCCATAAGCTTCTAAGAATAAAAGATCTTTTAATTTTACCTGATAATGCTTTTTGTTGTCTTTTAAAAAAATACTGGAATCATCGATGTTTTTTACGTTTTGCGAATGTAATGACAATGTTCCCTGCACTTTTTGTATTGCTGTAACAAATCGCTGAAAACTAAATGGTTTTAGTAAATAATCATCAATATTAAGTTCATAACCTTCTAATGCAAACTCTTTATAAGCAGTAGTTACAATAATCTTAGGAGGATTAGATAATGTTTTTAAAAAATCAAAACCTGTAAGTTTAGGCATATTAATATCTAAAAATACTAAATCTACCTGATGCTGATTTAGGTATTCTATAGCCTCAAAAGCATTATAACAATGCTTTTGAAGCGATAAATAGGGTAAATTACTGCTATAATCTTCAATAATATCGTGTGAAGCGGTTTCGTCGTCTATTATTATGTAAGTGATCATGATTTGTATAATTCTAATTCTACAAAATATACTTGATTTTGATTGCTAATCGTCAATTTATGTTTACCGTTTGGGTAAAGTAAATTAAGGCGATCTTGTAAATTTTCTAAACCAATACCTTTGGACTTTACATGTGTTTCGGGATCATAATTATTTTTGATAGTAAATAGTATTTGACTGTCGTTTTCTAGTAGCTCAATGTGTATAAAAGATTGATTTACAAGTTTTTCTACCCCATGTTTAAAGGAATTCTCTAACAAGATAATAAACAATAACGGAGGGATAGGGTAGTCCTTATTAATAATGCTATGTTTAAAATCAATATCGATTGCTTTATGATACCTGGCTGTTTGTAGCTCAATAAAATTGGTTAAATATTTAATTTCTTCTTCAAGATGAACAGCTTCTTCTTTTCCATCATAAATAGTAAATCGCATCATATCTGATAGTTTAAGCACATATTCTTGTGCGGTATCAGGGTCTTTTTTAATTAATGAGTATAAATTATTAAGTGTATTAAAGAAAAAATGAGGGTTTATTTGAGTTTTTAAAAGTTCTAATTCTGCTTTGACTTTATCATTTTTAAGGGTCTGTATTTTTGCCCGCTGTTCAAATGCCCATGAAAAAATGGTATAAAAAATCAATAGTGCTAGTAATATCCCAAATAGATCTGTAAGCCATATATTATGATTAACTACCCAAAAACTTTCTTGATCATCATCTATTCTATTGGCCATATTCATTCCGAAAATCAACAGCCCGATTATAGCTATATATATAATTATTTTTATAGTAGAATTAGGCCAATTTGTTTTTAATTTACCTGTTTTGAATAGATAAAATAATATCATATAAGAAATCACTAAACCGGTAAGAAAGTTTAAAAAAATATGTAATTCACTATTACTATCTTTAAAGATTAAGCTTAATGTAGCCAGAATTACTGCAAGAATGGTTGTAATATAAAATCTCTTTTTTAATGTCATTATTCAAATATATTAAAGATTCACAGAAATTATATTATCAGCCATATTTCTATCTAATCTGGTGTAATATGGATCGATACCGATATAGACTGGTATTTCTTTGGTAATAATTTTAAAAACCATTTCTTTTTTATTGATCTGGTGAGGTTCTAAATAGAGGATATCTTTATCATTATTGACGGCTTCAGGATGTTTTTTAAATATTCCAATTTTAATAGGTTCGTTAATATTGATTGTGATTTCTTTTCCAGTAGTATCCGTTTCAAAGCGTTGCGCTTTTATATCTATGGTAATTTCGTAAGTACCATTATTAAGTTTTTTATAAGAAGTACTCTTAATCCCCAAATCATACGTGATTACACGTTTCATCCAATCATCTATTAAAGTATGATACTCTTTTGGAGTGACTGAATATAACTCTTGAAGAAAATCAGGTGTTGTTGCAATGGGCTTATGGCTGTATTTGTGTATCATATTTTGTAGCGCAATGTTTAGATTGGATTCTCCTATAAGATCTTTTATCGCAGACATAACAGTAGCACCTTTGCTATATCCCAGATATTGTTGTAACTGACTTATGTATAATGGTGGTTCTGTTTCGGTGGTACGAGAACGACCACTAAAATACCTTTTTACTGTATGCTCTGATAGTTGTCTAACCATAGCTTTATCGTATAATTTTTCCATAATTACAGTTTCAGAATATTTGGCTAGAGATTCTGATAGTACCATGAATCCATCAATTCGCTTTGGTGTAAGTAGCCCTCCCCACCATTGATGAGCTATTTCATGAATGATTACTCTAGCAATTACATTAAAGTCTTTTGGATTTGAAACATCTCTTTTAAAAACTTTTTCATTAATACTAATTACACCCGGCATTGCCTGGCCATTGGCTCCACCACCTCCGAATATTAACATTTCACCGATACGAAGATGTTTATGAGGATATTTTCCAAAATTATCGGTTGCATAATCAATAGTTGCTTTAGCCACTTTTATCATTTCTGCTATGTTTCTGTAATGCTCTGGGAGGTAATATAATTCAATTTGGATGCCCTTGTGGTTTGTTTTTTCAATTTTGTAGCGAGCTGAATGATACGCCACCATACTGTTAATTTTACCTTTAGATTTATAATGATAATAATTTCTATTATCCGATTTCCAGTGTCTTATTAAATCACCAGAGCATAGTACAGATTGATCGTTTGATGTAGAGACTACGGCTTCAAAATCTATATTTTCAAAATTAAATTTCCCTCCGATTTGCAAATAATTGTCATTAACTACTGGTTTTTCTTTTACAGGTAATCCTCGTTTCTCCCGTTCATAAACATGATTAATCTCGTATTCGCTTACATAACCCAAATGAGGACTAAATTGGTGACTTTTAATATAAGATCCATTATTTGTAATACTATTATCGATATTAAACCCAGAAGAACTTTTGGTTAAATTATATTTCATTTTTAGGATCGAACCCTGTTGCAATGGAGTATGAAGTTTAAATAAGTAGGTCCCTATGATGGAATCATGAAAAACTTGTGTGCTATTTTCTATAGATAGTTTTTTTAATGGTATCGGTGCAGTAATAAAGATTTCTTTTATCGGTTGAGTATTTGTATTCGTTATCAAACAGGAAGCTTTTACTTCATATTTATGTTTATTTGGAAAAATATCTACTGCTGTTTGTACTGAAACTAATTTTGGTACTACCAGATGATCATATTTTTTATAAGCACGTTCATATTTCTCATTAAAATCATATGCCTCATCTGCTATTTCATATTCATTGATGATGTTGGTATTATAGTAGATATAGCTACCGATAGTTACGAATAGAAAGACAAAGCTTATCAATAGTACTCTTTCTTTTTTATTCCATATCGTTTTAGTGTATGTTTTGATAGTAGAAATGGTTCCTCTTTTCCATAATTTAAAACCGAATAGGGCCGTTACTCCTGCAAAAGTGATCCAATACAAGGATAACCAGTTAAATTTTACAACATATTGTCCGTATCCATTAAAATCAGAATATGCTCTGGCCATACTGGGTAGGTTGTTGAAAAGAACCAAAGGATGTTCTAATCCTATGCTATTGCTTAAGGGACCAAATAATAACATAATACCTCCTGAAATTACCATTCCTAAATACTTGTTAGAAACTATATTTTGAATTAATAATGCAAAAATTGTGTATAATAAAACCTGAAGCCCTCCGAAGTACAACATCGAAAAATAATGAGTTAATCCTAAATCGTAATAACCATTTGAAAGCTGAAATGTTATTGCAACAAATATTGATATTAAAATAAGTAGTATGGGGATTATAGCTATTGTAATATACTTAGAAATAAAAAATGTACTATTTTTTATAGGTGTTGCCTCAATAATCTCATGAAACTTGTTAGATCTTGATTTCCATACCACCTCACCAGTATAAAAAACAATGAGTAGCAATCCCATTATTGGTAAGATTTCATGAATCAAACCTATAAACAGGTCTGTAGTAGGGTAACGATTTCCGTAAATTCCAAAACTGCGTACGCTATTATTAAATGCCAGTACAATCATAGCAATCCATAATAGCATAATGACAAGAAAAGGAATTCCTGTAATTATCATTTTTGTATCTAATACTACAATCGATCTAATGCGTGCTATTCTAGCTGCTAATGTATCTGAAACAGTAGTTACAGGTGTGTAAGTAGAATTACTAGTTGTACCTTCTATAGATATAGCTTGTTTTTTTATTTTTTGATCTAGTTTCCTGAAATGAAATAACCGATATGATATTAGTATAGATGCAAGGCCAAAAAACATCCAAATAATTCTGTTCCATACAAGATGCCCTGATAGTGAAATAAGAGTTTCGTTTTTTTCTATTGGTGTTAAGAACTGAGTTTGTTCAAAAAAAGCACTTAATCCTATTGGATCTACTAAAGACGCAATTTCTAAAACCTCTGGATCAGAAAGTATAGAGCCACCAACAAGAGGAGAATTAATATAGAATCCTGAAATCCAATGAATAATAATAAGCAGGAGTCCGGTGATATACGTCACTATTGCTTTTTGAGATAGAAGCGTCGCCGAGAATAGAAAAGCAGTACAGATAAAAGCATTAGGCACTATAATTGTTAACCAGGGCCATAGATAATGACTTATGTCAAAATGGTGTAATGCCTCTGGATTTAGATTGGCAATGTTTGTTCCAATAAAGACCCCTAATAACGCACTGCTACCAATGAGAAGAGATATCAAAAAGAGGCCTAGAAAACGATTGATTAAAAAGCTATGTTTTTGTATTCCGGTACTAAAAATTATTTCTTTGGTATGAAAAGTTGTATCCCGAAGTAATCCATTTACACAAAAAAATATACTGGCAAATACAACACCTATACTAATAATACCTGATAGAAAACTTAGGTTATAAGCATCGTTATACATGTTGCTAAATTCTAAATATTGAAAAGCTTGTGTAATGGCAAGAACACCATATCCTATAAACAATACTAGAAATAGTATGAAGGAAGTTTGGCGAGTATGATATCGCCATTCGAATTGAAGTAATTTCGTAGTCATGATTAGTATAGTATTGATTGTTTATTAATTGTAGAAAAATAGACATCTTCTAAATCTGGTTTAGAAGCTTTAAATCCTTGTTCTGGCCGATCATTTGCTAATACGCGAAGTTCTATTTTACCACCAAATAATCGAGTTGATAAGACATTAAAGGCATTTTTGAAAGCCAAAACATTTTCTTTGGCGACAACCTTATGCCATATTTTACCTTCTAAGTGAGTAATAAGCTCTGAAGGAATGCCTTGTTTTAGTATCTTCCCTTCTCCCATAATTGCCATATGAGCGCATAGATTTTTAATATCTTCAACAATGTGGGTAGAAAGAATGATAATTCTATGTTCTCCTATTTCACTTAGTAAATTATGAAAACGATTACGTTCCTCTGGATCTAAACCTGCAGTGGGTTCGTCTACAATAATAAGTTTGGGATTGCCTAGCAATGCTTGTGCGATACCAAATCGCTGACGCATACCTCCGGAGAAGGTCTTTACAGACTTTTTACGTGCCGTATATAGATTCGTTTGATGTAATAACCCTTCTATCTGTTCTTTACGTTCTTTGCTATTCAATATGCCTTTTAATATGGCTATATGATCTAATAGTTGAATTGCTGACAATTTGGGATATACCCCAAATTCTTGAGGTAGATATCCTAATTGGTTTCGAATAATTTGTGGTTCTTTACTACTATGTGTATCATTAAATAATATGCTTCCATGAGTAGGCTCTTGTAGTGTAGCTAAAGTACGTATTAGTGAAGATTTTCCTGCCCCATTAGGACCTAATAACCCGAACATACCATTGGTAATCGTTAGGTTGATATCCTGTAATGCTTTTACTCCGTTGGAATAAGTTTTAGATAGATTTTCAATTTTTAAAATATTCATAGGATTCGTTTTAATTGATGGTACGAACCTACTTATAGCATCCATATCTTGCTATTTATTTTGATGAACGTCCTTTAAGTGTTGATGAAAAATCAATATAAAGAGACATCGTTTTATGATTACATGATATTGTATTGTTTTGAAATAAAGATGTTTAATGATATAAAGCATTCAATTAAAAATGAATATAGGTAAGTAATAGGGTATTATTTATATATTAGCCACTATCTATCAAAGTGTAGTTTTTTGATACTGAAGATGTATATTATTAACGATCTAAATACTAGGAGGAAGATAAATTAATGAGATCATCAAAGAAAAAGAGGTTTTCAATTTTATTTGATAAACATTACAAAAAACTCTTCAATTATTCTTTTAAGGTGGTTAAAGAAAGAGATCTTTCTCAAGAATTAGTACAAGAAACATTTATTAAGCTTTGGGAAAAAATAGAGCAAGTTCAATCAAATGATCGTTCGATAGAATCATTTCTTATTGTCACTTTGAAGAATAAGATAATTGATCATAGCAGAAAGCATAAAACCCGGGAAAAACATACCAATTTATATTCACTAAACCGGGATATACAAGAAAACATAGATAATAAATGGGAGCTGTCACAAAAAATAGATAGTATTTATGCTTCACTTCCTCCCAAAACGATAGAAATATTTAGATTATCAAGAGACCAGGGATTTACTTATCAGGAGATTGCTCTACAAAAAAATATTTCTGTAAAAACAGTAGAGCTTCATATTTCCAAGGCTTTAACAGCATTTAGACAAGGGTTACAAGATTATTTATAATTTTTGATAGGGTGTAACTATGCGACCAACGTCTTATAGTAAAATACCTTATTATGGAACAGGATCAAATAACAGAAGTAGACATTTGGGGATATATCTCGAAAAGTGCAGATATAGCTACAAATGAAAGGGTAGAAGAGTGGATGAATTCTGATGATTTCAATGAAAATCTATTTAATAAAATACAGAATATTTACAATGCCACTGGCGAAAAAATCCCAAAGCATAGTGATTTAGAAACAAATGTTGCCAAACAAAAGTTTTTTAATTCAATAGAAAATAAAGAAAGGAAAAACTCTAGTTGGAAAAAGATCATAAAATATGCAGCTATGGCAGCGATTTTGGTATCAACTGCCGTGTATACCTATCAAATAATAATAGCAAATGATATTATAAGCATTGAGACTGCGTATAGTGATCATGAACAAATACATCTTCCTGATGGTTCTGTAGTTTGGTTAAATTCTTCAAGTAAGCTGTCTTACAATCCAAAATCTCCAAGAACACTATTTTTAGATGGTGAAGCTTTTTTTGAGGTAGCAAAAGACAAAGAACACCCCTTTACTGTAGAGACGCCAGATCATATTATCGTAAAAGCTTTGGGAACAAGTTTTAATGTAAAATCGTATGCAAAAAATACATTTACAGAAACCGTATTATTAACCGGTAAAGTCGAAATGAGCTCTAAGGAGTATTTAAAAAACAGCATCATAATGCTTCCAAATGATAAAGTGAAGATTTTTAAGAATGATGGACGCGTACTTGCTTCAAAATCCAGTAATGCTATTAGTAGTATTGCCTGGAGAGAGGGTAAAATACAATTCAATAATAAACCATTTTTAGAAATAGCTAATGATTTAAAAATTCAACATAATGTTAATATACGTTTTGAAAATGAACAAATATCACATTCAAAATTTACCGGATCCTTTGATCAGGATTTACCAATTAATGACATTCTGGAAGTATTGAAAGCTTCAAAAAATTTTAAATATGAATATAATACAAAAACAAATGAGTGGGTAATAAAATAAAAAAGTGGGAAAACTGCCATTTTCCCACCGATGTGTCAATAGTATTCTAATCGCGAAATCAGTAATAATTAACAACATTCAAATTTATGAAAATAAAACAGTTCGTTCTGTCTTGGCAGGTAAAAAACCCTGGCAAAAAAAGTATTTTATTAATGAAATTATCCTTTTCTCTTTATTTACTAGGTTGTTTACAACTCATGGCTATCAATGGCTTTTCTCAGGATAAGGTTACATTAAATCTCGAGAATACTCAATTAGAAACCATATTAAAACAAATAGAGAAACAAACTTCATATAGTTTTATTTATAATAATGATGAAATTAACGTATCACAAAAACTTGATATTGAAGTAATTGATAAAGATGTTACTAAAACACTTAATGAATTATTGCAAACTACCTCGATCAAATATTTGGTGAAGAATAGTTTTATTATACTTTCTAATCGCTCTCAACAAAAAAATAAGTATACCCTAAGTGGAACTGTTAAAGATGCTGCAACAGGCGAAACGTTACCTGGAGCCAGTGTCTATATAAAAGATAGCGACAAAGGGGTTTCTACAAATGAATATGGCTTTTATTCTATAACCTTTCCCGAAGGTAATTATAGTTTCCAAATTTCATATTTGGGATATACTCTAAAAGAGATAAACCTAGAATTAACCAAGAATACAAAACTCGATATTCAGCTAGAACCATCTTCGAATGAATTAGATGAAGTAACGATTACTGCTAATAATGAAAATAAAAGCCAGGTAAATACAATTGCATCTGGTATCTCTACGCTAAAAGGTTCAGAAATTAAACGATTACCAGCTTTTTTGGGAGAACCAGATATCATGAGAGCATTATTAACCCTTCCTGGTGTAAATACGATTGGAGAAGGCGCTTCGGGAATTAATGTTAGAGGAGGTAATATAGATCAAAATCTAGTGCTATTAGATGAGGCACCAATTTATAATCCAACTCATGTATTTGGATTGTTTTCGGGATTTAATACAGATGCGATTAAAGAAATGAAATTATATAAAGGGGGGATTCCTGCACGTTTTGGAGGGAGAGCATCTTCTGTTTTAGAGATTAGACAACGGGATGGAAATACTAAAACTTTTAAAGGAGAAGGAGGACTAGGGCTATTGTTTTCGAGGCTTACGCTAGAAGGGCCAATAAAAAAGGAAAAACTAAGCTTTTTGGTCTCTGGTCGTAGATCTTATTTTGATGCGTTTTTTCCAATTATAGGAGGAGAAGTAAAAGATCAAAAAGTTTTCTTTTATGATCTGAGTTCTAAACTTAGCTGGAAAATTAATAAAAATAATACATTGTTTCTATCAGGTTATTTTGGGGCCGATGTCATGAAACTACTTTTTGAAGGAGAAGTTATTCCAGAAGGTAAAGAGCCGGATGACAAAACAGATTTTAGCTGGAAAAATGCTACAGCTACATTACGTTGGAATCACATATTCTCTAACAAACTATTTATGAATGTTTCTGGAATATATAGTCAGTACAATTATAAATTAAAAAGTACAGATGGAGGGCCTTTAGAGACCAATAGTAGTATAAAATGGAAATCTTCTATTGAAAATTTTATCGTAAAACCAGATTTTACTTATTATCTCAATCCTAGTACGAAAATGAGATTTGGAATAAATGGTACACTATATCGTTTTACTCCGGCAAAGGCTACCAGTGACGATATTGGTATCAACACTATAAATCTCGAAACAGAAAAAGGGGTAGAAGTTGCACCATATATAGAATATGAAAAAAAATGGAAAAAATTTTCATTTAGTACCGGATTACGGTATTCCTGGTTTGGTAATTTTGGATATAACAAAGTTGCGGTGTACAGCCCCGGGGTTCCGCAAAATGTAACTACCATTATAGATACTCGTGAGTATAAAAAAGGAAAGCTTATTAAAAGCTATACTGGTTTTGAACCTCGAATTTCGTTAAAATATAATTTAAAAAATAATAAAGCATTAAAATTAGGGTACAACAGGATGTTTCAATACATTCATTATATATCAAATACAACGGCAGCTTTTCCTTTCGATGTATGGAAACTATCGGGAGTACATATAAAACCTTTAGAAGTAAATCAGATTTCTGCCGGATATGCATATGATACACAAAATAAACACTATAATTTTACTGTCGAAGGGTATTATAAAACCTTCAAAAACATAGTAGAGTATAAAAATGGTGCAAACTTATTATTAAATGAAAATATAGAAACACAGTTGTTACCCGCAAAAGGGTATTCTTACGGAACAGAATTTGGAATTTATAAAAATACAGGAAAATTAAGAGGAAGTATTAATTATACCTATTCTGTTACCAAAAGAAAAACGACCAGTATTTTTTCTTCAGATAATATTAATGATAGTAGATATTACCCATCAAATTATGATCGACCACATGTTTTTAATATTACTACCGATTATACAATAGGGTCAAAGTGGAATGTTGGACTATTTTTTACATATCAATCAGGAAGACCTATAACAAAACCTACAGGGCGATTTATTTTTGATAACAATCCGTATTTAACCTATTCAGATAGAAATGCATATAGGTTGCCCAGTACGCATAGAATGGATATTTCATTTACATATACTCCAAAAAAACCTAATAAAAAGTGGAAAGGTAGTTGGTCTTTTGGGCTCTATAATCTGTATGCACGTAAAAATGCTTTTTCATCTTTTTCGATATTTAAAAATAATCGATTAAGATCCTATGATTTTTATCTAATTGGTGCACCTGTACCCTTTATCACGTACAATTTTAAATTTTAAGACTATGAAATCATTATATCGAATTATAGTAATCATCCTTTGTTTTATCCCTATATTAAGTTGCCTTAAAGAAACACCGCTAGATGCAGAGTTTGAACCACAGGTTTTTATCTATGGATATCTTATCAATAATACAGATAACATAAAAATCACCATTCAAAAAACAGTTCCGGTTAATAATACCGCCCTGGATCCTATTAATGATGCCTCTGTATTTCTATATACCGAAGATTCTGACGGTACTGTTAGACTTGTTACTGATGATTTTCAGGTGTCGGAAGGAGTATATTTAAGTACTGATGCAGTGATTGGTCTTATTGGAAACAAGTATTGGATTGAAGTTATACTTGCCGACGGAACTACGTATGAGTCTGTTCACGAGCCATTAAAAGAACCAGTACAAATCAAAACTATAAGTAAAGTAAATGGTTATCCGAGAGTAATTTTTAGTGATCCGGGAAATGAAACCAATTTTTATCAGGTTCACTTTTCCTTTTATAATAATGGAAGCCTTATTTCCGAAGTATTCGAATTATCTAATGATGTTCTTTTTAATGGAAATGAAAATGCATTTATAGAAACTCTAACTAGTGGAGGAGATATTTTAACGGTGAGTCTTTTAAATTTAAATTTTCACACCTACGAGTATTATGTGGCTGCCCATGAACAATACGAAAATCAAGTAGATTTTGGAGACCCAGAAACCACAGAACCTTTTTTAATATTTTCAAAACCTCCTATAAATTTAATAGGGAATATTAGAAATACAACAACAGATAGAAAAGCATTAGGTTTTTTTGGAGTGTTTAGTTTTAGCTATCAAGAGATATCATTTTAGTTAATCTATATAAATGAAGCCAACTAGAATGATGGTTTGCTTGAAATCATTCTAATATCTAAATTTTATAATGCGGGAGGAACGTACAATTCTCCCGTATTTTAATTTTAAAAATGAATATTCTCTAAATGACATTCATAGATAAACTAAAGCCATTCATAGATATTAATTACTAGTGCTAGTATCTGGTTGTAGTTTTGAGCCATATCAAAAACAAAAAGTAATGGCTCGATTAATTACAATCATTATTATTCTATTATTGTCTTTTCTCAACTCTTTCTCTCAATCTTTGAAAGGTGAAATTATTGATATAGATACCAATAAACCAATACCTTATGTAACTGTAATTTTAAAAAACCAAGAAGGAGAGTTTTTAGAAGGTGTAACAACTAATGATAATGGTATTTATAATATTGATTATCAAGATGGTAAATATACTGTAGAAGCAAGTTTTATAGGATACGAAACGTATGTATCCTCTGTAGTAATCGATAAAAACACCACTTTGGATATTACGATGAGAACAGAAGCAACAACGCTGGATGAAGTAACACTTGTCGCAGAAGAAACCACCGTAAAACAATTAATCGATAAAAAAGTAGTACATGTAGGAAAAGATTTATTATCTGGCGGGGGGGATGCAGCAACAGTATTGAGTCAATTATCCGAAGTACAGGCAGATCAAAATGGAAATATTAGTCTAAGAGGAAGTCAAAATGTAAATGTATTAGTTAATGGGAAACCTTCGCCATTAAGTACAACAGAACTATTGCAACAAATTCCTTCTGATGAAATCAATAAAATTGAAATAATAACATCACCATCTGCAAAATATCAAGCTAATGGCCTTACCGGAATTATTAATATCATTACCCATAAAAAAGTACGTAAAGGGATTGTCATAACCACAAGTTTAAATGGTAATTCCTTGGGAAGCCACGGTGCAAATGGTGCAATTAATTATGGAAGATCTAAAACTAGTTATAGATTTGGTGGTTCTTACAAGAAGAATATCTTTGAAAATGAAAATACCCAAAATCGATCAGGAACTCAACCATTTACACAGTTAAGCGATTTTAAATTTGATGGAGATGTGTATAAAGTTAATGGAGGTATTGACTGGTTTCCTAATGATGATAATGAGTTTTCTTTAGGTTTAGATTATACTGATAACGGACATATATTGGATAATAAGGCTAATATAATTCAGAATGATGTCACTACTTTTCAAAATATTTTAGGGAGTCATTCTCATAAGACATTTAATGCCAATGGTAATTATAGGCGTTATTTTAAGGAGAGAGAAAATTTTCTTGAAATAGATATTCAGTTATCTGATAATGCAAATATTCTAAAAAGTGATTTTAGACCAAATCTGGGAATCACAGATAATGCTACCGATAACGACGTTTTTATCACAAGTATGGCAATGGATTATTCGGGAGTCCTAAGTGAGAAGTTCAAGATTGAAGCTGGAACATTTTGGAATCGACAAAACCTTGATAATTCACGTTCTTTTTTTAATGAAGACAATATTACTATATCACAAGAAAGTTTTGAAAATACACAATCAACGTATGCAGCATACTCCTTACTAAAATATAATCTAAAAGGAATAAACATTCAGGCAGGAGTGAGGGGAGAGTTATTTGTGAGAAAAGCAAATCTTAAAACAGATAACACCAGTATAGAAAGTGATTTTACGAACTTATTTCCCTCTTTGCATTTAAGTTATACAGTACAAGAAGATCAAACATTTATTTTTGGATACAATAGAAGAACATCCAGACCTACCTTAAGCCAAGTAAACCCTATAGCTTTTCAGATTAATGAGTTTTCAATTAGTCAGGGAAATCCAGCTTTGGAGCCAGAGTTTTCAAATAATTTTGATGTTTCTTATCAATTCAAAAAGAAAAGTCTAAAAATAACACCAGCTTTTGCCTATCGTCTTAAAGAGAATGTTATTACAACCAATAATTATGTAAATGATGATGGTATTAATGTATATACTTCTGTAAATAATGGCGCAACGAATGCTTATGGAGTAGAAATGGCGATACACATAAAACCCTATAATTGGTTAAATACTGATTTAAACTTTAATTGGAATTATGAAGAATTTAAAAATGATCAAATTGGCTTTACCCGTAATTTTAACAGAAGCTATAACCTAACTCTAAAAAATCAATTCAAAATATCTCAAAAAACGAACATGGTGGTATCCTGGCGTTATAATGGTCCTTCAAAAGGATTTTTTTATACCCAGGAGACTACCCAAAAAATAGATTTAGGAATCAGGCATAAAATCTTAAAAAATATGGGAAGTCTAAATTTACGGGTAACAGACCTTTTTAATACGCAACGTTTTGAAGGTATCAATTCTGGCACTGGGTTTTTACAAGACTATGCATATAAACCTATTTCCAGGGTTGTACATTTGGCGTTTTCTTATCGCATAGATGGGGGAACTGTGAAACAGCGAAATAAAAAATCAAGACGCTACAATAGTGGTCTCATTGATTAATATTAAATTTACGAGAAGCGTATGAAAAAAGTGTTTGAAATAAAATATTTTGAAATAGGATTACATATCCTATTTTGGATATTATACTTTACCTATCCTATCATTAAGTTTGGTGATCGTAACAGGTTTTCTTTTGATTTCACAGAAGCAGTCTTGAATACTGTTTTTATTGGAGTTTCTGTATATATTGCTCATTTTTTCTTGGTAAAAAATTACAAAGACATAAAAGCGTTGATCGTATTTTTAATAATCTTTCTTTGTATAGTATATTTAAACTGTTACCTAAATGGTAAAACTTGTCAATGCAATTTTAGGCTTTGTTTTATTAATAAAACAGTAGAATACTTATTGATAAATGCTTTTTTTCTGGCCATATTTACGATTAAGAAAAATATCATAAGTAGCCAAATATTAGAAAGAACAGAACAAGAACGAGTTCAGGCAGAATTAAAGAGTCTTAAAGCACAGCTAAACCCTCATTTTTTATTTAATACCTTAAATATGTTGTATTCTAATGCAATTCTTAAAGATGAAGTGTTGGCAGATAAAATTCTAAAACTCTCTGATAGCTTACATTATTTAATGCATGAAGGAGAAAAACCAAATGTGCCCTTACTACAAGAAATAGAATTTATTAATGGATATATAGAATTGCAAAAAGCCCGACTAGGAAAAAAAATAGATATTAAATTTTCTAATACTCTGGATAATCCAAAACAGGATATACCGCCATTGTTAATGATTCCTTTTATTGAAAATGCATTTAAGTATTCAAGTATGGTAGAAGGGAAGAAAATACCGCTTTGTATTGATGTAAAACTAGCAAATGATGTACTCAATTTATGGGTAGAAAATCGATATGATCCCAGATATTCTTCAAAACAATCAGAAGTATGGAAGGATAGTGGGATTGGTATCGAAAATGTAAAAAAGAGATTAGCTTTATTGTATCCAAATAAACATACGCTTACAATCGAGTCATTAGAAGGTACTTTTAAAGTGAATTTAAAAATTGATCTAAAATGAGATGTATCATTATAGAAGATGAACTGCCCGCACAGCAATTATTGATCAAATATATAGAGCAGTCTTCAGATATCGAATGCATTGGTGTTTTTGAGTCAGTTTCAGAATTACCTTTATATGTTCTTAACGAAGTAGATTTCATATTATTAGATATACAATTGCCAGGAGCTAATGGTTTAGATTTCTTAAAAAGTTTAGAAATAAAACCAAAAGTTATTATTACAACTGCCTATAGAGATTATGCAATTGATGCTTTTGAAGAAGCCGTAGAAGACTACCTACTCAAACCTTTTTCTTATCATAGATTTTTAAAATCTGTAATGCGAATACAAAATACCCTTACAGATAAAAATACGATTCATAATGAAAAAGAACTATTTGTATATACAGATAAAACCTTTTATAAAATAATTAAAACCGATATTAATTATATTAAATCAGAAGCCGATTACGTATATATACACTATAGTGAAAAGAAATTGCTAGTTCAGGATAGTTTGAGCAACTGGGAATATAAACTTAAAGAAGATGGTTTTATAAGGATTCATAGATCATACCTTATTAATTTTAGAAAAATTGATAGAATAGAAGGGAACCTTGTGCACATAGAAAAAGAAGCCGTTCCTATAGGAAAAACATATAGAACATCTTTCTTTAATATTATTAAAAAATAAGAAGGCCATTCAGGAATTAAAAAATACAGTTACAAAGTAATAAAAGGGAGAATAATCGACCTTAATTATTACAGAAAAGTCTTTTGATATGTTAAATATTTAAAGCGTAATTTTTTTAAACTAAAAGATTAAACTTCTGTTAAACAAAATTCGTTAGATCTATTTTTTGTAGATTTGCTATATAAATGAAAAAGTTAATCCATAAAATATTATCTGTTTTAATGGCGATGGTAGTACTTGTATCTACTATATCGTTTACTGTAGATATGCATTATTGTGGAAACACTTTAGTAGATGTTGCTTTGTTTAAAGAGGCAAAAACTTGTGGAATGGACCAACAAGTTTCTAATTCCATCGCATGTTCGATAATGGCCAAAAAAAGCTGTTGTACAGATAAGCAACTTACTTTTGATGGACAGGATGAGCTTCAAAATTCATTGGATAAAATCACTTTAGAGCAACAGGCTTTTGTTGCTATCTTTTATTATTCATATATAAACCTTTTCGAAGGACTTGAGAATAATATCATCCCTTTTAAAGAGTATCCGCCTCCTTTCTTAGTCAAGGATATTCATGTGCTTAACGAAACCTTTCTTATTTGATACATTAGAGTATTAAAATTATGCCCGATGATGATCCATTTGGGCTAGAACTGTTGTTTGTACTTTACAGATAACTTCTTCTTCTAATTATCAAATAATCAAAGTATATGCTAAACAAAAGCATCAAATTTCTTATCGAGAATAAATTGGTTGCAGTCCTTATGGTAGCTCTCTTTGTAGGGTGGGGCGTAGTAAATGCACCATTTGGGTGGCAAACCGGAATATTACCTAGCGACCCTGTAGCGGTTGATGCCATACCAGATATTGGCGAAAACCAGCAAATTGTATTTACAAAATGGCAAGGACGGTCACCGCAAGATATCGAGAATCAGATTACATATCCCTTAACTACTTCACTTTTAGGAGTTCCTGGAGTAAAGACCATTCGTAGCTCTTCGATGTTTGGATTTTCTAGTATTTATATCATTTTTGAAGAAGATGTAGAATTCTATTGGAGTAGGAGTCGTATTCTGGAAAAACTAAACTCACTACCATCAGGGTTATTGCCAAATGGAGTAAGCCCTGGTTTGGGGCCCGATGCAACTGGATTAGGTCAGATTTTTTGGTATACTTTAGAAGGACGGGACGAAAACGGTAATGTAACTGGTGGTTGGGATTTACAAGAACTAAGAAGTATCCAGGATTATTATGTAAAATATGCATTATCATCTGCAGGCGGAGTATCAGAGGTAGCTTCTATTGGTGGGTACGTACAAGAATATCAAGTAGATGTGCATCCAGAGTTAATGCGCCAGTATAACATTAGTTTACAGCAAATTGTTAATGCAGTTAAACAATCAAATCGGGATATTGGTGCGCAGACCTTAGAAATTAATCAAGCAGAATACCTTATTCGTGGTTTAGGATACATAAAATCTATAGGCGATATAGAAAATGCCGTAGTGACGTCAGAAGAATTTACCGCAATACGTATTAAAGATATTGCCAGCGTTAGTTTAGGGCCAGAAGCAAGAAGGGGTATTCTAGATAAAGAAGGTGCAGAAGTAGTAGGAGGCGTTGTTGTTGCACGTTATGGAGCAAACCCATTAGAGGTTATCAATAATGTGAAAGATAAAATTAGCGAACTCAGTACCGGATTACCATCTAAACAATTAAAAGATGGTCGTACCTCACAATTAACCATAGTTCCTTTTTATGATCGAACCGAACTTATTCATGAAACAATAGGTACACTTAATGACGCTCTTACCTTAGAGATTTTGATAACCTTTCTTGTTGTCATTATTATGGTATTTAATCTTAGAGCTTCAATTCTTATTTCAGGACTCTTACCAGTAGCCATTTTAATGGTTTTTATAGCAATGAAATTGTTTGGCGTTGATGCCAATATCGTTGCTTTATCCGGTATTGCCATTGCTATTGGTACTATGGTAGATATGGGAGTGATACTTTCAGAAAACATTATAAGGCATTTGGATGAAAATAAAAATCATTTACCAGTGAATACAGTAGTGTATAATGCTACTGCAGAAATTTCTGGAGCGATATTAACAGCAGTACTAACCACCATAATCAGTTTTATTCCTGTATTTACGATGATTGGTGCAGAAGGAAAACTATTTAGACCATTAGCATTTACCAAAACAATGGCACTTACAGCATCAATCATAGTAGCCTTGTTCCTCATCCCTCCATTTGCTGCTTTTCTATTCAAAAAGAAAAATATAAAAACTTCAATAAGTTATATCATCAATGGTGTTTTAATTGTATTAGGAGGTATAGTAATTTTTAATGGTATATGGTTAGGTATCATTTTGATAGCTTTCGCAATAACTGCTATTCTTGGCTTAAGAGGTGTAGCTTCACAAAAGCATATTGATTTGACAAATATTAGTATAGCGGTAATAACTATAGTGTTTTTACTATCAGAGTATTGGAGACCTCTTGGAGTTGATAAAAGTATGTTTGTTAACCTCATTTTTGTAGGAATCATTTGCTTTGGGTTGTTAGGTACTTTTACGCTGTTTAGAAAATACTATACCAGAATATTACGATGGGCGTTGAACAATAAATTACTATTCCTATCTCTACCCACCATTATCGTTGTTTTTGGTTTTTTAATCATGAAAAATATTGGGAAAGAATTTATGCCTTCATTAAATGAGGGATCTTTCCTATTGATGCCGACCACATTATCACATGCTGGAGTGGCAGAAAATAAAAGGATATTACAGCAATTGGATATGGCAGTAGCAAGTATTCCTGAAATTAAAACTGTTGTTGGTAAAGCCGGAAGAACAGAATCTTCTCTTGATCCTGCTCCATTATCAATGTATGAGAACATTATTTTGTATAAGCCCGAGTATATGCTTAATGAAAATGGTAAGAGACAACGATATAAGGTTAATGAGGACGGCTTATTTATAAGTAAAGATGGTAATTTGATTGACAATAAAAACTATGATGTTAATCTTGATAAAACCAGTAAAGTATCAAAAAAGAAATATTTCTCGATTAATAGAGAAAGTCTTATTCCTGATAATAACGGTGAATTCTACCGCAACTGGAGACCAGAAATCAAGAGTCCAGATGATATTTGGAGTGAAATCATAAACGTCACAAAATTACCTGGAGTAACTTCTGCTCCAAAATTACAACCGATAGAAACCCGATTGATAATGCTACAAACGGGAATGCGTGCACCAATGGGTATTAAAGTAAAAGGGCAAAACTTAAAACAAATTGAAGCTTTTGGAATCCAATTAGAAGAGATACTGAAAGAGGTAGATGGTGTAAAAGATGAAGCTGTTTTTGCCGACCGTATTGTTGGGAAACCTTATCTACTTATTGACATTGATCGAGAACAATTAGTACGTTATGGAGTATCTGTTGAACAGGTTCAGCAAATTCTGGAAGTCGCAGTAGGAGGGATCTCCCTTACACAAACAGTTGAAGGCAGAGAACGTTATGGAGTTCGAGTACGCTATCCACGAGAGCTTCGGGCTAATCCAACAGATCTTGCAACTATTTACGTTCCCATAAAAAAAGGAAGTTCGATACCGTTAAGCGAATTGGTAGATATTCGTTATGAACAAGGACCGCAAGTGATAAAAAGCGAGGATACATTTCTTGTAGGCTATGTTTTATTTGATAAGAAAGATGGTTTTGCAGAAGTAAATGTCGTTAAGAATGCGCAACATCTGATAAAAACTAAGATTGATAATAATGAACTGATTGTTCCAAAAGGAATCACCTATCAATTTACAGGTACTTATGAAAATCAACTTAGGGCAGAAAAGACATTGTCTATAGTAGTACCTCTAGCTTTGGCCATTATCTTTTTGATTCTCTATTTTCAGTTTCGCTCAATAACTACTTCTTTCATAGTATTTACAGGTATTGCAGTAGCTTTTTCTGGCGGGTTTTTAATGATCTGGCTATATGGTCAGGATTGGTTTTTAAACATTAGTTTCTTTGGCGAAAACTTGCGAGATCTGTTTCAGGTTCATACAATCAACCTCAGTGTTGCCGTATGGGTTGGTTTCATAGCACTTTTTGGTATTGCTACAGATGATGGAGTAGTAATGGCTACTTATCTTAAACAGACGTTTGATAAAAATAAACCAAAATCCCTTGATGATATTAGAACATCTGTGATCGAAGCAGGAGAGCAAAGAATTCGTCCATGCCTCATGACCACCGCAACTACAATTCTTGCACTATTACCAATATTAACATCTACCGGTCGTGGGAGTGATATTATGATACCTATGGCAATTCCTTCCTTTGGAGGGATGGGGATTGCACTTATAACACTATTTGTAGTACCTGTATTATTTGGCTGGAAAAAAGAAGTTCAACTTAAACAAATGAATAAATGAAACATTTAAATATCATAATAGGATTTCTTTTCATTTCAGTTTTTACACATGCTCAACAACTTGAATCATATATTCAAGAAGGATGGCTTAATAGTGCTAAAATTCAGTCTTTTGAGTTGCGTTATGCTGTTGCAAAAGAAAAAATAAAAGAAGTAAACGCGATACCTAATACACAGTTTGGTGTAGGGTATTTTGTAAGCGAACCTGAAACACGTACAGGAGCGCAGCGTGCAAAATTTTCGATCCAACAAAAGCTACCTTGGTTTGGAACAATCACAGCAAGAGAGAATTATTCTACTGCTATGGCAGAGGCAGAATATGTAGATATTGTAATTATGAAAAGAAAATTAGCACTTTCAATTTCTCAATCGTATTATAAATTGTTTGCTATACAAAACAAACAAAAAATCCTCGAAGATAATATTCTACTATTGCAAACATATGAGAAGCTGGCATTAACATCTGTAGAAGTTGGTAAAGCCTCTGCAGTTGATGTACTAAGGCTACAAATCCGTCAAAATGAATTAAAACAGCATAAAGGAGTACTTAAAGAAAGTTTTCTGGCAGAACAAATAGTTTTTAATGCTTTACTCAATCGAGATTCTGATATTGATATAATTGTTCCCAATGAAATGAACATACCACTAGAAGATCCTATTACCAATAATGAAAATTTACAACTTAATCCAGAATTACTTAAATACGATAAAATATATGAAAGCATAAAACAATCAGAATTACTTAATCGAAAAGAAAAGGCACCACAAATTGGCTTTGGACTTGACTACATACCAGTATCAGAGAGAAATGATGTTATTATAAGTGATAATGGTAAGGATATTATAATGCCTATGGTATCTTTTTCTATACCAATATTTAGTAAACGTCATGATTCCCGAACTCGTCAAAACGAATTACGTCAGCAAGAAATTACAGCGCAAAAAGAAGAACGATTAAATCGTATGGAAACGATTTTAGGAAAGGCTATTTCGAATAGAAATACTGCAAGAATCAAATACAATACCCAGAAAGAAAATTTAAAACAGGCAAAAAATGCAGAAGAAATATTAATAAAAAGCTATGAAACAGGGACTATAGATTTTAATGATGTGTTAGACATCCAGGAACTACAGCTTAAATTTCAGCTCAATCAAATAGAGAGCATACAGTTATACTATATAGAAGCTGCAATAATCAATTACTTAACAAATTAAAAACAATAATATTTAAAAAAAATAAACAAATGAGAAACTTAAAAATTTATGATATTAGAATAATTTTGGGAGCAATACTAGCATTAACAATACTATCTTGCAAAGAGAATGATACATCTAAAACAGAAGAGAAACAAGATCATCATTCTGAGGTGGAGCATAACGAAGATCATAGTAGTCATGATGTAGAACAAACAACAGAGGTTCAGTTTACAGATGCTAAGACAGCAGAAGCTTTTCAGCATTATATCCATATTAAGACTGCTTTGGTAAACACAGATGTTAATGAAGCAAAAACAGGAGCTCAAATGCTTGCCAAAATGACAGAGAATGAAGTGTTTAAATTGGCGGCTGAGTCAATATTCAATACAGATGACATCGAGGCACAAAGAAAAGCGTTTACAGAAGTTACTACTCAAATGGAAACCTTACTTAACGGAGCATTATCATCGGGAGAAGTTTATAAGCAATATTGCCCAATGGCATTTGATAATACAGGGGCATATTGGTTGTCTAAAGAAAAAGAAATTAGAAACCCATATTTTGGAGATCGTATGTTAAAATGTGGTAGTGTTGCCAAAACTATAAAATAAGTATACTGGCTATTCCATCTGATCTCTAAAACAATAATATTAACAGATGAAGAAAATTTTAATTAAAAATATGGTCTGCAATCGGTGTAAAACTGTACTACAACAGGAGTTTGAAAATGCCAAAATTCCTGTTGAAACAATAGAATTGGGAGAGATAGTCTTTAGCAGTATTGATAGCTCGATTTTTAAAAAAGTAAATGAGATCATTACCCGTAATGGTTTCGAGATCATAAATGATGAAGTAGATCTTATTGTAGAACAAGTGAAATCCTATTTGATTAGCGAATTGTCAAAAGAAAACATATTAAATGAAAATCTATCTGACCTTATTTCAAAATATATGCATAGGGACTATTCTGTGATAAGTAAATTGTTTAGTAGTAATGAAAGTTTGACTATAGAAAAATATTTTATTCGTCTTAAAATTGAAAAAGCGAAGGAATATATTCAAATGGGAAATTTAAGTTTTTCTGAAATAGCATATACATTGAATTATAAAAGCGGAAGCCATCTGGCAAAACAGTTTAAAACAATTACCGGGATGTCTATGAGTAACTTTAAAAACCTACAATTGTGGGATCGCCAACCGCTAGACCAAATTGTATAAGAAGAAACCATAATTATCAAATAAAAAGAGATGTGAACTCAATAATTTTGAAGATCAAACAACAATAAATATAGCAGATGAAACACATATATAAAATATCTGGAATGACTTGTAATGGTTGTAGAGGTCATGTAGAGCACATCCTTGATACTATGGATGGTGTGATCAGTGCGTCTGTTGATCTTGAAAAAGCAGAAGCAATTATTGAGACAGAAGAACACATTTCTTTAACTGTTTTTCAAGAAAGATTAGCAAGAGAAGGAGGACGTTATGAAATTCACCTTCCTGGGATGCAAAATCACGATGATAAACCAAAACAGGCTAAACCTAAAGGAAAAGGTGCGGGTGTTTTTTATTGTCCTATGTATTGCGAAGAAGATAAAACATACAATACATTACAGGATTGCCCCGTGTGTGGGATGGATTTGGTTGAAGAAGTAACTATACATACCATTACTAAAGAACAATATGGTTGTCCGATGCACCCAGAAGTAATTAAAGATGCTCCGGGGTCCTGTTCTATTTGTGGTATGGATTTAGTGCTATTACAACCAGATATTTCTGAAGAAGAGAAGAATTATAAAAAACTACTAAAGAAATTCTGGATAGCTGTACTATTTACGGTCCCTATTTTTATAATAGCGATGTCAGATATGTTTTCGAGTAATCCACTTAATGATATTTTAGACTTAAAATACTGGAACTGGATTCAGTTTGTACTTTCTGTTCCTGTAGTGTTTTATGCTACCTGGATGTTTTTTGAACGTGCCGTACGTTCTATAAAAATCTGGAACCTCAATATGTTTACTCTTATTGGTGTTGGGGCAGGTGTTGCATGGTTGTTTAGTGTTTTAGCTATACTTTTCCCTGATTTTTTTCCAGATCAGTTTAAAACAGAATCAGGAACAGTACATGTTTATTTTGAAGCGACCACTGTTATCTTAACGCTCGTGCTTATGGGACAAGTATTAGAATCGCGAGCACATAGCAAAACAAATTCTGCAATTAAGGAGTTATTAAAGCTTGTACCTAACAAAGCAATACGTGTTGTAAAAGGGATAGAAGAAGAAATTTCTATAGACCAGATCGAATTGAGTGATATCTTACGTGTAAAACCTGGAGATAAAATACCCGTGGATGGATCAATCTTTCAGGGGCAAACATCTGTAGACGAATCAATGATTACAGGTGAACCAATACCAGTAGATAAGACTGAAGGCGATCAGGTAAGTAGCGGTACAATTAATGGAAATCATTCTTTTTTATTGAAAGCAGAAAAAGTGGGATCCGAAACGCTTTTGTCAAAGATTATACAAATGGTAAATGATGCAAGTCGTAGTCGTGCACCTATTCAAAAACTGGCAGATATTGTTTCGGGATATTTTGTTCCTATAGTGGTTGTTATAGCGCTAATTACATTTGCCGTTTGGGCATTTTATGGTCCCAATCCTGCTTATGTTTATGCATTTGTAAATGCGATTGCTGTACTCATTATTGCCTGTCCGTGTGCCTTAGGATTGGCTACACCTATGTCTGTAATGGTCGGAGTTGGAAAAGGAGCTCAAAATGGTGTGCTTATTAAAAAGGCAGAAGCACTCGAAATCATGAACAAGGTTGATACCCTTATTGTAGACAAAACAGGAACCATAACTGAAGGAAAACCTACTGTTGAAAACGTAGTACCTGTTGGAGATCGATTTGGTAAAGAAGAAATTCTTCAATACATCATTTCTCTTAATAATTTAAGCGAACATCCATTAGCTCAGGCAACTGTGAAATATGGAAAAGAACAGCATATTAAATTGTTAGATGTAAGCGAATTTAAAGCAGTAATAGGAAAAGGAGTAGAAGGGAGTATTGCAAACCTAAAAGTGATATTGGGTAATGAAAAACTGCTAGAATATGCCAATGTGTCTATTTCAGATGAATTTAAAAAACAAGCTGAATCTTATCAGAAAAAAGGAAAAACTGTGTCGTATTTATCTATTGACCAAGATATAGCAGGTTATATCGTTATAGGAGATAAAATCAAAGAAACTAGTAGTAAAGCTATTAAACAATTACAGGATAGAGGAATTGAAATTATTATGCTTACTGGGGATAATTATAATACAGCCCATGCAGTAGCTAATGAACTTCATCTCACAAATTTTAAAGCAGAGATGTTACCAGAAGATAAACTCGGTGAGGTCGAAAAATTACAACATAGTGGTAGGGTAGTTGCGATGGCTGGGGATGGTATTAACGATGCTCCTGCTCTTGCAAAAAGTGATGTTGGTATTGCAATGGGTACAGGTACTGATGTAGCAATAGAGAGTGCAACTATTACTTTGGTAAAAGGAGATTTACAAGGTATTGTGAAAGCAAAAAAATTGAGTGATAAAGTAATGAAGAATATCAAACAAAACCTTTTCTTCGCACTTATTTACAACGCATTAGGGGTACCTATAGCTGCCGGAGTACTTTTTCCTTTTTTCGGAATTCTGTTATCTCCTATGATTGCAGCTCTGGCAATGAGTTTTAGTTCTGTATCCGTAATAACTAATGCTTTACGATTAAAAACAATACATATTAATTAGATATGGTTAAAAGACAAACAGCAATAAAAATTAGAAAAGTACATAGGTACTTAGGCCTCTTTTTAGGAATTCAGTTTTTGCTATGGACGGTTAGTGGTTTATATTTTAGCTGGACAGATATTGATGATATTCATGGAGATCAATTTAAAAATGAAAATATTGATGTTATATCCTTTAACGACTTGATAAAACCTTCTCAAATAGAAACAAAGGAAGCTATCCAATCATTAGAGCTTAGAGAAATAGCGGGGCAACCATATTATTGGATAAATAAGAAGCAACTTTTTAACGCAAGAACCGGAGTATCAAAACCTGAAATTACTGCTTCTGAAGCTTTAAAAATTGCAGAAAAGAATATGTCATCAGAATTAGAAGTAATAGGTATAGAAAAAATAGAAAAAGTAGGTAATCATCATGAATATCGTGAAAGACCACTTCCTGCTTATGTTGTTTCTTATGAACATTCTCAAAACATAAAAGCATACATCTCGATAAAAGATGGAAGTTTCCAAAGAGTGAGACATCGATCGTGGCGTTGGTTTGATTTTCTTTGGATGACTCATACCATGGATTATGAAGGAAGAGATAATTTTAATACAATCATTCTTAGAGCTTTCTCTCTATTAGGATTAATAACGGTATTAAGTGGATTTACATTATGGTTTGTATCCTCGCCAACCATTAGAAAAATAAAAAAAAATAAACGTCATGAATAGGAACATCATTTATATAGGTATAGCAGTTCTTGTGGGACTATTAGGAGGTTACTTTATTTTTGGTAGTAACGATTCTACACAACATAATCACAATAATCATCAGGAAGAAGCTACAACGGATCAAATGTGGACTTGCTCGATGCACCCACAAATCATGCAGACAGAACCTGGTGATTGTCCAATATGTGGTATGGATCTAATTCCGGCAGGAACCAAAATAGATGGTCTATCTGCTGATCAATTTAAAATGACCGAGAATGCTATGGCATTAGCAAATATCCAAACTACTAATATTGGGGACTTAACAACAAGCGATAAAAACGGGATTACGTTATCTGGGAAAATAATGGAAAATGAAGAGGCAAATGCAGTACAAGCCAGTTATTTTGATGGTAGAATCGAACGGTTAAACATTAATTATAAAGGACAAGAAGTTAGAAAAGGACAAAAATTAGCAACTATATATGCCCCTGATCTTATCGCAGCACAGCAAGAACTTATTACTGCAGTATCACTTAAAGAATCTCAACCAATACTATATAAAGCTGTTCGTAATAAATTAAAGTTATGGAAACTTTCAGACAATCAAATCAAAGCAATAGAATCTTCTGGTAAAGTTCAGGAAAACTTTCCCGTTTATGCAACCGTTTCAGGTACTGTTTTAGAAGTAATGAGTGCAGAAGGTGATTATATAAAACAAGGGCAGCCTATTTTAAAAGTGAGTAATCTTAGTACAGTATGGGCAGAATTTGATGTATACGAAAACCAAATTGCACAATTTGAAAAAGGGCAGCAAATCAATATTACTACCACAGCCTATCCCGACAAAAAATTTAAAGGCACAATTTCTTTTATAGATCCGACTTTAAATGCTAAAACAAGAACCGTTAGAATAAGAACTAATCTTAATAATAGTGATCATCTTTTTAAACCAGAAATGTTCGTGACTGGTAGTGTAGCAAGTAAAACCGAAATGACAACGCAGCCCCTTGTTGTTCCGGCAAGTGCTGTATTATGGACAGGTGAACGTTCTGTAGTGTACGTAAAAACAAGTGCTACCGAACCTATTTTTGAAATGAGAGAAGTAGTATTGGGAAGTGCTACAGGAAATACATATACAATTCTAAATGGACTTGATAATGATGATGAGATTGTAACTAACGGAGCATTTACTGTTGATGCAACTGCACAATTACAAGGTAAAAAATCAATGATGAATAAAGAAGGAGGAAAAGCTATGACTGGCCATGAAGGACATATAGAAATGCAAATGGAGGTGTCAAAATCGTTTCAGAAAGACTTTTTACCAGCCTTTATACCATACTTACAAATGAAAGATGCATTTGTAGATTCTAATGCTTCTCAGGTTTCTACTTTTGCTAAAGTGACAAATAAAATCTTAAAAGCAATTAAAACTTCAAATCTGAGTACCGTAGAAAAAACTCATCTTACAAATAGTATTAACACGTTAGATCATCTTGCAAATACTGAAGAATTAGAAAAACAAAGAACCTATTTTGTTTCATTGAATGAGAATATAGTAGCGTTAGTATCCAACTTTACTGAATTAAACACAGCAATATATGTACAAAAATGCCCGATGGCTAATACTAATAAAGGAGCTATTTGGATAAGTAAAGAAAAAGAAATTCGTAATCCTTATTTTGGTGATGCAATGCTAACTTGCGGTAGTGTTATTAACACAATTAAATAGAGATAGGAAAAAGAAATATCATCTTTTAATACTAATACTATTTTTTAATAGCATTGGTTAAGTTATGTTTATACACATTACCAATGGGAATATCAATTCCTGTTATTTTTAAGCGATTACCTTCAATCGTTTGTATTTTTTTAAGAGCAATTATATAGGAACGATGTATTCTTAAAAATTGATTTTCTGGTAAAGTGTTTTCAAAATTGGTTAACCTGTCTAATGATGTAATGGTCTCATTCTCGAGATGTATTTTGACATAACTTCCTAAACTTTCTAGATATAAAATACTATCTAATTGAATTTGATGCATTTTTTTGTCTCCTTTTACAAATATGCTATCATTTTGGTTTACATTTTTAGTGTTTGATAAAACTTGGTTTTGCGTTCCTTTTTGCATGCTATCCATCATTTTCTTTTGACTTTGAGCTTTATTTATAGCCTTCAAAAACCGTTCGAAACTAAATGGTTTTAAGAGATAATCCAGAATATTTAATTCATAACCTTCAATAGCATATTCCTGATATGCTGTAGTTACAATAATTAGAGGAGGATCACTTAACGTACGTAAGAAATCTAATCCTTTAAGTTTTGGCATATTGATATCTAAAAAAATTAAATCTACCTGATTGTCATTCAAATAATTCATAGCGTCAAATGCCGAATAACATTCTTTAACAACATTTAAAAATGAAAGATTGGTACAATAGTTTTTTATCACTTTATGTGCCAAAGGTTCGTCATCTATAGTTATGCAGTTCATTCTAGATTTAATTTTAAATCAACAGTAAAAACAGTATCTTTTTTACTAATTTTTAGTTCATGTGCATTTGGGTAAATTAAAGATAATCTTCTTTTTACATTTTCAAGACCAATTCCACCATCATTTCCATTTTCTGTATCACTAAAATTATTTTCAATATACAGATGTGCTAATTTTTCTGTTGCTTGTAGTTTAAAATTTATAAATGCATTTTTTTCCATGAGATCAAAACCGTGTTTAAATGCATTTTCTAAAAATACAATTAAGATCATGGGGGCGATTTGTTTTGCCTCATTATCTATCTTGTTTTCGAAAGTAATAATTCCACGATTATGATGCCGCATTTTTTGCAATTCAATAAAATTTTCTAAATATGTTACTTCTCCTCCAATAGAAACTTTGGGTTCTTTGCAATCATAAATTGTATAACGCATTATTTCAGACAATTTCAAAATTAACGATGCTGTTTTATCAGATTTTTCAAGTGAAAGCGCATACAAGTTATTTAATGTATTAAAGAAGAAATGCGGATTGATTTGATTTTTTAGTAATGACAATTCTAAATGAAGACGATCATTTTCGATTTGGTTTATTTTAGAGAGTTGAATAAACCATCGATAAGATAGGTTTAATAATGTAGAAATCAGTATAATAACAATCATGCCAGTGATACCTTTTTCTGGTTCCATTTCCTGGTATGGTTGATTAAACCAATAGTGATCCATTAAGGGTTCGCCATATCCTATTATATACCCCCAACCAATGATTACGATAAGAAGTAATATAACATAAATGAAGTATCGTTTTTTTACTAAATACCTGGGGATAATCCAATAAATATTGAAATAAACAGGAGGGGCTATTAACAAAAGAATGCTTGTAGTAGCTTGAAGAAAATAATTAGTTAAAGATGATAGTGTAAATGCGTTTTTATCTGAAATAACAAAACCAAATACAACTATCAAAATGATACTAAATAGCACCAAAACATTAATAAAAATGTTTTTTTTCCTAGCATCTAATGTTTGAATTTTCATAGTAATGTATTCTTGAAAATAAAAATATTAAAACTATTGGAGTTTGACTATTCTAATTAATGAATACCATATTTTCATCAATGAAACTATGTTTTTTATCAACGAACAGCATTCATTAATAATAATATACTTTTTAGCTATTTATATAAAGGAGTTGGTTAAAAAAAATTGATTTCTTCTTGCTCTTACCTTCTTTTTGTTCCTGATTTTAAAACAATAATTTATGGAATTAGTAATCAAAAATTTATGCAAGACATATTCGAATGGAGTAAAAGCATTAGATAGCCTTTCCCTAGAAATTTCTAACGGAATGTTTGGTTTGTTGGGACCTAATGGAGCTGGGAAATCATCGCTAATGAGAACGTTAGCCACCTTACAGGAGGCCGATAGTGGTACAATATATTTGAATGATATCAATATTCTCGAAAACCCAATTGAATTGCGAAAAATATTAGGGTATTTACCACAAGAATTTGGAGTATACCCAAAAATTACAGCAAAGCAATTACTAGATCATTTAGCAATATTAAAGGGAATAACCAATAACAAGGAAAGAATAGAATTAGTAAATTTTTTATTGCAAAAAGTAAATCTGTATGAAAAAAGAAACAAAAGTGTAAAAGGTTTTTCTGGTGGGATGAAACAAAGAATTGGTATTGCTCAAGCCTTAATTGGCAATCCTAAACTAATTATTGTTGATGAGCCTACTGCAGGATTAGATCCCGGGGAAAGAAATAGATTTCATAACCTTCTCGCAGATGTAGCAGAAGATGTTATTATTATTCTTTCTACACATATTGTAGAAGATGTGAGAGAACTATGCCAAAATATGGCGATTATGAATCAGGGAAAACTAATCTGTAAGGGTAGACCACAACATGTAATTGATGAATTAAACGATAAAGTATGGCAGAAGCTAATTGGGCGAAATGAACTTGAAGAGTATAGTAATGAACATATGATTATCTCGAATAAAATGGTTGGGGGTAAACCTTTAATTCATGTTTTAAGTGACATAAAACCGGGAGTAGGATTTACTCTTGTTCCACCAACTCTGGAAGATGTGTTTTTCTCTAAAATTAATACGACCAGAGAAGTAGTCTAAATACTGTATTCATCAACTAAAAACGTAACACTATGTTTAAAACATTCTTTTTGAAAGAGATTTCTATGGGTATAAAAAGACCCATGACATATATATTCTTTTCCATATTTACAATAATTGCGACTATAGGGGTTGTCAATGAAAATATAGTATTTGGAGGAGCAGTAGGAAACGTCTTAAAAAATGCACCACATATTATCACCATTTATGTAGCGAATATGTCAATTTTTGGATTGCTAATCGCTACAGCATATTTTAATAATGCGGCTTTGAGAGATTATCAAAATCATTTTGATGAAATTATTTTTAGTACACCCATTCATAAAGCTGGCTACTTTTTTGGTCGTTTTTTTGGAGCGCTTTTTCTGTCTACAATCCCATTGTTAGGTGTGTTTCTTGGGTTTTTAATTGGATCAAATATGGGACCCGAAGAAGGAATGATGAATGCCAATAGAGTAGGAGACCTGCAATTGAACGTTTTTGTAAATAACTATTTTTTATATGTCTTACCAAATATGTTTGTTTCGGGAGCTATTATTTATGCCATAGCTCTAAAATGGAAAAGTACTATTATATCTTTTATCGCTACAGTTATCATTATTATTGGATATCTGGTCACGGGAACATTTTTAACCGATATAAACACCGAATACTTAGCTGCAATCACAGATATGTTAGGAGTTAGAGCATATCAAATAGATTCTAAATACTTTACAAGTGTTGAAAAAAACACAAATGTTATTTCTGTTAATGGTTGGTTATTTATCAATAGAATTATATGGGTAATCATAGCACTTGTTATTATCGTTAGTTCATATATATCTTTTTCATTTATTCAGAAGAATAAAAAAGCAGAAAAAGAAAAGAAAGCCAGTAAAAAGGATCAAACTATCAAAATTTATAGCCTTCCAAGAGTGCAAAGTAGTTTTAATTTCATGACTTCAATAAAGCAGTTTATTAGTTTTTTTAAAATAAACTTTTACACCATTTTAAAAAGTAACACTTTTAAAATAATGCTTATTGTCGGGGCTCTAATTTTGATTAATAAATTACTAAATGGTTTTGATTTTTATGGAGTTAAGTCTTATCATGTTACTTATAAAATGTTGGATTTCAATCGACCTATATGTACGATTGTTGGAATGATCATGTTAGTTTTTTTTAGCGGAGAATTAGTTTGGAAAGAACGATCAAGTAATATTAACGGAGTTATAGATGGATCACCGCACAGTTCAATCGTTTTGCTTCTTGCCAAAATTACTTCATTAATAGTAATTAATGTTGTATTTGATGTATTTCTTATTTTGATTTCTATAAGTTATCAATTATTAAGTGGATACACTAGTCCAGATATCCATGTATATGTATTAGATTTTATCTACTCTGGATTATTAATGTATATAGCTTGGTCTTGTATTTTGGTCTTCATACAAATTATTATAAACCATAAATATATAAGCTATTTTATTTCAATAGTATTACTGTTCTTGTTTGAATTTGTTATTGTGGATGCCTTAGGAATAGAGTCATTTATGTTAAATCTTGGTTTTACACCAAACTATCAATATTCTGACATGAACGGTTTTAGTGAAGCTCTGATTTCAAAAAACTGGTTTAGTTTATATTGGATATTGTTTGGTTTATTACTTATTACTATAGGAAGTCTTTTATGGATAAGAGGTTCTTTAAAAAGAATAAAAGATAGAATTAAGTCTGCCAAGAAGCATTTTACAAAGAAATATGCATTGATTCTAATTACAATTGTTCATTTATTTTTCTTAACAACCAGCTTTGTTTATTACAATACACAAATAATAAATCCCTATAAATCTGTCAATGAAATAGAAGTCATGCAGGTTTCTTACGAAAAGAAATATAAAAAATATGAAAATACCCCACAACCTAAGTTTGGTGATGTTACTTATAAAGTTGATATCTATCCCAAGGAACGTAATTTATTGGCCAAAACTCATATTAGTTTATTAAACAAGACAAATGCGACAATAGATTCTTTGCATTACTCTATTTCACGATACTATGCAAAAGAGAAATGGGATATTGTTTTAAAGATTCCGAATGCAAAATTAGTTCTTGATGATAAAGAATTAGGGTATCAAATATATAAATTAGATACTCCGTTACAACCAGGCTCTAAAATTGATATTGTTATAGATGCTGTATATAAAAGTCAGGGGTTCGAAAACACTGTTTCAAATTTACGTGTAGCAAAAAATGGAACTTTTATCGAGTGTAGCTATATATTACCTACAATTGGATATGATAAAAATAATGAGCTCATGGATCAAAATGACAGAAAGAAATATAATTTCCCTTCCAGAAAACGAATGGCTACTTTAAATGCTAATGATGATATTAACACTAAACAAAATTATTTTACCGAAGGAGAATCTGATTGGGTAAATGTTGAAACGATTATTTCAACATCAAGTAATCAAATTGCTATTGCTCCTGGAACATTAATAAAAGAATGGAGAGCTAATGGGCGTTCATATTTTAAGTATAAAAATGATCACAGCTCTTTAAATTTTGTCAATTTTATGTCTGCAGAGTATAAGGTATCTCGCAAAAAGTGGAATGGTATAGATCTCGAAGTATATTATCATAAAGATCATGATTATAATATTGATATGATGCTGGATGCTATAGAAGAATCATTGAAATATTATACCAAAAACTTTGGGCCTTATGTCCATAACCAAGCCAGAATCATTGAGATTCCGAGGTATTATAACTTTGCACAAGCGTTTCCGGGTACGATGCCTTATACCGAGGGTGGTGGATTTACAACAGACCTGTCAAACAAAAATGATAACAATGTTATTGAAGCCATCATAGCACATGAGATGGCGCACCAATATTGGGCACACCAGATAGTAGGAGCAAATATGCAAGGAGCTACTATGTTATCTGAAAGTTTTTCAGAGTATGCCGCATTGATGGTAATGAAAAACAGGATAAAGGATGATAGTAAAATGAAACAATATCTAAATTATGATTTTGAAAAATATCTAAAAGGCAGAAGTGCTGAAACCGAAAAAGAATTGCCTTTGTACAAAGTAGAAAATCAAGGATATATTCATTATGGTAAAGGAAGTGTTGTCTTGTATGCTTTACAAGATTATATAGGAGAAAAGAAAATGAATACTGCTTTAAAAACCTTTTTGGATGAATATAAATATAAAGAATCACCCTATCCAACAACTCATGATTTTTTAAGACATTTAAAACCACAAGTTCCCGATTCATTAAATTACTTGATAACCGATTGGATAAAAGAAATCACTTTATATGATTATCGTTTAAATAATGCTGATTATAAAAGAAAAGGAAACGGAAAATATGAAGTTTCTATGGATATTGAAGCGTATAAAATAAAAGTTGATAGTTTGGGTACAGAAACTAAAGTAAAACAACACGATTGGGTAGATATAGGAGTATATAGAGATACAGATAAAAAGCACTTGATTTACTCAAAAAGGGTTCTTTTTACCGATGAGAAGATGAATTTTTCTTTTGAGGTTGATACCATTCCTGCAAAAGCTGTAATCGATCCAAAACGATTATTAATAGAACGGGTAATCGATGATAATAGTAAAGAATTTTGAGATAGGTCTAATCTTTTATAGATATTCAGCAAAATAGCATAAGAGTAGGGTAAAGCAAAAAAATGATTAATACTTCTAATTTTAGTTTCTTACTCTTATGCCATGGCTGAAGGCAAAATATTATAGGCCTCACAACTGTTGGACAAAATCGTGATGAATATGATACGCCATGTAAAGCCATTTATTCGCCAGCTTTTTTAAAACTGTACAGAATACTCTATTTATACTTCTATCTTTACCAAAAATTATTTTATGTCAAGACAGTTTTCTGATTTAGGAGTTTTAGTTCCATTACAAAAAAGTTTAGTAGATCTAAACTTTTCTACACCAACCGATATTCAGGAAAAATCAATTCCTATTTTATTACAGAAGAAGGATGATTTTGTTGGTTTGTCCAAAACCGGAACAGGAAAAACAGCTGCATTCGGATTGCCGTTGTTGCAAATGATTGATGCAAGTAATCCAAGTATTCAGGCGGTAATATTAGCTCCGACCAGAGAATTAGGGCATCAGATTCATAGCGATTTAACATCTTTTATTAAATACTTACCTGATATTTCTATTGTTTCTGTGTGTGGAGGAATTCCTATCAAACCTCAAATAGAACGTTTAACTGATACAACCCATATAATTATTGCAACTCCTGGTCGTTTAATTGATTTACTTAATCGTAATGCTATTAATATTAAAAATGCTAACTATTTGGTTCTAGATGAGGCAGATGAAATGGTAAAATCTTTAAAAGAAGATTTGGATAAAATAGTTACGGCGCTACCAAAAAAGAGAAGAACCATTCTGTTTACTGCTACAATGCCTGGAACCATAAAACAGATGATACAAAATTATATGTCTAAGCACATTATTCAAGTAAGTGCTGATATGGAAACCGTTGGACATCAAGGTATAGATCACAAATATGTTGTTGTTGAGCCTATAGAAAAATTAGAAGTACTAATGCATTTTCTTAGTTCAAAAGAAGGAGAGCGAGGTATTATTTTTTGCAAAACGAAAGCAGCCGTAAATAAGCTGGCAAAGAATCTGGCGATTAATAAATTTTCTTCTGGAGCACTACATGGTAGCTTATCACAACCGATTCGTGATAGAATTATGGGGCAATTTAGAGAAGGACATATAGATATTCTTGTTGCTACAGACTTGGCTGCTAGAGGAATTGATATTAAAGAAATATCATATGTAGTCAATTATCATTTACCAGATGTTTATGATACTTATGTACATCGAAGTGGAAGAACGGCAAGAGCAGGGGCAAAGGGACTATCTTTAACGATATTACAACAAGAAGAAGTAGAAGATATAGCAGAATTTGAATCTGTTTTAGGTATAGCTTTTAAAGAATTTAAAAAAGCTAATGAACAAAGTATAGAAGAGAATAATGGACTTTTATGGGCAAAGAAAATATTTAAAACCAAACCCAACCATACAGTATCTACTGAGTTTAAAGACAAAATCAAAACGGTTTTTCATCACCTTACTAAAGAGGAGTTGATAGAAAAAATGTTAGCAAATTACCTTGCACAACATAAAAATTCTATCATTACAAAAACAGAAATACCTAAGAAGAAAAAGAAGTAAAACGTATGGCAAATATCATTAAAAAGCAACAGCATATTCTTGATAAATTAAATATTAAGTGTTTGAACTCAATGCAGGAAGATGCTCTTGTTGCCATTGAAGAAACCGAAAATACAATTATACTTTCTCCTACTGGAACAGGTAAAACTCTGGCATTTTTATTGCCGATTATTGCTAATTTGGATCCAGAATGTAAAGAGATACAAGCTTTAGTTTTGGTACCTTCAAGAGAATTAGCTATTCAAATAGAACAAGTAGTTAGAGAAATGGGATCAGGATATAAAGTAAATGCAGTATATGGTGGTCGCTCTATCTCCAAAGATAAAATAGAACTAAAACATACTCCGGCAATTCTTATTGGCACCCCAGGTAGAATTGCAGATCATTTTAGTAGAGAACGTTTTTCTAAAGAAAGTATAAAAACATTAGTTCTAGATGAATTTGACAAGTCATTAGAAGTAGGTTTTGAATATGAAATGAGAGGTATTATAAATGAGCTGCAAGGAATAAATAAACGAATATTAACCTCTGCTACACAAGAAATAGATATTCCAGATTTTGTGAGATTAGAAAACCCGACTATTATTGATTACTTAGGAGATGGTGTTTCTAATTTAACAATAAAAACAGTAGTATCCCCTTCAAAAAACAAATTAAATACTCTTGTTGCGTTATTAAATCAGTTAGGTAATCAACCCGGAATTATATTTTGTAATCTAAAAGACACTATAAGTGAAGTGAGTAACTTCTTGAATAAGAATAATATCAGTCACGGTTGTTTTTATGGAGGAATGGAACAAAAAGATAGAGAACGTTCTTTAATCAAATTTAGAAACGGAACCCACCAGATCATTATTGCCACCGATTTGGCTGCAAGAGGAATAGATATCCCAGAGATAAAATATATTGTTCATTATCAGCTTCCTCTAAAAGTCGAAGAATTTACACATCGAAACGGTAGAACAGCCAGAGTAAATGCTAAAGGAACTGCTTATGTTTTGAAATGGGAAAAGGAAAGTTTACCAGATTTTATTGAGAACGCAGAAATAGAAACAATTACCAAAGAATCTATACGAAAACCGCAATATTGGCAAACTTTATTTATTTCTGGAGGTAGAAAGGATAAAATCTCTAAAGGAGATATCGCTGGGTTATTCTTTAAACAAGGTAAAATTAATAAAGATCAATTAGGAGTTATAGAGTTAAAACAAGATTGTACGTTTGTTGCTGTTCCTGTTTCTATAGCCGATGAATTAGTTGCAACATTGAATAATAGTAGATTAAAGAAGAAAAAAATAAGAGTAACCAGTATCTAGAAAGAAACACAGTTTCATTGCTTATAAATTCATGGCATCATATTTGAAATGCATACTATAATTATTAAAATTAAATTATATTACAATGAGTAAAGGAACAGTAAAATTCTTCAACGATGCCAAAGGTTTCGGTTTTATTAAAGAAGAAGGTTCAAACAAAGAGCATTTTGTTCACATTTCAGGATTAGTAGATGAAATTCGTGAGGGTGATGAAGTTGAATATGACCTTAAAGAAGGTAAAAAAGGATTGAATGCAGTAAACGTAAAAGTTATCTAAACATATACGCTTAAATTTTGTAATAAAGAGGCCTATCATTATTGATAGGTCTCTTTCTTTATAACACGCTGAAAGAACATTTCTTATAAAGTTTATTATTTTTTAAGATAAAATCCTTTCAAAACTCCCGAAAGACATTAATTTTACAGCCCTAAAAAAACAGAAAGTTATGTCTGAGATGACTACAGAGTCAGAAGAAAGAAAAACCGGAAAAGAATTATACAGTTACCAAAAAGGAGCAATCAATAAGATTTTTAAAAGCTTTGAAGATGCACCCGAAGACTATCACTTGTTATATCAACTACCAACCGGTGGTGGTAAGACAGTGATTTTTTCTGAAATAGTAAGACAATACCTTAAACATCATAACAAAAAAGTATTGGTGATGACACATCGTATAGAGTTGTGTAAACAAACATCTAAAATGCTTACTGGATTTGGGGTAATAAATAAAGTAGTTGATAGTAAGGCAAACCTGGATGATCAAGAGGAGTATAGCTGTTTTGTAGCTATGGTCGAAACTTTAAATAATAGACTAAATGAAGATAAACTTGATATCTCAGACATAGGTTTAGTTATTATTGATGAAGCACATTATAACTCTTTTACCAAATTATTTAAGTTTTTCGAAAAATCTTTTATTTTAGGAGTTACAGCTACACCGTTAAGTTCGAATATGAAATTGCCGATGAAGGATAACTATAACGAACTGATTGTTGGCGAAACAATAGAATCTTTAATTGAAAATGAATTTCTTGCCCGAGCAGAAGTCTTCGCTTATAATATGGGGTTAACCTCTTTAGAAGTTGGATCTAATGGGGATTATACTGTAAAATCATCAGAAGACCTGTACACAAATCAGGATATGCTGGGTAAATTACTAGATGCATATAAAAAACATTCTCTAGGTAAGAAAACGCTAATTTTTAATAATGGAATCAATACTTCATTACATGTTTTTGATACATTTAGAGCAGCAGGGTTTCCTATTGCACACTTAGATAATACTGCTACAAAAAAGCAAAGAAATCAAATCCTAAAATGGTTTAAAGAAACACCTAATGCGATTTTAACATCGGTAAGTATCTTAACTACCGGATTTGACGAACCTACGGTAGATACTATTATCTTGAATAGAGCTACTAAATCTTTGACTTTGTATTATCAAATGATTGGTCGTGGTTCTCGTATCCTAAAAAATAAATCTAAATTTTCTGTAATTGATCTGGGGAATAACCTATATCGTTTTGGACCTTGGGGTGCAGATTTGGATTGGCAAAAAATATTTAATTCTCCAAATTACTATATGGACAAACTCCTTAATGATGAGGAGATTGAAAGTAAATTTAAACATGAGATGCCAGAGGAGTTAAGAGCAGAGTTTGCTAATTCTGAAGAAGTATATTTTGATATCAAAGATACATATATACAATCTGTAAAAAATGGCCAATCATCTAAGGTTGTATTAGAGCAATCGATAGCTCAACATGCCAAGATATGTATCGAAAATAGTGAAGATATTTATGATGCATTAGGATTAGCTAAAATGCTGGGGGAAGATATTAATTATAGAATTCAAGCCTATGCCAAATGTATTAGTAAGAGTACTCATAATTTTTTAACCTGGTTAAAAGATGATTACCGAAAGAAACTGAATACATATTTACGCGATAATTTTGATACTTTATTTGAAGAAATTCATGGTAGACCGCCAGAAGATTAGTATCTAAAATTTCCAAATAATAAAACGGCTTTTTTTATTACCCTGCTCCATTGCAATGGTAGTATGTGTTGCTTTCAGTTTATCTAATTGTTTCTCTAATTTCGGTAAGTGTTCTTTTTTAGAAACGAGACTTGTAAAAAAACCTACTTGTCTGGCAAAAGCAACGCTTTGTTTGATCATTCGTTTTAAAAATAAGGCTTCACCACCATTACACCAGAGTTCATTGGCCTGCCCTCCAAAATTAAGCTCATTATGTTCTGTAATACCTAAATTCTTTAACTTTCTAAGTGTTCCCCTAGAAGCTTCTTTTTGCGAAGCATGAAATGGAGGATTGCACATCGTAAAATCAAAGAATTCCTCGTTTTTTATAATTCCTTCAAATATATTCGCATTGTTAGTCTGGTGCCTTATTTCAATAGTATCAGTCAGCTGTTGATTTATTTTAATATTATTTTTTGCAGATATCACCGCGTTTTCATCAATATCTGCTCCTACCATATGCCAATTATATACTTGTGCGCCCAAAATAGGGTAAATGCAATTAGCACCCATGCCAATATCTAAACCCTTTATTTGGGTAGTACCTCCTTCTTTTGCCAGCATATCAGCTAAATGATGTATGTAATCCACTCTCCCCGGAATAGGAGGGCAGAGATAACCTTCTGGTATACTCCAATCCTTTAATCCGTAATGATGTTTTAAAAGAGCTTTATTTAGTTCTAAAACTGCTTTTTGGTTAGAGAAATCTATGGTGCTGTTTCCAAATGTATTGATAAATACAAAATTTTCTAATGCATTGTGTGTGGTAGTGAGTGTCTCAAAATCATATGGTTTGTTATGAATATTATTAGGATGCACGCTTACTTAATTTATTGTTTTTTCTCGTTTAATTTCATCAATACCCTGTTTAAACTTCTTAAAGTAATCCCCATATAATTAGCGATATCTTTTTTAGAAATCACTTCGGTAAGCTCTGGAAAAGCTTCTTTAAGCTTTAAAATATTATTTTCTATGGTATAGGATTGCTGGTAAGAGTGTCTTGGAGCTTTATACCCAATTTTAATCGCCATTGCTTTCATAACTAACCGGTTAAATCTTTTATCATGCTCTAATAAGTAATTAAAATGAGTATAAGAGATTTTATAAACTTCCAACCTCGTGATGGCTTCAATACTACAAAAACTTAGTTTACCACTAAAAACTTCTAATTCTCCAAACTTCATTCCTTTACCAAGGAATTCCTGAATAAAATCTTTTCCATTCTCATCAGATAAATAACATTTTGCAATACCTTCCTTAATAATAAAAACCGAAGCGTATCTTTTTTCTTGCTCTATTATTTTTTGTTTAGGCAGAAACCTTTCTTCAAAAAAATAATTAATATCCAAACGACAAAGAATATCTATATAATCCAATAATTCCTGGTCTGTTCTTATCATTTTTTGTTCTAGGACATTTGTCCTTTTTATTTAACATTACAAATTATTTCTTTGAACCCAGTAAAATTATACAATAAAAAAGGGATAAAATAATGCAAATGGAAAGATTATTAAAACAAATAGAATTTATTAAAGAAATCGATAAAATAAAATATATACAACGCCAAACCAAATTATTTAACAGTGATAGACGCGAAAATGATGCAGAACACAGCTGGCATTTGGCAATGATGGCACTTATTTTAGGAGAGCATTCTAACGCACCTATCGATATTCTCAAAGTTTTAAAAATGGTATTGATTCATGATATTGTTGAAATTGATACAGGGGATATTTTTATCTATGATACGGTAAAAAATCATACGAATACCGAAGAAGAACTAAAATCTGCCAAACGAATATTCGGAATACTTCCAGAGGAACAATCAAAGGAACTTATTGAAATTTGGTTAGAGTTTGAAGAAGGAAAAACTAATGAGGCAAAATTTGCTAAAACATTAGATAGATTCGAGCCTACTCTTCAAAATGACTCTAATAATGGTGGTACATGGCGTGATTTTGATGTTGAATACGAGAAAGTATATGAAAAGACAAAGACCATAAATAAAGGTTCTAATAGCTTGTGGGAATATTCTGAATTATTAGTTAATAAATATTATAAAGTCGTATTGGATGATTAATCAGAAACATTCTATTTATACGATTAATTTTGCATTGATTTGCTTAAGTTCCTTATTCTTTTCAGCGAGCTATAATATGTTAATCCCAGAATTACCTGCATATTTAAGTAATCTTGGTGGGGCAGAGTATAAAGGGTTAATCATTTCTTTATTTACACTTACAGCAGGGTTATCAAGGCCTTTTAGTGGTAAAATTACAGATACAATCGGGCGCAAACCAGTAATGACTATTGGTATAATTGTATGCTTAATATGTGGTTTTTTATACCCTGTATTGACTACTATTTCTGGTTTTCTTTTTTTAAGACTATTACATGGTTTCTCTACGGGTTTCAGTCCGACAGCAATTTCTGCGTACATAGCAGATATTGTTCCCAAAGAACGTTGGGGAGAAGCTTTCGGAATACAAGGTTTATGTTTTGGAACAGGCTTGGCTTTGGGGCCAGCTCTGGGGAGCTTTATTAAAATGCACTATTCTTTTGACGTACTATTCTATAGCTCTTCGCTAGTTGCTTTCATAGCCTTCGCGTTAATAGTTAATGCAAAAGAAACGCTAAAAAACAAACAGCACTTTAATAAATCTATTCTCAGGATTTCGAAAAATGACATCATTGCTATAGAAGTTCTGCCGTCGGCGATTGTAACGTTTTTATGTTATATCGCTTTTGGAGTTATTTTGACCTTAATTCCTGATTGGAGTGATCATTTAGGAATCATGAATAAAGGAACATTCTTTATTGTTTTTACTATTTCTTCTTTGTGTATTCGATTCGTTACAAGAAAAATATCAGACAATTATGGAAGAAAAATTATCATTATTATAAGTCTTATCGTTTTGTTTTTGGCATTAATTCTCATAGGACTTCTAGATACGACTAATGGATTACTTATTGCAGCAGTTTTCTACGGATTAGCAATGGGAGTACTGTCTCCGACATTAAACGCCTGGACCGTAGATATGAGCGACCCTAATCATAGAGGGAAAGCAATGGCTACAATGTACATTGCGCTAGAAGCCGGTATTGGTTTGGGAGCTTTCTTTTCTGGATGGTATTATCAAGATGTAATTTCTAAAATTCCACTCATTATGTATGCGTGCGCATTTATGGTTTTTATAGCATTTATTTATATGATATATAAACTTAAAGAGAAGTCATAAAAATATTAAAGCCATTTTGCTTTTATATCCTTATATTTTGTTCTTCCGATAGGAATAAGCTCTCCATTTTTTAATTCTGCAATATACTTACTACCCGATTTTACAATAATTTCTTTTATCTCTGATATTTTTATCAAATATGATTTATGAATACGTTCAAAAGTATCTGGTAATAATTGTTGAAGTTTTTCAAGAGATTTATCATGCAATTCTTTTTTTCCGTTAGTAAGGAATAGTTCTGTATATGCACCTGCACCTTTTATAAACAATATATCTTCGATAGGGATCAATTGTATTCTCCCTTTTTTCTTAACAGCCAATAGTTTGACCTTATGGGTTTCTGTTTTTTCTTTTGATAAAACTCTGTTAAAGGCTTGCTCTAATCTACCTTTGCTAAATGGCTTAGGTACAAAGTCTAATACTCCATACTCAAAAGCTGATATTGCTCGTTCACTATTTGCAGAAATGATAACAGTATGAAATGATTCTGAAACTGCTGTGCCAAGGATGTCAAAACCATTTTCTCCATTAAGGTTTAAATCCAAAAGTACTAGATCGAGCGAATTACTTTTAATAAACTCCAGTGCTTCAGGTAGTGCTTCTACACGGTGCAACGAGCCTAGTGTGTTTGTAAAGAATTCTCTGGTCATTCTTTCGATTCTCTTGGCTATTCTGGCTTCATCTTCAACTATTAAGATATTCATAGGGCTAGTGGTCTATTTTTATACTGTTTTTCCAACCATTTGGTATAGCTTCAGAAGAAAAACTCCATTTCGAAGCATAGCTTTCTGTTAGTCTTGCTTTTATATATTTAATTCCGGTACCTTCTATTACCTTTTTTTCTGCATCTCTCACTTTGGCAATCGTTAAAAATGTATAGGTTTTATAAGTATCACCGGTTTCAAAAATTAATTTGAATGTTATACTATTATTATCATTAGGAAGGCTATGAGTTATTCCATTTTCTAATAAGGTATGTAGTATTGCCGGAGGTATTTTTTGATCAGCATCTATATTTTCTTCTTCCCAATGATATTTTATTTCTTTTCGATACTCCATAATATTAAGATGTGTACGGCATAGTTCTATTTCCTGACCAATAGGAATTAAGGTTTGATTTTCTATTTGATTAAAAAGTTTAAATTCCTGAGCCAGTGCTTCTATAAAAGCAACTCCTTTTTGTGGTGATTCTTCAACCCAATCTATCAATGAAGTTAGTGTATTCATTAAAAAATGTGGTTGAATATTCTTTTTTAGTAATTCTAGCCGAAGGCGAGTAGATTGTACCAAAGATTCTTCATAAGCGAGTCGTTGCTCTTTTGTTCTCACAGAGAGGATATAAAACATTCCTAGAAGGATAATACCAAAACCTGCAAAAAGACTGATATCATAATAAGTAATAGCATTTATGAGGGCACATATGAGCAATGCCAATAGTACTATGACAGCTCCTTTCATTCTTTTGTAGATCCCAAAAACCACTATTCCAAAAGAAAAAAACCACATGGTCATAGCCATGTTATAAGCAGTATAATCATGATTTTCATGTTGTATGGAAAATACAAATATCAGAACACCAATATATATGTATAAAATCATCTTTTGTCTAGGGAATGGAAATTGCAAAGAAAAATATAGTGGTGTCAAAATTGCAATAATAAAAGTTAGAACTCCTATAATTTCCAATCGAATATGATGTTGACTATAATGAATAGGAATATAGAATTTAACATATTCCATCATAATTAAAGCAAAAAAGAGAAAACAGTTAATGCTAAAGATTAGGATTGGATATCCTTTGTTTTCGCTTAAAAAAAGGAAAAAGAAATATAGCGAAGCTAATAAGAATGCACCCGCAAAAATATGCATAAAAGCTGTATTGATAAGCTCGGATCTTACCAAGTGATCATAATCATCTACATATACATAAAGTTTTCTCGAATGATCAGGATAATAATATAGACTAGTTCGTAATGCCAGTACGTGAGATCCTTTTGTTGCTAAAGTGTCAGGGATGCCAAAAGTCGCCCATAGCTGACCAGACGGATCATGAGTAGTTTCTTGTCCCGGGTTTCCATTTTCACCAATGAGTACCCCGTCCCAAAAGACATCGTATTCTCCAAAAGTATTTATAAATACTCCATAATGCTGAAATGATTCGGGGGACTTTGTAATTTCAACCTCGGTTCTGGACCAAAAAACTTCTCCTTCCGTTACATCTGCTTTATTTTTCCATTGCTGGTCATTCCAGTTTTTGGTAGCCCATTCTGGGCGATCTCCTATTTTATATCGAGAATCGTTGGTTTTAGAAACACGATCTCTAGAACAAGAACTTACTAGCAGAACAGTGAATACTAAAAGGAAATAGTGTAATAATTTAAAATTCATGTATTGTAAAATAGTATCAAGTAAAATTAACTTAAAAACAGGACTTCTTAGAGTTGTTCAATCATATATAGAGCAGTTGATGAAAAATACCTTGAAAAGATACAGACTAAAACCGAGTTTTACTCTATCAATTAAAAATCGACAGTATGTGATATACCATGACCTATTAGATTAAAATGAAAATCTAAATGAATATTGGTAATTCCATCTGATAACTAAAAAAACAAGTACGTAAAACAGATGAGACAAAATTTAAAAGCCTTAATACTAGTTTGGTTTTCAATAACCTGTACTATGGCACAACAATCAAAAACAGGAAAAGCAGAAGTTACCGGAAAAGTAATTGAGAACGTGACAAATGAATCGTTACCATTTGCATCAGTAGTTTTAAAAGATGCAACACAACAATTAGTTGAAGGTGTAATCACCAACGAAGAAGGAGTATATACCATTTTGGATATTCCTGTCGGAAATTACAATTTAGAGGTAACATATACCGGGTTTAAAGGACATTCACAACCATTAGAAATCAAAGAAAATCGTCAGAAAATAAATCTAAAACCAATCCTGTTATTAGAAGAAACAGTTTCGCTTGATGAAGTAAAAATTACTACCGAGGTATCACAAGTTTCTTTACGTTTAGACAAAAAGGTATTTAAAGTGGGTAAAGATATATTATCACAAAGTGGTTCGGTTACAGATGTATTAGGTAATGTACCATCGGTTGCAGTAGATCCATCAGGAACGGTACAATTAAGAGGTAATGCTAATGTTACTATTTTGATTAATGGCAGACGTTCTGGTTTAACATCTGCACAGGCATTAGAACAAATCCCTTCTGATAATGTAGATCGGGTAGAGGTCATCACTACTCCTTCTGCAAGGTACGATGCGTCTGGATCGGCAGGGATCATCAATATTATTCTTAAGAAGAATACTAAAGGAGGGCTAACAGGGCAATTAAGAGGTGTTGTGGGAACCCCAGATGATTATAGATTATATGGTAGTTTTAGCTATAAAGCAGAAAAGTTTAATTTTTTTGCTAATGCCGGAATTCGATATACAGATTATGAAGGAGAGTATACCAAACAACAAAGATCGATTAGAAATAACACCACTGTATATTTAGACCAACGCGAGGATCAGGACAGACATGATGATGGAAAACTAATTTATGTTGGAGCAGATTACTATCTAAATAAAAATAATTCGATCACAGCTGCTTTTTTTAGAAATCAAACAGAAGATACAGATGAAACGAAACTTACTTATGGGTATACTTCAGCTACGACAGCAATCGATAGTATATTAACTACGCTAGGAAACTCTAAAGAAAAAAGATCCTATAACCAACTTGAAATGAATTATACCAAAACCTTTGCAAAAGAAGGAAGGAAATTAACTTTTGACCTACAGTATGATTTTTGGGATAGTACAAAAAAATGGAATGTTCGTACTCAAAAAGAGACTCCTATAATGACCCCAATATCAAATTTGAGAACAAAATCTACAAACAAAAATAATGATATTGTTTTACAATCTGACTTCGTAACTCCTTTTGGAGAAAAAACAAAATTGGAAATCGGAGCCAAATTTGAAAACAGGCATGTAACCGATGGATTTATTGCCGAAGAACTTGTAAATGATAATTATCAATTATTAGATAATCTGGATAATGAGATAGCATATGATGAACGAATTATTGGAGGGTACGTTCAATACGGAAGTAAGATTGGTAAGTTCAGCTATTTACTGGGGCTACGAATCGAAGATACTAATATTAAGATCAAAGATGAGGAGGGTAGTTTTAATAATACTAATACGTTTACTAATTTGTTTCCTACATTAAACTTAGGATATGCTATTGGTGAAAACACAAATTTTCAGTTAAGCTATAGTAAAAGAATAAACAGACCATCACTATGGCAGTTAAATCCATTTTCTGAGCTTGAAGATTTTAACGCTCGATTTTTTGGTAATCCAACATTAAAATCTGCATTTACAGATGCTGTAGAGCTATCGCTTTTGCAAAAAGGAACCAAGTTCACCATAAACCCAAGTATTTACTATTCCTATACCACAGATGACACACAATGGTATACTACTCAGAATGATGATGGTGTTTTTGTAAGTACTATTATCAATTTAGATTTAGAAAAACGATATGGTTTTGAACTTTCGGCGTCGTACAATCCTTTAAAATGGCTCAGTTTTAATGGAGATTTTAATGCCTATCGCTTTGACCAGGAAGGTATAGCTGGCACACAAAAACTTGACTTTTCTGACGAAACATGGCAGACTTCTTTAAGTACTAGAATAAAACTTAAACATGGGATTTCAATTCAAAGTAGATTTAATCACCAGGGAGAAAGAGGTAATGCTCAATCCAAAAGAAAATCAATTTCTTATTTAAATCTTGGGGCAAGTAAAAAACTATTTAAAAATCGTGGAAACTTAATTTTTAATGTTAGTAATGTTTTTGATAGTCGTAAAACCCGAGAGGAGATAACTGGAACAGATTTTTTTGTAAACCAGATGAGAAGTCGTAATGGTGCGAGATGGTCATTGAGTTTTGTATATAAGTTTAATGGTAAATCCGGACACAAAACCAGACGAGTACAGCGAAGTAATAGAAATTAATCGGATACATAACTATATTATTGTTTATGTAGTACAAAACATTATAATAATGAGAAATTACAACTTTATATTTTTAACACTTGTATTTGCACTATTTTTAAATGCTTGTAATACTAAAAATCATAAACCAAAAGGTGATGATTTACTAACTACAGAAGTATCTTATTTTGGTCAAAAACCTCCAGGCTTAATTCCTGAAATTTTTGCTCCTGGAATTATTTCAATAAATGGAAGATATGAACATGGTATTTCGTTTTCTCCTGATTTGGATGAAGTATATTTTTCAGCTAATAAAAAAGACGAAGATCCAAGTATATATTTTTCAAAATTCGAAGACAAAAAATGGACAAGTCCTAAAAAAGCAAACTTTACAAAAGGTAAAAAAGTTGGCGAAATGCATCCATTTGTTAGTCCCAATGGTAAAAAGATTCATTTTGCAGCTCATGACTCTTTTACATCGCCTCACCATAAAGAATCAGTTAAAACTTGGTATGTAAACCGTTTTGAGAATTCCTGGAGTGATGCTATACAGCTTGATTCGCCTATAAATGAAGATTTTGTTTTTTATTCGAATGAAGCGAAAAATGGAGATCTTTTTTATACCAATGTATCAAAACGAAAAATGTATTATGCGCCTAATAAAAATGGCAAATTTCCTCAAGTACACGAAGTTGGAATTGAATCTGGTTTTCATGGTTTTATTTCCCCGTCTCAAGATTTTTTAGTGGTAAATGCTAGAAACAAAGAAGATGATCAAAGAAAAAGCGATATATATGTCTATTTTAAGAAGAAAGACGGAACATGGACAAAACCAATTAACCTTGGAAATGAAGTAAATTCTAATTTTGCTGAAACATGCCCTAGTATTACTCCAGATGGTAAATTTTTATTTTTTGGCAGATATAACGAAGAAGGAGGATTATCAAACTTTTATTGGGTAAGTACAGAGGTTATTGATAAAGTACGACCAGTTGATTTTAAGAAATAATCATGAATTTAGTACATATACTTTGGATACTCTAATAATTGTACATGCATTTTTGGTAACTATGTGTAAGAAGTAGAAGCAGTAAAAAAGCATTATGAATTTGATAAGTATAAAGAATGAGTAATGCAAATAAAATAAAAATGGTGTTCATGTTCTATATTTTTTAGGTAGAATAATATGATATATTTTTAATTACTATATTTTAAAATCATTTTATTAGTAAGTTTGTTTTTTATCTACTATAAAAATGGAGTTCTATATTTATTTCCTATTATTTAGTGCTTTACATGGTTTTGTGTTGGCTTTGATGTTGTTTTTAAGAAAAATAGAAGTAAGGCTAACGTAATATTTGGAACCCTTGTAGTATTATTTTCTCTATACTTACTTGAAGTTTTTTCTCTATATACAGGATTTATACAACAGTTTCCACAATTGATGCTCGTTACATATCCAACTCTATTTTTCATTGGACCATTCATTCACTTATATCAAAGAGCAATATTTGGTCATAAATATTCATTGTTTAGAAAATGGTTTATTTTAGGAATTCCCATACTAATATACCTTCTTTTTATCCCTTACTATCTGTTAGATAGTACTATCAAAACAACTTGGAGTCCTTTTGGAGGTAGTGAAGAATACAAGTGGCTTGCAAGTTATTTAAAAATATTTTTAGACTGGAAATTCTTTCTTGGATTTACAATTGTTTATACTGTCAAAACATACTATGATGCTTATAATAGTACTTTATCAGATATAGGTAACTCTGCTACTATGCAGAAAAAGTATAAGTGGTTCAAATTATCTTTGCTTGCCTTTATAATAATAGTATGCACAAATCTTATTTTTATAATTTTTGACTATGGATATTCAACTGTTTTTACTTTATTTTTAGCAATTTCTATTCATATAATTGCATATGGGGCAATCATTTATTCTAATGTATTTGATCATAAAGATCCAAAAGACAATATTAAATATAAAACCTCACCATTAACTGAAGTACAGATTATAGGAATCAAAAATAGATTTAATGATTTTTTGGTAAATGAAAAACCATATTTAGATGACTCATTTAGCTTAGAATCTGCCACAAAACTTCTTAATATACCTAAACATCATTTATCCCAAGTAATCAATCAAGAGTTTGAATCTACCTTTTCCAAAATTATTAAAGATTATAGAGTAGAAGAAGCGTGTAAACTTTTAGAGTTAGATGCTCAAAATGAAAAAAAAATAGCTACGATCGCCTATGAATCAGGATTTGCAGATGTATCCACTTTTTATAGAGCTTTCAAAGAATTAAAAAAAATGTCTCCAAGTAATTATAGAGAATCTTTATTTTAAATATATAGCATAATCGTATTGCAATTGATTAATTGCAACTTTTTTCACTTCTCGTTTTACTTTATTTGACTCATAATTTATCAATTACTATAAATAAATAATTATGATCAAGTATGTTTTTTCCCTAGTAGTTATGTTCTATTTTTTAAATACCCATGGGCAAGTAGATCCTGTTCAAAATGATTACTACCGGTTTAACAGACCCACAACAAGCCTGCGTGCAGAAGTATCACAAAAAATTGGATTGAATTATATTAGGGTTAATTATGGCCGTCCAAATGTAAAAGGGCGTAAGATATTTGATGGTCTGTTACAATACGGAAAAATATGGCGTTTGGGTGCAGATTATGCTACCATATTAGATTTACAAAATGAATATATTATTGCAAACGATACGGTTTCTAAAGGTAAATATGCATTGTATGCAATACCTCATAAAGATCATTGGCAGATTATTCTTAATAAAGATACCGAAGGATGGGGGCAATATACCTATGATAATACACTTAATGCGTATGAATTTAGAGCTCCTTTAGAAAAAGCTCCCGAGTTTACAGAAACACTCACAATTGGTTTCATGAATACATCTTTAAATCATGGTGAAATTTATTTTCAATGGGAAAATATCAGGACAATATTACCTATAAAAGTAAGTATAAAACATAAAGAAATGATAGAACGAGATATCAATATTGCCCTAGGTTTGGATACAGTTAATGTAGCTTATAAGTACTACCTTGCTTCAGAATATTACTTCTTGGAAAAGAAAGATTATCCTAAAGCATTGGAATATATTCGAAAAGCAATTGAAGGAGATATTAAATGGTTTTATTCATATTTTCTTGAAGGAGAAATTCTGGCAGCGATGGGTAAATATAAAGAAGCCGTTGAAGCAGCAAAAAAAGGGCTTGGTCCGTCTAAAGAAAATAACCCAGAATGGCATTGGAAACTTAATAAGGCTATTAAGGAATGGGGAGAAAAAAAATAACATTCTAATTACAAAATGGTTTCATAGATATTTTAATATAATCAAAAAAACAGCACAAACTTGTTAAAACTCGATTCAATCTTGTCGTTTATCACAAAGCATCGAGAGCAACCGCTTCTGTTATTAAATTTGAAGAGATATAAATACAAATTTTACAATCATGAGAATGCCTTTTTCAGAATTTATTACTAGTGGAGATTTAAAGTTCGTTGTTGCTTTTTGCATATGTACTGCTATAGCTGGGTATCATTTTTTCAAAAAACTAAAAACTAAAAAGGATGAGAAAAACCAGGAATTGATAAAGCATCACAATCTAAAAATTGGGGCTGTTGCTTTTTGGGTACTTATCCTAAGTGTTTTGTCTTTATTATTGGGGCTGATGCACAGTTTCTATTTTATTGGAAAAACGGGAGGAATTGCACCAGGATTAATCTTTCAAGGGATATCTAATACATTAATTACTCCTGTGTTAGGGATTTGTCTATATATGGTTTGTAGAATTTTGCATGGAATGAGTAATTCTAATCTATCAACATCCTAATTGCTCTTATGAAACACATAATTTTGTTTAACCTGTAGCGATTATTACTTCAATAACTGAATAATATTTGTTTTATAGATTTTCCCAATAGGAATAACATCATTACCAATAGATATCCTATTTCCTTCAATACTTTTAATGTGCTTTACAGCTACAGCAAATGATTTATGGACCTGTAAAAAATAATCTTTGGGCAATGATTCTAGCAGATCAGAAATTTTCTCTCTAACGGTTATAGTTTGGGTTGTGGTGATTACTTTGGTATAATTTCCTGCAGCTTCCATATATTGAATAGTATCAATAACTACTTGTATATACTTTTTGTTACTATGAAGAAAAATTGTTTCTGCTGTAGTACTATTTCCAGCTACTTCGGTTAGAGGTTGCACTCTAGTAGTGGTGCTTACCGCCTTGTTTACTGCTTTTAGAAATCGCTCGAAACCAAAAGGTTTTAGCAGATAATCAGAGATGTTGAGCTCATAACCTTCTAAAGCATATTCCTTATATGCTGTAGTTACAATAACTTTGGGAGGGGAAGGTAATGTTTTTAAGAACTCGAAACCTTTTAATTTTGGCATGTTGAGATCCAGAAAAATTAAATCTACCTGATTTTTGTTTAAGTATTCGAATGCTTCTAATGCATCATAGCAATTCTTCATCAATTTCATATTGGGTAATAAATCACAATACCCTTTAATAATATCATGAGCTATATGTTCATCATCAACAATTAAGTATTTGATCATAATTGATTTAGTATTAGTTGCGCTTTATAAACATCTTCAGTTACGGTATACGATATAGAATGTTTCTTAGGATACACAAGTTCAAGTCTTCGTTCCAAATTATTTAAACCAATTCCTGGTTGTTCAGTATTTTCTGATGGATCAAAATTATTCTCAACTTCAAAATGTATTTCATTTTCTTTGGCAATCATATTAACATCTACATAAGCATTCTCTCTTAAATTTTCTACACCATGCTTGAAAGCATTTTCTAAAAGTATAATAAATAGTAAAGGCATCACTTTATATCCTTCATTTTCAATCTGGAGATTAAAATTAACTTTTATTGCTTTATGATAACGCATCTTATGCAATTCTATATAATTTTTTAGATATGATACTTCTTCTTCCAGGGTAACCACATCTTTTTGGCCATCATAAATACTATATCGCATCATATCAGACAGCTTAAGAATCAATTCTTTTGCTTTTTTTGAATCTTTATCTACCCAACCGTATAAGTTATTAAGCATATTAAAAAAGAAATGTGGGTTGACCTGGCTTTTTAAATGCAATAGTTCGGTTTTTGCTTTTTCATTTTTTAAAGTTAAAATCGATTTTATTTGTTTGAAAACCCATCGAATTGTTAAAAAAATGATTAGTGGAAAATAGATGAAGACTATAATAACCAATACATCATTGTTCTCATATTCTTCGAGTAATATCAAAATCCTTCCTCCACCAATTACAAAAGACCAAAAGACTATTTTTTTTATAACCGATTTAGAAATAGTGGGAGCTCCTTTTTTCTGGAGGTAGTAATTCCTGATAAGTATTATTCCAAAAATTAAAATATAAATAAATAGTAAAGTAAAAACAGTAGTAAATACGGGTTGATTTGGGTGAGATTCAAATATTCCGATAAAGCATGTTAATCCCGTTAGGAATGTGGTGATTCTAATTTCATTTTTTGACCATAGTCGAGAGGAATTTCTTTGTTTTTTTCTATTGAATAACCAGGAGAGCAGTAAATATCCAATACTACTAACTGCCAAAAAAACGAATAAGGTACCTGTAAGCTCGATACCCGAAGCCATACAGATTATTCCTATAAACCATAAAAAAATGGATATCCCAAGGGAGAATATCGTTCGTCTATATTTTCTAAATAATAACATCATATACCCAAAACTAGGGTAATAAAATGGTACAACCAAAGAAGTTGATAAACATACCTTATACAGGTTTCAACTTCGAGAAAAGTGTGATGAAGTCACTTAATACCTGTCAAAAGCCTTTGTGTCCCTAATCAAACCAAGCTTATCACATTTATCATAATACTACTTGGTTTGACTATTATGTTTGATCAAATAATTCAATCAAAATGAACAGTCTTACAAATACTAACCATTATAAATTTCATTCATACATTATGAGAACACACGTATTTAACTTTGTTTATTCTTTCATACTACTACTAATATTTAGTACGGTCACCACAGCTCAAGAGCAAATTCCCAGTGACAGTATCCTAGGAAACTGGGATGGTAATATCGTTATTAATGAAAATAAATCAATTGGTATTATCTGGCGTTTCGAAAAATCAGATCAAGGTAAACTAATTGGTTTTATGGGACCAGCTTCTAAAGGAGTTGCAACATTACCAATGCAGCATATTGTTATTACCGATACAACACTCGGTTTTGAAATACATTCTGAAGGAAGCTATTCTGGTCAAATTTCAGAAAAAGGAATTACAGGTATCTGGAGTTCTAAAAGTGGAAAACAACTTACTTTAAATATGACTCGGGAATTGACCGAGGAACAGATTAGGAAACGATTCAATACAACCAAAACGGTTAAAAACTCAAATGATATCCATCAAAATATTAAACTCGGTAATGTAGAAGCTGTTAACATTTTTTTAGATAAAGGTAATGACATTAATGAGAGGTATGATAAAGGATATACGTTGCTTTTGTATGCTATAAAAAACGATAGAACTCATAAGATCGCCAAGTATTTATTGAATCGTGGTGCGAACCCAAATTTAGTTTCTGATGGTATTACACCATTAATGTATGCGGTAGCATATAGAAACTATACAATTATTAATGAACTCATCGATCATAAAGCAGAAATCAATTATGTGAGCAGTAAAAAACAAACTGCACTGGCAATTGCCATTAAAAGCAGAGATAAAGAAGCGGTTAAAGTGCTACTAAATCATGGAGCAGATCCCAGTATTAAAATCAATAATGAATACACAGCTATCGATTTAGCAAAAGAAGATAATATCAGAGACATTTTAGAAGTATTGAAAGTACCTTATAAAGAGCCTTCTGATGGCCCTTACGTAACCGAATCTGAAACAGAACGTATTGCTGTTTGGATAAGTGAAGGAAAAAAACACACCAAAAAAATCAGCAATAAAACTCCTCATGTTATTGAATACAATGGGATGAAAGCAACTTTATGGGATAGTAATCCTGCCGAAGTAGAAAAACTAGAGTACAATGGTAAATTTAAAATTGCTGCTATTAGTGATATTCATGGGCAATACGATGTATTTATACAATTATTACAACGTAATGGTATTATCGATAAGAATCAAAAATGGAACTTTGGTAATGGTCATGTTGTCGTTACTGGGGATATTTTTGATCGAGGATCTCATGTGACCGAAGTACTATGGTTTTTGTATGACTTAGAAAAACAAGCAGAAAAAAGAGGAGGAAAACTACATGTATTATTAGGAAATCATGATGTAATGGTTCTTAATGGAAATTTACGCTCTGTGCATCCTAAATACAAGGACATTGCAAACATACTAGGTAAACCTTTAGCATCTCTTTTTGCTAAAGGCAGTGTTCTGGGAGATTGGTTAAGAACACGACCTGTTTTGGTTAAAATAAATAATCTTCTATTTACCCATGGCGGATTTCATCCGGATCTCGTATCAAAAGGGGTTTCAATCGATCAAATCAATAAAGAATTTAAACAACAGTTGGTAGTTAGTGAATTGCCCGAAGCACGTAATGATCTCGGCACTTTTCTACATAGAAATAATGGTCCTATCTATTATAGAGGGTATTTTCAGGGAGAACTGGCTACTACAAAACAAATTGATCAATTACTACAACATTTTGCGGTAACACATATCATTGTTGGCCATACTACACATAGACAGATTGAAACACGTTACCAGGGAAAAGTAATTGTGATTGATGCAAATATGAAAAGTGGAAAAATGGGTGAAATTCTATTGTGGCAATCTGGTGAATTTACTCGTGGAACCCTTTCTGGTGAAAAACTCCCTATGATATCTGAAGAAAATTAATAGCTAAAAATAACATAGCACTGTATATCTCATTTAACAACTTCAATCAAAAAACGAACAATTATGGAATTAGTCATAAAAAACTTAACAAAGACATATAAAAACGGAGTAAAAGCCATTAACAACCTAAGCCTCGAAATAGGTACGGGAATGTTTGGATTATTAGGACCTAATGGTGCAGGGAAATCTACACTAATGCGAACTATTGCCACACTTCAGGAAGCAGATGAAGGTACAATCACTTTTGGGGATTTGGACGTATTAACTCAAAAAAATGAATTGAGAAAAGTATTAGGGTATTTACCACAAGAGTTTGGAGTATATCCTAAGGTATCTGCAGAAGTATTACTGAATCATTTGGCGGTACTTAAAGGATTGATAAATACTAAGGAAAGAAGAGAAGTGGTTAAGGCACTTTTATATAAAACGAATTTGTACGAACATAGAAAGAAGAATATGGGTGGTTTCTCTGGAGGAATGAAACAACGTTTTGGTATTGCGCAAGCATTACTTTCTAATCCAAAACTTATCATCGTAGATGAACCTACTGCTGGTCTTGACCCTGCAGAAAGAAACCGATTCTATAATTTACTAAGTGAGTTAGGCGAAAATACGGTTGTCATCCTTTCTACTCATATCGTTGATGATGTTAAAGAATTGTGTACAGATATGGCTATTGTTAATCGGGGAGAGGTGCTTCTGAAAGGAAATCCTGTACATGCTATCGAGCAATTAAAAGGCAGGGTATATAAAAAGATAATTGAGAAAAATGAATTAGAGAGTTACAAACAGCATCATGTGGTAATTGCAGAAAAATTCTTGTTAGGTAAACCCATCATTCATGTCCTTAGTGATAACGATCCGAGAGATGGATTTATACCTATTCAAGCAGATTTAGAAGATGTGTATTTCTCACAGATTTTTGGTGGAGATCAACATCAAAATGCATTACCATTATTATAAAAACAGATCTAATATTTTTCATTTCAATCTAATTTCAATAACATTATGTGGTACGAAATACTAAAATTCGAAATAAAGTACAGAGCCAAACGCCCTGATACCTATATATACTTTGCGATTGTGTTTTTATTTTCAATTGTAGCGGCGGATGTTCTTATGGATAAGAATTCTAGCTCCTTAGGTACAAACTCTCCTCTGGATATAGCAAGAATAATGGCAATTGTCTCAGCTTTTTTTACAATGATCACTTCTATGATTATGGGAGTAGCTGCTTTAAGAGATTTTGATCATAATATGGAGTCTCTGATGTTTATAAATCCAATCAAAAAACGAGATTATCTAATCGGGCGTTTTATTGGGTCATTTATTATATTATTATGTATTTTCAGTGGCTTGCTTTTTGGACTTATGCTAGGTCAATTTATGCCATGGCGAGACGCAGATATTATGTTACCTTTTAATTTCTGGCATTACTTACAACCCTTCTTATATCTGGTTATACCTAATATATTCTTTTGCGGGGCAGTTTTCTATGTTGGAGGCGCTTTAAGTCGAAAATTAATGGTTGTGTATATTCAGGGGGTATTTTTGTTAATGGCGTATATCGTAACGCTTACATTATTACAAAACCCAGATCATCGTTTTTTTGCAGCTCTTCTCGACCCATTTTCTTTTCAAACTATTAGTATAGTAACTCAATTCTGGACCAAAGCAGAAAAAAGTACATTAATGCTTCCTGTAGAAGGAGTACTGTTATATAACAGGTTGTTATGGATAGCAATAGGGATAATTACTTTGGCAATAGGATATTATAAGTTTAATTTCAATTTGATTAGAGGTAAAGCTTCAAAAAAGAAATTAATTGCTATTTCTGAGGAAGAAAATAAAACTATTGTAAGCAATACGAATAGTCTGGTTCCAAAGGCTGACCTATACTTTGGTACCAAAGCCAGTATATTTCAATTTTGGAAGCACGTTTTATTTAATTTTAAATCAATTCTCAAAGAAACTTCTTTCTGGGCCATTGTTTTATGTGGGGTGAGTATAATATTTATCAATTCTATTAATTTAGGAACCTCTTATGGTGTTAATAGTTATCCTGCCACATATATCATAGTAGAAGAACTTCAGGAACTATCGATATATTTCTTCTTAATGATTCTTTTATTTTATTCTGGAGAACTTGTCTGGAAAGAGAGGGACACGAAATTAAGTGGTATTTATGATGCTATCCCAATGTCTGATTTTATCAATTTGGCTGGTAAATTTATTGGACTTATGCTCATATATGTAGTGTTAATGGTAACTCTAATACTTTCAGGTATTGTTTTTCAAACTCTTAGTGGGTATTACAACTATGAATTGGATGTATATTTTATAGGATTTTTTATTGAAATTTTCCCTTTTCTTATTCTTTTAACATTTGTTTCCTTTTTCTTCCAGGTGCTAACAAACCATAAATTCCTAGGACATATTATGGTTGTTATCTTCTTCTTTGTTGCTTTTATTTTATTAGAAGTATTAGAATTAGATCATGGATTATACACTTTTGGTGCGGGTGATTTAGGAACATATTCAGATATGAATGGTTACGGACATTATCTATGGCCCTATATAAGTTTCAAAATATATTGGATATTATTTTCTATTATTCTGTTTATTGTTGCTGTCATCTTTTCGGTGCGGGGAACAGAAACACAAATGAAAAAACGTTGGAAACTAAGTAAACAACGATTGACAAAACCTTTGATAAAGCTAGGAACCGTTACTATTTTAATCTTTATCTTATTAGGAAGTTACATTTTTTATAATACTAATATTCTTAATGAATATTCATTTCCGAAGGAAGAGAACATGTATAGAGTAAATTATGAGAAAAAACTTAAGCATTTTGAGTATTTGCCACAACCAAAAATTGTAGATGTAAACCTAAAAGTAGATCTTTTTCCATCTGATAGAGATTATACGGCAGAAGGGTATTATGTATTGACTAATACTCATGATACAGCTATTAATGAGGTTCATATTCAAAAACTACCAAATTATCAGGTAGCAATCGAATATATCAAATTTGAAAAAGGAGCTACCATAAATAATGATAATGAAGAGTATAGTTATTATATCTATACATTAAATGAACCTCTGAAACCTGGAGATTCTCTTAAAATGGAGTTTAAACAAACATTTACCACAAATGGTTTTGTTGAGAAATCAGGCACAAGAATCATTTATAACGGAACATTTTTCGACAATTTTCATTTTCCAACATTGGGATACAATAGAAGCCATGAATTACGTGATGATGATGAGCGTAAGAAACATGGCTTGAAACCCAGAGATAGAAGAGCCAAAATAGATGATCCATATGCAATTAAAGAAGGGTTGTCTAAAGGTGATGGAGAAGAAATTAATTTTGAAATAGTTATAGGTACTGATAATGATCAAATCGCTATTGCTCCCGGGTATTTACAGAAAAAATGGAAAGAAAATAATCGTAGTTATTTTCATTATAAAATGGATAAACCCATGTCTAATTTTTATTCTATTGTTTCTGCCAGGTACGAAGTATTAAAAGATAAGTGGATGCCTACTCATGATAGTTTGGGTAATGCCGTTGATCTTGAAATTTATTATCACAAAGGACATGAGTATAATTTGAAAAGAATGATGAAAGGAATGAAAATGTCTTTTGATTATTTTAGTGAGCATTTCGGACCATATCAATATAAGCAAATGCGAATATTAGAGTTTCCTCGTTATCAGACCTTTGCCCAATCTTTTCCAAACACAGTACCTTTTTCTGAAGGGATCGGATTCTTGTTGAAGATTGACGATAAAGATGATGTAGATATGGCTTTTTATGTAACTGCACACGAACTGGCACACCAATGGTGGGGCCACCAGGTAAATCCTGCATCTGTGCAAGGAAAATCAATGATATCTGAAGCTTTGGCACAATATTCTGCCATTATGGTACTAAAAGAGGCTTATCCCGAAGAGAAAGTAAGGCGATTTATTCGAACACAAATGAACCGCTATCTAATCGGAAGGGCAGGAGAGCAAATAAGTGAAACGCCTTTGTCGTTAGTAGAATCTGGGCAAGAATATATTCATTATGGTAAAGGATTGGTTAATCTATATGCATTGCAGGATTATATCGGAGAAGATAGAGTAAATCTCGCCTTAAGAAATTTTATTAGAGATTGGAACAGCTACGATGGCCTATTAAAAACAAAGACAGAAAGATATCCAACTACAAGAGATTTACTTCGTTATTTTAGAGAAGTCACACCAGATAATCTACAATATATTATTGTTGATTTATTCGAAACAGTGACACTATATGAAAATAAAACAACCATGGGAGTATATGAAGAGCTTTCAAAAAATGAATATGAAGTAAACTTAACAGTAGATGTTACAAAATACCGTATTGATAATAAGGGAATAGAAAAATCTATATCGACACAAGATTGGATTGATATTGGTATCTATGGAGAAGGATCTGATGGAAAAGAAGAGTTGATCTATTTAGAGAAACACAAAATTACAGACCAGATAACACAATTAGAGATTCTTGTAAATAAAAAACCTGTCAAAGCAGGTATTGACCCGTTGAGTAAACTAATCGACAGAAAAATTGAAAACAATCTACAAATGCTTACAAAGGCGAAGTAAAATAACAAGATCGTTTGATTATAAAAACAATTAAATTAACCTCTGCAGTATCTAACTGTAGAGGTTAACTTTCTTAGAATTTCAGATTAATAAATTAAAATCCGATTCCACCACCGCCATTACACTGTATTGCAGTAACATATATTGTTGCATAACTACTACCATATTGATTGGTAGTTTTGAGTGTAATCGTATAATTACCGGCTTGATTAGCAATCATAGTTATTATGTGTCCCGGGCTAACATTGGTATCTACATAAAGATTGGGTGAATTAGAAGTGAGTTCATAAGTATCTGCTCCTGGGGATACAGGTAGCATATATGGATCTTGCTGAACAAAAACATTTGTACATATTGTTGGATCAGGAAATCTGGTATATGCTTTTGGTAATCCTACCCAGGCAACTGGATATAAGTATTCTATAGCAGTGATATCACCAGTACTAAAATTGTTTATAGTACAGGCTTGTCCTCCATTCATTACAGATTGTGCATCTGTTCCTGGTGTTCCCGGGATCAAACTTCCAAAAGCCTGATTGGTGTGAGTAATACCCAGATTATGCCCTAATTCATGTTGTACATTAGAGATTCTCATATTTTGGGTTATAGGTCCACCACAAAAGACATTAGATGCAAAATCAGGATTTATCCATATTCTTACCCCCGGCAAGCCGTTAGCTGTAGGAAATTCTCCTCTTCCAAAAACATTGTTAGCCAAAGTAACACTAGGATCTTGAGAATCATACATAATTCGAATGTGTGCATTAGCTGTAGATGCTGTAATATTTAAATTGAGGCTAGAATTAAGAGCATTCCAACGATTAATAGCAGCTGTAGATGCATTTCTCCAAGCCAAATTCATTCCCGGATTTATATATACATTAATATTACTAATCGTTACAGAGTTAGGATGTCGTCTTTGTTTAGTTACAGGGTCTATTGATGGAGAATGGTATTTTTTGTTTTTGTAAAAAACAATATCTCCATCAACCAAATAATAGCTCCCTTGATCTTCAATAACGTTTTCTGAAAACCCTAAGTTAACTATGGTTTTAAAGACAGAATCGTTTCCATTTTCTACCAAATTTTCGTTGTCTGGTAAGCTATCTTTTGAACATCCAAAGAGAAGGATGAAAAGGTAGCTTAAAATTAATAGGTTTTTTAATGAGTTTTTCATTTTAAGAGTATTTTGGTTATGCCTTACTTTGTTTTTAGGAGTGTTCAGGTCAAATTATTCTCCTTTTTCATAAAAATACTTACTAATATTTATTTTATTTCGATTAAGTATCCCAAATACTTTTATACTTCTAAAAAAATAGGGGGATTTACCTCTTTTTTTAGAAGTAGATTTTTATTAAATTTAAATACTTCAATCGTCTTGTAATATCACCCTGATTTTATAGTAACAGCAATAAAAAGTAATTTCTAAAATGAGTATACAAAAACAAATCATGGGGGGATTTTCTACTACATCTAATATTTCCCTACATGATGAAGAAAATATAAAAAGAACAACTCGTTTTTTTACTACAGCAAATGAAATTTTAGAAAACGCAATCAATGACCCGCAACGCAAATTAAAGAATAAATTTACTGCTGATGGTCTTATAAAAAAAGAGCTCATATCTGATGCTACTGTTCATGATAATTATGCAGGAAAACCTATAGAAAGACCAGTTGTCGATTTGGTTCAACAGGGTGGTGGAATGTATGGGATTGCATTATTAGGGTATACTTATATTATGGAAAAAATAGGTATTCGTTTTTATAGTCATGGAGGAACAAGTGCTGGAGCAATCAATGCTTTATTTTTGGCATCTATTCCTAATGCTATATATGACGAAGATTCAAAATTTCAATATAATGATAAACCACATCAAGCTACTAAGTCTGAAATCCTTACACATATCATTGCAAATACAGATTTTAGTAAGTTCATGGAGAAAAATGGAATAATAGGGTGGTTACAGCAAAAATTACTTAGAAACTACAAGTCTATTATTTTAAAACTTTTTTTAGGTGTTTTTTCTATTGGGTTTCTTGTAGGGATATATGGCCTTTTTGGTATTGTTTTTAATATTGCAAACGGAGTCTCGGGAACAGAACTTCGACTTTTTGATTTTATAATAGGAACGCTAAATGTAGCTGCGCTTTTGCTATTTATTTATATCCTTTTTGTAAAAATATTAGACAAGGATTTTGGTATTAACACTGGGGAAAGATTTTATAGTTGGGCAGAAAATCTTCTATTATCTATAGAAATAGAAACTAAAAATGATCTTACAAAAAGAATGGAACAGGTGCAATTGGTTAAAGCTAAAAAAGGTGATAAACCGCGATTAGTACTAATTACTTCTAATTTAACTCATAATCGTATTGTAAAATTTCCTGAGAGAGCAGATGATTACTGGACTACTCCTGGAAATATAAAACCTGCAGCATTTTTAAGAGCAACGATGTCGATTCCTTTTATTTATAAAAATTTTACTCCGGGTAAAAAGCACTACAAAAATGAAAAGAATGTAGAAAATTTAGTAAAACTTAATGCAAGGTTTGTAGATGGAGGGATGCTCTCTAATTTTCCTATTCGCGAATTTCATAGAAAAGACAATGTTGTGCCAAGATTTCCAACCTTTGGTGTTCTTCTTAGTGAGAGAATAGTGGGTGATCAAAAAGAAAATAAAGATCCAGCAAAAAACATAAAACCACTAGAAGATATTACTTTAATTGGATATGTCACATCTTTCATAAGTACATTCAGAAATTTTTATGATAATGATTTTCTATTTAATAATAGAGAAATCGAGAAAAGGGTAGTGACAGTAGATACAAAAGATCATAATTGGTTAGACTTTTGGATGGATGATGTAGAAAAAGCAAAGCTATTTAATAAAGGTGTTGATGCTGCAATTAGGCAAATTGAACAATTTGACTGGAAAACCTATAAAGATATACGTGAAGAAAAAATTAAAAACCTGAATTAATGAAAAAGCTAAAATTTTATAGTAACCTATGGAAAATCAGTGTAGTACTAGTTGTGATATTAGGTGTCTTGTTTGCGTATATTCCATCAATACAAGTAGAGAATCTTATCAATATTCAATTTTCTAATTCTTTAATAGAGTTTAATGAATTAGTAAAAAAACCACTGTATTTCGAGAATAATACATATTATGATTTTGTTTTTATTATAGCATATTCATTTCTTTTCTATTATTCGTTGCGAGTTTTTGAGAACACTTTAAGCTTAACACTTAGCCCTTGGTTTTTTATTATTTGTTTTATCCCTGGGATATTTGATAGTATAGAAAATATATCTGGTTTGTATTTAGTGGATTTGATTGGTAATAGCACTAGTAAAAATACATCCAATATTTTTTCTGTTTTTTATTGGTTTGTTAGGCTGAAATGGGTTTTTGTGATCTTCTTTATATTAATGACAGTAACGATTTCACTTTATTATTTTGTATTAACTATGGAAAGATGGATCGAGATTCTTTTTTTTACTAAAAAAGCAAAGTGATTAAATATCTTTTGTCTACAAATATTAACACCGAATCTCATATCAAAAATACCTTTTTATTGGTATTTTTGATGTAATACACTGAAAACAGTCTATTAAATTAAGAACCAACTACAAAATATAAATATATAACCATGAAAACATTTAAAATGAGTACTAATTCTGAGGTAAAACTTAATGTAAAAATTAGTACCGAAGCCTTGGTAGGTACCAATGTTAAATTAGATAGTAAGATCCTAAAAAAGAGTAGCACATACAACTTCTCTACCAACTTAGGTAATAGTACTGATATCATAAATAAAAAACTTAATGTAGTAACAAATTGCTTTGTAACCGATGAAAATATTGATCCAATCTTAGAAAATACTGTTTTTAAGATTACTCTAAAAGATGATGGCAATGAACAAAGTTATGAAGGTAAAAAACTGAAAATTGATGATGAGTTTTTCATTGTTTTTATTGTTGTTGAACTAGTAAAAAATTAAAACAATGAACCACAAATCTATCTTATATATAATTCTATGTGTATGTCTATCATTTTCTGGTTGGACACAAGAAGGCAAAACGGATCAAAACCTGAGCGATTTTACAATGAGTAATCCAAGTTCTCCTGCGTTTTTATTAGTAGGAGAATCTCCAACAGAAATTTATACACCTACTAATCTTAAAGCATTAGCACTACACGTATTCAATAACTTTGGAGAAAGCTTTTCTATAGAAGTAGCTCCTTACTTTTTTATCAATCGAAAGAGTAAGAACAGAACATACTATAAATATATTGGTATAGAAGAGGATCAAACCACAGGAGAGGTAAAGCAAAAACCTTTTAGAGGATTAAACACAACAACTTTATCTTTTGCTTATGTTGATAAAGAATTTGAAGGTATTGTAGGTAAAAGAAAAACTTATGCGGTAGGATTACGTACAACTTTGTTACGTTTTTATGATAAGGACAAAATATACGAAGAAGCAAAAAAAGTTGGTGATATTCTTAAAAATCTTGATAATCCTCCTGTTGATGTATTAGCAGATGCTAGCGGAGATGATCCTGTAAAACGAGCAATAGCAGAGAAAGCCATTATCGAGCATTATAAAAAAGAAAAAGAGAGAATACGCCCAAAATTAAAAGAGTTTAAAAAGACAGTTAAACCCTATGTTAGTGTAGATGGCGCTATTGGATATAGCGCATTGTTTAAGGGAGATAAAATAGATTCTGGTACTGCTAATCGTCTTGGGAGCTGGATTACAGGACAAGGAAGTTTGGTTCTAAATGAAGGATCAGATAGTGAACGAAATAACTATCTAAATGTACTAGTAACTGCCAGGTATATTGAGGATGAATTTAATATTGATGCAAATGACCAATTCTTTAAAACGTTTTATCGGGATCTGGGAGCAAAAGTAGAACTTGAAATAGATCGATTTTCACTGGCATACGAATATATTTCTCGTAGCGGAAGCATAAATAGTGAACGTTCTGTAGGGACTTTAAAATACACGCTTTCGAAAGATATTACATTGATTGGTGGCTTTGGAAAAGATTTCCCTGTAGATGATAATTTGGTTACTGTATTTGGAATAAATTGGGGAGTAAATTTTGGAGGTAAAGTTGCTATGAAAGAATAATGATTATAATAACTACTACAAATCGCAAGTAATCAATTTTTTTAATAAAAAAAGAAGTAAAACCCTATGAATACTGTACACCAGTTAATTCAAACTATTGATTCTGCAATTGCCAGTATCCAAAATCGTGATGATTATAAAGTTATAAAGTTTAATGCAGAGGGAAATGAATTAACAGCCTCAGAAGTTGTTAATTACTTTAATCAACTTAAACAAGCTGCTTTGGTATCACAAGAAACCCCAAAAAACATATCGAATACTCAATTACAAGAGGCTTCTATAATTACAACTACCATTATCAAAAGTAACAAGTTAATAATATCTGATGGGCAACTAGATCTTAATCGTACAATTTCTCCAAGCTCTGCAATAGAAGAAAATGTAACCTTACAAGCTATGCTTACTGCTATTCTAGACTATAAAAATGTATAACCTTAAGTTTCTACATATAATTTTTAGTACTACTCATTCATAGAGATAAAAGGTAATGTGAAATGTGTTGTTTTAGAACAATAAATGAGTCTGGAAACTAATAATTATATTTTTTTTATACATTTTTCACATTTTATAATCTAAATTGTGGCAACAATTTTAAAAGAGGCTTATTAAAAACTAATTTTAAATACTTTATGAAAACTAAATTCATTTATTCACTTCTAATTTTTACAATGTTTTTTATGGCATGTAATACAGAAAAAAAACCTGATTTAGAACCCTATGAATCCATTGAAGCTCCTGTAGCCAAAAAGGTTGCCGAAGAGTTAAAAGCGCACGGAGATACACGTATTGATAATTACTTTTGGATGCGTCTAAGTGATAAGCAAAAAAATGCTGAAACATCCGATGCGCAGACTCAGGATGTACTGGATTATCTTAATGCAGAGAACCATTACAAGGATGAGGCAATGAAACATACAGAAGGTTTGCAGAAAAAACTGTATGATGAAATTGTAGGGCGTATTAAAAAAGACGACTCTTCTGTTCCTTATAATGATAATGGTTACTCGTATTATACTCGATATGAAAAAGGCATGGATTATGCTTTATACTGTCGTAAGAAATTAGAAGACAATGGTAAAGAAGAAATTATGCTTAATGGACCAGAACTGGCAAAAGATCATGCTTACTATGCTATAGGAGGTCGATCTGTAAGTCCGGATAATAAACTTTTGGCCTATAGTGTAGATACCGTTTCACGACGTCGTTATGTAGTTTATTTTAAGAACTTAGAGTCAGGAGAAATACTTTCTGATGAACTTAAAAATACAGGAGGAGGAGCTGTGTGGGCAAATGATAATAAAACTGTTTTTTATGCTTCTAAAGACCCTGTAACACTTAGACAAGATAAAATATATAAACATGTATTAGGAACAGATCAATCTGAAGATGAGTTAGTTTTTCATGAAAAAGATGAAACTTTTAGCTGTTTTATATTTAAATCTAGATCCGATAAATATCTTATGATTGGTAGTAATCAGACGCTATCTACAGAGTATCAATATTTAGATGCCAATACTCCTAATGATGAATGGAAGATCATTCAGCCTAGAGAAAGAGATTTAGAATATGGTGTTGATCATTATGATGGTCATTTTTATATAAGAACGAATCTTGATGCTAAGAATTTTCGTTTAGTAAAAACACCCGTAACAGCTACTACTAAGGAAAACTGGGTAGATGTTATTCCACATCGCGAAGATATTCTACTACAAGGCTTTGTGCTTTTTAAAGAACATTTGGTTTTACAAGAACGTGTTAATGGATTACGTACTATTCGTATTATGAAATGGAATGGAGATAATGATCATTATATCGAGTTTAATGATCCGGCATATGTGTCATATCCTACTACTAATCTAGATTTTGATACCAATATTTTACGATATGGATACACCTCTTTAACGACTCCTAATAGTACTATCGAGTATAATATGGATACTAAGGAACGAAAAGTATTAAAAGAAGAAGAAGTAGTAGACCCAAATTTTTCTAAAGACAACTATGTATCAGAACGTCTTTATGCAACAGCAAGAGATGGTGTAAAAGTTCCTATTTCTTTAGTATATAAAAAGGGGGTACAAAGAAATGCTAATACTCCTTTGTTACTCTACTCTTATGGCTCATACGGAAGCAGTACTGAGCCATTTTTTAGATCTAACAGACTTAGTTTATTAGATAGAGGTTTTGTATATGCCATGGCGCATATTAGAGGAGGACAGGAAATGGGAAGGCATTGGTATGAAGATGGAAAGCTACTTAAAAAGAAAAATACATTTACCGATTTTATTGATTGTGGAGAATTTTTGGTAAAAGAAGGTTTTACAAGTGCAGAACATATGTATGCAATGGGTGGTAGTGCCGGTGGTTTATTGATGGGAGCTGTGTTAAATATGAAACCCGAACTATGGAACGGTGTTGTAGCAGCTGTACCATTTGTTGATGTAGTCTCTACTATGATGGACGAAACTATACCGCTAACCACTTTTGAATTTGATGAGTGGGGAAATCCTAAGAATAAAGAATATTATGAGTATATGAAATCGTACTCTCCGTATGATAATGTTGAAGCAAAAGCATATCCAAATATGTTGATCACAACAGGATATTGGGATAGCCAGGTACAATATTGGGAACCTGCAAAGTGGATTGCTAAATTGCGTGAATTGAAAACCGATGATAATCTCCTTATCATGGATTGTGATATGGAAACAGGTCACGGAGGTGCTTCAGGACGTTTTCAACGTTACAAACGTACTGCTCTTTCTTATGCCTTTATGATGGATCTTGAAGGAATGAAGGAATAAATATTATAGTAAATAAAAACAAAAGCCAGTAAGAACACATTCTTACTGGCTTTTGTTTTCATCTTTATTTTATAATTATAAAGAAACCAAAAGATTATCTATATGATATAAATACCGTTATAGAATATACTCTAACATTAATAAAAAAATGTAATGTGCATCACATAAAAAATATGGTGTAAGAGAAAAAAGGTGTTAAAGTTTGTGTTAAAAACAACTGTGCTGCAGATAACGTATTACTCTAAATAGATACTTTTGTTCATACAATGAATCTTTCCTTAGTTAAATATTATTCATTTAGAGTATTAATAACTCTGGTATCTGCACTTTTTTTAGGTAATAAAGCTAATGCAGATACTATTTCTCATGACAATTTAGTAATCGAATCTTTTTCTATACATAGTATAGATAATGAAACAGACTATGAGCATGATGGTCAAACGTTTATCGATAGCCTGGACTTAAATGAACTTGAAGACAGGGAAGAGGAAGAAGAATATGGGAAAAGCGCTTTTTGTGCATTTCAAGACAAAAAGATTATTACTAAAAACAATGATAATTTTAATCAAAAAAAATATCAATTTCCCACTGCAAAAGGCAAATACTATATTCTGTACTGCTGCCTAAAAGTATATTCATAAAGTTATTATTTATAAGTCTTAAATGTTAGGAATTAACTTTTGTTAGTTCCCGATTTTGATATTTAATTTTAATAATAATATTGTGAAATATATAAAAATCATACTGTTTATTATTCCAATAACAGTATTTAGTCAAAACCCGACTACAGAAAAAAGCTATAGTTCCTGGAGTTCTCTAATTATCGATTATACTATAAACAATAAGGTATATATAAAAAATGAAGCTCATTTTAGGCGAACAGACTTTTTAAAAAATTGGCAACAAATATTAATTAGACCATCTATACATTATAAATTCAATACAACTCTGGATTTTGGAATTGGCTATAGTTTTGCTAAGAATTATAGGGCTACGCATAATTTTAATGAAAACAATGTTTGGGAACAGGTAACATTATCTCATACATCAGGAAATTCCAATTTCAAACATCGATTTAGATTTGAACAACGTTTCATTGAACAGTTTGTAGAAGTAACTCCTAATGTTTTCAAAGCAAATGAAACAGATTATAAAATGCGATATAGATATCGTTTTACATTTCAGATTCCTTTGTTTACAGTATATAATAATACAAAAATAAAAGCAGCTGTTTTTGATGAAATATGGTTGAATACAGATTCGGGGATTGTTCCTAAATCTTTAAATCAAAACTGGTTTTATGTTGGAATATCCTATCCAATATTAAAAAACACATCTATAGGGCTAGGCTATATGAATGATTATATACCAACAGCAGATCATTTTAGAAGTAACCAGATTTTACAAACAACACTTAAGTTTCACATTTAAAGATAAAAGAAATGAAAACCACTAATAATACAGTATTTATAGCTGTAATTACGGCTATAATAGTATCCTCTTGTACGAATACAAAAGAAAAAATTAAAAGAGAGCATTCTATAGAAGTTGTTAAAGGAAAAACTACTTCGACAACTAATCACGTAAAAAAACATTGGAGTTATGTAGGGGAAACAAGTCCAGAACATTGGGCAGAAATTGAAAAGAATTCAGAATGTGGAGGAAAGTATCAATCTCCTATAAATATTGTGAGTTTAGATGCAATCGTCGATACTAATTTAAAGCCTTTAGCTATTCATTATGTATCAAATACCAAAATACATGATGTAGTTAATAATGGTCACTCCATTCAATATAATTTTGAAGAAGGAGATTATCTTATATATCACAATGAAAAATATGATTTGAAACAAATTCATTTTCACGAATCTTCAGAACATACCATAAATGGTATTAGATATCCGATAGTGATACATATGGTACATACCAATTCTAAAGGCGAATACTTAGTGCTTGCTGTAATGGCAAAAGAAGGTCAAACCAGCGCTCCTTTTAGGTTTTTAGAAAGCTATTTGCCTCTTAGAAAAGGAGAAACTAAAACTATAGGAAAACCATTTAATCTTAGTTATAATCTTCCTAAAAATAAAGGATATTATACCTATATAGGATCATTAACCACACCACCATGTACTCAAGGTGTAAACTGGGTCATTTTTAAAGAACCCATCACAATATCTTTAGAACAAGTAAATATCTTAAGAGATCTGATGCCTTTAAATAATTATAGAAATGAACAACCATTAAATGGAAGAGAAGTGAAAATGACAAAATAATCGGGTCGAAATATAAAACAGAAAGGGACTTGTTATTATAGTAATGAATGAGGCCAGAATCCATTTTTAGTAATATGCAAAATTGATGGATTCTGGCCTCATTCATACTAAAAGCTATAAATGAAGGTTATGAAATATATCATGTACATATCGAGTGTAAAGCATTGAAAATTAAGTTTTTTATAAGAGTTGTATGTATAAAAACATGCTTTGTTTTTTGTATATTTATAAGTGGTTCATTTCATTTCGTACTAATTAAGATTGTTTTTTTGATATAGATTAGATTGTCAGAAATATAATAGAATATTACAATGACCTTCGGATATGACTACTCTTATAAAACCAAACCTATTAAACTGTCTCAGTAAACAATTAGATTTATTAAGAATTACAGTTTTTATTTTCACATTTTCATTTGGCACCACCATTGCGCAGGGTGTCGGCGATGTTGATCCTTACCATAATAAAAGAATTGAAGAAGTTAAAATCATAATTACTAACCCATCAAATGATTCTATACTCAATAATCGGATTCGTGACAAAATACGTCAAGATTTAAAGACTTTTCCTGATAATCGATTTTTAAGAAATCATATCGAATTTTCTTTATCTCGATCACGTCAAGATCCTAAGATTGCTACAACCAAAATAGAAGTAGGGTTTGGGGCAATTGGGGGAATTATACTTACCATTAATGTAACCTTAGGAAATCAAGTTGGCGAATCGACAAAAACTGGATTTGTAACATCAGGAAAAATTAATGACCTTCCAAAGCTATACAATTTTGGATCTACATTTATTCGCTTAAAACTTGAAGCGCTTGCAATTCATTATAGTAATACGAATGCATGGTACGGTAGACCCGACGCACTTCTTGATGGCAACCCATTAGTATCGGGGATACCCTCGGGAGATGGATATGACGATTGGGTCGAAGGATTTACTCATTTGGGAACTTATGGAATTACTCCATTACATAATAATCTTCATATATATGCCGGTCTTAGTGCAATAGTAAGTGGTTCTAAAGGACAAGAGCTATTCACAAACAAGACAAGAGGTTATATAGGTGTTGAGGATGCATATATTGGTTTAATTACAGGAAAAACCTGGGAAAATGGTAATCGACTTGTAGTAAATGCCTCTATTGGTCGACAACGCTTTACCCTTGGAGATGGGTTTCTTATCATAAATACCTCGGCAAATGGTAGTAAAAGAGCAGCATTACAATCTAACCCTCGTTGGGCAGCAGATATGGTGGCTCGTGGTAGTGTAAAATACAACAACACATTATTAGAATTATTCTATCTCGATCCAGATGAACTACCGGTAGTAGATTCTAAAACAAGGATCGCAGGAATTAATGTAGAAGCACAACCTGCAAAAGGACTCTCTGTAGGAGCGAGCTTATTGTATGTACCAAAGTCTGATTTTGGTTATTTTACGCCAACAGAAGTTCTTAGTCGAGAAGGCCTACAACTTGTAGATGCACGTTTTCGTTGGCAACCCAAACCGCCAGGTAATTCAGGTTTTTTTATTGCCGGAGAAGGTGGGTTGCAAAGAAATAAAAATTTTCCAATGCGTGCTTACGGCTACTTTGGTGAGTTTGGCTGGAGTTTTTCAAAACTTCCCTGGACACCAACTTTAAGCTATCGCCACGCTCGTTTTTCTGGTGATGATTTAAGCACCGATCGATTTGAGCGATGGGATCCTCTATTATCTGGTGGAAACGGAGAACAATGGGTACAAGGAATAAATCATTTTAAAGTAGTTCAGATTTCAAATGTAGTTGCACACAGGTTTCAATTACGCGTACGCCCCATTCCAAAACTTGAACTGGTGCCCCAATTTTGGTTATTTAAAGCAGATAACTTAACAAATTTAGGAGGAAACCCAGCACTCTCATTTTTAGAATCCAAAGATTATGGAGTAGAGGGTAATCTAACTTTCAAAGTGTTTTGGTCTCGTAAGATTTATATCCAGGGACATTTGGCAGTTACATTTCCCGGTGAAGCTGTAAACAAAGCCTTGACAGAAGAGCCATCGAATTGGTGGAGTACTATGCTATTTATACGATACGCACTGTAATTAGTTAGATGTAACAAACATATTCTAGTAACTCAATAAAACAAAAAATCATGAATCGAAGAAACATGTTAAAAAACACAACGCTCGCTACTATAGGTGCTAGCACTGGTATGGCTTGTGCTAACGACTCTAAAGGATCTGAAACTGCTTCTGCATTATTAGCCTCAGAAAATACCGTAGGAAAAAAAGATGTTAGTCCGGTTAATCCAACATATTTCATACCTAATCGTTTTAAAGACAAAACAATTATTATTACCGGATGCGCAAGAGGAATGGGGAAAGCAGCAATAAAAAGGGCAGCTCTAGAAGGTGCAAACGTTGTTGGTATAGATTGGCTTAAAGAGGAAGGAAATACTGTTGTAAATGAAATTGTTAAAGATGGTGGTTCTGCAAAATTCGTTTATGGTGATGTTTCTACTAATGAGACCTGTAAAGAAATGGTTAAAACAGCAGTAGATTCTTATGGTAAATTAGATTACGCCATAAACAATGCAGGTGTAATGGATGCAATCTTTCCCGGAGACCCTATAAACTATGAAAAACAAAAACACCTTACATTTAGTCGATGTCATGAAGCAACAGATGAGTATTGGGATGTAGTAATGCGAGTAAATACAACAGGAGTATTTAAATGCATGCGTGAAGAATTAAAACAAATGGTAGCACAAAATCAAGGTGGTGCAATCGTTAATGTCGCGTCGGTTGCAGGGTTACGAGGTTTTTCGGGAACTCCCTCATATGTCGCAAGCAAACATGCAGTTAATGGACTAACAAAAAATGCAGCGATAGATTATGCAGAATATGGTATACGAATCAATTCTGTGTGTATGGCCAATACTGCGACGCCTATGGTAGAGCGAGCTTATCAACTTGTTATGGCTAAAGTAAAAGCTAGTGGAGGTAATGCTGGTATGGGAAACATTAAGACCAAAAGCCTTCTGCAGTATACAGATTCTAACCATAGAGATGCAACACCCGAAGAACAGGTAGCAATTATGTTATTTTTATTGTCTGAAGAAGCATCTAATATCACTGGAGCAAATTATGCTACCGATGGTGGGTTTACTGCGTATTAAAGTAGTTGTACTTATGTATACAATCGATAACTACGAATAAAAACTAATATTAATTTTTAAATCATTATATAATGGAAACATTAACTATTACAGAATCAATTCTTGAAGATTTATGTAGAGGAATTAGTTCTAGATTAGAAAAGGAAACTAATCGAGAGAAAGCTGCAGATTCTTTTATAGAAATACTTGTAAAAGACTTAAAAGAATTACAAGAAGATCATGCTATCTCTTTATCTGTTCAAAAAAGAAGCGCGGGAGAATATGTTAACGAAAGGCGTTATCATAGTGTGCGAAAGGGTTCTGATGGGAAACCACTATATTGTGCAGTTCTCAATACTCATTTCAATTTTCAAATAGCACTTTTAGAATAACAAAAAACTACAAATCAGATATATTCATTTTGTAATTTTCCCCAATGGGAATTTCAATAGTATTAATTTCAATATCCTGTTTTGTATATGCTGTAATTTTATCCCGATTTACGATATAAGAACGATGTGTTCTTATAAATCGTTCATCTAATCTATCTTCAAATGCTGTTAAACTATATTTTATAAGTCGGGTTTTATTAGACAAATGAATCTTAATATAATCTTTTACGCTTTCTATATATAGAATATCATCATAGAAGACTTTTACTTGTTTTCGATCCTCGCGTATAAAAATAAAATCATCCTTTTTTGGGATAATCTTTTCAATTTCGGTAGAGGCTGATCGCGTATTTTGTAACGAAATGAATTTTTCGGTTGCCATAAAAAACCTACTAAAAGTTATAGGTTTTAAAAGATAATCCACAGCATTCAATTCAAATCCATCAAGAGCATAATCTCTATACGCTGTTGTAAATATTACATGAGGCTTAACAATAAGGTTTTTAAAAAAATCTGTGCCTTTTAATACAGGCATTTCTATGTCAAGAAAAAGTAAATCAATTGATTGTTGCTGTAATATTTTACTAGCTTCTATAGCACTATTACAAGATGCCACTAATTCAAAACCATCTAACTGTTTCAAATGCGTTTCTATTAGCTCTCTGGCTAATTCTTCATCATCTACTATTAAACACGTATACATTATTTAGCTTCCAAAATTAAACGAACACAATATTTATCACTTTCTTCCTTAATATCCAAAGAATAATCATCTCCATACAGTAAATCTAATTGTTTTTGAACATTACTCAATCCTATACACCTCTGATTTTTATTTTCAACAGATATCGTTGATTTAGAATTTTCTATATTAAAAATAATATGATTGCTATCCGAACTAATTATAATTGAAATAAAAGCTTCCTTTAGTTCCTGAGTCACACCATGTTTAAAAGCATTTTCTATAAAAGTTAATAGCAGTAAAGGAGCTATTTTTGAATCCTCTGTGCTATTATTTTTAAAAGAAATACGAACTCTGTTTCCATACCGTATTTTTTCTAAAGCAATATAATTCTCGATCAACTCAATTTCTTTTTGGATGGATACAAATTTACTATTACAGCGATACAACATATAATCCAAAATATCAGATAGTTTTTCAATCACTTCTGGTGCATGATCTGATTTTTTTATGGCCAGAGCATACAAATTATTTAATGTATTGAATAAAAAATGCGGATTTAATTGATTCTTCAAAGCAGTCAATTCAGCTATTTTTTTTTGCTCATTTAGTTTTAAATAATTCTGCTGGTTTTTATAAAACCTAAACATTAAAAGTAGGGCAGTAGGGGTTAAAAATTTTATACTCTTACTCAAAAAAACAGAAAAACTTAAAAGTCTTTCCCAAAAAGATTGCTTTGCATAATGTTGAACTATTGGACTATAGTAGTCAAAATACCTTACATCATAATAGTATATTCTATAATATATATACATGGCGTACATAACAAACAATAGAATAATCAACCATAGAACAAACCAACCTGTTTTTCCTTTATTCAAAAAATTTGGTACCAAATAGTATAGACAAGTGTATGCTATTAGTATTTGTATGGCAATGAAGATGATATAAGATTCAAATAGTTGTAGATAGCTACCATTATAATTATCAATATTAGCAGATAATGTGAAATACAAGAATATACCTATCCAGAACAATACGTGTCGTATTTCTGTTTTGTCAAAGTATGTTTTTAAAGACTTCATAAAGAAAATAACAAATATAGTTTATACTAGTCGTATAATGATTATTTATCTACCAAGCTAGTATTTAAGGCTATAAATAGGTGAAAAATAACTACAAAAACCTAAAAAGGTCTTAATAGACTGAACTTCCTCTTCGGTCTACTTTTAAAAAAACATAAGAGTATCAACCATAGTTTTGATTAAACTTAAAATATAAATCTATGAAACGTCTATTTTTTACTACGTTCCCTTTTTGTTTTTTACTTGTTTTATCACAATACAAGATGATGAACCATGATAAAACTATTATAAACAACGATACACTTCTTTATAAGAGTACAAACGAAATAGTCAAAACAAACCATTCATTTTCAGAAAAGGAAATGATTGAAAAAACGCTTAATAATTATATTCAAGGGAGTTCTTATAATGAATTAGAAAAACTAGAAAGTGCTTTTGCTGCAGATGCATCTTTATACCTTACAGTAAAAGGTACCTTTAAAAGATTAACTCCAGTAGATTATCTCAATTATTTTAAGAATAAGAAAAAAGGAGTCTATAACGGACGAACAGGAAATATTCTATCAATCGAGATATATCGAGATATAGCCACAGCCAAAGTCGAAATTTTTATTCCGGAGAGAAAAACAAAACTAATGGATCTTTTTCTATTAAAAAAGCTAAAAGGTGATTGGAAAATAATTACTAAAACAGCTACAAAGCTATAGGTTTCTAAATTTTATATATGAAAAAAATATTTTTGATAGCACTTTGTTTTTTATCTGCTTTGCATACTCAGGCACAAACAAAAACCATTCAATTTAAGAAGGCTACAATTACAATAGATGGCCAGTTAAATGAATCTATTTGGAAAGAACTTCCTGAGTATTCTGGTTTTTATAATTATATGCCAATAGATGAAGGTTTAGCAGAAAATCAAACATCGGTACAACTATTTCATAATGGAGAATATTTATATGTAAGCTTAATTTATAATGATACTACTCCAAAAACACAGGTTAGTTCTTTAAAAAGAGATGTTCCTATTGGATTAAGCGATGGATTTGCCATGGTTTTAGATACACAAAATCAACAACAAAATGCGTATTATTTTTCGGTAAATAGCTACAGTACACAAATAGACGGCATTGTAGAACGCATTAATGAAGGATACGATTTTAGCACAAGTTGGAATACGATATGGAAAGCTAAAGCCTTTATGAACGGTAAGCAAAAACAATATGAAATAGCTATTCCCTTAAAAGCATTAAACTTTGATACGAATAATGCTGTTTTCGGAGTTCAGTTTTATGTTAGGGATATTAAAAATAATTCCTGGACTATTTTAAAAAATGTAAAACGTAATTATCGCCTTTTTGATTTACGGTTTACCGAAAAAATGACCGTTGAAGCTTTACCCAATACATCAAATTCTCGTTTTACAACAACACCGTCTATTACTGCAAACTATCAGAATGATGTTGTAGAGGATGATACAGAAACTACAGTTAAACCAAGCTTGGATGTGCAATACAATGTAACCTCTTCTCTTCGATTAGATGCCACAATAAACCCTGATTTTTCACAAATCGACATTGATCAACAAGTAACAAACTTAACCCGATTCTCGGTTTTTTTCCCAGAAAGGCGTAATTTTTTTCTCGAAAACTCTGACCTATTTTCAAATCTGGGTGTTGATGGTGTGAATCCTTTTTACTCAAGACGTATAGGAGCAAAATCAGATATTCAATTCGGGTTAAAATTATCAGGAAATGTATCTCCAAAAACCAGAATCGGAATTCTAAACGTACAAACTGATAAAGAAAATGAAATCGCTTCAGAAAATTTTGGAGCTCTTGTTACCGAACAACAACTATCAAAAAACTTTACCACAACTGGTTTTTTTATCAATCGACAACAAACCGATAAATTTGAATTCACAAATGACTATAATCGAGTAGCAGGTATCAATCTAAATTATAAATCTGATGATAATAAATGGCTTGGCCTAGCAAATTTTGGAAAAAGTTTCAATAATGGAATTTCTAAAGACAATAACTTTTATAATGCAGGAATTTGGTTTAATAAAAGAGGATTAGAATGGAATGCTGCAATCAAAAATGTAGGTAAAAACTATATAACCGATGTTGGTTTTACACCAAGATTGTATAATTATGATGCTATTAATGATGTTGTGGTAAGAGAAGGGTATACCCAAACTACAGTAGGAATAGAATACCAGAAATTTTATGAAAAATCTAAAACAGTAAACTCTATTCGTTATTTAAATTATAGCAATGATACCTATTTAGACGAACATGGTAAATTGAGCCAGTCATCACATTTCTTAAACTCTGCTATATTTTTTAAAAATCTATCAGCTTTATATTATGTATTTAGATATGAGTATGTTGATTTAAAGTATGGTTTTGATCCATTAGGAAATGGTAATTCATTAATTCCAGATGAGTACCGCTTTGGGATTTTAAGAATAGGGTACAACTCAGCCAACAATCAAAAATTTAGATATCGTTTTAATCTTCGAACTGGAAATTATTATAGCGGAAAAAGGATAGCTGCAGGAACGTATCTAAATTATCAGTTATTACCTTTTGCGAATTTAGAACTAAGATATGATATTAATAAAATTGATTTAAATCTACTAGGGAAAGAAACTTTTCATTTAGCTCGTTTTACAGGGCAAATTTTCTTTTCTAATCGATTAAACTGGACTACCTATGTGCAATACAATACACAGCGAGATAATTTTAACATCAATAGTAGGTTACAATGGGAATACAAACCTTTATCATATGTATATTTGGTTGTTTCTGACAATTATAATAAAAACATTACCCGTACAAACTGGGGAATCGCCTTTAAAATGAATTATCGCTTTGATTTTTAATCAAAAGAAAAAGAATAGGAAAATGTATATAAAAGGTTACAAGTTAAAATCTAATTTGTAACCTTTTTTTTAATCGTCTTGTCAAATACATGTGAATTCGCAATACCATAGTTACTCACATTTAAAATTTGATAAAATGAATCAATTAAAACAAATTTCTATAGCATATATATTGTTATTCATAACAATGTCAGGAATATCTTTTGGACAAACTAATTCTGAATTTATAAGAGTTCCTGACGGCAGAAATATTAACGTCTTTAAACTTAACCAACATTTAGAAAAAGCAATGGACTCTATAGGAGTGCCGGGCCTTTCTATTGCCATAGTAAATAATAACAAAATTGTATATCATAATACATTTGGAGTTGTGAATAATAAGACACAGGAGCCTGTAACCAAGCAAACTATCTTTGAAGCAGCCTCTCTCTCTAAACCATTGTTTGCATATTTTATAATGAAAATGGCAGAAATGGGTAAGATTGATATAGATAAACCAATTTATCCATATCTTAAAGCTATATTTCCTGCAGGAGTTATTGCTAAAGAATCTTTTGAAGCGTATAAGACTTTAACTCCTCGCATTATAATGTCTCATGGTACAGGAATTCCTAATTGGGTCAAAGGGCCTATCAAAATAGCTTTCAAACCCGGAACAGATTTTTCTTATTCTGGTGAAGCGTATCAACATTTAGGAGCCGCTTTGGGGACAAAATTAGATATTGGATGGGGCAGTGCACTAGACTCTCTTTTTCTTAAAGAAGCAGCACGTCCCATCGGTATGGATAGAAGTTTTTATACTTGGAATGATATATTAGAAAACCATGCAGCTAAGGGACATATGAAAGGTAAAGTAAACCTGGAAATGCATAGAGATAAAAAAGTAGGGCCTGGATATAGTTTGCAGTCTGATGCCCGGGATTATGCTTTGTTTTTGATAGAAATGATGAATCCCAGGAATATAAAAAAACAGACTCGAGATGAAATGCTTAAAGAGCATAATCATTTTAAATCAGATAACAAACTTTTAAAAGAAACAGGACAGACAGGTTGGGGGCTCGGTTTTGCTCAGAAACCTACACCATATGGAATGATGCATTTACATACAGGAAACAATCAAGACTTTCAGGCATATACCATGTTTATTCCAAATCAGGAATACGGGTTTGTAATGTTTGGGAATTCGGATAATTTGTTTCCTTTACTAGAAACAATAGAACAACTTTTAGGAGAACATTTTTAAGATAATCATATGAACAATTTAAATGAATTTTTAGGATTTATTACCATTATTATAGCAGCAATACTTCTTGTTTTTATAATTGCCAGATATAACTACCTCATTAAAAAAGCAATGATAGAGAAAGGGATGTACCTGGATCAAAAAACTAATAAATTCAAATACCTTGATATTGGGTGTATTGTATTTGGATTAGGAATAGGGTTATTGGTTTCATCTCTGTTTACTACAATGAACTTATTAGAAGACACTGCAGATTTATTGGTTTGGGGTACGATTTTAATTTTTGCTGCTGGTGGATTAGTAGTTGCTCATTTTATAAGAAAGAAACTTGAGAAATAATCCTACACAACAGGATTACGAACTAATTCGTAAGATAAACAAAGGTGATACATCTGCTTTTAGACAACTTGTCTATATACATAAAGATGTATCACTTTCTTTGGCTTCTTCTATTATAAAAGATTCAAGTATTGCAGAGGATGTAGTGCAAGATGTATTTATTAAAGTGTATCATAAATTAGATACGTTTAGCTTCAAATCTTCATTTGCTACCTGGTTGTATAGAATTGTTGTTAATACATGTTACAATCAATTAAAAAAACAAAAGCAAAATGTATCCCTAAGTGTTATTGAGGATGCAGCTATTATCATTTCAGAAGAAAAAAGCATACTAAGTGAAGCCGACCAAAAGAAATACATCAATCTGGCATTACAAAAATTACGCCCGGATGAGTCTTTATTATTGCGGCTTTTTTATCTCTGTGAGTTAAGTATTAAAGAAATAGAAGAGATTACCGGCTTTAAACCTTCAAAAATCAAAGTCGATTTACATAGAGGTAGAGAAAATATACATTTTCAATTAAAACGATTACTAGGAAACGATTTAAAACATTTGCTATGAAAGAAGAAGAATTAAAAAAAATCATGAGTAAGAGTACCATAGAAACCTCAGATGATTTTATAAATACACTCATGAATACTATTGAAGTAGATCAAAAAAATAAAGAAACGTCTTTTTGGTGGTCATTTAAGCCTATTTTGATTACATGTTCAATTTTAATACTAACCATAACATTCATTCTTTTTAAATTTTTAAACTATAGCAATATTTCTTTAAGTGTACTAACCAAAATTCCTAAAACACCCGTGTTTGTTGTTGTTACATTAGTACTCTTATTTTATATAAATTCTATTATAAGATTAAACGAGTATCGCGGTACAAAAAACAGATTTGATAATAAATTTAAATAATGTCAAATTTAGATCAATAGCTAATGAATAATAAATGTGCATAAAAGGGGATCATTCGTCTTTGGTGTACAAATAATTACTATATTTCTTAAATAATTACTTGTTAAAAGTATGTATATTTATCCCATCCTACATTTTTAAAATTACAATATACCTCATTTAGAATATTTAGGAATCATTTTCGATATAGTTAAGTATTAAGAATAAGAAAATTGCACTGGTGAAAGTATTTATTTCTCTAACTTTATTGGTTTTTACCTATTCTTTTAGTTTAGGACAAACCATAATTCACGATCCGGGAGGAAATTTGTCTCAACGCTGGCAAATCAATAATGATACTATTAAACTTTTTAAAATAGTGCCATACAAACCCGTTTATTTTTTACTGGCCAATTATACTAGCGATATAAATAATCAACCCGTAAGCGATAATCCAATAAATTCTGTAGATGAACCTTCTGATTTTACTAATACCGAATTAAAATTTCAACTTAGTTTTAAAACCAAGGCTATACGAAATATATTTGGTAAAAAGATTGGTGGGGATTTATGGGTTGCCTATACCCAGTCCTCACGCTGGCAACTTTACAGTGCACATATTTCAAGACCTTTTAGAGAAACCAATTACGAGCCAGAATTCATGTTAACTTTTCCTACAACTTATAAAATATGGGGATTAAATGGGGTCTTTGCAGGTATTGGTATTAATCATCAAAGTAATGGAAGATCAAATCCCTTATCCAGAAGTTGGAACAGGGTTGTTTTACAGGTTGGGTGGGAGACTCCTTCTTTGAGCATCGTATTGAAACCTTGGTGGCGTGTACAAGAAACTCCCATAGAAGACAACAACCCGGGAATAGAGAATTATATAGGACGTGTTGAACTTTTATCTGCATTCTCAAAAGGAAGACATGATATTAGTATAACAGCAAGACATTCTCTAAGAGGGGGAAGTAGAAATCGAGGTAGTATTAGATTGGATTACGCAATTAAAGTATTAGACCTATTACAAATTCATGCTCAAGTATTTCATGGGTACGGAGAAAGCCTTATTGATTATAACCATAAACAAACTACTGTTGGGGTAGGACTATCCCTTTTGCAATGGAGGTAATATTTTTTGAAACAATGTAAATAGTTGTTTAGCTAGTACAATTGATTGTTATAAAAATTGTCTGATTTTTTTGATAAAAACCTCTTTCTCTGGTGTATACTTATATGAAACTATAAAGTAGTTGATAGGAGCTCTTTTACTTTAAAATAATTTACTATCTTTTCATACGTTTATAGATCATCTAATATAATCAACCAAGACCTCTCTATGGAAATTTTCTCTTCTTACAATGTTATTATAGGAATTTCGCTTATTATTATTTTATCTTTTATTTTTAATGGAGTTGCTAAAAAAACTAATGTTCCTGCGGTACTATTATTAATCATTCTGGGGATTATCATACAGTATATTCTTAAAGCTTTTGGTGGGGACACGATTGATTTTTTTCCAATGCTCGAAGTATTGGGTATTGTCGGGTTGATTATGATCGTTCTCGAGGCTGCCTTAGAATTAGAGTTAAAAAGCGATAAACTTATGCCCATTCTCAAATCAATGGCAATTGCATTAATAGGATTGGTCGCTTCTACATTTATAGCAGCTGTAATTTTAAAAGCATTAGTAAAAGGAATGACAATGCAATCCGCATGGTTATACGCAACACCATTATCGATATTATCCAGTGCAATTATTATACCCAGCGTATCATCACTACCTATTGCAAAAAAAGAATTTCATATCTATGAAAGTACATTTTCTGATATTCTGGGAATTATGTTGTTTTATTTCCTTACCGGAAGACTAAACCCGGCAGAAGACTCGGGAGTAGGCGGTTTTTTTCTTAACCTAATACTTACGATTGTGATTTCATTAGTAGCTAGTTATGCTATTATTCTCATATTTCAGAAAATCAAAAGCCAGGTAAAACTGTTTTTACTTATTGCTGTACTACTGTTATTGTATGCTTTAGGAAAAAAAATGCATTTATCATCATTAATAATCATTCTGATTTTTGGATTAGTAATTGCCAATATGAAATTATTTTTTCAAGGAAAACTTAGAGGATATCTTCATCTCGAAAAAGCAAAATCTATTTATCATGAATTACATGTAATTACTGCCGAAACGGCCTTTGTAGTGCGTACATTATTCTTTGTGATTTTTGGGATAACCATTGTGCTTTCTTCTTTATTAAGTCTAAAAGTTACTCTGATTAGTCTTTTGATATTAATCTCTATTTATGTTATACGATATGGATTGCTACGTCTTTTTATGGGGAAAGATATTTCACCCCAATTGTTTATTGCACCAAGAGGATTGATCACAGTACTTTTATTTTATGCTATTCCTGCAGAAGCCGTAATTGAAGGATTTGAACCGGGCATATTATTATTTGTGATTATAGGTACCAGTTTAATCATGACCGGAGGTATGATAAGAGATAAAAAAATGAACCCAAATCAAGAATTGGAAACAACAGAACCCAAAGAAAGTATAGAAGAAACCGAATACTTTATTAATAATACAACAGATCTAAGTGAAATTGATGATGCTTTGCCATCATCTGATGAACATGAAACCGAATAATGAAACGTTTACATCGATTAACTGCCATATTAGTAAAATTACAATCCAAAAAAGTTGTTCAGGCAGCAGAATTAGCGAATAAGTTTGAGGTAAGTTTACGTACCATATATAGGGATATGCAAGCGCTCACCGATGCTGGAGTACCGATTGGAGCAGAAGCAGGAACAGGATACTATCTGGTAGATGGATATTCCCTGCCACCCGTTATGTTTACAGAAAAAGAGGCAAATGCATTACTTACCGCTTCCAAGATCATAAAAACAAACAATGATCAATCTTTGATTAATGAATATCAAGAAGCTATAGATAAGGTAATTGCAGTACTTAAAACTACACAAAAAGAAAAACTTAAAATTCTTGAAGAACGTGTTTTTACGTATAACAATACTGTAATTCGTACAAGTACTTCTTTATCGGTTATTCAACAAGCAATTACAGATTTTAGAGTGCTCGAAATCCAATATACCAAAGCATCTGGAGAGTATAGTAAAAGATTAATCGAACCGCTTGGAGTATATTTTACTAACAATACCTGGATCATGATTGCGCATTGCAGATTAAGAAAAGACTATCGCGAATTTAGAACAGATCGTATTCTTAATCTTATTGAAACTCAGGAGCTTTTTTCTCCAAAACATTTTAGCCTCGAGGACTATTACAAAAAAAGAGCCGAGGAGTGTGATTTTTCGACTTTTCCAAAAGAAAAATACTACTGACATAGGGTTGTCACAGGTGTGATTTAGTTTTGATGAAAATCATAAATCATAAACAATTAATCCTAATCATTATGATAAGCCTATTGTTTAATTGTACAACAAAACCAAATCAAAACCCTGTATTAATGAAAACCAGAAGTAAAGTAGTAGAAGTCGTATTGTTTGAAGTCAATCCCGGATACTCACAGCAAGAAGCTGAAAAAGCATTAGCTTCTCTAAATGATGTATTAAAATTATATTACGGATTTATAGAAAGAACCACAGCAAAAAATGGAGATGGAAAATATATCGATATTGTATATTGGAGCGATATGAAATCTGCTAAAGATGCAGCTACAGGTATTATGAAAAACGATATAGCAACTTCTGCTTTTAGTATCATTAAACAAGAATCTGTTCAAATGCATCACTTTGATACATTTAATCACTTTGAAGAGTAATTCTTCTTTTTAATTACCAAAAAACCCTCTTTTAATGAAGGGGGTTAAGCAATCTCATGCTTCTATCTTAAATACTATTTTGCTACATTTGAAAAGTATCTCACTCACATATCATTATTATGATCCCAGAACATATTCTCAATAGAAAAGGTGCCAGAAGTTTTAAAGACCTTGATGATGAAGTTATATCTTATTTAAATAAAGGATTGATCCAAACAGCAAATCTTATGGAGTGGCTTACCGTAGACCAGTTGACACTCTTAAAAAAAATCCTCGATGATATAAAAAAACCAGATTGGTATGATAATTTTTATGAAGCAGTATCTGCCCAAAAAAAACCTTCTGCTAATGCTAATACCAAAGTTATAGGAACGACGTTTCTAGAACTAACCAATGATCAAAGTATTGTTGATTACCTTTCTAATCATATTTCTGATGTTCCCAGATGTTGGGCTACCTATTGGGTAGGTCTTAGAGAAAGTAAAATCGATAAAAAACTCGAAGCCATTGCTCCTTATGCAGCAGATTTACACTTTGGAGTTAGGGAAGTAGCTATATTTTCCTGTAAAGAAGGTATTATAGAACATCTTGATATGGCTATTAATATTTTATCAGAATGGACTTCTAGCAATGATGAAAATATTAGACGATATGCAGTAGAAGCTACACGCCCTATAGGAGTGTGGACAAAAAAAATAGATGAACTAAAAGAACACCCAGAAAAAGGAATCTCACTATTAGATCCTCTTAAATCTGATCCTTCTAAATATGTTAGGGATTCTGTTGCCAATTGGCTCAATGACGCCAGTAAATCCAGACCAGAATGGGTGAAAAATGTATGTTCAAGATGGGCAAAAGAATCCACGACCAAAGAAACACAGTATATTCTAAAAAAAGCATTACGAACTATTAATAAGTAAAGTTCTTTATTACAATAAATGTAGTTGTTTTTACTTTTTTTGCATGACCAAGTTTTGAATTATCAGTAGTTAGAAAATGATATCATCTAATCCATTCTATTGCGAATTCTTCATTGAATGTTGATAATGAAATTTTTTGGTTATTTTTTTATTAAATAATCATTAACACTGCTTGTTTTTGAGATAACTTCAGCCGGTATCTATTGGGTTTTTCATAGTTTTAAATGATTTTTAAATCAATAAAAACAGATTAAAAAAATAGGTTCGTTTTATTCATGAATATTTTTCATATAAGTTTTGAATGTTATCCCATTGCCAAAGTTGGCGGGCTTGCAGATGTTGTAGGTGCTTTGCCAAAATATCAAAACAAAATGGAGCTTGCAACTAGCGTAATAACTCCGTTTTATGATAACCAGTTTGTCAAAGATTCGAAACAAAAAACTATATATAAGAGTACAATACAGTTAGGAGAAATTACTTATCCATATAGTATAGAAAAAGTACAATCTCCTGATATTGGATTCAATGCATATTTGGTATATATCAAGGATATATTAGATAGACCTAATGTGTATAATTATGAAGATGATGCAGAACGATGTATTACTTTTCAATTAGCGGTTCTAGACTGGATAATAACTCTAGAAAAGATGCCCGATATAGTTCACTGTCACGATCACCATACTGCATTGATTCCATTTTTGATGACTCATGCAAACCCATATACAAATCTTCGGGAAATACCTACGATTTTGACCATTCATAATGCACAATATCAAGGGCAGTTATCGTACGATAAACTACATTATTTACCTGCTTTCAATAGAGAAAAAATAGGGCTGCTAGATTGGGATAACTGTATTAATCCCCTAGCTTCAGGAATAAAATGTGCTTGGAGAGTGACTACGGTTTCCCCAAGTTATATGGAAGAACTGCAAGAAAATGCAAATGGTCTGGAAGGGCTTTTAAGACATGAAAGAAAAAAATGTATAGGAATCCTCAATGGAATTGATACCCATACCTGGGATCCCGAGACAGACCCAATGCTAATAAGTAACTTCCAAAGAACTAATGTGGTTTCTGGTAGAAAGGAAAATAAAAAATGGATTTGTAATCATTTTGATCTAGATATAGACAAACCTCTTTTTGGTTTCATAGGACGATTAGTAGGAGAAAAAGGAGCAGATCTATTACCAGATATCATTAAAGAATCACTACATACTACCGATATAAACATTATGATTTTGGGCTCAGGAAATTCTGAAACCGAAGAACAATTGCAGGTACTACAAGAAAAATTTGCTGGTAGATATAATACATACATTGGGTATGACGAAAAATTATCTCATATCATTTATGCAGGTGTAGACTTTTTATTAATGCCATCTCGTGTAGAACCTTGTGGCCTTAATCAGATGTATGCATTACGATATGGGGCCATTCCTATAGTTAGAAGAATAGGAGGGCTTAAGGACACAGTTATAGATATAGGTGAAGAAGGTTTTGGGATATGTCATGATAATGCTTCTGTACAAGATGTTTGCTATGCAATAGAACGTGCGGTAGTTCTATATAAGGATCAAGAAAAATATAAAGAAATACAAAAACAGATTATGAAAATCGATCACTCATGGGATCGATCTGCTCATCAATATATCGCCATATATGAATCACTAATACCATAAAATGATCAACAAAAAAGTTCTTGCCATTATTTTAGGAGGAGGCCAGGGAACCCGATTATCCCCTCTTACAGATCAACGATCTAAACCTGCAGTATCTATAGCTGGAAAGTACCGATTAGTAGATATTCCTATTTCTAATTGTATACATTGTGATATAAAAAGAATGTTTGTGCTTACCCAGTTTAACTCTGCATCCTTAAATAGGCATATTAAGAATACTTATATTTTTAGCAATTTTAGCGATGCTTTTGTTGATATTCTGGCAGCAGAACAGACTCCGGATAATAAAACATGGTATCAAGGTACTGCAGATGCAGTACGCCAATCGATGTATCAACTATTAAATCATGAGTTTGAATATGCATTGATCTTATCTGGTGATCAGCTATATCAAATGGATTTTAATGAGATGCTGGATGCTCATGTAGATAAAGGAGCCGACATATCAATTGCAACTATACCTGTTAAATCGAAGGAAGCTACCCAGTTTGGAATCCTAAAAACCGATGAGAATAGTTTTATCTCTTCTTTTGTAGAAAAACCAGAGCTGAAAGAACTTTCTGGATGGGAGTCTGAAGTTAGTAATGAAATGAAAAATGAAAACAGGCACTATCTGGCATCTATGGGGATTTATATATTTAATAAACAACTCTTGGTTGATATTTTATCTAATCCTGATACTATTGACTTTGGAAAAGAAATTATTCCCGAGGCAATTTCAAAAAATAAAGTATTGGCATATCAATATGAAGGATATTGGACAGATATAGGGAATGTACCCGCTTTTTTCGAAGCAAATATTAACTTAACCGATGATATTCCTCAATTCGATTTATTTAACAAAGAACATTCGGTTTTAACCAGGCCACGCATACTTCCTCCTTCAAAAATTTCGGGTACCCGATTAAACAAATCCATGATTGCAGAAGGTTGTATTATTAATGCTAAAGAAATAGAACGTTCTGTGATTGGTATTCGTTCTAGAATAGGAAACGATACAATGATCAAAAATACTTATATGATAGGAAGTAACACCTATCAGAATATAAATGAATTAGAAAATGATCGAGACAATGGGATTCCGCCGATAGGTGTAGGAGATCGATGTTCTATTACCAATACCATTATCGATAAGGATGCCAGGATAGGAAATGATGTTGTTATTAATGGAGGTATGCATCTTGAAGATATTGAACAAGATTCGTATGTGATAAGAGAAGGTGTTGTTGTTATAAAAAAGGGAACTGTAATTCCTGATGGATTTAAACTGTAGTTTATATGGATAGTGTGCTTCCTTTTAGTTTCTTTTCAGAATTTGATATTAATCTTTTTAAAACAGGTAAACACTATCGTTTATACGAAAAATTTGGTTCTCACATCACTACAGTTGATGGAGTAGAAGGTACTTATTTTTCTGTTTGGGCACCTTCGGCAAAATCTGTTTCTGTAATTGGAGATTTTAATCATTGGGTAGAAGGAAAACATCAATTATATGTACGATGGGATGAGTCTGGAATATGGGAAGGTTTTATTCCAAACATAGGAAAAGGAAGTGTATATAAGTATAAAATTCACTCTAACCATAATGATATTAAGACAGAAAAGGCAGATCCTTATGCCAGACGGTGCGAACATCCTCCAAAAACAGCTTCTGTTGTCTGGGATGATAATTATAATTGGGAAGATGTAGTATGGATGAATAAACGCAAGGAGCATAATGCTCTTGATGCTCCTTATTCTATTTATGAAGTGCATTTGGGTTCCTGGAAAAAAAAGACAGAAGAAAATCGATCTTTATCATATATAGAACTGTCTGATGAATTGGTTTCTTATGTTAAAGAAATGCAGTTTACCCATGTAGAATTGATGCCAGTGATGGAGTACCCTTATGATCCCTCATGGGGATACCAGATTACCGGATATTTTGCGCCCACATCTCGTTTTGGATACCCAGAAGAATTTAAAGTATTAATAGATAAGCTTCATCAAAACGATATTGGAATTATCTTAGACTGGGTACCGTCGCATTTTCCCGAGGATACTCATGGTCTTGGTTTTTTTGATGGAACATGTCTCTATGAACATCCAGATAAGAAAAAAGGATACCATCCCGATTGGAAAAGTCTAATATTTAACTACGAAAGAAATGAGGTAAAAAGTTTTCTGATTAGTAACGCCATTTTTTGGCTGGATCAGTATCATGCTGATGGGTTACGAGTAGATGCTGTAGCTTCTATGCTATTTTTGGATTATTCTCGTGAAGATGGAGAATGGGAACCCAATATATATGGCGGGAAAGAAAACCTCGAAGCTATTGCTTTTATGAAAGAATTAAATGAAGAAGTATACCGTAGTTTTCCTGATGTACAAACCATAGCAGAAGAATCTACATCGTTCCCTATGGTTTCCAAACCCACTTATCTGGGAGGATTAGGGTTTGGGATGAAATGGATGATGGGGTGGATGCATGATACATTACAGTATTTTGCAAAAGAGCCAATTTATAGAAAACACCATCAGAATGACCTTACCTTTAGTATGACCTATGCATTTACCGAAAATTTTATGCTTCCGCTATCACATGATGAAGTAGTTCATGGTAAAAGCAGTATAATTGGAAGAATGCCAGGAGATGAATGGCAGCAGTTTGCTAACCTTAGACTGCTATATACGTATATGTTCACACATCCGGGAGCAAATCTGCTTTTTATGGGAGCAGAACTAGGACAGCGAGAAGAATGGGATTTTCAGAATAGCTTAGATTGGTATGTGCTTCAGTATACCTATCATTCTGGAATTCAGAAAATAATAAAAGATTTAAATATATTATATAGGAAACACCCTGCATTATATCAACAACAATTTAGTACTTCTGGTTTTGAATGGATAAGTTATGATGATCATGAGAATTCGGTAATTGCATATATCAGAAAAGGAAATGATAAAGAAGATCCTTTGATTATTGTTTGCAATTTTACGCCAATACCAAGAACAAATTATCGTATAGGACTGCCTGGTAAAGGAAGATTAATACCATTATTTAATAGTGATGCTATAGTATATGGAGGTAGTGGTATTTCTAACCAAAAAGAAATAGCTATAGAAGTAAAAAAATGGCATTACCAAAAATATTCTGTAGAGATTATCATTCCACCATTAGCAGCTGTTGTATTTAAAATCAATACGTAAGTATATAATAATTTTATAAACAATTAGGAGTTTCCCAAATCTAACTAATCGAAAAAAGAGAACAGATATGATTATCAATACAGAACTAGAACAAAAAGGAAATTTGTTTCCTGGTAAGATCATTTCCTTTTCGCAACATGTAGATACTCTAAATTTTACTACAGAAAACGGAGTAATTCTACAGGTTACCATTCTAAGAGGAAGTGTAATTCGTTTTCGATATGCAACCGATAATAATTTTGAAAAAGATTTCTCTTATGCTATAAGTGAAACAGGAGCTAGAGGATATAGTATGTTAAAAGTCGATGAGACTGATGCAGAATACACCATTACAACTTCAAAAATTAGTATTTGTATTGCTAAAGCAAATATTCATGTAACTATTTATGATAATGAAAATAACATTATTTGTAAAGATGACTGGGGTTTTCATTGGGAGCAAAGCTATGAATATGGAGGGAATATTGTAAAAATGAGTAAATCTGCACCTCAGGGTGAGTGCTACTATGGCCTTGGTGATAAACCAATGCATCTTAATCTAAAAGGAAAACGTGTAGAAAATTGGGCAACCGATCAATATGCCTTTGGCAAAGACCAGGATCCACTATATAAGAGCGTTCCCTTTTATATCGGAATGTATGAAGAAAGAGCCTATGGGATATTTTTTGACAATACGTTCAAAACCTTTTTTGATTTTTGTCATGAGAGACGTAATGTAACCAGCTTTTGGGCTCAGGGAGGAGAGATGAACTATTATTTCTTTTATGGGCCAAATATGCAAGATGTGGTAACACGATATACAGATCTAACTGGTAAGCCCGAATTACCACCACTATGGGCTTTGGGGTATCATCAATGTAAATGGAGTTATTATCCAGAGAAAAAAGTAAAAGAAGTAACTCATAAGTTTAGAGAGCTTCAAATCCCTTGTGATGCCATATATCTTGATATTGATTATATGGATGGTTTCAGGTGTTTTACCTGGAATAAAGAATATTTTCCTGATCCCAAACGTATGGTTGCAGAGTTGGCAGAAGATGGATTTAAAACAGTGGTTATCATTGATCCCGGAATTAAGATTGACGACGAATACGATGTGTATCAGGAAGCGATGAAAAATGATTATTTCTGTAAAAGAGCCGATGGCCCCTATATGCGAGGAAAAGTATGGCCCGGAGAATGTTTCTTCCCAGATTTTACCAATCCAAAAGTAAGAGAATGGTGGGCTGGATTATTTAAAGAAATAATTGATGAAATAGGAGTGAAAGGAGTGTGGAATGATATGAATGAACCTGCCGTGATGGAGGTTCCCGGAAAAACATTTCCAGATGATGTACGCCATAGTTATGATGGTAATTATTGCAGTCATAGAAAAGCACATAATATATATGGCACGCAAATGGCCAGAGCCACTTATGAAGGAGTAAAACGATTTGCATATCCTAAGCGACCTTTTATTATTACACGATCTGCATATTCTGGAGCACAACGTTATACTTCTTCATGGACAGGAGATAATGTGGCTACCTGGGAGCATCTGTGGATTGCCAATATTCAGGCACAGCGTATGAGCATGAGTGGTATGTCATTTACAGGTAGTGATATTGGGGGATTTGCAGAGCACCCAACAGGAGAACTATATGCCCGATGGATTCAACTGGGAGTATTCCATCCGTTCTGTCGTACACATTCCTCTGGAGATCACGGTAATCAGGAACCTTGGACTTTTGGAGAAGAAGTGGTAGATGTTACCAGAAAATATGTAGAATTACGATATCAACTATTGCCATATTTGTATACCATGTTCTGGGAATATGCAGAGGCAGGAATCCCAATGCTAAAATCTTTGGTATTATATGACCAGGAAGATTTACAAACTCATTATAGGACCGATGAATTTATATTTGGAAACCAAATTTTGGTATGTCCAATACAAGAGCCTAATGCCAAAGGTAGAAGAATGTACATTCCAAAAGGATATTGGTATAACTACTGGACTAGAACATATGTAAAAGGAGGGAAAGAACAATGGGTAGATGCTGATCTGGATATTATTCCATTATTTATTAAAGAAGGAGCAATTATACCTAAATATCCAATACAACAGTACGTAGGAGAAAAGAAGGTCGAAGAATTAAAACTAGAAGCATACTATAAACTAGGAAACAAAGAGGTATCCAAAGTTTATGAGGATGCCCAGGATGGGTATGATTATGCCAAAGGAAGATATAGTCTTAGAAGTTTTTCCTTTACAGGGAAAGAAAATGAAGTTATTATTCAACAACATAAAGATGGTAGTTATGTTACAGAATATGAAACGATGCAAATAGAACTGGTAGGGCTTCCCTTTAAAATAAATGAAATTGAAATTGACAATGTTGTAGTTTCATTTGAAAGTGTGTGTTTTGATGCCAAGAATAATATACTAAGTGTTCCTAAAGGTTTTACAGAACTTCATATTATAGCGAAGTAATTACCTTTTATCGAACAATAAAGCATTATATAGATTTTTTGAAAGAAATATTAGCTATTGTTTTTTGAAGGTAGCCTGTTATTTTCGTAATTTTAACAAAATGAAAATTCAAGATTAATATTAATATATGAACATGCGAAAATCTATAGTCCTATTAGGAACTGTTTTATTATTTATGTCCTGTGCGACAAATCCATTTACTGGTAAACAAACATTGGCATTAGTCCCTAATTCTCAGATATTACCAATGGCTTTTCAGCAGTATAATCAATTCTTAGGAGAGAATAAGGTTATAAAAGGAACATCTGACGCACAAATGATCACTCGAGTTGGCCAAAAAATAGCAAAAGCATCAGAACGCTGGTTAAATGCTAATGGTTATCAAGGGTATCTTAAAGATTATAAATGGGAGTATAATCTTGTAGATGATAAAACTGTGAATGCCTGGTGTATGCCTGGAGGTAAAATTGTATTCTATACCGGGATTTTACCGATTGCAAAAAATGAAACTGGTATTGCTGCTGTAATGGGGCATGAGGTTGCTCATGCATTAGCAAATCATGGTCAACAGCGAATGAGTGCTGGTCAAATCCAACAAGTAGCAGGAGCGGCAACTGCAATTGCAGTAAGCGGGAAAGATCAAAAGACACAACAAATCGTTGGTACTGCATTTGGTTTAGGAAGTCAATTTGGAGTAATGCTGCCTTTTAGTAGAAGTCATGAAACAGAAGCAGACCGTATAGGATTACAACTAATGGCAATCGCTGGTTACAATCCTGATGAAGCTGCAGAATTGTGGAAACGTATGAAAGCAAATAGTGGAGGACAAGCGCCACCAGAGTTTATGAGTACCCATCCATCAAGTGATACACGTATTGCTAATCTAACAGCATGGGCCCCTGCAGCAAGGGCTGAAGCCAAAAAATTTGGGGTAACCTCTTTTAAATAATTGTAAAGTTTATAATCTTAAAAAGATTATACTTACTTTAGAAGCTGTTCTGAGCAAATTCAGAACAGCTTTTTTTTATATAAATTGTCATATTAAATCACTACTCGAAGTGATTATTATCTGATGGATATATCTTAATTTTATAAGTAAATGAGTAAACTACTACCAAAAGGGCATAAAAAATTATTAAATGCCTGGGCTTTCTACGATTGGGCAAATTCAGTATATAACTTAACGATTTCTTCAGCGGTTTTTCCCATTTTTTGGGGAGCACTCACTATAGTTAGAAATGATCAGGGAGAAATTGTTAATGATACAGTACGTTTCTTAGGATACGATTTTAATAATGATTCTTTAATAAGTTATGTCACTGCTTTGGCATTTCTAACCGTATCTATAATTAGTCCATTACTTTCGGGAATAGCGGATTATGTGGGGAACAAGAAGAATTTCCTTAAATTTTTCTGTTATTTAGGTGCATTATCGTGTATTGGCCTTTATTGGTTTAATCTCGAACACCTTTGGTTTGGATTACTATGTTACTTCTTGGCCCTAATTGGTTTTTGGGCTAGTTTGGTATTTTATAACTCGTATTTACCAGATATCGCATTTCCAGAACAACAAGATGCTATTAGTGCCAAGGGATATTCTCTTGGGTATATAGGAAGTGTAATTTTATTGATTATTAATCTTGTTATGATTTTAAAATATGAATGGTTTGGTTTTGAAAGTGAAGGTGTACCAACGAGATTATCTTTTGTTATGGTAGGAATTTGGTGGATTGGGTTTAGCCAATACACATATTATTATCTTCCAAAAGGGAATAAGAAAGATGTACTAACCAAAGCTGTTGTTTTTAATGGCTTTAAAGAGCTAAAAATGATATGGAAAGCACTTCAAAACGATATACGACTTCGCAGATATCTAAGTGCGTTTTTTGTATATAGTATGGCAGTACAGACCATTATGCTTATTGCAACTTATTTCGGAATCGAAGAATTAGACTGGGGAGAACAAAACGCAACTACCGGTTTAATTATAAGCATCCTGTTAATTCAGCTTGTTGCCGTACTGGGAGCGTATCTTACTTCTAAAGCGTCTTCAAAATTCGGAAACATACAAACATTGATTGTAATTAACTTTATCTGGATTGGTATTTGTGTCTATGCGTATACAATTACGACTCCATTTCAGTTTTATGTTACCGCCGCAATTGTTGGTCTTGTTATGGGAGGTATACAAGCATTATCAAGATCTACATACTCAAAGTTATTGCCAGAAGATGCTATCGATACGGCCTCATACTTTAGTTTTTATGATGTATCAGAAAAAATAGGTATTGTAATCGGGATGTTTTCATATGGAATTATCGCTCAGGTAACTGGGAGTGTACGATATTCGATTCTTTTCTTAATCCTTTTCTTTGTGGTTGGTCTTGTCTTATTATTCAGAGTACCAAAAACAAAATGATTACATACTAAAACCTTGTAAGGTTTTTATAATAATAAAAAATGGGTAAAGGCTAATAAAAATCCTTTATCCTTTTTTTGTGTATTTCATCTAGTTTTTAAGATTATTTAGTCTGTGATAATTAAATATCATTTTGAAATATAATAATATTGGAAACGTTATCGTTATTAGCTACTTTTATATAATAAAACTCATGACAATGAAAAAACTTATGTTAGCGTTGGTAGTTGTACTACTAGCTTCCTGTAATACTACTCAACAAACCGTTATTGCAGCAAAAAAGACCCTGAAAGGGGAGTGGTCTCTTGACAAAATCTCTTATGACCGTCAGGGAATATTTGAAGTAAACCTCTATAATGATGCCTCTGCAGAATGTTTTACTGGAAGTATCTGGAAATTTATCCCAAATAATAATACCGGAAAGTATGAAGTAAATCAAAGTAGTTGTGTTTCTACAGGAGCAAGAAACTTTAGATTTACAATTCCTAAGCCCGAGGGTAATGGAGCGTATTATTTTATGTTTAAACCCATAAACGAAAAGAAAAAAAGCACAAATAATAATGCTGGTTACAGAATGCTTTTGGATCACCTTGATGATACCACTATGACATGGAAAATGACTGTAAGTCTAGAAGGGAAACCTTTTGTAATCACCATGAATTTTAATAAATTACAATAAACTCAAATCGATAAATGATGAAGACAAATCTTAAAAAAATAGTGGTTGCTGTAATGGCTGTTGCAATTTTAACAAGTTGTGAAGCCGTTAAAAACTCAAATAACACACAAAGAGGAGCGGTAATTGGTACTGCAGCTGGAGCTGTGATAGGAGGAATTATAGGAAATAATGTAAAAAACAAGAACTCTGCACTTGGTGCCGTAATTGGTGGTGTCGTAGGAGGTGTTGCCGGTGGTGTTATCGGTAAACAAATGGATAAACAAGCTCAGAAAATTGAGTCAGAAATACCAGGAGCCGAAGTAACAAGAGTAGGAGAAGGTATTGATGTGGTATTTGATGAGAATAGTGGAGTATATTTTGCTACGAATAAATCTACTCTTAATTCGAAGTCTAAAACTAATCTTAACAAATTAGCTGGTATTTTTAAAGAATATCCAGATACTAATATTATTGTAGAAGGACATACAGATAGTACAGGTGATGATAGCTATAATATGTCATTATCTCAAAAAAGAGCAAATGCTGTTACAAACTATTTAATATCTCAGGGAATAAGCAAGAGTCGTTTAACGACTTATGCTCACGGAGAGACACTTCCAAAATATGATAATGCAACTCCAGAAGGAAGAGCTAAAAATAGAAGAGTTGAACTTGGTATTGTTGCTAATGAAAAGATGAAGCAAGATGCGCAAAAGCAAGTAAAGCAGTAAACTTTTGTAATAAAACATTTAAAATCCCGACTATACAGTCGGGATTTTTTTATGCTTAATTTTTAATGTATCTTCAATACTTGGACAAGTATTCACACATAATAATCATTGGCGGAGGGCTCGCCGGACTAACCAATGCTATTCATTTGGTTAAAGCAGGTATTCCTGTTACGCTTATCGAAATGAATGTATATCCAAAACACAAAGTATGTGGCGAATATATATCTAATGAAGTATTACCATATTTTGAATTTTTAGATATAGATATCAATGCTTTACAGCCTACCAGAATTTCAAAATTTACTATAAGTACACAAAAAGGAAAGTGTATACAAAGTACATTACCCTTAGGAGGTTTTGGAGTTAGTAGATATGCTCTTGATCATTATCTATGGGAAAAAGCAGCGGTAGCAGGAGTACAGTTAATACAAGATCAGGTAACCGATGTGCATTATCATAATAATAGTTTCCAAATTAAAACAGCTGTCAATGGTGTACTAACCAGTGATCATGTTATTGGCGCATATGGAAAGCGAACTCTATTAGATAAAGTTTTACGACGAGATTTTAGCTATAGAAAATCCCCGTGGTTAGCTGTTAAGGCTCACTACAAAGCTGATTTTGATTCAAATACGGTCTCGTTACATAATTTTGAAGGAGGGTACTGTGGTCTTTCTATGGTAGAAAACAACATCGTAAACGCGTGTTATTTGGCTACCTATGACAGTTTTAAAAAATATAAAGACTTAGATGCATTTCAAAAGGAAGTCCTGTGCAAAAATCCACATTTAAATACATTCTTTAAGAACGCCGAATCATTATTTGATATTCCTATTACGATAAGTCAGATAAATTTTGATAAGAAAAACCCTGTTGAAGATCATGTCTTTATGACCGGAGATGCTGCTGGTTTAATTCACCCTCTTTGTGGTAATGGTATGGCAATGGCAATACAAAGTGCACAGATACTTAGTGAACTACTAATACATAATTATAATCAGGGTGTAATAACGCCCAGAAAAGTAATAGAAATAGAATACACCAAACAATGGAATAAAGCATTTTCTAAAAGATTGTATACTGGTAGGGCATTACAAAAAATCTTATTAAATGATAGATTACAACAGCTTTCTTATACAATAGCTAATACCATACCAGCTATTGTACCTAGAATTATAAAACAAACCCATGGAGAGCCTTTGATATGCTAGCAAATTTACAATATAGGAGTAATGAGGCAGAACTCATGGACAATCCAGAGATTGAAGAAAAGGCTTTACAAATTGCATTATCTGATATTTCGAGAGTAAATAAATGGTTGGGAGGTAATGCAATTACCAATAAGGCTATACACACTTTGGTCAAAAACCTCAATCCTTCACAAGAGATTACAATTCTTGATTTAGGTTGTGGTGATGGTGAGATGTTAAGGGCAATTGCAGATTCGTTTAGAAAAGAAAAAAGAAACATAAATCTTATAGGTATTGATTTGAATAGCAAATGTTTAGATTACGCCATCAAAACAAGTGCTTTATATCCAGAAATATCATTTTTTAACAAAGATATTTTAGAAATAGAAGCTTCAGAATTTTCTTGTGATATCATTATCTGTACATTAACATTACATCATCTTAGAAACGAAGAGATCAAAAAAATTATAAAAAAAGCTATAAACCTTGCAAAAACTGCAGTTGTGATCAATGATCTTCACCGTAGTACATTGGCATATTATCTTTTTAAAATATTCAGTTTCTTTTTTATTAAAGGATATGTAGCGAAAAATGACGGATTGGTTTCTATAAAAAGAGGATTCAAAAAGAAAGAGTTATTATATTTTGCCAAAGCACTTCATTTACAAGAGTATAAAATAGATTGGAAATGGGCTTTCCGGTATCGGTGGATTATAAAAACCGCATGTAAAAAAAATTAAAAAAGTAAGAAAAATTGAGTGTAAAAATAACTGCTGTAACCAAGCAACTCCCACAATACATGCGGGAGACAAAAGAAATATTGCCCTTTGTTTCTCAATGGTTATCGGGTCAGAATGAACGTTTCAGACGTAAAGTGATTAAGATTTTTGAGAATGCTGCAGTAGATCGTCGTTATGGCATTATGAGTATCGAAGAAGTGTTTTTGGCTACCTCTTTTGAAGAGAAAAACGACATTTATATCCGAGAAGTAAAGAAATTAGGAACTTCTGTTTTAAAAAAAGCATTAGAAAAAGTCGATTGGGATCCCAAATCTCTTGATTACATCATTACTGTAAGCTGTACAGGTATTATGATCCCTTCTATTGATGCATTTATTATTAACGACCTTAATCTCAAACAAGATATTGTAAGACTGCCTGTTACAGAAATGGGGTGTGCAGCAGGTGTTTCGGGAATTATTTATGCGAGAAATTTTCTACAAGCCAATCCGGGAAAGAGAGCTGCGGTAATTGCTATAGAGTCACCTACAGCAACATTTCAGTTAGATGATTACAGCATGACAAATATGGTAAGTGCTGCCATTTTTGGTGACGGTGCAGCGTGTACATTGTTATCATCAGAAGAAGATGCTACAGGTCCAAAAATTATAGGAGACGAGATGTATCATTTTTATGATGCAACAACAATGATGGGTTTTAAGTTAACTAATGGGGGCTTACAAATGATATTAGACCCTAAAGTGCCAGAAACTATTGCCGCCCATTTTCCTAATGTAATTCATCCTTTTCTGGCAAAATATAACAAAACCATTGAGGAGGTAGATCATCTTATTTTTCATCCTGGAGGAAAAAAGATAGTACAGACGGTAGAAGAGCTTTTTGGACATTTAGGTAAGAATATAGAGGATACAAAGACCGTTTTGATGGAATATGGCAATATGAGTAGCGCTACGGTGTTGTATGTATTAGAACGATTCATGGCACAAAACCCGATGCCAGGGGAAACAGGACTTATGCTTAGTTTTGGACCAGGATTTTCTGCGCAACGAATATTACTGGAATGGTAAAAATTACTATTTTTTCATTTCCGCGTAGGCGAAATTTTATTTATATAAAACAAATATTAAAAACTTAGATGTGTGAATAACGATTTTGTAAATAAAAATGAATGGGCACTCATATTGGGTGGTAGTAGTGGTTTGGGCTTAGCTTCTGCCAAAAAACTGGCTTTGCACGGTATGAATATTATCATTGTACATCGCAATCGTAAAAGTGAAATGAACCAAATCGAAGCTGATTTTATAAAAATAAAAGAAACGGGAGTTGGTTTTCTTTCGTTAAATATAGATCTTTTGAAGCCTGAAAAACGAATGGAAGCTATAGCAAAAATAGCAAATATTATAGACGAAGGGCGTATAAAAACAATTGTGCATAGCGTTGCAAAAGGCAACCTAAAACCTATGATTGATGCAACGCATGTATTGAAGAATGATGATTTTCATTTAACTATTGATGCTATGGCAATCAGTCTTTATGATTGGGTTACTTTGGTATTTAAAGCGGCATTGTTTGCAGAAGATGCTAGGGTTATTTCTTTTACAAGTGAAGGAAATACGAAAGCCTGGAAGAATTATGCAGCTGTTTCTGCTGCCAAAGTAGTTCTCGAAGCTATTACCAGAAGTATAGCGTTAGAATTTGCACCTTATGGTATTAAAGCCAATTGTCTGCAACCTGGAGCGGTAGATACTCAGTCATTACGAATGATACCTGGTCATGAACAGATTATGGAGCATAGTCTAAAACGTAACCCGTTTAATCGAATTACGACACCAGAAGATGTAGCGAACGTGGTGTACTTACTATGTAGAGAAGAAGCCTCCTGGATTAATGGTTGTGTGATACCTGTGAATGGAGGTGAACATTTAAACTAAAACAAGTAAAATGAAAAATATAGTAATTCTATGTCTACCCATTGTCCTTTACATTCTGTCTTGCAAAGAAGATAACAATAGTGCGGGAAATGTAGTTGCTGGTGTAAATGATAATAAAGCAGAGGTTATAAGTGTCGAGGTAACAGGAGAAGAGAATAAGTATTCTTTTAATGTTGGTATTAAGAGTCCGGATCAGGGATGTGATCAATATGCTGATTGGTGGGAAGTTATTTTTGAAAATGGAGAATTGCTCTACAGAAGGATTTTGGCACATAGTCATGTAAATGAGCAGCCTTTTGTGAGATCAGGAGGGCCTGTTCCTATTAAGAAAGATCAAATAGTGTATGTGCGTGCACATATGAATACAAGTAAATATGGCAATAAAGTGTTTAAAGGCAATGTAAACGAAGGATTTACAAAAAGCACTTTAGAAAGTGAATTTGCTAATCATTTAGAAAGAACACAACCGCTTCCGGATGGATGTGCGTTTTAAACTCGTTTAATTATGGGTATAGAAGATATTATACAAGAACTGCCATATAGTAAACCATTTTTGTTTGTAGATAAAATTCTGGAGATTGATGATGATCATATCAAAGGTAGCTACACATTTCTAAAGAATGAATATTTTTATGAAGGACATTTTAAAGACAATCCTATTACTCCGGGGGTAATCCTTACCGAATGTATGGCGCAAATTGGGATGGCATGTTTTGGGATTTATCTTTTGAAAGGAGAATGGGATAAAGCCGATTTTGGAGTAGCAATGACCAGTAGTGATGTTAATTTTTACCACCCCGTCTATCCCGAAGAGAAAGTAACTGTAATTGCTACTAAAGAATATTTTAGGTTTAATAAGTTAAAATGTAAAGTTACCATGTATAATTCTGAGGATGTGTTGGTTGCTAAAGGTATTGTAGCAGGAGTAGCTTTTAAAAAATAAAAGATGAGTAGTATAGGATATTCGTTAGTGAAATTAGTACTTAGGCTAAAAGGAGAAAAGAAATCCTGGTCTCAAGATCCTATTGATTACCATAAAAAAAGAAAACAAGATGTACATACTCCTAACACAAAGCTTTTATTAGGTTGTGCCTTTGAAATTAAAGAGGTATACAATAGTAAAGTGACTAGTATTGTCCCTAAAAATACAAATACAGATTTTTTGTTATTGTATTGTCATGGAGGAGCCTTTGTTTATGGTCCAACTCAAGAAAACTGGATAGCAATCGCTAAGATCGCAAAACAAGCACGTTCTCATGCCTGGATGGTAGATTACCCAAAAGCACCAGAAAACACTATTAAAACGATAACAGAAAGCATCTATCAAGTATATCTCGAAGCGATAAAAATATACAATCCGTCTAAAATCATTTTAATTGGTGATTCTGTAGGTGGAAATTTGATTATGACTCTTACGCAACGATTACTAAAAGAAGAATATAAATTACCAAATAGATTAATAGCGATTACACCAATGATAGACGCCAGTCTAACAAATCCGAAAATTGAAAAAATTGATTTGATAGACCCTATCCTTAGCATAAAGGGGGTGAAGTCTGCAAAGAAAATGTGTGCAGGTCAATTATCTTTAAAAGACCAGATGATTTCTCCCATATACGGTGATTTTGATGATTTTCCGGCAATACACTTGTTTACAGCTACAAATGATATCTGTACTCCTGATCAAGAGGTGCTAATAGATAAAATAAAAAAAGCCCATGGTGAAATAGAAGTTATTAAAGGAATAGGAATGCTTCATATATGGCCAATACTACCTATACTATCTGAAGCTAAAATTGCTATAAAGAAAATAGTATCGATTATTAATTTAGCTATAGATGATAAATAAAAGGCGTGTCGTTATAACAGGTTTAGGTGTGGTTGCTCCAAATGGAACGAACGTTTCAATTTTTAAAAAACATGTTTATGATGGAGTAAGTGGTATACAACATATTAAAAAATTAGAGGATCTAAATTTTTCATGTCAAATAGCTGGTTTACCAATTTATAAACATGATAATTTAAACAATTACTTTAATTCAATTCAACTACGTGGTTTAAATGCTTCTGGGATGGAATATGGCGTTATTGCTGGTATGGATGCTTGGAAAGATTCCAAGTTACCTATCAATGATTCTGAAACACCACTTTGGGATGCCGGGGTAATTTTTGGAACCGGAATATTAGGTGTCGATAAATTTAGAGAAGCCATTTATAAGGTAGACGAAGGTAAAGTAAGAAGATTAGGGAGTACCACAGTTACACAAACTATGGCCAGTGGTATTAGTGCTTTTTTAGGTGGTATGTTAGGATGTGGAAATGTGGTTACCACTAATTCCTCGGCTTGTAGTACAGGAACCGAAGCTATTTTGATGGCCTATGACAGAATAAGTGATGGTAAAGCAGAAGTCATTTTGGCGGGTAGTACAAATGATAGCGGTCCCTATGTATGGGGAGGCTTTGATGCTATGCGTATTCTCCCATATAAGTATAATAATAACCCGACCGGGGCATCGCGCCCCATGAGCGCAACAGCTAGTGGTTTTGTGCCTGGGAGTGGAGCAGGAGCTTTGGTTATCGAAAGCCTGGATAATGCCCAAAAAAGAGGAGCTACAATCTATGCAGAGATTTTGGGCGGACATGTAAATAGCGGTGGACAACGTAAAGGCGGAAGTATGACAGCTCCTAATAGTGATGCAGTACAGTATTGTATTCGTAAAGCGGTAGCGCATGCAGGAATAGATCCAGGAGAAATTGATGCAATCAATGGTCATCTAACCGCTACAACGATGGATAGTGTCGAAATACAAAATTGGTGCATAGCCTTGGGGCGAAAAGGACAGGATTTCCCGTATATCAATTCACTTAAGAGTTTAGTAGGGCATTGCCTGGCAGCTTCTGGTAGTATAGAAAGCGTAGCAACTGTATTACAATTGAAAGAGAATTTCATCTTTGGAAATATAAATTGTGAAGATTTACATCCCGAAATAGAAAATTGGGTGTCCAGAGATCGAATCCCTACCAAAACATTGGATTATGCTCCTAATATTATTGCAAAAGCTAGTTTTGGATTTGGAGATGTAAACGCTTGCGTTATCTTTAAAAAATACATATAAAAATAGTATCAAAAATAAATATTGAATCAACTCTAATTAAATTATGACAAAAGAAGAATTACTTTCTAAATTAAAAACAATCATAACACCGTATGTACAAAATGAAGAAGGGCTCACTACTCTTACAGAAAACACTGATTTTATAAAGGATCTGGAAATTAATTCTGCCAATCTGGTAGATGTAGTGCTTGATGTAGAGGATGAATTCGATATTGAGATTGATAATGAATCGATGGAGAAAATGTTAACTGTTAAGGCTTCAATTGCTGTGATAGAAGATAAATTAGCTTCGAAATGATCGGTAATGATATTGTAGACCTTCAATTAGCCAAAACACAAAGTAATTGGCAGAGAAAAGGGTGGCTTCAAAAAATATGTACCATACAGGAACAGCAGTATATTTTCACTTCAGAAAAAGCAGAAATACAACTCTGGCAGTTTTGGAGTATGAAAGAGGCGGCATATAAAGCCCACCAAAGGCGATTTAACCTTTCTCGAAGGTATAACCCCCTAAACTTTGAATGTACGCCAAAAGGAGAGGTTTATGTTGGTAATTACCGTTATAAAATAATTACAGAAACGCAAAATGAATATGTGTATAGCATTGCAATGGTATCTGATGAAGAGTATCACTCTTCTGTATATGGTAAAAAAACGAATGCACGTTCTAAATTGAAAGAAATAATTTCTGAAAAACTAAATATAGATTCGTCTCTGATTTATTTTACTAAAAATAGTAAGGGAATTCCGTTAGTACATATTGACCAAAAAGCAATACAATTACCGCTGTCGTTTACATATCACGGAAAATACTCAGCATTTGTCGTTTCAATTTAACAATTTGTCGTTAATAGAATTAGATTTCAGCAGTAATAGGATTTAAAAAAACAATTAAGCGTTGTTTGGTATTCTTTGATACACAACTTACTGATAAAATTTACCTATACAATTAAGAAGAAGCAATCTGGAGTATCTTTTTTAAATATATTTGTTTTCAGTGAAAAAAATGGAAACAGTTAGATACTAAAAAACTATCTAAGTATCGGAAAATAAAAACGAATATCTAATTTGTTTTGCTCTCGTTTGTCGTGGATATTAACATCAAAATCACTAGAGTAAATCGTAGTTTTGCCTAATAATTTTTTGTCATCAAGAGAGAATGTGATAATCACTTCTTTTTGTATTCCCTTAATAGTAAGGTTGCCAATAACTTTATAAGTATTGGTGTCAAAAGCAACTACATCGGTACTCACAAATCTTATTTTTGGGTATTTTTTTCTATAGAAGAATTTTTCCCACATTAAATGTCCATCACGCAAAAAATTATCAGTATCTAGTGTATTAATAAGGGCAGTACCTTTAAAACTTGCATTCTCTGGATCTTTAGGATTGAAATTAATCTTAAAATCTAAACCCGCAATAGTACCAGAAGTTTCATCTTTTATAAAATCAAAAGAAACTCTTGACTTTTCTTTGTCAAAAACAATGCCTTGATAGTCATTGATTAAGGCATAATCAGAAGTTGGGCTGGTTGGTAATTGTGTGGCGTTAGGAATAATATCTTGCCCAAATCCTTGAGCATACAAAATACCAATCAATATGTAGAGAAAAGTTCTCATAGGGATAATTATAATTTTACTAAGTTAGAAATAATCAAGAATCATTCCAAGGGTTTATTTACCCCAATTCTATACCATCATTCAACTACAAAACCAACAGGCATTCAACCTTTTGATTTACAGACTTTTAACTCTTTACTAATGTTTTAGTTATTTATACTTTTGCTCTTAATAAAATTGCAATTTAAAAAAGAAGTAGAGGGAACCTATGCATGAGAACTCTTGATATAACAAATTTTATAAAAACACAGATCATGAAGAAAAATGGAATATATGAAGATCAGGTTACTGATGAAACAACAGTTGTCGAAGAGGCTTTTGAAGGAACAGGAGATATCATAGAAACTGAAGAATTTGATGATACCTTGGAAGAGGAAACAGAAGAATCTGCCAACGACTACTTAGAGGTGAGTAGTGAAAACAGTGGGGGAGATCAGGATTTTGAGGATCTCGAAACACCTTTTGAAGGTAATGAAAGTGGTACCACAGAAAATTCTCAAACCGAAGAAGGTACTCTAGAAAAAGTTTCGGGGTACGATTACTCGGTATTAGAAGAGCAAGAAAACGAAGAAGAAGATGAAGAAAATCTTTTGGATGCATATTACGCTGAGTTTGGAGATCCTACTGCAGCAATGCTAATGCGTAGCGAAAGTGGTAAGAAAATGATGCAAGAAGTTGTTATCGGTAAAGATGATCGTAAACAAATTAAGGGAACAACCAAGTATCCCTGGCGTGCTATCTGTTCTTTAAGAATCAAAGCAAAAGATGGTACCAATTGGATTGGTACAGGATTTCTTATCGGCCCCAGAACAGTTATTACAGCTGGCCATGTAGTTTATATGCATAAACATGGTGGCTGGGCTAAGAGTATAGAAGTAATCCCGGGAAGAAATGGTGCTAAAAAACCATACGGATCATGTAAATCTTCTCATTTCCATTCGGTTAAAGGATGGACTAAGAGTAAAAAGAGAAGCCATGACTATGGAGCTATTATACTTCCCAAAAACTGTAAGTATGGTAACAAAGTAGGGTATTTTGGATATGGAAACTATGGTTTCTTTGATTTATTAGGATTAAAAGTAAATCTTTCTGGATATCCTGGGGATAAACCAGCAGGTACACAGTGGTGGCATGCCAGAAAAATTAAAGCAGTTACATCCAGAACATTAGTATATAATATTGATACTGCAGGAGGGCAAAGTGGTTCTCCGGTATGGCGAATCAAAAATGGTAAACGTTATGCTGTAGGAATCCATACCAATGGATATTCTTTGGGTAATTCTGCTACCCGAATTACAAAACCCGTGTTTAAGAATCTTAAAAACTGGAAAAACAAATACAAATAGTAAGTAAAACAGAAAGAATGAGCATTTTTATAAGAGAGAATGCTCATTCTTTAAAAAACAAATATAAAAACTAATGGCAGCTACAATTAGAGGAAGAATAGTAGATCAAAAATCTAAAAACCCTGTAGAAGAAGCAGTGATAACTTTAACGATCACTGGGATGACACGATTAGTAGATATAGCTCAAGTAACCGATGATACTGGAGCTTTTTTCTGGAATGATCTAACTCCAGGAAAATACGATATACTTATTATAGCAGAAGGGTATGCAAACAGAAAAATTTCAATCCTATTAAATACAAACGAAGAACAGGAAATTTTTATTGAACTCTAAACCCTAAAAGAAGGATTGTTCGTACGTATCTTAAAATAAATATAAAGTGCTACGAATGAGTAGACTAAAATTAAAAAAAATGATAACTTAGAAAGAGAATTAATTGTTAGTCGCGTGATTCATTAAAACTTTCCACTATGAGTAATAAAGAAAAAACCACTAGAAAAAGACGATTCGCAGATTTCCAGAATAAATATCGTAGATCTTCTAATTTTGGATACGGATCAAAGAGAGACCAATTCGCTATTGCCGGAAACGGTGATCTATCTATACCTGAAGATCGTAAACATGCATAGTGATCGCATAGGTAATCACTTTATTAATTAAGTAGCACGTTGTTGTTTTACAGATACTTTTAGATATACAAGAATTATAATTGAAAGTAGTGCACAGACCAAAAACCCTATAAATAAAGGTAGAGTAGTCCCCAAAACAAATCTCCCTATGTAAGTGCTAATAGGAACCGCCATAATAGTTGAAACAAAACCTGTGATTGCAGCACCTATCCCCGCAATATGACCAATAGGTTGCATGGCCAACGCCCTTAAATTTCCAAATAAAAAACCAATAGCAAAAAATTGCATTCCGAAGAATAGCAATAATATACCTACGCTTGGATTTGAAGAATTATAAAACAATACAATATATAAAAGTGAAATTGCAAAAAATGCGAGTAGAGAAGTGGTAACCAATTTCTCCATACCATATTTTAAAACTAGTGTTCCGTTTAAGAAAATAGCAGAACCTATAGAGATTGCCAAAAGACCAAATATATACGGAAACTCTTCTTTTAATTGATATTGCTGCTCAAAAACTTGTTGAGAAGTACTTAGATATACCATAAAAGAACCCACAATAAAGCCCGAAATAAGGGTATAGCCAATGGTCGTTTTGTATTGCATTAATTCCTTTAGGCCATCTATAAAAATAGTAGATGTAAATTTTATACGTTTAGATATTTCGAGGGTTTCGGCTTGTCTTTTCCAAAACCAAAAAGAGACTAGTATACTAAATAGTACTTGCACATAAAATATAGCTTGCCAATCATAATGATCTAATACAAATTTACCCAATGCAGGGGCAATAATGGGCACCAAAAGAAATACTACAGTAATAAATGACATGATACGTGCCATATAATCTCCGCTATAAATATCTCGAATCATAGCAATAGCAATGGTTCTGGGAGCAGATAACCCAATACCTTGCAGAATTCGTCCCAATACCATCATTTCTATGCTTGTCGCAAAAACGCAGATAAAGCTTGCGATAATAAAAAGTAATAGCCCCATGTACACAACAGGTTTTCTACCTATACTATCTGATATGGGGCCAAAAAATAACGGACCAATACCAAGACCCAGAAAAATCATGGTTATTAATAACTGATTGTCTGCGACTTGCCGGGTACCAATAGTAATCCCTATAATATCTAACGCAGGTAAAAGTGCATCTATAGCCAAAGCTACGATAGACATTAGAGATGCCATAAGGGTTACAAATTCAAACTGGGCGAACTTATTTTTTTGCATCTGGCAAAAGTAATGCATTTGGCCCACAAAGGTTTAAAGCAGAATGTTATATTCTGTAACGCTATACTATTTTTAATAGTCTTTTATGTGAATCGTACTTTTTTAACCAATACCATCACTTAATTATGAGAAATAGTGACATTTTACTATATAACAAACCAAGGTTAAAACTGTTTCGAATACTTAGAAAAAGGCATTATGTACTTGTAGTAGGAGTCGTGTGTTCTGTTTTCTTATCCGGAAAACAAATACATGCTCAGGAAAAAGAAACAGATGCAAATGGAGTAGTAGATAAGAAATCAAAGTTAGCAATTGGTGGATTTTCATATTCTGGACTATCAAGTCGTGAACAGCATGCATATTTTACAATTGACTACAAAGTAAATTCAAATTTGTTTATAGAATTACAAGGGTATAATGACACATATCTTTCTGCAGATGTTTTTAAAATGCCGATTAGAGGAAAATTACAATTAACAAATAAATTTCATTTTTTTTCTGGTTTGGAAATAGAACTTACACGAAATGTAGATATTCATGATATAGAAGTTCCTTTACAAACTAAGTTTATATATGGTATGGGGTATGATTTTGATACTAATTTTTCTTTAGAGGTAAATCATAATCTAAACTTTGGCACATCGGAGTTTGGATATTATGGAACTCCAAATTTATTGTATGTGCGAGGAAGGTATAGGTTTTAGGGACTAAAATTTTCTATATACTACCTGATTCACTGAAACTTATGTTAAAAAAATGTGCTGATATTTAAAAAAATGGTATATTATTTGATGCAATAATCAGTAATATTTATCATAAAAAATGAAAACTCTTTTTTTAGTACTTATAAGCTGTTTACTATTGAGTTGTGGAAGTTCACAAAGTCCAGTAGTATCTACAGAACAAAGTAAAACATTAGATGAATTGGTAGCGCAAAAAAAACTAGAGATTATATCGGATTGGGCATCACCAGTAACGAGCGGTAGTTTTAACGCATTGGCCAATAGCGGATTATTACCTGTAGGAAGTACAGGAAACAATATAAATCTAATCGGAAATTATAATCATTTTAGAATCCTGGGAGATAGTATCTCTGTGGATTTACCATATTTTGGAGAACGTCAAATATCTGCAGGTTTTAATAATAAAAATAACAATATAGAATTTGATGGTGTACCAGAACATACTAAGGTTACATATAATGAGAAAAAGCAACGGTACTCCATAAATTTTGAAATTAGGAATGCTACAGAATGGCTTAGAATATCAATAACACTATATTCAAATTTGAGAAGTGATATTATGATACAGAGCAATCACCGAACATCGATACGATATAGAGGTATGGTATCAAAATTAGAAGATAAGAATCATACAGCGGTATCGAATAATTAATCTGAACTAAATCAATAGTAGAGCAGCATTCAAATATTCTATTTTACATAATATAAATTATAGTACAAATATAATATATGAGTAAAACGGCGAATAGAACTTTTTCGGTTCTATTTTACATAGATGCAGATATAGCGCCTTTAGGTCTATATCGTCAGCATTTATGTAACAGCCGTTTTACGACCTGAGTTTCATTAATATTCGTAAGCTATAATGTAATATTATGTAAAATATCCCATAAAGTCTTGAACACACAATAAACTGTAGTACTTGGGTCATTAAACATTAGGCTCTTGAGTTTAGTACTAAATAAGAAACATTCTGCTGTTTGTAGCTATAATTTGCCGTTATGTAAAATTGCCGCTGCCTATGCGCTCGATTGTTTTATAAAAATTTAAATGCCTGATATGGCATTTATTTTTATACACAATATCCAACCGCATAGCCCACGCCAAAAAAAGCAAATACTTTTAGGTGTATTATAAATCGCGTATTTAATAAAATATACGTACAAAAAGTTTTTACGCGATTCTCGTGAAGGTTCCCGCATAAGCATTTTTAGCGTTTATGATTTTGTATCTCTGCAAACATTATCCAGCGGCATCATCTCGCAGCTTTACAAAATTGATTCACAGGATCAATTTCATAAACTCGTCTATGCACATGCTATCTGCAGAACACAGATTAAACATCATAAGGGTTTGCATATCTTTTTTCCTTGATGAAAAAAGAAACAAAAAAATCAAGGCTGCACAAAACTTTGGAAACAATCACAGCGCAGTCGCTATATTTTAGAAAACATTCTAACTCCTAAGATTGCTTTAAACTAGAATCAATATCTATAGTTTTGATTAAACCTTTGTACTAAACCTCTAAAATATGAACGCTCCTTTACCTATTGTTTTCTCCAAAGTTTTCTGAGATAGAATTAACTAACCTTAATTTAATATGATCAATTAGTAATCTTGATTTTCGGTAATTTTCCTCTTTTATTAATTTCTCCTCGCATATTATAACCCATTAAGGATTGTATATCGGAATAAGATTTTCCTTGTTTGATCAGATAATACAACTTTGCTACAGTAGCTTCAGTCGTCATGTCAAATCCGCTGATAGCCCCAAATTTTTTAAAAGCATTACTATTAGCATAGGATCCAAATACCACATTACCATGTAATGGTTGACTCAATACAACGACTACTATCTCGGCATTTTGCAGTTCAATTAAGGCTTTTTTAAATTCATTGCTGGCAGGACCATTTCCAGATCCATATGCCTCTACCACAATAGCTTTTACATTTTTATCAGTCGCAATACTCATTAAAAATTTAGAATCAATTCCTGGGAATAATTTGACTACCACAACTTCAATTTTATCCAAAACTATATCCGCATATCTAAATGTATTCCTACTTGAAGTCCATAAGTATCTTTTATCTATATTGATAATCCCATTGTCTATTCTTCCAAGTGATTTCTGCCTTGGAGACATAAAACCATCAAATTGTATTGAACTTACTTTTGTTGCTCTACAGCCTTTTAGAATCAAATTATTAAATACTATACAAACTTCCTGAACACCATATCTTCCTGTCGCTAATTCAAAAGAATTAAATAGGTTATTAAATGCATCACTATTAGGTTCAAATATTGATACTTGTGAACCTGTTAAAACAATTGGCTTGCGAAGAGATTTTATAAGAAAAGAGAGCATTGAACTAGTATAGGCTAATGTATCAGTCCCATGGACAATAACAAAACCATCATAATCATCATAATTCTTTCTAATATCCATTAGAATATCATTCCAGTTTCTTGGCTTAATGTCTGAACTATCAATTAATTTCTTATATTCATTGAACGTGATATCGATATTCCGATTATTATTCCAAACCTGATATTCTTTACTTCCTCTTATAAATTTTTCAAACTGATTTTTAACATTAGTAAAACCTTTAGCCCTTTTCTTCATTCCAATAGTTCCTCCAGTATAAGCTACATATATATTACTTCTATCCATTATTTATTCAGAATTTTTGGTTATGAAATAAATCATGATTTGTTCCAATTAGAATAATCTATTGTATGCATTAAATCTTCAATTACAATTCTCAAATCATCTCTAATTTTATCAATGTCAGGTTTTTTAGCGCTAAACTTTCTATTATGAGCACTTAAGTCGCCTAAAGCTTTTATTTTCGGTAAACTTCTAGCGGTATTTCTATTAACAGACCACTTGCTTTCTAAAAGAAACTTATCGATTAAATCACTCAAAAAAAAGTAATGATTATCATTACCTTTTATTTTCTGTTCAATACCATGTCTCTCAAAACATTCAATTATTAGGGTTTCTAACAATTTTCTAATCATAACAAGAGAAGCATCGAATAAACCAATATCATAACAAATAGAAGCTTGTTCGCCTATTTTAAGTAAATATCCCCTTGTATTCTCTAGTAAAACTTGAGGATACAAACCATCCGAAGGTTTAGGTAAAGGCTTGTTATTAGTGATTAAATCTATTTCCTGTTTTTTACTTCTTTCTAAATAAAATCCATTAGTTCTTTTTATAAATTTTTGATTTTTACCTTTCTTTGAAAACCTATTTAAATAAGATCCAATATTTGAATATGGTGGTAGATGCATTTCGTCAAAGCAACTACTAATATCCTTTGCTTTTACACCATCTTGTTTTTTTATTATCAAAAGATAATAGACAAAATAATCAATCTGTTCCGAGCTACTTAGATTATTAAACTCTTTAATGTTATTACAGAATATATCTATAGCCATATATCTATTTACGTTTTAAATCATGGCTAATTGCGTTTTCCCCCTTGGTAGGTACGGATATCTTATTTATATCTTTTGTGTCAATCCAACCTTTATCTTTTTCAGTATCTTTTAAACTTTGATATAAAGCAGTTGGTATTCTCAAACCTAGTTCTTTATAACAAGTATAAACATGGTCCAATCCACATTCTGTATTTCCTAAAACTTTGGTTAAATAGTAAACAATAAGTAGATTCCTTTCATAGTTGGTTTTGGCATCAAATTCTCCATAAAAATCTTTAAGACTTCTATTATTATTTGGGTATAAGTTTAAATCTTTTACCAATTTTATCTTTTGTGATGAACTTGAATTTTTACTTCTTTTTTCCTCTTTATTGTCTCTAGCAGTAGTTTTATTTTTGGTTGATGAGCTTGATTTTAAATTGCTTAAATCCCATTTGCCCGTTACTTTATCATTTAAAACATCCTGGAGATATTTATTGGCTTGAATTAAACCAGGTCTTCTAAACTCAACTCCTTCAGAATCTACCATAAAATGAGCTTTAGCATTGCTAAATGCCCCTCTATAATTTCCATCATATACTCCGCAATAACTTAAAAGGCCATTTATGGTTGACTTATCAATTTTATCTTTTCCTTTTTCTTTATAGAATAGTACAATCAAATAAGTTAGCCTCATCGCATAATTTGTTTTTCCAGAAGCTTTTAAATCCGTTTCAAGTAGATCCAATTTTCCATTTTTATCTCTAAAGATAAAATCAATACCTTCTTGATTAGATTGATTTGTAACTTGAGTATTTTCTTCTTTTATTTCTTCTCCTACTATATCAATGATACTTTCAGAGATAGGATCCTCATTATTTGAAGTTTGAGCACTATTTGTTCCTAACTTTTTCTGATTTGCCATAAAAATTTTACCGAATGTTTCTGTAACATCCTTACCTACTGTATCAGTAAATTCAGCTTCAAACTTTTTTCCATCATAAACAATTCTATTCATTGAAGAAGGTTCACTTCTACTTTTAATATCCTTCCCACAAACCTCACAACATATATCATCCAAACTCAACAATTCTTTACAGTCTAGACATTTAACCTGTGTTTTACATCTTCCACAAAAAATAGCTTTATCGGATATATCTTTTGAACAATTTGGACATTCTATTTTATTCATAATACTAATACTTAATTTCAAAACAAACAGTATTAGTCAAATTTTTTATTTGACCAATTTTAAATAATATTTGGAGAGGGGTAATTATGACGAATTATAAATTTAATATTAGATTTCTTATCAAAAACAGATTGTTTTAGGACTTTTTAACAATCATATTAACATTACGCAATAAAACACAGGGCGAATTCTCTACCATTCCACACACATTCCCCTACTCTCCTACCGTCGAACGGGTAATAAGTGTTTCATTACCTTTTTTATTGGAACTTTTCGTTAGAAAACTTTTAAAGAAAATGTTGTCATTAATCTTGAGGTCTATATCCTAGTTCAAAACATGTTTGATTATTTTTATAACCATCTAGCTGCTTTTTGTCGTTGCCTCCTTTTTTCTCATACATTATTGCTTTAGTAAAATCTCCATTAGAAGCACACGCACATCCCATCGTGTCATTGTAGGCTTTATTATCTTCAAACATACTTACTGCTTCTGTAGCAAGCTTAAGAGCAATAATATTATCATTTTTCACATTAGCATATTCCTTCGTGGTGAGTAGAAACCAAGCAAGATTATTTCTAGATAAGTGGCTAAATGGTCTCAATTCGAGAGATTTCTCTAAAACTTTTCTAGTTTCCCTTGCCTTTAGGTCGGTTAAAGAAAGAACTAGGCTGTAGAAATAAGCTTCATCATCATCCAGAGACATTGATTGAAGATATTTATTTTTTACTGCTTCCTCTATAGTGAATACACTTGAATTTGTAACCGATTCACCATGCATGTATTGTGTATCACTATAGATTGGTGATATGGAATAACCTAACGCTACATTTGTGTCCCAATTTAGATACTCTGCATCTGAATAATAGTACCTAATAAAGCTATGATTAGGAACCTCTACCATATAAATTGGAAGGTTCAATTCTTGTGCAACCATAATATATAACATTGAACCAGTATCACAATCCATTTTCTTTTTTGTTAACATCTCAGTTAAGGTATAGGTATGGATGTATAAATTAAAATTAAATCCTTTGAGAGTCCTATTAATTGATTGTAGAATGGTTATGGCTTTTTCTCTATCATCAGTCAAAGAATCTAAAATAATTGGATCAAGCTTTGATTTAGCAGAATCAATAATATCATCGAGTAATTTGTACATTGAATTATATCCACTTCCTGATTTATTTGTTAAATTCTGTTCCGTTCTGAGTATTTTATGGGTAATAGTGTTGTATTTTGGTTTGTAAACCTGGCTACCAGACTCTTGAGCCAATAAAGAAAAGTAAGTAAATAAGAAGAAGCAAAGTGTTATATTTAGTTTCATATCTATAGAATTGTTAATTTCTTTTTATTTATCCAATACAAATTTAGCTGTAAGTGTTAATTGAGAAAATGTTTGGTCAGCAAGGCCTTTTAAAGGGTTTCCTCCCTCTTGATAGGCATATTTAAGTCCTAATTGATATCCTTTTTTTTCATTAATTAAAAAGTTAACTCCTGCAGATGCAGTGAGTAAATTACCAACAAACAATTCCGTGTTTTTCGAATTAATTTGAAATCGATGATCAATTCCAAAAGAAAACTGTAACATACGGTATTGTTTAAATACACGATATATCAATCCACTTAAGGGATAAATATTCAAAGAATAAACCATGTTACCCAATACTAAATCTTCATTTGACATATATTCGACTCCAAAGGTGTGGGAACTGGAAAATTGAATATAATCTGAAGTAAATCGTTTACTAGAATCTGGATTTTCAATATCTGGATTATTTTCGTAATTTTTATATTCATCCCTAGGGTAAAAGTTTTCAATATTAAGTAAAGCATCTCCAAAATTCCCTCCCACTCCTTTAGAAGCAAGATTAAAATGTAAAAGATACTGTCCGCCATCTGTTTTGGCTATTCTATCATTTGAGTATTTTGCTGTACCCAAAAACTTCACCTTGTAGTTTTTTAATAAAAAGAACTCCGAATTTTCCCAAAGATGAAACATTATTTGTCCCCCAAATTGGGTAACATCTTGTTCTTTATTTATTAAATTATTACGATGCTTTTCAGCAAATACGCTCACGGAATAACTCTTTATTGTATTGTCAGGAAAATTTAATCCCACTTCAATAAAACCTTGAATGCTTTCTGAGTTAGGAATTGTATCTCTCGGAAAAGTCGCAGTAATTGAACCGGCTTTAGTTTTTGTTGTTGAATTATCTACAGATTGTCCTACTTGAATCTTAAGATCTTGGGCAGACACTACACTCGAAATTAAAAAAAATAGAACTACTAAATTCGATGTATTATATTTATGGAAGTTCATTGATAATCAATTTAATAAGGTCCAACACTTTTTTTGCTTTTACAGTCTGCTGTGAGGTTATTTTCTTAGACGGTTTACCTAAATCTCCTTCAATTGCCACTTTCTTTAAAATAGCATTGCACCATTTAGGCAATAAATGAACCATGGCATGGTGACTAAATCCGATATAATTCTTTAAACTAGAATTTTTATGTATTCCAACCACACCACTTTCTTTCGTAAGTTTGGCAATAAGAAGTAGTTCTATATAATTATCTGCCCAAATATCCTTTTTAATATTTTGATGTAAATATTTCATTACCTTTCGAATTGTTGCATTATTGGTGTTTTGACCAACAGTATTCAACACTTTTAAAACAACTTTGGCTCTGTCCTCTTTTAAAGCAAAGCTAATTTCTATTTCTTCCCCCATAATACTTCAAGAGTTTATTAATTAAACAATGTGTTACTATTCTCAAAACTAGATAATTAGACTACGTAAAACCATACCCATTGCAGGGTATTATATTTTTTATAAATATTAGATTAGGGAGAATTATAAAATGACGATTGGAATATTTAAACTTAATAAGAGGTTCTTTATCAAAAAATAAGTAAAAACACCTGTTTTTAAGTCTCTTATAAAAGTAAATACTTTTATTTTATGTTTTTTATGGAAATCCGTAATCAGTAAAAACTTCGAGAAATTAGAACCACTCCACACACATTACACTCCCCTCCTGCCGTCGGCTCGCATAATAAGTGTTCCATTACCTTTTTTAAAGGAACATTTCGTTAGAAAACTTTTAAAATAAACTGTAGAACTAAAAACTTTGCTTTTACCCAAAGCAAAGTGACATAACGCAAGTACATTATAGTACAAATGTGTTTATTGAAGCAAATTGGCGAATACGAAGTATTTTATATAATTGCAGATATAGCGACATCTATGTAAAATTGCCGCTGCCTATGCGCTCGATTGTTTTATAAAAATGTAAATGCCTGATATGGCATTTATTTTTACACACAATATCCAACCGCATAGCCCACGCCAAAAAAAGCAAAACTTTTAGGTAACTTATAAATCCCGTATTTGATAAAATATACGTGAAAAAAGTTTTTACGCGATTCTCGTGAAGGTTCCCGCATAAGCATTTTTAGCGTTTATGATTTGTATCTCTGCAAACATTATCCAGCCGCATCATCTCGCAGCTTTACAAAATTGATTCACAGGATCAATTTTGTAAACTCGTCTATGCACATGCTAACTGCAGAACATAGACTAAACTTACTAAGGTTTGCATATCTTTTTGTCTTGATACAAAAAGAAATCGAAGATTGAGATTTGGCGGTAGCCAGATCTCAATAGAGATTCACGAACTCCAATAAAGTATTAACGCGTGAGCTAAACAAAAAAATCAAGGCTGCACAAAACTTTGGAAACAATCACGGCGCAGTCGCTATATTTTAGAAAGCACTCTAACTCATAAGATTGTTTGAGACAAAAATGAATATGCAAAAATTTGATTAAACCTTAGTACTAGAATCTCTAAAATATCGACGCTCCTTTGCCTATTGTTTATGCCAAAGTTTTCTGAGGCCGTTTTTTAGCTTTTAGATTCTATTTTACATAATATTACCATTCTGAAATTTTATAAAAATTGCATTTCTAGCTGTCTTGTATCTGTAGAAACAATATTTTTTGAAGACATATAATACCAAATAGTTTCGTCCAATGATGATCTAGAAACGTTTAATAAATCAGCAGCGAATTCTACTATTTTCTTAGTATAATCATAATTAATATGAGGCAAACCGGCTGATTCCATAAAGCCTATGATATGTCGATCTACGGCTATTGTATCAAAATTTAATAATTTCATTGTATAATCTAGTGTTTTAGGGCCAAGACCTTTAACAGATAAAAACAAAATTCTATTATCTCTATAGCTTAAAAAGTCGGTTAAATCATCACAACTATTAATATTTCTTTCAGAACAGAATCTTACTAAATCACTAAATCTTTCAAGTTTAACTGGATGTTTCCAATTTAAAATTTTCTCAAGACCATATTTTTCAATAGCTAATTCTAAATTATCAACATTATTTGCTTGAGGAAAATCTATCATAACCCTTTCAACACGAGGCTTCACAACGCTTTTGTAATTCAATCCAGCTTGTAAAATGATATCTGTGAACAATGCTCCAATATGAGTATAACCGGAATATCTTCTTTGTTGATTTAAAGATAGCTCATCTAAAGATTTAATATATTCAACTAAACTTCTGGCAGATTCTATTACTATTTGCATAGTATTTCTAGTTTATAATTTATTTAATGCTTCTAACCTATCGACACAATTCGGACAAGCCCCACATGGAACTTCGGAGGAAGCTTGACAGGAAAATGTTTTTCCTATTGGTGCTTTAACTTTTATACCTATTTGTGCAACTTCAAATTTTGTTTTTTCTAAAAATGGCATTTTAATTTTAATAGCTCCATATTCTCCTAACATCATTTCCATTCTCGAAAAAAATTCCTTTGAACAATCTATTTCTTTAGCATGATTACTATTTATAAATGCTGAATAAACTTCTTTTATTTTTAAAGATTGTGCAAAAGAGGCTGCTAATGTAAGAATTAATATGTTTCTATATGGAATATATAAATCGTCAGCGGTAATATTATCTTCCCATAAATTAGCTTCATTTATGAATTTACTATTAGAATATTTATAAACGCTACTAATATCTATAATTTCAATTTTATCAACGTGCGTTTTTGGTAAAACACTCTTCAAAGTTGCAAGTTCGGTATCAACGCAATGTTGACCATATCTTATAAATAAAGGAATAAAATCTATTCCTTTGTCTAATAACCAATATGCCATTGTTGTTGAATCTAATCCACCAGAGGCTAGTAAAATTACTTTGTTATTCATTTAATTTCGATAATTCATTAAATACTTCAGAAATAATAACATCTAAATCAGATGATACTATTTCAGGCATTTCGGTTAACATACAATTATAAGCTCTATTATAGGGATCAAACACTAAACAGGGTATTCCTAAAGCCTTGGCGTATCCAAGTTCTATCATTGTTCCTGGATCATCATTTATATAAACAACTATTAGTAATTTGCATTTTTTAATTAATTCAATATCATTGTTATAGGTGTTAATCCTCTCCTCTTTTGTATTCTTAATAGATAATTGTCCATTCTCTTTCACCGGTCTTCTTGGGCAAAAATTATGATATTGTAATGATTCTACCAAAATCTCGATCTGTGATGTATCCAGATAATCAAAATCAGGTGCAGCAATATAAATTGGAAATAATTGTCTTTTTTCCCAAGGTAAAACACAGCCTCCCATTGAAATTATATCCTCAATTTTAGTTTTTAAAACCCTTGATATATTTTTTTTAAAATCATCAGGATAAGTTGTTGAGGCATATTCACAAGCAATCCAAGAAGATAAAAAAGCAGCATTATTAATACCTAACTTTTGGTAATTGGCAATGTAACACGCATTATATGCGTCACCAATTCCAACAGAATGTACTATGGGTTGAGTAATTGATGGTATTTGATATTTTTTCTCATTATCAAAATCGTAAATTCTAGACCCACCCCTATTTTCTTTAAGAACTAATACACCACATCTACCCTTAAATAGCGAGTAAAATTGTTCAAATGAATCGTTATAATTGCTAAGAAATAAATCTGATGATGTGGATAAAAAGATGGTTTTAAAATAATATCCATCCAATTGTGAAAATGACGATATATTATTACTTAAATCAATGTGTACGTTACAATTTTCGTCTATTTCTTTTAAAATCAAACCTAAATTAAAGTTCCCAGAGGTTATTAATATTTCTTTATACCCTTTCAGGCTTTTAAAATTTTCGGTATTATACTCAATCTCTATTTGATCCCTTAGGATAAAATCATATAATTGATTTCCTGTTTCTTTAACGCTACCAATCAAGAATGTATAGGGAGCCCCATTTATTATACCTAATGGAAGGGTTTCCTTTACACCGTGATGATTACAAAACTTGTAAATTTCTTTAAAAAGATATGATGGCGCAAAAAACTTAACATCGTAATCAGTGTTTATCGCCCATAAACTTCTGGCAGAATGAGTTATACCACCAAAACGAATTTTAATTTCATCTCCATTTTGAGGCAAAGTAATATCCGTTACTATATCTCCAAGAATACAAATTTCCGATTTCATTAATTACTTGGTATAACATCAATACTTACAGCTGCAACCAGATCACTAGAAGAACTAGCTACTCTTCCTATAAAAGAATAGCCATCATCTAAACACATTTTTATATAATTAAATTTTGTAGGAAGATAACCCACAGTCAAACCATCTTTCGAAATTGCTGTTGGTCTTTTATCAAAGCCTATTTTAACTTCATCCCCTACTTTAGGAACATCTTTTTTTTCAATATAATAAGGGCATCTGTCTATTTCCTCTAACATAGCTGTGAAAGCTTTTTCGCATTTGTTTTCACCGCTTGATCCACCAGATTTTCCTCCTCCTGTTGGTTTACTCCCCGGATAATCTGAAAAATTTCCTGAACCACTACTTCCCATATTTTTGTAATTAAAGTTATTTACTTGAACACTAAATCATAAATTAATTCCTGAAACTATCCATAGAACTAAGTTTACTATAATTCAATTTAATTAGACAATTAAACAAAAGTGAGTGGGGTAATTATAATTTTAAACTAAAAAGAATATTTTCAAATTTACAGAAAGCAGATGATTTATATTTGCGGGAAAACCTCATATTTTAAATTAAATTAAGAGAAATATCCCCATTTCAAGAACATTCTTCTACCATCCTTCTATAGTTTCAGGTAATAGCAAGTAGTGAAATTTTCTTGTTATATTTAATTGTTTTTCCTATTAAGAGTATCTATAATTTCGTTTATTTCAGGTAATTCAAAATCAATTAATGGATCGATTAATTCTATTGTCTCCTTATTAGCTGAATAGTCATATTCTTCAACAAATTTTATTCTTTTATCAGCTCTCTTTAGGTGTCTGAAACCACCAAATACGTTTTCAGCACCATACTTTTTACTAACAATAACGGTTACGTAATCCTCTAAATCGTGAATATTAATACTATCACTATAGGTAATTCCAGTCCGTATAATAAATAATAACTCAAGTGGAGGATTTGTCCTAAGATATTGTAATCTGTTACTTAATCTACCAAAATGGCCATATTTCATTCTACTAAATAGATTTGATGTATGCCCAACATAAAATTTATCATTTTCACAGAATAATGTATAAATTATTTCATCACGATGGGGATAGCCATTAGAAAGTATATATCTTAAGTATTTCATCAGATAAGAATAAAGTTACTCGTTTAATTTGTCATTTCACACACATTCCCCTACTCTCCTATCGTCGAACGGGAAATAAGTGTTCCATTACCTTTTTTAAAGAAACATTTTGTTAGAAAACTTTTAATATAAACTGTAGAAGTATTAAACTTTAGTACATTATAGACCGATTGATATAAAATTTTTACACAAAGTTATTTTCAAACAAATATAATTTTCTAGCTCGAAACCGAAATAAACCGATCTATTCTATTCTTCAAAGCGGGGTTCACAGTTTCCACTTTTAGTTTACTAAGTTTATTTATATAGGTCTCCTTTATAGGGTCATCAAACCCTGACCAAATTCTCTCGATTAATCCTAGTATCAATATTTGCTGATCAATATCGTTGCTGAGTAAATCGAATGCATCAAAAAAATTGACAGTAGCAGAGCGATAGTCATTTATTGCCGCCTTTAAGAATGCAGCCTGAGTATAAATGTTTATTCGTTCAAAATACTCGAAATGCTCAAAACTATTATCTATATATTCCAAATGTTTACTAATTCTATGTAGATTTCCCAATTCCAATTCTATTTGAGCTAAACGTAAATGGCATTTTCCTATAACGACCTCGTTGATAATTGAATCAATATCTTTATATCTATGTAGGATTGATTTGATTCTATCCTTATGGTTTAGAAGTTCTTGTTTGGCTATCTCGTATGTAGTAAGTCCCAAAACTATTGTAGCATAGGTGTCATAATCTATTTCTGAAGAATCAAGAAAATCTAGCATCTCGTCTAACGCCTGTTTTTGATTCGTCAACTTATAAATATTAAACAGGCAGTTTGCCACATTCGTTTGATTGTCTAGTTTTCGATATATTTTGAGTGCATCATTAAGTAGTTTTTGCGATCCCGGTTTATTGCTCAATTTAAGCACAATTGCTAAATTTTCCATAGTCGAGGCTTCAGAATCTCGATCACCTAGTCTTTTCGCAATATTTAAGGCCTCTCTATATTGTTGTTCCGATTTTTCTAGTCTATTCCCCGCCATATGGAGTTTTGCCAAATTATTTAGAACAGCTAAGGTACTTTGGCTTTCATCCTGAGTCTCTAATAAGGAATATAACTCATCTAACAATTGACTTGCCTCAGTACGCCTATTCTGTTTCTGGAGGTAGGCCGAATAATTAATCATTGCTCTAAGCTCCACATCATAGCTTCTGTGCTTATTTAACAGTTTAAGTGCTTTTTGATATTGTTGTTCCGCTTCCTTGAATTTACCCATTTTTTCAAGGACAGTAGCTTGTGTTACAGATAGATTTGCAATCTTGATGGGATTAACAATATTGCCCTCTTCGGATATTGAATTTGCTAAGGCAATGGATTGTTTTATTCTTTGCAATGCATCAGGGTTTTTTGATTGTGCAATATCGACCTGCGCCAGTTTTATTTCCAGATCCGATTGACGAGCTATATTATTAGTTTTTTCGAACCAATCCAGAGATTCCAGATATGCGCTTTTCGCTTTGAGAATATTACCTTTTTTAAGAAAAATAAACCCTCGATTCGCAAGTATTAGTCCATTTAAATGAGGGGATTTTCTTTCTTGATTGTAGAAAGCTGCACTATCTAAATAGAGCATTGCGATCTCCGGACTTGACTGGTGCCTTGCCGATAAATTTAAATATGTAGTCGATAGGGCATTCTTATCATTTTTAATTTTGAAAATTGATAGAGCCTTTTGACATAATTTATTAGATTTCTCTTTGTAATTTGGTCCTTTACCATCTAGTATTACTGACTTATTCAACAAAATTGTGGCATGGTCTATCGAAGTTGTATCGGCGGTTTGTAGTGCATTTTGATAGTCGGCTTCTGCTCTTATGTAGTTCCCCAACAGTCTATTTTTATTACCTTTTACAATATTTAGTTTGGTTTGGTTGGACAAACTCAAGTTGGGTGATTTTTGAAGTTCTGAAATAATCTTATCTGCCTCACCCATATCACCTAAATGAATAAAAGATTCTGCAAGTTTAAGAGTTACTTCATTACTTTTTTCTTTCAATCCCAACTTGTTATATATCGAAGAAGCCTTCGTTAAATAATTTTTAGATTTTGCAATTAAACCCAGATAGGAGAAGTCTTCAGCTTTATTGGAATAGTGGTGCGCCAAAAGAAATTGAGAAGTAAACGGTATGGTTCCGAACATTATGATGAATAGAGAAAGTAATAGAACAAACTTCCTAATACTAATTTTGTATATTTTAAGAAACTTATCAGCAGTTACATTTTTTTTAATAAATTTCTCAAAAAATAATAAAACTGTTACACCAATTATAATTGAAGTAATAACAGTAAAAAAGTTAATCTTAGCGAAGAAGCCCCAAATCTGATTTATTCCGGAGAAAACCGAAACCAAGGTTGTAAAAATTACAATTGGTAAAGGATCTTTTTGTTTTTGCGAAAGACGTTTTACTAGAATTTCTATTTGTTCTTGGTTAATTTCGAGTGGAGTAGCTTGATAATGTAATTCGTGATCCCTCTTCCATTGTTTTAGTTTTTCAGTATCATAATCATCTACATTGTCAATATTATCAATGATTTCATGATGCTCTCCACAAAGGAGTATTAAATTTTCGTATGATCTTCTTTCTTCGTCTGTCATTTCTTCATTATACCTGGGACCATTTGGACTCGCTGCAGAAATATGACAAATTTGTCCGATCACGGTCTTTTGATCTTCAGCAATGACCGGATTTGTACAACCAGGCTTTGCGCATTGATTTCCTGAAAAAGCAAATAACTTTTTTATGTCGGATATTCTATAATTTCTGGCTTTTCTTGACATATAAGTATGAGTACGACTGTACGAGATAGCTGATTAAAATAAAAATTTTAAATATTTAAAATTAGGGGAATACAGAAATATACAAAGTTTTATTGTTTGATCCAATTAGTTGAGTTGTAATAAAGTAATTTGTAGAAATTAGACCAATATTCTATTTTACAATTGCTAATGTCGGAGATTTAATCAATATATATCAAATTATTACATAAATATAATAATAAAATATCCCAATTTAACCCATTCCACACACATTACACTCCCCTCCTCCCGTCGGCTCATATAATAAGTGTTCCATTACCTTTTTTTAAGAAACATTTCGTTAGAAAACTTTTAAAACAAACTGTAGAACAAAAAACTTTGCTTTTCCCAAAGCAAAGTGACATAACGCAAGTACATTATAGTACAAATATGTTTATTTGAGTAAAACGGCGGATACCGCGTATTTGATATAATATCAGATATAAGTACGCGCCAGCGTATTATATCGATAGATATTATGTCAAAGCCGTTTTACGCACGCAAGTTTATTATTAGTAACTATAATGTAATACTATGTAAAATATCCCACAGTAATTCTATTTCATAGTGATCTTAGCTACTTGGGTCATTAAAATTCTTTTGTGGCGTTTATGATTAAACCTCACGTTTATATTTGTAGCTATAATTTGCCGTTATGTAAAATTGCCGCCTACCAATCACTCGATTGTTTTTTTAGAATAATTGTGCTATCGCAACAATTTTCTAAAACACAATTATCCATCGCTTGCCAGCCGCCAAAAAAAGCAAACACTTTTAGATGCATTGTAAATCAAGTATTTGATAAAATATACGTGCAAAAAGTTTTTACGCGATTC
>NZ_JACB01000004.1 GCF_000520975.1 Aquimarina megaterium XH134
GGTTTTTTTTATGATTTAAAATATTAAATATAAAAATCCTCTTTATTTAAATAAAGAGGATTTTTAATTATCATACGTGTTTTTGGTTAAAAAGCGCCATAACAACAGCCATGAGAACAAAAGACAGGGAAGCCTGGTTCAAAAGGTCTGCATTGGTCTGAAGTATTGCAACTTTGCCCTGTATACCCACCGCCTGGTCTACAACCACCAAAATGCGCTCCCTTAATTGTAGATTGATCAGTTTTGCTTAGTTTTTTGACACCTTTCGTAATTAGAATTTTTGTATACATAATGATTAATTTAAGAGGTTAATAATTTTTATGATGATATGAAGTTATAAAATTTAAATTATGTATCACTTAAAAAATGAAAAGTATTCTAAAAAGTAATATTGTTATGGTGTTGTTTTTAGTTGGTTTCGTTTATGCATATCTGGGATCTTGAATATAGTCTTGTTTTACGATTTTAATAACTTCGATACTCAAAAAACCAAACTCTTTAACGACCTTACCATATATTCGATAAATACCTTTTTCTCTTAATCGATATTTCTCTTGCACCTTGGGAAATAGTACAGTGTCAAAGATATTGCCAAACTGATCTAGAAACGTACCAAAAGCCATACGTTTTCCTGTATGAGTTTTAGTGTTTTTCATGGCTATAAGATATCCGTATATATCTATATTTTTATTTAGATAATCATATAGCTGATTCGCATTATTGCTGTTTTTGGGTGTGGTAGCTAATATTTTGAAGTAACCACAAAGTGGAAACCCGAAAGCTTCAATTTGCTCGAACATAGTTTCTAGTTTTGATACTTTTAATTCTGGAAGTGTATGTGATACTCGTTTTTGGTTAAATAAAAGAAATTGAGTGTGATTATTTGATGGAATGCTGTTTATTTTAAAATGAGCCTGCCATAATAGTTCATGTTTGTTTTTATTAGTAAACCTAAATGCATCAATCTTAATAAGGATGCTAATCTGCTCTATACTTATTTGTACTCTATCAATAAAATTATCTAAAGAAGTATATGGACCACTTTGAGAGCGATTCTTCAAAATGTTTTCTGAAACCTTATATTCTAAATTTCTTAGTATCATTAATCCTAAAAATATACTTTTGCCTTTTAAGGTGTGTTCGTAGTTACTAGTATTGATACAAGGAGTTAGTATGGTAGCTCCTAATATTTTGGCTTCATGAAGATATATTTCGGGGCGGTAGAAACCGCCTCCATTATTTAATGTTGCTACTAGATATTCTAATGGAAAATAAGCTTTAAGGAACAAACTTTGGTAACTCTCTACGGCATAAGAAGCAGAATGTCCTTTTGGAAAAGCATATCCGGCAAAACTTGCTATCTGATCCCAGATTTCAAAAATTAAGGATTCAGCATAACCTTCATTTTTGCAGTTCTTTATAAATTTATTTTTAACATCTTTAAATTCTTTTCGCGATCTAAATTTACCACTCATACCTCGACGTAATACATCTGCTTCATCTAAGGTTAGTTTTGCAAAAAAATGTGCTACTTTAATTACATCTTCCTGATATACCATAATACCATAGGTTTCACTCATTAAATCAAGCATAATCGGGTGTGAGTTTTTTCTTCTTTCTACGTCATGTTCCCGTAAAATATACTCCCGCATCATTCCGCTTTTAGCTACTCCGGGACGTATAATTGAGCTTGCTGCTACTAACCCTAAGTAATTATCTGTTTTTAGTTTACTTAAAAGCATACGCATCGCAGGAGATTCTACATAAAAACAAGCCAGGCATTTTGCATCTCGTATTAGAGCATTTATTTTTTCATCTTTCTTAAACCTCTTTATATCATGAATATCAAAATTTGCTAATGCAGGTTGGTTGTATGCTATAATTGTAATTGCGTCTTTAATTTTTGCTAACCCACGTTGCCCTAAAATGTCAAATTTGTATAAACCCAGATCTTCTGCGATAATCATATCATATTGTACAGTGGGAAACCCTTTGGGCGGAAGATCTGTGGCAGAATAATAATGTAAAGGGTGTTCACTAATCAATATTCCGCTAGCATGTACGCTAAGATAATTAGGGATGCCTCGTATAAGATTACTATAAATGACTACCAGCTTATGAATTTGATCAAGAGAGTTATAATCGTAATCTCCTTCACTTAACTTGTCGATTTCAAATTTTGGAAGACCAAATACTTTACCTAACTCTCTTATTGCTCCTTTATAATGAAAAGTAATGTAGGTTCCTAGTAATGCTACATTGTTAAATTCCTGGAAAATAAATCGAGTGATATCTTGTCTATCTTTCCATGAGAAATCAATATCAAAATCAGGAGGACTGGTACGGTGTGTATTGATAAACCGTTCGAAATAGAGATCTAGTTCTATGGGATCAACATCTGTGATACGAAGTAAGTATGCTACAATACTATTTGCTCCACTACCACGACCTACATAATAATACCCTTTGCTCTGTGCATAAGAGATAATCCTCCAGTTAATCAAAAAATAGGAAACAAATTCCATTTTTGTAATTAGTGATAGTTCTTTTTTTAGACGATCTAATACTTTTTTTGGAGGATTTGGATATCGATAGACAAGACCTTCCTGGCAGAGCTTTTTAAGTAATTTATTATCTTCTTGTATACTGTTGGTGTATGTTTTTGGGTTTAGCGAAGGGTTGTTTTTTGAAAAGTCAAAATTAATGCAGCATTCTTCCTGGATTGCAAGGGTGTTTTTGATAATGAAATCAAATTCTGAAAATTTATTGTTTATTTCCTGATCCGGGATCATTTGTTCTGAAAAACAAGCCTGTTGGTTATTGGGTAAACGACTTAGTAGTATATTATTATCAATAGCCCTTAATAATCGATGGGCATTAAAATCTTTTTTATTTCTGAAGGTAACTGGTTGTAGTGCTATACATTTATCTTTCAGTTTTTGCAAATTAGAAAGACGAAATTTTGGAATGTCTTTTATAGCTATACCTATAAATTCATTATCTGTAAAATTGGTTTTATTTATAGATAATATGTATTCAAAAGGATATATGATATAGGCGTTTTTTACAGGAGGAGCTATTTTGGGAAAATCGGTTTTTTTATACGAATAGTATGATAAGAAATCATTTAGTTCTTTATACCCTTCATTATTTTTTGCCAATCCTATATATAAAGGTTGATGATTGTTTCTAAAGTCTATTCCTACAATAGATTTGATCTCATACTCTTTTGCTTTTCTAACAAAATTTAGGCAGGCAGAGGTATTGTTAATATCTGTTAGAGCAAGGCAGTTTATATTATTTTTTTTGGCCAACTCTAAGAGATCGATTTCAGAAAAAGTTCCGAAACGTAAACTATAGTATGAGTGACAATTAAGATACATTTAGTTTCATGTTTTGACTTTTGCATCAGGGGTAGCAACGACATCCTTTTTCTGTTAATTCATTCGAATTAACAGAAAAAGATATAGTGAATAACCCGCCCGGATGCCATTATTATGATATCGATGGGTAAAAACTATTGTTTTCTATGGGCTAATACAATAGGAGGCTGTCCATTAAATGGGTTTTGCATTCTGCCTATAGTTGTTGACCCTATAGCGGCGGCTCTTATTACACTTCGGTCTCCATATCGAATTCTAATGTTATCTAGTGCCTGATATAAGTTAAGCTGCTTCTCACTATCATCAAATAAATTAATCTGGTAGTTGCCACCAACCAAATGGGTAAATCGTATTCCTATTAATCGAATTAATAATCGTTTTTGATATAGTTTTTCGAATAGCTCCAGAATTTTGGGGATAAGAATATGATCTGCACTGGTATATGGTATTTTAAGTTGTTTAGTATATGTATTAAAATCAGAGTATCTGATTTTTACAGCAATGCAGGCAGTTAACTTATTTCCTCTACGCAATTGATAGGAGAGGTTTTCTGTCATTGCTATAAGGAGGTTTCTAAGTTTGTAGATGTCTATAGTATCTCTATCGAATGTTCTTTCTGTAGAGATTGATTTGCGTTCAGAAAATGCAATAACGGGGGTGTTATCTATCCCGTTTGCTCTTTTCCAGATGGTGAGACCGTTTGCTCCAAGTACTCCTTTCATTACATCTACAGGCATATCCTGGATCGTTTTTATATAGCGAACTCCTAGGTTTCGTAAAGTTTGATATGTTTTATCACCTACCATTGGAATTTTTTTAACCGATAACGGAGCCAGAAACGGTTTTTCTGTGCCAAAATCTATCTTTAACTGGTTATTTGGTTTTGCTTCATTGGTCGCTACTTTAGATACTACTTTATTACCAGAAAGTCCAAAAGATATAGGAAGCCCCGTTTCGGAAATAATTTTTTGGCGTAATTCTAAAGAATATTTATAAGTGCCAAAGAATTTGTCCATCCCAGAAAGATCTGCATAGAATTCATCAATACTTGATTTTTCGAATACAGGTACATTTTCTTTGATGATTTCTGTAACTGTATCAGAGTATTTGCTATATGTTCCAGCATTACCTTTTATAACAACGGCCTCGGGGCACAGCTCTTTAGCAATTTTCATAGACATGCCAGAGTGTATGCCATAGGATCTGGTTTCATAACTGCATGCAGCTACAACACCACGATCACTAATTCCACCAACAAGAAGTGGTTTTTCTTTTAGAGTGCTGTTGATCATGCGTTCTACAGATACATAGAATGTGTCTAGATCAAGATGTAATATAGTTCTCAAAACAATAATTATGGAATAATTCCAAAAATAAGGAATTATTCCATAATTATTGTTTTATAACAATTTTTTTATTCACAACAGGGCAAAAAAAAAACGACATCTCGCAAGAGGAGAGATGTCGTTCGTAAAAATTTTATTTTGGGGCTACAAAATAAAATTCAGCATTAATTAATTTTCTACCATATTATAACCGGCAAATTGTTGCATAGCGGTTTGGGTAAGTTCTTTTGCTCTATTTACATAGAATGTTTTTGTATCGTCGAGTGATTCGTTTTTTAGATCATTTTCACTTCGCACATAATCAGCTTGTGATACGAATTTAGACTCTTCATTTAGAACTACACTTAATTCTTGTAGTGCGCTTTCTAATTTTTGTAATGCCATTTCGGCTTTTGATTTCATTAATGACTGTGCTTTTAATTCGGCAGCACGTTTAGCTTCAAATTCGGCTTTCATCTTATTTTGCTCAGCTATTTGTTGTTCGAGTTTTTGTTGTTCGATTTCTAACTGACGACGTTTTTCTTCTAATTCTTTTTGCTTACTAGCGACTTCTTGAGTGGCTTCTGCCAATTCGTTTTCTCCCTCTGTAGAGGCTACATCTGCATCTGAATAATTATCACCATTAGCCTGACAAGAAGTTAATTGTTCTAGAAGTTGAGATCCCAATTCTTTAGCGCGTTTAGCAAAATATCTACTACGTTCGTAGGTATCTTGTTCTAACGAACTTTCCATATCGACTCTAGCTTTATATGCGGTTTCGTTTGCTTCTTTGCAGCCACATTTATCAGCCAAATCTTCTACTTTCTGGAAAGCTTCTATAGCTTTATCGGCATATTCTTGGGTATGAAAGACGTTATTTGCCCCATGCGCTTTTTTACTGTGCGAGTATGCATAACTGGCAGCAGTTAAGGCATCGTCGTATATATTTTGAGCGTTAGTTCTGGGGATAAAACATAACAAAAATAGGATAAGTGCAATTTTTTTCATTCTTTGGGGGCTTTTAAATCACATAGCAATAATACAATATTTTATATATAATATCCAAAAAAAACAGTCATTAATCGACGAAATACGCATTTTGTCTTAGTTTTTACGGGTAAACCTTATTTGTGGTGATAAATATCCTACTGTGCGTGAGAAAATAGGGTGATTGTTACTGTAAATCAATACCTAAACGATGATTTGTATGTAATATTATTTGCGATATAACTTTTTTAAAAATTAATTTTATAGGCTTATCTATAAAATATGTAAGTTAATTATGTATCTTACGTCTAAACGGCTCATGAAACAATTAGTTATCTCTTCAATAAATTATAATCTTAGTAGCGCTATAGATTTACTTAACGCTATAGATTCTACTACATATCAAAATAGTTCTGTTGGGCCATATTACTCTAGTATAGGTTCACATATACGCCATACTCTTGATTTTTTTGACTGTATAATTCATGGGTTAGACTCTAACAATATTGATCTAACAGCTCGTAAACGAGATGAAATATTATCTACAGATAAGGAGTCTGCGATACATCATATATACCAACTTCAGGAAACATTACTATCTTATATTGATACAAATACGGATTACCTAATTCATGTTACTGATAATTTGGGACAGGGAAAAGTAACTGTAAACTACACACTAGAGAGTATTCTTGCTCATGCCAATAGTCATGCGGTACATCATTATGCAACTATCGGATATATTCTTAACCGGCTAGGAGTAGAAATAAAAATTCCGGGATTTGGTTATAACCCGACAACACCGATTAGTAAAAGAGAGGGGATTTAGTTAAAAATGATTGTAAACTATTTTATTTTTTGCCAAATATTGATTCCATAATAGTTCTTAAACCTCTAAATGCCATAAATATCGCAAATCCTGCACCAATTATTCCTAATATTAATATAGGGATATATAACGGATGATCCTGATTTTTAAAAGCAGAATGAATAATAACCGGGCTAATAAACATAAAAATAAGCGCTATAGCCATTCGCTGCACTCCTTTACCTAATAGTTCTTTATTTGTTCTTTCAGGTTCCATAGTGGCTTATTGCATCACGTACATTTCCGTACTGTTCTAATATCGCAGAAGCTTTTGCATGATCGATTGATAATTCTTCCATGATCATACGTATTCCACGATCTACTAATTTATTATTACTAAGTTGCATATCAACCATTTTGTTCCCTTTTACTCGCCCTAATTGAATCATAGTGGCTGTAGAAATCATATTCAACACCAGTTTTTGGGCAGTACCGGCTTTCATACGAGAGCTTCCGGTTACAAACTCGGGACCTACGGTAATAACAATAGGAAATTGAGCAGTGATTGCTAAAGGACTACCTTCATTACAGGTAATACATCCTGTAATAATATTATGTTCATTACATTTTTGTAATGCACTTATGACATATGGAGTAGTACCTGAAGCTGCGATACCAATAACGACATCTTTTTCTGAAATCTGATATTCTTGTAACTCTTTCCAACTTTGTTCTGTACTATCTTCGGCATATTCTACAGATTTACGAATTGCAGTATCGCCTCCGGCGATTAATCCAATAACCAAATCGGGAGAAACACCAAAGGTAGGTGGGCATTCGCTGGCGTCTACAATTCCTAATCTGCCACTTGTCCCGGCTCCGAGATAGAAAATCCGACCACCATTTTTAAGTTTTGGTACAATTTGAGCAATCAAAGCTTCAATCTGCGGAATAGATTTTTCTACAGCATCAGGAACTGTTTTATCTTCTTTGTTTATGTTGGAAAGCAACTCGTTAATACTCATTTTCTCTAAATGATCATATTTTGAGGATTGCTCTGTAGTTTTTGTAAATGACATGCTTCAAAAATACTCATTTTTGATTTGAAGACGGGAGTAACTTTCTTTTTTTAATGAAGTTATTTAGGCTTTCTATGATTTTTTATAAAATACTATCCTTTTTTAAGGGAGAAACTATTTTCGACAAACTCAAAAACAGGATGAGCCCAATAAGAATAGGTTATTCTTTTATAGTAAAATCAAATCGATTAGCTTCAGAAATATTAAAATATCCCAAGGCAAAATTATCAATATTGGTTGTGTTAATGATATTGCCTCTTAGTAGAGCAGGAGGTGTTTGAAATGGATTTCCTCCTTCTTGTTCACTTTGTTCGATAAGTAGGTTTGAATAGTTGTAATAGCGTTCGTCAATTCCTAATATCTTGATGGTTACATTACGGCCATTTACCATATCCTCGTAGAAATAAGAGAAATTGAATGCTTCGCCTTGATAAAAACGATCTTCGCTTGCCAGAAATAAACTGAAATCAAAATCAAAAAGGTAGAAATCATCACGAGTTCCGTCATCTGTAAAGAAAATAATAATTTCGGTCTCGTCGTCAAATAAAGTATTATCACCTTGCACTACATTATCAATAGGAACAGTAGGAATAAGTTGCGCAGTGGCAATAAAAGTTTCATTGTTGTAGATAACGGTAAGTTGATATGTCGTATCGAATTCTGGAGTAAATGTAGTTGAGTCTGGGGTATAAAACCCTGGCTCTGTTGATTCGGTAAAATTGATAATCGAATTATTAGAAAGATCTGTGATAAAAACGGTGGCATCACTTACAGTAGGAGTTTCTTTGTCGAAGAATGGAGCCGATAATGTAAGCCTTACTCCACCTTCGATATCAACTGGATTTTCGTCTAGATAATATTCAAAAGAAGCATCGATTACTAATCTTTGTTTTCCATTGGGGACCTCTATATCAATTGCATCTTCACAGCTAATCGATGTTATTAGAATTACCAGTATATAGATTAATTTTTTCATTGTTTCTGTTTCTAATTTTCTTTTCAGTGATCAAAACTAAAATTTACATCATCCTTGTTTTTATTAGTGTAGTGTATAGTTCTTGATTACTATATAAACCTTTAATTATATTCATGTATTAGAATTTAAAATTATAGGTCACAGCTGGTATAATCCCAAATATAGAAGTTCTCACGGCTTCATTTACATAGGAATCCTGATTTCTTCTAAAAGTAATTGATGCTGCATTTTTACGATTATATACATTATAGATACTAAATACCCACTCTCCATGCCATTTTCTGGTTTTGTTTTTCCTTGGTGTTAAAGTAGCTGATATATCTATTCTATGATATGCTGGTAATCGTTCACTATTTCGTGGTCCATCAAACACAGGGACTACTAATCCTTGAAATTCGAACTGCCCTGTAGGGTAATTGGTTGGTTGTCCTGTTTGGAATATGAAATTAGCGCCAAATTTCCATTTTTTGTTTAATTCATAACTTCCGTTAAAGGATATATCATGAGTTTTATCATATGGAGTACTATACCATTTGCTATTGTTGATCCCTGGTTCTTGTGGTGTTCTACCAGGGGTTCTTTGTTCTGATTTTGATAAGGTGTAGGCAAGCCAACCTTTAAACTTCCCTTTATTTTTTCTTAATAAAAATTCTAAACCATAAGCACGGGCTTCTCCATTTAAAATATCTCGCTCGATAGCATTATTAGCAATTAGATCTGCACCATCGATATAATCGATACGATTTTTTATATCCTTATAAAAAACTTCTGTTTCTAGAGAGTATTTATCATCATTAATACTTTTAAAATACCCTAGAGCATATTGATTCAGTAATTGTGGTTTTATGTATTTACCACTAGGAGTCCATACATCTAAAGGAGTAGGGGAGCTGGTATTTGATAATAAATGAAGGTATTGCGCCATTCTGTTATAACTAGCTTTTATTGAAGTATTATCGTTAAAAGCATATGCCAGAGCTACTCTGGGTTCTAAATTGGTAAATGTTTTTATTTGATCACTTCTGCTAAAATTTTCTGTACTTATTGGTTTTGCATCTTCATAAATCTGCAATTCTTCATTAAATAAAAGAGGGTTGTCATTTTCATAGATATTAAGCTCATTTTGCCCTAGTCTAACAAAATTGCTTAGCCTAAGCCCATATTGAAGGGTTAGGTTATTAGAGATTTTGTGTTCTGCATCGATATAGGCACCAAATTCATTTGCATATTTATCGATAAGTTTTTCTCTATTAATTCCAGAATCTGCACTATTGGGTTTTATTTCACCAGGATTAAATCTAAAATAGATATTGTTAATACCATAATTAAGCTGAAAATTATCACTAATATAATGTTTAAGGTCATATTTCAGATTAAAATTTCTGATTCCAGAATCCCATTCGAAGCCTACAAAATCGAGTTCTAATCCATAGAAATAATCAGAATATATAAGGGATAGATTAGAAAATAGTTTATCTGAAAACAGATGATTCCACCTTAGGTTGAGCACCGTGTTACCGTACGTATTTTTAAAAACTCCATCTATAGCAAATACATCTCGACCAAAGTAACCAGACAGGTATAAGTTATTATTGTCATTAATTTTATAATTTAGTTTTGTATTGAGGTCATAGAAATATGCAACATTGTCATTATCAAAAAGAGGCAAAAAAAGATGAGCATAAGAAGCTCTACCTCCTATCAAAAATGCACCTCGATCTTTTACAATAGGGCCTTCTGCCAGTAATCTACTTGCTACTGCCCCAAGACCACCATTAACTCTGTATTTTTTGCTATTTCCTTCTTTTTGATAAATGTCTAATACAGATGATACGCGACCGCCATATTTAGCAGGGATACCCCCTTTGTAAAGCTTGATATCTTTTATTGCATCTGGATTAAAAACAGAGAAAAAACCAAAAAGATGAGAAGAATTAAAAATAGTAGCTTCATCTAATAAAATAAGATTTTGATCGGTTGACCCTCCTCGTACATTAAATCCTGCCGCTCCTTCGCCACCACTAGTTACTCCTGGTAAAAGGATAATTGATTTGATCACATCGGCTTCTCCCAGAACAACAGGGATTTGTTTAATAGTTCCTGCAGTGAGTTTATTAATACTCATTTGGGGGTTTTTAATGCTTAGTTTTTCTGTCTTGTCTGTAATGATTACTTCATCGAGAACCTCTGAAGATTCTGTAAGTTGAACATTAAGTTTTTTATCTTCATTAAGATCAATTTCGAGTATGCGATCTGTGAATCCTAAATAACTAACTTGTAGTTTATATTTTCCCTGAGGTAAGGTGATGGAGTAAAAACCATATTCATTGGTAACTATACCTTTTGCTATTTCTGGAAATATAACATTGACTCCGATAAGGGTTTCGTTACTGGATTTTTCTGAAATAACTCCGCTTAATGTAAATTTTTCCTGACTTTGAATTGAGAATGATGATAAGAATACTAATATGAGACCAGATAATATGTGTTTTTTCAAAAGAAAGTATTTTATCAATTAGTACTAATAATGTAAACCGTAAAGGAAGAAATATGTTACGAGTTCTACAATTAATTTATTGTTAATTATCGCTTTTAGTACTAATTTTTTCTTGTGTTTTGAATTATACTTGTTTTGAAGTTTAATTGGTCTTGTTGTGTTAACCTTAATTATATAGTAAAACTTCGTGATGAAATCTTACTATATAATTAGAGGCTAATTATTGATTTAATAGTTACGATTAGGATTTTCGTTAATTAATGTATTCCAGATTTTTTCTATTGATCTTTCGATATTAATATTAAATTCTTCACTTGTGTTTGTCATTAAGTAATACCCTCTGTTTTTTATGGGATCAAACATGCATGCTGTAATTATACCTGGGTCACCACCAGTGTGTTCTATTGTATTATTGTTATTAATACCCCAAAAAATACCACCCATTGCTTCTTTGATTTCATTATATTTTGATTGAAGGCGAAACATTTCTTCATAGGACTCTGCTGATAATAATTTTCCTTTCCCTTTATAGCCTCTCATCATTTCTATCAAGTATTTACTAAAATCTGAAGTACTGGTTATTAGTCCACCATCTGCTTTAGTAACCAGGGAATATCTGGGAACTTCAAAATCTTTTGCATAATACAGTGTAGCGTGATTCTGCATATTTACGTCGCTAAAGCTCCATCCTGTGGCATCCATATGTAGTGGGTCAAAAATGTATTTATGAGTATAGTTTTCATAAGAGATACCAGTAGCATTTTCTACAACAAAAGCTGCTAGAGCTGCAGCAATATTGCTATAATCGTATTTTTCTCCGGGAGCATTTTCTGTAAAACTACCCTGAGAATACCATGGGCCCGATGCAGACAATACATTTTCAAAAAAGACGGATTCATCAATTTTTACATTCGTTTTAATTAATTCTACAATAGGTTGATAATCTTCGGGATAAATAGATACATCTACCTGAGCAGGATTTTCAAATACATAGCTTTTATAATATACTTCTCTATCTGTAATCCCAGAAGTATGAGTTGCCAGGTGTCGAACGGTAATTGGTTTTTCGGGATGAAATGGATGTATTACATCAAATGGTAAATATGTATTAATGTTGGTGTCCAAATCCAATTTACCTTGTTCTACAGCTTTCATTACCGCCAGTGCAATAAAAGTTTTGGATATAGATCCAATATTTTGAATTGTATGATTTGTGTACCTTCTATTTTTATTGATATCTGAATATCCAAAAGAATTCTTATAGAGTACTTTTCTATTATCAACTATTGCTACAGAAAGCCCTGCTAATTCTGATTCGTCATATAATTTTTGCAATTCTATATGAGTATGAAGAATATCATCATCTATTCCGCAAGAGAAAATTACAAAAAGAAGCAGTAAAGAGATTACTTTTTTCATTTGTTTTTTAGGTTTTAAAATGATAATTAAAATGTTTAAAGCATTAGAATTAAATTATTAGGCAATAGATATCATGTCGGATTTATTTAAAAATCTGATTATTAGTTATTTGTATTTTTGTAGGGGTAGGTGTTACAGGGAAACTATATAAGAAAGTATTCTTTAATTAATAGTTTTCGTCTGCATTTTGAAGTCTCATATTTTTCCTTAAATCCATTAATGATTTCCATTGAAAATTAATGGGAAACCATTCTTCATAGATTATTGAAGTTTGATTAGACGGTTCAGAACATGTACTGTTTTTAACATAAACCTTGTCGTTTTCTGAAAAGACATATACAACGTTCATGCTTTTTTTACGGTTTGTTTTTAATTCATTCATGATTTGGTATGTTTTTTTTATAGCGATTTCTTCCAAGATTGAATACTCCCATTTTTACACCGAATCCAGCCGAGAAACCATTGATTCTGGTAATTGTATCTGGTGATAGTTCTGCTTTACTAGAGAACCTGTACTTAACTCCCATTTCTAACTGAACGTATCTCGAAATATTATACAAAACATTCACCCCTGGTTCTACAACAAATATTGCATCCCATTGATCTTCTTGGTATCGTTCAGCTTCTTCTTCATCCCAATTAGTATTAACATATCCCATTGCACCACCACCTATTAACACGGGAAAAGAAAGATTAACTTTGGCTTTACTAAATAATATAGGTTCTACATGAAGCCCAGAATATACTGCTGCCAGATCGGCAATATCTGGAGAGAAAATTCCTGAGATATTTTGATTAGAAAAGAGTCCTTTTGTTACAAAACCAACTTCAAATTTACGATTAGCAACATAGGCGATCTTAAGCCCACCAATATAGGTTTCTTTGCCTTCAATTTCTCCATAACCTGCATGTATCCCCAGGTAAACACCATGTACAATATTTTTTCGGTCATTGAATTCTATATAATTCTGTGATTCTTGGGCTATACTCGGACAAATATAGCTGGTTAATGCAAAAAGTAATATAGTTTTTACGTGTCTCATTATACTTGATTTGTTATATCATTGACAAGTTAAATTTATAATAGTTGCATGTAATTCGTTTCTATACTGTTAAATTTATCATAATCAATGATTGCTAGAGCAATTAAAAAAGAGGCGTGTACTCATTCTTTTAATACAACCACTCCCTTTCTACCTGTGATATGGAACTGTCCTTTTAAACCACTATTACCATAAGTGGCGCTAATTTCTCTGATTTTTCTTCGTTTATCAATCACATCGGTTTTTATATTTGTAAACGACTTAGGAATTCTTAGCAGTCCTTGTTCGAGAGAAGCATTAAAATCTATGGACATTCCTGAGACATTGATACTTAGTTCTGAAGATTCCTGATCGATGGTTACATTAGCATTGGTTTTTTGAATTTTGGATACCCAAACATCTGCTACTTCTGTAACCAGATTAATGTTTTCGTGTACGACATCTATATTCATAGTGCTAAACATAAGTTTACCCTGAATACTTCCTAGTTTTTGAATGGTAACCTGATCCTTACTTGAGTGTATTTCTAGTGATTCTACATTTTCAATTTTTACAATTGTACCGCTACTATTTATTTTAAGATCATTAGATGACTCTATGTCGATTTCTCCATTTTTAAATCGGATGTTTCCATAAGTAATAGATTTGGTTTTTAGCTTTCCAAATTTCATTTCTATACTTGCGTTATTAAGATCTTTATTTACCCACATATCGCCATGCTGTACATTGGCTTTTAGCTTTCCGTTCCATTCACTTATAATGATATCTCCAAATTTATTTATAATATTAACTTCGGCATTAAAAGGCAAATAGACAGTGTAATCTATCTGAATATTACCTTTGTCAAAATCAAAGAAACTTGTTTTGTTGAAGAGTTCTTTGTTTAAGAATCTAGAAATCATACTTGTATTCTTTTCTTCAATTACAGAAGAAATACTTACAAAATCTTCGGTATTATTAATTGTAGGATTAATACGTTTTAACAATTCTTGTGCATCTTCTTTTTTCTTTTTAACAACCTGTATGTCAATATCGATTTTTATTATTTTTTTCTCCCATCCTTGAATAGTTATATTTCCGTATTTATTTTCTAAATGTAATTCTCCTGCATTGGTTAACGGAAACGTTTTTTCAATTTTCTTTGATACTTTTTCCTGCGCCCATATGCCATTTGCAAAAAATAGCAGTATGGGCATCAGTAAAAGATATTTATAAGATATAGCCTTCATTTTCATTCGATTTTTTAGAATCATTGATCTGTTTCAACAGGTTTTCGATCAATTCGATTCTTTTTTTATAGTTATTAACAATGGCTTCTAAAATGTATTCATTGTTCAAGTTTTTTGCCATTTCGGTTTTAAGAGCATTGTATTCTTCATCCAATTCATCCATAAAAGACAAGAATTTCTTTTTGTCTTCAGGTTGTAATTTTGAATTGTTTTTGACAAGTTGTACCTGAAAAGATACCAGATCCTTATAATAGGTGTCAATATCTCGTAATTCTTGATGTACAATATTATTTTGGGTGTTATTATTAAATCCTGATACGACTAAGTTTACTACTGAGAAAGTTCCTATAAGGATCAAAATACTCGCAGCTATTTTTATTAGAGGAGACCTCCACAGGCGAATTGTTTTTGAAGTGTCTAAATTAGACTCAATTTCATTCCAGATTTTTGATTTATCTGCTTTATGCTCATCAAATAAATGCTTATTTTCTGCTATATATTTTTCAAAATCATCCATTGTACTATAATGTATTTACAATTTCAATTAATTTTTTCTTTGCTCTGTGATACTGTGATTTCGAAGTCGAAATGGTAATACCTAGTATCTCAGCAATTTCTATATGATCATACCCTTCGATTAAATAAAGGCTTAAGATCTGTCTATATCCATCTGGAAGTATTTTGATCCCCTTTTTTATTTTGTTAATATCTTTAGGTTTAACAGGATCAATTATTTCTTCACTAATATGATATTCATGTTGGTCAAGAGGTGTAACAGGTATTTTTTTTAATTTTAAATGATTTAAACTTTTATTAATTACTATTCTCTTTAACCAGGAACCAAAAGTACTTTCGTATCTAAAAGATTTTAAATTTTTGAAAGCCTCTACAAAACTATCCTGTACGACATCTTCTGCATCTTCTTTTATGCTTAGCATGCGCATACTTACATTATACATAGCATCTACATAGAGCTCATATAATCGGTATTGCGAATTCCTATCACCAGACTTGCTTTTTTCTACAAGATCTTTATGCGTATAAAGAATATTGGTTTCCAATTAGTTTTACTTGATTGTAAATTTCTTTAAAAGTACTTTTCTTTTGGTTATTATCATTGACAATTTAAAAACCAAAGGGTTGCACGTAATAAGAAATTAATATAAATATTTTGATAAAGAAATAGGTGGGTATTACAAAAAAGCCTGTGAAATTAGTATTTCACAGGCTTTTTTTGATCGGTATAGTCTACTTATATTATTTTTCAATAATAGCATTAAGTGTCTCACTTGGACGCATTGCAGTAGAAATTTTATCTGTATTTGGCCAATAATACCCTCCCATATCAACAGTATTACCCTGTGCATCATTTAACTCGTTGATAATTTTATTTTCATTATCTGCAAGTTGTTTGGCAACTATGGCAAACTCGTTTTGTAATTCTTTGTCCTGAGTTTGTTCTGCAAGTTCTTGTGCCCAGTATAGTGCCAGATAAAAATGACTTCCTCGGTTATCCAGTTCATTTACTTTACGAGAAGGAGATTTCTTATTCTCAAGAAATTTGATAGTAGCTTGATCAAGTGCTTCAGCAATAACCAAAGCTTTGGTATTGTTATTGGTTTCTCCCAGATGTTCTAGAGATACTGCAAGAGCCAGAAACTCTCCTAAAGAATCCCATCTTAAGTGACCTTCTTTATTAAATTGTTGCACATGTTTTGGAGCAGAACCTCCTGCACCGGTTTCGAATAAACCACCACCATTCATTAAAGGAACAATAGATAACATCTTTGCACTTGTACCTAATTCTAGAATAGGAAAGAGATCGGTATTATAATCACGTAAAACATTACCTGTTACCGAAATAGTGTCTTTACCATCTTTAATTCTTTCTAAAGAAAAGCGAGTTGCTTCAATAGGAGACATGATTCTAATATCTAATCCAGTAGTATCATGTTCTGGTAAATATGTGTTTACTTTTTTGATCAATTCGGCATCGTGAGCTCTATTTTTATCTAACCAAAAGATTGCAGGAGTAGCTGTTGCTTTTGCTCTGTTTACAGCAAGCTTTACCCAATCTTTTATCGGGGCATCTTTGGTTTGACACATTCTCCAGATATCACCTTGTTCTACTGGGTGTTCTATTAGTATATTTCCAGAAGTATCGATAACACGAACCGTACCGTTACCTTGAATTTCGAATGTTTTATCATGAGAACCGTACTCTTCGGCTTTTTTGGCCATAAGTCCAACATTAGGAACGGTTCCCATAGTGGTGGGGTCAAAGGCTCCGTGTTTTTTACAAAAATCTATAGTTTCCTGGTATATGCCAGCATAACTACTATCTGGGATAACTGCTTTGGTATCTTGTGTGTTTCCTTGTGCATCCCACATCTGACCAGAATTACGTATCATTGCAGGCATAGAGGCATCGATAATCACATCACTTGGTACGTGTAGATTAGTAATTCCCTGATCAGAATTTACCATTGCTAGTTTTGGCCCTTTTTCGTAACATGCTTGTATATCAGCTTCTATTTCCGCTTTTTTGGTATCTGGTAATTTTTTTAATTTATTGATAAGATCTCCAAAACCATTGTTTACTTCAACACCAATTTCTTCAAGAGTAGCAGCATGTTTTTCGAATACATCCTTAAAAAAAACTTCTACAGCATGACCAAATATGATAGGATCAGAAACTTTCATCATTGTTGCTTTCATATGTAAAGAAAACAATACATTTTTTTCTTTGGCATCGGTTATCTGTTCTTTTAGAAAAGCAATAAGTGACTTTTTACTCATTACCGAAGCATCTATAACTTCTCCTTCGAGTAACGTTGTTTTTTCTTTTAGAGTTGTTGTGCTTCCATTTTGATCTACAAATTCAATTTTTACATCTCCGGCTTTATCAACAGTAACTGATTTTTCGTTTGAACAAAAGTCTCCGCTAGACATGGTGGCTACATGAGTTTTAGAATCAGCACTCCATGCCCCCATAGTGTGTGGGTTTTTTCTAGCATATTGTTTTACTGGTTTTGGCGCTCTACGATCGGAGTTTCCTTCTCTTAGAACAGGATTTACTGCACTACCTTTTATTTTATCGTATCGACTTTTAATTTCTTTTTCTGCATCGTTCTCAGGCTCTTCAGGGTAGCTTGGAAGATCAAATCCTTGAAGTTGTAATTCTGCAATAGCAGCTTTTAATTGCGGTACAGAAGCACTTATGTTTGGTAGTTTAATAATGTTTGCTTCTGGTGTCTGAGCAAGCAACCCTAATTCTGCTAATGCATCAGGTTGTTTTTGCTTATCGGTTAATTTTTCGGGAAAACTAGATAAAATTCGCGCAGCAAGAGATATATCTTTTGTTTCAATATTAATATTTGCTGCTTTAGTAAATTTTTGAACTATAGGTAAAAAAGAATAGGTAGCTAAAGCTGGTGCTTCATCTGTTTTGGTGTACACTATTTTTGAGTTATCAACTCCCATATTTTTGGTTTTTTTATTTAGGGATCCAGAGGTTTTTTTAATACCTGAAAAGTAGTAGACACCCTAATTTTATTATACTATTTATGTAAGGAAATAATTAGTCGTTTAATTTTTCTTAGACAAACAATATTGGTTGATCTTTTTAGGATTGATACTATTAGAATTTACAATATTTGTAGTCATAGATTTCCGAGCGCGAAGATACAAATCTAGTCACCTAAATGCAACCTGTGTGTTGTTAGTTTTGAATTAGAGAGAATTGAATTGTAGTTTATTGAATATTATGGTGAAAAAAATGTAAGATGTTGAAATTTTGATCTGTTTTTAGAGGTATTCTCAAAATAAAAAGCCATATCAAGAATACGAATATTTTGATATGGCTTCATCGAAAATAATCATAATGTTAGCTGTTTTACCCGCTATTAAATAAAAACTTTCGTTATTTATTACATTAGTACTTATTTTCAATTTTGAGCAGATTTAAATTTGTCAAATAAGGATTTGTATAATTTATTTCTACTCTTACGACTAATACGTGTGTTTGTGTTTCTAAATTACTTTTGTAATTTTTCAGTTTTTCACCCGGATAGTCAAATGCCATTTACAATTAAAAAGGTGTCAAAACTTAATTTTTTCTTCTGAATTTCATTTTGAAATGATCCTAAAGTAAAGCCCTTAAAGTGATTTCAAGGATGTATTCAAAAAAATAACTTTCGTTCTATATTTATTTTAATTCTAAACTGGTCTTAGTATGTTCAGAGAACGTTTGTTTAGATATATAGTCAAGAATCCTTGTGTCATCATGTACTATATCTAATTATAAATATAAGGAAAATTGATTTGCGGTCTGTTAATTCTTATTATATTAATTATCAACAGTTTATGAACTTGTGTTATTAACTTTTGTTCATAAAAAAAGACCGTAAATTAACGGTCTTTTTGATTTGTTAAAGAAATAAGAATTAATTTCTTTTTTCTTTAATACGTGCTTTTTTACCGGTAAGTCCTCTAAAGTAGAATATACGAGCTCTACGAACTTTACCTCTTTTATTCACTTCGATTTTTTGAAGTGCTGGTAAGTTTACTGGAAAAATACGTTCTACACCAATAGTTCCCGACATCTTTCTGATTGTAAATGTTTCAGTAGATCCAGAACCTCTTCTTTGGATTACAACTCCTCTAAAGAACTGCGTACGTGTTTTGTTTCCTTCCTTAATTTCGTAATAAACAGTGATGGTATCACCTGCAGAGAAGTCAGGGATTTCTTTTTTTGCAACAAATTCGTCTTGTACGAATTTTACTAAATCTTCCATTTTTGATATAGTTTCTTGATTTTATTAAAGCAACATTCACGATTTTCGCCAGAGGTTGATCTAATCAGGGTGCAAAAATAAGTATTATTTGATGATTTGCAAGTGTTTTGTAATTATTATTAGTTTGCTATTGATTTATCATTCTCAATGTCTGACTATTAGAGAAAGCTTAAATGACTTTAAATTGTTGCGAATAGCTAATTATGATGATGTCGTGGCTTTGTTTTATTCGTCTAACAGATCAGGTCTTCTGTCTTTTGTTCTTTGATATGCTTGTTCTTCTCGCCATGTTTCTATTTTAGGAAAATTACCAGAGGTTAGAACTTCTGGTACTTTCCAGCCTTTATATTCTGCGGGTCTTGTGTAAATAGGAGGGGCTAATAAGTTATCCTGAAAAGAATCGGTTAATGCAGAAGTTTCGTTACCTAGTACTCCCGGAATAAGTCTAATGATTGTATCGCATAATATTAGTGCACCTAGTTCTCCGCCAGATAGTACATAATCTCCTACAGATATTTCTTTGGTAATGAAATGATCTCTTACCCGTTGATCTACTCCTTTGTAATGACCACAAAGAATAATTAGATTTCCTTTTAACGATAATTGGTTTGCAATTCCTTGGTTTAAAGTTTCGCCATCCGGAGTCATATAGATGACTTCATCATAATCCCTTTCTGATTTTAATTTAGAAATACATTTGTCGATAGGCTCTATCATCATAACCATACCAGCACCACCACCAAATTGATAATCATCAACTTGTTTATAATTTGTATCGGTATAATCTCTAAGATTATGAAACTGTACTTCGACCAATCCTTTTTCTATTGATCGCTTCATTATAGAGGCCTCAAAAGGACTTTTTAGTATATCGGGTACTACGGTGATGATATCTATGCGCATCTTTATCTAATTCATTTGTGGGTGCAAAGATGCAAAAGAATATGATGAAAATCTAGAAATTAAAACTACTTAGCGCCAGCTTTACGTTGTTTATTGATTTCGTCCTGAAGCTTACGCATTACTTTTTGCTCTCGTTCCAGGGCTCTTCGTCTGTGATCCTCAAACTCTGCTTCAGTTTCGGCTAAAGACTTTTTGGCTTGTAACGTTATTGCATTACTGTTTTTGAATTTATATATAAAGAAGCTAAGCAAGGCGATGAGCACACCAATAATAACCCACATAATGGTTTTGTAACTGGATTTGGTTAGTGCTGCTCCAAAAAAGTTAATGCTGTTTTTTTCTTTAGTAACAGCAGTAAGATCTCCATTTGTTTTGGCAAGTGATTCTTCGAGTCCGGTTATTGTAGATTTTTGCTCATCAATCTTAAGATTGGTAGTGTTTAATTTTGATTCTAATGTTTTAAGTGTATCTATAGTGTTGCTTTTAAGTTTGTTTAGCCAAACTAGCTTTACTACTTTGTATTCTTGAAATTTCCCGGATTTTTTTATCACCATATCAAATTGCCCTTCGATCTTTTCCTGCCTTAAAGCATCAGCAACAGTTGCATTTTCTTCTTGTGCATAGGTAGTTTCAAAAAAAGATAGAAGTAGTATTAAAACTAGTAGATACTGTGGTAATTTCATATTGTTATTCTTAATTTTTAATGGTTAGATACGATATCCCTATAATGTAGAGTAGTTAGAGAATAAAATAACTAATGACTTTGTGGTATAGGGAATATTTATATGTCGTTTCTTTTCGGTTATTAATTTCTTCTGTAACGGTAATAAATGTACGATATTGTAAGTAATTATAAAGTTTTTTTTGCAAGAATTCACATAGAGATGATTTTGAATCTAGATTGTTGATAGTTAAAATCTTACATCTTTTTAAAACAGGTTTTAGAAATGACACTTTTTCTTTTTGAAGAATGGCAATAAAAAAAGTCGTTATTTATGTAAATAACGACTTTATAAATTTTAGTAAAAACGGCTACTAATAATAAGTAAAACGTCTTACTTTGGCAATATATTTTGATAGTCTAATTACTTGATGACTATATCCATACTCGTTATCATACCACACGTATAAAACAGCATTATTTCCTTTTGCATCAACAATAGTAGCATTGCTATCATAGATAGAGGGGGCAGAAGAACCAATAATATCGCTAGATACTAATTCGTTATCTAATGAATATTTTATTTGCTCTACCAGATCTCCTTCTAATGCATATTTTTTAAGTACTGTATTCATACTTTCTTTAGAAGTTTCTTTTTCTAAATTAAGATTAAGAATTGCTAATGATCCGTTTGGTACAGGAACTCGTATGGCATTTGATGTTAATTTCCCTTCAAAACTTGGAAGCGCTTTAGAAACTGCTTTTCCTGCTCCAGTTTCTGTGATTACCATGTTTAGAGCAGCAGCACGACCTCTTCTGTATTTTTTATGCATATTATCTACCAGGTTTTGGTCATTAGTATATGCATGTATTGTTTCTAGGTGACCATTAACAACGCCAAAACTTTCGTCTACAGCTTGTAGTATTGGGGTAATTGCATTGGTAGTACAAGAAGCAGCAGAAAAAATATCTACTTTGTCTGGATCATGTTCTTTATGATTAACTCCATGTACAATATTAGGAACTCCTTTTCCGGGAGCGGTAAGTAATACTTTACTAGCTCCTTTTGCTACCAGGTGTCTGCTTAGTGCTTCTTTATCTCTAAAAGCACCTGTGTTATCTATTATTAGAGCATCCTGAATTCCGTAAGATGTGTAATCTATATCTTCTGGATTATTGGCGCTAATAATTTTTACAGTGGTACCATTTATGATTAAAGCACTATTAGCTAAGTCTGTTTCTACGGTACCAGCAAAGTCTCCATGTACAGAATCACTACGAAGTAATGAGGCTCTTTTTTCTAATACTTCTTGAGTGATAGCTCCTCTCGTTACTATAGCTCTAAGTCTTAATTGGCTTCCTTTACCTGTAATGGTCATTAATTCTCTGGCTACCAAACGACCGATTCGCCCAAATCCATAAAGGACTACGTTTTTTGGAGAAATTGGTTTGAATGTTTTTGCATCTTTTAGCTTATTTTGTACAAAGCTATTTATCGAGCTGTATTCATCACTTGCCAAATGATACTCATACGTAAGTTTACCTATGTCTAATTTTGATGGAGGTAAATTCATTAATTTGATAGCTTGCGCAATTTCTACAGAATCAAAAATTGAAATAGGTTTTTGTACAAACTCGCCAGCATATTCGTGCAGATTGATAATTTCACTTACGTTTTTATCAATTAACTGATTGCGGAAAAGTACCAACTCGATAGAATTGTCGTACCAAAGATCACTTACAGTCTTTATAAATGCTACTGTAGCGCGACGTCTGTCTGCCTGAAAGGCTAATTCTTTTTCATAAACTTCGTTAGAGCTCATAATGTGTTGTGTTTTAAAGTCTTGAAATTTCGTGCAAAAGTATATATTTCAAACGTTTTCGTGAAACCTTTTATGAAAAAAAATCCCATTACTTTATAAAAGTAATGGGAGGTGCTATTATAATTGTGTTTTGTGATGCTTATTGAAATACAAATTCTCTTTTCTGACCATTTCTGTCTACCAGACTAATGGTGATATCTTCATCTTTATATTTACTTTCGATTATTTCTTTTACTTCAATAACATTCTTTACTTTTTTTCCGTCTATTTCGCTAATAATAAGACCTTCCAAATTATATCTTTTCATTCTCGAACTTAGTGCTTTGCTAATTACAACTCCATGATCAAGTTTAAAGTTGTTTAAATATCCTTTAGGAGGATTCATAACTTCTACACCAACATCGTTTATATTATATTTTTGAATTTCGTATTTTGATAAGGTAACCGGTAAAATAAGTTCTTTATTTTTTCTTAACACACGTACATTAATAACATCTTTAGGTCTCTTGCTGTTTACATATCCTGTTAAATCTGAAAATTTTCTTATTGGTAACCCATCTATTTCTTTTATGACATCTCCTTCTAAAAGCCCTGCTTTTTTTGCTCCACTGTCATCGGCAACAGATGCTACAACTACTCCTTGGGTGGTAGAGATACCATAAGCTTCCATAGCTTTTGGATTTATAGTTCCTCCTGTAATTCCTAATATACCTCTTTGTACGCCGCCAAATTCTATAATATCGTCGATTATTTTCTTAGCATTATTTGAAGGTACAGCAAAGGCATATCCTACATAACTTCCGGTTTGTGAAGTTATGGCTGTATTTATCCCGATTAATTCTCCTCTTACATTTACTAATGCACCACCACTATTTCCGGGATTGATAGCGGCGTCTGTTTGTATAAAAGATTGAGCTTTACCATCAGATTCATCCAAATCTCTTGATTTTGCACTAATAATACCGGCAGTAACAGTAGAAGTAAGGTTAAACGGATTTCCTACAGCAAGTACCCATTCTCCGATTTTAGCCGAATTAGAATCACCAAATGGGATGTAGGATAATTTTTCTTCAGCATCGATCTTGATGAGTGCTATATCAGACTGTGGAGCAGTACCAACTACTTTGGCTTTATAAGATTTATTGTTATTTAGTGTAATTTCTAAATCAGTAGCTCCGTCAATTACATGATTATTAGTAACAATATATCCATCTTCTGTAATAATAACTCCTGATCCAGCACCTTGAATTCTTCTTTCCTGCGCTCCACCATTTCTAAAAAATTCCATTAAATTTCTTGGTGTACGCGTAATCCCATATTGTTTAACATGAACTACTGCATTCACTGTTTTTTCTGCAGCAGTGGTAAAATCAATACCAGAAACAGAAGCATTAGTATTAGTTAGGGTATAATTTACAGGGGTTAGATTTGGTTTGGCTTCACTTTCATTAACAACAATGGCTTCAGGCTCTAAAAACATTTTATATGCGCCTAAAGTAAATATACCTGCTAGGATAGCTACAACCAGTAAACTCAAAAATCTTTTCATTTTCTTCTCTTTTTTTTGTTTGATTTATGTAATACTAATCTAATAGACTTGTATTAACTCTTAAAATTACAATTATAGTATACTTTTTTTATGAAATTTAACTCACAATTAACAACGGTTTTTTGATAACATTCTTTGTACCTTTGCCCTTATAATTGAAAGAATAATGACTCTTACGTTTTATAAATACCAGGGTACCGGGAATGATTTTGTAATCATTGATAATAGAGATTCTATACTCTCCAAAAATGATACCAAATTGTTTGCCAGACTTTGTGACAGAAAATTTGGTGTTGGAGCCGATGGTTTAATGCTGTTAGAGCTTCCTCAGGATAAAGAGGATGACTTTACAATGGTTTATTTTAATGCAGATGGAAACGAAAGTTCAATGTGTGGTAATGGAGGGAGATGCCTGGTTGCTTTTGCAGCTTTTCTCGGTGTAATAAAAGATAAGGCTACCTTTACTGCAATTGATGGTAAGCATAAAGCTGAAATAAAAGATGGTCTGGTGTATTTGCAAATGCAAAATGTGTCTGAGATAGAGAAGTATGATACACATTTATTTTTAGACACGGGTTCTCCTCATCATGTTGCAATGGTTAAAGATTTAACGAATTATGATGTAGAAAATAAAGGAAGAGCGATACGAAAAGGAGCTCCTTATTTTGAAACTGGTAGTAATGTGAATTTTGTAGAAAAGAAAAACGAGAACGAATTTGCTGTACGTACTTATGAAAGGGGAGTAGAAAATGAAACGCTATCTTGTGGTACGGGAGTTACTGCAGTGGCTCTTTCTATGCATGCGACCAAATTAACAAATGATCAGGAAATTGATATTCATACCCAAGGAGGAAGACTAAAAGTTACTTTTCAAAAAAATGGAAATGGATATAAGAATATCTTTTTGATAGGACCTGCAGAACAGGTTTTTAAAGGGGAGATTACATGGTAACATTAAAAGGGAAAAATATTTATTTGCGGGCTCTTGAGCCCGAAGATCTTGATTTTGTTTATATTGTAGAAAATGATGAACAGATTTGGGAAATGAGCTCTACCCAGACTCCATACTCTCGATTTTTGATTAAAGAGTATTTAGAGAATTCACATAAAGATATTTATGAGGTAAAACAGTTGCGATTGGTTATTTGTTCTAATGATCATGCTACACTGGGTTTGATAGATTTGTTTGATTTCAATCCTATGCATAATAGAGCGGGAGTAGGTGTTTTGATAGCAGAAAAAGAAAATAGAGGCAAGGGTTATGGAGCAGAAGCTTTAGAACTTATTGTAAACTATGGTTTTACTCACTTGCGTTTGCATCAATTGTATGCAAATATTTCTGAAGATAATGAGACTAGTATTAAATTATTCGAAAATAGAGGGTTTAATAAAGTTGGGGTAAAGAAAGAGTGGAATCGAGTAAAAGATATTTATAAAGACGAATTTTTATATCAATTAGTATATGTACATTAAAAAAATACTATTAGTTATTGCATTATTAGGTTTAATTGCAGGAGGAATTTTTGCGTATTATGTATATCAAGCAGTTTTTTCTCCCAATACGAATTTTGAAACTGAAACAGCAACCATCTATATTCCTACGGGAGCTACCTATACAGAACTTATTGAGACGATTAGTCCTGTGGTTAATGATATTTACAGTTTTGATAGGATTGCAAGAAGGAAAGGATATATTGATAACATTAAGGCGGGGCGATATGTTTTGCACAAAGGCCTTAATAATAACGATATTATAAATGTTTTACGAAGTAAAAATTCACCTATACACGTAAGCTTTAATAATCAAGAAAGGTTGGAGAACCTTGCGGGTAGAATTGCTTCGCAAATCGAACCGGATAGTATTTCTTTATTAAAAGCATTTAAAGAAGAATCTTTTTTAGAAGCAAATGATTTTTCTTTAGAAACTGCTTTAGCGATGTATATTCCTAATAAGTATGAGTTCTTTTGGAATACTTCTGCAGAACAGTTTAGACAAAGAATGTTGAAAGAGTATAAGCGATTTTGGAACGAATCCCGAGTATCAAAAGCAAAGCAAATTGGGTTAACCCAAAATCAGGTGATTACTATTGCTTCTATTGTGCAAAAAGAAACTGCAAAAGTTGATGAGCGTCCAAGAGTAGCAGGAGTTTATATGAATAGGTATAATAATAATTGGAAATTAGGTGCAGACCCGACCGTAATTTATGCAATTAAAAAACATCGCAATGACTGGGATGTAATAATAAAGCGCGTATTATATAAAGATTTAGAGCTGGATAGCCCTTATAATACTTATAAATATGCTTCGTTACCTCCAGGACCAATAGCGATGCCTGATATTTCGTCAATAGATGCGGTTCTTAACTATGAAAAGCATGAATATTACTTTTTTGTAGCTAATGTAGAAAATTTTGGATATCATAAATTTGCCAAGACCATTAGCCAGCATAATCGTAATAAAAAACAATATATTGATTGGATTAATAAGCAGGGGGTAAGACGATGATTGTCGACTTGTTTTTTTGTAGGAAAAAAACAGTGATTTCTTCTTTTTGAATAAAAAATAACACGAATTTATTAACAAAAGTGCATCCTTTTTTGTGAATTACTTACAAATAGGAGGATTCATTTTTTATCGACTAAAACACTAGGTTTGACGTTTAAGTGTCATTTTTAAGGTTTTTTATGGAAGATTTAACCGTTTTTAAGCCTGTTTTTTGCTGTAAATCACTGTTTTTCAGTATTATAATTATTTTAACACTTGATTCTTTTTATTTTTCAAAAAAGTTGTATATTTGCACGGCAAAAATTTAAGTAGTGGGGGACGTCATTTATGATGGCTACTTAGAAATTTTTTATATGATAAAGAAGATAGTAGGATTATCTGTATTACTTACAATTGGGGGAATACTCTTGCTAAGTTTTAAAACAAAAGAAAGTATAGATCTTAGTTCTTATAGTACAGAAGGTTTGGATCTGTATTACATCGCACCAAATTTTAGTGAAATAGAAGACGATAATACATTTATCTCTCCAGAGCTTGGTAAATCTTATATAGGGTTTAAAGAGGCTGTTGCTTTTAAAGAGTCTCGTGGAGATTATGGTGTGGTTAATCAATTTGGTTATTTGGGAAAATATCAATTTGGTAAAGGAACACTTGATTTGATAGGTGTCAAAAATGTAAAAAGAAATAAATTTCTTAACAATCCTGCTCTTCAGGAAAAAGCATTTTATGCTAATCTGTCTAGAAATAAGTGGGTACTGCGTAGGGATATAAAGTGGTATGTTGGTAGAAGGATAAATGGGGTAGAAGTAACAGAATCAGGGATTCTGGCTGCAGCTCACTTATCTGGGCCAGGTGCGGTAAAAAAATATTTACGTAGCGGTGGAGTAGAAGGGTTTGCAGATGCTTTTGGTACTACAATTCGTTATTATATGAAACGATTTGGAGGGTACGATACTTCTTTTGTTGTTCCTAACAAAAAAGCAAAAGCAATCTAGTTCCTTTTTCTTAGGCTTAATCTCTTTGTATAATGTATATGGTTGGCCTTTTATGAAGATCTATTTCTTCTTTTTTCCATTCTTCAACCGTTTTGGTGGCAATAAATTCGGTAGTTAGTGTGATGTCACATGCAATACATAGTCTAGTATTGGTATTTAGTATGGTTTTGAGATCAGAAAACATTTTGTCATTTCGATATGGGGTCTCAATAAATATCTGTGCTTGATTTTTTTCTAAAGAGATTTTTTCCAGGTGTTTTATGGTTGACTTTCTTTCGTTTTTATCGATGGGGAGATAGCCGTTAAAAGTGAAGTTTTGACCATTCATTCCGCTGCTCATCATAGCTAATAGTATCGATGATGGTCCTACAAGTGGTGTTACTGGTATTCCTTTTTCGTGAGCTATTTTAACAACTTCTGCTCCAGGATCTGCAATTCCGGGACATCCAGCATCAGATAATAAACCGATAGATTCCCCATTAAGGCAAGGTGTGAGATAGCTTGGTATCTCCGAGATGTCTGTGTATTTGTTAACAGTGTGTATAACAATAGAACGTTGAGACTTGCTGGGGCTTACCTTTTTTATAAATCGTCTTGCGGGTTTTTCGTTTTCTACAATATAGTGATTTACTTGCTCTAATACCTTTTTAATAGATATAGGAAGTACTTCTAAAGGGACATCATCTCCTAATCGTGTTGGGATTAGGTATAATTTTCCTTTGGGATCTAGGGGTTTAAATTCCATAGGTTGTTTTATAACTGGTTTTTTAAAGACCTTTTTATTGATAGTGTTGTTGTAATGTGTATCTGCATTTTGTGAATTATCAATAAATTAATTAATCTTTAAGGTTTAAGAACGTTTTTATGCCCTTGGTAGGGTGTATACTAAAATAGTATTATTTTTTTTATTGCTATCTATTGTAACGCTATTATTTGTGATGATAGTATATGGCGATGGAATGATATTGATGCTAACCGCGTTGTTTGGTTATTGTTGCACCTTATGAATGATTAGAATCTTTGAGTTTTGTAGCGATATTGTTGCATGCTTTGTCAAGCATTTGAAATACGTCTTCAAAACCTTGGTCACCTCCATGATATGGGTCAGGAACATCAAGATCACTATTGGGGTGTGATTCGTTTAAGATACGTTTCACTTTATTTTTTTCATGATCATTGCTGGCTAGATTAATTATGTTTTGATAATTAGAGCCATCCATAGCGTATATGTAGTCGTATGTTGTAAAGTCGCTAATTTTAAATTGAGCAGCTCTTTGATCTGTGATGTCAATATCATATTGTTTTGCAATATCGATAGAGCGTTGATCGGGTTTGCTGCCGATATGATAACTGCTGGTTCCGCAAGATGCTACGCTATAAAAACGTGAGTCGAGTTTAGATTTTAAAATACCTTCTGCTAAGGGGGATCTGCATATATTGCCTAAACATACCATTAGAATTTTAACTTTCATGTAGTTTGTTTTGTTGTTTTAGATGTGGTATATGTTTTTGCTAATAATGTAATTGAATTATTAGTATTGATCTGTTTATAAACAATGCAAAGTTATAATGTAAGCTTCTTTCCTAAATCTTCAACATATTTTCTAAATTGCTTGTCGGTAGATGATAGGTTATCTACTGTTTTGCAGGCGTGTAGGACAGTAGCATGGTCTCTTTTTCCTATTTGTGTACCGATACTGGCTAAAGAGGCTTTGGTTAGTTTTTTGGCAAAAAACATAGCTAGTTGTCTTGCTTGTACAATATGACGCTTTCTGGTCTTTGATTGTAGTGTTTCTACATCCATTTGGAAATAATCACTTACCACCTTTTGGATGTAATCAATAGATACCTCGCGTTTTGTATTTTTAACATAGTTGTCTACTATGGCTTTGGCAAGGTCTATTGTGATATCTTTTTTGTTAAAAGAAGAATGAGCTATTAATGATATAATTGCGCCTTCTAACTCTCGGATATTGGTTTTAATATTATTTGCTAGAAACTCAACTATTTCTTCAGGCATTTCTACGCCATCACGATATAGTTTGTTTTTGATAATCGAAATTCTGGTTTCGAAATCAGGTTGATGTAATTCTGCAGATAATCCCCATTTAAAACGAGAAAGTAATCGTTGTTCTATATCCTGCATATCTACAGGAGCTTTATCACTTGTTAGAATTACTTGCTTTCCGTTTTGGTGTAAATGGTTGAAAATATGAAAGAATACATCTTGAGTTCCTGCTTTACCAGATAATAGTTGAATGTCATCAACAATCAAAACATCGATAATCTGATAAAAATGAATAAAATCGTTTCTGTTATTCTTTTTTACAGATTCTATATATTGCTGTGTAAATTTTTCGGCAGAAATATATAAAACTGTTTTTTCTGGGTAATTATCTTTTATATTAACACCGATTGCATGAGCCAGGTGTGTTTTTCCTAAGCCAACTCCTCCAAAAATAAGTAGAGGGTTAAAAGAGGTGCCTCCAGGTTTGTTGGCTACAGCCATACCTGCGGAACGAGCTAATCGGTTAGAGTCTCCTTCTAAGAAATTTTCAAAATTATAACTTGGGTTTAATTGAGATTCTATTTTTACATTTCGTATTCCAGGAATAACGAATGGGTTTTTTAACTCGGGATTTTTACTTTTAATAGGAACGTCAACTTCTTGTGAGTTAACAGGAGTTCGGTTAGAGCTTGGAATTTTTTCAGTAAATGGCTTTTTGTTGCCATATGTGTTTTCCATTTTAATAACATAAACTAACTTAGCGCCTTCTCCTAATTCTCGAGTTAAAGATACTTTAAGTAGATTTACGTAATGTTCTTCTAGCCACTCATAAAAAAATTTACTAGGAACCTGAATACTGAGAGCGCTATCCGTAAGCTTTACAGCTTTGATTGGTTCAAACCATGTTTTAAAAGCTTGAGGTGTAATATTGTCTTCTATGAAAGACAAACAACTATCCCAAACTGATTGCGCGGTTACATTCATTCTTGTGGTCAGGTTTACTTTTTTGTTATATTAAGGTACTAAAAAGAAATTGCTGAAAAACTCCTTACTGTTTTTGCATGACAAATATGTGAACAAAAAATGTAAAAAAAAAACGATTTAGGGGTTGAATATTAATTATTTTTTTTGCATAATTTGACAACACTACTTTTTAATTTAACTAAATAACCCCTTATTTTTAAAATATGCTAATCACTTCAGAAACTTTACTAAAGGTGCGATACTCTGAAACCGATCAGATGGGTGTAGTATATCATGGTAACTACGCGCAGTATTTAGAATTGGCACGAATTGATTGGTTATCCCGATTAGGGGTTTCATATAAATCAATGGAAGAAAATGGCGTTATGCTTCCTGTGTTTACATTAGACTTTAAATTTAAGAAATCTGCCTTTTTCGACGATGAATTAATTGTTAAAACTTCGTTGACGAAAATTCCTACAGCAAAAATCGTTTTCGATTTTGAGATTTTTAATAAAAATAATGAATTACTAACAACAGCATCTACAACTTTAGTCTTTGTTGATAGTAAAACAAGAAAGCCTATTCCATGTCCCTCTTACTTGCTTGAAAAAATAAAAAACTATTAACCCTGTGTTTTTCTAATTTCTATACCATACAACGGGGAAAAAACATCTTTTATTTTATCTGCAAACTTTTTTCTTACCGAAATGTGAATTTTACAATTCAATTCGTGATCTTGTTTAGTGATTTTTAGATTATGCTCTTTAATAATTCTCATCACTTTATTCATGTCTTTATATTCGAAAATAAGTACAAAATCAATATTAATTGTTTTTTCGACTATATCTGAAGTTTCAAGTGCTAATTGAGCAGCAGTTCTATAGGCATTAATTAATCCGCCAACTCCTAATTTGACGCCTCCAAAATAACGCACTACAACAATTAGTATATAAGTAACATCAAAAGATAGAATCTGACCATAGATGGGTTGGCCTGCAGAGTTAGAAGGTTCGCCATCATCATTAATACGGTATGTGGCAGGTTCTGTCCCTATTTTCCATGCATAACACCAATGTCGTGCGGCATGATGTTTCTTTTTAAGATCGGCAATAATATGTTTGGCCTCCTCTTCTGTAGTAATAGGGAATGTGTATCCAAAAAACTTGCTATTTCTATCTTTAAAAAGAGCTTCCTCTCCAGGGATATTAATTGTTTTATATGTGTCTTTTGTTTCCAATGAATATATATGCTATATAGAAAAGGCCACTAAGATAATGCTAATAATAGCCAGGATGATGCCTATCCAGTTTTTAGGGATTAATTTTTCTTTAAAAAAAAGAATTCCTGCAAGAGTTGAAACCAAAAGTATAGCTACATTATTAATAGTGAATACTGTAGAGCTGTCCATACTATCATGGCGTAATGCTTGAATGAGGAAATAGATCGAAAAATAATTTGGAACTCCTAATATAATCCCTGCAATAATATTTTTAAATGCAATTTTTAATGTTCCGGTTATAGCTTTAGATGCTAGTGTGATAATTCCAACAATGGCAGCAAATCCAAAAACGGTAGCAGAAAAAACCGGAATATCATTTTTAGACACATAATGTGTTTCTAAAAACTTAATACTGGTGTCGATAATCCCACTTCCGATAAAAACCAGTAATGGAAAAATTAAATTCTTTTTTGTTATTGGGATTCCTCCGGTGGTTTTAATCGAAGTGAGGTAAACCGCGATAAGTGCAATTAGAATGCCTACAATTTTTGTGATACCAGTACTTTCTTGATATACTATAATTCCAAATACAATGGGGATCACCAAACTCATTTTGGTAGCTACTGCAGCTACAGATAGTCCATTTCTCTGTGTAGTAATTGCCATTAGGTTAAATACAGATATGAATATTATCCCCAGGATCATTGCTCCATAAAACCACTCTTTCCCAGAGATAGAGGGTAAATCTATTGGCTCTGAGTATGCTATGATTCCTGAAATAGAAGCTACTATATAGTTTACAACAATTGCCTGTAGCGTATCTACATGGTATTTAGAAAATAACTTAAAGATGATAAAAATCAGAGTAGACGCTAAGACACTTAAAACTAAATAGATCAAAATAAATCAGATTTTATGGTAAATAAATCTGTAACATCTTCGGTTACAGGGTTGTTGTTCCAGATGTGCATTCCCAGTGCAGCAGCAGTGTCTGTATTATCCTTTGTATCATCAATAAAAAGTGTTTCACTTGGGTTTAGTTGGTGTTGTTCTAGAACAAATTCAAAAATATAAGGTTCTGGCTTTCGTAAGTTGATTTCGTGAGAGAGGTAAAAAGCATCAAAACATGATTTGAATGCAGGGAAAAAGCTAATATGCTCCTTAATCCAATTAATATGTAATTCATTATTATTACTAAGCAAGATCAACTGGTAACGTTGTTCTGAAGCTAGTTTCTGAATAAATTCTAGACGATGTTTAGGGAAATCCTGTAAAAGAGCATTCCATGCATAGACAAGTTGCTTTTCTGAAGCTTTTGGAATATGCTTCTGAAAATTTTCTATAAGTTCTTTCGTAGTAATTTTACCTGCTTCATACAAGATGTTAAGCTCTCGTAATTCTGTAGTAAGCTTTTCGTTTTTAAGATTGTATAATTCTCTTTCTGTTGCGGACTTGTCTAAATTAAGAAAGACGTCTCCAAAATCAAAAATTATAGTTTTAATCATTTTGATATGTCTTTAGGGTGTCTGTCATGATTTTTTGTTCAGAAATTAGATTTCCATTTTGTGTAGGTGCTTTTATTCCGGTTCCAAAAGTAATATTTCCTTCAAAAACCCTAGCTTCATCCCATAGGTTTTTATCAATAAAAGATTGTGTTGTATAAGAACCTCCTTCTATGATCACTGATTGGATGTTGTGTTTATAAAGAATGTTGCATATTTCTTTGGCAAGATTCTCTTGCGTGTCGACAACCTCATAAATAAGAGTATTGCTGTTTTCTTGTTTGAATTTTTCTGAAGTAATCACAATTGTCTTTACCGATTGATCTAATACGGCAGAATCTTTAGGTATTTTTCCTGATCTGTTAATCACAACTCTTATGGGATGATGTTGGCTAGACCAATCTCTGATGGTAAGTTTGGGGTTATCCTTAATAACGGTTTGACTGCCAACCAAAATGGCTTGTTCTTCTGCTCGCCATTTATGTACAATTTGCCTAGAATATGTATTTGTAATCCAAACAGGTTCTCTTTTGTTTGTAGTAACCGGTGCAATATAACCATCTGCAGTTTCTGCCCATTTTAGGATGATATATGGCCGTTTTTTGTTATGAAAAGTAAAAAACCTTTTGTTTAATGCTAAGCATTCATTTTCTAAAACCCCAACAATTACATCACAGCCAGCATTCATTAATTTTTGAATTCCTGCGCCCGATACTTTTGCAAAAGTATCTATTGTACCGATAACTACCTTTTTGATTCCTTTTTGGATAATGAGGTCGCTACAAGGAGGTGTTTTTCCAAAATGACTACAAGGTTCAAGGCTAACATAGATGGTAGCGTCTTTTAAAAGAGAGTGATCTTTTACCGAAGCAATAGCATTTACTTCGGCATGAGGTTTGCCCGATTGATAATGCCATCCTTCACCAATGATACTGTCGTTATGCACAATTACACTACCTACCAAAGGGTTTGAGTAGGTCGTTCCTAGTCCGTTTTTGGCAAGCTGTATGCAGCGTTTTATGTATTTCTCGTGTGTTTTCACTTTTGCAAATAACAAAAGTAAGTAAAACTATGTGTTTTATATGGTGTTGTAGGCTTGTAGTATTGATTAATTATCTTTTTAGTTCAAACACATACTTGATAACACCTTTTTTTTGATCTTTCTTAGGATTCCATTTAATATGAATTATTTGAGTTTCTTTAGAAGGGAAGATTTTTTCATTAACACCATGTATAGCTATAAAAACAACACATTTAGAAAAATAGCCTTTTTCTACATCTTTATCAATTGAAGATATTTTGAGTACAATCTCATTGGTGCCATTTTTTATAAGCTTTTGAGCTTTATTGTTACTTACCTGGCTTGCTGATTTTTCAAATTCATGTAATTTTTTACCATTTAAATAAATTTTGCCTGCTACGCCTTCAGTTGTTTTGGCTTCGAGTTGATAATATTTAAATGATTCTGTTTTTATTGGGGTGATTTCAATAACTTCAGATATATTCTGAGTTTGGCTAAAAGAGTTTGTAACTGGAAAAAAAATTACAATTAAAATAAAGTTTTTAATCTGCTTAATCATTTTATTTTCAAGATTAATATGGGACTTGATGGATTTCGGTTTATGATAGTGCAATTGTCAAGAAAGAAACTGCGTTTAAGAATATTGAACGTGTAGCACAAATATAGTTACTTGATATAGGTTTAGAATCCCTGTTTTCAGTGAAAAACCACCAAATCATGTTGTGTAGAATTGTTGTTTTTATTTTAATCTTACCTTTTGTTGTTTATCAATTGTATAAGGATAAGAAAAATTTCCAAAATAATATCGAATTACCCCTTTGTATTGTATATCAAGCGAATCACTCTGAATTACTTTTAATACACTGCCAAGAATACTATTTTTATTTTTTTTATAGACTTTAGAAAGTGAAAAAGTTCCTTCTAATGGAATAGCGAATTCATTTTTTGAAGGAACATCGAACTCTTGTGAAGAGAGTGCTCCTACATCCATGTTATCAACAAAAATGTGTATGCTGTCTATAGAAAGTTTTCCTTTTATGTGATTTGGATTATTAAAAACAGCATCTGCTTTAAGTGTTATATTGCGCATACTGACATTTTTAACCTCGATATTATCGACATATTTAAATTCAGGTTTTTTAGAAATAGAACAACTGGTAATACCTATGAGTAATGTTGATAATAATAGAAACTTATTCATTGATTCCTTGTTAGATTTAACGTATATTTCAATACCTTTTAAGAAGTTAATTTTTTAGTAAAACGAAGATTAGAAGAATCTTCTGGTGATACCACAAAAATAGTATTTTAAAAATAATGAATGATATAAAAATACGAGCAATACAGCCAAAAGATAATAAAGTAATTGCCTCGGTAATACGAGAAGTCTTAATAGAAATGGGAGTGCCTAAGGTGGGTACTGCTTATGAAGATAAGTCTTTGGATAGTATGCATGAAACTTATAACTATTCGAGAATGAAGTATTACGTAGTCGAAGAAGAAGGTAGAATCATTGGTGGTGCAGGTATTGCCCCATTAGAGGGAGAAGTTGTTAGAGATATTTGCGAGTTACAAAAAATGTATTTCTTACCACAGGCAAGAGGCAAAGGAGTTGGATATGCAATGATAAATAAATGTCTTGATTTTGCAAAAGAACAAGGGTATGCCAAATGTTATTTGGAAACAATGCCTTATATGGAATCTGCCAGGAAATTATACAAAAAAGTAGGCTTTATCCCTTTGGAAGAGCCAATTGGAGATACCGGACATTATAGTTGTCAGGCATGGATGATAAAAGATCTATAATCTAAAAATAAACTTCAAATTGAAGATAAAAGACCTTAGGGCTAATTTTACAAATTCTTTATCGGGGATCTACGATTCTGAAGAAATATTGTCTTTTTTTTATATACTTTCTGAAGAGATTTTAGGACTTAAAAGAGTAGATGTTGCTATGTGTCTCGATAAAACACTCACTGTTAATGAAAAAACGAATTTTGATAATGCTATAAAACGACTCGAAAAACAAGAGCCTATTCAATATATAATTGGGGAGACCTATTTTTTTGGAATACCATTTATAGTTAATGAACATGTATTGATTCCGAGACCAGAAACCGAAGAGTTAGTAGATTGGATTTTAAAAGATCAAAAAAAAGAGAAACAATCAATAACAATACTGGATATTGGTACTGGAAGTGGTTGTATAGCCATTTCTTTAGCAAAAAAAATACCTGAAGCCAAAGTATATGCAATAGATATATCAGAAAAAGCCATACAGGTGGCCAAAGAAAATGCCAGGAAAAACCATGTAGAGGTCACGTTCATTAACGCAGATGTTCTGGAAATCGAAGATCTATTTCAAGATTTTGATATCATAGTTTCTAATCCGCCTTATGTACGAGAGTTAGAGAAGAAAGAAATGAAATCTAATGTGCTTGATAATGAACCAGAACAAGCTTTGTTTGTTTCTGATAATGAACCTTTACTCTTTTATGAGAAAATCACAGATTTGACTAAGGGAAAATTAAGAGAAAATGGTAGTTTGTATTTTGAAATTAATCAATACCTGGGTATAGAAACCAAAAGTATGATCGAGAGCAAAGGATTTAAATCTGTAGAAGTGCGTAAGGATATATATGATAATGAACGTATGATAAGAGCTCGTTTAAATTAAAAATCTATTACTATGAACAGTCTGAATTCAATTTGTGTATTTTGTGGAAGCAGCGAGGGGAATGATACCAGGGTTATTGCCGAGGCATTGTTGCTAGGGGAAAAACTAGCAGAACAAAAAATCACTCTGGTGTATGGTGCTGCAAAAATTGGGATAATGGGAAAGGTTGCCCAGGGAGTGATGCAGCAAAAAGGGAAGGTGATAGGAGTGATCCCAGAATTTTTAAAACGAAAAGAAGTAGTGCATCAGGGATTATATGAACTAGTTACTACTGCTAATATGCACGAGCGAAAGATGAAAATGCAAGAGCTTAGTGATGGTTTTATTACATTACCAGGGGGATTTGGGACATTAGAAGAATTGTTCGAAATTATAACATGGTCTCAGTTAGGTTTACATCAAAAACCAATTGGACTTTTAAATACCGGAGGATTTTATAATGACCTGTTGGCTTTGTTAGAAAATATGGTGAAAAGAGGTTTTTTAAAAATGGAAAATTATGAATTGCTCCTTGTTGATGATGATATAGATAGGTTATTAGGAAAAATGAGAGCCTTCAAGCCGGCACAAGTACCAAAATGGTTAAAGCCAGAGAGGACATGATATTCATTAACTAAATGAAAACGAAACGATTTATAACAACATTAAAAAACAATAAAGAATAATTGTCTTAACCATTAAACCTGCCGATACATGGTAGGTATTTTGTCTGACCATTAAAAAACAAGACATATAAGTACCAATGAATACAGAACAACACATCAATCAATTAAGGGAAGAACTAAGGCAGCATAATTATAACTACTACGTACTGGATGCTGCAGTAATAAGTGATTATGAGTTTGATATGAAGCTCAAAACACTACAGGAGTTAGAAGAAAAACACCCAGAATATTACGATCCTAATTCTCCAACACTTAGGGTTGGGGGCGAAGTAACCAAGAATTTTGAAACGGTAGTTCATGAGCATCGAATGTATTCTCTGGATAATTCATATTCAAAGGAAGATTTATTAGATTGGGAAAAACGTATCAAAAAGTTGGTTGATGGAGAGGTTAGTTATACCTGCGAACTTAAGTATGATGGAGCATCCATAAGTCTTACTTATGAAGATGGGGTATTGGTAAAGGCAGTAACCAGAGGAGATGGTATTCAAGGAGATAATGTTACGACAAATGTAAAAACCATTAACTCTGTGCCATTAAAACTGAAAGATGGTTTTCCTCCAAAATTTGATATTCGGGGAGAAATTATTTTACCTTATGAAGGTTTTGAAAAAATGAATGAAGAACGAATAGCAGCAGGAGAAGACCCTTATGCTAATCCCCGAAATACAGCTTCTGGTAGTTTGAAATTACAGGATAGTAGTGAAACAGCTAAGCGACCACTAGATTGTTTGTTATATAGTATTGTAGGAAATAGATTAGGAATTGTAACTCAATTTGAAAGTTTAGAAAAGGCCAGAGAATGGGGGTTTAAAGTTCCTGTAGAATCTAAATTGGTACATTCGATCGATGAGGTACTGGATTTTGTAATATACTGGGATGAGCATCGCCATAATTTACCATATGAAACAGATGGTGTGGTGATTAAGGTAAATAATCTTCAGCAGCAAGAAGAACTGGGTTTTACAGCCAAAGCTCCCCGGTGGGCTATGGCTTATAAATTTAAAGCCGAGCAGGTTTTTACAACCCTTCATGAAATTACATATCAGGTAGGTAGAACAGGGGCAATTACGCCGGTAGCTAATCTCGAACCAGTATTGCTTGCAGGAACTACAGTAAAAAGAGCTTCTTTGCATAATGCCGACCAGATTGAGAAATTGGATATACGTGTTGGAGATACGGTTTTTGTCGAAAAAGGAGGGGAGATTATTCCAAAAATAATAGCAGTTGATTTTCAAAAAAGAGACAACAATTCGCAACCAACAGTATATATAACACAGTGCCCAGAATGTCATACCGATCTTATACGTAAAGAAGGAGAGGCTCAGCATTATTGCCCTAATTACCAAGGGTGTCCACCTCAGATAATTGGACGCATACAGCATTACATTTCTCGTAAAGCGATGGATATCGATGGGCTGGGAGGAGAAACCGTGGCATTGTTGGTTAATGAAAACCTGATCATAAACTATGCAGATCTTTATGAATTAAAAAAAGAGCAAGTTGTTCCTTTAGAAAGGATGGCAGAAAAAAGTGCAGAAAACCTTATTGCCGGAATAGAAAAATCTAAAGAAATCCCTTTTGAGCGTGTTTTATTTGCATTAGGAATTCGATATGTGGGAGAAACAGTAGCAAAGAAACTCGCAAAACATTATAAGTTTATTGATGCTATTATCGAAGCTTCAGAAGAAGAACTGGTAAATGTAGATGAGATAGGAATAAAGATAGCTCAAAGTGTTGTAGAGTTTTTTGCTTCAGAAGAAAATAAAAATTTAATCAACAGGTTAAAACAATACGGAGTTCAGTTAGAAATTTCTGCAGAAAAACTAGCAAATCAAACAGATACTCTGCAAGGACAGACATTTGTGGTTTCAGGAGTTTTTGAAAAAGTTTCACGTAATGAACTTAAAAAAATGATAGAAGATAATGGAGGTAAAATATCTAGTTCTATTTCTTCTAAAACCTCTTTTATTGTAGCAGGCGCTAATATGGGACCCAGTAAGTTAGAAAAAGCAAAAGCACTAGAGATTCCTATTATTAGTGAAGATGAATTTCTTAGTAAAATAGCATGAAAATAAGAACTCTTATTAAGGTGTTATTGCTCATTACGGGGGGACTTTGTGTATTGAGTACTGCTATGAACTGGCCTGATTTAGAGTTGTATATAAAGCCAACCACTGTACCTTTGTTTTTTATGTTGTATTGGTTTAATACAAAACGTATAAGTATTCCGTTTTTACTGGTTTTATTACTTTGTTTTCTGGGAGATATATTTTTGCTTACAGATTTTCAGCATAGTTTTATATATGTATTGCTAAGTTATGGTATTTGTTATTTGTTATTATTCTATTTCTTATATAAGAATCATAAGCCTATAGATTATGATGGTACAGATATCGCCTATGTGTCAATTTTCTTTGTGGTATGGTCTCTAATTGTTTATGAGATTTATGACGCAATACATGTAGGAATGGGGGATATTAAATACTATGGATTGGTGTATTTACTGATCTTATACTTTTTGTTTATTGGAGCCGTTTTTCATTATGTAAATGTTAGGTCAACCAAGTCGTTATGGTTTTTGATTGCGGTGTTAAATTTTGTCATTAGTGATTCTTGTTTTGCATTAAACAGGTTTTATGTGTCTTCAATCGAATTTGAAATTATTAATTCTATTTACCAATTATTGGCTGTTTTTTTTCTTGTACAGTTTAAGATATCTAGTTCGACTTCTTTAAAATTAAATAAATTGTAAAGAGCATTTTTTGTGACCATTTTGAGTTGTCTCAAAATTTAGTATCTTGTGTAAGGGAAAAATTTTATGATTGTGTAACGAAGTGTCCTATAGAGAATTATATTGATTTTTTTGGGATGCAAATTAAAATTAATGAATGGAGAAAAACTACTAAAGCTTTTAATTTCTTTTTTAATTATTATACAAGTATTAGGATATGTGTTTCAAAATGATTTTTTAAACACGTATACTAGTTTGATTCTTGTTGTATTGATAACCGCACTTTATTTTGTAAATTCTAAACAAATAAGAACATTTAAAGTTATTGTTCTTCTGGTTTTCTTAATAAAAGAGTTAGGTGTATTTTATACTATTGATAATATTGTGAAATTTCAGATAGAGGCACATATAGTGGCCTATATCCTGTTGTTTTATTTCTTGTATTATAATCATAAGTCATTTGTGTATAATAGCAGAGATGTTTTTACATTGGTATTAGGGAGCTCTTTGTTTACAATTATATTTTTTATGGCTTATCTGGAGCTTAAAGACCCTATGGAAGAAATGCAAGTATTGGGGTTTCTTTATTTGTTACTAATTTATGTTTTACTAATTGTAGGAGCGATGCATTATATAAACATACGATCAGAAAAATCTTTATGGTTTTTTTTATCTATGTTAAATTTTGCATTTAGTGACTTTATGTTTTTAATCGATAGATTTTATCTACGATCTAAAGAGCTTAATGTTCTTATGCTAATATGCAGCCCGATTGCTCTTCTTTTTTTGGTAAACTATATGATAACTAAATCGTTAGTTCTTAAGTCTGAAGAGTTTGAAGGGTTTTGATTTTAAATAACGAAACGCTAACTGTTGAAAATAGAAATACCATATTACCTAAATTAATTACTATATATGAATCTTGTAATCTTCTAAAAAAATCCTTGAAAACAATAAATATTACATATCTATTAACCTATTTTGCTTTTTTGATCGTTATATGTGTAGCTATCTTTTTTGATAAATGGGTGTTGGTATATGTTAAACCAATTGTTTCTATATCATTAATAGTTTTGTATCAAAGGTTTGTGAAAAAAAACAGTATTCTATTTCCTTTAAGTATGCTTGTAATTGCAGCAACCGATGTTTTTGTGTATTTAGACTTTGCGAAGTATTTTTCAATTATTGCAATACTAATTGCTTTATTCTATACTTTGTGTCTGCTTTTGTTAAGGAATTTCATATCGATAAAGGAAATAAAACTAAATAAATTAATATCTCTTCAGGTTATAGTTAGTGTATTTTTGATAGGGTATCTTATTTTTTCTATTACTAGATTGGTTTTGCCCAAAATCATAAATTCTATAGGATCAGTAATATTGATCATAGTAAGTCTTCTTTTATTTGTTACAGTTTGTTTTTTTATTTATGTTGCTAATCGATACGAGAAATCAATTTATCTTTTTATAGCTTCGTGCTGTACTTTATTTGTAGATGCGTTTCTTGCGATAAATGAATTGTATTATTATAGTAGGTTATTTACTACAATGATCAATATTGTAGAAATTGCAGGGTTATACTTTTTTACTATTTTTTTTGTGGAAACAAAACTTGTTAAAAAGAAGCGTTTAGAAGATAAATATTTATAGATTTAACAAAAATCACTAAGTTGTGTTAATTGAAGAGTTTTTGTTTTTTCTCGAAGTATACCAGATGATTTTAATTTGTAAAATGGCTACATTTGTGGCTTATTAATTTTTTTAATAAATGATTTTAAAAGGTCTTAAAAGAAATGCAATAAAGAAAAGTGCTGAAGCATATCTCAAAGAAAGAGAAACCAGATCTCAAAACATTTCTAATTTAAAAACCCTTGCAGTTCTTATTGATGCAACTCAATCGATTAATATCGTTTCATTATTGAAACTTGCTAATGAATTAGGAGTGAAATCAGAAGAACTAAAAGTAATAGGCTATAAAGAAGATCAGAAAGAAATTATAGATGATAAAGATGCGGCTTATTATAATGATAAGAGTTTTGGAGTAAACGGTGCAATAAAAAGTAAGTCTTTACAAGATTTTGTAGATAAAGATTTTGATGTTTTGATCAATTTTTATGAAAAAAATTCTGTAGAGCTAAACTATGTAGCAGCAGCTTCTAAAGCTAAGTTTAAAGTTGGTTTTGCAGAAGTAGATAATCGAATTAACGATTTGATTATTGGATCAACCACAAATGACACCAATCTTTTTATATCAGAGCTTAAGAAATATTTAAAAATTTTACAGATTATATAGTATGAATGATTTTCTAAGAGGAACAGGTATAGCATTAGCTACTCCTTTTAATAAAGATGGATCGATAGATTATGATGGTGTTACATCATTAGTTAATTTTTGCATAGAAGGGAACGTAGAATATTTGGTTGTATTAGGAACTACTGCAGAGTCAGCTACGCTCTCTAAAGAAGAAAAGAAGAATTTAACAGCGCATATAGTAGAAGTAAATAATAAAAGACTCCCTTTGGTAATTGGGGTGGGAGGAAATAATACATCGGCGGTTGTTGATGAAATTAAAGAAATCAACTCATCTGATTTTGATGCTATTCTCTCTGTTGTCCCTATGTATAATAGGCCTAGTCAAGAAGGCATTTATAGACATTATAAAGCCATAAATGATAGTACGACTTTACCTGTTATATTGTATAATGTTCCATCTAGGACAGCAACTAATATGACAGCAGAAACAACTTTGCGTCTTGCTCAATTAGATAAAATAATCGGAATTAAAGAAGCAGTGGGAGATTTTACTCAGGTTTTACAAATTATCAAAAATAAACCTTCTGATTTTCTTGTGATTTCTGGTGATGATGCATTAGCATTGCCGGCTGTAGTAGCAGGCGGAGACGGAGTGATAAGTGTAGTTGGTCAAGGGTTTCCGGCATCATTTTCAGAAATGATACGATTAGGATTATCAGGAGAAACAAAAAAAGCATTTGAGAAACTATATACATTATTACCAGCAATAGATTATGCTTTTGAAGAAGGAAATCCTGCTGGGATAAAAAATATCCTGAAAGTAAAAGGGGTGTGCGAAGACAATCTTCGTTTACCACTAATGCCCGTTTCAGAAGGTTTAGCAAAAAGAATAGAAGAGTTTGTTGAAGATTAATCGTTTTCAAAAATGAAGTGATGGCTAAAAAAATAAAAGATCCTGGTATAGGTAAGTCCTCTAATAAATACGCTAAACGATTTATCAATCCAGATGGCTCTTTTAATATAAAACATATCAATAGACCAAGCTCTTTATCAGAGAGCTATAACTACTTGATTAGTATTAGTTGGACCAAATTTTTCCTATGGGTTGTATTGGGATATACTTTGATCAATGCGCTATTTGCTATGATCTATACGTTTTTAGGGATATCAAATATTACAGAATCTACAGGGAGCGTTTTAAAAGATTTTCTTAATGCCTTCTTTTTTTCGGCTCAGACTATTACAACTGTAGGGTATGGAGCGATGGCACCAAAAGGACTTGTTTTTGGAATCATTTCTTCTTTTGAAGCTCTTATAGGATTATTGAGTTTTTCGTTTATCACAGGGTTGTTATATGGTAGGTTTTCTAGGCCAAGAGCAAATATTAGGTTTAGTAGCAGTATGGTATTTAGAAAACATAATGGAGTAGATTGTATTATGTTTAGATTAATGAGTAGAAGTGCTAATGTAATGATTCGACCTAAAATTGAAGCTACGCTCTCTTTGTCTCAGGAAAGTAAAGGCAAAAAATACATCAATAATTTTTACAGCCTAAAACTGGAAAGAAATTCGATTACATACTTACCTACCACCTGGACTATTGTACACCCTATTGATGAATTGAGTCCGTTAAAAGAATTTAGTAAAGAGCAGTTGCAAAAATTAAACGGAGAAATTTTAATATTAGCTAGTTATTATGATGAATCTTTTGCTCAAGAAGTTCATCAGGTTCATTCTTATGTATTAAAGAATTTAAAACAAGATCAAAGTTTTATTCCAGCATTTTATTATGATGAAGAAGGCTATACAATTCTGGATCATGATAATCTAGATAAGACCTTACCGCATAGTTCTACCTAATTTGTGAAAATATTTTAGGATGTTAAATACTATTAATCCTGCAACATACCTGTAATTATATAGTTATTGAAATGAGCTAAAATCAATAAAATGATTATAGACAGAAATGTTTATTAGCCAATTCTGCCTGCTTAATTGTAGAAACAATAGAGAGTAGCAGGTGAATAGATGAATTAAAGTTTTTGTAATACGGCAGAAATATATACTTTTGCCAGATGTTTTTTTAAGATATGAAGAGATTATTGTATTTACTTGTTTGTGTGTTATTTTTAGGATCTTGTAGTGAATACCAAAAGGTACTAAGAGGCGAAGATTTGGCTGCTAAATATAAAGCCGCAGAGAACTTGTACAAAGAAGAGAAGTACAAAAAGGCTTTAAAGCTTTTTGAACAGATTGTACCTCAATATAGAGGGAAGCCACAAGCAGAAAGAATAATGTTCTATTACGCCGATACTTATTATCAGTTAGAAGATTATTATCTTGCAGGATACCAATTTGAAAGATTTACTAAATCTTACCCAAAGAGTCAAAAAAGAGAAGAAGCATTTTATAAAGGAGCTAAAAGTTATTATAATTTGTCTCCAAGATATAGCTTGGATCAGGAAGATACAGATAAAGCACTCGAAAAACTTCAGGCGTATATTAATGCATATCCAGAAAGTGAGAATCTAAAAGAAGCAAATAAGTTAGTTGCAGAACTTAGAGAAAAGAAAGAAAGAAAGACTTATGAAGTAGCTAAACAATATCATCATAGGGAGAATTATAAAGTTGCTATTTCAGCTTTTGATAACTTCCTTATAGATCACCCTGGATCTCCTTATAGAGAAAAAGTATTATATTACAAATTAGAATCAGAATATCTTTTAGCAATCGGTAGTTATGAAATTTTGGTAAAAGAGCGTTTAGAAACTGCTCAGGGATATTATAATAGTTATAAAAAGTATTATAAAACAGAAGGAGAGTATCTAGAAAAAGCAGAAGAATTAGGAGAAGATATAAAGACAAGATTAGAACAATATAAATAGAAAATAAAGTAGAAGATGGATTTGAAAAAAAGTAATGCGCCGGTAAATACAACTACTATTGATAAAAATCGTATCGATCAGCCAACAGATAATATCTATGAGGCGATTTCGATAATATCAAAAAGAGCAACTCAAATCAATACCGATATCAAGAAAGAACTTCTTGAAAAATTAGATGAGTTTGCTACTTATAATGATAGTTTAGAAGAGATTTTTGAAAATAAAGAACAAATAGAAGTTTCTAAATTCTATGAAAGATTACCAAAACCACATGCTTTGGCAGTACAAGAATGGTTAGAAGGTAAGATTTATCACAGAAATACAAAAGCAGACTCGGGGTCTCTATAAATTTATGTCTATAATAAGCGGTAAAAAGATTTTAATTGGTGTCACCGCTGGTATTGCTGCTTATAAGGCAGCAAGCTTAGTGCGCTTATTTATTAAATCAGGAGCAGAGGTAAAAGTAATAATGACCCCTGCTGCAAAGGATTTTGTAACTCCGCTTACATTATCTACACTATCAAAAAATCCAGTTCATTCCTCTTTTTTCGATGATGAAGATGAAAATGCAATTTGGAATAATCATGTAGATTTGGGATTATGGGCAGATTTTATGATCATAGCACCAGCTACTGCTAATACATTATCCAAAATGGCAACAGGTAATAGCGATAACTTGCTATTAGCTACCTATTTATCTGCAAAATGCCCTGTTTATTTTGCTCCAGCGATGGATTTGGATATGTATAACCACCCTTCTACACATCAAACATTTAAAAAATTACAAGAATTTGGTAATATCATGATCCCTGCAGAATCAGGAGAATTGGCAAGTGGTTTGATCGGCCAGGGACGTATGGCAGAACCTTCTACTATTATCGAATTTGTAGAAAAAGATATTTTAGGGAAACTTCCGTTAAAAGATAAGCAGGTTCTGATCACTGCAGGTCCTACATATGAAGCAATTGATCCTGTAAGATTTATAGGTAATCACTCTAGCGGCAGAATGGGGATTGAACTTGCTAAAACCGCTGCTAATTTAGGAGCACAAGTAACTCTTGTTTTAGGACCCTCTGCTCTTAAAGTTAATCATGGTCTTATTCGCGTGATTAATGTGATTAGTGCCAAAGATATGTATGAAGCTGTAGTTTCTGTGTATAATGATTGTGATATTGCAATTGCATCTGCAGCAGTTGCAGATTATAGACCTAAGGTGATATCAGATCAAAAAATAAAAAAGGCAGATACAGAATTTTCTATTAAATTAGAGCGAACAACCGATATTCTTAAATGGATGGGAGCAGAGAAGAAAAACCAATTTCTCGTTGGGTTTGCTTTAGAAACAGAAAATGAAGAGGAGAATGCGAAGAATAAATTAAAAAATAAGAACTTAGATTTAATTGTTCTTAACTCTCTTAATGATAAAGGAGCAGGTTTTAAAGGACAAACGAATAAAGTAACATTGATTAATCATAAATTAGAGATTAAAGCGTTTGACTTAAAGACAAAGTCAGAAGTTGCACAAGATATATTTAATGAAATTAATACATTGAACAATGAATAGGTTGTTACTTGTTATCGTATTTATAGTTAGCTTAGGAGTTAATGCCCAGGAGTTTAATGCTACTGTAGCTGTTAATGCAGAGCAAACAGGTAATCCTAATTTACAAGTCTTTAAAACCTTAGAGCGTGCATTAACCGAATTTATTAATAACTCGAAGTGGACCTCTATAGATTATCGAACAGAAGAAAGAATCAATTGTAGTTTTTTTGTTACTATAAATAGTTACGATAATGATCTTTTTTCTGCTACAGTACAAGTGCAAGCATCCCGTCCGGTATATGGGTCTAGTTATAGTACTACAATCTTTAATATAAATGATAAGCAGTTTAATTTTAACTACTTAGAGTTTCAACCTTTAAATTATAATCCAAATAGCTTTGAGTCAAATTTAATCTCTGTAGTTGCATTTTATTTGTATACCATTTTAGGTATAGATGCAGATACTTTTGAGTTAAATAGTGGAACCAGCTATTATCAGGAAGCCAAAAATATTGTTAGTAATGCTCAAGGAAGTAATACACTTGGTTGGGCCAGAGAACAAAACCCTAATAGGTTTAGACTTAATGATGATCTTCTTTCAGGAACATATGAAGGGTATAGAAAAACGATGTATGCCTATCATAGAGAAGGGTTAGATGTTATGTATAATAATGTAAAACAAGGGAAAGAAACAATTACTGAATCTATGAAATCGCTTGAGGAAATGCATAATACCAGACCTAATTCTTATATAATGAGAGTGTTTTTTGATGCCAAAGCAGATGAAATTTCAAGTGTTCTTTCTGGAGGACCTTCAGTTAACATTGCAGAAACCGTTGAAATACTTAATAAAGTAGCACCTACATATTCTGAAAGCTGGAAAACTATAAAGTTTTAAACAATACTTTATTTTTAATTATTGTAAATAGTATCTTTACTTTTTTAAAAACAACAAAAATTTTTCTATCCTTTGCTAAGAGGTCTTTCTATAAAAAACTTCGCCTTAATAGAACAGCTACAAGTAGCTTTTGATTCTGGTTTAATAACGATTACAGGAGAAACTGGAGCGGGTAAATCTTTATTACTTGGTGCTTTGGGATTGTTATTAGGAAAAAGAGCAGATCTTAGTAGTGTTAAAGATAATACTCAAAAATGTGTAATAGAAGGAGTTTTTGATGTAAAAAAATATGGGCTTACCTCTTTTTTTGAAGAAGAAGGATTGGATTATGAAGATCAAACTATAATCAGACGAGAAATTTTGCCATCGGGTAAATCCAGAGCTTTTATAAATGATACGCCGGTCACTTTACAATCATTGGCGTCTCTTGGAAGTAGATTAATAGATATCCATAGTCAACATCAAACATTAGAGGTAACTACAAATGATTTTCAGTTTGAGGTATTAGATGCATTGGCTGATGCAGATCGAGAAATAAAATCTTACAAAAGAGGTTTAGAGCTTTTAAAACAAAAAGAAAAAGAAGTAGGTGCTCTTGTAACTGATCAAGAAAATTTTACAAAAGAATATGATTACAATGCTTTTCTTTTAAATGAATTAGAAGAAGCAAAGCTTAAACCAGGTGAACTACAAGAATTAGAAGAGCAATACGATCAACTTAATAATATAGAAGAAATTCAGGAACGATTATCGGGATCTGTTGCTATAATGTCTTCAGAAGAAGTTGGGGTATCTGATCAATTAAATACAATCAAAAATAATCTCTCTAAAATAGAATCGTATTCTGGACCTTTACAAGAACTTTCTCAAAGAATTCAGAGCGTATATATAGAGTTAGATGATATAAGTAGCTCTTTACTTGATGAATTAGAAAAACTGGAAGCAGACCCTGAACGACTAGAGCAAATTAGCCAGCGTTTGCAATTATTACATAATCTACAGGTAAAACATGCGGTATCAGATGTAAAAGAATTGATCGTAATAGCAGATACATTACGAGAAAAAGTTTCTAAAACAGAATCGCTGTCAGAAGATATAGAGAGGCTTAAAAAAGAAATAGTTACTATCCAATCTCAATTAGATGAAGTTGCAGGAAAGATTCATAAGAAACGAAATAAGGCACTTCCCATACTTATAAAGGAGCTAGAGGATATTCTTAAAGCACTGGGGATGCCAAATGCTACATTTCAGGCCTCTTTAGAGTTACAGGAAAAATATCTGTCTAACGGAAAAGAAGTATTAACATTTCTGTTCTCTGCCAATAAAGGAGGATCTTTTGGGCAACTTAAAAAAGTGGCTTCGGGAGGAGAGCTATCAAGAATCATGATTGCGATTAAATCTATTTTATCTAGATATACACAACTACCTACAATTATTTTTGATGAAATAGATACTGGTGTATCGGGTGAAGTTGCTCATAAAATGGCAGATTTAATGATGAATATGAGTAAGAACCTACAGGTTTTCAGTATTACACACTTGCCACAGATCGCTGCTAATGGTCAAAACCATTATAAAGTATATAAAGAAGATATACAAAATACTACTATTACTCAGCTTAAATTGCTAAGCGAGGAAGAACGAATTAAAGAAATTGCCGAAATGATTGGTGGCAAAAACATTTCTGATTCGGCATTAACCCATGCAAAATCATTATTAAATTCAGCCTTAAATTAAATAGGGCAAAGTTGTAAATCTATCATAAATAAGTAGACTTTTACTTCCTTTGATTTAATAGTTGAAAACAAGTGTTAAAGTGCTAAATCTGTGTATTTTATCGATTATTTGCAATATAATACGTTTAAAGGGTGTTTTTTATCGATTTTAACATTTTTAACCCTAATTTGTTTTCTTTTATTTTGTAGTTTGTGCAAGTAGCCCCAAACCTACGCCCCCAAATTATGAAATTACCTATTAAAGTAATCTATATTGCTTGTATGGCAATGTTGTTATATTCCTGTTCTGCAGAAAATGTTGAAGAAAATTTAGATTCTTCTAACAAGGAATTTATTGTTCCAGAAGTAAAATCAATAGAAATTGAAATTTTAGATCTTATAAATAGCTATAGGGTTTCTAAAAATTTAAATACTCTTGAATCTCTAGATATTATAAAATCACAAGCCTATAGTCATACCGATTACATGATTAAGCAAAATAATATATCTCACGATTATTTTTATGAGCGTAAATCATATCTTGTTGCAAATGCAGGAGCAAGTAAAGTAGCCGAAAACGTAGGATATGGTTATTCCTCGGCAGAATCTATTGTTAATGCATGGATAAAAAGTGATAGTCATAGAAGTACCATAGAAGGTGATTTTACAGATTTTGATATTTCTATAGAGCAAGATGAAGATGGTGTGATGTACTGTACTAATATTTTTATTAAAAGATAATCTTCTTAATGACTTCGATTATTCATAGTCATTGAGTATCAAAAAAGCTGAACGTCTGTTTTCATCATGATCTTTTTCAGTACAAGGAGGTTTGTTATCTATCCCACACTTGTTTAATAATCGGGATTCACCATAACCTATCGCACTCGGGATTCTATCTGCGGCAATCCCTCTTGATAAAATATAATCTCTTGTAGCATTAGCCCGTTTGTAAGAAAGTTTCATATTATACTTGGCACTACCACGGTTATCTGTATGAGACTCAATCTTTATAATCATTTTTGGGTTTGCTCGCATCACATTAACGATATTTTCTAATTCATATGCAGCGTCTGCACGAATATCATATTTGTCAAAATCAAAGAAAATAGGATTTACTACAATTTCTTTTTTTATGATTAAGGGAGTTAGGTATAGATCTAGTTTGATTTCACTGCCATTAGTTGTAGTTGTAGAAAATTGTTTAGAATCTTGCTTGTAATTTGCCTTGGAGGCAAGAATAGAATATGTTTTTCCACATGATATCTCTTCAAAAAGATAGTTGCCGTTATTATCAGATAGGGTAGTATTGATAATTTTACCTGTTTCATCAATGATTTTAACAGTAGCTTCTGCAAGTGGTTTTAAGGTGAGTTTGTCGTATGTTACTCCGGTCAAAACTTGCTTACATTCGTATTTGTCAAATATATAGATGTCATCGCTACCTTTACCTCCAATTCTGTTAGAAGAAAAATACCCAGAATCACCATCTGTATTTAAAAAGAAAGCAAAATCATCATAGCCACTATTGTATGGGGCTCCCAGGTTTTTAATTTCGACCTCCTCATTGGTTCTTTTTTTAAGTATGTTAGATTTGTAAATGTCTAAAAACCCAAGATTTATATGGCTGTCTGATGAAAAATATAATGTAGAATCTTTTGCTACAAAAGGAAAAACTTCCCGGCCTTCGGTATTAATTTTGTTTCCTAAATTTTTTACAGTTCCAAAAGAACCATCGTCATTAATAGCTACTTTGTATATGTCTGATTGTCCGTATCCTCCTTCTCTGTCTGATACAAAATATAAGGTCTTTTCATCAGGGCTTAACGCTGGATGCCCCGTAGAAAAAGTTTTGTCATTAAATGGTAATTCTTCAATGGCTGTCCATTGATTGCCTTTAAGCTTGGCTCTATATAATTTTAGATTAGAATTACCTTCTTTATCATAAGATGTTCTTTTTCTTTTGTTAATGTTGTTTCTGGTAAAAAAGAGTGTTTTACCATCTTTAGTGATTGTTAATGTGCCTTCGTGTTCGTTCTTTAAATTTACTGCGTCTGAAGAAATAGGAGCAATGTTGTTTACTACAATGGTCGAATCAATTCGATCAATTGTAGATTGATAAATGTTTAAATAAGGTTCTCCATTCCATTTATAAATTTTCTTTTTGCCTTTGGCATTATCATCTGCTCTAGAGGATGAAAAATATAAGTTTCCATTTTGTTCAAACCCGCCAAAATCAGAGTATTTGCTATTAGAGTTTAGGTTTATTACACGAACATGAATATCTTTCGGAGTAGATAATTCTTGAAATTTTTCAAGACTTATGCTTTCAAAATCTTTTGTGTATTTACCATTTTTTTGAAGTGCTTTAAATTTTTTAAGCCACTGATTGGCTTCGTCATATTTACCTAAGCTTCGTAAGGTTTGAATATATTTGTAGATGTATTGAGGGTGTATCTTTTTGTATTTGTTAACTGCTTTGTTATACCAAAAATATGCTTGTTCTGAGTTAGAATTGTTATAATAGCAATCTCCTATTCTAGATAGAATATGTTTACTACTATCTTCTCTTTTTAATGCTTCTTTGTATAATTCAATAGCTTTTAAGTATGCGAAATCTCTAAAATATTTATCTGCTACCTTTATTTTTTGCGCATAAATAAAGGTGCTGAACAGGAGTGTTAAAATTAGAAATATTCTATTTTTCATACGTATGCTATTAAAAGTACCTGGGAGACCTGACACGCTTTTCATTAAATAATTCGTACATCAGTAAAATTTCATGAGTGCCACCAATATAGGGACGTATGTCTGAAATAAAATGTTCATAGGCATAGCCAACCCTAATTTGCTTTGTTACTTGAAAATCTGCTAAGGCTCCAATTGAAGCGGTGTGCTCATTATATCTATATGAGCCTCCGAGCCAAAATTTTTCATAGAATAGGAAATTAGCATTTAGATCAACAGAAATTGGTGCGCCATTAGTAGCTTTAAGAAGAGCTGACGGTTTTAATTTTGTGTTTGTGCTGAGATCAAACACATACCCTCCTGTAAGGTAATAACTAACACGTTCTAGGGCTACATATTCTACGGTAGATGTTTCGGCGGTACGATTATTATCGGTATTTAATATTCTTGGTGATGATAGCCCAAGATACCACCTGTCTGAGTGCAGATATAGTCCGGCGCCAATATTGGGATTCCAACGGTTTGAGTAATTTCCAAAGAAAGGATCTTGCGTTACTTCAGGGTCATTCAAAAATTCCCGATCTAGATGATAATTAGTAGCCCCAGCTTTAACCCCAAAAGCTAATTTCGAATTATCCGTAATATTAATAGAATATGAGAAATCACCATAAATATATAAGTAGTTTTCAAAACCGGGGGTGTCTCGTATTACAGATAATCCAAGTCCTACTTTTTCGTTTCGCAATGGAGAATGAGCAGATAATGTCTGAGTTTGAGGACCGCCTTGTATTCCTGTCCATTGACTTCTATGTAAACCTACAATGCTTAATGCTTCTCTGCTACCTGCATAGGCTGGATTTATAGAGATGGTATTAAACATATATTGCGTAAACTGCGGCAATTGTTGTGCATACCCGATGGTGTTAATGTAAAGTATTAGTAGTACTGTTATTTTATTTTTTGTGATGCCCATTAGTTGTTTTTTTATTTTGTTCCAATATATAATGGGGTACTAATGGGTTTTAAACCACTATTGTTGATCGTTACAATACAATAATATGTGCCACTAGGTACTTGGTTTGCTGACCCTAAAGATGATTGATGTGCTGTGCCATTCCAATCATTTTGATAATCACTTGATTTGTATATAATCGCCCCCCAACGATTAATAATTTTAACATCTACAACGTAACCACAATTTTCTACACCATTCACTGCAAAATATTCATTGTACGGATCTCCATTTGGTGTAATTACCTTTGAAATTTTGATAGTGTCTTCTCCACAAGAGAATACTGCACATCTATTATGCACTTCTATTGTTGTTTCGAGATATATTGGGCAAGCCAGGTTGTTTTCTGTGTAACTAAATGCGATCTCTTCAGAAGCGTCTTCGCCAAATAATTCTATGCTTAGTGGATCAAAAAAATGATCATCAACTATAGATGCATTTCCTGATATAACTTCCCATGTTCCGCCAGTACGATACTCGCCTTCTAATAGATCAAACAAATCAAAAATTTGCGATTCTATTTCATCCAGAGCACATAATGTAGTATCATTTGCGGTTACAGAATTGTTTTCGAATGTTATTGTAGCTTGCACTGTAGTTGCGTTGTTACAATCATCTGTGATAGTGTATTCTACTATCAGGATTCCATCTGTTATATTGTTAAAGTCATAATCCGAAGTTACCAATGCAGTTGTACTCACGTTGCAATTATCTGTAGCACAAGTTTCCAGTAGTGCAATATTATCACTATTCCATTGGTTAGCAATTTCTTCAATATTAGTTGTAGAGCACTCTAAGGTTAAATCAGTAATTGTACAGCTTGTTAGGTCTGGAGGTGTAGAATCATGTAGGGTAAGAGTAGCGGTAAGAGTTGTTGTATCTCCATTATCACTTGTAATAGTGTATGTAACTTCTATAGTTCCGCCTAGTCCGCAAGAACTTACTAAATTATTAAAATCATAATTTGAAGTTATTTGACCAGTAAAATCTGTATTACAAGTGTCAGAAGCGCAGGATTCTAATTCTGCGATATTATTGGCGTTCCAGGTGTTGGCTATGGTTTCATTATTTGTTCCATTACATTCTATAGTTTCGTCTGTTACATTACAATTAGTGATATTGGGTGGCACTATAGCAGAGATGGTAATGTATACAGTGGCTCGATCACAGGCAACGATCGGAGAGCCAGTATCACATACTGTGTAAATAAAACTATCTGTGCCTGTATACCCAGAATTAGGGATATAAGTAAAAGAACCATTGGTGTTAAGAGTAAGGGTTCCGTTATCTACATCATCTACAGGGGCTATGTTTATGGTTTGTGTGTCTCCTTCTGGATCAAAGTCATTATCCAGTACATTTCCTTGAATATTTTTACAGGCAGTAAAATATGCATCATCATTAGCAAAAGTGCTGTTGTTCTGGTTTTTTATAACGGTAATTACTACAATGGTGGTATCGCATAGAGCAGGATTACCATTGTCACATATAGTATACTCAAAAGTATCATCACCAGTAAAATCAAGAGGAGGTGTATAGCTATATATGCCCGTATTGGGATCTATAGCTACGGTAATTCCTTCTGTGGTGGTTACAGTAGGGGTTGTTACTATAATAGGATCTCCATCGGGATCAAAATCATTAACTAATACATTACCGTTTACAGGAGTATTTATTTCGGTAATTGCAGTATCTGGATTTGCAATGGGTGCTTCATTTTTTGGATCGCTAATAGGGAGTACTTCGATATATACAGTAGCCGTGTCACAAGCAATTGGATTGCCATCATCACATATGGTATATTCAAAAGAATCCTCTCCTGTAAAGCCGGTAGGAGGAGTATAAGTATAAACACCTGTATTAGGCTCTATATTAACATTAACCCCTTCTATGGTAGTTACAGTAGTAGTAGTTACTGTTTGTGTATCTCCTTCGAGATCTTCATCGTTGGTTAATACATTACCAGAAACGGGTGTATTAATAAAAGTGTTGTTAATGTCTGTCACAGCGTCTGTGCAATTAAATAAAATTGTTGTGCAAACTATAGAAGTACAACAATTAGCATCACGTATCTTTATAGTATAACGTCCTGGTGCGAGATCTAGAAATGTTTCGCTGGTTTGATAATTGGCTCCATTATCGATAGAATATGTATAAGGTGGTACTCCGCCGATTCCTTCTACAGTAATTTGGCCCGAACCGTTACAGCTAATATGGGTTAATTCCTTTACGGAAGCAGATACTGCTTTGCTGGGTTCGGTTATGGTGGCTGAGCTTGTAGTAGTGCAATTTGAAGCATCGGTGATCGTTACCGAATATGTTCCGGCAACTACATTAGTTAAATCTTCATTAGAAGAACCATTACTCCATGCAAAAGTAAATGGAGGAGTACCGTTTTCGACTGTTAGATTAACAGATCCTGTAGCATCGCCATTACAAGATACATGAGTTATAGTATTTGTAGCTTTAATATCGCAAGTATTTAGACATTTAATGACAATACTTTTTGTTACTTGAGTTCCATCGGCATCGGTTACTGTAACACTGTGGGTACGATTGGTAAGAAGACTTGCCGTTGCTGTAGTTTGATTGTTGGCAGAAGCGCTCCATTGATATGTGTAGCCAGGTTTTCCACCAGAAGCGATTGCTTTGGCTTTGCCATCACAACATATTCCTGTAGTTGTGGCATCCTGTATTTTAAGTATAGTAAGATTTAATGGATTGGTATATTTGGTATTAATTGTAGTAGTATCCTTTAAGGTCAAAGAAGTGTACTTGTATTCATGAGGATAATGTGCATAAGCACAAGTCGAAGAGAATACTAGTGCAAAAAGACAAATAAGAGTGGTGATTCTCTTATGTAAGAGAGTTAACGTAATAATTTTCATATGCCCCGTTTTATTAATTTATTCTAAGAAAAAAGCCCCTGTTTTTTTAGTGTTTTAAAAATCAAAAAATGAAAACATCTGACAATGATAATTGGTAACTTGGTAATTTTTTTCCATAACGTATATTCTTAATAATGGTTAATTTTTTATATAAAGAATTATTTCAACAGATAAATCGACTATATTTTTATAGTACTAAGAATTAGTTACCTACTTGTATTAATGAAAACAAACTTTTTCAGAAATAGGTACATCATCTTTATGTAACTAAAAATTCTGTTATAGAAATAACTCTATAATTATTTCAATACTAAGGGGGGATGAAATAGTATATTTTTTCTAAGGGGAGAAATAATATACATTATGGGGGGGTATTTCGTATCATAATCTTATATATCAAATCAATGATATTTTGAAAACAATACTCAATCAAAATTATATGTCAAATATAAGATATATGTTGATAAAAATCAACTGATCATAGATTAATTTTTAATTAGATTTTAAAAGTCAGTTTTTTTAAAACTCTCAACGTTATTTATAAGTTATCGCAATCATAGGTTTCTATTTCTTATAGAGATAGAAACATTATTAGTTTATCATATAGAGGTTTGATTAATATTTTATCACCATGTGTCGCTAATTATTTTTTTTACATACTTAACTAAATTCTATTTCGATTGGTTGTGGTTTGGGTCGTTTTATTATCTTTACCACTCGTATAACCATACTTTAATTTATAATTAAATGTCATACAATTTATTAAAAGGTAAAAGAGGAATTATTTTTGGGGCACTTGACGAAAATTCAATCGCTTGGAAAACTGCAGAACGTGTTTATGAAGAAGGAGGAAGTTTTGTTCTTACTAATGCTCCTGTCGCAATGCGAATGGGTGCTATAAATACTCTTGCAGAAAAAACCAATACTCAAGTTATACCTGCAGACGCTACTTCGTTAGAAGATTTAGAAAATCTTGTAGATAAAGCAGTAGAAATTTTGGGCGGTAAACTTGATTTTGTTTTACATTCTATAGGGATGTCAATAAATGTGCGTAAAGGACGTCATTATACAGATCAGAACTATGACTGGACACAAAAAGGATTAGATGTATCTGCTCTTTCTTTTCATAAAACAATGCAAACCCTATATAAGAAAAAGGCAATGAATGACTGGGGAAGTATAGTTGGATTGACATATATGGCAGCACAGCGCGTATTTCCTGATTATAATGATATGGCAGATAATAAAGCATATTTAGAATCTATTGCTCGTAGTTTTGGATATTTCTTTGGTAGAGATAGTAATGTGCGAGTGAATACAATTTCTCAATCTCCAACCCCAACAACTGCAGGAAAAGGAGTGAAAGGGTTTGATGGATTTATAGAATATGCAAATAAAATGTCTCCTTTAGGTAATGCCACAGCAGCAGAATGTGCCGATTATACCATTACACTATTCTCTGATTTAACCAAAAAAGTAACTCTTCAGAATTTATACCACGATGGAGGTTTTTCTAATATGGGAGTAAGCCAGTTAGTGATGGATAAATTTGTAGGAGAAGAATAAAGATTTTCTAAAAAAAACTACTATAAGATTAATAAAAAATCCCATTCTTAATTGGTATGGGATTTTTTATTTAGACCACTTACCTTTGCAATATGGAAATATATTTCTCCTTTATTGTGCCAGTTTATAACAGGCCAAATGAGATTAAAGAGCTGCTGGATAGCATGGTGGATATGGATTATACCAAGCCATATGAGATTGTAATTGTCGAAGATGGATCGTCTGAAACATCAAAGGAGGTTATAGCGACTTTTGAAGATAGGCTATCTATAAGTTATTACCAAAAGCCAAATACTGGCCCGGGAGATTCTCGTAACTATGGTATGCGTAAGGCAAAAGGTAACTACTTTGTTATTCTCGATAGTGATGTGCTATTACCAAGAGAGTATTTGTCTAAAGCAGAACGTTTTTTATCCAATACTTTTGTGCATTGTTACGGAGGTCCCGATGACGCTCATCAAAGCTTTTCTAACCTTCAGAAAGCAATAAGTTATAGTATGACTTCGTATTTAACTACTGGCGGAATTAGAGGACGTAAAAATACATTAGGAAAATTTCAGCCCCGTAGTTTTAATATGGGATTGTCAAAAGAAGCTTTTGAGGCTTCGGGTGGTTTCGGAAATATACACCCCGGAGAAGACCCGGATCTTACCATAAGATTATGGAAATTAGGATATGACACTACATTAATCCCTGATGCCAAAGTGTTTCATAAAAGAAGAATTTCCTGGAAAAAATTCTATATACAGGTAAATAAGTTTGGATTGGTACGACCTATTTTAAATCGATGGCATCCAGATACAGCCAAAATTACATATTGGTTCCCTACCTTATTCTTGCTATATATTGTATTTTCTATAGTGACTGCACTTTTGGGATGGTGGTACTTTGTTGCTATTTTAGGTGTGTATTTAGGGATTATTTTTCTAGGCGCTACGCTAGAATATAAAAATCTGTCTATAGGCGTACAATCTATTTTAGCAGTTTTGATACAATTTTATGGATACGGAAAAGGATTCCTGAAATCTTATTATTATATTCATCTATTGAAAAAAGTACCCGAAAAACAATTTAAGAAATTGTTTTTTTCAAAGTAATTTGTATGTCAGCTAGAAAAAAGAATAGATTTTCCTTAAAAAGGAATAATGTAAAAACCTTTTTGTTTTTTCTAATATTCACTTCGATCTTGTGGTTATTTATACAATTCTCTAAAAATTATACCCAAGAAGTAGAAGTAGCTATACAATATACTAATATACCACAAGACAAAATTTTTAATGAGCAGAGTGACCAAACATTAAGAATGGTCCTTAATGGGAATGGTTTTAGATTGATGAATCATAATTGGAGCAGACCAACATTACAATTTAATGTAGAGGATGCAGTTATTAATAGTGGAGATCGATATTATTTTCGTGTTGATAAAGAATCTTCAGTGTTAAAAAATAAATTGGACTTTAAAGGAAGAGTTTTATCTGTGCAAAAAGATACCATACGATTAAAATTAGATCATAATCTGAAAAAAAAGATCCCGGTTAAAATCGCCGAGAAGATTCAGTATGCTATTGGATATGGTAGTGATAAGGGATTAGTAGTTTCTCCTGATTCTATAATAATTAGTGGTCCTTCGCAAATTATAGATACCATACAATATATAACAACAGAAAATCTAAATTTAGAAGGGTTAAACGTTAACTATACTTCAGAATTAGATATTAATATTGAAGAATTACCAACTACCATTACTGTTACTCCTGCTCAAGTACAGGCTAACGTTTTGGTGAGTAAATTTACAGAGGGAGATCAAAAAATTCCTATAACATTAAATAATATACCAGAAGGTACAGAAATTAAGATTTTTCCTAAAGAAATTTCTGTAGTATACAGGGTAGGATTAGATAAATATAATGAAATAAGCCCCAGAGATTTTATGGTAGTAGCTGATTATGCCAAAGCATCTGAAGAAAGTTCGTTTTTAACTTTAGAGTTGGTGAATAAACCAGATTACATTCATGATGTACGGTTACAGGTAAAACAAGTTCAATTTGTAGTTTTGAAATAAGTTAGAGTATGAAAGTAGTAGGTCTAACAGGTGGTATAGGTAGTGGAAAATCTACAGTGGCCAAAATGTTTGAACAACTAGGGGTTGCAGTTTATATAGCCGATATCGAGGCTAAAAGGCTTATGAATGAGGATGCATTAGTAAAAAAGCAAATTATCGATTTATTAGGAAATGATTCGTATATAAACGAAGAGTTAAACAGATCATATATAGCAAATGTAGTGTTTAACGATTCTTCAAAACTACTTCAGTTAAATGCAATTGTTCACCCTGCTGTGGCAAACCATTTTGATTGTTGGAAAAGTAAACAAAAAGGGAATTATGTAGTAAAAGAAGCGGCTATACTTTTTGAAAATGAAGGTCATAAACAATGTGATTATACTATTCTGGTATCGGCACCAATAGAAACAAGAATTGAACGAGTCCTAAAAAGAGATAAAACTACAAGAGAAGATATCCTTTCTAGGATGAATAATCAGTGGGAAGATGCTCGAAAAATCCCATTAGCCGATTTTGTAATATATAATAAAAATATAGAAGATACTGAAAATCAAGTACATAAGGTTCATGGGGAAATATCTTTATAAAATGTTTGTAATCCGAATCTTTCATTTTGTTAACATTTGGTTAAACCCTAAAGTAGCTAAATGTTAAAGTCTTACTTTTGAGTTATGAATAAAAGGTTATTCGTGTTGCTGATAATCCTGATGAGTTTATCGTTAATTGGGATTATTTTTGTTCAGGGATATTGGATTAACAACACTGTAGAGAATAATGAAGAGCAGTTTTCTTTTAATGCGAAACAAATATTGATATCTGTATCTAATAGAATTCAATACAGAGAGTTTGAAGAGATGTTTTTTCCATTACAAGAGATTCTGGATAGCATAGAAGAGCCTGATAACAAAACTATACGTCAACTTCTAAATATTAGTATTGATAATACGACAAAGTCGTTTACACATACAGATGGTATTTTAGAAGAAGACTATAAGTTGTTTTCGTCTTTTATAAATTTAAATATTGATACGGTTCGGTTAAAAAATATTTTAAATCGTAATGCCGATGTTGCTACGCAAAATGATAAAAGTGATTTTGTAAAGCAAAATTCTAAATCCAAACTAGAGAGAATACGTGGGTTAACAGATCTCCAAAGAATGGATTATGAAATAGTAATAAGCGAAATTGCCAGTTTTATACCAATACATAGAAGAGTTCAAAAAAGAGAAATAGATTATCTATTAAAGAAAGAACTGGAAGAGAGAGATATAAAAGTAGACTTTGAATATGCTATTTATAGTAATGCTTTAGCAACCAAAGTACGTTCTGATGATTTTAGTTTGGATTATCCAACAACATATGCAATACCACTTTTTGTAAATGATGAAGGCGTAAGTGAGTATCAGTTATATGTTAACTTTACTGGAAAAAAACAATATGTACTTTCTTCTATCAAGGGAATGGCCATATTATCTATAATATTTACGTTAATTATTGTAGTTGCATATTCCAGTGCTTTATCACAATTGATGCAGCAACGGCAGATATCACAAATTAAAACAGATTTTATTAATAATATGACGCATGAGCTTAAGACTCCTATTGCTACTATTAATTTGGCATTAGATTCTATAAAGAACCCTAAAATAGGAGGAGATCCAGAGAAAGTACAGCGTTATATGAGTATGATACGTGAAGAGAATAAAAGAATGCATGCCCAAGTAGAAAATGTGTTAAGAATATCTCAGTTAGAGAAAAATGAACTTAACATTAAAAAAGAAAGACAAGAGTTGCACGATATTATTGAAGATGCAATTACTCATGTGTCTCTACTTGTAGAAAATAGAGAAGGGTATGTGAAAATGCATTTAGGAGCGCTTAAAACAACAGTATTAGCTAATGATAGTCATTTGACTAATGTAATTGTGAATATTCTGGATAATGCAATAAAATATTCAGAAAATGAGCCCAAAATAGATGTGTATACAGAAAATGTAAAAAATAGTATTGTTCTTAAAGTTCGTGATCAAGGAATTGGAATGAGTAAAGTTGCACAGAAAAAGATTTTTGAAAAGTTCTTTAGAGAACATACCGGAGATCTTCATAATGTAAAAGGACACGGATTAGGGCTAACATACGTAAAGAGAATTATAGATGATCATCATGGTCAGATATGGGTGGAGAGTGAAAGGGGAAAAGGCTCCACATTTATAATTAAATTACCGTTAATATCTTAAAATATGGAAACAGAAAACAAAAAGATTTTGCTTGTAGAAGATGATCCAAACTTCGGAACAGTATTAAAGGATTATCTTGTAATGAACGATTATGATGTTGTGCATGCTAAAAATGGTATGGAAGGCTTCGAAAAATTCAAAAAGGATGATTATGATATGTGTATTCTTGATGTCATGATGCCTTATAAAGATGGATTTACATTAGCAAAGGAGATTAGAGAAAAAAATGAAGAAATACCAATCATCTTTTTAACTGCAAAAGCAATGAAAGAAGATGTATTGAAAGGATACAAAGTAGGGGCAGATGATTACCTTAATAAGCCTTTTGATAGCGAAGTGTTGTTAATGAAAATACAAGCTATTATGCAGCGTAAAAGCACAGAATCTGTTGCCGATAGTAAACAGTTTGAGTTTAACGTTGGAGGCTTTCATCTTAATTCGAAACTTCGCTTTTTAACGTTTAAAGAAGAAGATCCAATTAAACTTTCTCCAAAAGAGAATGAATTACTTCGCTTACTAGCGTTACATCTTAATGATTTAATGCCTAGAGAATTAGCATTGACAAAAATATGGAGGGATGATAATTATTTTACCTCTCGTAGTATGGATGTATATATAGCCAAACTTAGAAAATATTTGAAGAAAGACGAAAATGTCGAAATTCTTAATATTCATGGAGAAGGATTTAGACTAGTTGTAAGAAACGAAGAATCGTAGGAATAGTAACGGTAACTAACTTCTAAAAAAAGTTCACTATGTGCAATTATCATAGTGAGCTTTTTTTTATATGCATTATAATAGATTTAATATCTTCTTTGTAGTCATACCAACTAATTTCTAAATCTTTTTTAAACCAGGTAAGCTGTCTTTTGGCAAAACGTCTGGTGTTTTTTTTGATTTCAGAAAGAGCAAAATCCAAATCCCATTCTTCATCCAGGTATTTAAATATTTCTTTATACCCAACAGTGTTTAATGCATTTAATGATTTATAAGAGTAAAGGCTTTTTACTTCATCTAGTAAACCCGCTTCAACCATTAATTCTACTCGTTGGTTTATTCTGTCATAAATAGTTTGTCTTTCTGCAGTAACCCCAATTTTAATAGTGTTAAAAGGTCGTTTCTTTCGTGGTTTAGTAAGAAATGATGAATAAGGTTCTCCACTGCCAATACATATTTCTAGAGCCCTCATAACTCTATGTGTATTGTTTAGATCTACCTTTTCGTAATACAATGGATCCAAAATTTTTAATTGTTGCTGCAAATTTTCGATTCCTTTGTCGTTATATTCTTTTTGAAGTTCTTGTCTAATCTTTATATCTATTTCAGGAAAACGATCCAACCCCTTGGTTACCGCATCGATATAGAGCCCAGAACCTCCAACTAGAATAGCATAGTCATTGCTTTTGAATAATTCATTAAGTTTATCTAAAGCATCTTTTTCAAAATCACCTACACTGTATTCATTCTTAATACTTATGTGTTGAATGAAATGATGTTTAGCTTGTTTTAATTCATCAAGAGAAGGAGCTGCAGTACCAATGCTCATTTCTTTATAAAACTGCCTGCTGTCTGCAGAAACAATTTCACAATTAAAATGTTTTGCAAGTGCAATACTTAAGCTGGTTTTGCCTATAGCAGTTGGGCCAACAACCACAATTAGATTTTTATTCTTGGTCATGATGTAAGTCTTCTCCGCATTTATGGCAGAATTTAGCGTTATCGCGATGCTCATTCTCACTACAATGACTACAGGATTGAGTATTTAGATGTACTTTACTAGCTTGATGATGTGTGTATTCGGCACTAACAATACCCGTAGGAACAGCAATAATACCATAACCCATGATCATAATAATGGCTGCAATAAATTGTCCTAGCGGAGTAACAGGAGCAATATCACCATAACCAACTGTTGTTAGTGTAACAATACACCAATATACGCTTATGGGGATGCTTTTAAAACCACTTTCTTCTCCTTCTACGATATACATTACCGTACCCATAATTATGCATAACACTAATACAGCAAATAGAAATACCAGTATTTTGGCTCTACTATCTTTTATAGCTTTGGCTAGTCTGTTGGATTCACCAATATATCTCGAGATTTTTAAAATTCTAAAAACCCGAAGTAATCTTAACGCTCTAACAGCCAACAATGCACTGGTGCCTGTTATAAAAAATGATAGGTATAATGGTAAAGTAGATAAAAGATCGATGATCCCATAAAAACTAAAAATATAGGAAGCTGGTTTTTTTATAGAAATAATACGGGCTATATATTCAAAAGTAAAGAATATAGTGATGATCCATTCTGCATAATACAAAAACGTATAGGTTTCAGCAGATAGTCCTTTTACACTTTCGAGCATTACGAAAATGATGCTCAATACTATTAAAATAAGTAGAGTTACATCAAATATTTTTCCTATCGGAGTATCGGCTTCATAAATGATGTCGTGCAATTGGTTTTTCCAGTTCTTATGAGATGAATTATTGTCCAAATTTCTTGATTTTGAATAAAAATACTAAAAAAACTAATGTACCCTTCTAACGGCTATAAGAGTATCATTTTCTATTTCAATAATAAGATTAAAAAATTCTTTAAGTGTTTTATAGTATTCTACAGGATAATATGAAGAATTAAATGTTATTCTATGAGTAATAATTAATTTTTTTTCATTTTTCTGAAAATTGACACCTACCTGACCTAGATGATTAGGAATAGTATACAAAGAATTATTTGGGATATCGACAAATTCATAATTTTCGGGCAACTCGATAGAAACTAAGTATGTGTATGAATCTGGATAGCCAAAATCAACAGGATATGTTCTTTGATTAAGTTTGAAAGGAGTTTCTTTGAAAAAAGGTAGGGTAAATGGTTTTATGTAAATCGTGTTATCTATTGTTTCGGTATTCCTTGTGAATTGAAATTCTTCTTCAAATGGTTTTTCATAATCCTTCTCATCTTTAATATTAATGTTGGTTATTTTTACTTCAGAGTTTTTCTTTTTCCTTAAGTCTAAATAACTTTGTTTGTTTACCTGATCCAGTTCTTTTCGCTTATAGTATCCATGGTAACCAGCGAAAACATGTTTTGCTTTACCGTCTAATTCTAATTTTTCATTTAGTTTTAATTCTTCTTTATAAAAAATTAAGGAACGCTTTGCGGGTTTTATATCTATCCAGGAACTACCATTTTTAAAATCTAATAACCTACCATGTACATTTAAGCATCTAAAAGGTACTTCTCCGAACGCTAAATTATTTTCTGTAGCATCTAGAAGAAATGTCTCATCTTCGATAGCTAATTGTGTAATTAAGTAATTAAAATCAGAAATTACAGGATGTATAGTTGTAGCGTAGCCATTACTCCTTGTTGATAGTAATACAGGATAAACTTTAAATTGTTGTTGTTTCAGTGTGTTATGTAATAAAATATTTATACCAGAGACATTACCTGATTTAGAGTTAATTACTTCAGAAATAGAATTACCTTTAAAAATGTCGTTCTTTTTGTTCCATTTATAATGATTAGCGATATAGCGATATATTGCTTTTGCTTTGATCACGTCATTAGGCATTGATTGTATTGTGTCGGGAAGAATATCTTTAGTGATTCCCGTTTTTTTAAGTTGTACTCCAATAGCTGCTTCTTTTTTTAATTTGATATCAACATTTTTCCATGTTTCGGTATATTTATTATTGACTCCATCAAATCCTTTAAATTCTTTTAATTCATACTCAATACGAGAAAAATAATTACTCTTTGCCGTCATATATTTTTCTTCTTTGAAAGCAGGAATATCTTTCATGATATATGTGTTATGAGAACAATCGGCAGATCCTAAACCTGATGCCTGAAGACAGTTTTTTTTAATAGTAGATTCACTGGTGTTTAGTTTTAGAGTTCCTACGAGTTTTATATTGTAGACATAATTGCCGGGTAGATCAGCTATAAACTCACTATACATTTTTGGGATGTCATCTTGAAATTCCCATCCATTAAAATTATACATAAAAGGGGATTCTAACTGGTATTTATAAGTAAGTACAGATCCTGGTTTTATATTAGAAAATGTAAATTTTACAGAAGTGAAGTTTTGATCATGTTTTTCATAATAAATTTGGTCTTTTTCTACTTTGGTTTTAATAACCTTACCTTGTTCTAGGTTATAAGTATATGCTACTAGGTTATTAAGAGATTCTTTATTGTTTTTATTTCTGTATAAAAGAACTTTTACCGTAGCATGATCAAACCCTTGCTCATTTAATATTTTGACCTTTGCTTCATAATCTGTTAACAGATTATAACCACCACCATTTTCTACTCTGCTAAACCCTTTTTCGTATATGAAAAAAGCATTTGCGGTACTGTCTCTTTTATATGTTGTACTTTGCAAATCAATCATGCTTACCACCATATTTTTATCATTGTAAGCTTCTTGAGCACTTATTGAAAAAGAGAAAGTGGTTAAGAATAGAAAAAATAGAGTTCTATACATTTTTTTGTAGTTTGATAATCTTTAGTCTTTTATGCGTGCGCACATAACTTTGAATAATGTGTTGAGCATCTCTATTATGAGTCATTGGGGTAATAATAGAGCGTAAAATCTCTATATTATTGATCTGATGATTGAGATTGAAGTACCCAATACCTTTAAATTTTCCTTCTTCAACCAATATTACACTTTGTTCGTCAATATCTCTTCCTCTATCCACAATAATCATATCCTGACTCTGAAACGAAGTATTGAAAATAAGTTTTTGTGCACGGATATTATATTCTTCTGCAGATTCATTATAAATACAAGCACCCTGACACTGTTTTATAGTGTAGTTAAAACAATTGCTTTCTCCATTATCCAGACCCATTAATTTTTGGCATAAACTATACTCTTCTGTCCATCGATGCATATAAGTCTTAGCTTGTTGTTTATTAGAAAAAGTAGTGATGCTTATTTTGCGATGATCTACTTTTTGAACTTTGAAATTTATATACCCATTGTCATCTGTGAATTGGTATAGGGCCTGATCAAATTTTGTTTTACGTAGTGCTCTATTGTATTTAGGTTTGTTGCGTTTTATCTCTTCGCTTTCTTTTAGCAATGCCAAAAGCTCACTTCCTGTATTCTCGTATGTTACACTAACAACCTCTTCTTGTATTTTTTTAGATTTTCTATTGTCGTTTGTAAAATGTTGATTGAGGCGTTTTTTTATGTTTTTACTTTTTCCAATATAGATGACAGTCCCATCCTCACGATGCATATAATATACTCCCGTTGCTGTAGGAGCGTCTTCAATTAATCTAAGAAGCTTATCATCTACCTGGCGTTTAGTCTCTGTTCGAACAGTTTCTGTAATTATTTTTTTCTCTATGTCTTTTGTGAGTAAGAGTTTAAATAATTTTACCGTAGCCAGGGCATCGCCATTAGCTCGGTGTCTGTCAGAAAGAGGGATACCAAGTCCTCGAACAAGTTTACCTAAACTATAAGATTGTTGATCTGGGATTAATTTTTTAGAAAGCTCTACAGTACATAAAGATTGCCGTTCGAATTCGAATCCTAATCTCGAGAATTCGGTTCTTAAAATTCTGTAATCAAAACTAGAGTTATGTGCAACGATAATACAGTTGGTAGTAATTTCAACAATTCTTTTGGCTACTTCATAAAACTTGGGTGCATTACGAAGCATTTGATTATTTATCCCGGTAAGATTAGCTACAAATGGCTGTATGGGACGTTCTGGATTAACGAGGCTTATAAATTGGTCCACTACATCATGTCCGTCAAATTTATAAATAGCAATTTCAGTAATTCCTTCTTCATTATATTTTCCTCCGGTTGTTTCAATATCTAAAATTGCATACATATAGTTCGGTAATCTTTATTTTTTCAAGCTTAGTTTAATAAGGGGCATTATTATTTTTTATTTATCAATTTGGTAAATCAAGTACTAATGATCAAAAAGTATGTGTTATTGGTAGTTTCTGGCTCCAAAAATAGAACTTCCTATTCTAACCATAGTGCTTCCGAAGTCAATAGCCATTTTGTAATCTCCACTCATACCTATCGATAAGGTTTTTAGTTGAGGGTATTTTGTTTTTATGTTTTCAGAAAAAGAAGCAATCTTTTTAAATTCATCACTTATTTGTTGCTCATCATCTGTAAAAGTTGCCATCCCCATAAGCCCTTGAATATTAACATTGGTTAAATTCTTAACTTCTTCGGTGTTTAATAAAGTGATAGCATCTTGTTCTGATAAACCAAATTTACTTTCTTCTTTAGCAATTTTGATTTGTAAGAGACAGTTAATAGTTCTATTATGTTTTTTTGCTTGTTTGTTGATCTCTTTAAGTAATTTGTAACTATCTACTGCATGAATGAGATCTACAAAGGGAGCCATATACTTAACCTTATTAGTTTGTACATGCCCGATCATATGCCAGCTAATGTCCTTTGGCATAGTTTCCCACTTTTCGGCCATTTCTTGAATCTTATTTTCACCAAAAATTCTCTGACCAGCATCATAGGCGTTCATTAGATCAGAAACAGGTTTAGTTTTGGATACTGCTACCAGAGTAACTCCTTCGGGAATTGATGTTTTTATTTCGTGAAGGTTTTTTTCGATATCATTCATAGTTTGCAAAGATATCTAAAATCATTTTTTTATTGATATTGATTATTCGTTATTTATTTATAAATCAAAGGCTAATTTTGATCTTTTTTATATGAAATAATTAATCTCTTTTTTCCTGGATAAAGGGTAAGTATTTAGGTCATATTTCTAATTTTTACAGATGTCAAAAGTATTCGTGGCTTAAATCGTACAACTCTCATATATATGTTAATTAATATTAGGAATTTTGGTAGCGATCGTATCTTAATGTGCTTTTATAAAGGAAGTTAAAAGCGATAATTAACAATTTTATTTTAACCAATTTAAATTAAATTTTTATGAAAAAATCAATTTTTCTAGCAGTATTAACACTGTTTAGTCTTATGATCTCATGTCAGAAAGATGAGATAAAAGAAGAGGTAGGAAACACCCAGGAGTTACCTACTTATGATGACACTAATTCTCTATCGGTAGAATGGGAGAGCTTTCCTAAGGAATTAAAAAATGCTATCCCTCTTGAGGAGAATGTAACAGAAAGTAGTAGTAAAGCATATTCGTACTCTATTGGCCCTTTTGGAGGTAATGGAGGTAGTGCTTTTAGTGTAAACCCTCCTAGTGGTACAAGAATTCATGCAATTGCCATGAGAACAGGTAGTAGGGTAGACAAATTGATCGTTTACTATAAATCACCTTCTGGTACTATTTATATAGGTGTGAATAGAGGTGGTAATGGAGGTAGTTATTACCTTCATTTTTTTAGCAGTGATGAGCATATAAGAAGAATTTCAGGAAGAAGTGGGAGTCGTTTGGATAAGTTAACCATCTATACTAATAAAAAAACATTTACCCATGGCGGTAATGGAGGTAGCTATTTTAATGCTTCAATCCCACCTAGTGGATTTGAAATCTTAGGTTTCTATGGCCGTTCAGGATCAAATATTGATAGAATTGGGTTTTATGTGCATACCCTATAAAGTATAGTTATTCAATTCTCTTAAAACCAAAGCGTATTGAAAAAAGATAAAGGATGCTTGAATTTCAAGCATCCTTTATAGTTTATAAATAAAAATGATTGTTAATGTTAAAACTCATAAATAGTGATACCACTTCTTAATTTTGGTTCTATATAAGTACTCTTCGGAGGCATTTTTAATCCTTCGTCTGCAATTTTTTTGACTTGCTCTACTGATGCGGGAAAAAGTCCAAATCCAACTTTGTACTCTCCATTATCAACATCACTTTTCACTTTTACAATTCCATTCTTACCATGTGAGTATTCAATACGATTATCTGTACGCAAATCTTCTATGCCCAAAATAGGTTTTAATACCGTTTTATATAAAATCTGTGCGTCTAATTCCTCTAATGCATCTGTAAATTCATAAGTTGTTTTTCTTAGATATAACGAATAAAACTCATCGTCAATATACATACTAAAATGATGAGGTTTTGAAGGTCTGTATACTTCTGGCCCTCTATTTTCGATACGAAACCATTCATCTAATTTGATTAGAAATTCTTCTTTGGATAATCCGTTTAGATCTTTTACTAATCGGTTAAATTCATAAATTTTTAAATCAGATTCAGGGATCAAATAACTCATAAAAAAATTATAAGCTTCATTACCGTTATGCTCAGGGTTATTTTCTTTTAAATCCTGAGATAGTAGGTGAGATGAGGCAGAACGATGATGGCCATCTGCTATATATATAGTTTTAATAGAAGAAAAGGCTTCTTGTATCTCGCGAATAGATTTTTGATCCTCTATTTTCCATAGGTAATGTGTATCACGATTTGTAGTTGTAAATTCATATTCTGCTCTTGCTCCAACGGTTTCTGAAATAATTTTTGAAATAGAATCATTATCAGGATAGGTAAGTAATACAGGTTCTGCATTAAAGCCAACTGTTTTTAGATACTCTTTAAAAGTACTTTCACGATCTTGAAGTGTATCTTCATGTTTTTTGATAACATCATTATGATAATCTTCTGTACTGGCAGCAGCTATAATACCACAAAATGATTCTTGTTCACGATTTACAATTTTGTAAATGTAATAACAAGGACTATCCTCTTGCATAAAAATTTGATCTTCTTTAAACTCTAGATATCGATTTCGAACTAATTTATAACGTTCTTCACCAGATATCTCCTTATGGTATTTATACCCAGGGTTTACAATATGTAAAAAAGAATAAGGATTATAATCCATTCTAGAATCTCGCTCAAAAGAAGTGTAACTTTGATATGATCTCGAAGCAACCAGATTTACTTTATCTCTTGTTGGTCGTATAGCTTTAAACGGATGAATTTTTGCCATTAATTATTATTTATAAATTTTGTTGGATCCAGATATCCAGATCGGTCATTTGCATATCCACCACCGATTTCCATAAAAATATCATCTCTGATTTCTAGGTGCAAATGAGCCAAATATATGCCATTTGCATTACCTATAGTTGCTATTAAAGCACCTTTTTTTACAAAATCTCCTTCTTTTACAAGTATAGAATCGCAATGTGCATATACAGATTCATAATATTTTCCTTTGTACCTATGTATTACTCTTATAACATTACCCCAACCTCCTTTAATATCTTTAGCAAAAGTAACATGTCCATTAGCAATGGCGTATATGGGATCTCCTAGATCTGTATTACCTCCTCCAATACCATTCCAGTCATCACCTAAGTGATTGTTTTCTCTAAATTTTTGGGCATTATAATAGCCTTCAGCATTTGGTTTACCAATTGGATAATCAAAATCAGAAGCGATAAATTCTGGATTTTTCTCAAAAAGAGAAGTGTAGATCTGATAAGGATCTTGATTGTCATCAATAGCAAGGCTGAATGTTTCATTTCTGTTTTTACAGGAAATCAAGGTTAAGGCTATAGTGAGCACCAGAATTTTGTTCATCGTAAAATCAGGAAGTAAATACTAAATTACGAACTATATAAACTGCTTAGATACATTTTCTGCTTTTCTGTTTTCAGAATAATCATAGAATCCTTCTCCACTTTTTACTCCAAGTTTACCGGCCATAACCATATTAACTAATAATGGGCAAGGCGCATATTTTGGGTTTTTGAAACCATCATACATTACATTAAGAATAGAAAGGCAAACATCAAGACCAATAAAATCTGCTAATTGTAATGGCCCCATAGGGTGTGCCATTCCTAATTTCATAACGGTATCAATCTCTGATACTCCTGCGACACCATTATATAAAGTTTCTATTGATTCATTAATCATTGGCATGAGGATACGATTTGCTACAAATCCAGGGTAATCATTTACTTCTACAGGGATTTTACCTAATGTTTTAGACAGTTCCATGATAGTAGAAGTCACTTCATCAGAGGTATTGTATCCTCTAATGATCTCAACTAATTTCATGATAGGTACGGGATTCATAAAATGCATGCCTATAACCATATCAGGACGATTGGTTACAGCAGCAATTTGTGTAATCGATATTGATGAAGTATTAGAAGCTAAAATTGTATCTTCTGGACATGCCTCACTAAGCTCTTTGAAAATTTTTAGCTTTAAATCTACATTTTCTGTAGCGGCTTCAACGACAAGACCAGCGTATTCTACTCCTTCTTTGATATTTGTATAAGTAGAGATATTGGCAAGTGTAGCTTCCTTATCGGCTTCTGATATTTTTTCTTTAGCGATCATCCTGTCTAAATTCTTTGTGATTGTAGTTAAGCCTTTATCCAAAGATTGCTGAGAAATATCAATAAGCTGTACTTTAAAGCCTTTTTGAGCAAAAGTATGTGCAATACCATTCCCCATAGTTCCTGCACCGATTACTGCAATGTTTTTCATATGTATATTGTTTATTTGATATGTATGTGTAAATTTTGTTTTTAATGAGTAAAGCAGTCAATGATTTTTAAGGCAACTTCTAATGCCTTTTTTCCTTGCTCTAAAGATACCACAGGTGTAGTATCATTTTTTATGGCTTCTGCAAAGGTGTCTAATTCATCTAATATTGCATTATTAGAAGGAACATTAGGGTTGTCAAAATAAATTTGTTTTTTCACACCTTCGGCATTTTGCAATATCATAGCAAAATCATCTGGAGTCTCAGGAGCATCTTTCATCTTTACGACCTCACATTTTTTTTCAAAGAAATCAACCGAGATATAGGCATCGCGCTGAAAAAACCTGGATTTTCGCATATTCTTAAGAGAAATTCTACTGGCAGTAAGGTTAGCTACACAACCATTTTCAAATTCTATTCGAGCATTAGCGATATCAGGAGTTTCACTAATTACAGATACTCCACTGGCACTAATGTGTTTTACTTCAGAGTGCACTACACTTAGTATAGCATCTATATCATGAATCATAAGATCAAGAACTACAGGAACATCTGTACCTCTGGGGTTAAATTCTGCTAATCTGTGCGATTCGATAAACATTGGATTGTCAATCTTGCTAGCTACTGCAGTGTATGCAGGATTAAAACGTTCTACATGTCCTACTTGTCCTTTTACATGATGTGCATTTGCCAACTCAATAAGCTGTTGGGCTTCTGCTACAGTATTAGTAATTGGTTTTTCTATAAAGACGTGTTTGCCTGCTTTTATTGCTTGCTTAGCTACATCAAAATGAGCAAAAGTTGGGGTAACAATATCAACTACATCTACAGCATCAATTAATTCTTCAATAGAGTTAAAGAGTTGATAGCCAAATTCTTCTGCTATAGATTTAGCTTGGGTTTCGCTAGCATCGTAGAAACCTATAAGGTCATAATTTTCTGATTGTTGTAGAAGACGTAAATGGATTTTACCAAGGTGTCCCGCACCGAGTACTCCGGCTTTGAGCATAATATATTGATTTTACACAAAAATAGTATTATTTATAAATTTTAAATCCTAATTATATCTAAAATGCAAAATTTTAGTTCGAAGAAAGAAATAGTTTGCAAATCTTTAAAATCTTTATGTAATTTTAGCCTGCTAAATAACCCTTAGAATAGTGAAAGATACCCTTAGACATGCCGGAAAAAGAAAACAATTAGTAGATGTATTGATTAAAAAAGGAATCAAAAATAAAACGGTGTTATCTGCTATAGGAAAGATACCCAGACACTTATTTATGGATTCTGGATTTGAAGATCATGCATATCAGGATAAAGCTTTTCCGATTGCAGCAGATCAAACCATTTCTCAACCCTATACTGTAGCGTTTCAAACAGAATTATTGGAAATAAAAAAAGGGGATAAGGTGTTAGAAATTGGCACTGGTTCGGGATACCAAACTGCAGTTTTATGCGAAATGGGAGCAAAAGTGTATAGTATAGAACGTCAAAAAGAATTGTTTAAAAAAACAAAATTGTTTTTGTCTAAACTTGGATATAGACCAAAACACTTGTCGTTTGGAGATGGGTATAAAGGCTTAGTAGAGCATGCACCGTACAATGGAATTATAGTGACAGCAGGAGCTCCTTTTGTTCCAAAACCATTATTAGGGCAACTACAAATTAATGGCCGTCTAGTAATCCCGGTAGGAGAGGATGTACAAATAATGACACTTTTTGTTCGTAAAAGTGAAACAGAGTTCGAAAAACGAGAATTCGGAGAGTTTAGATTTGTTCCTTTGTTAGAGGATAAGAATTAGAAAAAGAATAAGTATTGAAATAATACTCTTTTAAAAATTAGTGTTATGGAAGAACAAAAGCCAATCACAATAGAATTATTTAAGCTTGTAGACAAAAGAAAATATAGTTCTGATGATATAACAAAAATTAAATTGTTATTAGAAGAAGGAGCAGATGTTAATTATCAGGAACCTGAATACCCTTTTGAAACTATACTTTATAGAGTTATTTCTTCCTGGAAAAAAGACGAAAGGTTAGAGGTTGTAAAACTTCTGCTGTCCTATAATGTAGATGTAAATGTAGAGTGTGATATTTTTTTGCCAATAGAACATGCAGCTCGAAAAGGGGATGAAAAAGTAGTTGAATTTTTATTAGAAAATGGAGCAGATGAAGGTTTGCAGGCAACTTTGAAAATAGCAATTGAAGGAGAGCATATCGAAATTGCAAAAATATTGATCGATACAGGTATTAACCTTGATATGCACGAAGGATCAGATGTACCTTTTCTAAATTATTGCACAGAGCCATATCGAATAAGAGATAGAAAAAAAGAATATGATATTGTACCCGGAGTAACAATTGCGAAGTTTTTGATAGATAGAGGAGCAAACCCTAATGGTTTACCCAGTTCATCTATAACTCCCTTGCAGAATGCAGTGAATAATGATTTTTTTGAATTAGTAGAATTATTATTCGATAATGGAATTGAATCCATAGCAGAAGAAGACCCTATATTACTTATGGTGCAATCTGTAGAAATGGCTAAAACTTTACTGCAGAAGGGAGCAAATATTAACGTTCGAAGTGAAAAATATAGAGGATCGACACCTTTAATTTCAAGTATAAGTAAAGAAAACAGAAGTTTAATAGAATTTTTTATAGAAGAAAAAGCGAACTTATACTCAGTAGATAATGATGGTTTTACCGCTTTTCATCAAGCAGTTTTATTAGAAGATATAAATTTGATAAAATATCTGGCAGATTATTATAATATTAAAAAATGTAATGAAATTTATTCTCTATTGTCTATAGTCGATTCGACTTCTGTAAAGAAAATAATAGAAGAATTATTGAGTAATAGTGTTTGATTGTAATTAGATGTTTTATTAAAAAAATAGTGTTAGTAATTTATACAATTTTCATGGCGTAAATTATCTATATTCTTTTTTAATACGATCAAGATTCCTTTTATTATCCCTGTCTTTAATTGTTTCTCGTTTATCGTACATCTTTTTACCACGTGCAAGAACAATATTAAGCTTTGCTAGCCCACGATCATTTATGAATAATTTGGTAGGTATAATGGTTAATCCAGAGTTTTTTACTTCTTTTTCAAGTTTTTTTAACTCCTTTTTGTTGAGTAATAGTTTTCGTTCACTTTTGGGATTATGATTAAAATAAGTGGCATGAGAATACTCTTCTATATGCATATTAATAACAAATAATTCATTGTTATTAAACTCACAGAAACTCTCTGCAATATTTGCTTTTCCTTCTCTTATAGCCTTTATTTCTGTGCCAACGAGTTTGATTCCCGCAGTATATTTATCCAGGAATTCATATTCAAATTTGGCCTTACGGTTTAATATGTTGATTTTATTTGGATTCATATGTGTATTCCGAAATACTTTTGTAAACGCCTACAAAAGTACAAAGCTTTCCTGAAAGAAAGCTTTAAACAAAAACGAATATTCTAAATACTTTTTATAGCTCTTGAAATTGTATTGTTGAAATCTTACCATCTGCACTAAGTTGAAGGTCCATTGCTAAAGTTGCTTTGTCAAATGCTACTTTATAACTATAAACCCCTTCGGCGGTTTCAACAAAAGTTATCTTTTTTATACTGCCGAATTGCTCGAAACAACCATTTATAAAATTAGATACCCCCTCTTTTGTCATACTTTCTTGCATTTCTGAAGTGTACATATCAAAAATAGCATTTACATCTTGTGCATTAAAATTTTCTAGAAAAGTCTTTGTCGTACTTTCATAAGTACTCGCATCCTGGGCAAAACCATATTGAATGGTAAAACAAGTTAACAGTAAGATTATATATTTCATAGCATTCTCATTTTGGGGTTAGGTATTGCAAAATAATTATCTTTTCGTTAAAATTAAAAAAAAACAACCTTCAATTCACATTTTATAGAGTAAGTATAAAACTGGGTTTTCGTCTAAAAAAATAATTAGTTGTATCTGTTATTTAGTTTAACAAAATTGTTACAATTAATGAAAAGAGAAAGATTAATTTAGTTTTTTAAAGCAATTTTTATGCAACGTTATTTTATAGTATTAGTATTTGTTTTCTCTTCTGTTACCGCTGCTTTTTCCCAGTTTTCTGCTCAGGAAATAGTGGATAAAACAATAGAAAAGGCAGGAGGAACTAATTATGATAGGGCCATTATACATTTCGTTTTTAGAGGGAAACAATATCGAAGTAAAAGAGGAGAAGGAGTATATGAATTAGAGAGATTTGTAAATGGACCTAAAGGGATAACTCATGATGTGATAAGTAATTCTGGTTTAAAAAGGACTATAGAGAATTGCCCTGTAGCAGTTGCAGATTCTTTGATTACAAAAATAAGTGATGGAGTGAATTCTGTACATTATTTTGCTAGCCTTCCGTATGGACTTAATGCTCCGGCAGTACATAAAAAACTAGTTGGTGAATCGGTTATCAATGGATCCTTATATTATAAAATTAAAGTAACTTTTGATCAAGAAGGCGGCGGAACCGATTTTGAAGATGAGTTTATGTACTGGATCAACAAGGAGAACTTTACCGTAGATTATCTAGCATATAAATATGCTGTGAATGGGGGAGGAATACGATTTAGAGAAGCCTATGATCCAAGAAATATAAACGGAATACGTTTTGTAGATTATAAAAATTATAAAACAGAAGACTTAACCACACCACTACATAACCTTGATAAACTATTTGAAAAAAAGCAACTAAAATTACTTTCAAAAATAGAGCTAGAGGATATTTATGTTTATATTGAAAGAGACTGTTGTTAGTTTATAGTAAGCACGGTATCGGTAATTATATCACCAGTAATTTTTATAATGAATAGCTTTCCATAGATTTTTTCATCTATAGAGCTATACTTTTCTTTACCAATAATTTTATTAACAAAGGAAGGTGTTGTATTGCTATGACCAACAACCACAACGGTCTTTCCTTTTGTTTTTTCCTGAAACTCGGTATCGTTTAAATTTCTAGGGTTATATAAAGTGAGTTCTACATTTTTACTTTTGGCAATTGGCTCTGCTGTTTTTCTGGTTCTAATATAGTCTGTAGTATATACCATATCTACCGGTACATCAACAAGCATTTTTGCCCAGTTTTCTGATCGCATTTTTCCAGTCTCTGTAAGGTTTGGATTTCGATTACTTGGATCGCTAAGATCCTTTTCGGCGTGTCTAACTAAAAAATATGTAGTAGTTATTTCTTGTTGAGGTGCATTACTTTGACAAGAACCAACCCAAGAAGAAAGAAAAATAAGTAAAAAGAATATAGGTTTCATTTGTTTGTGTTTATTGTCTTAGAGGCCAGACAGTACTGCATAATAATTATTATTTCGGAAGTATTGAAATTCTAAATTATGCTTAAGTCATGACATAAAACTAAATAATATCAGGTATAAAAATAGCTATTATAAAAATAATAATAACTTTTTTATACCTGATTCTATTATTCTAACATTCCCATTTGCCAAATAACGATACCCATGGATAGAATAGCAATGATAAAAAATCCTATATAAATATAGGAGCTTCTTCTTTTATTAGAAGAGCCTAAATCGCCAGAAGATTTCATATGGCCAGTTTTAAATGGTTACGTTCTATATTAAGACGAATAAAAAATGGAAATGTTACACTTTTTGTGGTTTTAATTGTAAAATTCTTTCTTCAAAACTAGTAGCAGATATGGGTTCTATTATGTTTTTAAATAGTTCCATGAGTTGTTGATCGTGATTCCAACGCTTTTGTTGTAATAAATTAAAATGTACAAAAGAACTCCATAATATAGCCTTAAGCTCGGTTTTATCATGGTTCCACATTCTGATTTCTACATGTAATTGATTTTCTGTATATCGTATAAGTTGAGAATCGATAATAACATTCTCCATAAGTAAGGCCGGTTTTAAATAAGCAATCTGGTTTGTGCCTACTACCCAACTAATGCCCTCGGTTTTTGCTAGTTTAAAAATATCAAGGTTGTAGTATTGATCAATCTGATCTTCTCGTGCATTGATCATATAATTAATATATGCTGCATTATTAAGATGGTTAAAAGGGTCACAATCCTGAAATCTTATTTTTGCTTTGCTTTCTGGTATTTTAGTTAATGTCATGACTTAATTTATTTTTATACCAATCGGTATATTTATAGTTAAAAAAAATGATAATTATCGTTTTAGGTTTTTATGGATCATAGCATCTATCTGATCCATGGTTTCAAGTAAATAACTATTATCTTCCATAGTATGGGTCATAAAAATAGCCCCCGTGATCATGCTATACAATCGTTTTGCATATAGCATCGAGTCTACTTCCTCTTTTATTTCTTTACATTCTTTTCCGGCATCTATAAGTTTAGCAACATTGTTCTGGATTTTAGAGATTGCAGATTTTACGTGTTTAAAAAGAACAGGAACCTGATATTTTGCATCAACTCCCATATTAAGTACAGGGCAGCCGCCTACCTCTTGAGTAAAATTATAATAGTTTCGATAAAAGTCGGTAACCAAAAACAATTTCTCGATAGGTGATTTACTTAAAGCTTGATGATCGGCTATTCGACCAATCATATTTCCTTCGGTCATCTTAAAAGCAGCAATAGCTAATTCTTCTTTATTTTTAAAATTACCATAGATAGCACCTTTAGTAAGCCCGGTAGCTTTGGTGATGTCGCTCAAACTTGTTGCAGCATACCCGTTTTTGTTAAAAATGGGAGCAACAGTTTGAATTATAAATTCTGCAGTTTGTTCGGCTTTGGTAAGCATGTTTTACTAAAAAATATAATCAAATATACTAAAAAATACCAATCGGTATATTTTTTAACATCACAAATATTTTATTTTAACATGTTTTGAAGAGAGCTTAATAAAAAAAGGAATCTTTAATTCTGGCGGATATTACCATAAATATGATCCAAAGGTTCTGTATTGGTAATACTTTTTGGTAGGTTACAAGCATCTTCTATCTTCATTTTTTGAAAATCGAGTAAAAGATCAAATTTTTCAAGAGCAACTTGAGCCTGATCACATCCCACATTTATGTTTCTAATATTGTTAGTTTTGATTTTTTTTGGACTACTACTCCTATTTTCAAAATCTTTAAACTGGCATTTTATAACGTTTCTATCTTTAAAATAAAAGCGTTCTTCAAGTGTTAATACAACATCTGCTAGCCTGCGCTTACCAGAACGACTTCTTTCATAATCTTTATACCAGACCTTATGAATAGCATATTGGAAAAATAATTGATTATCCCAAATATAAAATTCATCTCTAAATTTTACATGACCTAGAGTATATGTGTGTACGATATGTTTTAACTCGGTACCATTATAATAAAAGGTAAGCGACCCTTTTTCTGTTGATTCATCACAAGAATAATCGGTATGGTGTTGTCTAAGTGTATTGGTGTCTACTAATTCTCGAATTAATTGATATTTATTTCTAATATCAGATAAGGCTCCCTTTTTGCTTTGGCCCAGGGAGATGTGTGAAATTAATAAAAGTGCAAACAATATGGTTGGTCTCATTGAGGAAGCAATGTACTTAAAAACCTTGTTTTTTTCTTTATTTAGTTATTAACCATTGTAGGAATAATTTTGTTAATATCTACGGTAAAACCGTAATCCGTGCTGCTCAACAAAATATAATATTGTTGATTTTTTTGTTTAAAACTAATAGAGCTATTGATTTTTTTTAAACCAATAGCTCTGCTTTTAGGTAAAATTACTATTATAGATTAATTAAGAAACCAAATTTTCCTGATTTCTAAATACTAGATTACTATCAAATTCATCAAGTAAAATTACACTTTCTGTAGAAATTTTACCTGCTAGAATTTCTTTTGATAGTTTATTTAAAACTTCTTTTTGAATTGTACGTTTCACTGGTCTGGCGCCAAATTCTGGTTGAAAACCTCTTTCAGAAAGATAGGCTATAGCTTGTTCTGTAGCATCCAAAGTTATGTGTTGCTCTGCCAGCATTTTAGAAACATGTTTTAACTGAAGCTTTACAATTTCGTTGATATTAGCTTTGGTAAGCGGAGAAAACATAATGATATCATCTATTCTGTTTAAAAACTCTGGACGAACAGATTGTTTTAATATCCCTAATACTTCAACTTTGGCAGCTTCCATAGCGGTATCCATATCTTTGATGGTTTCAAATTTTTCTTGTATAATATGGCTACCCATGTTGCTGGTCATGATAATGATGGTGTTTCTAAAATCGGCAACTCTACCTTTATTATCGGTCAAACGACCTTCATCCAATACTTGTAGTAACACATTAAACGTATCTGGATGTGCTTTTTCTATCTCGTCTAGTAAGACTACAGAGTATGGTTTTCTTCGAACCGCTTCAGTTAATTGCCCACCTTCATCATATCCTACATATCCGGGAGGTGCACCCATTAGTCTGCTTACTGCATGACGTTCCTGGTATTCACTCATATCTATTCGAGTCATAGCAGTTTCATCATTAAAGAGGTATTCTGCCAGCGCTTTTGCTAATTCTGTTTTACCTACCCCGGTAGTTCCTAGAAATAAGAATGATCCGATTGGCTTTTTTTGATCTTGTAAACCTGCACGACTTCTTCTTACAGCATCACTAACAGCTTGTATGGCTTCGGTTTGTCCAACTACACGTTTTTGTAATTCTTCTTCGAGTACCAACAATTTTTCGCGTTCACTTTGTAGCATTTTGGTTACCGGTATCCCTGTCCATTTTGCTATTACTTCTGCAATATCATCATTGGTCACTTCTTCTTTAATAAGCGAAGATTTACTTTGTTGCTCATTTAACTGCTTTTGTAACTCATCCAGTCGCTCTTGGGCTTCTTTTATTTTTCCATATCGTAGTTCGGCTACTTTTCCATAATCTCCATTCCTCTCTGCGCGTTCTGCTTCAAGTTTAAATTCTTCAATATCTGTTTTTGCATTTTGAATAGCGTCTACAACTTCTTTCTCGCTTTGCCATTTAGAGAAAATCTCATTACGTTCTTCTTTAATATTCGCAAGATCACCATTAAGTGCTTTTAACTTGGTTTCATCGTCTTCTCGTTTTATGGCTTCGATTTCAATTTCAAGTTGCATAATCTTTCTATCAAGCACATCGAGTTCTTCGGGTTTAGAATTAATTTCCATTCGTAATTTAGAAGCAGCTTCATCCATTAAATCAATAGCCTTATCGGGTAAAAATCTATTTGTGATATAGCGCTGTGACAATTCTACCGCAGCGATTATAGCTTCGTCTTTTATGCGTACTTTATGATGTGTTTCATATTTTTCTTTAATTCCTCTAAGAATAGATATCGCACTTTCTGTATCCGGCTCATCGACTGTAACTTTTTGAAAACGCCTTTCCAGAGCTTTATCTTTTTCAAAATACTTTTGATATTCATCCAGAGTTGTGGCTCCAATTGCGCGAAGTTCTCCTCTTGCTAAAGCTGGTTTTAGGATATTAGCAGCATCCATAGCTCCCTGGCCACCTCCTGCGCCTACAAGAGTATGGATTTCATCAATAAATAGTACGATGTCGCCATCACTAGAAGTTACTTCTTTTACGACAGATTTAAGACGTTCTTCAAATTCTCCTTTAAATTTGGCTCCGGCAATTAATGCTCCCATATCTAAAGAAAAAATTTGTTTGTTCTTTAGGTTTTCGGGAATATCTCCTGCAATAATTCGATGAGCTAATCCTTCGGCAATAGCAGTTTTACCTACTCCGGGCTCACCAACCAGCATTGGATTGTTTTTGGTACGGCGAGAAAGGATTTGTAATATCCTTCGGATTTCTTCATCACGACCAATAACAGGGTCTAATTTTCCGCTTTCTGCCATTTCGTTAAGATTCTTAGCATATTTGCTTAGAGCCTGATAGGTCTCTTCGGCATTTTGCGATGTTACTCGCTCGCCTTTTCTGATCTCATTAATAGCTTCGGTTAAATGTTTTTCTGTTACTCCCTGATCTTTTAGGATTTGCGCAATCTTACTTTTAGATTTAAAAATGGCAATCACCAGATGTTCAATAGAAACATACTCGTCATTCATTTTTTTAGCAATAATACTTGCTTCATTTAGTGATTTTCCGGCCTCTCTTGATAGCTGTAATTCCCCACCAGAAACTTTAGGAAAGCTTTCTAGTGTACTATCAAGAACTTGTTGTAAAAGATCGAGGTTTACATTTAACTTTTTTAGCAAAAATGGAAGCACATTCTCATCTACATTAAAAATAGCTTTAAAAATGTGTTCATTTTCAATTTGTTGATGTCCAAAACCTTGAGCAAGCTGTTGAGCTTGTTGTATGGCTTCTTGTGATTTTATAGTGAAATTATTAAAATTCATAGTCTCTTATTTTGAGTTTTCTAGTAGAGAATCAAATAATATTCCTACTTTGGTAATGTGTCAAAATGTCTTGTAACTACTTGGTTTTGCTGACTTTTTGACGTAATGTAAAGTTACGAATTTTGTTACGACCAATATATGATTATAGTCAATTTTAAAAATCAATTGACTAAGTTTGTGGTCATTCATATTAAAGAAAAAAATGGGAATATTTGGTAAATTATTTGGATCAGAAGAGAAAGAGCCTAAGCAAGAAAAACAAGCTTTGCCATGGCAAGTACTTAATTCTGTTTCGCAATTAGAGGAAATTACAAAGGCATCAAAGACTAAAACGCAGGCTATTTTTAAGCATTCGACTCGTTGTGGTATTAGTAGAATGGTAATTCGTAATTTTGAAAGCAGTTTTGATATTACAGAAGATCAAATAGATTTGTATTATCTTGATCTATTGAATCATCGTGATGTATCTGCAGAAGTAGCTGCAAAATTTCAAGTATTTCACGAATCACCACAATTTATTGTTATTAGAAATGGCGTTACCGTGCATCACTCTTCACATAGTATGATTACACCTCAGGTATTGCATCAGTTTGTATAAATTATTTGTTTGGAATCATTTTGTGAGAAGGTCTATCCTGAAACATTTTTACGAATAATGTTGTACTCATTTTTCTGGCGCGATTTTTAGCTAAAGTAGCGAGTTCACCTTCAAAAAGGTCGTCTATTGTGGCGATCCATAGTTGTAACCATATTCCAAAGTGTACATTTGTAATGCTATGATTAAATGTTCGATCTACTTGTTTATGAACTTCAATTGGGTTTCCTTTAAATTTTGGAACAAATAAGAGATTGGTTTCCCAAAAATCGATTAATCTATCTAAATGTTTATCCCAATCTTTTATCATATGATTAAAAATAGGGCCTAAGTGCTCTTCTTTTCTGATTTTTTTATAAAATATAGAAACTAAGATTGCTACATCATCTCTATTTCTGATATCATTTTTAGGAATCACTTTCATTTGCTTTTTGTTCTAAGAAGTCTTATAGCTTCTTATTTACATTAATAAAAGGCGATATTCAGTAATACTAAAAGAGTATTAATTACCAGACTCGCAATTAATAGATTGAATACAAATTTAGCTTTCATTTGAGCTAGAATAGATGCATTAAATGCCATACAAACGATTACGCAAAGAGATAATTGAACGACTTGCGAAAAAGATCTGTCCTGCATAAGAATGTACATTGCTGCAACAGACCCTAAACAACTGGAAAGAATAATCATTAATGGTATATATGCCATATACATTTCCTTAAAATCCTTTAATAACTTCGAATACATAACAATTACTTTTAGTGTTATTCAAAGGTATTTCAAGGAAGCGTCATGGTTTTATGATCTTAATCATAAAAAAGTAAATTGAAGGTGAAAATTATCGATATACTTTCCTGTCTTTAATAAAGAGTTCTCCTTTTTGCTCTAGTTTTTTGATGCTTCTTATAACAGTTTCTACGCGTAATCCAGTTAGATCGGCAAGTTGTTGTCTGGTTAGTTCTACTTTGTATGTATTTGATTCTATTGTGTTTGGGTCGCTATTTTTTTTGAAGTAATCAAGAATTCTAAGAATACGATGTTCTGGTTCTTGAGTAGATATTTCAGAGACCATAATTGCTTTGTAATATAACCGTAAAGCTAGTGTACTGGTGAATTTATGATGAATATCAGGGTTTTCTTCTAAAAATTTTAAGAATTTTTCTTTTGGTAATTGCCAGACCTCAGAATCTACAATAGCTTCTGCATTGGCTGGATATTTAAAATCTGCAAATAAAGGAGGTTCACCAAAGCTTTTTTCTTTGGTAAAAATACCTTGTATGTATTCTTTCCCTTCCTGATTATAATTATTCATTTTAATCTCTCCCTGGTGTACCTGATAATAATAACGGGCAATAGAACCTTCTCTAAAAAGAAACTCTCCTCGTTTATATTTTTTTAGTACCGCCCCCGAATTAAGTAAACTTGTGTGATCGATCATACTTACAATTCTCTATTATGTAGTACCAATCTATTAAGATCGAATAACATTATAATTATAGTGTAATGTATTATTTAAAACGATAATTAGTAATAATATTCTTCAATTTGTTTTTTAAATCTTCTCCAGAATCATATACCATTTGCTCATTAGAAGGAAATGGTACTGATTTTAACCCTAAATATCCTAACAAACCATCTTCTAAAGCTCGTTTATCTCCATTATAATTTGCATAAATATGTTGAAAAACGTATTCGCTTGCAATAGGAAAAGCATCTAGCAGTTGTCTTGTTCTTAAGTCTCGATATTGAACATTACCCACAACATTCGTAGCTTTAAACTGTGTGAATTCATAATATTCACAATGTACTTTTACCATTCTGTCTACTTTCACTTTTTCGCCTTTATCATCAATTACGATTTCGTCATTTTCATCAAGTAGATATTCCCAACCATCTTTAATCAACTTTTCTTTTTGTAATTGACGCTCCTTAATTTGTTCTGGAGATATATTAATTTCTCTTAATTCTACTTCCATAGCATAATCATATGGGATAGATTTTTGAGGTTGACTATGGTATACTGTCCATAGATCATTAAGGCCATATGTTCCAAAATTAAGTAAGTCACTTTCTAGTCTCTTAGGAATAATAACATCGGTTCTATTCTTCATCGTTACTTTTACAAAATCGGTCCCTTTTTGATGAGCTTCATCAATCATCTCTCGCGTATTTTTGTAGTTAGGAGTAATTTTGTTCAGGTAGTTTAAATCTTCATATACTGCTCTATAATCTGCTTTTCTTTTGGCAGAGGTTAATAAAGCTTTGGCATTATTAAATAAGTATTGAGAAAGTTTATCTTTTGTATTTATAATCTTTTGATCATAGTTGTGTAGTATAAAGTTAGCGTTACGACCTTCTTCAACAAGATATAGTGGTAACAATGGTTTTATACGTTCTTGTCTATTCTTTAGGGATAAGTATGTATTATAAATACGTTCAAGGTTTGCAGGATTTCCTTCTTTTTCTAGATATGCAATGGCATTATTGTCTCGATCTAGAGCTTTTGCATATGCTTGTTCTAGCATAAGGATAATAGGTTGTTTTCCTTTTTTTCCTTTGTTTGTTCTAAGCTTGTTTAAAGCAATATTTATAGCTTGATCATAATTTCCTGTGTTAAGTGCCTTTTCAGTTTTTTTAACACTGCTACATGAAAAAATAATTGTAGTTGTAAGTAGTAGGAGTAGTAGTTTTTTCATATCAATAATATTTTGATTTGGGTATTGAAAACAACTTTGATGCCAAAAGATAATAAAAAAACCTCGAAAACTATTTTTCCGAGGTTATATAATGGTTTGTACGTTCTTTATTTTTTAAACACAGGGAGTAACTTGGTAGAGACTTCACCAAATCCAATTCGAACTCCGTCTTTTTCGCAATACCCTCTCATAATCACGGTATCATTATCATCAATAAATTTACGACTACCTCCTTCATTAAGTTGTAGCGGTTTTTCTCCACGCCAGCTTAATTCTAACATTGACCCATACGAATCTGGTGTTGGTCCAGATAATGTTCCGCTACCCATAAGATCTCCAGAATTAACGGGGCATCCATTTACTGTATGATGAGTAAGTTGTTGTGCCATTGTCCAGTACATATGCTTGAAATTACTTTTAGACACAACAGTTTCTACTGCTTTTTCTGGTTGAATGGCAACTTCTAGGTTTATATCGAAACTCTTTTTTCCTTTATATTGAAGGTAAGATAGTTGTTTTTTTAGTGGTTTAGGCCCGTCTGTTCTATAAGGTTCTAAAGCATCAAGAGTTACAATCCAAGGAGATATAGATGAAGCAAAGTTTTTACCTAAAAATGGACCTAGTGGAACATACTCCCACTTCTGAATATCTCTTGCACTCCAATCATTAAATAATACCATTCCAAATATATAATCCTCTGCTTCTTCGATAGGAATTGGTTCTCCCAATTGATTGGCGTCGGTAGTGATAAAAGCCATTTCGAGCTCAAAATCAACTAGTCTAGAAGGACCAAAAATAGGTTCTTTAGCGCCATTGGTTAGTTTTTGACCTTGTGGGCGGTGTACAGGAATACCAGAAGGAATAATCGAGCTACTACGACCGTGATATCCAACAGGCATATGTAGCCAATTAGGAAGTAAAGCATTCTCAGGGTCTCTAAACATTTTCCCTACGTTAGTCGCATGCTCGATACTACTATAAAAATCAGTATAATCTCCGATACTAACAGGTAGTTGCATTTCGATTTCATCTAGAGAGAATAAAACCTCTTGTCTATGCTTTTCGTTATTTTTTAAGGAATTGTTTTCGGCATCAAAAATTTCAGCAATTCTATTACGAACTAATCTCCATGTTTTTTTTCCATCAGAAATAAAATCATTTAAAGAATCCTGTAAAAAAATATCATCTGTTAATGGGATTCCATCAAAATAACCGAGTTGATGAAGCGCTCCTAGGTCAATAGCAGTATCACCAATCCTGGTTCCTATAGTAATAATATCATCTCGGGTAAGAAATACACCAAAAGGAATATTCTGTATAGGAAAATCCGTATTAGGAAATGTTTCAATCCATGTCTTTCTATCTGGATAATTTGCAGTTATGGGCATTATTGTTCTTTTATATGTTGTTGGTAATTTTTATGATCAAATATATAATTTTCGAATGGTTAAAAGTTTTTAATTATGTGAAAAATAATTAAAATAATGATAAGATATGTTATTAATAGTACAATACCAAGATGAGATTACTTATTTGTTGTGTTTTTTTGAAACCCAAAAATGTTTCACTTCGTAATATTTGATCAGTATTAATGCAAAATTATCAGTGATGTATGGCAGGAAACATGAATTCAGAAAAAGAACAAGATGTTCTTATTTATTAGGGACTATTTAGGTCGATTTAAGGAATGGATTTCCTATTTTTACGCCTTTACTAATAAATAATAAATTCATGCAACGCGACGAACAAATTTTTGATTTAATTCAGGACGAAAAAGAACGTCAAATCAACGGATTAGAACTTATTGCTTCAGAAAACTTTGTGAGTGAACAAGTGATGGAAGCTGCTGGATCTGTACTTACCAATAAATATGCCGAAGGATACCCTGGTAAACGCTATTACGGGGGATGTGCCGTAGTAGATGTTATAGAACAGATTGCTATTGATAGAGCTAAAGAATTGTTTGGCGCAGCATATGCTAATGTGCAACCTCATTCTGGTTCACAAGCTAATACAGCAGTATATCATGCATGTCTTAAACCAGGTGATAAAATATTAGGTTTTGATCTTTCTCATGGAGGACATTTGACTCATGGTTCTCCAGTTAACTTCTCAGGCAAATTATATACTCCTGTTTTTTACGGGGTAGAGAAGGAGACCGGAAGGTTAAATTATGATAAGATTCAGGAAATCGCTACAGCAGAAAAACCGCAATTGATTATTGCAGGAGCATCTGCTTATTCGCGAGAGATTGATTATAAAAGATTTAGAGAGATAGCAGATAGTGTAGGAGCAATTCTTTTTGCAGATATTGCTCATCCTGCAGGGTTAATTGCAAAAGGAATAATCTCTGATCCAGTGCCACATTGCCATGTAGTGACTACAACAACTCATAAAACGCTACGAGGACCACGAGGAGGTCTTATTTTGATGGGAGAAGATTTTGAAAACCCTTTTGGGATAACCTTAAAAAATGGTAAAAAACGAATGATGTCTTCATTATTTGATAGTGCCGTATTTCCTGGTAATCAAGGAGGCCCATTAGAGCATATTATTGCTGCAAAGGCAATCGCATTTGGAGAAGCATTAACAGATGAGTTTTTACATTATATCGTGCAGGTAAAGAAAAATGCAGCAGTTATGGCCGAAGCATTCGTAAAGAAAGGGTATGAAGTTATTTCTGGCGGTACCGATAATCATATGATGCTTATCGATTTACGAAATAAAGGAGTAACTGGTAAACAAGCAGAAGAAGCATTAGGTGTTGCAGAAATTACGGTGAATAAAAACATGGTGCCATTTGATGATAAATCCCCGTTTGTAACATCAGGAATTCGTATCGGTGTAGCAGCTGTTACCACTCGAGGATTGAGAGAAAATGATATGATAGCTATTGTCGAATTGATCGATCAGGTAATCCAAAATGTTGAAAGCGAAGAAAAACTACATACTATCGCAGATGATGTAAATGCGATGATGGCAGATAAGCCTTTATTTGTAGGATAATACTTTATTAAATTGGTTTTTAGATTTTTTTAGCTTACTTGTAAATGCAATTTTTTACAACATCGAAAAAAGCGTAAGCCAGTTTGTTTTAAATATGAAATTAAAAGAAAGTGCACTGTCATGCTATATGACAGTGCACTTTTTGATTATATTGTTATCATAAAACTTTTACTTATAGAATTATCATGTATATACGTCATGTCCAAATTTTATTTTGTGTACTACTTATGTTATCTGGCTGTAGTAAGTTAACGTCCAAACCATCTGAAGAAAGTGTAAAAAAAGAAAACTTAGAACAGGAGGTTGAACGTGTTGAAAAAAAGGAAGACACCTTAAATATTCGTGAAATCCCAAGTATAGAAGGGCGTTATGATCTTGTAGATGGATATGCTTTTTTTCGAGATACAATACATAATCATTCTGTATACAAGGCTATATTGCTAATAGAAAAAATTTCGGATAAAGATTTTGGTTTTATTATAGTAAGAAAAGTACATGGGCTTACTCCCATTGGTGAACATGGGATTTTGTCATACAATAAGAATCGGTTTTGTATGAAAAATATAGATTATACAAACAAAGGAATATATTATACCGATGGTATGGATATAAAAATTAAGGATAGTTTATTACATACTATTAGGTATGTTTCAAATGCGACAGAATATGATATCTGGAAAAAGTCTGATCCAGAGTCAAATGTTTTTATTTCTCTTCGTAACACATTACAGAAAGAAAAAGAAGAGTACGCTAATTTTTACAGCATAATATCTAATGATCCCGAGTTAACAGGAAGAGATGAGTTTATTTATTATGAATCAGGAAAACGATATATCGACAATGATTCTATATTTCAAAAGAAATGGAAACATTATACTACTATCAATTCTTATGATCTTAAAACAGGTAACAATATTCAGGAATGACTCCAATTCTGGGCGTCATCACTATCATTGGGTGAAAGTCCAATAATATCTCCATCAGTATTAACTCCTAAACCTACTACTGTTCTATTTACATAATTAAAATAGCTTACTACCTGGTTGATTTCGAGAATCTCTCCATCAGATAAATTTTGATCTCTAAGATTATGAATATCTGATTCGGTAATAGTATGATGTGATAACGTTAACTTCTTAGCATATTGAAGCCCTGCCAAATATTGATACTTAAAATGATTTTGCAATTCATCTTTGGATAAACAGGACAAAATTTCCTTAAACCTGGTATCATCATTCAATAGTCGTTTTAATCCAACCGAGTGATGATCTACGCAATAGCTACATTGATTAAGACTACTTACATATACACCAAGAGTTTCTAAGTACCATTTTGGCAATGTATTATTAGAGTTGTGTAATACATTTTTATATAAACCCATATGACCTACCAGAGTATGTGGTCGTAAACTATGTATAGACAGTACATTATCTACATTGTTATCAGGGCCTTTAATACGGTTATAGATTTTTTTTAATTGACCCGTTGCATCGGTATATGATATCTCTTTAATCCAACTCATTGTTATTGAATTTTTTCTTTAAAAATAGTTTCTTTTTTATTAAAAAAAGTAGTAATTAAAACTAAAATTGAACCTAAAAAAATTGAAACATCGGCAAGGTTAAATATTTCGGTTTTTATGATCCCTAAATCTAAAATCAAAAAATCAGTTACCGATCCATATACAATACGATCAAAAAGATTTCCGATTCCGCCACCGATAATAAAAGCAAAACCTATGATTGTTTCTCTAGAATAATTTGTCTTAATTAATATCTGTCTTAATAATAGTAATAACACCAGTATTGGAAGAATTTGTAATAAAAGTATTTTTAAGATCGGAGCCAAATCTGATCCCAGACTATAGGCAGCACCAGTATTTTCGACTTTAGTCAATACAAAACTATCCTTAAAAACTTCTATACGCTCATAAGGTTCGATCGTTTGCCGAACAACATTTTTTGAAATCTGATCACAACTTATATTTAGTAAGACCAGAGAGAGAATGAGTATGATTCTTATTTTTCTTGTAATCTTCATGTGTATAATTGCAGTAAGTGTTTTTCAAATGTAATAGAAACTTCAGACTATCTTAGTGTTTCCAGTATTTTTTATATTCAGAAATAGAAAAAGCGGCATCATAACTATCTTTATTAATACTTTTATTTTCATCAGAATCATAATCGACCCATATTTTCCAGCTTTTATCTTCTATCTTTAATATAACATGAAACTGCCCATAGGAGTGTTTTGTTTGATTACTGTCATCAATATAAGTAACTCTGTAAATTCCTCTATCAGAAACCAGGGAATCAGAGTAGATTCTTTCAAATAATCTAAAATCAATTAGAGCAGGTTTTTTGGAAGGAACACTCCATCGTTTTTCATAACCTTTTAAGTAAGCATTTGCTTTTTTAATTTCACCACCATTTCCCGAAATTCGAATCATTTCTTTGCTGTGTATAGAAGCAAATAAGTCATAATCTAAAGTTTCAAATGCTTTAGAGAAATTACCATACATGTCTGCATTAATTTTTTTGTGTACTGCATCTTCTTGAGCTATGGCTATTCGTGTAAAACATAGAAAAGTAATTAATACTATGGCTATAATTTTAAATTTTGACATAATAATTGTTTTTTAATTATTCTAGTATCCTTTTTCTTTCATACAACACACAGCATTTCAATCGTTCATTATCTAATAATTTGGGGTGTTCAAAGGTTTCGATTTGTTGCATCCCAATCTTTTTCATAATTAACTCTGATTTTATGTTAATTGCAGGTGCTACAGAGTAGATTTTATCTAATCCAATAGTATTAAAACCAAAATCTAAACAAGCTTTGGCACCTTCGGTAGCATATCCTTTGTTCCAGATGCTTTTTTTGAGTCGCCAACCGATATCTACAAAAGATCCTAGCTTTTCTAAATAAGTTTGTTCACATATACCTATAAACCCTATGCATTCGGCATTATCCAGCAGATCAACAGCAAAATAACAAAACCCTTTTTCTGCGTACATTTCCTGCATTCTTATAATAAATGCTTTAGTATCTTCTTTTGATGGCTTAAATGGAAAAAACTCCATCACATCATCATCAGTATTGATTTCGGCTAATGTTTCTAAATCATCGAGGGTCCAATTACGGAAACCTAATCGTTGAGAGGTAAAAATGTATGAATTCATTGTAATAAACTGAAAAATAGATTATAAGTTTTCGTTTTTATAAATGTATTCAAATGTAATGATTTGTTGCCTTTATTGTTTAAGTTTCGAGAATTCTTAGGATGAATCGAGTTTAATACGTAATGAAATAGAAAACTGCTCGTGTTTTAGAATAGCAAACACGAGCAGTTTTGGTTGGATTGAATATAGAAATTTTACCCTTTTTTCATAAACTGTTCGTTAAATTCTTTGATTTTCAATGTGTTAATTTCATCGTGTGTTTTTCCTGCTCCATGTTGCAGATAAGCATTAAAAATATGACTTAAGTATAACGGTGATTTAGCTTTATCTTCGTTGAAATTCTCTGAGTTATGGCAAACAAAGCAATTGACTAGGTTATTTACATTAATATCATGTACATCACTCTGGAAAGTCTGTGTATAGGTTTCCATAGTAAGGTTAGAAAGATTTAAAGATCCTCTTGCAATAGATCCTTTTGTAGCATGAGATATATTACCTGCTAATTTTTGGATGGTATCTGCTTGTTTTTGTGGAGGTAGCCCATCGGTATCGATCCAAATTCCTCCGTTATAAAAATAGTTTTTCCATACATCTTTAAGCTTTGAAGCAACACAAGAATTGATGTTTTTTATATTATCATAGTTTTTCGGCTCTTTCTGGCTGGTTTCCATAAAACCGTTACCCTGCGTTCTGGGAACTCCAAATTCGAAAAGTGTAAAAGCTTTATTGGGTTCTTTGGGTTGATTGCCACTCCATGTAATTCCGTCTAGAGATGAAGTATTTCCTTTACCATATAATAATTTTTCATCGGTAGAAGATACTATATTGGTACTCCAATCATAGTAGGGGGCCATATCATTATGTTCAAAAGTTGCCCATATAAATTCTGGATGATTTATGACAACCCCAACTACATGCATTCCTAATAAAGCAACATCACTTTTAACATATGCACCATTTTCATAGATAGCTGCTTTGGTTTGGTAATATGTCGAAAGCTTATCTGTTGGTATTGCACTGGTTTTTACCCACGAAACTTTTAATTCTAATGACCCTATAGGAAATGTTTCGGTATTATTATGAGGAATGGATCCATCCAGGATAGCAGTTTTAAAATGATCGGCAGCAACTTTTAAGGTGTCGTTAATATGAATAGAGTAGTAAACCGTATCAGATTTACTTATGCTCGAATTAAATTGAGAATTGGTTTTTAAGACTCCATCAGAACCGGCTTGTTCTATATCTTTAAGAACTAAAGATAATCCTGATTGAGGTTCTACGGGAATCATTAAATCACTAACCTGTATTAACTTATTTTCGAAAACGGTTTTTCCGTTTTCTGGTTTGGTTAACCACAAGAATTTTTGCCAGGACCATTGCTGAAAAATACAATTTGTTGTACTAGTGGTATCAAATGGACTTCCTTTGCCTTCTTCTGGAGGAGGTGTTTGAGTATGAGGAAACCATGCAGGTTCGCAATTACAATCGTTACTTTTTTCCTGTACATTTTCATAAGCAACAGGTTGTTGATCTGTTTTTTCTTTTTTGTCTGTTTTACATGAAATAACAATAACAAAGATTACAAGACAAGCCACTAGTGAAGAACTTGCAAGGTTGGCAAATTTAGTTTTCATTTGTGTAAAGTGTTAGTTAGTAAATAGTTACTTTTTCAAATCTAACCTTTATCGTAATTGTTTCCTATAAGTAAAAATACGGTTTTTGCCCTCTTTCTATTTTAGATGTAGACATATGCTATGAAGAATGATATTATAAATCAATTTTCTTCTTCAAAGGCTGTACTTTCATATGCACCTATATCGGGAGCAGTAGTACTGCGAAGAGTTCCTAAAATATCGGTTCCCGAGGTAGGAATAGAAGCTTTACCATTAGCAGCAGAATTTTCACCAATACTGAGCATGTTTTCAAGCGGAGTTTTAAAATCAGGTTCTTCATTTAAAATAATATTTTCATACAGAGCAGTATTGGTAAAATCGTATAAAGGATTTCCGGCAAACTGGTCACCAAAATCATTAAACCTAATTAAGCAGTTCTTGAAATTATAATTGAATGCTGTGCCATCAATTTTACTAAATATTAATTCTAGATCTTGATTTCCATAGATAATACAGTTTGTAAAATTTGCTTCAAGTAAATCTGCGACAACTACATCAGTTTCATTTACTCGTAAATTGTTATCAATCAATACTGTTGGGAGCTCTCTAAATCCAGTTCCGATACTAGAATAATTTGTAAACGTACAGTGGTTAAAATTATAGGTGCCGCCTAGTGAACAGTTAAGAGATACTTGCCCGGCATTATTAATTACCAGGTTTTCCCCCAGTACATTACCTGTACGCGCCAGAAGTCCTACATTAGAACTGTTATAGATCTGGGTATTTTTAATAGTAAGTGTCGGATCTGAGCCTCCGTCATTAGAGTCCATTAGTATTCCTACTGTTGCATTTTTTATGGTTGCATGATTTATAGAATGACCTGTGCTTCCTGCAGTAAGCCAGATAGTTCCCCATTGCCCCGGGATATCACTAAAACCAGGTTCTAAGCGATCACTTTCAAAAATTACTTCATTTTCAAGAAGCTCTGGATCTGTACTTAGTTCACCGTTTACGGTAAGAGTAGCACCGTTTGCAGCTATAATCCCAGAATTAGTATGAAAGTGTATTCTTGCACCTGCATCTATAGTAAGTGTTTTTCCGCTAGGTATAGCAGCATATCCATAAACGACATAAGGTTTTTCGTTGGTGAAGTTGAGTTGATCATCTTCCAGAAAGAAACCTTCAATTCTAATTTCATTATTTTCATTATCAAGACCGAGTAATAACGTTTCTGTCTCACCTGTCATGGCATCCCGAGAAGGAAACAAAAATACGGCATCTTTTATTAGAGTTACCAGATCAACATCCTGTTGATTTCCTCCTGTATCAAATAATACTCGATCTGTATATAAAAACTCTACATCTGCTGTTTGATTAGTGATATCTGTTGTTGTTTCTACAAAAACAAAAATACTATCCTTGGCTAAGACCTGAATATTCTCAAAGGATTTTCCGGGGATACCATCAACATTAAGCCTGTAATTAGAGTTTTCACCACGCTCCAGCGCAATTGCAGGAATGGTAAAATCATCGCTGGTACGATTATATACTTTAAAACTATAGGTACTAGAGCCTATATTGGTAAAAACGGTATCTAGAAATAAGGTGTCTGTCGAGAAATTCAAATTTCCTGTACTTGGATTTGACTCAAAATCATTACGGCAGGAGCTCCATAAAACTAGTACAGCAAGCAAAAAAAGAGTTGATAGATATCGCATAATTATATCAAAAGGTCATTAAGAGTAAATAAAGTATCGAAGCTGCAAATTAGCAAAGATTTTTGTTTTTTGATGGCTTCATGATCTCATTCTTTCATTAATTCATTCTTTACTATGAATTAAAGTATAACTTTTTGATTGCCCTAATATTGCTTTATAATGAAAATTTGACAAGATCAGTGCTTCTGTAAGAAGCAAAACATTTGTACATTTGTTGTTCATAATTAACACGCACAACATAATAATCTATTATGAGTACATATGATGTAGCCGTAATTGGCTCTGGACCTGGTGGATATGTGGCCGCTATTCGATGCGCACAACTGGGAATGAAAACCGCAATAATCGAAAAATATTCAACACTTGGAGGAACTTGTCTTAATGTAGGGTGTATTCCCAGTAAGGCATTGTTAGATTCTTCTCACCATTATGAGCATGCTGTAAAGCATTTTGCAGATCATGGGATCGAGATTCCTGGTGATGTAAAGATCAATCTAGAAAAGATGATTGCCCGTAAACAAACTGTGGTAGATCAGACTTGTGACGGAGTTAGTTTTTTGATGAAAAAAAATAAGATAGATGTTTTTGAGGGTGTAGGATCATTTAAAGATGCTACGCATATAAATATTACAAAAACAGATGGGACTGTAGAAATAATCGAAGCTAAAAACACGATAATTGCTACTGGTTCTAAACCATCGACACTACCATTTATCGAAATTGATAAAAAGAGAGTAATTACATCTACAGAAGCACTTAAACTAAAAGAAGTGCCAAAACACCTAATTATTATTGGGGGTGGAGTAATTGGATTAGAATTAGGGCAAGTATATCGTCGTTTGGGAGCAGAAGTTTCTGTAATAGAATATATGGATCGAATTATTCCCGGAATGGATAAAGCACTATCTAGAGAATTACAGAAAGTAATGAAAAAACAGAAATCCAAAATTTATACCTCTCATAAGGTAACAGGAGTATCGGTTTCTGGAGATGAAGTAACGGTAACTGCAGATGATAAAAAAGGAAATCCGGTAGAATTTAAAGGAGATTACTGCTTGGTATCTGTTGGCCGTAGACCTTATACCGATGGATTAAATGCAGAAGCTGCTGGAGTAAAACTTAATGATAGAGGACAGGTTGAGGTTAATGATCATTTACAAACGAGTGCTTCTAATATTTATGCGATAGGTGATGTAATAAAAGGAGCAATGCTGGCACATAAAGCAGAAGAAGAAGGAGTTTTTGTTGCAGAAACTCTAGCAGGACAGAAACCGCATATTGATTACAATCTGATCCCAGGAGTAGTATATACCTGGCCAGAAGTAGCTGCGGTAGGTAAAACGGAAGAAGAATTAAAAGAAGCTGGAGTAAAATATAAATCAGGACAGTTTTCTTTTAGAGCATTAGGTAGATCACGTGCTAGTGGGGATCTTGATGGTTTTGTGAAAATACTTGCAGACGAAGTAACAGATGAGGTATTGGGCGTTCATATGATTGGAGCACGTTGTGCAGATCTTATTGCGGAAGCAGTTACTGCAATGGAGTTTAGAGCATCTGCCGAAGATATTTCTCGTATGTCTCATGCACACCCAACGTTTACAGAAGCAGTAAAAGAAGCAGCTCTTGCTGCCACAGATAATAGAGCGTTACACTCTTAATCAAATTAGGAAGTAGTAAAAAAACATAATACATTAATGTAAAACTAAGCCTGTTGAAGTTTTTATGATCTTTAACAGGCTTAGAATTTTTAGGTAGTTATTTATACTTACATATTCTCTAATCTTGATAATACTTCGGCTTTGTAATTTCTGCTAATAGGGATAGACTTTTTACCAACTATAATTTCTTCGTTAGAAAAGGAATCTATTCTCGAAATAGCAATAATATAAGATCGATGGGTTCGCATAAAATATTGCTGAGGTAATTTGGATTCGATTGTACTTATTGTTTCTCTTGTGACAATAGTATTTGATGAACAATGGATTTTTACATAGTCGCTATAACTTTCGATATAAATAATTTCGGCAAAATCAACTTTTTTCATTCTTCGATCTGATCGAACAAAAATAAATTCATTCGAACTGGTTTCGATAGTTTTTGATGATTCTGTCTTATGATAGACTTCAAAATAATTATGTATGGCATTTAGTAATCGTTCATAAGCGATAGGTTTTAATAAATAATCTACTGCATGAAGATCAAAGCCATCAATAGCATATTCGCGATAGGCAGTAGTAAATATAATTTTGATATCCTTATTAATAGATTTCGCAAAAGAAATTCCCGAAATCTCAGGCATATTTATGTCTAGAAAAATAAGATCTACTTTTTGAGTATTAATACAATTAAATGCTTCTAGAGCGTTACTACATGTCGCTATAACCTCAATACGATCAATTTTTGACAGGTGAGAGGAGATAATCTCTCTTGCTGTGGGTTCATCATCTACTATGATACAGGATATTTTGGGGCTCATAGGTTTTTTGTTTTAGAAGTGTTTAGTTTTAATTCGACACTATGCCACTGCTCATCTTTAGAAATTAGTAACTCATGATGATCTGCATACAACGAGGAAAGCCTTTTTTTTATGTTAGACAAACCAATACCATCTGGGGCATTTTCAGATGAGCTATAAATTGAATTTTTTATACTAAAATGTACTATGTTATTTATATACCTTAATTTCATGTAAACAGATAGTTTTTTATTCCTTATTTGGCCATGCTTAAAACTATTTTCTACAAACGGAATTAAGAGCATAGGAGCAATGTGAATAGAATCGTCTACATTTTCAAAATTCATAGTTACCTCCAGCGTATCATTAAATCGCATTTTTTCTAAGGTAACATAGTCTTTGATATGATCTAATTCTTGTTTTAATGATACCAAAGGTTTATCTACCTGATATAAGAGGTAATCTAATAGGTTCGAAAGCCTCAAGATCATTTCTGGAGTTTCTTCAGATTTTTTTAGCGCAAATCCATACATCGTGTTTAACGTATTGAATAAAAAATGAGGATGAATTTGCATTTTGAGATAATGTAATTCTTGTTCTTTAAGTTTAAGCTGAGCCTCTAAGACTTTATGTTGCAGTTCTCGGTTTGCTGAGTTTGATTTATAATTATGTCGTACCAAACTAAAAGCACTGGCAACAAAGACTACAAAATATACCGCAATAAACAGAAAAAAAGGACTTCTGGTCATAGGGGCCATGCCTTCTAATTTTAGGGATGATAAAAAAATCAATCCATAAAAGAATGAAATAGTGATAAAAAAAGCAGAAATAATGATAGTATATATGCAGTATAATAAGAATAGTAAATACTTCTCTTTTAATAGGTATTTTGGAATGAGATGGTTAATTACAGTATAGGTAGTCCCAATGGTTACCGGCATTAAGAATAACGAAAAAGAAAAAACATAACTTATGTTGTCTGTATTATGCCCAAAGAAATAGGTATAGCAAACCAATACTACAATCCAAAAGATGATATGAAGTAATAATTCTACAATTATTTTTAATACAAACTCTTTAGAAATCATTGGCTAAACAAAAATAGAGTGTAATATCAATATATTTTTTTAAACAGCATTGTTAACGAGATAAAAAGCCAAATTGATATGGTTTTTTACAGGTTTACCACATTTTTGATACTATTTAAGGTATAAGCAAAGCTAATTCGGTAGTTAGTCGCAAATACCCAATAACGTAAATCTAATGTGGTTAGTTTTGATTCAAAATAAATAATAGAAGAATCAATGCGAATCTTAGAACTTTTTTTACTTCTTTCATTAACAGGGTTTTTAATCTGTTTTTTTGCACAATATTTAAAGATCAAAAAATGGCTTTTTTACATTAGCATTGTTTTTTTTGTACTTCATTGGCTAGTCGAAGGAATTCGATGGCAGATGTATTTAGGATATACCACACTTTTGATAAGTATTGTATTATACTATGTTTCCAACATTAAAAAAATAGCAAAGGTTTCATTAGTTAGTTTAGGATTGATTATTACCTTAATTAGTATTGTTCTTTGCATCATAATGCCTGTGATTAAGTTTCCAGAACCTTCAGGTACTTTTTCAGTGGGATTAGAGTCATTATATCTTGAAGATAAAACACGAGAAGAAACACTTACAAAAGAAAAAGGGGATTATAGAAAGTTAACAATAAATGTATATTATCCTTCTGACCATGAAATTACAAAACCGATACGTTATATGGATCATGGATACGCAGAAGCTTTTGTAGAAAGTAAAGGTATGCCTGCTATTATTGCTACACATTTTGATCATACAAAGACTCATACTCAAAAGTCACTTCCTATCATAAAAAATAAACAGTTACCTATTATAATTTTATCTCATGGATTATTATGGAATAGTGAAATGTATACTTCGATTATTGAGGAAATTGTAAGTCAGGGATATGTGGTTTTTGCGATACATCATACATATGAATCCTTTCTTTCAGAATATCAAGGAAAACGAATCAAATGGAGTCAAAAAAATATTGACGACATGAATACAGAGGTAGATTTTGGTTTTGTACATGAAAAAATGGATTTAGCACTCAATGCAAAAGATAAGCATAGAAATAAGGCAGCCTATGAACTCATACAATATTTACCATATTTTGAAAGCCTTGATAGATGGTCGAATGATATTTCCTTTGTCATAGATCAATTGGCTGTATTAAACGAGGATTCGAGTAACTTTTTATATCAAAAATTGAATATGAATCAAGTTGGATTATTGGGGCATTCATGGGGCGGGGCAGCAGTAGTGCAAAATGCATCGGTAAATAAAAAGATTAAAGGAGTAATTAATATGGATGGAGCGCAATTTGGAAGAGTAATCGATACTACGCTGAAAGCACCACTCCTGGTGATGCATGCCGACAGGGATTATGATAAATTTTTTACTCCAAACTTCTATGTATACGATCAAGTTGCAAAAAATGATTACTACTTGGTTACGATAAAGTCGACAGGTCATGCTAATTTTGGGGATCTGGGGTATTGGTCAAAAATCCATTCACTTACAGAAACAGGAGAAATCGATCCAGATAGAATGTCTTATATTACTAATCAATTGATTCTTGCTTTTTTTAATAAATATGTTAAACGACAATCGTTAGAAATGAAAGAAACTTTTATCCAAAAAGAGTATCCAGAAATAGAAATTATCAAAAAATAACTTTTTAAAATAGATTTTATAGAATGGCCAATTTAATGCTCAATATTGCAAAGCTGTTTATTTTACAAAAAGAAACTTCATCGATCTTTACATCCCTTGGTGATAGAATAGAAGAGGGAGGAATGTTTTTTATGATACCGATAGTTGTTCTGTTTCTGATCGTATTGCTTATCATTATAAAAAACATATGGGTCGTTATACAAAAAGGTATTCCTTCAGAGAAATATATTAACCTAATCAATTCTATAGGGCTTTTAACATTAGTATGGGGATTATTAGGCCAGTTAATAGGTATTGTAGGGATGTTTGATAAAGTCGAAATAATAGATGAAATCTCTACTCATATTTTTGCAAGTGGATTAAAAGTATCTGCACTTCCTGCAGTCTTTGGTTTTTTTGTTTTCATAGTTTCAAGAATTGCTACAATTATTTTTACATGGATAACTAAAGAAAAAGAGTAGAGTTATGATCAAAAAATCAATTTTTAAAATTCTTTTGGGAATTCTTTCTTTCGCAATACTATTATTTGCATTGTTTTTTCTATTTCTCAAAATACTCCCTATTTATAATCCTGCATTACTAAAATGGGTGCCTATTTTGATATGCATATTGGGGTTTTATGTAAGTGGAATGATAAATAAGAATACTTCTATACGGTATCTTCCTTTTCTGTTTTTGTCACTTTTGATTTTTAAACCATTTAGATTTTTGTATTTCCCTTTTGCATTAGTACTTATCATCATTGGAGTTTTGACACTGATAGTTTCAAGAAAAGAGGTGAAAAAATTATATAAAGTATCTTCTGCCTTTATTTTGATTTTTGTGTTTACTTATTTTCTACTTTCTCAACCTCTGATTTTATTACAAAAAGGATTTAAAGTAACACAGGGTGGAGACTTAGTACATGCTCAGAAGTTATGGGATTTTAGTACAACCTCAGATAATTATGTGCCAGATATAGAATATATTGATTCAGAAGGAAATTTAATTTCTTTAAATAGTTATAGAGGAAAAACATTATATATCACTTTTTGGGCCACATGGTGCCCTCCTTGTATAGCAGAAAAACCGATACTCGAACAAATGAAAAATGAATTTAGAGAGGATGAGAGTATTATATTTATTGATATTTCAATAGATCGAGATACAAAGCGGTGGTTAAAATATATAACCAATAAAAATCCAAAAGGAGTCCAATTGAACACCAATGGTAATGATCCAGAAACAATGCAGAAGTTTTATTTTTCAGAGATTCCTTTTCATTGCATTGTTAACCCCGAAGGAACTTTTAAACAAAGCAATGACTTAGAATACTCCAAAATAGCATTAAAGGATAAAAATAAATTACAATCATTCAATCAAAACCAAAAAACGATACAGTAATATATATCGATCTTAATGATAGAGGTAGCAAATCACTTTTATAATGCTACCTCGTCATGATCAATAAACAGTTTTTTTAATTGTTGTGTGATCCATCACAATATGGAGGATCGTTGGTCTGTTTACAAGTACATAAATAAGCCTCTCTTGTTTCTTCTACACAAAAAATGATAGGAGGAGAACCTCCTGTATTTTTATGATTACCATTGCAAAACGGTTGATCTGTACTATGACCACAAGAACACCAAGCATAGTTTTTGTCAACCTCTAATTGGCATGCGATTGGTGCATCACCACCTCTAATGTTATTTTTCATAAGCTTGATTTTTTGTATTCTAAAAATACTAAATTCTAGCTTGATATGTGTATAAGTCAAAATATCTGCCTTTTGCAGCAATAAGTTCATCATGATTACCATGTTCGGCTATGTTACCAGACTCGATAACCAAAATTTGATCTGCTTTTTTGATTGTACTTAATCTATGTGCAATAACAAAAGTGGTTCTACCTTTCATTAATTCACCAAGACTTTTTTGAATTAAAGCTTCGCTTTCTGTATCCAGGTTTGATGTTGCTTCATCAAGAATAATAATTTTAGGATTTGCCAGAATAGCTCTTGCAATAGCAATTCGCTGTCGTTGTCCTCCAGAAAGTTTTACACCTCGTTCTCCTATTAGCGTATCTAATCCATCGTCAAAACGATCTGTAAACTCATTCACGTATGAAGCTTTTACAGCTTGTTGCAATTGTGCTTCTGTAGCCTCTGGGTTAGGAAATAAAATATTTTCTCTAATAGAACCTTCAAACAAGAATTCATCTTGTAATACAACTCCCAGATTACGTCGGTAACTATGTAACTTTACTTTAGAAATGTCATTATCATCAATAGTGATGATTCCTGATTTTGGGTTTAAGAATGTAGCTGCTAATCCGGCGATTGTAGATTTACCAGAACCAGAGCTACCTACCAAAGCAGTTACAGATCCCGAAGGAGCTTTAAAACTAATACCATGTAGTACCTCTTTTCCCTCTTCATAAGAAAAGGAAACATTATCAAAGGTGATATCTCCTGTTATATGTTCTAAAGTGATGTTTCTATCCTCTATTTCTTCTTCTGGAGTCATATTCATGAGTTCTTCGGTACGATCCAGGCCTGCCAGTGCTTCGGTTAACTGGCTTCCGATATTACTCATTTGTACAATGGGTGCAATCATAAATCCCAATAGTAGTGTAAACGAAAGAAAATCACCGATGGTTAGTTCATCAATCATAATTTTATATCCACCAATTCCCATAATTCCGGTAGAAGCAATACCCAATAAAAATGTTGAAGAACTAGTCATTAATGCCGTAGCTGTTAAACTCTTTTTTACATTTTGAAATAGTCGATCTACTCCTTCTTCGAAAGTTTTGTTTTCCTGTGCCTCGGCATTAAATCCTTTTATTACCCGCACTCCGGCAAGAGTTTCGGTTAATCGACCTTTAACTTCTGCATTGATAACTCCTCGTTTCCTGAAGATTGGACGAATATATTTGAATGCTTTTAAAGCTACAATTCCAAATACAGATACAGGAACCAGTACAAACAATGTCATCGAGGGGCTAATTCTGATGAGTAATACCAATGATATAATAGCCGTAATTGTACCTCCAACTAATTGTACTAATCCAGTACCAATAAGATTACGAACACCTTCTACATCACTCATAATACGAGATACTAATGCTCCAGATTTTGTATTGTCGAAGAAACTAATAGGTAAAGAGAGCACTTTTTTCTGTACTTGTGCCCTTAATTCGGAAATTAGAAATTGTGCTTGTACACTTAATATTCGGGTTAAAAGAAATGATGTTACTGCTTGTACTAAAATTGCCAAACTTACACTAATCAAAAGCATTTTTAGCATTTCATAATCTTTTTTGGCGATAACATCATCCATTAGATATTTACTGGCCATAGGTAATACCAGGCTAGCCAACCTACTTAGTACAATTAATAATAATCCAATAAAAACAAGATTTCTTCGAGGCCATATGATGGTTTTAAAAGCTTGCCCTATAGTAACTTTTGATTTTCTTTTGTTTTTTGGTGAAGTGTTATTTTGAAATTCTCTCATATATTATTGTTCAGTTTTAAATAGAGAAATAGTATACGCTAATAACTCCTGTCCGCCATAGGCTCCATGTCCTGGTATTACAATTTCTACATCCGGATACTTTTCTTTGATTTTAGCAACAGTAGTTGACCACTCTTTTATATTGGCATCTTCAAGATTTCCTTTTTTAGCTCCTTTTGATTTTATCAAACAACCACCAAAGAGTACTTTTTCATCAGGGAAATAACTTACAATATTATCAGAAGTATGACCTTCTCCATAAAATGTATTGAGTACTTTTCTATTTCCAACTTTTAATTTATGTTGTGTGTCAAATCCATTTTGCGGAATTGTATAGTTTTTATTTTTAGCCAGACGTATGGTTGCATTGCTGGCATATGAAGAAATTTTTCTTTTATGAAACTCATTTAAACCACCTAAACAATCCCCATGGAAATGTGTAGCAATAACTCCTTTGACCTCGCATTTTAAGTTTTTTTGAACCCAATTTATTAATAGTCCAGATATAGAATCATTAGTTGGTGTATCAAATATCAATGCTTCAGCATTATCAATAATAATCATACCATTACAAGGTACTTTTCCAAAACTTTTGGTATTTAGATAGGATGTATGAATATAACTATGCTCATTAAGTTTAGTAATTTTAAGCTCTTCAGAAACTGTAATGACATCAGGTGTATGCTCTTTTTTACATGAGTATATGCATAATAATACCACTAAAAAAAATAGAGGTTTAATCGTGTTTCTCATTGTTTTTTTGAAGTTAGTTTTTTCGTTTTCTGAAATAACGAATCACTAAGATATAAATACTTGTTGGTATGGCGACCCAGATCAACTCACTTAACAATACTTTAATGCCCCAGGTACTAAAAAACTTACTAGCACCAATTGGGGATACCTGAATCGGTCGCCACGGAAAAAAATATCGGGTAGTATCAAAAGGAGAGAAGAATGCAATCCCAAGTCCCCCTGTAGTCATGGCATCAAGAACGCCATGAAAAGCCGTGCAAACGGTAAAATATAAAATTAGTGCAACTCCTGTTTTGGTATATGCTTTTTTAAAATAGAAAATAAAAGTAACTATAATCCCCAGAAGTAAAGCAAAGAGTAATGAATGTGAAAACCCTCTATGCCCCCAAAAACTTTCATATGTTATACCAAATTTAAAACCTATAACATCTGCGTCAGGAAGGATGGAACAGATAATTCCTAATACCCATAACTTTTTGGTATATATTTCTTTCGAAAAACTTTTACCAAAGGCATATGCTGTAAATCCATGGGCAAAGATAGAGGCCATTTATAAAATATTACAGGTGTTAATTACCGTATTTTTCAATTAGTAATGGAAGTTTTCCATTTAAGAATTTGATTTGTTGTTTAATTCCGTTTGGGGTATCGTGATTATGTGTTGTAACGATCACCAAGTTTTTATCAGCAATCATGATTATGAATTGTCCGCCATATCCCATTCCATAATCAATACGATCCCCATTAAGATTTGCTTGATACCAACAAAAACCATGTTTAGAATTTCTTAGTCCCCAATCGGTAGCTAATTTTTCGTTTACATCAAATAGTTTTTCTACCCATGGTTTAGAAACTATTTCAACACCATTATATGTACCCTTTTGCTCTAATAATTGACCTATTTTTAAAAGATCACCTGGCTTCATTTCTAATCCAAGACCACCACCATCATAATGACCATCATTTCGTTTTTCCCAATTTACAGTATTAATAGCTAATGCATTGAACAAATTTTCATTTGCAAACTCAAGAGTTGTTTTTCCTGTAGATTTATTTAGGATAGCAGATAGCAGGTGGGTAGCGCCGGTATTGTAATTATATGTATCTCCAGGAGTGTGCTCCAATTTTTTTTGTAAGACAAATGCTATTGGGGTCTCGCTATTTATCCAGTTTTGATGCTCTAAGAAGCCTTTCCAGGAAAGTCCAGAGGTTTGATTTAGCAAGTGTTTAATAGTAATCGTCTTTTTTCTTTCGTCTTCAATATTTTTGAATTCATCAGTGAAGTATGTATCAATGGTTTCATTTTCACTGGTAATAAATTTTTTATCGATTGCAATTCCAATAAGAATACTCATAACCCCTTTGGTAAGAGACTGAACGTTTGATACATTCCCTGATGTTTTACCATTATAATATTCTTCAAATACAATTTGATTATTCTTAGAAACTAATACCGAATAGATATCATTTTCATTACGTACTATTTCCTTAGATACTACTTTCTCATTTATAGAAGTATTCTTTTTTGATTCTTTACATGCAACAAGCAGAACAAAAAAGATAAGTACTGGGGATAATTTACTTTTCATTGATTTGATGTGTTTATTAAGAAGTACAAATTTATGAGTAAAGATAGTGGTTAATGAAAATTCGAAACTTTAATACGTATTCTATAATGCAAGGATTTGATCAAGCTGTGCTTCTGATACGGTTAATAATCCTGATTTTGGGAGCCTTTTGGTAAGTTCTCTCCAGTTTTCATCTTTATCAAAAATTTGCTTTAATACAGGTAATGCTTCATCCAGCCTTTTATTATTAGCCAATGCTATTGCTTTCCAATATTTCATTTCTAAATTTTCGGGAAACAATTGTTCTGCAGCTCCATAGGCTGCAAGCGCCATCTCCATATCTCCAGCTTCTACTGCCAGATCTCCCTTATTCATATATTCATAAGCTTTATGTACTTGCAACAGGCGTTGTAATTCTACTAATGGTGTTGTATGATCATCTACTCTTAGATTTACTTTTTTATCTTCCCAGGTGTTTTTGGCTGGTTTTGCATTCACAACTACCAGTGCAGCAGATTGCTTACCTCTAATGTCCCCTCCAGCTTCCTGAGCAGCGATAAGTACTTTGACTACGCGATCGGCCAGGGATAGATCTTTATACTCTTCAAAAGCCTTGGCCATTGCAGGGACCACTTTGTCATTAAGCATCATATTGGCTTGTACAGCATAATTATCTCCAACAATATGATGTGCAGAGACAATGCATTTTTCACCAGTAAAAGCAGCTGTATTACCTTTTGCATCCAGAAAGGCTACTTGTCTGAAATCTTTTCCATCATCTTTAGCTACAAGGAGATCTAGTGCTTCTTTTGCACTTTTACCTTCAGACATAAGTGTAAGTCCATTAGGACCGTATGCAGGATTAACAAAGGATTGTGTTGCTACTACACCAACACCAGATTGCCCCCAGGATACAATCGATCCTACAGAGAACCAGTGACTTTGAACTCCTACAGCCATTTCTCCGGTAGTTTTATCTCTTGCTACAATAGAAAAAGTATGTGCAAACTTTTCTTTATAGACCTGTTGAGCTTCTATCTGAAAAGATATTAGAATCATAAAAAGTACTCCTCCTTTTAATACTAATGATTTCATGTCTGTATTTTTTGTTACAATTAGCTTATTTTTTCTTTTGTCTTTTATTCCGAACATAGATCAATTTAGACCTTCCTTTAGCAGCTTCACGTTGTTCAATTTCAAAATTTTTAATAGACTTGATTAAAGGAGTTAATTTCTGAAAACCGTAGTTTCTGGAATCAAAATTTGGTTGTTTTTTTTGTAACAAACTACCAACATCTCCAAGAAAAGCCCATCCATCATCATCGGCTACGTCGGATATAGTATGTGAAATTAATTTAATCTCTTTTGAAGTAATTTTGTCAACACTATTTGTAGAAATGGCTTTGGTATTAATAGATTCTGATTCATTTTCTTCTGCTTCATATTTAAGGATTTCGAGGTAAATAAATTTATCACAAGCTACAATAAATGGATTTGGTGTCTTTTTTTCTCCTATTCCAAAAACTTTCATTCCCGCTTCTCTAAGCCTCGTCGCTAAACGTGTAAAATCACTATCACTAGATACTAAACAAAAGCCATTCACTTTTTCAGAATATAGAATATCCATTGCGTCTATAATCATTGCAGAATCTGTAGCATTTTTACCTTTTGTATATCCGTATTGCTGGATAGGTGTTATTGCATTTTCCAGAAGAATCTTTTTCCATTTAGTAAGATCTGGTTTAGTCCAATCTCCATAAATTCTTTTGATAGTTGGATTGCCATATTTTGCAATTTCTTCCATCATTTCTTTTATATATGTAGATGGTATATTATCACCATCTATTAGTACTGCAAGATTTAAATCCATAAAAAGGTATTAGAAGAGTTCAATCTAAAAAAGCAAAATCAGTTACATTATCGCTTCTTTTTTTTATTTCTTAAATTATATGTTTTATCTCCTTTAGTTTTAGGTTTTTTATATTTTTTCTTAATCTCTCTTTGGTATGAACCTCCCAGATTTACTTTTTTGTTTTTTTCTTTCTTTTCATGAAAAGAGGCTCCAACCTCATGATTAGGACGTTTATGAGGATTGTTGATTTCTTTAACCTTGGGTTGTTCTTCTGGAGTAAGTTGGTCAGAAATTTCTACACCAGAGGGAATGTCTAATTGCTCGATTTTCATTTCCATCAAACTTTCGATAGCCTCTAGATGTTCTTGTTCTTTTTCTGTAGTAAGTACAAACGAGACTCCTTCTTTTTCTGCACGACCGGTTCTACCGATACGGTGCATATAATTTTCTGGATATTCTGGAGTATCGAGATTAATTACCTGGCTTACATTTTCTATGTCCAAACCTCTGGCCATTACATCTGTAGCGATCAATATTCGATTTTCTCCTTTTCTAAATTGCTCTATACTCCGTAATCTATAGTTTTGAGTTTTATTAGAGTGGATAATACAAATCTCGTCTGCATATTTTTTTTCTAACTGCTCAAATAAACGATCGGCGATCTTTTTAAAACCAACAAAAATTAGTGTTTTGTGATAGGTTTCTTTATCAGAAAGCAATTGTTCGAGCAGATTAACTTTTGTATAAAAATTTGGAATCTTGTAACCATACTGTTTGATGTTTTCAAGAGGTGTTCCGCTTTTGGCAATTGATATTTTTTGTGGTTTGATAAATATTTCCGAAATCATTTGGTCTACTTCATCTGTCATTGTAGCCGAAAACATAATATTTTGTCGCTGCCGCGGAAGGATATCAAAAATATTCATCAATTGATGTCTAAATCCTAAATCCAGCATTACATCCACTTCATCGATTACCAGTTTCTGAATAGATTTAAGTTGTAAAGCTCTGCTTACAGCCAGGTCATATAAACGCCCTGGAGTAGCAACTATAATATCTAATCCTTGCGAAACGGCTTGTTTTTGTGTATTGATATTCGTACCTCCATACACTCCTGTTATTCGCACATTGATATACGTAGAAAGTTTTTCGATTTCATCTACTACCTGTACAACAAGTTCTCGTGTAGGAACTAATACCAATATTCTTGGGTTTTGTTGTACAGAATATTTTAGCATCCTTAAAATCGGAAGCATATAGGCATATGTTTTACCTGTACCTGTTTGCGCAATACCTACAACATCTTTTCCAGACATTACAGGAGCAAAAGCTTTTTCCTGAATAGGTGTAGGGGTCTCAAACCCTAAATCATCAAGGGCATTAAGAAGTTGTGTATTTAGATTTAAATCTTGAAAAGTCAATTGATCTATTTTTTTTGATGCTACAAAGGTAGCCTTATTTTGGGACTGTGAACATTTTGGTTACTTTTGACTTTCTAATACGATACTAATGAAGAAAATTATTGCCTTTGCAGGTTCTAATAGCAGTACTTCTATTAATCAGAAACTCGTAGAGTTTGTAGTTTCAGAAATAAAGGGACATGATATAAGAATAATTAACCTGGTAAATTATGCTATGCCAATGTATAGTGAAGATGAAGAAAAAAAAGCTGGTTTTCCCGGGATGGTTATGGGGCTAAAACAAGAAATTTCTGAGGCTGATGCGTTGATTATTTCGGTAAATGAACATAATGGGAGCTGGAGTGCTTTTTTTAAAAATGTAATAGATTGGTTGTCTAGACTAGATCGTAATTTTCTGGAAGGAAAGAAGATCTTATTAATGAGTACTTCTCCCGGAAAAAGAGGAGGATTAAGCTCATTAGAATTTGCTAAAAATGTGTTTCCCAGATTTGGTGCCGAAATTGTAGAGAGTTTTAGTTTTCCTTCTTTTTATGATAATTTTTCTATAGAATCCAATACTGTAACAGATGAGACACTTTTATTGGGATTAAACGAAGTTCTCAGTACTTTTGCACATCAAATCTAACGAGTAAGTGCGAAGTGTTCAACAATATACTTTAGAAGATTTTTCAGAATTTAAAAGCAAGCTATTACATTGGGGACAGCAATTTGAAGAGGCTATTTGGCTAGATTCTAACCGCTACTCACAGCAATATTCTAGTTATGATGCCGTATTGGCGGTAGATGCTTTTACGACGATTAAAACCGATTATTATAATGGCTTTGATAAGCTAAAAGAATATCAAAGCGTAACTTCGGATTGGATTTTTGGTTATCTTTCTTATGATCTTAAAAATGATACAGAAGATTTAGTTTCTGAAAATAAGGACGAGTTATGTTTTCCGGATTTGTACTTTTTTCAACCTAAAAAACTTTTTCTGCTCAAAGGAAATATTCTTGAAATGCATTATTTGAGAATGGTAGATGATGAAATGGAGGAAGATTTTAAGGTAATCTCTGAGTATTCATTACTCAAAAAAGATATTACAGAGCAACCTTGTGGTAAGGTAAAAATAAGCTTGCGTATCACAAAAGATGAATATAAAGAGAAGGTAAATGAAATGCTTGCCCATATACACCGAGGAGATATTTATGAAGCGAATTTCTGTCAGGAGTTTTTTGCAAAAAACAGTTGTATTGATCCTTTACAGACATACTACCACTTAAACGATATTTCAAAACCTCCTTTTGCCACATTTTTTAGGATGAATGGTCACTATTTGCTATCGGCTTCACCAGAACGCTATTTGCGAAAAGAAGGACGAAAAGTAATTTCACAACCCATAAAAGGAACAGCAAAAAGATCACAAGATATTAATGAGGATAAGAGGCTAGTATCAGACCTTTATGGTGACCCCAAAGAGCGATCAGAAAATGTAATGATTGTAGATCTGGTACGAAATGATTTATCACGAACCGCAACCAAAGGGTCGGTTATTGTTGAGGAATTGTGTAAAGTGTATTCGTTTAAACAAGTGCATCAAATGATATCTACGGTAACTTCTACAATTAATGATACCATTTCTCCTGTTGATGTTATCAAAACAACTTTCCCAATGGGAAGTATGACCGGAGCTCCCAAGATTTCTGCAATGCAAATCATAGAAAACCTCGAAAAATCTAAAAGAGGTTTATATAGTGGAGCCGTAGGGTATTTTACTCCAGATGGAGATTTTGACTTTAATGTAGTAATCAGAAGTATTCTCTATAATGAGGAGCGACAATATATATCATATACGGTTGGTGGAGCTATAACTGCCAAGTCAGACCCCGATAAAGAATACGAAGAATGTTTGCTTAAGGCAAAAGCAATGCGAGAAGTATTAGAAAGTATGTAGTAAAAGTATACAGGTAATTATAAACTGCTCCTCGCTTCACTAAATAAGATTCCTCCTAAAACTCTTTCGTACATCAATGATAATTTCTTTGACTTCTTGTGCAGTTATCTCTTTAATTTTAGCAATTTCTTCAAAATTTAATTTTCCGAAAACAAAGAGATCAATAATTTTAGAAGTCTCTATGGGGAGCCAACTATAGAATTTACCTAATAACTTCTGTTTTCTATACTCAGGGGAAGGTTCAGAATCTATAACCTTAAGGATATCAGAATCCATATCATTGTATATAAAATTCTGCTTTTCTTCAGAATTTTGATGATAACAAATATCATCTAACTCTTCTTTCATAATAAGTTCATTATTACCTTCTACAGTATAGTTTTCTTCGAGTCTTTCGAGTTCTTCTTTAAGAAAATAACTGGTGCTAATACTTTTTTGATGCCATCCTTCGCGAATGTATAATTCATCAATAAGCTCATCGGCAATTTTAAAAAGTTGAAGTTCTAGAGATAAGGTGTCTATTTCGACATCAAGATCATCATGATAAAGTTTCAATATTGCATCGTCTATAATACCATTAGAGCAATACATGTTCTGAGGTAAAATGCCTACGCTTTCTGCAATATATAATCTGTGTTTTACATAGGGATGTAAGTGTGGTACAATGGATAATAATTTTTTACTAAATTCCCTTTGATCATCAGCCTCATAAAATTCTTGTAATTCATGTGTCCTATTCATTTATCAGTAATTTAAGAGTTGCTTTCTAAAAATAAGAAAAACAAATCGAAAAAAGTGTTAAAAACCTGATAATCAATATGTAAAATGTAGTTTGATAGAAAATGGTTATCGCAATTCAAAATCGTATATTTGAAAAATCGAAAAACTTCAATCCAAAATCTGTTGTTACAAGAGTTTAAAGATCATATTACCGAAAACCTTTCATTTCTATCGGAAAGCAAACTACTAATTGCGTGTAGTGGTGGATTAGATAGTGTTATACTTGTAAGGCTTTGCCAGGCATTACATCTGAAATATAGTATTGCGCATTGTAATTTTAAACTAAGAGGAGGAGAAAGTGATGAGGATGCAAACTTTGTTACTCAATTGTCTGATGAACTTCAATCTTCGGTTTTTATTACACAATTTGATACCAAAAATTATGCTGTAGATCATAATTTGTCAATACAGATGGCAGCCAGAGAGTTACGCTATGATTGGTTTAAGAAATTAGCTCTAGAACATCAGTTTGATTATATTCTTACTGCGCATCATACAGATGATAATCTAGAGACTTTTTTAATTAACCTGTCGAGAGGTACAGGAATAGAAGGATTAACGGGTATACCAGAAGTTAATGGGATTTTTGTACGGCCGTTATTACCTTTTTCGAGAACGCAAATTTTGGCGTATGCAAAAAAGAATAATTGGCAATGGAGAGAAGATAGTAGTAATAAGAGTGCAAAATATCTTAGAAATAAACTTCGTCTTGATGTAATTCCAGAGTTAAAAGGTGTTAATCCTCAGTTTTTAGAGAATTTTAATACCACCTTAGAATACCTAAAACAGAGTAACGAATTTATTAAAAATCAGGTAACTCAACTTAAAAAAGAGTTGTTCGAGGTTTCAGAAAATGATATCATTAAAATACCTATTAATAGATTAATGGATTACGGAGACCCAAAAGCTAGCCTGTATTTTTTATTAAAAGAATATGGTTTTACAGCATGGGGTGATATAGAACATATGATCACTGGTCAGTCCGGGAAGCAGATTTTTTCGGGAACCCATCGTTTGGTAAAGGATAGAGAATATTTGTTATTGAGTCCGATATCAGAAAAAATAGAGGATCGCAATTATAGCATACCTGAAGCCGAAAGTATGTTAATGATTCCCCCGGGAACACTCAAATTTAAGATGATATCTGAAATATCGGATATTGATCTGAAGACCATTTATGTTGATAAAGAAAAGTTAAAGTATCCATTAACTGTAAGAAAATGGAAAGAAGGCGACTATTTTTATCCTCTGGGAATGAAAGGAAAAAAGAAATTGAGTAAATATTTTAAAGATGAAAAATTATCTTTACTAGCCAAAGAAAGAGTATGGTTATTATGTTCTGGAAAAGAAATAATTTGGATTATAAACTATAGAGCAGATAATAGATTTAAAATAATACCCCAAACAAAACAAATACTTAAAATTACAATAGCCTGATGCGACACCTCTTATTATTACTTACCACTGTTTTATTTTCTACAACGCTTTTTTCACAAACACTGGATCCTATTAAGTGGAAAGCTACTATAGAGAAGGAAACTGATGATACTTTTGTTTTATACTTTGAGGCGACTCTTGATGAAGGGTGGCATTTATATTCTCAAAATGAAGCAGATAGCGATGAGATAGCTCCAACACCAACAGAGTTTACTTATAATAATACTCCAGAGAGTTATGCACTTATTGGAGAAACGATAGAACCTAAAGGTATCGAGAAGTTTGATAATATCTTCGAGATGGATGTGAAGTATTTTGAAGATAAAGTGACTTTTTCTCAAAAAATCAAGCGTATAGACAAGACACTGCAGCAAATTAAAGCAGAAGTATTTTTTTCGGTTTGCGATGATGAGAAATGTCTGGCTCCAGAGGTTGTAGAATTTGACATCAATCTTTCTGGAGAAGCAATCGAAAATAAAGGAGATCTGGCTAGTATTACAGCAGAGGACCAAAAAAAGTCTGAAGCATTATATATTGATATAAAAGGTAAAGATGTTTTTCCTTCAGAACAAGTAGAGGAGAAAAGTTATTTTAATATTTTCCTTTTAGGGTTTTTGGGAGGATTAATTGCCTTATTAACACCTTGTGTATTTCCTATGATACCTCTTACGGTTTCTTTTTTTACCAAAGGAGCCAAGGATCGTAAAAAAGGATTATTTAATGCTATTTTGTATGGTTTTTTTATATTCATTATTTATATTTTATTAAGTCTTCCTTTTCATTTGTTAGACTCATTAGATCCAGAGATATTGAATAATATTTCGACAAATGTGACGCTTAATATTGTCTTCTTTGTCATTTTTATTGTATTTGCAATATCCTTTTTTGGTTATTTCGAAATTACCTTACCAGCTTCCTGGAGTACCAAGCTTGATAGTAAAGCTACAAGTATTGGGGGAGTGATAGGTATATTCTTTATGGCATTAACACTAGCTCTGGTATCCTTCTCGTGTACAGGACCTATTTTGGGATCATTACTAGGAGGTTCTCTAAGTAGTGATGGGGGAGCGATGCAATTAAGTTTTGGTATGGGAGGCTTTGGATTAGCCTTAGCATTACCGTTTGCACTATTTGCGTTATTTCCTAATTGGTTAAATTCTTTACCAAAAAGTGGTGGATGGTTAAATGCTGTAAAAGTAGTCCTGGGCTTTATCGAACTGGCATTAGCATTTAAATTCCTTTCAAATGCAGATCTTGTTGAGCATTGGGGGATTTTAAAAAGAGAAATATTTATAGGTATTTGGATAGTAATTGGCTTGGGTATGGTCTTATACCTTTTCGGAAAAATACGCTTTCCCCACGATAGCCCAATACAAAAATTAAGTAAAGGAAGAAAAACTCTGGGTATTATTACCTTGGCGTTTGTTATTTATTTGGTTCCTGGGCTTACGAATACCGCTTATGCGAATCTAAAATTGCTAAGTGGTTTTCCTCCACCATTATTTTATAGTATTTATGAAAAAGAAGCTCATGGACCTTTAGGACTTAATGCATATACCGATTTTGAAGCAGGAGTACAAGCTGCCAAAGCCCAAAACAAACCTATTATGCTTGATTTTACAGGTTGGGCTTGCGTGAATTGCCGTAAAATGGAAGAACAAGTATGGAGCCACCCAGAAATTATCGATATCCTTAAGAATAAGTACGTTTTAATCTCTTTGTATGTTGATGATCGAGAGAAGTTATCAGAAGATGATCAATTTAAATTCTTAAAACCTGATGGAAGAATTAAATCTATTAGGACAGTAGGAGATAAATGGGCAACATTTCAGACTTTAAACTTCAAAAATAATTCACAACCTTATTATGCATTATTAGATGCAGATATGAATTTACTCAACAAGACTACTGCTTATACTCCGGATACAAATGAATATCTTAAATGGTTACAGAAAGGCCTAAAGAATTTTACTAAATAATAACATAACTATATAAGAGTATAAGTTTTTATTATGATGTTGTTGTAAGTACATAGAGAATTTTCGACTTTACTAGTGCAAACTGTAATAAAGTTGAATGATACCTATTGAAAAAATAGAACTTTCTCAATGTTTCCCTTTTATTGAAGAAGCGTTAAAAAATGAAATTATTTCTTTCGGGAAATTTAAAAATATCCCAAAAGGTGAATATGTAGTAAAACAAGGAGCTTATCTTAATTTCTTACCAATCATTATAGATGGTTTAATTAAAATGTATGCCGAAGAAGATGAGGTAGAATTTCTTTTATATTATATACATCCTAACCAATGTTGTATACTTAGTTTTAATCACTTATTTAGTCAGGAAGCAGTCCGTTTTTCAGCAAAAACTGAAGAGGATACCAAAGTATTGTGTTTGCCTATTGATAAAGTAAAAGAATGGTTTGTTAAGTATCCATCTTTTACACGAATTATATTGAAGGATTTTCAACGAAATTATGAAGACCTTCTAAATACAACAAAACAAGTGGTTTGTTATAAAATTGAAGATAGACTAGTTAATTTTCTTAACAAAAAAGCGAAGCTTCAAAATTGTAATATGATCCAAATGTCTCATAAAGAAATAGCATCGGACTTAGGAACCTCTAGAGAAGTTGTTTCCAGAATAACCAAAAAATTACAAGCTTCAAACTTATTAATTCAACATAAACGACATATAGAACTGCTACAAGGTTATCCGTCCTGAAATTACCCCATAAAATTGATGAAAAGGTGTCTGAAAAGGCACCTTTTTATGTTAGAATACTACAGGTTTTTTAACTTTTTATTGAAAAAATGCTTTGTTAAATAGGGATATAACACTTTTTTAACAGTAAACAGTAACTTTTGTCACCGTTTGTGAGCATTCTGCCCTCTTAAATTTGATCAAAAATTGAGGAACAGAAAAATTCACAAATTATGAAAAAAACGTTATTTTATGTATTCTTAGGACTATCCATCTTTACTTCTTGTAGCGATGATGATGATACAGGAACACCCCCAGGAGAACCTGATGAGGTTGTAAACCAAGTGGTATTTAATGAAATCAAATTTCAAGGAACAGACTTGGTAGAAATTTTTAACAAAGGAAACCAAGAAGCAGACCTTAGTAATTATTGGTTATGTTTAGGACCAGGAACATACCAACGTATAGGAAGCTTAACACCAGAAAGCGGTAGTGTTGTTATTCCGGCTGGGGGGTATTTGGTATTATCATACGATCTTCCTGATGCATCAGGAGGACTAGGTCTTTATTCTACAGATTCTTTTGCAAGCTCAGATGCTATAGTAGATTTTGTGCAATGGGGAGCAGGAGGAAGTCCTAGAGAAAATGTTGCCGTAGCAGCAGAGATATGGACTGCAAATGATTTTATACCTACCATAGGCAATCCTGATAACAGTATTGTTTTTGATGGTGAAGGCAACGGATCAGCAAATTGGGCAGAAACTACCTCTGTTACTTTTGGAGAAGAAAATGTATTGATGATGCCTAATAACAATGTGCGTTCTATAGTAATTAATGAAGTGAATTATGGAGAAGATAACCTAATAGAACTATATAATAACGGAACTGTAAATGTTGATCTTAATCCATATTGGTTATGTTTAGGACCGGGAAGATATCTTCAAATCCAAAACGCATCAATAACAAGTGGTAATAACAATCTGGCACCAGGAGAGTTTTTGGTTGTTAATTGGAGTGAACTAGGAGATAGCGAAGGATTAGGACTATATTCTAATAATTCTTTTACAAATTCAGAGTCAATTATAGACTTTGTACAATGGGGAGCAGGAGGAAGTCCTAGAGAAAATGTAGCCGTAGCAGCCGGAATATGGACTGCTGGTGATTTTGTGCCACAAGTAGTATTACCAAGTTATAGTATTGCTTTTGATGGAGAAGGAAATGCATCTACAGATTGGTCAGAGGCAGTGAATACTACTTTTGGTAATGCTAATGATACACAAAGCAATACAACTTCATTTAATATCACGATTACAAATAAAATCAATTATCTGGCAACAAAGGTTTTTAATACTCCAGATGGTGCAGCAGGACCGGGACCCGTTACAACAATAAATGGTAGTTATTCTATTCAATTTAAAGCGGTTCCGGGAGCAAAATTAAACTTTGCAACAATGTCTGCAGCGACCAATGATTGGTTTTTTGCGCCAAAAATGGTTGGGATAGACCTCTTTGATGCCAGCAAAAACCCAATTACAGGAGATATAAGCTCTCAAATTTATCTATGGGATGCTGGTACAGAAGAGGAAGATCCTGCAACCATAGCAACAGTTCCGAATGGTGCAACAGCGGGTACTCCAGATGATGACAATACAGTAAGGTTGGTAACAGATGATGTAACCAGTTATTTAAGAACAGAATTAACATATGATGCAGGAACAAAATATTTTACATTAAAACTTACCAATCTTGTGGGGGCACTTGGGGCTACACCAATCGTGTTAACACCGGGGTTAGTAGTACTGCATGCTCAGAATGCGCCTCTATTTACTGTAGGAGAACCGGATAGAGGATTTGGATTAAAGGAGATCGCTGAAGCAGGACAACCAGGTACTTTAAATGATTGGTTTAACGAGACCGGATCTCAGGGAGCTCCATTACGATTATCATCAACGATAAGTGTATTCTCTCCGGGCATTGTCTATGCTTTTAATACCAATAGTGATCCTTGGTTTACACAAGGGGAATCAGCAAGAGCAGCTAGTGGAGTAGAACAAATTGCAGAAGATGGTAATAATCAGATGGCTTACGAATACCTTAAAGGATTAGGAGTGCCAACAGCCAAAAGCACACAAACAGCTCCTGTTGGACCAGGAGAATCTTTAACTTTTACAATTCAGGTTCCTAATGGACAAGGTTATAAATTAGGTTTCGGGACGATGTTGGTACAGACAAACGATTGGTTTATAAGTTATAATAATAATGGTGTGGCTTTATTTAATGCAAGTGGTACTCCAACATCAGGAATTTCAAATAGTCAACAAACGTATCTCTTTGATGCAGGAACAGAAGAGGATGAAGATGTAGGTTTTGGAATGTTTCAGGCTCCAAGACAAGGCCCGGCTAATACAGGAGCTGCAGATGATAATACGGCAATTCGAAGAGTATCTTCATTAGATGATGTGCAATTTGGAAAAGGAACTATTAATAGTGCACCGGGAGTAACCTGGTTTGGAGACCCAAGAGGAGGGTATAACCTGATAGAAGTTAACATACAACCGCAATAGAGTGACTAAGAACAAATAAAAAGATCTTATATGGGGATATAGATCGTTCTTAGATTTTAAAAACCTTTGGCGATAATGTCAAAGGTTTTTCTTTTGTTTCGCTTTATCATACCTAGTAAGTTGTTAAAATCTCCTTAAAACTATCTTGCTGGCAGTACCATTTTTTTATCTTCAGCAATAAACTAAACTAAAACCAATGCGATCAGTCAGATTTATTCTTTTAAGAAGCATAGTACTTCTTTACACAAGTATTATGTTCTCACAGGAAGCAGATTCCTATAATGTAAAAGAACACTATACAAAACAAGAAGTTGATATTGTGATGAGAGATGGTGTTAAACTTCACACTACCATTTATACACCAAAGGATACTTCAAAAAAATACCCAATTTTAATGCATCGAACTCCGTATAGTTCAAGACCATACGGTAAAGATGAATTTAAATCTAAAATAGGTCCAAATGAATTTTTAATGAAAGAAGGCAATATTGTTGTTTATCAAGATGTACGTGGACGTTGGATGAGCGAAGGAGTTTATGATAATATGAGAGCCTATATTCCTGGTAAAAAAGGAAAACAATTTGATGAAGCCAGTGATACCTATGATACCATAGATTGGTTGGTGAAGAATGTACCGAATACCAATAAAAAAGTAGGAATATGGGGAATCTCATATCCTGGTTTCTATGCAACGTATTCTTTATTAGATGCACACCCAGCTTTAAAAGCAGTATCGCCACAAGCATGTATTGGGGATTTCTTTTTTGATGATTTTCATCATAATGGCGCCTATCTGTTAAGCTATTGGAGAGCTACAGCAGTTTTTGGGTATGAAAAAACTAAACCAACAACAGAGAGTTGGTATACTTTTCCCGACCTGAAAAGTAAAGATCAATATCAATTCTTTCTGGATGCTGGACCTTTAAGCACTTTAGATCAGTATTATAAAGAAGATAATGTATTTTGGACACAATTAAAAGAACACCCGAATTATGATGAATTCTGGCAAAAAAGAGGGATAATTCAACACTTAAAAAACCAAACGATCAAACCGGCAGTAATGACTGTAGGAGGTTTGTTTGATGCCGAAGATTTATATGGTCCTTTTGAGACCTATGAAAATATCGAAAAGAAAAGTGATAATTATAATATTATGGTATTTGGGCCATGGAGTCATGGGGATTGGGCAAGAACCAAAAAGCGCCAAGCTATTGGTAATGTATATTTTGGAGATGACCTTTCTTTAAATTTTCAAAAAAATGTAGAAACTACCTTTTTTAATCATTTCTTAAAAGGAGATGCCGATGGAAAAACCGGGTTACCAGAAGTTCAAATTTTTGATACCGGAAAAAAAGAGTGGAATTCTTATGAAAGTTGGCCACCTGCAAATGTAGAAAAAAAGACATTCTACCTTTCTGCCAATGATGAGTTGTCTGGTAAAAGTGGAGCCGGGGTTTCAGAATTTATAAGTGACCCCAAAAAACCAGTTCCATATTCCGAAGATGTTAAAATGGTATTTACACCAAGAAAATATATGACAGATGATCAACGATTTGCAGCGCGTCGTCCCGATGTGTTAGTTTTCGAAACCCCTGTTCTTACCGAGGACATGACGTTATCGGGAGAAGTATTAGCAAAGCTAAAAGTAGCTACGACAGGTACAGATGCAGACTGGGTAGTAAAATTGATAGATGTGTATCCTAATGATGCCAAAGATACCGAAGAAACACAGGAATATTTAAAAATGGCTAATTATCATATGATGGTTCGTAGTGAAGTGATGAGAGGGCGTTTTCGAAATGATTTTAGTAAACCCGAACCTTTTGTTGCTAATCAAAAAACAGATGTAAATATTAAACTACAGGATATACATCATACGTTTAAAAAAGGGCATAAAATACAGGTTCAGGTGCAAAGTACCTGGTTTCCTTTAATCGATTTAAACCCACAAACTTATGTTCCTAATATCTTTAAGGCAGCTGCTTCTGATTATACCAAGCAAACGCATAAAGTATATCATGATTCTGCAATAGAAGTTATGATTTTAAAGTAACCAATTAACCCTAATATAGATACTATCATGACCAAAATAAAAATCAGTGTATTGCTATTTTCTTCTTTTCTGGCGTTAACCGGCTGTAAACAAGAAGTAAAAGCGCCAGAACAGGATACTGCTTCACAAGCAGAGATCATCGAAGAACAATCAAAAAAACTAAACGATTGGTTCGAAGCACAGTTTCAGCAAGAAATTGACAAATCACCAATGATGCAAACGTATTTAGGAATTAAAACAGATGATTATGGTAAATGGGATGATATTTCGTCTAAACAGGAAGCAGAAGATTTAGAAAGAGCAAAAGAACGCTTTGCCTATTTAAAAGACTCTGTAGATGTATCTCAATTAAATGATGCAACTGCTCTAAGCTATAAATTGATGAAAAAAGATCTCGAAAATGAGATTGCAGACTTTCAATACAGGTTTTATGACTATCCTGTAAATCAAATGTTTGGAATGCAATCAAGAATTCCTGCTTTTCTTATCAATATGCATAAAATCAAGGACAAGAACGATGCAGAAGCTTATATTTCAAGATTAAATGGTGTCAATGAAATGTTTACCCAAGCGATAGAAAATATAAAGATTAGAGAAAAGAATGGTATCCTTCCTCCTAAGTTTGTATTTGCCAAAGTTCTTGATGATAGTCGTAATATTATTGTAGGGCAACCATTTGATAAATCTAATCAGGAAAGTACGTTATTAGCGGATTTCAAAAGTAAAATCTCGACACTTAAATTATCTGATGAAGAACAGAGCGAATTAGTGTCTAAAGCAGAAAAAGGACTCGTAGAAAGTGTAAAACCAGCGTATGATAATCTTATCACATTATTAGAAGGACAACAACAAAGAGCTACTACTGATGATGGCTGCTGGAAATTTCCTAAAGGAGCTGCGTTTTATGATAACGCACTACAACGTACGACTACTACTACGATGACAGCAGATCAGATTCATGAGCTTGGATTAAAAGAAGTGGCTCGTATTCATAATGAGATGCGGGATATTATGAAGCAAGTTAAATATGAAGGAACATTACAGGATTTTTTCAAGTATATGAAAGAAGATAAAAAGTTCTATTTTGCGAATACCGAAGAGGGAAAAGCAGCATACCTTAAACAAGCAGTTGGATTAATCGATACAATGAAATCCAAACTTGATGAACTTTTTATTACCAAACCCAAAGCAGATATTATTGTAAAAGCAGTAGAGCCTTTTAGAGAAAAAAGTGCAGGAAAAGCCTTCTATCAAAGTGGAACTCCTGATGGCTCAAGACCAGGAACGTATTATGCCAATTTATATGATATGACAGCAATGCCAATCTACCAGATGGAGGCTTTGGCATATCACGAAGGTATCCCCGGGCATCATATGCAGAGATCTATTGCACAAGAATTACAGGACATCCCAAAATTTAGAAAATTTGGTGGGTATACAGCATATACAGAAGGTTGGGGATTGTATACCGAGCTGTTACCAAAAGAAATAGGAATGTATAGTGATCCGTATTCAGATTTTGGTAGACTCGCAATGGAACTTTGGAGAGCTTGTCGATTGGTAGTGGATACAGGAATTCATAGCAAAAAATGGAGTAGAGAAGAAGGAATTAAGTATTATGTAGATAATACTCCTAATGCAGAAAGTGATGCTGTAAAAATGGTAGAACGCCATATTGTTATGCCAAGCCAGGCTACAGCATATAAAATAGGAATGATTAAGATTCTTGAACTACGCGAAAATGCAAGAAAAACTCTTGGAGATGCATTTGATATTAGAGAGTTTCATGATGTAGTATTAACTAATGGAGCTGTACCACTTACGATATTAGAAGAATTGATAGGAGAATGGGTAGCTAGTAAAAGTGCAGATAAGACCAAAGAAGAAGTAGGTTCTTAATACTTTAACCCATTGCGCATTTTGATGTTAATGGTATAAAAAGCGTCAATTCGAGTGGTTTTTCGGAATGAAATGGAGAAAAACTGCACTTCGACAAGCTCAGCAGGACTATCGAGAATAGCTTTTTTAATCAGACCTCACAGGTTTTTAAAACCTGTGAGGTCTTTTTAGTTTATTGTTTTCGGGCTTAGATAACAGAATGTACATATCAAGAAATCATAGAATTTTCAAATTGTGAATATCTATTATGCGCATTCGTGGTTAGCGTTTTTTTAAAAATATATATTTGCCATCCTAAAAAAAAGATATGAGCACAACTTGGTATGAATGTAAAGTAAAGTATAGAAAAATAGATGAATCTGGAGTACAGAAAGTTACGACAGAACCTTATCTGGTAGATGCTTTATCCTATACAGAAGCTGAAACCAGAATTAACGAAGAAATGTCAGCATATATTAGTGAAGAATTTAAAATCACCAATATTAAGATTGCAAATTTTGCAGAGATACATCCTTTTGAGAATTCTGATCGATGGTTTAAGTCAAAAGTAGCCCTGGTTTCTTATGATGAAGAAAGCGGTAAGGAAAGAAAGTCGAGTATGTACCTGTTGGTACAGGCTAATGATGTAAAAGAAGCCTATGATAATACCATTAGTGTGATGAAGGACTCTGTTAGTGATTATACTGTACCTGCAATTTCAGAATCTCCGATTATGGATGTTTTTCCTTATTTCTCAGGCGAAGAAGAGCAATTTGATAAAGCTCAACCGGTAGTGGTAGCAAGTTCTTCTCAAGAGGAAGTATCAGAAGAAGTTGATGTTGTTGAGGAAGAGATATTAGAAGAAGGTAACCCTTCTCAGGAAGAAGTTTCAGAAGAGATCGATTCTACTCAAAATGAAGCATTAGAAGAAGTTAGTTCTACTCAGGAAGAAATATCAGAAGAGGTAGAAGATCTATAGTTTACCTAGGTACATAACAAAAATTTACGCGACATAGAGATGAGTTGATTTGTTATTCCGTTGAAGAACGGAATCCACTCATTAATAGGATTATATCAAAATGGATTCCAGCCTTTAGTTTATCCTGAGCTAGGCCGAAGGGCTGGAATGACAAAAACAACGAATATATGTGTAATTTGTTGATATTTAGTTGTTCACAACAAAATATAGGTTTTTTGTCATGTACTAAAACAATTTACTTAACGTATTTGCAAGAGCATATTTAAAAAGCCGTCAAATTGAGTGATTTTTCATAGTGAAACGAAGAAAAATTGTATCGACCCTTCGACGAAGCTCAGGATGGCAAGGCTTTTGCTTGAAAATTTACTTGTCTTCGATAGTTCTGCTGAGCTTGGTCGAAGTACAATTTTCTATCGAAAATCACTCTGACTGACGTAAATTTTCTTAGGTCGAACTCACGTTTACTTATCCATCAATGTTCTAAACTGATAGAAGAAACGTTCGATAAGTCTAAGGTCTTCAGTTACAATTTCTACTACACCCCTCATTTCCTGTTTAAAAGGAATTTCTTTATCATAGGTAGTAATTAGTTTTTCGGGCAATTCAACATCAATAAGATATAGCCCATCTTTATCTGGTAACAGGGATATGTGCTTAACTTTACCTTTCAGCGTTCCGAACTCATTATCAGGAAAGTTTTCTAATCTAATATTTGCTGTTTGTCCGACCTTTATTTTTCCCGAATTCTGAGAAGGAGCTTTGATTTTTGCCAGGTAAGAAGAGTATTCCGAAGGGATAATGATAAAAACAAGATCTCCCAAGGCTACGGTTTGGTTTTCTGTCCAAAAATTAAGGAAAGAAACACGACCTTCGATATCAGATTTAAGCACGTATTGTAACTCCCAGTCTTTAATGCTTTTCTTTAGTTGCCCAAAGGATTGTAATACCTTTTTAAACAGATTAATTTCTTCTTTTCTTTTGTTGATTTCTGTGCCTTTTGATGTTTTGGTAGCATTACTAATACTCTCGTTAATTTGAGATAGCTGTACGTCGTTATTTTCATAATTACGTTTAGTTCTCAGGTAATCGAGTTCTTTGCTTTCGTACTCCTGTGCAGAGATTACTCCTTTTTCGAATAGGTTTTTTTGACGCTGAAGCTCTTTTCGTTTAAACTCCAGTTCTGCTTTACCTAGCCTTTTTTGGGCCTTTAGGCTTTCTAAGCGCCTGTAGAGTTCTGATAAGGAGGTTTGATTTGCTATGGCTTCATTAGAAAAAGGTTGTAATTCTTTATTCAGAATATACTCAGAATAACTGTTTTCGAATAAAGCAAAGCTGGTTTCGATATCTCCCAGGAACAAGACCGGTAACTCATCGATAGGAAATGTAAATGATTTCGTATTTACTTTAATGGTATCTACAATAGATTTAAGCAAAAACACATCTTTATAATTGGCACTGCTTTCTAATATCGCCAGAGGAGTGTTTTTGGGTACGATTTGATTGTCCTTAACGAATAGAGATTCTATTTTACCACTGGTTTTGGCATATTCTTTTTGTGGTGGTATTCGAGTCGTGATAATCGCTTCTGCGGGTATTACATCGGGATACTTAACCAACCAGGAAAGAAATAATAACAGTAGTACTAATACCAAAATCAATAGATTCCCCCATCGTATCATCCAATGCGGAACCCGGGTTAGAATTTCCTGTACTTCTTCACTACGTAATTGTATGTCGTCTAAAGTGTCTGGCATAATGTTTAGCTATGTATTGCGATTTTTTTTAATTTAATGTTATTTGTCATCATAGTTTAGACTGGGATCTATTTTTTGCACCGTACTAAATCAAGTGGATTCCGGCCTACGCCGGAATGACAAACCAACTCATTTCTATAACATTCAATTTTGTCATGTACGATACAGTTTTGATATTCTAATCTAAGGATTTTTCATATTCGTTTCATCTAATTCCTAATTCAAGTATTATTTCCCTAATTCGAGTTGATTTTTAACCAGGTGATAATAATTTCCTTTCTCTTTGATTAAGGATTCATGATTTCCTACTTCTACAATTTTACCCTTGTCTAAAACAACAATCTGATGTGCATTTTTTACAGTACTCAATCGATGTGCTATTACCATTACAGTTTTGTCTTTAAAGAAGGTATCCAGTTTTTCCATGATCACCTTTTCATTATTGGCATCAAGAGCAGAAGTAGCTTCATCAAAGAACAAATATTTAGGATTTTTATATACCGATCGGGCTATAAACAGCCTTTGTTTTTGCCCGGTACTTAGTCCTACGCCTTCCATTCCTATTTTGGTATTGTAAGAAAGCGGGAGTGATTCTATAAACTCTTTGATGTTTGCAACATCTACGGCATGCGCCAATTTTTTCTTATCTACATAATCTTCTCCTACTGCAATATTATTAGCAATAGTATCATTAAAAATATATCCTTCTTGCATAACCACCCCAAATTGATCTCTCCAGGCTTTTTGGGATACATTATGTAAATCATGAGAACCAATATAAATCTGCCCTTCATCTGGCTCATAGAACTTAAGAAGGAGTTTCATAAGTGTGGTTTTTCCACTACCACTAACTCCAACTACAGCCGTGATTTTATTAGCAGGAATAGAAAGGCTGAGGTCTTCTAATACCGGTTTATCGGCTCCTACATATCTAAAACTTAGATTTTTGATTTCAAACCCAGAATTTGCCGAGATTTCTCTAATCTTTTCATCACCAGGGTGTTCTTCATCTTCTTTATTATGAATCTCTCCCAGACGTTCTAAAGAAATTTGTGCGTCCTGCAACTCTCTTAAGAAATTAATTAATTGCGAAATAGGAGCATTTAATTGCCCTACAATGGCAGTAATTGCCAGCATCATACCCAATGTGATGTCACCATCTATAACCAGTTTTGCAGAGAAAACTGTAATCAGGATATTTTTTAGCTCATTGATAAAAGAAGATCCTACACTTTGGTATTGCTCCAGTGCCAGATTCTCGATAGATATTCTAAACAGTTTTGCCTGTACAAACTCCCAGTTCCATCGTTTTCTTTTTTCAGCGTTATGCAGTTTTATTTCCTGCATACCATTGACCAGTTCGATAACTTTACTTTGTTCTTCACTTATTTGCGAAAAGCGTTTGTAATCCAGTTTTTTACGTTTTTTGAAGAAAACAAGTATCCAGGCAAAATAGAACGTGCTTCCTATTGCAAAAATACCGAAAATAGGAACACTATAATAGATCAGGACGATACTAAACACGATAAGATTTACCATCGAGAATAGCACGTTTAAAGAAGACATGGTTAGTATCTGCTCGATTCGTTTATGATCATTAATTCTTTGTAAAAGATCTCCTGTCATTTTTACATCAAAATAGGAGATAGGCAGGTTCATGAGTTTAATAAAGAAATCTGATATCAGCGATATATTAATACGTGTACTTAGATGAAGTAAAATCCAGCTTCTAAGTACATCGATTAATGTTCTCCCAATAAACAGAGAAAGCATTGCAATCAGTACGAGATATACAAAATTAAGATCTTGATTTTTAATCCCGACATCGACTATACTCTGTGTTAAAAACGGAGTAATAAGTTGTAATAAACTTCCTGCCCCCAGACCTAATGCCAGCTGAAAAAGAAAAGCTTTGTACTTAAATATGTATTTAGATATAAACTTAAAACCAAATTTTTGATCCTCTTCATCTAGATTATCACTATAAAAATTAGGAGTAGGTTCTACCAGTAAGGCAACACCTTCTTCTGTATTTTCATCGGCGTTATTACCGATCCATGCTTTTATAAATTCGTCTTTTGTATAGGTTATCAATCCATGAGCAGGATCAGAGACATAAATGGTCATATCACCTTTTCGCGAGGTTTTGATTTTATAGACGACCACATAGTGTACTTTGTTCCAGTGTACAATACAGGGGAGAGGTACCTCGTCTAATTTGTTTAGCGATAGTTTTACGCCCAGGGATCTAAAGCCTATTTCCTCTACCGCATCACTAAGTCCCAAGAGAGAACTTCCTTCTCTGGTGGTTTCACTTAATGATCTAAGTTTTTGAGTATTGAGAACTCTTCCATAATGTTTTGCGATAATCTTAATACAAGTAGGTCCACAATCTTTCGACTCTGCTTGTTTGTAAAATGGAAATTTAGGCATTAAGCTTTTTTAAATTAAATTGATTTTTGTGTGATAATATATCTATCTACAAAGTAAAGTAATTCTTTTCTATAATACTAATACCATGTTTTGGGGCGTGACCCTACAAGGGTCAGGCTATTCGCTATATCTTTTTTATTATTCTTTATGCATTTTCCTAAACCAAAAAAAAGAGAACAAATACAAAAAAGGATGCCGCTACTATCCTTCACGCTGATCTATCACATTTCTTTATAAACAAGTGTCTTGTATTGCCTTTTTGTTACCCAGAAATCACTCATAAATTTCAGATACTTACTGGGTTTTCATATTCTTTTTGTAATAATGTGGTTGGTTTTTTTAATAAAAATGTGATCGTTGTCCCATAAATCACATTTTTTGTTAATAAGAGTCTATATCTTTGTTAATATTTTATCAGAAACTTCATAATTCCTTAGTTTTTTAGTTAAAAAGAAGAGGTTTTTTTAATAGATAAGCACTGAAAATGTATTCTGAAATTTGTATAAAACTTATCTTAATTTGATATGAAAGAGAATAATAGCCTTCTGGTTTTACTGAGTGTTTTATTGAATTTGATAGGATTGATTCATGGGATTATATTCGGAGTTATTTTATTAATTAGAAATTATATAAAAATAAATAAATCAATATTTCTTCTAAGTATTTTTATTCTGGTTTATAGTTTGGAGCTACTAGTGCCTATATGTAACATAGGATTAAAAGATAAAGGTTGGGATTTGAGTAGTTTGGTTGCTTTACTTTCGGTTTTAGCTTTGCTATTGTTTCCTTTGTTCTATTTGTATGTAAAACAGATATCGATTTTAGCTAAGAGTAAAATTAATTATAAAATATTAATACCAGTATTATTCATTTTCGTTTTTAACGTTGTATACATATACATTGGACATGATATTAATATTTTAAAAGTGATTTGTAATATCTTAAACGTATTGGGGACGTTATATGGGTTAATAATTGGTTTTGCTACAATACGATTACTAAAAAAGCATGTTGCCGAGCTTTATAATCAATATACAGCTATAGAATATAAGAAATTGCAATGGGCAAAAACATATATTGTTCTGGGGTTGTGCTATGTTACACTTGGTATTGCGTTAAAGCTATTATTTCCTTTGATTATACAGAATCATTACTATCAATTTGTTATGACCATTATAAATATAGGTTTATTATATTGGGTCTCAATTCATGGTTTTTTTCAACAAAATATAATATGGTTGCTAACCGATAAATCTAAGGTTTTAACTACAAAACAAAAAAAGCCTACAACTGTAGAACCAGAACTAGAAGAAGATTTACGATCAATCAATATGCTTCTTAAAGAATTAGAAGCATTCATGATTCAAGAAAAAGGATATACAAAAACTGATCTCACTATAATTGATGCTGCAGAAAGGTTAGGGATTCATCCTAAACAACTATCTAAAATTATAAATTCAAAATACAATCAGAATTTTAATACATATATTAATACACATAGAGTTAAGAAGGTAATTGAGGTTTTAGAATCGGATTCTTTAAAAAACTTATCTATAGAAGGGATTGCAATAGAAGTTGGATTTCAAAGCAAAAGTGCTTTTTATGGTTTTTTTAAAAAGTATACAGGTACGACTCCTCTAAAATATAAAAAGTCTCTTAAGAACATTAAGAAATAAGGTGAGACTGTTTTTTCTTAAGCTAACTATATCTGTTAGATGATATAGTGCTTTCTTGAAGCTGTTCAAGATTTAAATTAAAAGAATAATAGATCGAGGTTTCTGAATAATTTTTTTATCTCTTTCTAATTCATTTATAGCCCTGTAGATTGATTTACGTGAGGTGTTCAGGTCTATAGCGATTTCATTTTTGTTAATATGGATATTTTTGTTGTTATATTGAATTGATTTTAGTGTGATATACTCAAGTAATCTCATTTTCAGAGGTTGTTCTATTAGCATTTTGATAGTGTTTAAAAGAAAGATGTATTTTTCTTGTTGATATGCTATCATAAAATCCCTGAGTTGGGGCTTTTTCTCTACCCATTTTACTAATATTTCACTAGGGATACAGGTCAAAATGCAATCTTTTACTATTTCTCCCTGAAATTGCATTAGAATATCCTTATTAGGAGAATAGAAAAAATGTGTTTGATTATCTTCGAGAAGATAGAGGAATATTTTTTTGTCATCATTTTTGATAAAAACTTTAATACTTCCCTGAATTAAAAATATAACTTGATCATGTATATCATCAGTTGGAGTAATTTCTTTACCAGAACGAAATTTTTTTGTAGAACCTTCCTTTTGCAGTAAGTTAATGAGTTCTTCTTTAAAATATGTTTTATCTATTACATTCATTTTTCTAAAATTTAACTTAGAATCAGAGATATATTATTAAAGAGATATACTTATCCATCCCGATGCTCGTTTTATTCTATCATTTTTTTCTAGATTTCTTAAACCTCGGGATATGGTTTCTCTAGAAAAATTAAGATCTTTAGCTAGTTGCATATGAGTGACCTTAATTTTTTTGACTTTATGGTGTTCTAATTTTATTTTTAGATAGTCATAAATCCGATCTTCCTTAGAGTGTAAAGTCATTTTTTTGATAGTATTTATCAGGTTTTGATGCAGGTAGCAATCGGATTTAAAAATGGCTGATTTAAGTTTTGGAGATTTTCTTAAGAGTTCTCGGATTATCGAATTAGGAACCCAATAAAGAGTGGTTTCTTGTAATGCCATCATAGAAACCTGAGAAGGAGCATTGCTAAAAATATTCATAAGAGAAAGGATGTTATTTCTTTTTGATTCGAGATGATATAAGAATAATGAACTGTTCTCTTCTTCAATATAGACTTTAATCAAACCAGAGTCTATAAATGAAATTTGATCCTTGTGAATATTTTGAAATATAATTTGCTCTCCGTTCGAATAAGTTTTTATGGTAGAATGTTTAGCTATTTGGTTGGTAATGTCTTTTTCTAGTTGTAATTGTTTAATGAATTGCATAGGTTTTAAAAATTTAGCATGTGAAAATCACATAGGGGAAAACTTTTGCTAATTTTAAGAGTTTGGGCAAATAAAAATAACTTTTCGAATACTCGATAGATAGGATATATCTATCGAGTATTTCACTGCATATTGATAAGAAGTAATAGGAGTTTTCAAATTTCACTAAATGAAATATATAACATAGAATTTGTTATAGAGTATTCATTATGAATACTTATAAAACATATAGAGAAATAGATTAATAAAAAATCAATATAAAAAAAGCAAGGGAATGAGGAAGTTAGTTTTCTTTTTCATGTTAAGTTAAGTTGAGTTGGTTTGTTATGTTAAAACAAATATATTTCGGAAATTCATTTTTTTTGTAAATTTTTAGCTTAAAAAAGTTCTGATTTCCGAAATCAGAACAAAATAACAGGTATCTGAACAGTTTTTTATGAAGTATTTTTGTTGATAGGAAATTTGCTCCTTATAAATAAATAGAAATAGGTGTTTTAATAAGAACTTGAGTACTCATCAAGAAATAACTTTCGAGTTTAAAATTATAGCAATATTTACCTAATTATACATATTCCTTAGCGTAAAAAACTGTCAACTTATCCGTAATTGTTTCAACCCTTTGCTGCATGACAGAGATTGTAAACTCACACTATCAAATACAACATCTCTTACCTACTCGATACAACACTGTTGACAAACCTTTATACCAAATAGTGTAACATTTTCAAAAGTAATTTGTTCTTACTCTATATAAAAAAATAAGCAGATGAAACATCTTACGATATTATTTCTTGTAATTAGTATACTTTCCTGTTCTTCAGAAAATAAAACCAGAATAATTAAAAAGGCATCAGAATATTATCCAAAAGAAAAGGCAAAAGTTCTAATGGTCGGTACTTTTCACTTTAATTACCCAGGATTAGATGTGGTTAAAGTGACTCCCGAAAATCAAATAGATGTATTAAAAGAACCCAAAAAATCTGAGGTTAATGAACTTGTAAATTATATTAAGAAGTTTAAACCCAATAAAATAGCAATAGAAGCTACACCAAAATGGAATGCCACAAGAAAACTAAAAAAATACAAAGGTGGAGAATATAGAGACCAAAGGGATGAACGGTTTCAAATAGGAATGCGTATTGCAAACGAACTAAAATTAGATACGCTATATGCTATTGATGCAAATTCTATGAGCGACGACATAGAGAAGTTAGATTCTATTTATACTAAAAAACTGTATAAAGATTTTGACTTTCAAAATGATGATCCGTACCGAAAAATGACTCTTAACTGGTATAAAGGAGAAGATGAGATCATCCCAAAAACTAATTTATTAGACTATTTCAAGCACCTAAACTCAAGAGAATCTCATTTATATGGATACGGAGCATATCTTGTTGGAGATTTTAAGCTAGATAACGAAAGAGGCGCTGATATTTTATCGTTCTGGTGGTATAATAGAAATGTAAGAATCTTTAGAAAATTACAAAAAATCACAGAAAATAATGAGGATAGAATCCTTGTACTTATTGGGAACGGACATGCAGCAGTTTTAAGACATCTACTAGAAAGCTCACCAGAATATGATTTTGTAGAATTTGATAGTTTATAAAAACGTTTACCAATATCTGATAGTCCGGATTTATAATCCGGGCTATTGCGTTTAAAGAATAAGCTCAACCCTTATACATATCGCCTATATAAGCTTTTTGCTTTGGTTTTTTTATACTGTTGATATGCTTTTTATTCTTTTCCAAAAAGTATTTGCCAAGTGTATTAGAAGGAAAGAAAACCCCAGTCTTTCTTGTCTTACTTATAAACGTACCAAAAATCTTATCCCAAAGCCCCTGTATACCATAATTACCTCTATAATTGGTATGATGCCTATCATGAAAATCAGAGCCTATAAAAAATAGGGATACGGCGCTATGTCCTTCTATGTTAAATAGATTGATAACTACTGTCCAGGCGAGTAATTGGTAAAAATCAAAACCAAATAGAATAAGAACCACCATATCTGCAAAAACAAAATTGATCACCTGGTCTGCAAAATCTTTATAAGCAGTTACAAAGCCAGAAGTATCTCGATAACGGTGATGTTTACCGTGAATTTTAAACAATTTTGGAAATTTCTTATTATGTAAGAACCAGTAGTGGTGGGCAAAAAAGGCAAAATCGGTAACCACAATACTAAGGAGAAACCAACCGCAGTTTTCGACAAAATTAACCTCTCGATGTACCTCTCTAAGTATGATAATCACCCCACTAGAAATCATAAGGTTTTGAAAAAGAGATAGAAAAAAAAGTTTGGCAGGCGGATGCTTATAAGGCTGACTTTTTACCTTGGTTACCCTGGTATTTAGCTTTTTAGTGAGCTTGTGGTTTTTCTTAATTACCTTTTCTATCAAAAAAGCAATGATGTAATATGAGGATAGATTTACTCCCCAATATATAAGAATCTTAGAAATTAGCGTAAGTTGAAACCCTTCGAATAGGTGAACAAATATCCATTGAAATAACACACAAGCAAGTGTGATTTTTATGTAAAATTCAACATCAGAGAGATAATCAAAGAACGTTTGTATACTTAACTTTTTCATAGTATTAATTTTTGATAACAATTAAAATATAAATAGGGGGTACAACTTCCTTTTTTAAGGAGTCACATCGAGGTATCTATGTGCTGTTTTATATGGCAAAATATTGATTGGGAGGTATAAGAATGTTGAATTAGACTCTTATTCAATCAATGTATCCGTGATAGTGCTGATTTCTTTTTTCTTATGGGTATACTATTGCATCACTATCTTCTGGGATGTAATTGTAGTACTCTAAAAGTAACATAAACCCCTACTAATAACAATAGGTGTTTTCCCTTGTTTTTTTAGGATGTTTAGAGGGATGAATTTGCTGTAAAAGGAATAGGAGAGATATGATTTTTTTCATTTAGTATGTTTTTTAATGGATATCTCTACTTAATCGGTTTTAATAAAATTCCTGAAAATTAATCTAAAGGTTTAAGTTCACAACTATATAAAATGCTTGTTTTCTATAGTTTCTTTTTCTTTATTAAAGTCTATTTCATCTTTAATTTTTATGTTTTATTACTTTATCAAGTTGTAATGTAGTCTTACTTCCATCAATATTTGTATAAAATAATTTAATAAAACCATATTCAGTATTAAAAAGTGAAGTTAATTTGGTTTCACCTAGCCTACTTGTTGCTGTGGCATCAATAGTATAACACTCTAATTTACCAAAAGCTGTATTTATTTTCTTTTTCCCCGTTATTTCATAAACATACTTATTTTCAATTCCTCCTTCCCAGGTTAACCATCTTTTGTCTGCCCAAGAATCTCCTATCTTTAAATTCCATTTCCATATATTTCCAACTTCAAAAGGGGTTTGTATGTACGGAAACGGATTTAACTCAAGAATCCTAAAATATTTATCCCTTGGTGGATGCATCCATACGTTTTTTTCATTTTCTATAATTCCCGAAATTGAGTTAAAAGCTGATGATTCATCCTTTGTTAAGTAGCTATATTGAGCAACTGTTTGATTATAATCTGGTTCATATTGTATCATAGGTTCAAGTCCTTCATTTATCTTGATCTTAACTTCTAGAATGGTGTTTTCATCTATAGAGTCGGTAGAAACAAACTTCCAAGAATGCTTCCATCCGTCTATTGATGGATCCTCTTTGAAATAGTATTTGATATTATTTTTTGTAATATGTTCGTAAGAATATATGAACTCTAATTTTTTTCTATAAATATTGTTGTTATCTGTATATCTGGTAGGTTTAACATTTGTAGAGTCAAATACTTCAACAAATACACCTTCTTCCTTAATAAGTTTATAATCCTTATGGTTTTTTTCAAAATCTGATTTACAACTTGTCATTACAATGGTTAAGATGAATAACCTTAATACTATTTTCATGGCTAGTTTTTTTATTTCTTAATTAGTTTTTATAAGGGTTGTATGTGCAAATTTCTTCAAAATAATACATCTTATCATCTCGTTTTAAAGGCATACGACCGTCATTACAAACATATCTAAATTCGCAATCCTTACAAACTTCTATTTTGTCTTTGGGTATATCCCAATATTCCTGAAACGTTTGATTTGAAATAATTGATAGTAAAGATTTTGTTTCTATGTTACCAAAAACTTTATCGGTAAAAGGTGATTGTTGGATATCTCCATTTGGGTTTATAGTATGCTATTGCATTACTATCTGTCGTAATGTGGTTGTAATTGGTATAATCCCCACTCTCGGCAATTCGTAATAGGTGTACGAATGCAGAGTCTACTTCTTTGGTTAGGGCGCAGGAGCATGCAGCATTATACATATCTGTTGTGTTTCCATAGTATCTACTTATCCTAAAAGCTTCTGAGTATTTCTTAGCAGATTGTAGATAATCTTTGGATTCGTAGAGTTTCCAAGCTTCATTTTTTAAAGCTGTGTATTGAGCTTTTTCTTCAACAGTAAGCTCTTTGGCACTAACTTCAGTTATGATTTCCTTTTTTTGCTGTTTACAGGAAAATACCAGAACTAAAACTAATAGGAATATTATTTTTTTCATTTTTTATTGTTTTACACATAGAATATGGCATCAGTAGAACTCTTTCTATGATCACTAAAGCTTAATTGATTTAAAATCAGAAACTTCTTTTTTAGTAATTACTTTATAATCTTTATCTCTAAGGAGGATTATATATCTTTTTGCAGAATCTAAATAAAGATTCATTTTTGTAGATTCGATCATAAATTGCTCATAAGGAATGGCTTTGTCTTTATATTTTTCATATTCTTGTTTTATATAGAACTGAATTAGTGTATTCGTATTTACATATTCATTATTAAGTATAATAATATCAACCTTTTTTTTACCTAATTCCCTATGCAGGTATTCTACTTCTTTTGGATAAACCAGGCACATGTCATACACTCCTTTAAATTCTTCAGGGACATAATATGTATTAGCTAGTAAGGGTATAGTAACCGTATTTAGGTTTTCTTCGTTTATCATTTCTGTTTGATCTATGGTTAATGGATCTATACCATATTTTGTTTTAAGAATAGAAGCCATCCACTCATTCGCTCCTCCATGACCAGATGCTATCGGTCTTTCTGCAATGTGCGAATACCCAGCCAGCACCAATATATTACCCAATTCTTTAGTTACAATATTTGCAAGATTATCAGCCTGATTTTTTTCTCTTATTGAGATACTCATATTATCTACTATTTCCTTACTTTCATAGGGGAGCACTTTATATCCCAATTCGAGAGCTTTTCTTACTAGGTTTGCAAAATAGGGTTCCTTAGTATAAGTTCCAGATTTGCTGATAGGATATTTCCTGCTATTTAGCTCTTTATCCTCCCATGCCAATGTTTCTAGGGCTAAAACAGTAAAGCCTTGTTTTTTAAGGTCTTTAAGAAATGTTTCTACATATACTCTGTGATATGGATTATGATGTTCTTCATTAAACATCACTACCTTTTTTGAGATCGTCTGTTTTAAGATTTCCTGTTTAGCTTTTTTTACTACTACATTAAGATCGGTAATCTTTTTTTTGGGTATAGGGGAGGTAGTCATTTTATTAAACAAATGAAGAGTAGCGTAATATTCATTTTGCAATTGTTTCTTAAACGGATGATCCAAAGTATCCTTTTCTAGTAATAGATAAGGTGCTATATAATTGATATCTCCTGTTTTAGAAATAAATTCCTTATTAGATTTTGTAGATAATGCCATGATCTCTTTTAATTGAGAAAATGAAGGCGTATATAAACAACATACTATAAGTAGTATGATACAATCTTTTTTACCAATTCGGGGAATCAGGTTCATATTCACAATGTTTAGGTTTTTCATAGAGTTCATTTTCTTTAAGGTAGGCCCTGCAATCCGTACAAACTTTTCTAAATTCACATGTTTTGCAAACACTTATTTTATCTTTTGTTATATTCCAATATTTTTTAAAGTTGGGAGTATTTAAGATTTCATCAAGATCTGAAGAATCAATTTTTCCAAAATCATTAGCCATAGAAGGACAATTTTTTATATTTCCGTTAACATCTACTGCTATTTTTTTATAAAGACATGTATTATAGCGCTCTCCTATATAATAAGTTATAGGAGAAACATCAAAATAGAAAGGCATAATATAACCACAAAAATCAGAAGATACAATTTTCTCTGATGTATATATGTATGTTATAGAATCGATCTCTTCGACCTTATCTTTTTGATCATAACTATGAAAATACACCATAGAAACGCGGTTAGAATATTTAAGTATTTCATGAAAACTTTTAAAAGAAATCTTATTATATTTTAATAAGATTTCTACATGTCTAAATGAGGTGTTTTTGAATAAAGAAACGATATATTCTAATGTATTGGTATCAATGTCACAACCGTATAACCGTATTTGAATATTGTCACAACCTATAGCATCAATTTTATATATAGTTTTAGATACATTGTAGGTAGAATTTGTATCAATATCTATTATTGTTGAAAGTAGTTTTTTTGGAGATTCATAAGTTTCATCAGAAGAGATAAAAGAGATTGTTTTTTCTGACAAAAAAATAATCTCTTTGTCAATTAAAAAATCAAAATATTGTTCTATAGTTTTTAGATCTTTGGGAGTATAATTTTTTTTAAGAATATCTGATACTTTTTTTCCTTTAAATTCATTAACCAAATCTATTAATTCATTAGGGATAAGCTCAATTCTACTTCTATGTAAATCAGATAAAGTACCTCTTTTTTTTCCTTTAACTAGTTTGCAGGTGCTATATACATTAATATGTAAATCGGTATTTAAATTCATAAGTTGATTTTTAATTTAGATAATAATGTTCCGGTTTTTTGACAATTAAACCTTACGGTCCTATATTTTTTTACTTCATCTGCGTACCTTCTTTCAATAGGCGATTCGATATCCGGATTAACATTTACAATAGCTTCTTTATTAGATATTAAGAAACCAAAAAGCAAACCATTCTTATTTCTAAACCTCTTGTATTCTTCTAATTTCATCGTTTTGTTTTAAAATTTGAGCAATTATTTTTTCAACTTTTAATCCCAATACGTCAGAAATACCTAAAAATTGACCTACTGGGTTAATTTCAAGAAAATAATAATGGCCATTACTATCTTTTATAATATCTATTGAACCGAAATTCAATTGTAAACGCTTCATTAATAGATTAATCTTTTGCGCTAAATTTTCGGGTAAACTAATTAATTGTAATCTATTAGGTTTTTCATCATCATAATGTCGATAGTCAACCTTAGTTTTTTCATTTGATTGAGAGAAAATGCCTGCTGCGAATATTTGATTTTCAATATATATAACCCGGATTTCGAATTCTTTCTGAATCTCTTTTTGAAAAAGTGATGGTGTAAAAAAATCTCGGGATAAAGAAAGAAGAGTTTCTTGAGTCACCTTATTGGTCATTGTAGATATTCCAAAATCTGACCCCAATATTAATCCACCTTCTTTACTAGCTTTTGTAATACAGTTTTTATTTGTGTGAATAAAATCAGTTAAATGATTAAGATTGTTAGTTATTAGCGTATTAGGGATTTTAAAACCAATTTGCTTAGCTATTGTTAAGGCTTTAAATTTATCTGAACCTGACTTAGAAGGTTGATTTAACCAATATTTATCTCTTAATACTTCTTCTATAAGATTATAAACAGCCCTTATTTCTGTTTGATGATGTCTGTTTAATTCTTCTAAAAATTTGTAATGCTCAATAGTTGAAGTAGGTTCCCAAAATCTTTTTTCTATGTCCCAATCAAATGATCTTCTAAACCATACGGCATTGATCATATCACTATCAAAAAAGATATCCTCATGTTGAACCGTAAAATACCACTTTGTCTTAGTATCATTCAAGTGGAAGTTTATAATGCATTTACCATTGACTAAATCTTCTCCGTTTAGTCTAAAACATTTCACATTATAATAATTTAACCAATCCATGACTACATCTGTAGTTATTTCTGCACTTTCTCTACTTAAAATAAGAACCATATTCGATGGAATCTAAAGTTTATATAGTTTTGTATTTAAGGTGCTGCAGATAAAACAGCACCTTATTATGTTTAAAAAACAATATGTAGGTTTATACTGGGTCAGGATCACATATATCACCATCATGTAGTACATGATCACCTTTACGTGTATATTGACAAGTAGCTCCACCGCCAATAATGGCTCTTAGATTATTAATTTTGTGCGAATCAAAAAATTTATCATTTATACTTTTCATAATTATAAACTTTTAATTTTTCCTACTATATTAAAGGCTATTCGGATACTGCCTAAATTATTAAGTTATACCATATCTGGATCAGATCGATCACCATCATGTATTATATGACCATCGTGGCTACACATTAAACAAGTGTTTCCCCCTCCAATAATAGCTCTTAAATTGTTGATTTTTTGCGAGTCAAAAAATTTATCATCTAAACTTTTCATGATTTTTAGAATTTTAATTTTATACCTACTCTAATAAAGGCTTTTCGGTTTCCGCCATACGTTGCGCAACGTGTTTTTTAGTCTTGTTGTTTGTTGTCTAATGCTTGATGTTCGAGGTGTTATTTCTAACTTCTAGCTCCTGACTCCTGACTTCGGACTTTTCACTTTCATATTTTTTATTTAGTATTGAGATCAACGTTTTACTGTTTTTTACTTTCATATACCAATCCACTTCGACAGGCTCAGTGTGACATTATTCAGTATTCGATATTTTCTACTTTTATAGGTGTCATTTTTCTATCCCACAAAAGGATGTAGCTTTTTATGTTTATGTTGTCTTGGATAAAACCCGAATGTAAACCCTACAGCTTCTGCATAGACAAAACTCTGTATAGCAATATCATATTCTATAGGGGCACCCAGAGATTTCATGGTATTGATAATGCGATACAATTTCGTTTTAGAGATTCCTAATCGATACGCAAGATCATCTGGTGATCCTGTGGCTTGTAGGCGAATAAGTTGATCAATTCGTTCTATAAGCTCAATCTGTTTGATAATGATGTTCATAATGTGTTTTCCCTTTATTTTATTTTTTGCAATTTTTAATCCTCCGAGGTCAAAATTTGGTGGTTACTGTAGGATTTTCGACCTCCCGGGTTAAAATTTGAACCCTTCTACTTAAAATTTGTATGCTGTTCATCAGTGGTTTGGGCTTTTTGACTTTCTGTTGGACCTTTTTGATGAAAATTTAGACTTTCGAGGTCCAATTTTGAGACCCTATAGTCTAAATTTGAGACTCTGTTCTCTAAAATTAGAGGTACGACACCCAATTTTGGGACTGCTATGTCTAATTTTGAGACGTCCGAGCCTAACGAAGCGTCTTTTTGCCCCATCAGAAGGTCTTTTTTACCTATTCTTCTGTATTGTCTGACTTTGGGATACTTCTGGTACGGTTAAAAAACTGTTTCAGTTCTGCTACTTTTTCGGTAAACCCCGGTTTTCCTGCTCCTTTGCTATATTGCGAATACGCATAATCATTAAGCGCATCCTGGTAATTATCATAATCATGTAGGATCTTGGTGCTTTCTAATCTATAGGCCAGGCTTTCTAAACGACCTAATAGGTTTTCTGCAAATACGCGAGCTTTATAATCTTTTTCAAACTCTTCCCAATCTACATCGGGAGAACTAAGTGTACTACTGTTTTGGCGATAATCCCAAACCTTATTTACAAATAGTTTATTGGTTTCATTAATGGCCTTGTAGCTCCCTCGTTCTTTTTCGGTTAGGGCTGCTAGTTTATTAGTAAACATGGCTTCTAATTGTGCTACTAGTTGCCCCGCCTGATCTCTTTCTTCTTGTGTTAATAAATCTTGAATGATGTTTCTCATTGTTTTATTTTTAGTATTTAGATATTAGTATTGAGTATTGAGATAAATTTTGTTGTTAGTTGATAGTTTTTTGTTGTCCGGTGTTTGATGTCCGAGGTGTTGAATTTCTAACTTCTAACTTCTGACTTCTGACCCCTGACTTCCAACTTTATACTGTTTTCATTTATCATTTTGCAGTTTTACATTTTTAAAAAAGAAGTAGGAGCAATTAAAAATGGGATATGTACACAAACTCAACTATGCTTAGCTATATAAATTACTCCTACCTTTTTCTTTTTTATTTCTTAGCTTCCAGTCCCCGTCATCCGAAACCTGACTTCCGACTTCATTTATAATTCATCATTTCTTCCTGTATTCTCTGCTCTATTTTACTCATCATATAGTACATCATAAGCACATCCTGATTATTTATTTTAATTATGGGGTTAATGTGGTTAAGTACTTTACATACGATCTCTTGGGGGGCTTTTGTTCTTGCTATCAATTTGCGATGTACCAAAGCTTTTTGTGTAGTACACAGTTGGTTATAATGCATAAACATAAGTAGGTGGTTTATGATAAAATTGGGGGGCTACACCAACTATTTTTGGGAGTAAGTAATAGTATATTACGTGCTTTATAGATGAGTTGTATGGCTTCTTCACTGGATATCCCTTTGGTATATAATTTATTGATCCATCGATAGAGTAGCATCTCATATGGGCTATGATTAGCCAGGTTATATATAAAAGTATCCATAGTAAAGTGTAACGTTTTTAAGATATCGGACATAAACTTATGTTTGCTGTTAAATTCTAAATACTCCATGTTGGTTGTTTTTTGTTGAGTCAAATATAACAGGGAGAATTACGTTAGTGCAAGGAGAGGATATCGTGATTCATGAATTCCGGAGGTGTAATTCATGAATTTCGAAAACAATAATTTAAAATATGTATTTGTTTATTAGGTGTTTAAGTCTAGTTTGGTTAATGCTTAATGTATTATATTTGAATTCAAAATGAATGTAATTGATCTCTTAGGTCAAGTAGAAAAGAGAGGTGAATTTTTATGAAAATTATAATCCAAATCGTTTTATTTTTATTCTTATTATTGCTTCCTTTATTTGCCTATAGTCAAGAAAAAAAAATTCCTGATTCATTAAAACAAAAGTCTTTTGAGGAATTGCTTAAATCGTATAGAAAATATAAGCTTAGTGATACCTTATATAAAACCATATATTCCAATTCTATACTATTAAAAGCAAAACAAGAAAATAATGCTTTAGAACAGGCAAGAGGATATCGATTAGTATCATTCAATTATTTTAATAATTTGCCTATCAGAATTGCTTACCTCGATAGTTCTATTAAAATAAGTAAAAACCTTAATCACAAAAAATATCCAACGGTATCTTATTCAAACCTTGGAGGATTATATTATACTAATGGTTATTATACTAAAGCATTAGAAAGTTATTTAAAAGCATTAGAATATGCAGAAAAAAATGGACATAAAGGGTTTTATTATATAACAAGTCATAACATAGGCCGTTTAAAATCAAAAATTGGAGAAGATAGAGAAGCGATAAAAGTTTTTAAACAAGTGCTTAAATTTGAAGACTCGTTCGATTATCCTTCCAAAAGAAAAGTTAACACGCTATTAGCTCTTGCAAATTCATTCAGAAAATTGAAACAAAATGATTCTGCTTCATATTATTATAGAAGAGCTATAGATATTGCCTATAATAATTATGAAATTTACTACTATTATGGGGTTTTAGGAGAAGGTATAAATTTATATGATAAAAATAAATATCATGCTGCTATGGATAGTATTCAAAAAGCTTTACCTTCTATAGAAAAAAACAAATATTATGTAACTCAGGAATTTATAGTGAATGCATACTTATATCAGGCAAAACTTTATGAAAAGCTTGGTAAATCCCTCAAGTCAATTAGTAGTCTAGAAAAACTTGATCAATATATACAAGAAACAAGATTTACATCTTTAGAATCTAGAAAAGGATATGAGATGTTAATTGATTATTATAAGAAAAATAAAGATATAAATAACCAACTACTTTACACACAGAAACTGATCAAATATGATAGCTTACTTTATAAAAACTATAAATCTTTAACACATAGAATTGTAAAACAATACGACACTCCTAATTTGCTCAAGCAGGAAAAACAATTAATTGAAACGCTTTCTAAAGATAAAAGAAAAACCCAGTATGGTTTATGGATTACAATTGCTATATGTGTTTTAATACTAGGGTTGTTTGTTTATAGCTATTCGAGACAACTTGTGTATAAAAAAAGGTATAATAATATTCTTCATAATATATCTGAAAAGAAAAGCAAACCTGATAATCTAAACAATATAGAAATAAAAACAAATATTGGGATTTCTGAAGACATTGTTAACTCGATAATTGAACAACTAGCTAAGTTTGAAGAAAATCATAACTATTTATCTTCGAACATAACAATAAGTAAATTGGCTAATGATTTTAAAACAAATTCTAAATATATATCTAAAGTAGTTAATTATCATAAGAAAAAAAGTTTTGTGCTATATATTAATGAACTTAGAATTCATTATGTTACTCAGAAATTAAAAAATGATAGTAAACTAAGAAATTATACTCTACAGGCTATTGCAAGAGAAATAGGATTTAATACATCTGAATCTTTTGTTAGATCATTTCGCAAAGTACATGGTATTTCACCAACATATTACATAAAAAAAATAAACAACTGATTTTCAGCTAGGTATATGCTGTAATTCTGGAATTACGATATGTAAAATATTTTTCCTTTAATGTTATCCAGATATTTAAGAAAAATTATTTAGAAATTTATCTTCAAATTATTAAAACCATAATGAATAATGAAAAAAAAGATTAATACAAAATTGTCTCTAAAAAAGTTAAAAATCGCAAAGATCAATAACTTGACAAAAATTAAGGGTGGCTCTAAAGTTACCTGTAATAGTGAATTAGATGAATGCTCTGATGGTGTCTGTGACACACAATAATAATAAATTATTCAATTTCTTGAGAATATCAAACCTTTTTATATTATGTAGAAAGGTTTGATATTTTTGTAAAAGTATTTTTATGATCTTTTTATTATAATATTTATGAATTTTAAAACTTTACCCTTGCTTTATTATTAATTTCTTTATTAAGCTTGATTCAATTTATTAGGTTGGGTATATTAAGTTTTATTGATATATTCAAAATTCACATTCTAATCTCTATTAATATGCCTGAAAATAAAAACACACAAAGCATGCTATTTCGACAAAGGATATACCATATATTATTGTTATTAATTTATATCATCATATCGTTTTCTTCATGTAGCGAAGTAACAAAATATGACTATCCCTTAGTAGATAAAAAACCTATGTCTTTTAATTATCATGGATTGGAGATTATAGATGAATATATAAATCTTGAAAATTTAGAAGACTCAACTGTAATTAGGTGGCTAAAAAAACAAGATAGTTTGGCAAAAAATGTTTTACAAGCTATTAGTCATGGTAGAGACCGATTAATAGATTTACAAAAACAACTGGATCAAAAAAGTGAATTTAAAATTTCTCGAAAAATAAGAAGGGAGAATGGGAAATATTTTTTCTTAAAACAATCACTAGAAGAGAATTATAGTAAATTATATTTTCGTTCAAATTTCAATTCTAATAAGGATTCCCTAATATTTGATCCTGCTACATACAAGAATAATTCTAAATATAAAATCAATTATATTAGGCCAGATTGGGATGGAAACCAAGTTGTGGTTAGCCTTGCGAAACCAGATGAAGAAATATCAGAACTTATACTTATCAATTTACTAACAAAAGAGAAAATCTATGGTATTACTTCTAATGCAGCTCCTGCTTCACTTGAGGGAATCGATTGGTTACCTGATAATTCAGGGTTTATCTATCAACATGCACCGAATTTTAAAAGCAGTGATCCTTCATATTTTCACAATACCATAGCAACTCTTTATATAATTGCAGATGCAGTCAATAAAAAACTATTTTCAAGGATAACTCACCCTCAATTAAATCTGAAGCCTGAAGATTTTCCTATCGTTTCTTATTATGATAGAACAGATCCTTATTTATTTGGTATGATTGCTGGACCCAGCCCTTATGCCGACACCTATTCTGCGGATATAAAAGAGCTAAATAACTCAAAGGTTAAATGGAAATTATTGTTTACTAAACAAGAAAAAATAAAAAAATACTTACACAGAAAAGATTCATTAATATTTTTAACAGCAAAAGAAAGTTCTAATTTTAAAATTTGTAAAACATCAATAAACGATCCTAATTTTTCTAACCCTATAATTATAATTCCAGAAAAAAAGGACCAAGTAATAACAGATTTTGAATATACTAAAAATGGGTTGTTTTATACCACCTTAAAAAATGGTGTTGTTGCAAGATTGTTCCATTTTCTTGATGGTAAAGAAACCGAAATTGAACTACCCCAAGTTTCTGGGAGAATTGTCATAAGTTCAAGTGGATTAAATAGTAAATACTTAAACGTAATTACTACAGGATGGACTAATCCCATCAAAAAATATCTTTATGATTTTAATAAAGACAAATTCATTTCAGATGCTTTAGTAATTAATACTACTACAGATAGTTTTGAAAGTATAAAAATAAAAGAAATAGAAATTGAGTCTCATGATGGTAAAATGGTTCCTTTATCAATAATACATAACACTGATATCGAGATGAATGGTTTAAACTCAACATTGATAAGAGGTTATGGATCTTATGGTTTATCCATGAAACCAGCTTTTCGTTCATCTACAATAACTTGGTTAAAAGAGGGGGGTATTCTTGTATATGCTCATGTTCGAGGAGGAAGTGAAAAAGGAAATGATTGGTATGAAGGTGGATTTAAAACTACTAAATCCAATACTTGGAAGGATGTTATCGCTTGTACAGAATACTTGATTGAGAAAGGTTATACCTCACCTAATAAAATTGCTATTCTAGGTAGTAGCGCAGGAGGAATTATGATGGGTAGAGCAATTACAGAAAGGCCGGATTTATTTAAAGTAGCTATTGGAGATGTTCCGTCAATGAATATGATTCGTTCTGAAATAGCTACTAATGGACTGAATAGCGTAAAAGAATTTGGTACGGTTAAGGATTCTATTGAATTTAAAGCACTTTTAGAAATGGATTCATATCATCAAATCAAAAATAATATCAATTATCCAGCAGTACTAATAGCATCAGGATACAAAGATTCTAGAGTTCCTATTTGGAGTTCGGGAAAATTCATAGCGAGACTTCAAGAAGCTACTACCTCAAATAATCCTATTATATTTTCAGTAGATTTTGAATCAGGGCATAGTGTAAGGGATAATAAGTTGAAGACTTATCAGAAGTATGCTGATTATTATGCATTTGCCCTCTGGCAAACTGGCCACCCAGATTATCAGCCTAAAGAATGATCCTAAGGTGTAATAATAATGAAAAACGTATCCCTTTTATTTTTAGTATTCTCTCTAGCTGCTTTTGGTCAAGAGACAGTATTGGTATTTGAAAAAGGTCAAGAAGCCAAACTCAAAGGAAATAAAAAGCACTTATATAAAGTAAATTTTAATAATGGTGAATTACTGCAATTGCATCTACTACAAAAAAATGTAGATCTGCAAATCATTGCCTTCTCACCAGATAATGATACTTTGAAGCAATTTGATTCTCCTAATGGAAAAAATGGATTAGAAATCGTTGAATTACCTATAGAAAAAAGCGGCGTATATCATTTTGAAGTTAGTCCTCTTATTCCTAAGAGATTTACAGATTCTACCAGACAAAATTATATTGATAACATCGATGGTAGTTATATTGTTTCAAAATATAGAATATTTTCTGAAAAAGAACATTTTCAATTACAAAACAGAAGAAAAGCACGAAAAGATAGTGTAATTTCTTGGATTAAAGATCAATCGATACTAGTAAATGATGTAAAAGCAGAAACTGGGCTTACCGATCTTTCCAGTATAAAATCTATTTTTAAAGATGTTCAAATTGTTGGTTTGGGAGAAACCAGTCATGGGACTAAGGAAATCTTCCAGATGAAACATCGTATGTTGGAGTTTTTGGTTAAAGAAATGGGATTTACCATTTTTGCAATAGAGGCAAGCCATGTAGGATGTAAACCAATCAATGATTATGTTTTGAAAGGGAAAGGCATAATTAGAGATGCATTGACCGCTCAAGGGTTTTGGATTTGGAACACAGAGGAAGTAATCGATATGATCGAATGGATGCGTAACTATAACCTATCAGTTTCAGAAAATAAAAAGGTAAAATTTATTGGAGTAGATACTCAAATGGTTGGGCTTGACTTAGCATATGAAAGAATAAGTGATTTCGTTAAAAAAACAAATACTAATGGATTGCTAATAATAGATGTAGATGCATTATTTAAAAAATTAAAAAACAACCCCAACAGAAACGATATGTCTTTACAAAGACAAAAATTATATACCTTGTTATCATACCTTATCTTAAACAAAGCTAAACTAGTTGATCAAACATCAAAACAAATATATGAGCAGATTATTTCAGATTTAAGAAAGATCATACAAGGTGTTGAGGTTGGAGATAGAAAATATAGAAAAGCTTTTGATATTAATATTCGCGATGAATATATGGCACAAACAGTTTTAGAAATATTACAAAATGAAAAGCCAGGGGCTAAAATGGTACTTTGGGCTCATAATACTCATATCTCAAAAAATATAAAAACAAAAGTAAGCGGCAAAGCTCGACCTCTAGGTAGTATTTTAAAAGAATATATAGCAGAAAAATATTATGCCATTGGTTTTTCTACGAATCAGGGAAGTTTTAGAGCAATGAATTATAATGCTAAAGAAAAAAAATATGATAAAAATGCAGTTTTTACTCTTCCTCCTGCCAAAGAAGGAAGCTTAGACTGGTATTTTGCTCAAGCCGATAAGGATATTTTCTTTATTGATTTTGTTAAATCATCGCGATCTAAAACAGTTACTACTTTTTTGAGTCAAGAAAGAAAAACATATCGAGGAGGAGCCAGTTGGAGCCTTGATTATGGTATACTACCGGCTTTTGATATATCACCAGGTAAAAATTTTGATGGCATGATCTTTATCAAAGAAACTTCTAGCGCGGTTCTTACCCCTGGAGGCGAAAAGGAAATTGAGAAGCGATTAAAGAAACAATAAACTATGATTACCAACAATAAAATCTTACTTAGGTTTTTACTTGTCTTTTTTGGATTGTTAACCTTTCCGTTTCCTATAAATATCATTCCTAAGTTAGATGTTGTAGAAGATCCTATTGTTGATTTATATCATATTATAATTCCTTGGATCAGCAAGAATATCTTACAATTAGATTATGAGATCACTGTGTTTACCAATGGTAGTGGAGATACTACCTATGATTATGTGTTGGTGTTATTTTTTATAGTAGTAGCTGCTATGGTTACAGCTATTTGGTCATTTTTTGATAAAAAGGAAAGAAATTATGAGCAACTTAATTACTGGTTTTTGGTATTTCTGCGATATTATGTTGGATATGTAATGCTTTCTTATGGTATTGTAAAAGTAATTCCCTTACAATTTCGAGAACCTTCATTTTATAGACTTTTACTACCCTATGGGGAATCTTCTCCTATGGGATTAGTTTGGACGTTTATGGGAGCATCAAAAGGGTACACTATAATTAGTGGTTTAGCTGAAATGATCGGTGGGCTATTGCTTTTTCACAGAAAAACGGTGATACTTGGTGGAATGATATTAATACCGGTATTGACAAATATTGTGTTGATCAATTTTTGTTATGATGTTCCTGTAAAACTATATTCATCAGAATTACTGATCATGGTATTACTTATCATGGCACCTCACTTAAAACGATTACTTAATGTTATCCTGCTCAATAAGCCAACAGTACCTATCCAGCACAAAGAACCATTTACCATTAAAAAACGATTACAAATAAAAAATACTGTAAAATGGATCGCTGTAGTTTTTTTCCTTTATTCTAATATTGGAGATGCTATAGAATCCAGCAAAAAATATGGGCCTAGTGCTCCTAAGCCGCCTTTGTATGGCTTATATGAGGTTACCGATTTTAAAGTCAACTCTAGAGAGGTACCACCTATTCTTACAGATACCATACGATGGAGGTTTGTATCTATTGAATGGTTAAAATCTATACGGTTATATAGAACAGATATGTCTGGTAAAAATTATAAATCAAAAATCGATACGATCCACAAAAAAATAGAGTTAACACATCGTAAAGATTCTACAAAAGTGTATACTTTAAACTATAGTAAAACGGATTCTACAATGCATATCAAAGGTATTTTTATGAAGGATACGATTGATTGTAAAACGAAAAGATTAGACAAAAAAGATTTTTTACTTACCGGAAGAGGTTTTAATTGGATTAATGAATATCCTTATAATCGATAAAAAATCATGTATAGAACTCGCTGTACATTTTAAAACTAATAATATAAAAAAAACGTCAATTCGAGACATCCAATAAAAATTTTATCCAGTGTTTAAACTGACGTTTCAAAGCAGGGCTTTGAAATCTTTTTTCACCAGTATAAGATTTGTTTTGGGTTAAAAAATCTTGAAGCCTTGGAAAGATTTTAGCACAATAAATCTGGTTTTCAATAAGATTGAAAAATACCTTGAAAAAAGTGCCTTTTCTTTTGGTTCGTTTTCTTTGGGCAAGCAAAGAAAATGAACAGAAAGCCAAATCAAAGGAAATTAGATGAAATTTAAGAGTTTATAAGTTTATGAAAAACAAATCATTATGAAATATGTCAATAGTAGTGGTTTTTCATAGTGAAACGAAGAAAAATTGCACTTCGACAAGCTCTGTAGAACTATCGAGAATAGCTTTTTTGACCCCAAGTCATTACACAAAAAATTACCATAAGAACCATATTACCCTTATACCATAGCGGTCTAACACCTGTCGATTAAGGCCTATAAACACTACAATACATAGGGAAAAACCATTTTTGGCATCATGATTGGTTATATATATTCATAACAACAACAAAAATTGAATAAAAACACATTGTTATGAAAAAGAAATTACTATTAAAAAGTGCATATATCCCTAAGAGGAAAACGGATAATCCAGTAGATTGGATGCAGTATATCAATGCAAAAACACGAGAAATACGATACGGTACACATCACCCCTTATTGGGTAAAGCTTAGTTTTGGTTATGAATGCATACTATAGATTGGTGTGTTATTTAACCCTACTTAACGTAAATTTGATATAAAGCTTTTCTTGAAAATTCACTTGTCTTCGATACAATTTTCTATCGAAAATCACTCTGACTGACGTAAATTTTCTAAAGCCGAACTCACGTTAACATGAGATAAAGTAGAGTAAAGACTGGGATCTATTTTAAAGTAACGACTTTACTATGGATCCCAGTCCTGTTTTTCAGCGGGATGATAAAAAAACACATAAAAAAAGAGTGCTGAAAAGCACTCTTTTGATGGGTATGTATGGGCTAATTATAAAGAATGATGTACTATTATTCTTTGGTCACAGACCATATGGCATATCCTCCTGCAGGTGCCTGTAGTGTGGCATTACCCTCTGCGTCTGTAGTAGGAGTCGCTCTAGAATTATCGGTATAGTCAACCAGGGTTTTGTTTGCCCAGTTGGTTTTTACAACACGTTGTTTTGTTTGCTGGCCAATATTCATATATAGAATTAGTCCAGGGTTATCACTGCTACCGCTTCTTTTCATGATATACTCATCCTTATTGGCTTCAAGTATTTCGACATCACCGACCGCTAATGTAGTATAGATTTGGATAAGGGTTTTAAGTTGCCCTTTAAAAGCTTCATAATCAAGATAAAAAATAGTTGGATATCCATCATGAGTAAGAATGTAAGAGTAGGCGAGTAGCTTGTTATTATAGCTTATTCTATTCTCGGGATTATCATCTTTTTCGGTATCATGATTAGCGACAAAAGTAACAGCATTAGCTGGATCTAGTTTTCTAAGCATATTATCGGCTTCACCTAATGCAGTAAGATCATTGGCTCTGTCGAGAGTTTCATCTAATCTGTAGAAACATGCAAAATCAAAAGCTGTTGATCCAGATGCATCTACCCAGTCTTTTAGTACCTGTTGGTTTCCATCAAAATTTTCTCCTACAGAGAAACCACCAATTTTAGCATTCCAGGCTTTAACCCATTTAGGATCAAAACTCTTTACGTAGTCAAAACGCCATCCATCAAAACCTAGGGTTTTTTTATAAAATTCTGCAACAGAATCATCTCTACCCCATAACCAATCCTGTACATATTGTTGATCATGGCAAAGATCTGTTTCGGCAAAAAACAAAGCCTGATCATCGTGATCATGAATATCATTAGGGTGAAAATGCTCATTAGAACGGTTAAATTTACCAGAGGCATTTCCGTTTGATTCATTAAACAAAGAATATACTTCGGTACCCCCGCGAAAAGGGTTGGCTTGTTTTCCTCCTCCAGAATTATGCCCCATGACGATATCGGCAATCACCTCTATATCATTAGCATGTGCTTTTTGGATAAGATCTTCTAATTCTTGTCTGGATCCGAAACGGGTCTCTACGGTACCGTGCTGGTCAAACTCACCAACATCAAAATAATCAGAAGGATCATATCCCATAGAAAAACCTCCCGAAGCACCTTTTCCCGGCGCAGGAAGCCATATTCTATTAATTCCCGACGCTTTATAGTCTTCAATCCTGGTGCTTACTTCATTATACCATTCTCCTGCAGGCTCGGTATCCCAATAAAAAGCTTGCATGAATACGCCTGCATTTTCTTTTTTACGCGCTGTCAAATCCATTTTTAGAGATTGACTTGTGATTATGGGTGCTGCATCGTTTGCAGTATCGTCATCATCAGAACAACCGGTCAATCCAAAAACCAACCCTCCTAAAAGGAGGATGGTTTTGGTTGATATGTTTTTAATGTTTTTCATTTCAATTTTTTAAGTGAATACTGATTTATTATTGAATGATGAAAACATAGCTTCCGTCTAAATCATTGAACCATACGTTGTATGTTCCTGCAGCTACAGGAATATTAGGACCACCATCAGTAGCATATCCTGTTATTGCAGTATCTCCACCCCAGTTTACATCCCAGGCGTTATTTGCTCTAAATTTAGCTTCACCATTGGTTAATACGATACCATTGATATACCATAAATGCGGATCAAAAGCAGATTGCGTAAGATCGGTATCATTATCCCATCCTCCTGGAGTAGAATCACCAATAATACCAATACCCTGAGCGGTATAATCGGTCGCACCACTAGCATCAAATGCATTAACGGTATACGTTAAATCCTGAATGTTTACATCGAGTGTATAATAACCTTCTGCAGCAACAGAGAATGTATCTGGGTCAGAACCAAGAGTAGCGCTACTTGCTAAACTACCGCCGCTTAATCCCCATTGTGGTTGCCATTGTCCTAATACCTCTAAGAATTTGAATGCGATATCACCACCACCTAAAAATTTACCAGTGAATTTAAATACATTTTGGTTATTAGGATCTCTTACTAATGCAGGGTTGTTATTGTTATTATCCCATCCTGCTGCAGTTGCACTACCTACTAAGAAAAGATCTTTTTGAGGAAGTACAGTGGCATAAGGAGTAACCGTTAAAGATGTTACATTAGATGTTATAGAACTTCCACCATTTGTCCCGATAGAAGAGATTACTCGTAGATCTATCGCTCCTTCTTTATCAGGTTCTATACCTAATCCGATAGCAAGGTTGTTAAGTTCGCCAATTGTCCAGTTATAAAAACGATCAGTGGTAGTCGCAATAACCGCAGGATCTAAGGTTGTTTCAAAATTTGTACCTCCCAGACCAGCTTCTATAGTATAGGTAATAGGGGTGTTAATATTATATCCTGCATCTTCCCAAACTAAGGTAAAAGCACGTTGATCTTCTAAATCTTTAACAAGACTAACTGTAGAATTAGCAGTTACAATTAAAGGCCCTTCTGTTTGTTCGTTTTGAATAACAAACGTTGGTTCTTCATCTTCTACACACGCATTGAAGCAAAGTGCAGCGATACATGCAAATAGTAGTATTGATATTTTTTTCATGACTGAGTAAATTAAATTTGTAATCGTTGTTTTAGAATCCAGTATTCTGTCCTAGATTAGGATTAGCAGCTCTACTGGATGCCGGAACCGGAAATAGTTTAAAATTATCTGAGATTGAAGACCCATTAGGTGTTCCTCCTTTATATCTCCAGTTATAGGTCCCACCGGTATACTTACCAAATCGGATTAAATCTTGCCTTCTGTGAGCTTCCCAATATAATTCTCGGGCTCTTTCGTCAAGGATAAAATCTAGGGTGAGTTCAGAATCTGTAATATTTCCAGACATATCTCCAAATGCTCTTTCTCTAAGCGCATTTACATATCCCAGGGCAGTAGCTCGATCACCACCACCACTTCTAAGATGAGCCTCTGCGTACATTAAATAAGCATCGGCTAACCTGAATAATGGAAAATCGGTATCGACAAATCTTACACTTTGTCCGGCTTCACCGGTTGACTTTATATTAGAATATTTAGAGACCAGATATCCTTTTGAGAAATCTGTAAAATCAGATCCTATCTCGATAGGTCTGTCTACAGGAGGATCTGTATTCGCCGGATCAGAACTAATATCCTGAGTCACCAAAGTATTTCTATCATCATTTTGAAAAACTGGATCGGTAACAAATAACTCAGAGAATTGTTTTCTCGCTCTATACAGTGTAGTAAACCCTTGTACTCCTAATGAAGCAGGAGTAGGTTTAAAACCATCTGCATTTTGTTGCCCCTGGATGATGATTGATGCACCACCAAAGTTTCTTACGTTTGCACCATCACCTACAATAGGAAATATGATTTCGTTTTGAGCACCATTAGCATCATTATCCGCAATAAAGTTATACAGATAATTAGGTGTTAGTGAATACCCGCTATTAATAATCTCCTGGGTTGTTTGTACGCATTCTGTATAACGACCATTACCTGCTCCTAAATACACTTCGGCATTTAGATAGATCTTGGCCAAAATCATTTTTGCTACTCCTTTATCTGCACGAGCATAGTTTTGACTAGGATTTACATCTAATAGATCTGCATTTACTTCGAGAAGTTCTTTTTCTATATAATCGAATAATGCCTGACCTTTAATCTCCTGTACTCTTATAAATCCTACCTGATCATTTTCTGTTGCAAAAGGAGCACGACCATATAGATCCATAAGATGATAGTAGGCTAATGCTCTTAATACGCGAGCTTCTGCTCTAAAGGTTTTAACTTCACTTCTAAGAGCTGCAGATACACCTCTCTCATCTAATTTGGTATCTGTAGTTTGGCGCAAAAATTCATTTGCCAGAGAGATTTCAAAAGTTGCTCTTGCCCAAAAACCAAGGACAATAACATTATTGGCATCCCATGTATTTCTCTGGATCTCACGAATCCCAGGATCATTCTCATAGGTCCATATCACTTCATCGGTAGATACGTCTTGCATACTAAACAAACCTCGAATATATTGACTGGTTCCGGCATCGATACCAGCAAGGTTGGATTGATTAGGATCACCGTTAGCATCAACATCAAGACCAACCAATGATAAGTTTGCATATACTCCGCCAAGAGCCTTAAGGTAATCTTCTCGAGTATTAAATACATCACTCGCTAGTAAATCATCATCATCTTCTAATTCGATATCCAAATCCCCTTCGCAAGAGGTGAAGATACCTATGGATAGAAATGCGTATAAAAAAATCTTATATAATTTCATTTCTTAATTTTTTAGTATTTATAATTTATTCCCAGTAAGAGTGATCTTCCTCTAGGGAAAATAGTATTGTCTACACCGTTATTTTGAATTTCGGGATCTAATCCAGAATAATCAGTAATAACAAATGCATTCTGTACTCCAGCCCATAATCTAAGACTAGATACTCCTTTCATAAGGTTTCTAAGCGTATATCCTAATGTAATGTTATCCATTCGTAGAAAAGAGGCATCCTCTATATAATAATCAGAAAGAATAACATCTGAAGTACTCTGGAAATTAGTATCTACTATTGATGATGGTGTATTATTAAATACAGTTCTAAATATATTACCTCGTTGTGCATTTGAAGAAGCAACATTGTTATAAATTTCATTACCGATATTAGCTCTCATACTAAAGCTAAAATCAAAATTCTTATAACTTACACTAGATTGAAGTCCCATGATTAAATCTGGAGTACCTTTACCAGAAATATATCGGTCATTATTATTAATGATTCCATCACCATTAAGATCGGCATATGCTCCTTCTATAGGTCTGCCATTGGTATCATAAATTTGTGCATAGGTAAAGAATGAGAACGGAGCCTCTCCTTGTCTATGTATCTGGATTGTATTACCCGTACCACCACCAATACCAGTAGTTAAGATATCCTGACCAAATGCTAGACTTTCTATTTCTCTATCTATAAATGTTGCATTATAGCTTACATTCCATTTTAAGTTACTATTTCTAATAACATCGGCACTAATAGAAAACTCTATACCTTCTGTTATAAACTTACCGATATTCTGAAATCCTTGATTAGAAAAGTTAGCAGCATCGGGGATGGGTGCCTGAGAAAGTAAATCATCAGATTCTTTTCTAAACACATCGATTGCACCACTAATTCTATCGTTCCAGAAACCGTAATCTAAACCGATATTATATTCGGTTATCTTTTCCCATTCGATATCTTCATTTCTAAATTGTGGCTGTACAATATTGATGAGCTCTCCATCAAGAATATATTGTGTAAGAGGACTACTTCTTCTGTATCGCTCTAGATATGCATAGGCTTGATCGATATCCTGCTGACCAGTGATACCATATCCTAAACGTAATCGTAAATTACTTACTGTAGATGAGTTTCTAAGGAAATTTTCTTCACTTATTTGCCACCCAAAAGATGCCGAAGGAAAATATCCCCATCTGTTATCTTCTCCGAATCGGGAAGTACCATCTCTACGTATAGAAGCGGTTAAAAAGTACCTGTCATTAAATTTTAGGTTGGTTCTTAAGAAATAAGCCAGTAGTACTTCGTCTGGATCAATAGTTCTCTCTGGGACATTACCCGGATCACGCTGATCTCCTGTTTCATACTTATCTAATTCGAATTTTTGATACGAGTATCCTCCAGTAGCTTCGATATCTAATCGACCAAGAGTTTTGTTATACTTAAGGTAAGCATCGAGAAGTCGGTTTTTTACTAATAGATCTGTATCTGATTTAAAACCTAAAAATTCTCCTTGTGTAGCATTAAAACCGGTTGCACTTTCGGTAGAACGTTCCTGGAATCTGTCTGTTTCGCTATCATCTATTCCCAGGTTTACTACAGCGCGTATATCGGGAAAGAAGTGTAATTGATAATCCAGTTTTATGTTTCCGAAGTACCGTCTTACGTTAGCGATCTCTTTTGTTTGTAATAGTTGAGCCAGAGGGTTTCTCTGAACGTTGCTTGAGGCAAATCCAGTACTAGAATCTCGGTATTCAAAAAAACCTCCGTAGGGAGAACTTGAGTCAAGGACTGGCTGAGTTGGATCAAAAGTAATAGCCGCCCCTTCTACACCTGGCGCAAACCGGTTTTTTTCAAAGTTTAAGTTAGCGTTTACGTCTATTTTTAGATGATTATTAAATAATCTTGGGTTTAAAGAAAGAGATGTCGTAGTTCTTTCAAACTTAGATGTTTTTCTAAGTCCTTCCTGATCTGATCTTCCTATGGCAACTCTTGTAGGTAAGACTTGCATAAGAGAACCACTTACAGATAGGTTATGATCTGTAGAAAAAGCCGTTCTGTAAATCTCATCCTGCCAATCTGTGTTTGCAGTTCCTAAATCGGCAACACGGGTAGGGAAATTTTCTGCAATAAATGCTCTATACTCATCTGCAGAAAAAACATCTACCGTTTCATGAGCACGAGTGGCACTAGTTTTAGAATCTAAACTGATCTGTAAGTTCTTTTTTCCTTTTTTGGTGGTGATAATGATCACACCATTTGCACCACGGTTACCATAAATGGCAGCTGCCGATGCATCTTTAAGAATAGAAAAGGACTCAATGTCGTTGGGGTTGATTGAAGAAAGAATAGATCTTGATCCATTGGCTAAATCTCCTGGATCATTTAGAGGTAAGCCATCTACAACAATTAGTGGATCATTAGATGCGTTTAGTGAAGCTCCACCTCTGATTCTGATTTCAGAATTAGCGGCAGGACCACCGTTAGTGTTAATGGATACACCTGCAACTCGACCGTTAAATAGGTTTTCGGGAGTAACATTGTTACCCGTATTGAAATCCTCTGATGTAACCAAAGCAACAGATCCTGTTAGATCTTTCTTTCTGGTGGCACCATATCCAATTAGTACTACCTGCTCGAGTTCTGCGGCATCTTCTTCTAATGTGATAGCAATAGTGGCCTGACCACTATATACCATTTCTTGAGGTATAAATCCAACATAAGAGAATACAATAATATCCTCATTGTTAACATTGTTTATAGTATAGTTACCATCAAAATCAGAAGTTGTTCCGTTTGTGGTTCCTTTAACAATGATATTTACACCAGGAATGGGCTGACCACTTCCAGCATCAGTAACTGTCCCATTAACAGTTGACTGTGCAAAAAAGCTCATTGGTATCAACCATAATAAAAACAATGCGCTTTTGGTAAATGTTTTCATAAAATTAAATTAGTTTTTGATTGTTTTACGTCTTATATTTTCACTTTCTGCAACCAAAGTATGTAAATTTTGTGTTAATTTTTTGTCAAGTTGTAGTCCGAACCTTACGCAAACGTTTGCGTGTGGAAAACTTTTGGAATTCTATCAAAATTTTAAGTATAATTCTGGTCATATGGCATATTTTGATGCTTACATTTGATTTTTAACTAAAAAGTCATTTTGAACTTTTTGTATGGAAGCGAAAAAATAGACTTTTGTGCTATAATAAATCCATTTTTGAATAGCATAACCATAGCTACGGTGTGAAAAAAAGATGAAATTAGGGTGCAAAATGCATTTTTGCAGCCCACAATTAAAAGTTCAAATGACTTTTAAAAGATACGAATAATGAAAAGGCTATACATATTGATTTAGGATAATTAAACATGTTTTTATAGTACATTTCATGTAGATTTATATCAGGTTGATCTGATGATAAAAACAATAAAAGGAATAAGGATGAAGAGAAAAGTTACATTAAAACAAATAGCAAAGGAGCTGGATGTTTCTATTTCTACAGTATCTAAAGCATTAAAAGATAGTGCAGAGATAAGTTTAGATACCAGGCAAAAGGTAAAAGCCTTTGCCAAGCTATACAATTACAAGCCTAATAATATAGCGTTAAGCCTTAAGAATAGGAAAACTAAGACCATAGGTGTTATTATTCCAGAAATTGTGCACCACTTTTTTACGACAGTAATTGGTGGGGTAGAGAAGGTAGCGAATGAAAAAGGGTACAATGTAATCATATGTTCTTCGAACAACTCTTTTGATAAAGAGGTTATTAATTTAGAAATGCTGGCCAGTGGGAGTGCCGATGGATTTATCCTATCTGTAGCCAAAGAAACACAGCTTAAAAAGGATTATCACCATATCGAAGAGACGATGAGCCAGGGAATGCCTGTTGTACTTTTTGATAGAATTATTGATGAGGTTGTATGTGATAAAGTGATTATAGATGATGCCAAAGGAGCTCAAACCGCTACAAATCACTTGCTTTCTATTGGATGTAAGAAAATAGCCATTCTTACTACGGTAGATTATATAAGTGTAGGTAAATTAAGAACTAATGGGTACCTAAGAGCATTAAGAGCTTATGATATTCCTGAAAAAGAAGAGCTTATTCTTAAAATAGAGGATATAGATAATTGTGAAGCCGAAATTTCGGATTTCTTACTAAATAAGGATATAGATGCTGTTTTTGCAGTAAATGAATTATTTGCAGTTACAGCAGCCAAAGTTCTAGATAAACAAGGCAAAAAAGTCCCTGATGACATTGCTATTATTGGCTTTACAGATGGTATTCTTTCTAAACATTTTATCCCAAGCTTAACTACAATAAGCCAACATGGAGAAGATATGGGAATACGAGCAGCAAAACTTCTTATCGATAAATTAGAAGGGGATGATGCTGTAACAGAGGAGTATAGGACAGTTATTATTGATACAAGTCTGATTGAAAGAAAATCGACAAAAAAATAAGGAGAGGCTATTTTAATTAAAAAATTATAATATCTTTGACCTCGATCAAGACTTATATTTTCACTTTCTACTAAAATAAGTTTTGATAAGTAGTTTCGCTTATCATAGTAATAATTAAACATTTACTTGATGAACAAGCGTAAATTAAGTTTCTGGGAAATTTGGAACATGAGTTTTGGTTTTCTGGGAATTCAATTCGGTTTTGCACTGCAAGGCGGATTTATGTCTAGAATTTTCCAAACCTTAGGCGCAGAAAAAGACGCAATACCTTTATTATGGATTGCAGCTCCTTTGACAGGTCTTTTGGTTCAACCGATTATAGGATACTTAAGTGATCGTACCTGGAGCCCAAGATGGGGTCGACGCAGACCTTACTTCTTAATAGGAGCAGTACTAAGTTCTATAGCTTTGTTTCTGGTACCTCATTCTCCGACTTTATGGGTAGCAGCGGGATTTTTATGGATTCTTGATGCTTCTATAAATATTTCTATGGAACCCTTTAGAGCTTTGGTAGCAGATAAGTTACCAGAATCTCAACGATCATACGGATTTGTTACTCAAACACTTATTATAGGTATTGGAACCTGGGTAGCTAGTAATTTACCTTGGATGATTTCTCAAATGGGAGTAAGTGACGCCGCTCCAAACGGCGTGATCCCAATGTCGGTAAAAATAGCTTTTGCTATTGGAGCTTTTGTTTTTCTTGCAAGTATTCTGTATACCGTTTTTACAACTTCTGAATACCCTCCCGAGGATATGGAAGAATTTGAACGAGAAAAGAAGAAAAAGAACCAATTTATTCCCGATATTTTGAATAATATTGGTAGTATGCCTCTTACCATGAAAAAACTAGGGCTTATCCAGTTTTTTAGCTGGTTTGCCTTTTTTACCATGTGGAGCCTTGCAAATCCCGCATTAACAGAACATGTCTTTAATACCCCTGCACCGGTCGAATCCACATTTAATATGGATGTCCCAGAATCGGCTGCAGCATTCGAAAAAGCAAATACAGCATTTCAAAAATCATCTAACGAAGTAGGTCGATATATGGGAATGTATGGATTGTCCTCTATGGCTTTTGCTTTGATATTAACTTTTTATACTTCTAGAAAAAGAATTAATAGAAAATGGGTTCATCTGGGATCTCTGGTTTTAGGAGGTTTCGGTTTTATATCGATGTATTTTATCCCTTCGCCAGAATGGTTATTTCTCTCTTTTACTTTGGTAGGTTTTGCCTGGGGGAGTATTCTATCGATGCCATACGCGATGTTATCAAGTGCCGTAGACCCTAAAAAAATGGGAGTGATTATGGGAATATTTAACATGTTTATTGTTATCCCCCAAATTATTGCAGCCGTAGGCGGAGTTAATTTTGCTTATAAACTTATAGGAAACGAAACGATTAATGCAATGCTGGTAGCAGGAATAAGTTTGATCATTGCAGGAATGTGTAATTTATTAATTGTTAATAAAGATGCAATAACGTATAACCCAAAAGGCGAGATAGAGTAATGAAGAAAGCATTTATATTTGATCTTGATGGTGTTATTGTTGATACTGCAAAATACCATTTTTTGGCCTGGCAAAAACTAGCCGATAGTCTTGGGATTTCTTTTTCTGAAGAACAGAATGAACAACTTAAAGGAGTGAGTAGAGTACAATCGTTAGAAAAGATTCTGGAGTGGGGAAACAAAACCATATCTGAAGAAAAATTTAGTCGATTGATGTCTGAAAAAAATGAAGAGTATCTTACTTATATCTCTGGGATGGATGCTAGTGAAATCCTACCCGATGTACCGAGAATTTTAGAATACCTCATTTTAGAGAACCAGGCAATAGCCTTGGGGTCTGCAAGTAAGAATGCCAGGGCGATTTTAGAAAAAGTACAACTCTATGATAAGTTTAATACTATTGTAGATGGTACTAATGTTTCTAAAGCAAAACCAGATCCCGAAGTATTTTTATTAGGAGCCAAAGCATTAGGGATCTCCCCAGAAAACTGTATTGTATTCGAAGATTCTGTTGCCGGAATTAAGGCCGCAAATATAGCCAATATGGTTAGTATTGGTATCGGTAATCAAGAAGTACTACACGAGGCAGATTACATTTTTAAAGATTTTACAGAAATAAAAGAAGAGTTTATAAATCAATTGGTTACGACCAAAAAAGTTTAGTAAAATATAAAAAGCCACAGCAATTCATCCTAAAGATTTAGGATAAAAAATTCATGGCATGTTTTAGACAGATCTATATCAATACAGATCTGATTACTAAAAACGAATAAAAAATAATAGATGAATCAGGATTATATAAAACCAGATAACTGGTCAATTATTGAAGAAGGGTTTGATGTAGAACGAGTTAAGTCATCAGAAAGCCTTTTTAGTATTGGTAATGGAGCAATGGGGCAGCGAGCCAATTTTGAAGAAACATATACTGGTCCTACTTTTCAGGGAAGCTATATCGCAGGAGTGTATTACCCCGATAAAACCAGAGTAGGTTGGTGGAAAAATGGATATCCAGAGTATTTTGCCAAAGTATTGAATGCTCCAAACTGGATCGGTATCGATATAGAGGTCGATGGAGAAAAACTAGATTTATATACATGTAAATCAGTTACTAATTTTAGAAGAGAATTAAATATGAAAGAAGGTTGGTATCAACGTTCGTTTCATGCTGTTTTATCTAATAATATAGAAGTATCTGTTATCTCTACACGTTTCCTAAGCCTAGATCTAGATGAAATAGGTGCAATTAAATATGAAGTAACTCCTGTAAATCAAGAAGCTACTATAGCATTGATACCATATTTGGATTCGGGAATTATGAACGAAGATACCAATTGGGACGATAAGTTTTGGGATACCTATAACCTGGCACACGAAGAAAATGCTGCATATATCTTATCTAAGACCATGAAGACAGATTACCATGTGTGTACAGGAATGTCTAATCAGATATTTGTTAATGGTATACAAAAAGATATATCACCAAAAGTAGAGGCGAATGGCACATACATACATCTAAAATATACAATTCAGGTTCGTAAAGGAGAAACAGCAGGCCTTACGAAATTTGGAGGATATACAGTATCTCTTAATCATAAAGAAGAAGATCTGCAAGCGACTAGCAAAGCCATACTTAAGCAGGCTTCAGAATCTGGATTTAATACACTTTTGAATTTACAAAAGAAGGCATGGTCGAGCATATGGGAAATGGCCGATATTGTAATCGAAGGAGATGTAAAAGCACAACAGGGAATCCGGTTTAATATTTTTCAACTCAACCAAACATACCTTGGTAAAGATGCAAGACTAAATATCGGGCCCAAAGGGTTTACAGGTGAGAAATACGGAGGAAGTACATATTGGGATACAGAAGCGTATTGTATTCCGTTTTATATGGCCACCAAAGATCAAGGCGTAGCACGTAATTTATTAACCTATCGCTATAACCACCTCGAAAAAGCTATAGAGAATGCAGAAAAACTTGGTTTTACCAATGGAGCTGCATTATATCCTATGGTAACTATGAATGGCGAAGAATGTCATAATGAGTGGGAAATCACCTTTGAAGAAATACATCGTAATGGCGCAATGACATTTGCTATCTATAACTATGTTAGGTACACCGGCGATTATACGTATGTTACAGAAAAGGGATTAGAAGTCATGATCGCAATTGCTCGTTTCTGGCATCAAAGAGCGACATTTTCTACCGAAAAAAATAAATATGTGATCCTTGGCGTCACAGGACCTAATGAATACGAAAATAATGTCAATAACAATTGGTATACGAATTACCTGGCAAAATGGTGTATCGAATATTGTATAGAAAATGTTAATACAATAAAAACACAATATACGAGCGATTATCAAAGAATTATAGAAAAAACCAATTTAGATCAGGAAGAGATCAGTGCCATGTTAGAAGTGGCTGGTCAAATGTATTTTTCATATTCAGAAAAATACCAGGTATACTTACAACAGGATGGATTTCTAGATAAAGAATTGATTACAGTAGATAATTTAGATAAGTCACAACGTCCTATTAATCAAAAGTGGAGTTGGGATCGAATATTGCGTTCTCCTTATATCAAACAAGCAGATACGCTTCAGGGGTTTTATATGTTCGAGGATCAATTTACCAAAGAAGAATTAACACGGCATTTTGATTTCTATGAACCATTTACTGTACACGAATCTTCACTTTCACCATGTGTTCATAGTATACAGGCAGCTACTCTGGATAGAATGGATCAGGCCTATACTTTTTACCTGAGAACTTCAAGGCTAGACCTGGATGATTATAATAAGGAAGTTGAAGAAGGATTGCATATCACTAGTATGGCAGGTACATGGATGAGTATTGTCGAAGGATTTGGAGGACTTAGAATTAAGAATGATACCTTGTCTTTTTCTCCTAAAATTCCTAAAGAATGGAAAGGGTATACTTTTAATGTAAATTTCAGAAATCAAATCCTTAAAGTAAAAGTATCTCAAGAAGGAACATCGTTTACTCTTGAAGGTACTAAGGAATTATTAATTTATGTAGATAATAAGGAGTTTAAAATTTCTCCCAACAGTTTAATAACTGTATAATCGGTTATTTAGAAATAGATTTTAGTAATAAATTTTGCCCCCCAACCTTTTCTAGAGAGCAGAGTCGAGCTGTAATAAGATGAATGAACCCTACTTTATCGACTCTGCTTAATAGAAATAGTAATACCTTTTTTGCTAGAGCGATTGTTTTCAAAAAAGTGATTGTATAAACATTTCTATCAATATAAAATATATAAAAATGAAAAGTAAACTAATTGTTCTGTTTTCCTTTTGCCTGGTTGCTTTAACACAAGCCCAGGTAGAAAAAATGGAACCTCCATTTTGGTGGAGTGCTATGCATGATAACGAACTTCAGATACTGTGCTACGGAAAAGGTATTTCTAAATATAATGTAGAGAGTAAAGACATAAAGATTAGGGATATTACCAAAACCGAAAACCCAAACTATCTGTTTATAACTCTGGATACCAAAGAGGTTGAAGCGGGTACAGTTTCAATTGATTTTAAAGAGAATGGTAATGTAGTATTTTCTCAACCTTATCAATTTAAATCCAGGAGAGAGAATTCTGCAGAAAGAAAAGGTTTTGATAGTAGCGATGTGATGTATTTAATCATGCCGGATCGGTTTGCAAATGGTAATCCTGAGAATGATTCTCATAAGGACACGGTAGAAAAAGCAGATCGTTCTAATCCCGGCGGGCGCCATGGAGGTGATATTCAGGGAGTAATTGATCATTTGGATTACCTTAAAGATTTGGGAGTTACAGCATTATGGAGTACTCCATTACTAGAAGATAACGAACCAACGTATTCGTATCATACCTATGCACAAAGTGATTTGTATAGCATAGATCCAAGATATGGAACCAATGAAGATTATAAACGATTAGCCTCAGAAATGCATAAACAGGATATGAAACTGGTTATGGACTATGTGACAAATCATTGGGGATCTAAGCATTGGATGATAAAAGATTTACCAACCAAAGATTGGATACACCAATGGCCAGAAGGTTTCAGACGTAGTAATTATCGTATGACTACCCAATTTGATGATAATGCTTCACAAATAGATAGTAAAGGGTGTATGAACGGGTGGTTTGATACTACCATGCCAGATATGAATCAAAGTAATCCTTTGTTGCTTAAGTATATTACCCAAAATGCAATTTGGTGGATAGAATATGCAGATCTAGACGGTTTTAGAGTAGATACCTATTCTTATAATGATAAAGAGGGGATAGCCAAATGGACCAAAGCGATTATGGACGAATATCCTAATTTTAATATTGTAGGAGAAGTATGGATGCACAATCAGTCACAGATAGCGTATTGGCAAAAAAATAGTAAAATCGGAGCTATCGATAACTACAATTCTCATTTACCATCGGTAATGGATTTTACGCTTCATGATGCCATTACAGTATTATTTAACGAAGACGAAAATTCTTGGGATAAGGGAATGATAAGAGCATATAATAACTTTACAAATGACTTTCTATATCCCGATATCAACAATATTCTGTTATTTGCCGGAAATCATGATACAAATCGTATTAATGAAATATATCAAGGAGATATTGATATCTATAAAATGGTGATGACTTTGATATTTACCACTCGTGGTATCCCTCAAATTTATTATGGCGATGAAATAGGTATGTTGGGCAATCGCGATAAAAAAGGCGATGGTGATATTCGCAGAGATTTTCCTGGCGGATGGCCGGGAGATACAAAAAATGCCTTTTTATCTTCAGAAACCAAAAATGGAAGAACCAATGACCAGGAAGTATTTCATTCTTTTACCAGTAAAGTATTAAAATGGAGGCAAAAAGCAAATGTAATTCATACCGGGAAACTATTACAATTTATTCCTTTTGATAATGTATATGTATACTTCAGGTATAATGAAGAGAAAAGTGTAATGGTGATTATTAATAATAGCCTAAAAGATCAAAAAATAGACATTACCCGATTTAAAGAAGGTATAAAAAACTATAGCGTCGGAACCGATATTATTACTGATTCTAATATAGACATCACCGAGGATTTTAGTATACCTGCCAAAACATCAATGATACTGGATTTAAAATAAAATATAACCACAAATAACCACCTATAAATTAATTAAATGAAGAAGATAATCTTAAGTCTTACAGTAATTGGAATTCTATTTTCCTGCGGAAAGACAACAAAAGAAGAAACCACTGCCAAGACTGAAACTCAGGAGGTAATAAAAGAAGCACTTCCGCCGGTTAGCGATGCCATAATGGAAAATGCAGTTATTTATGAAGCTAATATTCGTCAATATTCTGAAGAAGGTACCTTTAGTGCATTTACCAAAGATATCCCTGTTCTTAAAAAAATGGGAGTTAAAGTATTATGGATAATGCCTATATATCCTATCTCTACAACCAAAAGTAAAGGATCATTAGGAAGTTATTATGCAGTATCTGATTACACAAAGGTGAATCCAGAATTTGGTACTATCGAAGATTTTAGAGCATTGGTAAAAACAGCTCATGATAACGGAATCTATGTGATTTTGGATTGGGTAGCTAATCACACTGGCTGGGATCATATTTGGTTAAAAGAACATCCCGAATATTACACCAAAGATAAAAATGGTGCTATCACACATACCGAAGGTACAGATTGGACCGATGTGGCAGATCTTAATTATGACAATCAGGAGATGCGTGAGCAGATGAAAAATGATATGTTGTATTGGTTAAAAGAAGAAGGTGTAGATGGTTTTAGATGTGATGTGGCGGGAATGGTTCCTGTAGATTTTTGGAATAAAACCGTAGCAGAGTTTAAAAAGATTAAACCTGTATTTATGCTGGCAGAAGGCTGGGAGCCCGAGTTATTAGAAAATGCCTTTGATATGGGATATGGATGGGATACTCATCATAAAATGAATGATATTGCCCAGGGAAAAGCTAATGTTACCGAATGGGATAAAAGAATGGCCCAGATAGATACCATGTATGCAAAAGACGATATTTTAATGAACTTTACATCAAATCATGATGAAAATTCCTGGAATGGTACTGTAGAAGAAAGAATGGGGGATGCAAAAGAGATGTTAGCAGCGCTTACGTACCTTGCACCTGGTATGCCTTTGATTTATTCTGGACAGGAATATGATATGGATAAACGCCTTTTGTTTTTTGAAAAAGATACTATTATAAAAAAACAAGGTAAATTTTTCCCATTATATGAAAAATTAGGAGCACTGAAAAATACAAACCCAGCACTGCATGGTGGTAAAAATGCTGCTTCATATACTCGTATTAAAACTTCTGATGATACTGGTGTATTAGCATTTTTAAGAGAAAAAGACGGTCATAAAGTGATCTTTATTGCAAATATGACGAAGGAACCCATAAAGTTTACTTTGGCATATGAAGGAAAGTTTACAGATTACCTTTCCGGAGAAATCATAGAAGTATCATCTGGTGCAGCATATGAATTTGCTGCATGGCAATATCAGATTTTGATTGAAGAATAATCAAAATTAGTAGTGTTAATTTACAAAAACGACTTGCTATTGCGAGTCGTTTTTATTTTTTTACAATTTTAAGCACACATTAATTTATTCTTAATTTAATGTAGGAATATGTGTTAAAATAATGCATTTTTTGTCAGTAAAAGCTGAATTTATTAACCGAAAACGTTTTAGTTTTTGGGCAAATTAGGTTATTACTATCAATAACGATAGATTTGGCTCAATGACAAAAAAAGTTAAAAATATAGCCGTACTAACTTCGGGAGGAGATGCTCCCGGAATGAATGCAGCAATTCGTGCTGTAGTTCGGGCGTGTAGCTATTACGATGTAAAATGTTTTGGTATTTATAAAGGATATGAAGGTCTTATTAATAATGAAGTCGAAGTATTAAATGCACGATCTGTTCGTAATGTTATAAATAAAGGAGGAACTTTTCTTAAATCTGCCCGCTCAAAAGAATTTAGAACTATAGAAGGTAGGCAAAAAGCATATGAAAACCTAGTTAAAAATAGTATTGATGCACTTGTTGTAATTGGTGGTGACGGAAGTTTTACAGGAGCTTTAAAATTATCAGAAGAATTTAATTTTCCGGTAGTAGGTATCCCTGGGACTATCGATAATGATATTAACGGTACAGATTATACTATAGGATACGATACCGCCTTAAATACAGTAGTAGAGGCAATTGATAAGATTAGAGATACTGCAAGTTCTCATAATCGATTGTTTTTAATCGAAGTAATGGGGCGTGATGCAGGAGATATCGCTTTAAATGCTGGAATTGGAGCAGGAGCAGAGGAAATTTTAATTCCCGAAGAAGATATGGGAGTAGAGCGACTTATAGAATCGCTAAGAAAAAGTAAGAAAACCGGAAAAACCTCAAGTATTATTGTAGTAGCAGAAGGGGATAAATCGGGCAAGAATATTTTTGAGCTAGGAGAATATGTCGAAGAAAATCTTAATGATTACGAAGTACGAGTATCTGTATTAGGGCATATCCAACGAGGTGGACCACCAAGTTGTTATGATCGTGTATTAGCCAGTAAACTTGGGGTAGGAGCAGTAGAAGCATTATTAAATGGTAAAAGTGAAGTAATGATTGGGATTGTTCATAAGGTGGTTACTATTGTACCTCTTAAAACTGCGTTAGATAAAAGGCCTCATAAACATGATGGATTAATAAAAGTAGCAGATATCACTTCTGTATAATTTTGAATAGTATAACCACAGTCAGTATAAATTAATAAAACAACTAAAATTTTAGATATGAGTACGTTAAAAATTGGAATTAACGGTTTCGGTAGAATTGGAAGAATTGCTTTTAGAATTGCTTCTAAACGTGATAATGTAGAGATAGTAGCAATTAATGATTTATTAGATGTAGAGCATTTAGCTTATTTATTAGAATATGATTCAGTACACGGGAAATTTGATGGAACAATCGAACTTAAAAATGGTAACCTTGTGGTCAATGGAAAAGAAATTCGAGTAACCGCCGAACGTAATCCAGAAGATCTAAAATGGGGTGCTGTAGGAGTAGATGTAGTTATGGATTGTACAGGGATCTTCACAACATTAGGGACAGCAGATGCTCATCTTAAAGCGGGAGCTAAGAAAGTAGTAATTTCTGCTCCTTCAAAAGATGCTCCAATGTTTGTAATGGGAGTAAATCATAACGACGTAAAAGCTTCTGATACCATTGTTTCTAATGCTTCATGTACTACAAATTGTTTAGCTCCGTTAGCAAAAGTTATAGATGATAATTTTGGCATAGAAGAAGGGTTGATGACCACAGTACACGCTTCTACAGCTACACAGTCTACAGTAGATTCTCCGTCGAGGAAAAACTATAGATTAGGACGTAGTGCATTAAATAACATTATTCCTTCTACTACAGGAGCTGCAGTAGCAGTTACCAAAGTGATTCCTGCTTTAAAAGGAAAATTAACCGGTATGGCATTTAGAGTACCTACAGTAGATGTTTCTGTAGTAGACCTTACTGTAAAAACTAAAAAATCGGTTTCTTATGAAGAACTTAAGGCTGTTGTAAAGAAAGCTTCAGAGAATGAATTAAAAGGTATTCTCGGATATACAGAAGAAGCTGTAGTATCTCAGGATTTTGTGGGAGAATCACAAACTTCTGTGTTTGATGCTAATGCAGGAATAGCACTAAATGAGAATTTCTTTAAGTTGATATCCTGGTATGATAATGAATTTGGATATTCTACGAAGTTGGTTGATTTATCAATGCATGTAGGTAATTTATAAAGTATAGTATTAGCTATCTGAGCGTAATCGAGAACTATTGTCTCTAATTACTATTTTTCGATTATGCTCGTGTTGATAGCATATTAAATTCAAAAGAATAAATGTTTAGTATTTATTCTATTTGCTAACCACATAACAAATTTTTAAATGATTTTATTAGCTGATGGCGGTTCTACTAAATGCGATTGGATTCTTCTGGATGATGTAGGAGAAATCGTTTTTAAAACCCGTACAGAAGGATTAAATCCTGCTGTATTCGAAAAATCTCTCTTAGAAGAAAGAGTTAGAAAAAACGACAAACTTTCTTCCTATCAAGATAAAATAGAGACTGTTCATTTTTATGGAGCAGGATGCGGTACAAAAAAACCAGCAGTAATGTTGAAAAAAATCTTTGAGGATTTTTTTGTTGGTGCAGAAGTTATCGTTAAAGAAGATATGGTTGCAGCAGTATATGCCGCTACAACAGAACCAGGGATTATATGTATTCTAGGAACAGGATCTAATAGTTGCTACTTTGATGGGGAAGATATTCATATGTCTGTAGATTCTCTGGGATATATTCTTATGGATGAGGCTAGTGGAAATCACTTTGGAAAAAAACTAATACGTGATTATTACTATAAAAGAATGCCTCCCGAAATAGCATCAGAATTTGAAAAACGTTTTGACCTTTCTTCAGATTCAATTAAAGAAAACTTATACAAAAGAGAAAACCCTAATACATATCTGGCTTCTTTTGCAGAGTTTATTTTTACTAGTGAGCGCAACGGGTATTTTTATAAAATTATTACCGAAGGTATTCAGGAGTTTATAGAAACCAGAGTCCTGTGTTTTCCAGAATCACAACATGTACCAATACATTTTATTGGTTCGATAGCTCATTTTAGTGAAGACATTATAAGAGCAGCTGTCTGGCCATATCACCTAAAGGTTGGAAATATCGTAAGAAGACCTATTGATGGAATTATAGATTACTATCGCAATGAGGTAATTAAAAAAAAAAGTAAAGTCTGAATCTCTGTTATGAAATAGTATAATTCAAAATGATTCTACTTCCTTCATTAGGAATAGAGTTAATAAATATTCTTCCATTTATGTAGTTCATTCGTTCTTTCATAAAGAATAGGCCCATTCCACCTTTTGCATTATTATTAGGTTTAGAAGGTATAGTATTAATATCGAATCCTGTCCCATCATCCTCAATAGTAATACTTAATAAAGAATTAGAATGGTTAATTGTTATTAGAATATAATTAGAATTTGCATATTTAATAGCATTGTTTACTGCTTCTTGAGTAACACGATATAGGTTAGTTTCAATTAGAGAATCGAATCTCTGTTCAAAATTTGATTTATTCTCAAAAAGAATATTTTTACCAGTTAGTTTAGAAAGCTCCTTGGCCATTTTATCTAAAGCAATGCCAATCCCATAATCTTTTAATTCGGGAGGAGTAAGATTAAATGTTGCAATTCGAGTTCCCTGAATTAAATTTTTTGATAATTGTTTTAACCCTTCAATTTTCTGATATGCTTTTTCTGTATTTTCGAGGTTAATAGATTCAATATTAAGCTTAAGTGCAGTAAGCATTTGCCCAATGCTATCATGAATCTCTTTGGCAATTCTTTTCCTTTCTTCTTCCTGGGCCTCTACAATTTGACTTGCATTTGATTTTTGTAATTCTTCTTTTTCTCTATATCTGTAAGCATTTAATCGTTCAATTTCAATTTGTGCTTCTTTTCGTTTAGAAATGTCAGAACATAATATAAGTCGTTCAGAGTTTCCGGATTCTTTAAAAATGGTAAGTATTGAAATATCTAACCAGATTTTTTGCCCTATACTGGTTTTTAACTCAAATTCTTCATTAAATACACTTCCTGAGCTTTGGGTTATAAGACCGAGTAATCTGTTTTTTTGAACTTCATTAAGATTAATAAGATCGATGAGGTTTTTTCTTTCATAATCGTGCTCGATATTAAGTAATTTAGCAAAACGTTCGCTTAAGCTTATGATAGAACCTTTCTTAGAGATTCTTGCATATAAAATGGCCTTATTCATAGAATAGTTTAATGCTACTAATTCCTGAATTTTTTGATCTCTAGATGCTAGAGACTGTTCTGTTTGTTTCAGGTTTACTTGCGAATTTAGCACAGACTGTTGTAATCGAACAATGAATGTATTTAGTTTTATAAATAGAATTCCCAGAATGATTAGAAGAACTATTAACGAGATCCATAAATAGTTCTGGTTTATTACAGAAAAAAGCCCCAATACTGCTGTAGCAAGAGTTATTGTTATACCAATATAAAATAGGAGTTTTATTTTTTTAATATATTGAGATATATTCATTTGATCTCAAATTTTATCCATTTATTGCTTGTTTAATCAGATCTAAAGCTTTTTCAGAATACAAAAGCTGTAAAGCGGCTTTATGTCCTTTTTCAGACATTTTACGCCATGTCTTTTGTAAAATATCAATTACTTTTTCTTCAGTATGTTTTATTAAAAAATCTTCATAATAAAAATTAAGAAAGACAAGGCAAATCACATCTTCAAGGGTTTGCGTTTCTTCATCTTTTTTTAATTTTTTCTTTTGAAGCAAAAAAGAAACTCTATTTATAGTTTCTATGTCATAACCTATGTGTTGAAGGATTTCTGATGCTTTTTTAGCATGAAACTTTTTTAAATCTTCTCTCCATTTTAGATAACCTGTTCGATCCATTACATAGTTAGAACGAGGAATCTCCCATCGACAAATATGTTGAGAACGAGCAGCTAGTTTTAACGCATCAGAAGCTTCTGGATCAAATGTTTCTAGTGTTTGTGTCATTCGCTGTCCATAAATTAATTCTTTGGGTATAAGACTCCCGTTTACGTCTTCTGTATTGGGATCTTGAGTATTTGCTTTATCAAATAATGTATAAGCTTCAGTTAATTTTTTAACAGACATAGTGTTTTGTATATTGATATTCTAACAAAGTTAGAGTTTTTTGGATCAGGATGTATGATTGCGAATCAAATAATCCTTTCTATTCTACAAAACCAACAAACACGTTGTCGTCTTCTATTTTTACTGGATATATAGCGATAGGAGTGAGATCTCCGTCTAGATTTTTACCAGTATCTAATGAAAATGTTTTTTTATGCATTGGGCATGCTATTTTTGGCACCCCGTTCTGGTCGCCTGTCATCCCTCTGCTTAGAACCATTTCCATTTTATGTGGGCATACATTCTGGCAGGCATACCAGGCATTTTTTCTTTCAAAATTAAAAATTGCAATTTGCTTGTTTTTATATTTAATGCATGCGCCACTATTTTTTAGAAAGTCGCTCACCTTTCCTGCTTCAAACCAAATTGTAACATTTTCTATTGTAGTGGTTTTGTATATTTCTAATATTTCTTCCATACTGTTTTTTCTATTTTATTTCCAAGGCTCTGGCATTTTTTGATCCCTTAGAGGAACGAATACAAGGTTGTTATCGGTTTCATCGCTGTTTACAAAATGATTAAATCGTTTCATGATTTCCTTGTCTTGTATAGCTTGAGTCCATTCACATTTAAATGATCCAACAAGAGTTTTCATTTCACTTTCAAGTTCCTCAACAATGTCAAGTTTATTGTGAATTATTACTTGTTTTAGATATTCGATACCTCCTTCAAGCTTATCTAACCACTTTGCAGTTCTCTCTAGCGGAGCAGCAGTTCTAATATAGAACATGAGGAATCGATCAAGATACCTAATTACGGTTTCATTATCTATTTGTTCTGCCAGGAGTTCGGCGTGCTTTGGATTGGCGCCTCCATTTCCACAGATATATAGATTCCAGCCTCCTTCTACTGCGATAACTCCAAAATCTTTACATCTTGCTTCTGCGCATTCTCTTATACATCCAGATACTCCTCCTTTTATTTTATGTGGAGATCTAAGACCTTTATAGCGCTCTTCGAGTTCTATTGCAAAACTTACACTTTCATCCATCCCATATCTACACCAGGTAGATCCTACACAACTTTTTACCGTTCGTAAAGATTTTCCATATGCATGACCACTTTCAAATCCGTAATTAATTAGATCTTCCCATATTTTTGGAAGTTGGTCTAACCGAGCTCCAAAAAAATCTACTCGCTGCCCCCCTGTTATCTTAGTATAGAGATCATACTTTTTGCCTATTTTACCAAGAGCAATTAGTTTTTCTGGAGTGATTTCTCCTCCTGGAATTCTCGGTACCACAGAATACGTCCCATTACGTTGAATATTAGCCAAAAATCGATCATTAGAATCTTGTATTGTAGTTTCTTCATTGGCAGTATCTGCATAGATACTAGCCATGATCGAGGCGATTACAGGTTTGCATACTTCGCATCCGTCTCCTTTACCGTAATTATCTAGTATCTGATTATATTTTCTATATCCTTTTAATTTTATGATATCAAAAAGTTCTTGTCTATTATATTCGAAATGCTCACATATTATATCATTTACCTTTCTTCCCAGTGATTTAAGAGTAGCATCTACTAAATCTTTTACCATTGGTTTACACCCTCCACAACCCGTTCCTGCTTTGGTACAGGAAATTACATCTCCAAGATCATTACAAGAGCCATCCTGAATAGCGCTGCATATGACATTTTTACTCACACTTTCGCATGAACAAATCTGGGCATCATCTGGGAGATCCATTACATCTCCTAACAAAGAACTATTATCATCATTACGATTTCCTAAAATTAAATCTTCAGGATTTTCGGGTAGAGTCATTGCGGTATTATAAATCTGAAATAATGAATTGTAATCTGATGAATCCCCAACCAAAATCCCCCCTAAAAGTTTAGAGCTCTCTTTAGATATATTGATTCGTTTATAAATTCCTTTACGTTTATTTTTATATATAATGGTATCAACATTTTCACCTTCATGAAGAGCGTTACCAAAACTAGCTACTTCTGTTCCTATAAGTTTCAGTTGAGTAGACATATCGATATCTGCCTTCATAATATTTTTGGTATTACCTGTGATTTGTGATACAGCTACATCGGCCATATCATAACCAGGGGCGACAAGCCCGTAGATCATTTTGTTATAAAGAGCGACTTCACCTATGGCATAAATATGATCATCTGAAGTTTTCATGGTGTTATCTACAATAATTCCACCACGAATTCCCGTTGCTAATTTGCATTCTTTAGCAATTTCATCGCGTGGACGAATACCAGCCGAGACGACTAACATGTCTACTTTTAGCTCACTACCGTCTACATATTTTAAACCTTCGATAACATGATCCCCTTCTATATTTTTAGTTTGTTTACCCAGATGAATATGTAACCCAAGTTCTTCAATTTTAGCTTTCAGCATATCGCTACCTCCCTGATCAAGTTGTCTGGGCATTAATCTTGGTGCAAATTCTACCACATGGGCTTGCAATCCTAATTCTTTTACAGCATTAGCAGCTTCGAGACCTAATAACCCTCCACCTAATACTGCAGCTTGATTTTTTCCCTCAGATTTTAGTTTTTTGGCATAATACTTTATAGCTTCGAGATCTTCGATAGTTCTATATACAAACACTCCTTCTTTTTCTACACCTGGGATAGGAGGGACAAATGCAGATGACCCTGTAGCTAAGACCAGATAGTCATAAGAATATTTTTCGCCTCTATGATTAATTACAGCTTTTTCTTTTTTATTGATTTTAGTGATCATTTCAGAAATATGAAGATCAATATTGTTTTCTTCGTACCATGTAGTTGAAGACAGGCTTAAATCTTCTGCCGATTTTCCGGCATAGTATTCACTTAAATGTACACGATCATATGCTCTTCTTGGCTCTTCTCCAAAAACTGTAAGCTTATAATTATGGAACTTTTCAGAGGCTACAAACTTTTCACAAAATTTATAACCTACCATTCCGTTGCCTATTACTACTACCTTTTTCATAAATTACGTATTTAAAATTCAAAATTAAGTATTAATACGTATTATTGTGATAAGAATTACGTAATTATGAGTATAACAAATTGAGAATCTCTAAAAAATATGCATAGAGTTTTATAAAATCTATTTCACATAATTTTGTTTAGAAAGAATTGTTTTTCTTTTTTTGAAGACCTGAAACTGGCCATAAAATCTGTTTTGAAAAACTGTTTGCAGTAAGAGTATTTCAATTTCAATAGTTTTAAATACTTCTGTTTGTGAACATGGTTAATTCTGTTTTTTTGAATACAAATCCAAGTACAACTACTTAGTCGTTTTTGAAATATTCATATCTTTGAACATAGAGATAGTTTTTCTCTCAAAGAAAGTATAATATATTATAACAAATTGTATGGTTAGGATTGTATTGGTAGATGATCATTTTTTGGTAAGAGATGGTATAAGAGCTCTTTTAGAAGATGAGGAACAATACGAAGTAGTTGGAGAAGCTTCGGATGGAATTGAAGCTATTGAACTCGTGCAATCCCTACAACCAGATATCGTAATTTGCGATATTAGAATGCCTGAAATATCTGGGATTGAGACCGTGCAAAAACTAACATCACTTGGTGTGTCTTCTAAAGCTATTATGCTATCTATGCATGATTCTGATGAATATATCTTACAATCTATAAATGCTGGAGCAGAAGGGTATCTTCTAAAAGGTGCTAGTAAAGATGAATTTCTTAAAGCACTTTCAGTAGTGAGTAAAGGAGAAAAATATTTTAGTGGAGATGTGTCTTCTATCTTGATTAAAAAAATAAAGGGAGGAGATAATATATCTTCCGATTATGCATCTTTATCAAAGGATACCATATCAATAAAATCTAAAATAACTACACAGAATCCTTTTGATTTAACAAAGAGAGAAAATCAAATACTTCGTTTAGCTATTTCGGGAAAAACAAATAAAGATATAGCAGAAACACTCGATATTAGTAAGCGAACTACAGAAGTACATCGATTTAATTTGATGAAAAAAATGAAAGTGAAAAATATATTGGAGCTGAGTAACAAGGCCAAAAAATATGGCATGATTGATTAAAGATTTACTTCATTCTTCTGTATTGTAAAATTGACAATTATCTTCAAAGTTTTTGTCGAATATTTAATTTTGAGAAGATATATTTTGTAATACGTAATTCTTGTATGAATTACGTATTTTTTAATTTAAAAATAAGTATTTATACTTAGTTTTGATTTGAATTTATATATTCACTGGTTGATTGAAACCAGAATATAACGAATCTAAAAACAAGGAATTATGAATACTTATAGTAAATCTACGACTCTAAATTTATTAAATTATAAAAGTGTATCTATCCGAACCTTTTGGATCACGTCGATCGCTTTCTTTTTGTGTTTTTTTGCCTGGTTTGGTATTGTACCATTTATGCCCGATGTAATTAAAGATTTGGGATTAACTCCAGATGAGAAATGGAATTCTATTATTGTAGCAGTATCAGGAACTATTTTTGCGAGATTATTGATCGGTAAATTGTGTGATAGGTATGGGCCACGTATTTGTTATACATGGTTGCTAATTTTTGGGGCAGTACCAGTGATTTTACTTGGGTTTGTCCAAACTCCAATTCAATTTATTATATGCAGGCTATTTATTGGTTTTATTGGTGCTTCATTTGTAATTACTCAATTTCATACTTCTATTATGTTTGCTCCTAATATAGTTGGGACAGCAAATGCGACATCTGCTGGATGGGGAAACTTGGGCGGGGGAGTTAATAGACTAGGAATGCCACTTATTGCAGCGACTGTTGTTAGTTTTGGTGTAGCAGAAACTGATGCCTGGAGATATTGTATGATCATTGCTGGAATTACTTGTTTTTTAATGGGTGTGATATATTTCTTTTTTACTAAGGATACTCCTAACGGAAACTTTTCAGAATTGAAAGCTAAAGGAGAATTTATAAGGTTTAAAAAAGATGAAGTTAGTTTCTTGATGGCTATCCAGGATTATAGAGTTTGGATACTTTTTATAGTCTATGCTGCGTGTTTTGGTATGGAATTAACAGTTTATGGAACTATGGACGATTATCTTCAGAATACATTTCAACTTGAAAGAATTACAGCAGGAAATATTGTATTGTCATTTGCGTTGATGAATATTTTTGCAAGAACCCTGGGGGGAGTTTTTGGGGATAAGTTTGGGAAAATGAAAGGTCTAAGAGGACGTGTTTTATTTCTTGCAATTATTTTGGGAATTGAAGGGATTATGTTGTCTCTATTTTCGGGAATGAATGAGTTGACTTTAGGAATTATATTTTTGATAGGTTTTAGTCTTACGGTTCAAATGGCAGAAGGAGCTACTTTTTCGGTTGTACCTTTTATTAATAAGAAAGCAATTGGATCTATTTCTGGTATTGTTGGCGCGGGAGGAAATGTAGGTGCTTTTGTAGCTGCATTCGTGCTAAAATCAAAATCTGCGGTGGCAGAGAAGAAAGCAATAGCCGATAATCAAGATTTTAGTCAGGAAGCTATACAAGCAGCTCAAACTTTTGCTTCATCTGAAGCAGTATCTAGTGGATATTTTACTATTGGAATTTTTGTGATTTTTACTGCAGTTATCTCACTTATGATTAAGTTTTCAACAGAAGATGAGAAAGCAGTTGCAAGAGAAATGAAAAGTACTCCTGTATATAGTTAATAAATAATACAACTCTGAATAAATGCTAGGGTATTTATGAGTTTTTATGTAGTTAATTATAAAATATTAGTCACCTTTTTTATGAGAGATTTAATAAAATAAACCTTCTATAACCTCAAAATCTATTTTTAAACTATAGTATTTTATTGAATTGATAATTCTTTTGATTCAAACATAGAAAAAGGTTATGAAACTATGGTGAATACGTATTAATACTTAGTTTTGATATAAAGAAATTGTGCATTAAACTATATCTTATGCCTACATTCAAATCATACAAAACAACGTGCTCATACTGTGGGGTTGGTTGTGGAATTATAGCAAAAAAAGACCCAAAAGGTTTAATTACAGTAAAAGGGGATCCGGATCATCCTGTAAATCATGGAATGCTATGTTCTAAAGGAATGAATCTTCACCATGTGATTCAAGATAGAAGTGATAGAATTCTATATCCAGAAATGCGCTGGAGTAAAGGGCATGACCGTCAACGGGTATCCTGGGACCAGGCACTAGACAGGGTAGCATCAGTTTTTAGTACAATAATCGAAAAATATGGCTCGGATAGTGTTGGGTTTTATGTTTCTGGACAATGCCTCACAGAAGAATATTATCTGGCAAATAAGCTAGTAAAGGGGTTCATAGGAACCAATAATATTGATACCAATTCGAGACTATGTATGAGTTCTGCTGTGGTGGGATATAAACAGGCATTTGGAGAAGATAGTGTCCCGATTGCATATGATGATATAGAACTGGCAGATTGTTTTATGATTGCCGGAGCAAATCCTGCCTGGTGTCACCCCATTTTGTTTAGAAGAATAGAAGCACAAAAGGAAAAGAATCCTGGAATAAAGATTATAGTTGTTGATCCTCGTAGAACACAATCCTGTGATATAGCAGATTTACATTTGCAGATTCTTCCCGGAACAGATGTAGTTTTATACAATGCAATTGCAAAACGATTAATCGATCGAAAAAAAATTAACAAGAGTTTTATTATTAATCATACAGATAATTATGAAACGTTTAAAGAATCTTTGCAATCAATATCTCTATCTAAAGCTGCTATCACCTGTGGGATAACAGTTGCAGATATTAAAAAAGCTGCTTCCTATATTGCAGACGCAAAAGGGTTTATTACTCTATGGGCGATGGGATTAAATCAAAGTTCTATTGGAGTTAATAAAAACAATGCATTATTAAATTTATCTATACTCACAGGGCATATTGGTAAACCTGGATCTGGTCCATTTTCTTTAACAGGACAACCCAATGCAATGGGAGGAAGGGAGGTAGGAGGAATGGCTAATTTATTAGCAGCTCATAAAGAACTTTCAAATGAAGAAGACAGGAAGGAAGTAGCAAACTTTTGGGGAGGAAAAGAGATTTCGGAAAAACCAGGACTTACTGCTACTGAAATGTTTGATGCATTAGAAAATGGAAAACTAAAAGCCATTTGGATTATATGCACTAATCCATTGGTAAGCCTTCCTAATGCTAATAAAGTAGAAAAAGCTTTACAGAGTGCCAAGTTTGTTGTAGTTCAGGATATATCACATCGATCAGAGACCATCCAGTATGCTGATTTAGTGCTTCCAGCAGCCGGATGGGCAGAAAAGGAAGGTACAATGACAAATAGTGAGCGTAGGATTACTTACCTTAATAAAGTGATTGATCCTCCGGGAGAAGCAATGCCAGATGTAGAAATTCTTTGGAGTTTTGCACAAAAAATGGGATATCGAGGATTTGATTATAACACTGTAGAAGAAGTATATAAAGAACATTGTACACTAACCAAAGGAACTACTATCGATATTTCTGGACTTAGCTATTCACGTCTTAAAACAGAAGGCAGTTTTCAATGGCCCGTACCCAAGAATAATCATCCTGGTACATCGCGATTATTTGAAGATAAAAAATTTCATACCGATACTGGAAATGTAAAATTTGTAATCCCGAAGTTTACGCAACCAACCTCTGAGTTATTGACGGAAAAATATCCATTGATTCTTACAACAGGTAGAGTACGTGACCAATGGCATACCAGAACAAAGACAGGTAAAGTAAATAGACTGCGAACTCATACTCCAGATCCTTATTTAGAGATTAATCAAGTTGATGCATTTTTGAGGAAAATAAAAGAAGGAGATATTGTTATTATTGAGAGTAAACGAGGTAAAGTACAGGTAAAAGCAAAAATTAGTGATGGTATCAATAAAGGGGTGGTTTTTCTTCCTATGCATTGGGGCAAAGTTCTGGGCAATGATTATGGAAGGGCGAATAATTTGACGACTAGTATTGTAGATACGACATCTAAAGAGCCTGATTTTAAATTTTCTGCGGTTCAGGTTTATAAATTTATAAAACCAAAACAAAAGATCTGTATAGTAGGAGCTGGAACAGCTGCATATCGTTTTATTCAAACGTATAGAGAATTTAATAGCGAAGATGAAATTGTAGTGTTTTCTAAAGAACCATATCCATTTTATAACAGAGTTTTACTTCCTGAATATATAAGTGAAGAACTAAAATGGGAACAGTTACAGAAGATGCGAGAGGGAAATATGAAATCACTTAATGTAACCCTCTTCGTAAGTAACCCTGTTATTGAAATTAATAGAGAAAAAAAACACCTTATAGATAGTAAAAGCCAAAAACATGATTATGATGTTATTTTAATGGCAACAGGTAGCCGTGCTTTTATCCCGAAGGAAGTCCCAATACATCGTCCGGGAAGATTTACCCTACGCAATCGTAGCGATGCCGATAAGTTAAAATCATATCTCAATCAAACGGGTATACCAGAGAATAGGCAGCATGTAACCATAGTAGGTGGCGGATTACTAGGGTTAGAATTGGCAGCAGTACTTCGTAAAAAAGGAATAACGATTACAATTGTACAAAAAGGAAACCGATTAATGGAACGTCAACTTGATATTGTTGCCAGTCGTTTATTAGCAGAACATGTAAAAGAAAAAGGAATTCAAATCTATTTTGATAACGAAGTAGATACTGTTTTTAAACAGAATAATGGCGATTTACTGGTTAATTTAAAGTCTGGTAAATCCTTTAACTGTAATGCAGTAGTGTACTCTATAGGTACAACTCCTAATATCGATTTGCTTAAAAAAACAGGAATTCATTGCCGTCGAGGAATATTGGTGAATCAATATTTGCAGTCAAGTGACCCTAATATATTTGCTATTGGAGAAATTGCCGAGTTTAACGGTAATTTATTTGGTATTACTGCAGCAGCAGAACAACAAGCTGATATCGTAGCTAAATATTTGTTGGGGGATTATAGCGCAATATATAGAGGTTCTGTTTTCATGAATATTCTCAAATTTGAAGATCTAGACCTTTGTAGTATTGGTAATATAGATGTACCTGCCAATGATAGCTCTTTTGAAGAAGTAGTATTTATGGATGTTAGCAGGCGGTTTTATAAGAAATGTATTGTGAAAGACGATAGATTGATAGGAGCTATTTTAATGGGAGATAAAAAAGAATTTGCAGATTTTAAACGTCTTATTGAAGAAAAAATAGAATTATCAGAGAAACGAGACGAATTGTTAAAGTCTTCAAAACCTGATAAACCTGTTATAGGTAAACTTATTTGTTCTTGTAGTCAAGTAGGAGAGGGAAACCTTAAGAAAGAGATTAGATCAGGATGCGAGGTTTTTTCTGAACTATGTAGCAAAACTGGAGCAGGATTAGGTTGTGGTAGCTGCAAACCTGAAATAAAAGAAGTGTTGAACAATGTCTTACAATTGACTTAGTTATGAAAAAAGAAAAATATTTACATCGAGTAGATGTTAAAGGAGGTGTTTTGTCTCCGATAGAATTGCTACGTATTATTAAGTACGCTCAGAATCTGGGGCTTGATGTTTTTCATTTTGGATCTCGGCAGGATATTATTTTTCCTAAAAAGAATAGTAATGGAAATATTATTACCAAAAGTGATTTTTTTGACTCGTCCTTTTTTGCCTCAGAAACACAACAAAATATCAGTTGTTCTTATGTTTCTATTGATATTTTTAACGCTACGGTCTGGTTACGAGACACAACCTATTTATATATTCTTGAAGAATTTAGGTATAGTCCAAAATTAAAAATAAACATTACCGACCCTAAGCAACAGATCGTTCCTGTGTTTACAGGCGATTTAAACTTTATAGCTTCTTCTTATGAAGATTATTGGTATTTATTTTTAAAATTACCCAATTGGGAAGAAGTATTTTATCCCGTGTTAATTTATACATGGGATATTGCAAAAGTTGCAAAAGCAATTGAAAATGAATATCAAAACGTGAATAATGTTAATGAGCTGTTTCAATTTTTGAATAAGAACCTAGAAGCTAATAATAGAATAATAGAAAAGCCACTTCAAATTAATTTTAGCCCGTTTCCCTATTACGAAGGAATGAACAAAATGGATGAACATCAATATTGGTTGGGGTTATATTGGAGAAACAATAGATATAATTTAGAATTTCTAAATACTCTATGTGAATTTTGTATAGAATATCGAATAGGAAAAATATGTCTAACTCCTTGGAAATCTTTTATAATAAAAGGAATACCAAAAGAAAGTAAGTTGGTTTTAGAAAAATTACTAGGGAAATTTGGTATAAATGTTCGACACTCGGCCTTAGAACTAAACTGGCATATACCAGTTAATAATAAAAAAGCATTTGATCTAAAAAAGTTTTTAGTGATGAACTTTGACCAAAATGATATCAGTACCTATGGATTAACTTTTGGAATCATATTTAAACATGATCAAAAGCGATATTTTACATCTATAATGATAGAAGAAAATAAGATATCAGACATTATTCAGGATTTTGTAGTAAGGCCAACATATAATGTGTTGTATGCTAAAAATTTCAACCCTAATACCCAACAATATATTGTATATGCTCAAGATATAGATCAAATGGATTTACCAGGAATATTACTTGAATTAACAAAAACATATTTTCAAAATTTAGGAAAAATGGAAGATGATCAACCCTCTGAGCTAGGTATTAAAAAAGAAACTCTTGAGATTGAAGTGTATCAATGTAATAATTGTCAAACTATTTATGATTCTTTAATTGGAGATGTATTAAACAAAATCCCAAGAGGAGTAGATTTTGTTGAATTACCAGATAATTATGGCTGTTCTCTCTGTGAAGCTCCAAAAAATAATTTTAAGAAGATTAAAATGCGGGTAATGTAAAGGTGATTCTGATATTAAGTTAGGGAATAGAATAGTTTAGATAATAATGATAACTAAAATTTTTACTTATGAATTTAGAAGAAATAATTATGGTATCTATTTCAGAATTTTTAGAAGTAGAAGTACATAGAGATACGGAAGCTTTGGATTTAGCTTCCAAAATCGAAATTGTCAAAAAAAGAATACAGGATAAAACTAAAAATAATCCAAATTATTCTTTCGGTAAAAACAAATTAAAAGACTGTGAGTATGAGATGTTTTTTAGTAGCAATCCTAATGATAAAATTAAAATAGATGGTTGGATCCCTATAGCAACCGAAAACGTTAAAGAGATCAACAAAATTTCAGAATATATTGAAACAGGACTTTTAAGAAAAATTGAAATTCATACAATATAATTGTTAATACTTCTGTGTAAAAGTATTCTACTCCTTTATCTTTTTGAGTAGGTTTTAAACTTATTTTTACCTTCGAACTTTATGAGGTTGTATCATCATAAAATATAGTTCGGAAAATAAATTATCGTATGACAGAATATGTACTTCTAACAGATGACCAAAGTTATTTTGTTGAATATCTTATCGGCGAACTGGTATTGTCTAACAGTATTAGTGAGGCAATGAAGTTTAACGATGAGCATCTTGCATTAAGATTTAAGCAAATGCTACATAATTCTTGTGAGTTAGTCACCAGTGTAAATACATATATTGGGTGATTTTACTTATCCCCGAATCAATTTTAAAACATAATCCAGGTCAGGATCTCTGCCAGAGATTAGATCATCGATAGAGAATATAGTTTGCCTGTCTGGAAGTACACCAGATCCTTTGGGAACTCTTTTGTCTATTACATGATGGTTGATTTTTTCCATATACATTACCATAATTATTTTGGAATTAGGAAATTCGTAATATACAGGAAACTCTCCATTAGAAAAATGATATCCACCACCGGTTTCTTCTCCTACCAAAATAATATTAGGGTCATTTTTAACATTTAATGCAAAGGTAGATCCGGCAGAAAAAGTTGCTCCCCCTGCAAGTACATATACATTTCCTCGAAATCTATCTTTATCGGGAACCATAAGAGCTTCCATATCATCAAAAACCAGTTTCCATCCATCATATATAGGATGGTTATAAAACTTATCTTTTAAAAAATGTTTTTCACTAAGATAGGTCTTGGTGACATGTTTTCGCTCGGGAACAGTAAGTGAAGCTACATATTCACTAGTTATCTGTTTAAATACACTATTGGTGATGAATGAGAATAAATGTACAGCATTAGATCTAAAACCTCCATCATTTTGTCGAACATCAACGATAAGATTACTAATTTTCTTTTTATTAATTTCTTTAAAGATTTTTGTTAGATTCGATTTAAAAATCCTGAGATCTCCTCTAAATGAATTGACCACTACGACGGCAGTATTTATGTCTTCTTTGTAATACACAAAGGGGCTTTTGTTATTGATAAATGTATCAAAGTAGTCAAAGCCATTTTCTTGGTTATGATATGAAGCAAAATAGGAATTACGTTTGGTGTTTCTAAGTCTTACGTTTACAAAAGATTCTGCAGGTAATACTTTATTTTTTTCTGTACCATCTGGTTCTGTATAGTCGATGCTAAATTTTTTCTCAATGCCATATTCGTATGCAAAGTATAATCCGAACTTCAATTCTATTTCTCTATATTTTCGAGTGAGATTATAGCCGTCACTTGGCACATATTTCTTTAGGTGTTGTAAAATTTCATAAGTTTTTCTCCCGTTAATTCGATTAATTTTAGAACCTATTGGGATATCAAAATCATCGGTATCGGTATAAAACTCTGTATTTATTAATTTAAGAATCAGAGGAAAATAATATTGGTCTGTTTTTATGGTATTGGGAGCAAAAAATGAAAGATGTCCATCTTTTATTTTATCTGTAACATCTAGCATATTTTGATATAATTTTATATCAGAATCTGTTGTAGTTAGGGATTCTTTTGTAATCTCAAAAATATACTCCAAAGAATCTTGATCAATATATTCATATAAACTGGGGTGTCCTTTTTTAAGGATATTTTCAAAAATCCTAAAATCTTCTCTAACAGCAAGAGAATCCATGCGTTTTTGTGCATAAACTACACAAGTGAGTATGTAAAAAAGTACAAAACACTGTATTTTTTTCATTAGATGATTTTAACGATATAACTTAATTGACTTCTTTAGATTGCTTATTGTTGCAATCTTTTTGTTTTCCCAGGTGTAAAAATAATAAAATTGTTGAGTGAATTTTATCTATTACTAGATTTAATACCATGAGTTTAATAAAAAAAGAGTATGAAAAACATACTCTTTTTAGATTGCAAATTGTTTTGTTTTTAGTTTAATTTTCGCAGTTGTCTTTTTATTTTTTTGATTGCTGATTCTATAGATTTTTCCGGCTCTATAACATTGTATTCACCCCAGAATACAGGATCAGAGAATCCAGATGCTTCATCGCTGATGACCACAGAAGATTTTAATTGATCTCTTGACCTAACCGTTTCGTTATTAATATTCTTTTTCCAGTCGGTCACCGCCATTTCTACATTTAATTTATAAACCGAATTAAATAATTTCTTCTTCCAGTTAATTTTTACGACAAGATCAATTCTTCCATAACTATAATACCATTTTCCATCTTTTTGACGATAATCAATTGTATAAGATGCTTGGGTAGGGTATACTTTTGCTTTTTTTGGTTTTTTTCTAACAAACATTTTGCTAACCTCTTCTTTATTTTCCATATTAAGACTAAAGACAGCTTTGGTCATTGCTAATGTTTCTGCATCTATATACAATTTTCCATAATATAATGGTTCTTTTATGTATGGGCGTTGTTTAAAATTTAATACATAAATATATTGATCATGAATTCTTGTAGACTTATCAAAACTAAAAATATAAGTATCGGTCATATTTGCAGTAAAAAGAATCTCAGGGTTTTTCATCACATCAATATAAAGTGTACTGGTAGGTCCTCCTTGTAATTTTAATGTTAAGGTGTCTAATTTTTTATAGTCGGCACTTTTTCTAGCTTTAAAAAGTTTAATGATATCTGTTTTTGTCGATTCATAAGGGTTTTTATAGACATCTACCACAGCTTCAGAAAGCGATACATAGCTTCTGCGTTTTTTGATGGTTTCTCGATAAAAGGCAGTCATGATACTGTTTTCATTAAGATAATTACTCCCTTTTCTCTTTATTACTTCACGTATAAGTGCATTTGGATCCTTAGGATCAATATTAACTTCGGATAATTCGGTGATAGAGGTATTTAGTTTTATTTTTAACTCTTTACCATTAAATTTGGATAACATAATCACTTTATCTCTATACCCAAGATAAGAGACTGTTATTTTTCCATTAGCCATCTCTTTAGGAACCTTTAACGAAAATTTCCCTTCATCGTTTGTAACTGTAGAAATATTCGTTTCATTTACTTCAATAGATGCAGATATCAGAGGTCGATTGTTTTCACTATCGAGTATATATCCTTTGTACTCGTTATAATTGGTGTCATCTTGGCTACTATCCTGTATATAAGTGAATGCTTGTATGTGAGCAGAATATGAGATAGTTAGCAAAATAAACAATAGAAAAGAGGTATATCTATTGTGAAAAAAAATACTTTTTTTGTTCATAGCTCGAGTTTTTTTGGTTGTAATTTCTTTTTTAAAGAGCTTAATCCTACATTACAAGGTAAGAAATTTTACCGAAGAAATTTGATGTCAATACGTTAAAACAGTAGCTTTTGTTAAATTTCGGATTACTTCAAATACGATTAATGATACCTATAATGATCTCCGAACCAGTTTTTGAGTTTAATATTCAAAATTTCTGTAGTAAAGGGCTTAGTAATGTAATCATCCAGACCTTTGGCAATAAAACGCTCTGCATCACCGGGTAACGCATTAGAAGTTAATGCAATTATAGGAGGAACTTTTTTGTAATTTTTACGAATTAGATTACAAGTTTGAACACCATCAAGTTCGGGTAGATTGATATCCATTAAAATAAGATCATAGGTATCTTCTTTGAACATGTCGACTGCCTGCCTTCCATTTTTTGCTATATCTGCTGTACAACCAAGATATTTTAGAATTTGTTTAGATACCAGTATATTGGTTTCTGAATCTTCTACTAACAGCACATGTAGGTCATATTTATGTTTTTTTACATGGGTAGGTACCTTGCTTTCTTTTATAGGTATTGATGTATCGATGATATTTGTTTTAAAAGTAAACCAAAAATTACTGCCTTTTCCGAGTTCACTTTTTACACCAAGTTTACCTTGCATTAGATCCACTAGTTTTTTACATATAGAAAGCCCTAGTCCACTTCCTTGTCCTGAGAGAATTGATGTTTCATTAAATTGACTGAAACGACTAAAAAGTGCTTCCTGATCTTTTTTGCCAATACCAATACCAGAGTCGATCACTTCTACTTTGATGGTTAAATAATCGTTTTTTTGAGCTACTGCAGAAACCTGTATATGTATCTCTCCACCATTAGTAAATTTTATGGCATTACCAATAAGGTTAGAAATAACCTGAGTTAAACGATTACCATCGGCCATTATATTTTCGGATAATTCTTCAGAATATTTAGGAATTAAATTAATTTCTTTAGCTGTTGCAGTAGCCAAAAAGAGATCTACATTTTGGTGGATTAACTTTTTAAAATTAATGGGAGTAGGAGATAAATTAAATTTCCCTTCTTCCATTTTTGATAGATCCAAAATTTGATTTAAAATTTCTAATAAATTATGAGAAGATTGGTGAATTGTGGTAACATATTCTTTCTGAAGATCATTAAGTTCTGTAGTATTAAAAAGCAAATCAATCATACCTATAACTCCAACCATAGGAGTTCTGATTTCATGACTCATATTGGCAAGAAATTCTTGTTTAAATTTTGAGGCTTTTAAGATTTGTTGATTTTTTTCTTTTAATTTATCTAGATTTCTACCTCCAAACATAGCAAATAGACCTAGAAATAGAGGGGCAGTATCTATAATATAATGAATAGGAAAATTTCTTTGTACATAAGCGATAGATTGCCATGAGAATTCGAGATCAAACCTGGCAATATCAATACTTGTGGCTAGAACAGGAAATGCAAACCCAAAAGATATCCCATAAAAAGTATATCTAGCAGCTTCAGATTTGAACCATGATATTCGTGCCATAATAATTATTTTGGTTGAGCGCTTACGTTCTTTATAATTTAAAAAACTGGCTGTATTAGGGGAAGCTTAGGGAGAATAATTGCTAAATATAGTTTTTTTTTGAAATATTAAGCAATGTTTTATAGGTTTATATAGCGGGGGATTAGAGTATTTTTAAAAAAATCCACGACAGGGGATTGCCGTGGATTTTAAACCTTACTTTTAATGATTAAATCACATTTTGAAAATTATCTTTTTTAATTTGTATCCATCTATTTTAATTAAATAGGTCTTTGGGTCTATATAATTTTGAATATAATCATCTACTTCTCCTTTGTCTAATAATCTTCCAGACATGTTGTATAGACTATATTTAAGTCCTTGAGGAACTTCTTTTATATGTTTAAAAGTTTTTTGATCTGTAGTTTGCTGACAGGTGTCATCTGCCAAAAATTTATTGATAAAAGTAATTCTTCCTTGCTCTTCTCCTTCTAAGGTTACGGTAGCTGAATCATCAATATCAATGATTCCATTACCTGTTAAATCACCTAGAATTATTAGACAAGCGTTTCTTACTTTGATACGTACTCCAGCTTCAAGATGTAAGCTTTCTGTAATGAAAATAACACCTTCTTCAGAATTTTCGTCCAAACCATCAACTACGGTGTTTTCTGTTACCGACATTAACTTATAAGAAATGTCAATTTTAGTATTTGCAAATGTCATGCTTGTTAATAACAAGGCTAATAAGGGTAGAAATTTTTTCATAAAGTTTGGTTTTGGGGTTGAACTTCAATTTTGTAAGTAATAACTTACTTTAAATGATTTTTTATCGTTGTAAAACACAAAATCAACGACAATATACAACATTTTATGCGAAAAACGTAAATTTTTTGAGTTTAATATTGATTTTTATTTGTGATTAAGATGTAGAAATCACGTATGCCCCTTTAATTACGGGTAGTTTAATGAAATCATTTTTTTGGTTTTTTTTAACAATTTTTAAAAGCAACCACCATATTTGTTTGATTTTTAATGAATAATAAATTAAAATACTTTTAGATATGAGTATTCGTTTTATTCATTAGATTTATATTCTTATTCTTAAAATCTAAATTATTTCAGAAATGGTAAAACTGTTGTTGTTTTTTCAACAATTTAGTATATGGTTTAAAATACTGTTAAGTGAGTTATCTAATAACCTAATTAGCCTCTTCCTTATTTTAGCTTTATATTTTGCTTTATGGCATTTTCCTCAAACTATAGATTTATTGTTAATTCTTAATCAAGCAGATGCCTTTTTGTTTGAAGTACCTTTGTATTTTTTCTTACTTATGGTTTCGGCATTTTTAATCTGGAATATACCAAAGTATTTCTACTATTATAATTATAAAGATATTTCGTTTTCTAACCTAATTGGTTTTGTTCCTAATCAACATTATAAATTTCAGGAGAGAAATAAATCGGTGAGATACCATTATTTGGTTAGGGTACATATGAGAAAAGTACTGCCTAGAATATTAGCACTTTTGCTATTAATTATTTCTGCTTTAAGTATTCTTAATGCAATGGAGCTTTTTGAACTTGATAATATCTATACTAATTTTTTAGAACCAACAGATACACTTATCTACTGTATCTTTTTTCTTCTTCTATTATCAGAACCTACTATATATGGTCATATCCAGGAATTTATTAATAAGATTCCCAAGACCAATGCTTTTATCGTTCTATTATCTGTAGGGTTGATCGTTTTTATTATATCTCTGGGTACTTTAAATACTCAGACAGAAAAAGATTTAGGAAATCTTTTTCTGTCTAATTGCGCACTGGCTTTGTTTTTCTTTACATTATCGTTTAACAGCTATCGATTTTTAAAAGAATTTCCCCAAAAACTCTTTTATGGGATTGTTCTCTTTTCGGGTTTTATGTTATTGTTTTCTTTTCTTGCACTTAATTTTGTTCCCGAATGGGCTAGTAGAATAAATCCTTTATCAATTTTAACATTATCATTATTAAGCTTATTCATGATAAGTTTTGTGTTAATTCTTTTGGGTAAAAAGCTAAAACTACCTTTGTTTTCTATAATTGTTGTTTTATGTTTATTTTCTTCCAGACTTTTTTCAGAAAGTTCAGATCATTACCAACTTACTATAAAACCTTCTGAAGTAAAGAGACCCGCTATGGAGCAATATCTATATCAATGGATAAAAGATAGAATTGATATCATAGAAAAGAGAGAAGGGAAGTTTCCTGCTCTTTTAGTTTCATCAGAAGGAGGAGGATCCAGAGCTGGACTTTGGTCTTTTTTAGTACATAGTTATTTATATGAGAAGTCTAATGGAAGTTATTTTGAGGAAAATTTATTGTCCTTAACAGGAGCATCGGGAGGAAGTGTAGGTAATGCTATGTTTTTTGCAGAAGCGCAACTTGCAATGTATAATAACAAAAAGGCTAGTTTTAAAACTAAGTCGACTGATGGATACCCAGCTTTAAAATATAAAGCAAGCGCAGTGTATAAAGAAAACTATTTATCGGTTTCATTACTTTCACTTTTAGGTAGAGACCTATTTAAAGAAACGACGAGTTTGTTTCGTTTTAAAAATAGAGGGAAGTTGTTAGAAGAACAATGGAGTCATACATACAAGAAATACTTTTCTAAAGAGTCAGATAAAGATATCCTACAGAAAGAGTTTTTATCTTTTTATAACAATAGTACCAATAAAGAAGAGAAGAGAACCGCACCACTTCTACTTATTAATACTACACATACACAGACAGGAAACTATAATGTAATAAGCCCGGTTAAATACGCACATCTAAGACCACTTACGGGGATGAGAGATTTTATAGAAAATTTACAAAAAAGTTATCCCGATAGCTCTATCAGACTATCGACTGCAATGCGTATAAATGCTGGGTTTCCTTATATAACCCCAGTAGGAGAAGTAAAAAAAACTTCTGCTTCAGATAAACAATATTCTGATCAATATGCAGATGCAGGATATTATGATAATGTAGGTGGTATTGTATCCAAGGGTGTTGAAGAAGTTTTTAGGAATGTATTACGGGATTCTTTTCCAGAATTACAGGATAAGATCAATATCAAGCATATTATTATTGCTAATAGTGAGGAGCGTAAAATCATAAAAACACAAACACAATATAAAGCTCCTTTAACAACATTGCAGAATGTTAGATATGGGCATACTCAGGAAATTATCAAAAAACTAGGGAGTAAGTATATCATAAAATTACAGCCAACCATGATACCGCTTTCTTTCTCAGAACCAGAAAATAAGGAAGAAGAAGTTCTTATGATTAAACCAGTTTTACCACTAGGCCGATACCTGTCAACTGTTGCGGTTAGGTCTATGGAAGCACGATTGAATGAGGTAAAACCACAATTAGACGCAATTTTAACAGTAAACTAGGACAGTTGTCATTTTTTTTCGTATTTTTGTCGTAAAATATATAGCTATGAGCGCAGTATCTCCATTAGATTTTGATAGTTTTGAAAATAAAGGTTTATTACGATACCTAAATATAGACATCCCTTTACGTAATATGTATGATTTTATCGAGTTATCAAGAAATGGGATAGATAAAAAAGCATTGCTACATCTTGCTAAGACTATTGGTTTCGATCTTAAAGAGCTGGCACATATACTTCATATGTCTGAACGCACTATCCAGCGTTATGATTTAAATAAAAAATTAGGAACAGAAGCTAGTGCTAGAGTATTACAGTTGGCTAAGCTTTATGCAAAAGGAGAAAATATTTTTGGAGATCTTTCTCGTTTTAAAGATTGGATGGGACATCCAAGTGTGGCATTAGCCATGAAAAAACCAAAAGAGTTATTAGATACTACGTTTGGTTTTCAGTTACTTAATGAAGAATTAGTTAGAATAGAACATGGAATTTTTGCCTAATGCGAGTATATCGAATAGCTAAACAAAAATATATAAAAGACCTTACCGGAATTGGAGCAAAAACAGTAGGAGGAAGATGGAATCCTAAAGGAGTCGCCGTTTTGTATACTAGTACTACAGCAGCACTTTCTGCTCTCGAAGTACTGGCTCATTTGCCAGCTGCATATTTTCCAGATGATATGTCGATTGCTACGATAGAAGTTCCCGATGCATTAATTACCACAATAGACATAGAAAAGATACCAGATAATTGGAATCAAATTCCTGTACCTATCGAGATTCAAAATTTTGTGATGCCGTGGATCGCAGAAGAACAATACCTAGGGCTTAAAGTTCCTAGTATTATAATTCCGAAAGAAAAAAACCTTCTAGTCAATCCAATGCATCCTAAATTTGATAAAGTAAAACTTCTTGATGTCGAACCATTTTGTTTTGATACCCGGTTATTAAAATAAAATCCTTTGGGTAAATCTTATTTTTTCGTTAAAACTCTATCCAAAATTCATCAACATATTTCATTTTGTATAAATTACCAGCTTAATGTGCGTAACGAATTTTCGGTTCAAACGTCATACTTACTAATAACTAATCTTAATTTAATAACAGAATGAGTATAAAAATGAAAAATGTTTACTTTTTGGCTGCATTTATTTTTGCTTTTGTGAGTTGTAAAAACGAAACAAAAAAAAGCGATAGCGATAGCGAAGTAGTAGCTGAAGTAGAAAAGATTCCCGGCATAGTTCTGGAAAACATGGACACTAGTATAAGTCCTAAAGATGATTTCTATAGCTATGTTAATGGAAGTTGGATGAAAAACACTAAAATTCCTGAAGACAGAACACGATGGGGAGGCTTTGGGGTTTTAAGAAAGAAAACAGATGATGATGTGCTTAAGATTATGGAAGAAGCAAAATCCAGTGGTAAATATGCCGCAGGAACTGATCAGCATAAGGCTCTGGTTATCTTCGAATCTATAATGGATACAATAGCAAGAAATAAAGCTGGTATAACTCCATTACAGCCAACACTAGATAAAATAGCTGCAATAAAGAATATCCAGGACTTACAATCTGTATTAGCAACAGAAACAGCTGCTTCTGCACCGTTTTTAGGGTTTACTTCTTTTCCAGATTTAAATAATAGTGATATAAATGCTCCATATGTAACTACTGGTGGTTTAGGATTACCAGATCGTGATTACTATTTGGATCAGGATGAAAAGTCTAAAGAAATTAGAGGACAATATGTGGATCATATTACAAGAATGCTTCAGTTTATTGGGGATACCGAAGATCAGGCACATAAAGCAGCAGAAAAGATTTTAGATATCGAAACCAAATTAGCCGAACCTAGATTAGATAAAGTTCAAAGTCGTGATGCTCGTAACTTTAATAATCCAAGAAGTATGGCTCAACTTTCAGAAATGACTCCAGCAGTAGATTGGAATAAATTATTGAAAGATCTTGGTGTTAAACAACAACTGGATACGGTTATGGTGTTGCAACCAAAATATATGAAAGCTTTACAAGGAGTGTTAACAGGAACAGATATTGAAGATCTTAAAACCGTAATGCGTTGGTCTACTTTAAATAGTGCAACTGGATCTCTTTCTACAGAAATAGAAAAAGCAAACTGGGATTTTTATAGCAAAACACTTAGAGGTGCAAAAAAACAAAGACCACTTGATGAACGTGCATTAGGTGCAGTAAATGGTTCTGTAGGAGAAGCTATTGGGCAATTGTATGTTGATGCTAAATTTCCACCTGAAGCAAAAGCTAAGGCAGAGAAAATGATTGCGAATGTAATCAAAGCTTATCAAAAAAGAATCGAAGTATTAGAATGGATGAGTGATAGCACAAAAGCTAAAGCTATAGAGAAATTAGATAAGTTTACTGTTAAAATTGGATATCCAAATAAATGGGAAGATTATTCTACACTTGATGTAAAAGAAGGGAATTCTAATTTTGATAATGCAATGGCAGTATCAAAATGGCAATTCGAAAAGTCAATCGATGAAATAGGAAAGCCGGTAGATAAAGCAGAGTGGGGAATGTCTCCTCAAACCGTAAATGCATATTTCAATCCTTTACTTAATGAAATTGTATTTCCGGCAGCTATACTTCAGCCACCATTCTATAATTATACAGCAGACGAAGCAGTTAATTACGGAGGTATCGGAGCCGTTATTGGTCATGAAATATCACATGCTTTTGATGATTCTGGAGCTCGTTTTGATGCAGAAGGAAATCTTAAAAACTGGTGGACAGAAGATGATCTTAAAGCTTTTACTGAAAGAGGAGATGCTTTAGCAGAACAATATAGTGCTATTGAAGTGTTAGATAGTGTATTTGTAAATGGTAAATTTACACTAGGAGAGAATATAGGAGATTTAGGAGGTGTGTTAGGAGCTTATGATGGATTACAGATGTATTTTGCAGAAAATGGAAGACCAGAAGATATTGATGGATTTACTGCAGAACAGCGTTTCTTTATGTCTTGGGCTACCGTATGGAGAACAAAGATTCGTGAAGATGCTTTAAGAACTCAAATTAAGACAGATCCGCATTCACCTGGTACAACACGTGCTATCCAACCTTTATTAAATGTTAAAGCCTTTTATGAAGCTTTTGATATAAAAGAAGGTGACAAAATGTATTTGGCACCAGAAAAACGAGTACATATTTGGTAAAAATATAATATGTAATGTATTAAAACCCTGCTCTATAGCAGGGTTTTTTTGTTTATATAGATTGATCTTCTTTAACTTCATTCATTAATAAAAATGCCTTATTAACATATTCTTTTTCTAAAAATAAGGTGAAGTAGTTTGAAGTAGAAATAACTTCAAAAACAGGAATGCCTTCATAAGCCAATAGCTTAAAAATATAAAAATACAAACCAATTACTTTAGAATTGTCTTCGGGTAACGCTATAGAAATAGAAGATAAGTCATCTGCAACAGAGATGCATACTTCATTTTTAAAATGTTTCTCAACAGTAGATTTAAGTGACGAAGACACTAATATATTACTTTCTTGAAAATTACTAGAGTATGTAAAATAAGCTTTTGTTTCGTTTTTTACACTTTCCAAAAGATTACTCTGGCTGGTTAAAATACTATTAGAGTTTAAAAATGTATACTCGGTTATCCCTGATCGTACCATAATATCACCAAGATTCCTTAAATTATCGATGTGTTTTATTTTTTTTGGATGGTAACGCCTTAATGCCATCACAATAGAACCTGGTTTAACAGGCTTTTTCATGATTTTTTCTACTTTAGGTAATAGATCGACAGCCAACGAACTGAAATTAATAATGTCCCTTGATAGTGCGTCCTCTAGAAAAGGCTGATGCCTTAAAATATTGTGTACACAATCTGTAATTGTTTTCATTGTTACATATTTAACATTCTGTGCAAATTTATGCTTTTTCTTTTAAAATATTTATTATTTGTGAGTTATTAATTAACTATGCAGTGTTAAAAACAAATGAAAAAGCAAGATTGATGAAAATTTTAAAGTTTGGAGGAACTTCTGTAGGATCTGTTGAAAACCTTAATAAGGTAAAGGAAATTTTGATCTCTGATCAAGAAAATAAAATTGTAGTTTGTTCTGCAATGTCGGGTGTTACAGATCAGTTAATTCGACTGGTAGAAAATGTGAAATTTAATGATGTTGATGCCATTACAAGAAATTTACATCGATTAGAAAGTAAACACAGTGATGTTATTGATGAATTAATCGAGAATCAGGAAACAAGAAATGTGCTTAAAGACGGTTTGTCTGCAATGATCACAGAAATGTTTGAGATCTCTAGTCAAGAGTATTCAGAAGTTGTCAATTCTAAGCTTATTACCTTTGGAGAAGCGCTTTTGACATATATATTTTCTGGATTCTTAAATGCCGAGGGTATATCTAATGTTTTACTAGATGCAAAAGAGTTTATGTATGTGAGTTCTGTTGAAAATCCAAACATTAGCAAGGTTGGTGAAAAATTGAATAAAGTAATAGAAAGTAATACCCACACATCTTTATATATAACTCAAGGGTTTGTATGTAGAAACGAGGTAGAGCAAATTAGTCATTTAAAAAGAGGAGGTAGTGATTATACTGCTACAATTATTGGAGCTGCATTAAATGCTTCAGAGGTACAGATATGGACCGATATCGATGGGTTGCATAATAATGACCCAAGATATGTTGAAGAAACACACCCGATCTCACATCTTACGTATAATGAAGCAGCAGAATTAGCATATTTTGGTGCCAAAATACTTCACCCTCAAACCGTTTCTCCGGTTGTAGGTAAAGATATACCAGTACTTCTCAAAAATACATTTGATCCAGAAGCACCGGGAACAGTAATTTCTAATAAAACATATCGAAAAGGGTTGAAAGCAATTTCTGCAAAAGATGGAATTACAGCGATTAAGATCAAGTCGAATCGAATGTTGATGGCTCATGGGTATTTAAGAAGAATTTTTGAAGTTTTTGATAACTACCACACTTCAATTGATATGATTACCACTTCAGAGATTGCGATATCGTTAACAATTGATAATACAAGCAATCTGGATGAAATCGTAAAAGAAATAGAAACCTACGCAGAAATAACTGTAGAGAAAGATCATAGTATCATATGTATTGTAGGAGAATCTGTTATCAATGATAAGAATTCATATAGGCTTTTCGAAATATTAAATTTCATACCGGTACGTATGGTATCTTATGGAGGAAGCAATAACAATATATCTATTTTGGTAGACACCAAAGACAAAATACCAACATTAAAGTTTTTAAATAAAAAGCTGTTTCAAGCAACCGTAGAAGCAGTTGTATGATTGTTTGTTATGTAATTTTATACATAAAATAAGTAGGGCATAAGCTTGGGATATTATATCATACGTAATATATCTTTATAAGGCGAGGGCCCTACTTTTCAATTCTTATCTTTTAATATCTAAGCAAGGTAGATCGTAAAATACGTATCTAAAGTATTTCGAATACAAAATCCCAGTTTCATTTTTTAAAACTCATCGTACGTATGTTTGCATGTATGTAAAACATAACACATGCTTACAAAAGTTTTTGGAAGTGCTGTTTTTGGAGTTGAGGCAACATCCATTACGGTCGAGGTGAATATCGATAAAGGAATAGGGTATCACCTTGTAGGGTTACCAGACAATGCGATACGAGAAAGTAGTTATCGTATAGCTGCTGCTTTACAAAACAATGGGTACAAATTACCAGGAAAGAAAATAACCATTAATATGGCTCCTGCAGACTTAAGAAAAGAAGGGTCTGCATATGATCTTACCCTGGCTTTAGGAATTCTTGCAGCAAGTTCGCAAATTAAGGGAGGTGCAATTTCAGAATATTTGATTATGGGAGAACTATCTCTGGATGGGAGTTTACAACCTATTAAAGGAGCACTACCTATTGCTATCAAAGCACGCGAAGAAGGGTTTAAAGGATTTATACTTCCAAAACAAAATGCTAAAGAAGCAGCGATCGTTGATCATTTAGAAGTATACGGAGTAGAAAATATCAGAGAAGTAATTGACTATTTTGATGAGAAAGGAGAGCTTGAACAAACTATTGTAGATACCAGAGAAGAATTTTATATGGCACTGGATAATCCTGAGTTTGACTTTGCAGATGTAAAAGGGCAGGAAAGTATAAAACGATGTATGGAGATCGCTGCAGCGGGAGGACATAATATTATATTGGTAGGCCCGCCGGGAAGTGGTAAAACGATGCTAAGTAAAAGGTTACCTAGCATTTTACCACCTATGTCATTACAAGAAGCCCTAGAAACAACCAAGATACATAGTGTAGTAGGGCGTATTAAAGATAATGTAGGATTGATGGCACAACGACCGTTTCGTAGTCCGCATCATACCATATCAAATGTAGCACTAGTAGGTGGTGGAAGTTATCCTCAACCCGGAGAAATCTCACTATCTCATAATGGAGTATTGTTTTTAGATGAATTACCAGAATTTAAAAGAGAAGTACTAGAAGTAATGCGCCAACCTCTCGAAGATAGAGAAGTAACCATTTCGAGAGCAAAATTTACGGTAACCTATCCTTCAAGTTTTATGTTGGTTGCAAGTATGAATCCTAGTCCGGGAGGGTATTTTAATGATCCGAATGCACCTGTAACCTCTTCTCCAGCAGAGATGCAACGCTACCTTAGTAAAATTTCGGGTCCGTTATTAGATAGAATAGATATTCATATAGAAGTTACACCAGTACCTTTTGATAAACTTAGCGAAGAAAGACGAGGAGAGTCTAGTGTTGAAATAAGAAAACGAGTAATTGAAGCGCGAAATATACAAACCCAAAGATTCGCAGAATTGCAAAATATTCATTACAACGCACAGATGGGAGTAAAGCAAATCAGAGCATACTGTGCCTTAGACAGTGCTTCTAAAGAACTACTAAAAACTGCAATGGAACGATTAAACCTTTCTGCCAGAGCATACGATCGTATTCTAAAAGTATCCCGAACTATTGCAGATCTCGAAAAATCAGAATCAATTTTGGGAGATCATATTTCTGAAGCTATACAATATAGAAGCTTGGATCGTGATGGATGGCTAGGATAATCATAGAAAGCAATAAGAAAATAAGTTTTATTTGTGTTAATTAAGATATGATTTTAGAAATATAAATGTACATTTCTTTAATTATTAAAATTCAATTTGTAACAAAGAACTATAATAATAGTCCTACATATAATTGAAGATGATATGAAAATTTAACTCTTTAAAACCAATGATCTTATTTTCACTATCTCATTTCTCAAAATCAATTTTATCAGTTTTTGGTAATTCTGAATACTGTAGATATTACCTTGTCTTTTATGTTTTTACTATATGCTCTGGTATTGCAATCGGACAAAATAAAGCAGAGAAAAAAGAGGAGACATATTCGATTTCAGAAAAAGAAAAACGATTTATTACTCAATCTGATTCTATAAAAAAAATAGAAAATTTTATTCAAAACACATTTTCTGAAGAGAAAGATACTATAAAAGGTTTAGCGTACTGTAAGGCTTTTTTACAAAGAGGAAAAATACAAGAAGATTATAATATTCAGTATTTCTCAAGTTATCAGATCGCATACATAGAATACATACGTTCTCATCATAGTAATACAATAAAAAATGCCTACATATCTGTTAAATCCGCAGAAAAAATGAAGGATACCATAAAGATTTTTGGAAGCCATAGTTTGTTGGGAAGTAGTTACTATGTTCTTGGAGCGTATGAAGAATCACTACAATCTTATCTTAGTGCCAAAGAACTTTCTAGAGGCATACAGAATTTATCATATAAGTTGATAAGTCATACCAATATAGCCAATGTACGTATGAAATTAAAACGATACAAAGATGCAATTGGTGAATACGATTTAGTACTTAAAACCTTAGAGAAAGAAACAAAAGATAATTTTGTTCAATACAAAAATACCTACCTAAGTTCATTATTAGGAAAAGGCAAATGCCTGGCAGAAATCCATAAACTTGATGAGGCTTTAAAAATAAATGACCAAGGTATTTTGTTTGCAGAGAATTACGACTTACCTATATACAAAAGCTATTTTTATATTAATCTTGGAGACATCTATTATAAAAAGGAAGAATATTATAAAGCATTAGGGTTTCTTAAGCAAGGAAAAGACATTTTTGTAAACAATACAGGAGGGCAACAAACCAATTTATATATAGCAAACTACTATATAGCCAGGTGTTTATATCAACAAAAAAAATATGATGAAACAATTTCTCTATTAAATGAAAATTTTGATTTGATAGGTGATAACATAGAGGCAGATAAAATAGAAAACATGTATAAGCTGGCTATCGAAACATCAAAAATGATGGGCGATCAGGAAAAACAGATATCGTATTATGATAGACTTCAAAATATTATTCAGGTAAAAAGTGACAAAAGATTAGTGGCTAAAGATTTATTGTACGAAGACGACTTAGAAGATTTTAAAATCGAAAACAATAAACTGGCAAGTGAAAAAACAAAAAGTGTGACAAGTAAGAAAATTATTGTAACTATATCCATAGTATTGATTACAGGGCTATTGTCCGCTTTTTTGGTATATCGAAGAAAGACTAAAATAAAAGAACAAAAGTTTCTAAAAATAATTGAAGATATTAAAGAGAAAAAATCTTTAGATCACGACCTAGAACACCCGATTCGAGAAGTGAAAATAAAAGATGAAAAATCAGAAAAAATTCTCAAGAAACTTCAAGAATTAGAAAATACTCATTTTTATATTTCACAAGACTGTAATTTGTATTCAACAGCAAAATTACTTCATACCAATACGACCTACTTATCAAAAGCCTTAAACGAAATAAAAAAGAAGTCATTTAATCAATATCTTAATGAATTAAGAATAGATTATGCCTTGCTAAAACTTAAAGAAGATCCAATGTTTAGATCTTATACCATCAGGGCTGTAGCAAAGGAAACAGGTTATAAAAGTGCCACTACATTTATTAAAGTTTTTAAAAGTAAAACCGGACTAAATCCGGCATATTATATTAAGAAACTAGAGCTAAGCTAGTGGTTTATTGTTTAAATTTATAAATATGAACAATTCGAATTATTAGATAAGCCCAATTATTGATACTTTGTTTTTAATGTATAACTCTTAAAATTTTAATCATGAAAACGAAGTATTTTTTTATACTCCTTGTAGTATGTATTCCTCATTTCATTAATGGGCAAGAAAAACTAACCCCTAGGGATCGCACTGTTGATGTATCCATATCTATTACAGATTCATTTAATGATAAAGGGGTAATAGAACAGGTTGTAAAGTTAAAAGGACCAGAAAGGTTAGCGTTTAGACCATATGATATTATACGATTAAAACTTGATTTAGATTATAGTTCTAATATAAATACCACAAAATATTTTAGATTGTCCTATGTCGTAGTACCCAGCGATCCTTTTGGAGCCAGTGCACCTGTAATTATACCTCCCGTAAGAAACGATCCCCCACCTGCACCATCAATTGTAGATCCGATATTTGACTACCCTTATGTTTTTAACACACCTCTATTTTTTAAAGAGAAGAACAATTTAATTTCATTACGCTTGGTAGAGTATGATAATGAAGAAGATTACCGTAATGATGAAGATGGTAGCGATGGGAATTGGTTAGATGATATTTTAGAGATTCAAGTATTGATAGGTAAAGATCGTTCAGGCCGTACTTCAATGACATCGACTCATAAAGACCCAATTCAATTTTACCCTAATCCTGTTAAAGAACATTTGACGATTGAATATTTCGGTAAGCAGAACAATGAAAATAAAATACAGATAGAGATATATAATAGCAATGGAAAAAAAGTAAGAAGTAGTATGCTAAAAAGAAAAAGTAGTGTAGGACTTAAAACTATGTATGGTTTTGAAACATTAGGTTTGGAAAAAGGAATGTATTATTGTCAGATTATCAGTGGAGAAAATAAGTATTATAAAACCCTGGTAAAAAATTAAAAAACAATCTACTTTTTTGAAATGAACGAAACCGTCTAGCGAAATGTCTAGACGGTTTTTTTGTAGAACCTATTAATCATATCCTAATCATATTCATAAAAGAAAATTCTTTATAGCTAAGGCATATGTTTTTTGATCAAAAAACATATGCCTTAGCCTTCTAAATATGATGAGTATGCCAATTCTTAAGAAGTATCATTTTATTAAAATCGCGCTATTAATTTTTGGTTGTTCAAATTTATAAATATGAATACTAACCCTTTGTTTTAAAGGGATACACGACTTAATTTTGAGATAAACGATTAGTATATGTTTCATAATCTGAAACTTTTTGTAAACAAAATTTGACTTTTTAAGTATTAAAAAAAGAAACCGTCCTAAAGATCTAAAACCAGGTTAGGGCATATAAAAATATTCTTGCAAGAATAGACACAAACTGTGAGTGTCTATAAATGTTCACACAAATACGATTTTAAAATTAATAGTTATGTTAAAAAACATTGTAAACCTTAACGGTGTCGATCAATTAAAAAGAAACGAACAAGCTTTTATTAAAGGAGGGATAAAAATAGATTGCAACTCTGATGCAGATTGCCCTTTTTTATGGCCGGTATGTAGTAATAACGGTCATTGCATAAGAGGGTGATATGTCTTGGATTCGGAGGTTGAGTTAGAAAGTATTTTACTAACGATAAGTATCAGTTGGTTGCAACACCGAATCAGTTAATAAGAGGCTAAGTTCTATATCAAAACAAAGGAGTTTAGCCTCTATTTGAAACATAAATAATTTCACATAATAAATCATTAAAACAACTTATATATCATGAAAAAATTAATATATAGATTACAGTACCTTGTACTATTTCCTATGTTTTTTGGATTGCTTTTAATTTCTTCCTGCGAGAAAGAAGATACAAATAATGAGCCAGTAGAAATAGTGGATACTACCAATGCGCCAGAAAAATCATTTCCTTTTCCCGAAGATCCCGATTTCAGACCACCAAGAGATATCCCTTCACCTCCTCAAATAGATGCAACTTGCGTGATTAGGATTTCCTATTTGTCTTTTCTGAGAAGGTGTCCAGAAAACCAAAGCGTAGTTACTCAATGGGTAAGAGAGTTAAATAGACGAGATGTTTGTTTTGTAACAGAACAATTTATAATATCAAATGAAGCTAAAGTAAGATGGGGGAATCAATATTATAGTTATTTGAATCGTTATAATTTGACCGAGATTCAGCTGGATTTAGATATTTATATTGCATACCGAGGATTGCTTTTAAGAGAGCCAGATGTAACCGGAGGAATTGCCTGGACACGAGAAATGAGAAGAACAAGTCTTAAAGCAGTCGTTTGTGGTATTATGAATTCTCAAGAATATCAAATCAGAAAAAATAATATGGCTACCGAATGTACAAATGCAGCAAACCAATGTACATATTAACTTCGGTAAATCTAGGTGTAAGAATCTTTCACGTAAGTAATGTACCTCGTTTTAGAGTTATACAGTTTTGTCGTTATGTTGAGAAAAATAGAAATATTTCTTTACTACATAGAATCTGTTGATGTATGATTAGAAAATTAGATTTCAAAAGTGCAAACAAACTCAGGTAAACTATAGTAACTTAACTAACTTCAATTTTTTAAAAAGAGTAAATACTACTTATCGATAGAAGGGCCTTCCAGAGAATGGAAGGTCTTTCTATTTACCTCATAAAAAGCTTTTTATGAGGATTTACAAGCATAAAATAGACCTCTTTAACTTTATTTTAATAACATATCAATAGAAATACTCATTGGCAAAGGTTATTTTTAACTCCATAAACAAAAAACATAATTATGAAAACTCAGGTTTATAGGGTGCTCGTCGTAGCAATGTCCTTTTTATTTTTAGGAGTTATCTCTTGTAAGAAAGAAACAAGTTCTGAAGTACAAACAGAAGAAGTAGGTAAATTATCTATTGATTTCGAAAAATATGAGCTAGAAAATGGGCTTCAAGTGGTATTACATCAGGATAAATCTGATCCGATCGTTTCGGTTGCGATCCAATATGGCGTAGGTTCTAATCGAGAAAAACCGGGAAGAACAGGATTTGCACATTTATTCGAACATATGCTGTTTCAAGAATCAGAAAATGTACCTCAGGATCAGTTCTTTAAAAAGATTCAGGATGTTGGAGGAACACTTAATGGGGGAACATGGCAGGACGGAACAATATACTATGAAGTAGTTCCCAAAAATGCTATGGAAACGGTATTATGGTTAGAGTCTGATAGAATGGGCTTTCTAATTAATACAGTTACCAAAAGTGCTTTCAAAAATCAGCAGGAAGTGGTGCAAAATGAAAAGCGACAACGTGTAGATAATAATCCTTATGGGCATACCAATTGGGTAATTGATAAGAATATTTATCCAGAAGGACACCCATACAACTGGCAAGTAATAGGAGAGTTAGTAGATCTTCAAAATGCTACTGTAGAAGATGTAAAAGAGTTTTATGATAAATATTACGGACCCAATAATGCCACTATAGTACTTGCTGGAGATTTTGAAACAGAAGAGGCTAAAGCAATGATCGAGAAGTATTTTGGCGAAATTAAAAAACGTCAACCAGTAGAAAAGTTAAAAGTACAGAATGTTACTTTATCAGAAACCAAAAGATTCTCTCACGAAGATAACTTTGCTACTACTGCACAATTAAATATGGTATGGCCAACAGTAGAACAATATACTAAAGATGCCTATGCATTAGACTTCTTAGGGCAATTGTTATCCGACGGAAAAAAAGCACCTTTATATAAAGTTTTGGTAAAAGAAAAAGAATTAACCTCGGATACTAATGCATGGAATAGATCTATGGAAATAGCAGGTAAATTCAGAGTAAATATTACGGCTAATGATGGTAAAAGTCTAGCCGATATCGAAGCAGGTGTTTTTGAAGCATTTAAGAAATTTGAAGAAGAGGGAATTACTGAAACAGATATCGAACGTATTAAAGCAGGACTCGAAACACAATTTTATAATGGAATTAGTAGTGTACTAGGAAAATCATTTCAATTAGCACAATACAATGTGTTTGCTGGTGATCCGGGGTTTATAACTCAAGATATAGAAAATATTAAGGCGGTTACAAAAGAAGATGTGATTAGAGTATACAACACATATATTAAGGATAAGCCTTATGTGATTACTAGTTTTGTTCCTAAAGGAAAATTGGATTTGGCGGCAAATGATTCAGAAAAAGCAGCAGTTGTAGAAGAAGAGATAAAAGAAAATGTAGAAGAAGCAGTAGTCGAAACAAAAGAAGAAATCCAAAAAACACCTTCGGCTTTTGATCGTTCTGTAGCTCCGAAAGAAGGAGAATCTCCAAAACTGAACATTCCTCAATCCTGGAGTACTTCATTATCTAACGGAATGAAAGTATATGGTATAGAGCAAAATGAACTTCCATTGGTTAATTTTAGTTTGATAATTTCTGGAGGACATTTGTTAGATTCATTTGATAAAATTGGAGTAGCAAACCTAATGACAGATATCATGATGGAAGGTACCGCTACCAAAACTCCAGAGCAGTTAGAAGAAGAGATAGAGTTACTGGGAGCCTCTATCAGAATGTATACAACCAGAGAAGCAATTATCATAAGAGGTAATACCCTGGTTCGTAATCTTGATAAAACAATGGATCTGATAGGCGAAATATTACTGGAGCCAAGATGGGATGAAGAAGAATTTGGAAGAATAAAAACCAAAACTATTAATGGGATTAAAAGATCGGCTGCAGACCCTAATACGGTGGCAAGAAACGTATACAATAAACTTCTTTATGGAGAAAAACACATGTTTGCTTACCCTACCACTGGTACTGTAGCTTCTGTAGAAGCGATTACTATAGACGATTTAAAGCAGTTTTATGCCAAAAATTTCTCCCCTTCAGTTAGTAAATTTCAAATTGTAGGAGACTTAAACCAAGATAAAGCACTTGCGGCTCTTAAAAATTTAGAAAGTAAATGGGCTAGCAAAGAAGTAACTATTCCAGAATATGAAGTAGTGAATACCAGAGATAAATCATCTTTATATTTTGTTGATATTCCTAATGCAAAACAATCTGTAATTAATATAGGGTATCTTTCTATGGCACGTACCGACGAAGATTATTTTCCGGCTACAGTTATGAATTATAAGTTGGGAGGATCTTTCTCAGGAAATGTAAACCTAATCTTGAGAGAAGAAAAAGGATATACCTATGGTGCACGATCCAGGTTTAATGGGAGTAAGATACCGGGGACCTTTACCGCCTCTTCAAGTGTACGTACCAATACGACTTTTGAGTCTGTAAAGATTTTTAAAGATGAAATAGAGAAGTATAAAGATGGTATTTCTGAAGAAGATTTAGCCTTTACTAAAAACGCCTTAATAAAATCTAATGCTCGCAGATTTGAGACCCAAGGAGCATTATTAGGAATGTTACAGGAAATGGGAAGGTATGATTTTGCATCAGATTATATAGCTAAGGAAGAAAAAATAATAGAAGAAATGACCTTAGAACAACATAAGGCATTAGCTAATAAATATCTTGATGAAACCAAAATGGCATACCTGTTAATAGGAGATGCAGCTACACAATTTGAGCAATTTAAAAATGCCGGGTTTGATGAAGTATTGATGTTGGATAAAGAAGGGAAAGAAGTGAAGCTTAGCGATGTGAAGATGTAAATCCAAGTTAGAAATGAAAGTAAAGGGATATGATCTAATCATATCCCTTTTTTTATGCCAAAACGCTAAATAAAAAACTATACCAGTATTTAAATCACTCTATTGAGTGGTTAAGAGAATTTATAAACTATTTACCGTTCTTATCAACAATCACATACGCATAATTCCGGAAATTGATACTTTTAAGAAAGTAGATATTTTAAACTTATAAATATTGATTATGTACCGAATACTTTTTCTGATTTCATTACTTGTTGTTTTAGGGTGTAATAAAAACAATGATACATCAAAACAACCATCCAAGGATGTAAAAACCGAAGAACAATCACTACAAGAGAACCCAATAGAAGAACCTTTGCAACTCACATTAAAACAAGCCAATACATTGGTAGAACTGCCATTAGCTTGCTTGCAGGTAGAGTACCCTAATAAACTGGGACAAACCTTAGGAGGAAAAGAAAATATAGGAGAACCTCATGTATTGCATCCTACCTTTTATGGTTGTTTTGATTGGCATTCTTCAGTCCATGGGCATTGGTCGTTAGTGAAGTTATTAAAAACATTTCCTGATCTGGAAAAAAAGGAAGAAGCGAAAACCAAATTGCTTCAAAATATGTCTAAGAAGAATATTGAGGAAGAAATCAAGTATTTTGAAGGAAAGCATAATAAATCATACGAGAGAACCTATGGTTGGGCCTGGTTGCTTAAACTGGCCGAAGAGCTTCATACCTGGGATGATCCACTGGCAAGAGAATTAGAAGAAAACCTTCAGCCACTAACTGCACTTATTGTACAACGGTATATCGATTTTCTTCCAAAACTTAAATATCCAATTAGAGTAGGAGAGCATACCAATACTGCATTTGGATTATCCTTTGCTTGGGATTATGCAAATACTCTGGGAGATCAAAAACTAAAGGGCATTATAGAGACCAGGGCAAGAGAATTCTATGCTAATGATCAAGGTTGTCCTATTGGCTGGGAACCCAGTGGTTATGATTTTTTATCTCCTTGTTTTGAAGAAATAGATGTAATGAGAAGAGTGTTAAATAAAGAAGAATTTGATCGTTGGATCTCTGATTTTATGCCGCAACTTAAAGCCAAAAATTTTACGATCGACGTAGGAGAAGTGTCTGATCGTACAGATGGTAAATTGGTTCATTTAGATGGACTTAATTTTAGTAGAGCCTGGGTGTTATATGGGCTTGCCAAACAGTATAAAGAGTACATGCATCTTTTTTCGGTAGCAAATACACATGTAAACTATTCTTTGCCTAATCTGGTTGGGGATAGTTATGAAGGAGGGCATTGGCTGGGATCATTTGCTATTTATACACTAGATGTTAATACAAAATAAATGAAGAAATTTTTTAATATAGGCCCAGGAACATGGGTGACTGCAGCTTTTATTGGTCCAGGTACCGTAACTGTATGTACATTAGCAGGGGTACAGTTTGGATTTTCATTACTATGGGCATTGGTGTTATCTATTGTAGCTTGTGTTGTTTTACAGGAAATGGCAGCAAGATTAGGTGTAGTCACCCAAAAGGGACTAAGCGAAGTGCTAAAATCTCAATTTGATAACAAAATTGTAAGAGGAGCTCTTATTACATTAATCCTGTCAGCAATTTTCATAGGAAATGCGGCATACGAAGCCGGTAATATCAGTGGGGGAGTACTTGGGCTGTCTACAATCTTAGAATCCTCACTCGGGATTTCAGAAAACTACCTAAGTATCGTAATCGGTGTGATTGCCTTTGTACTATTGTACATAGGTAATTATAAGGTTTTAGAACGAAGCTTGATTGTTCTGGTTTTATTAATGAGTGTAGCTTTTATAGTAACAGCAATAGTTACCAAACCAGATATTTCAATGATTTTTAAAGGGTTTGTGCCTAATTTTTCTAGTGATAATGTACTTACCATTGTAGGGTTGATAGGAACAACAGTAGTGCCGTATAACCTCTTTTTACACGCCTCTATTGTTAGTGAAAAATGGAAATCTACCGAGGACCTGCCAGAAGCAAAAAAGGATACTGTAGTTGCGATTGTATTGGGTGGGTTTGTGTCAATGGCAATTATTATTGCGGGAGCGGCTATACAAGAAGCAGAAGTGAATAATGCAGCCGATCTGGCTAAAGGACTGGAACCGGTTTTTGGTTCGATGGCAAAATATGTACTATCTGTTGGGTTGTTTGCAGCAGGAATTACTTCTGCAATCACAGCACCTCTTGCAGCAGCTTATGTAGTAAAAGGGTGTATGGGATGGCAAAAAGGACTCAAAAGTAAATCCTTTAGAGCAGTGTGGATGTTCATCCTTTTTTTGGGAGTTTTGTTTTCTTCCCTAGGGATAAAATCAATAGTAATTATTCGATTTGCGCAGATCGCAAATGGACTCCTTTTACCTGTAATTGCAATCTTCCTTTTATGGGTAATGAACCAACAAAAAATATTAGGAAAATATACCAATTCATGGAAGCAAAACCTGATTGGATTTTTCATTCTTATCATTACTTGCTTTTTAGGATTTAGAGGGATTTGGAAAGTGATTGAAAGTTTGTAGGAATTATTACTGGTAAATGTAGGAATATGAAGAAAATTATTCTTAATGCAGATGTGGGGGAAGAGGCAGGTTTTGATGTCGAAATTATGCAGTATATCTCTTGGTGTAATATTGCATGTGGAAGCCATGCAGGGAATGTAGAAGTAATCAAGAAAACGATCGAATTGGCAATGCAACATAATGTGAAAATTGGAGCACATCCATCATACCCTGATCGTGAAAATTTTGGAAGAACCAAAGTTGAAATGCCATATGGTGATTTGGTAAAAATAATAACCGAACAAATACGGTTGGTAAAATCTTTAACCGAAAAAGCAGGAGGAAAACTACATCATGTAAAACCACATGGAGCACTTTACAATGAAGCAGTGAAAAATGAATCGGTAGCTATGGCAATTATCGAAGCTGTGAAAAATGTCGATAAAAGTTTATATATAATTACTTTGAAAAATGCTAAATTATCGTATCTTTCCAGAGGGAATTTCGAGGTTAAACATGAAGCTTTTGCTGATAGAAATTACAATGATGATTTGACATTGGTTTCAAGAAAAGAAAAAGAAGCTTTACTAACTGATCCAAAAGAAATTTTTAGTCATGTAAAAAGAATGGTTCTTGAAGAGAAAGTGAAAACTAAAAATAGAGTAGAAGTTCCAATTTTTTTTGATACAATTTGTGTGCATGGAGATAACCCAAAATCTGTTCAGATTTTGAAATATTTATATAAAGAGTTTTCGATTTTAAATTTACTATAATAGGAAGCTTATGAAATATAAATTGCAATACAAAAGATATTCTGAAAGAGCAATTTTAATAGAATGGCCTGCAAAAATTGACGAAAACACCCTTCATGACCTACTTTTCTTTAAAAAATCGATACTTTCTTTTTATGATAAACTAATTGTTGAGGTAATTTCATCATATAACTCGTTATTAATTTGTTATGTGTCTACTATAGAGGATTTCTATAGTAGTGTTTTGGAGTTGAAATCGCTGTATTCTAAAAGTTTTGAAGAAGCAAGGCCCGAAAGTAAGCTGTGGGAAATTCCGGTTTGTTATGCTGCTTCCCTTGCACAGGACTTAGAAGTATTTGCAAAAGATAAATCACTTACTGTAGAAGAAATAATTCGATTACATACTGCTCCACTCTATACAGTATATGGTATTGGTTTTTTACCTGGATTTTTGTACTTGGGTGGTTTGGATAATCAATTGCATAGTGCTCGAAAAATGACTCCTTCGTTGCATGTTAAAAAAGGTGCTGTAGCAATTGGTGGAAGTCAGACAGGGATATACCCTGTAGATAGTCCTGGAGGTTGGCATGTGATAGGTATGTGTCCTCTGGATTTTTTTAATCCGAAAACAAAAAATTGTTGCTTTATTTCACCAGGAGATAAAATTCAGTTTATATCGATTAAAGAAAAAGAATATAACGAAATAAGAACTAGAGTTGAAAATAATAATTATACGCCTGAATCTGTGTGTTTATGATTACAAATGTCGAGATAATTAAACCGGGACTTTTTACAACTATCCAGGACGAAGGACGTTTTGGTTTTTCAAAATATGGAGTTCCAAAAAGTGGAGCAATGGATCAGGTGGCATTTGGATTTGCAAATTTAATATTGGGCAATGCAAAAAATGCAGCATGTATCGAATGGACGATTCAACCTCCTGTTTTAAAATTTCATGACACCACAACTATTGTTTTAACAGGAGGCGAAACAGATGCTTTTTTGAATGATCAAAAAATAGAAATGTATCGTGAGATTAGAGTCTCAAAAAATGATATTCTTAAAATAAATTTTTGTAGGAAAGGAATGTATGGTTATGTAGGAATTAAGAATGGATTCCTTTCAGAAGAAGTGTTACATAGTAGATCTTTTTATAAGTCAATTACACCTCGATTTCGATTAGCTAAAAATGACAAAATACCATACCAAAGCAGTAATAATTATACCGATCATTTTTCTGCAATTTCACCACCTTTATTTTTAGAAAATTCAAATGCATTAGAGGTGTATAAAGGACCCGAATTTGACATGCTAAATGATGCACAAAAATCTAAAATGCTAGACTCGGTTTTTACAATTTCTAATACTATAAATCGAATGGCAATTCAGTTAGAAGAGAAAATAACAAACACTTTACCTTCGATTATAACATCACCTGTTTTACCAGGTACAATACAATTAACTCCATCAGGAAGTTTAATTGTGTTAATGAGAGATTGCCAAACTACAGGAGGATACCCAAGAGTTTTGCAATTAACAGAAACTGCTATTAACTACATAGCGCAAAAACGAATGAAAGAAAAGTGTAGTTTTAGGTTAATTGAGTTTTGAGGAAAGCTATGTTTGATATTCATAATTGGGAAAGATTTCGGTAGTATTCATTAATGATATATTGGTTTATTTTATTTCTAGACTAATGTGGTGTGTAGTTATAGAAATGAAAAATTATCTTAGTATCATATTTTTAAAATATGTATCCTCTATAGTTTTCCTATTATACAAAGGTTAAGTCTTATCCATAAAAAAAAGATTCTTCAGTTGCAGAAGAATCTTTTCTAAAAAATACAATTTCTGTTATCGAATTAATGCATATCACTAACAAGTTACGCAGTTTGATGCATTTACACAGCTGTTAGAGTTACCTCCCTTGTCTCCTCCCATAACACCATGTGCACAGGCATAATCTATAGACTTTCCTTTGAAGCTTGTTAGCTTACTGATTTGTTGTTTGTCAAATTTTAATGATAAAGAATCTGTTTTTCTTTTTTTCATAATATATGTGTTGAGTTATAGCTTTTACAGTGTTTGTTTAAGTGGCTGATATTCCCTGCCTAAATTATTGTAGTATCACAGTTTGAGTTTTGGCAACTATCAGATGCGCTCCCAAGATCTCCTCCAATAATACCGTATGCACAAGCATAATCTATAGATTTTCCTTTAAAATGTGTTAACTTACTTATTTTTTGTTTATCAAATTTCAATGATAAAGAATCTATTTTCTTTTTTTTTATAAATGTATATGTTTTATAACAGTGTTTACTTAAATTATAGGAATTAATACTAAATTAAACCAGTATCACAACATATCTGTGAAGCACAGCTGTTAGAATTAGTTGCCCCGTCTCCTCCCATAACACCATGTGCACAGGCGTAATCTATAGAATTACCTTTGAAATTGGTTAGCTTAGCAATTTGTTGTTTATCAAATTTTAATGATAGAGAATCTTCTTTCTTTTTTTTCATAATATATATACTTAAGTTTATCTAAAAGTAAGAAATAATTATTTTTTTAGATGTTAATTTTAAATTAAATAGTAATGGATGAGTTGACTCTCTTATGTATTTTTATAACATAAACTTCAGAATATAGATTAATAAATCATTAAGCATTGATTCCATTGACTTTCAGATGGTTCTAAATAAGAAATTATGGACAAGCCTATTCCGGCTATTCCTTCCAGTAAATTGGTTTCATTTTTCCATTTTTTTTGACTACCTCTCCATTGTTTGTAACCAGCATACCCGTCCTTATGTGTGTCCATTTTTAATGCTTCATTCATCCAAAAATCGGCTGTTTGTTTAAATATTACCTCTTCGGTTTCTTTATACATATAATTAAATATGGTAACGATCCCAAAAACTCCATGACATATTCCTGTATCCTGTAGTATCGCTTCTACAGTATCTCTTCTTTTTACCGAATGTTTTACGATGTGTATTGCTAATTCTTTATATGTATTATTTTCTAATACTTTACCTGCTCTCCAAAGTGAAATACCTATTCCTAAATCTCCTTGACACCAGGCTAGTCTGTTATTTGTGTATTTTTCCATTTCTGGATATACCCAACCAGGAAAAAGAGAGCTTCCATTTTCATCTGGATATTTAGAATTAATCATAAAATCAATCGTGCCAATTAACATATCTTTTACAGGATTCTGAAAATCTTTATGTTGATATAACCTACTTAAAAAATTGATAATACTCGCCATGCCGTGGGATAAACTTAAATTAGCTCCCCAAAGCTTCTCTGCTTTATGAAGTTCATACATCCAAAAATATCCTCGTTTGTCAATTTTAGCACTGTTTTTAAGCGCATTAATAAGGTGTAGGATATATGTTATGTATTTTTGTTTTAACGACTCTGATACAGTATTTTCATATCTCTTTAAAAAATAATAACCATAACCTATTGCTCCGTGTAAAAAATCAAAATATTCATTTTTGATATCAGAATCCATAGAATCATAAAGAAAAGTGTCTAAATCTGACAAAAGACCATCGGTATCGATATTTATAAATTCTTCCTCATCTAATAATTCTAACACCCAACCTGCTCCTGCTATACCTGTACAAAAGGTAGGAAAAGAATACCCATCGTTTATTCGTTGTATAGTTTCAGATATAGTGTCTATGGCTATATCTTCCATTTTTTTGTTTTCTGTAAACCTGGCATAATAAAACTGAAATAATGATATTCCTGATAAACCGGATAAAACACCTATATCTTGTTTGCTACCATAATTCTGGCTTAAAACAATATGTATTTCTTGTAGTTTTTTTCTTAAGATTTCGGTAGTATTCATAGAAGGTGTGTTGGTTTGTTTTATTTCTAGACTAATGTAATGTGTAGTTATGGAAATGAAAAATTATCTTATTATCATATTCTAAAAATATGTTTCGTCTATAGTTTTTTTATTATATAAAGGTTAAGTTTTATACATAAAAAAGATTCTTCAGTTGAAGAAGAATCTTTTCTAAAAAATACAATTGGCTGTTATTGAATTAATACATATCACTAACAAGTTTGGCAGTTTGATGCGTCTGGACAGCTGTTAGTTAGACCTCCTTCATCTCCTCCTATAATACCGTGTGCACAAGCATAATCTATAGATTTCCCTTTAATACTTGTTAACTGCGCAATTTTTTGCTTTTCGAATTTCAAAGATAAAGAATCTAATTTCTTTTTTTTCATGATATATGCTTTTTGTGGTGTTTATTTAAATTAAGCCAGTATCACAGCAAATTACTGATTGACAGCTGTTAGAGTTGCCTCCTTTGTCTCCTCCCATAACACCATGTGCACAGGCATAATCTATAGAATTACCTTTAAAATTGGTTAACTTAGCGATTTGTTGTTTATCAAATTTCAATGATAAAGAATCTATTTTCTTTTTTTTCATGATGTATGTTTTTTCTGCAGAGTTTATTTAAATTAAACCTGTATCACAACACATCTGAGATGGACAGCTATTACTATGTTCTCCGAAATCTCCTCCCATAACACCATGTGCACAGGCATAATCTATAGATTTTCCTTTAAAGCTGGTTAACTTGCTGATTTGTTGCTTGTTGAATTTTAATGATAATGAATCTTCTTTCTTTTTTTTCATGATATATGTTTTTCTGTTGAGTTATAATTTTTACAATACTTAATTAAATTATAGATAATCAATACTAAATTAAACCTGTGTATCACACCAACATTGTGATTCACCTCCGCAGGTATGAGAGGCACCTACACCATCTCCTCCCATAATACCATGTGCACATACATAATCTATAGATTTTCCTTTAAAGCTTGTTAACTTACTGATTTGTTGTTTATCAAATTTTAATGATAGAGAATCTTCTTTCTTTTTTTTCATAATGTATATGTTTTTAATAATTGACTCATTAAAGTTTATTTAATTTGTGTATCACACGTATTACGAGTATCACAGACTGCACAACTATTACCAGAAGCAGTTACAAGATCTCCTCCCATAACACCACGTGCACAAGCATAATCTATCGATTTGCCTTTGAACTTTGTTAACTTAGCAATTTGTTGTTTATCAAATTTTAATGATAAAGAATCTTCTTTCTTTTTTTTCATAATGTATATGTTTTTAATAATTGGCTCATTAAAGTTTATTTAATTTGTGTATCACACGTATCACAGTCAGCTGCAAACGTATGACAGGTGTTAGATGCATTTCCATGGTCTCCTCCCATAACACCATGTGCGCAAGCGTAATCTATAGACTTTCCTTTAAAACTTGTTAATTTGCTGATTTGTTGTTTGTCAAATTTCAATGATAAAGAATCTGCTTTCTTTTTTTTCATAATGTATATATTAGTTTATCTAAAAGTAAGAAATAATTATTTTGTTAAACGTTAACTTTAAATTAAATAGTATTGGATTGATCCCAAGTATTTTTATATGGATTGTAAGTACAGGTGTCAATTTTATGATAATTTTCATCTTTTTTTTCTACATCAGAATTACTTAAACACATATATCGAAATTGACAATCTTTACATTTTTCTATGATATCGTTTTTTAAATAATACTTTTCTTTAAATTCTTCTTTTTGAATGATCTCAGCTATCAAATTATCTTTTACGTTTCCAAAAATAGTATTATGGGATACATAGTTTTTTATATTCCCTTCATGGTCTATACATACTTTTCTATGTAGTCCAGCATTATAATTTACTGCTTCCAAATACATTTCATGAGACACCGTAAAGAGATCTGTAGAATATACCTCTTTCGAATCATATAAAAGTTGTTGATCTGTGTATCTAATTACCCGAGATGAGTTTTTTAATACACTATTTTTTTTGCTTTCTTGCGCTCCGTAGACTGTTATCAAAATTCTAGGAAAATCAACTATTATTTTTTTTAAGACTTCATCACTTAGTTTTAAAAAAGCTGGGAAGTATAATTCTATAATTCTAATTGAACTTTTTTTCAATACTTTTAACGCTTCTATGACTTCCCCCATCTCTATGTGGTCATAAATACGAATTTGTAATAGCTGACAGTCTAATTTATCTAATTGCTGAAAAACATTTGTTAAATCATATTTTGATTCTTTATTTATAGCAACAACAGAAGATATTATCTTATGTGGAGAATCAAAATGCAACGGCAATTTTTGAAAAGGTGATGGATTTGATGTGTAAAAACCGTAATGATTATCAACTAAAAACTGAAAATATTGATTAATTCCTTCATCATAATCATTATTAAATAAACTCTTTATTTTCTTTATATTATGCGTAAAATGATCAGAGGTTAAAATATCATATAGTTCATTTGGGATTTCTAAATATTCACTTTTATCCAAATCCATTATCAAACTGCTTTCGTGTCCTTTTACTGGGATACAAGTTGAAAATAAAAGAAAATGGTCTTCGTTATTCATCATGAAATATATTCGAATTGTTTTTGTAAAAATCCATGATCATACCTTTGCCATAATATCTATTCATTTCTACTTTAAAGTCTTCTCTGGGTATTTCTTTCTTTTGTACACTTGTAATATAATGTAAATCAAAAGAAATTGCTTCATTTTCAGGAATGCTTACCTGAGGTTTTTTGTTTTTTGTTTTCATTTTTAATTAAAAATTCTGCGATTTTTTTATGTATTCCATAGTTACAATATAAAGATACATCTCCATATTGTCCTACAGGATTGATTTCTAAGAAATAATATTGATCATCTATTGATTTTATAAAATCAATTACTCCAAAGTTTAGCTCTAAATGATTCATTAATTTTAAAATGCTAGCTTCGATTTTAGCATCTAGTTTATAAGGCATATATCGAGTAAAATGATTTGCCATCCTATTCCTCATATCCACTTTAGTGTTTTCATTAATTTGGGTGAACACAGCAGCTGAGTAACATTTGTCATTAAAAAAAACAGTTCTTATTTCGTATTCTTTATCTATATATTCCTGAAAGAGTGAAGGAGCGAATTTACTAGGAGTGTTATCGAGACTCTCTAACAAGTTGGTAATTTGATAAAAATGATGATATTCTTCATCATTAATATAATGTTTGTGATCAATAATAATTTCTTCTATAGACTTGGTAATTATTCTATTATTATTGGTTTCAAAAAACAGTTTTAGATCATCTTTAGAATTCGTTATTAAAGTGCTAGGAATTGTGAGGCCAAATTGCTGAGCCAATTCGAGAATGATTGGTTTATTAAGTCCAGTGGTTTTAAAAGAACCCAAATGGTTATTAGATTCTAATTTATACCCTAAGTAATCCCAAAAAATGGTATTTCTTTGTTTTAAAGCATAATTAAAAAGATTTCTAGGGTAGGTGCTTTCATATTCAAAATCACCTGTAAACGGATTTGATACTTTATTTGGTCTTCGAAACCAAACAGGAAAAAGGTTGACAGGATCAAGATTTTTATCTTTTATCTTTATAGACTTTTTTTTACTCAGTCCTCCTAAAGATATTGTGATTTTCTTATCGTTAAATGTGAAATCATCTTCTAAATTTAATCCAGTGTATTTTTGATAATCTGCATCATAAAAAGATAACCAATCAAATACTCTATTAGTAGGAAAGTCTATTTCTTGAGAAAATATAAGTGGCATATTTGCTTGTTTTATAAAATTGTACGAATAGTTTAAATACTTCTAAATGTTTCGTGAAAAAGATATTTTATATTCTCAATAGCTGTAATTGGACTTGATAATCAAACATGCCAAAGTTTACCCCACAGTACTTGAACTTTATTTTTTATATTTTGATTTAGCATTTAATATGTAAGTTATGACCACGAAATTTACAATATTAAAGTTGTTATATGAAATTGTTAATTAGAAAATTTGAATACTATTCGGCGTATTCTTTTTACATATTATAAAATAAAGTTGAAATCTAAAGCCCAACTTTGCAAGATGTAGTTTGCTGAAAGGTTATCGTCAAAACATAATTGTTATTTCTGTTTGGTTTTTCTTAAGACTAGCATTTTTTGTTTAGCCGAAGGGCTTGTCATTCTATTGAAGAAGAGGACGAGAATTCATTTATCTCCCAATAGGGGGAAAACACCCTTTTGGTAATAGGGGTAAATGCCCCTTGTAATTTTTTTTGTAATTTTTTTAGATGCTTTAGGGTGTTGAAATACAGTTGTTTGGTGCTGTTTAGGTGTTGGGTGGTTTTTGATTTTTAGGTAGGGTGTATTTGCTTTGCTGCATGTTTTTTGGATATATTAGCATCAATCTAATCTAATTTAATCTAAAATAATATAACGTTATGGGAAAAGAATTACCAAAAAAAGGAAAAAAAGGTGGAAAACCTAAAAAATGTATTAGCGTAGAAGAAGCAAAAGAGCTACAACATGTATGGTGCTGTACCCGAACACCTGAGATAGATAAGTGTTTGGGGTATGAAGACACCAGGGAATTTTGGTGGAGTGTTGAAGAATTACAACAATATCTTAAATATGTAAAAAAGAAATCTAAAAAACAAGGGATTGATAATCCTGGGATTCGAATGTATTTTGGGGCCTATCCTAAAGAAAAGTGTAACATGGATAGGGGGTATTCAACTATCTTTTTATCACCTACGGGAGCGCCTGCAGGTGAGATGGGTAAAGGAGGTGATAGTGCACCTAATAATTATGATATTGAGCCATATAATTATGGGAATAGTGGTAATCCTCCACAAATCTATTAATGAAAACATTAAATATTCTTTTTCAAACTGCTGAGTTATTAGCAGCACTAGTAGGAACTTTTTATATCATGAAATACCGTGTTGATAAATTGACACGGTATTTCGTGTATTTTTTATGGCTTAATTTTCTTGTGGAAGTGGTAGGGAAATTACCTACTTTTATAGATACATATGATGAATTATCATTTTTGAAAGAAACTTTTTTGATTAAGAATGCTTGGTTGTATAATATTCATTCGATAGTTAGTATTGTGTTTTATACATGGTATTTTAAGGAAAATTTATTATCCAAAAAGTTCAGACTAACTCTTGATATTTTAATAATTTTATTTTTTACTACATCTGTTCTTAATTTATTGATTACGGACGATTTTTTTAAAGTTCATTCTTCTTTTCCAATGGTTACAGGAACTTTAATTATTTTGATAAGTGTATTTTTTTATTTTTTTGAAATGCTAAAAAGTGAGAAAATATTGGAGTTTAATAAGGATTTAGTTTTTTATGTTGCCATTGGGACAATGGTTTTGCATTTAGTAGTTGCTCCTTTATTTATTTATAGTGCATATTATTCTAAAGAAAATGTTGATTTCGTTAAAATCCGTGTTATAATTCTTTACTGTGCTATAATTTTTACCTATACTTGTTATACCATTGGTTTTATCGTATGCTCGAGAAAGAACAGATCTTATTAATTGTTTATTTTACCGCTATTATTTTATTTTTTGTAGTATTCGGTATTGTATTTTTTGTGGCTTTTCAGCGCCGAAAAAACAAATTACTGCTGGATAAACTAAGAGCAGAACAACGTTTTGAGGATGAGATTTTTAAATCCCGTATAGAGATACAGGAACAGGCACTTAAAAATGTAAGCTGGGAGCTTCATGATAATATCGGGCAATTGCTATCTACGGCAGTGATGCAGATTAATATTATGGGAGCTACCATAGAGGATACAGCATCAGAATCACTACAGGATGTTAGAAAATTGGTAGGGGATAGCTTGCAAGAAATACGCACCTTATCTAAGACCTTAAATCACGAAGTGATTCAAAATGTAGGGTTAGAAAAATCTATTACTGTAGAACTCAAACGTTTTGAGAAACTTAATTTTTTAACGCCTTCCCTTACTGTAAAAGGAGAAGAGGTGTATATAAACCCAAAAGATGAGATTATCCTATACCGTATCATTCAGGAATTTTTCTCTAATACTATAAAACATGCAGAGGCCTCAAGCCTCGAAGTAGAGCTGGAGTATACTCCAGAAACACTCAATATTAGAGTACAGGATGACGGTGTTGGGTTTGATCCAAAATCTGTCCAGGCAAATTCTGGTTTGCTTAATATGAAAAGCCGTGCAGCTTTGGTAAATGCAAAACTAGATTATACATCTTCACCAGGAAAAGGAGTTGTACTTACCTTGTCATATCCTATACAACTTAACGATTGATTTAATACATTTGTATTAGAACTCATCTTGAGTAGTGGTTTTAA